>NZ_AORV01000044.1 GCF_000350485.1 Ruminiclostridium cellobioparum subsp. termitidis CT1112
CCTGTTAGCTCATTAAAATTGCTGACTTTTTTCTAGTTCTTGTTTCCAAAAACCAGGTTGTAAAGTTCGCAAGTTACTCAATTTGAAATCGCTATGCGATTTCGGAATTTTTCGAGTTCCTTTACATTACATTTGCATGTATTTGTCACTGTTTACTTTTCAAAGTCCATTTCTCAAAGTGTTATATACTTCGTATTACTATGTCAGACTTCGTACTCTGCGTTGCTCATTTACCTTTGTAAACTCCGCTACTCGAGACTCGTCTTCCTTGTACTACTCGTATCTACCACTTTGAAATTAATCTTAGATGCCGCATTACTGCGTCAGATTTCATATTTTGCGCTGCTCACTTATCGTATAAGCTCCGCTGCTCGAAATTCATCTTCCGATGATTCACATTGTGAATCATTGTTCTGCCTCGCATCTATCATCTTGATACCTTAAAAGCACTATTACCGCTGGCTTTCAAGGTTTTCGCTGTTCGCTTGCCGCAAGCAGCTTAATTATGATATCACGTCGTTTTACTTGTGTCAACACTTATTTTAAAAATTCTTATCAGCTGCTTTTACAGCTTGTCAGACCTTTAAGTCGGTGTCATCAGTAATTGCGACGGCTTATATATACTAACATAATGTTGTTTTTATTGTCAAGGGTAAACTAGCGATTAAAATGTGATTTTAGGTAATTATAAGAAAATAAATCACTTATATTCATATGTTCTAAAAAGTTCTGCCGTTTTCTAGCGTATACGTTTTTTATTCCGCGGCCTTCCTGCAGCTATATATAAACATACATAAATATAAAAAGATCAGTGGTTCTCCACCAATCTTTGGATTTAATATTTGTCCGGAAGCTCCTGCCGTCACCTCAGGCTTTTTATTATCGATACCTTGTTTCCGCACTTATTGAACTTCAACTTATCGCTGAGCTGTTCAACTATTATTAGTCCTCTCCCGTGTTCATTGAAGGAATTGTTCTTTTCTTCAACATAGTCGCCTAACTTCTGCAAGTCAACCTTATGATTGAACCCGCAGCCCTCATCCTTAACGCAGACATACAGATATGAATCGTTAACTATCTTTACGGTCACATAAGCTCCCTTATCGTCTCCGCAATTGTTTCCATGGCAGATAGCGTTGACGATAAGCTCATTCAGTATGACCCTGATTTCAAATAAAGTATCCTCACTTACCAGATACTCTGTCTGAATAACCTTTAGCACTGTTTTAATCAAACAGGCCAGGCCTTTTATATCGTGTTTGATGGCATAAGTTACAGCTTTCACAATTACACCCACCTAGTTTAGAATAATAATATTAATACCCAGTATTTATGTATATAAACAAGTGCATTAATATTATAGTAAAGTACGGAATCTATCCAGTATCTTTTTTTCCAAACGAGAGATGTACATTTGTGATACTCCAAACTTTTCGGCAATCTGCTTCTGAGTCAGATTTTGCATATATCTTAAACTTATGAAGTCACGCTCTACCTCACCGAATAATTTCAGTGTCCTTTCAAGGAAATCCCTGTTCTCAATTTTTTCATATGTTTTTTCATCATATCCCAAAGTATCACTTAAATCAGTTTCATTATCCTGATAAATACTCTGGTCAAGAGACTTAATTGAATTTGAGCTCCCTGCTTCAATTATTTCAAGTACGGTTTCTACGCTTATTCCCATAAAGGCTGCTATTTCATCCGCTCTGGGCACCCGTTTCAACTCCTGGGTCAATTCATCACGGGCTTTGTTAAGACCCTGCCTGGCTTCATAAAGTCTTCTCGGTATCTTGATAGATGTACTTTTATCTCTGAAGAACCTTTTGATTTCGCCCAATATGGTAGGTGTTGCAAAACTTACAAATTTAACTCCCTTATCCGGGCTGAATCTGTCTACCGCCTTAATCAGTGCCATACATGCCACCTGATATATATCATCGTAGTCGACGCCCCTGTTAATAAACTTCCTTGCTAGAAAATCAGCCAGATTTATATATTTGGATACTATTGCATTCCTGTAGCTCACATCTTTTGTATCAATATAACGTAAGAACAGTTCAGCCTCCTCCATGACCTCAATACTGCTATTAACTTTTTCCATAAGCTATACTCCGATCTTTTTGGTCATAACTATGGAATTATTATCATTACAAAGCTCTACAGTATCCATAAGCGCTTTCATGATGTACAGACCATATTCATTGTCAAGAGCTTCCTTAAAACAGTTAAATTGGATGCTTTCACCGGTAAACATTATCTCGAGGACATTTCCCCTGATATTGAAGGATATCCTGTATTGGCCTATTTCATCCGCTTCTCTGGCTAAAATGATGTTGCAAACTTCAGATACTGCTACTTTGATATCTTCTATCTCGTCAATATTAAAACCTATTCTGTTAGCCACACTTGATGCCGTGAGTCTCGCAGTACTTACATATTCTCTTTTTAAGGGCAAAACAAGTGCAACATTGTCGCAAGCTATATTATTACTCATATATAGTCTCCTTCTTTTATTATCAAAAAATAGGTACACATTTTATGTGTACCCATGATTGAGCAATGTAAACTTAAAATTAATCTATTTTAAATAATTTATCCAATCCGGTAATTATAAATAGTTTTTTTATGTTGTCCTTTAAATTGCAAATATAGATGTTGTTATTATCTTTCCTGATCTCTTTCAAAGCACCTACCAGTATTCCAAGACCTGTACTGTCAATATATGACAGTTCTTTGCAGTCTATATATAAGTCACCCTTGAATGTGTTGACTACTTCATTCAGCTCACTCTTAAATGTCTGACATGTATATATGTCAATCTCACCCGAAAGAAAAATACAGGTCTTGTCACCAACCAATTCTTTAGTTATTTTAAATTCACTGCATTCCATACTAATACCCCCCCATCAATAATAATTTCATGATCTTACTATTATCATTTGAACATCCGACAGTTCTTTAAATCTATCATATAACCTTTATGTCACTTTGTAAAAAGTTTTATCAGTTTTAATACCAAATCATAGTTCTTGGGTTGAACGCGCACAACCAGTATTTTTTCAGGACCAATTACATCAATATCTTTAAAAAACTCGCTGCCGGATACATCAATTCCGTAAAGTCGCGGCTCGGCATCTGCATAGGTTTTGGGTTTTGGCTGGTCTGTGGGACCTGCGGGATCTTCCCATTCATCAACCACCCGCAGCTTCAGTGACTCACTTTTTGACGCATCAATATCAAGCTCCTTTGCCACATCATCAAGAGCCATAAATGCTCCATTTTTTGCATAATTGTCAAAAGCATATTTATTAACCAGAAATAAATCTATATCCGATGCCGAAATGAGTACTACCGCCTTTTGCAAATAGGCGTATGACTGCTGATCGTTATGATTACCTGACAATACGGCAGAATCCACCGCTACCTCTTTTATTTCAGGGATGTTTTCAACTATCTTTTCTTTAAATTTGTCCTGCGACTCATAGTTTACTTCCCCCAGTAAACCGATTGTTATATCAGGTTCTACCCGGGTTACAATGGAATATACGGAATAAACTATCAATATTACAGCAACTATTCCGATGAGGATATGGTATTTATGATAGTGGAAAAAGTTGTCGGCTTTCTTCCTGTCGATACCTACCTTTTCAAAGGCCTTATCCGTATAGGTTTCCTTTTTCTCAACCTTTGGCTCCTCCACTTCATATCCCATTATCACTCTGTAAGCATCAGTGGACTTCCGGAATTCAGCCTCTGCATTGTCGTCCAGAGTGCCATCCATCTTCATAATTTTATACTTTTTCAGTACCACATCATATTTTTTTTCAATTTCATCTTTAGATGAGGCCTTAGTGACGCCTAGTATTTTTCTGGCTTCCTGTAAAGTATACTTCAAACCAATCCCCCCTAGCACATCCCTACATTAATTTAAGCTATTCTCTCGGCTTCATTGTAGGGAACAGTAATATATCTCTTATGGACGCTGAATCGGTTAAGAGTATGATAAGTCTGTCCACTCCTATACCTAAGCCTCCTGTAGGGGGCATACCGTATTCCAGTGCCGTAACATAATCTTCGTCCATCATATTGGCTTCTTCATCGCCCGAATCCCTTTTCTTGACCTGATTTACAAATCTCTCCTTCTGATCTACAGGGTCGTTAAGTTCAGTATATGCATTGCCCATCTCACGTCCTGTTATAAAGAACTCGAAACGTTCGGTTAATTCAGGGTGACCAGGCTTTCTCTTTGTGAGAGGAGAAACCTCAACGGGATAATCATATATGAAGGTTGGCTGGACAAGATTGCTTTCAGCGAACTCTTCAAACATCAGGTTTAAAATTTCACCCCGGGTCATTCCCGGTTTTA
The DNA here is from genome assembly GCF_000350485.1 of Ruminiclostridium cellobioparum subsp. termitidis CT1112. Classification (GTDB taxonomy): domain Bacteria; phylum Bacillota; class Clostridia; order Acetivibrionales; family DSM-1351; genus Ruminiclostridium; species Ruminiclostridium termitidis. Next base: position 4,370 of record NZ_AORV01000044.1, read on the forward strand.
CATGGACTTTCTTTTCTTCTGCAGCTGCCTTTGCTTCTTCGTCAGTCTTAATGCTGTCAAAGTCAACTCCCGAATACTTTTTAACTGCTTCTATCATTGAAAGTCTGTTCCAGGGAGGAGTCAGATCTATTTCCTGTCCCTGATACATTATCTTTGTAGTTCCCAGAGTTTCCATGGCAACTGTAGATATAAGATTTTCGGTAAGTTCCATCATTCCCTTGTAATCAGTGTATGCCTCATAAACTTCCATCATGGTGAATTCGGGATTATGCTTAATGGACATACCTTCATTTCTGAACATTCTTCCCATTTCATATACTTTTTCCATACCACCGACAATAAGCCTCTTAAGATATAACTCCGGAGCAATTCTCAAATACATATCTATGTCCAGTGTATTGTGATGAGTTATAAACGGTCTTGCAGCAGCTCCGCCCGGAATTGTATTCAATAAAGGCGTATCTACCTCAAGGAAGCCCCTATCGTCAAGGAACTTTCTGATTGACTTTATTATTTTGCTCCTTAATATGAAAGTATTCTTCACTTCAGGATTTACAATAAGGTCAACATACCTTTGCCTGTATCTCAAATCCGTATCTTTAAGACCGTGCCACTTTTCAGGCAGGGGCTGAAGGGATTTCGACAACAGTGTAATTTCCTTTACCTTTATTGATATCTGTCCCATATGGGTTTTGAATATTTCACCTTTTACACCGACAATATCACCTATATCATACTTTTTAAACATTTCGTAGCTTTCGTCGCCTACTTCGTCCTTTCTGACGTAGAGCTGTATCCTGCCGTCCCTGTCCTGCAAATCACAGAAACCTGCCTTACCCATTCCTCTTTTGGACATGAGTCTTCCGGCTATGGATGTGTTCCGGCCTTCCAGAGTTTCAAAATTATCCAATATATTTTGAGTTGAATCTGTCACATCATACTTGACTATTTTAAAAGGATCGTTGTTTTTATCCTGTAAATCCTTTAATTTTGCACGGCGTACTTTGAGTATTTCACTTAAATCCTGTTCTTCATTCTGTTCATTAACCTGCATATTTTCTTCCGACATTATATCCTCCAGCAATCTCTATTGTAATCTATTACAAAAAACAGTTTACATTTTTAATGTAAACTGTCAGTATAATTATATATTAGTTTAGCTTTTAGTGGCAACACATAATTAAAATTATATAAACTACTTGGAAATCTCTAAAATCTTGAATTTGATTGCTCCATCAGGAACCTGGACTTCAACGATTTCTCCTACCTTGTGTCCCATTAAAGCTGCTCCCACCGGTGATTCATTTGAAATCTTCGACTTCAGCGGATTTGCTTCTGTGGAACCGACTATCAGATATTCCACTTCCTCCTCAAATTCCACGTCGAAAAGCCTGACTCTTGATCCCAAACTGACCACATCTGTTTTTACGTCATCCTCATCTATCAGTCGGGCGTGCTTAAGCATTGATTCCAACTGGACGATTCTTCCCTCCACCTGTGCCTGTTCATTCTTTGCTTCATCATATTCCGAATTTTCCGATATATCTCCAAATGAAAGTGCCTGTTTAATTCTCTCGGCAACTTCCTTTCTTTTTGTTCCTCTGAGGAATTCCAATTCTTCTTCTAATTTTTTTAAGCCTTCGTAGGTTAAAACGACTTCTTTTGCTGACATTTGAAGCCCTCTCCTTTACCGTTAATTTTTTCTGCTAACCTAGCATAATTAAAAGTATCCTGTTATCTTATCTCCATAATCATGCTGTAATATCCATAATATTTCACAAATATAGAAAAAATTTTAAGCCGTAGGTCAGCCATATTGCTAACTAATTATAAATTACATATAAAATAATGTCAAGAAGCCTTTTCACCAATATTTTACAGGCAATTATAACCTTTGCATCCTGTATAATCCAGCATTATTGCTCTTTTCTTTGAAGTCATCAAAAAACAGCAGTGCAATTTATGCTTCGCTATATATACTATTGTACTTCAAGATATATATTAGAATATGCACCTTACTTTCTTTTAGACCTAACTTTAAGAGTTTATATAAATCACGATGAGGACAATTCCTTATCCTTCAGAATAACGTCATGGGCTCCGCCTTCCTTGATGCTTGTGGCCGATACAAGTGTGAGCCTTGCCTTCTGCTGAAGATCTGAAACCGAAAGTGCCCCGCAGTTGCACATGGTTGATTTCACTTTGTGTATGGTAGTGTCAAGGTTATCCTTGAGCTTTCCTGCGTAAGGTACATAGGAATCAACGCCTTCTTCAAAGCCCAGCTTTGAGTCTCCGCCCATATCGTATCTCTGCCAGTTTCTTGCACGGTTTGAGCCTTCACCCCAGTATTCCTTAACAAAATTTCCGCCGACTTTTATTTTTCTTGTAGGACTTTCATCGAATCTGGCAAAATACCTTCCGAGCATTACAAAGTCCGCCCCCATGGCAAGTGCAAGCACAATATGGTAATCATGCACAATCCCGCCGTCGGAACATATCGGAACATATATGCCCGTTTCCTTAAAGTATTCATCCCTGGCAGCTGAAACCTCAATAACTGATGAAGCCTGTCCTCTGCCTATGCCTTTTTGCTCTCTTGTGATACAAATTGAGCCTCCCCCGATACCTACCTTGATAAAATCGGCTCCGGCATTTACCAGGTATCTGAAGCCTTCCCTGTCAACTACATTTCCTGCTCCCACCTTGACTTCACCATTGTAGGTCTCTTTAATCCATCTGATGGTGTCGGACTGCCACTCACTGTATCCATCCGAGGAGTCTATGCAGACCACATCCACACCGGCATCAACCAGTGCAGGAACTCTTTCCTTGTAATCGCGGGTATTTATGCCTGCCCCCACAACAAGACGCTTATTTTGGTCCAGCAATTCGTTCGGGTTTTCCTTGTGGCTGTCATAGTCTTTTCTGAATACCAGGTACACCAGCTTTTGTTCGCTGTCAATTATAGGCAGGCAATTCAGCTTGTGCTCCCAGATCATGTCATTTGCTTCTTTAAGGGTGATGCCTTCCTGTCCGTAAATCAATTGTGAAAATGGAGTCATGAACTCATGAATTTTTTGATCCATTGAAGCTCTGCTAAGTCTGTAGTCCCTGCTTGTAACTATTCCCACCAGCTTGCCGGTAGGTGTTCCATCCTCGGTAATTGCTATGGTGGAATGGCCTGTTCTTTCTTTTATTTCCACCACATCTCTCAGCGTATTGTCAGGGCTCAAATTACTGTCGCTGATAACAAAGCCCGCTTTGTACTTCTTTACCTTCCTCACCATCTCTGCCTGGTTTCCGATAGTTTGTGATCCGTATACAAATGATATACCGCCACATCTTGCCAATGCGATTGCCATATTGTTATCAGAGACCGACTGCATTATGGCTGAGGCTACAGGTATATTTAGCTGTAAAGACGGTTTTTCACCGGCCTTAAACTTAACGACGGGTGTTTTCAAATCCACATTTCCTGGCATGCATTCTTTGGTGCTTAAATTGGGAACCAGAAGATATTCACTGAATGTTCTGGATGGTTCACTATAAAAATACGCCATTTTCCAAAATCCTCCTTGATCGGAAATAATAAATATGTGTTATAAAATTATATAAATACCGGATACCGTTTAAACATCTCCAGCACTATTTATCATTATTTAAAAGGCAAATGGCTGTAATGCTGCCATCTGCCTTATTATCATACTTTAGTATTATTCAAATACTTTTCTTGGAATATATTTTTTGAAAGACTCTATCATTTTGGGATGAGGTTCAAAAAATACCAGTACCTTGCTTCCGTCCTTTACCGTAGTAAGAAAGTATACATCGGGTGAATCCATGGCTGTAACAGCATTTATGCGCTTTTTAATGCTGTCTGTATTATTGTTGAATTGCCCGCTGGTCATTTTGGCAACCACATCAAAATCCTTGCAGTTTCCCGAAAAAACTCTCTTTCTTTTCCTTTGGGCTATTATCATATCTATGTCAAGATCACCGTTGGTCACAATGTACTCGTATTCAACGTTCCTGTTCCTGATAAAAACATATCCGAGATAACCTATTCCCACTATTACTAATGGTGAAAAGGCAGCCAGAAACGACAATGAGCTTACAAACATTATGATAATCAGTGCAGATAAAATGATACTGGCAATTACCACACCGTCAACTGCAGTTTTCTTACGCCTTACAATTTTCTCCAAAAATATATCCACGCAAACCCCTCCTGAGAAGTTTATTCTACACTCCAATAAACTTGCGCTTGGCTTAAAATATTATATATATCTCTAAGCTTTTTATACATAATAATAAATTACTGAAATAATATCAAGTATTATTTTTAGGATTTCTAATTAATTTTAAAATTATTTACAATTTCATCATCATGCAATTAAAAAAATTAATGATATTTTTAAATGATTAAAATAAAAGAGGATGGCTTTTTTCGCTCTGCCACCCTCTTTATTCTTATTTGAATCCAGGACTGTTAATACATGCCGCCCATTCCGCCTGGCATTCCACCTGGCATAGCCGGAGCTTCCGGTTCAGGTTTGTCGGTAACCAGACTTTCAGTTGTCAAAACCATGGATGCTATTGATGCCGCATTTTGAAGTGCATATCTTGTAACTTTTGCAGGATCGACGATACCGCTTTCTATCATATCGATATACTTTTCATTAAGAGCATCAAAACCAATACCCTTGTTGCTTGCCTTTATCTTGTCAACTATGACTGAGCCCTCTAACCCCGCATTAGCTGCGATCTGTCTTACAGGCTCTTCCAATGCTCTCAATATGATCTGAACACCGGTCTTTTCATCGCCTGAAGTTGTATCAAGTAATTTTGCAACATCAGGTATTACATTTATCAATACTGTTCCGCCGCCTGCTACGATACCTTCTTCAACAGCAGCTCTTGTGGCAGCGAGAGCATCTTCTATTCTCAATTTCTTTTCTTTCATTTCGGTTTCAGTTGCAGCACCAACCTGGATTACAGCAACACCGCCAGACAGCTTTGCAAGTCTTTCCTGCAGCTTTTCTCTGTCAAAGTCTGAAGTTGTGTCTTCAATCTGTGATTTGATTGAAGCGATTCTGTTTTTGATTTCCTGCTGGTTTCCTGCACCGTCTACAACAATAGTGTTTTCTTTCTGAACTATTATCTGTCTTGCTCTGCCAAGCTGGGTAATCTGAGTTTCCTTAAGGTCAAGACCCAATTCCTCAGTTATAACTTCTCCTCCTGTCAGTACTGCTATATCACGGAGCATTTCCTTTCTTCTGTCGCCAAAGCCCGGAGCCTTGACAGCCACACAGGTGAAGGTTCCTCTCAATTTGTTGACGATAAGAGTTGTAAGAGCTTCTCCTTCAATATCTTCAGCAATTATTAACAGTTTCTTGCCCTGTTGAACTATCTGTTCGAGAATAGGGAGGATATCCTGAATATTTGTCAATTTCTTATCGGTGATAAGTATATATGGATCATCGAGAACTGCTTCCATTTTCTCGGTGTCGGTTACCATATAAGCTGAGAGGTATCCTCTGTCAAACTGCATACCTTCAACCACTTCAAGGTTAGTACCCATGGATTTGGATTCTTCAACAGTTATAACACCGTCGTTAGTTACCTTTTCCATAGCATCTGCAATAAGTGTTCCTACCACATCATCATTAGCTGAAATTGTAGCAACTCTTGCGATGTCTTCCTTCCCCTTGATTTTCTGGCTGTTTTCCTTAATTCCGGTAACAGCTATGTCCACTGCTTTCTGTAAACCCTTCTTTAATATCATTGGGTTTGCACCGGCAGCTACATTCTTCATGCCTTCTCTGATTATTGCCTGTGCCAAAAGAGTAGCAGTAGTAGTACCGTCACCTGCAACATCATTGGTCTTTGTAGCAACTTCCTTAACCAGCTGCGCACCCATATTTTCAAACTTGTCTTCGAGTTCTATTTCCTTGGCTATTGTAACACCATCATTAGTTATCAACGGTGCTCCGAATTTCTTATCCAAAACAACATTACGACCCTTAGGTCCAAGAGTTACCTTTACGGTATCAGCTAATTGGTTAACACCTTTTTCAAGTGCACGTCTAGCTTCTTCACCAAACTTTATTTCCTTTGCCATGTTCTATTGCCTCCTAATTAATATTATTCAACTTAATATTATTCAACAACTGCAAGGATGTCGCCCTGCTTCAGTATAGTATATTCCTGGCCGTCAAATTTTACCTCTGTGCCGGAATATTTGCTGGTGAGAACCCTGTCTCCAACCTTAACTTCCATTTTGACTTCTTTTCCGTCAACAACTGTTCCAGGACCAACAGCAACAACTTCAGCAACCTGTGGCTTCTCCTTCGCGCTGCCTGGCAATACTATTCCGCTCTTGGTAGTTTCTTCGCTTTCAAGCATTTTAATAACTACTCTATCACCTAATGGTTTTATCTTCATTGTTTTACCTCCTCGAGATTTTTGTAACATTTGTTAGCACTCACTACTAACGAGTGCTAATTACATTTATTATATTATATATTGGTTAAAATATAATCAAATATCTTTTTTGAATGAAATTAGCTATATTCTGCCATATAACCCATTCTTGCTATTGATATCTATATTTTTCTTCCAATTGCTCTATTTTTCCGTATTATTTATTATTGGTGAATAAAAAACTCAGAAAGATATATTCAAAACCTTGAGTGCATCATTTAATAACCCGGAAGTAATTTTATACTTAAGTATAATTTCCCCTTTTTCCATATCTATATGAAATAACCTGCAGTACGAGTATTCCAGCGCTGCAGAATACATATCATAGCTCCCGTTGAAGGGTTCGACCGGCTGCTTTAAATCCTGGACAGCCTTAATCAATATACTGATTATCTCCTTTTTGTACAAACTGCTATACATTATTTCCCTGTTTCTCAGGGCGCCTTCAATTATTGGTGCATATTTTTTTGGGAGTTTTATCTTATCAGGTCCACTATCCCTTAACAGGTCATAATACCTGCCGGCATCGTACCTGGACTTTATGGGTTCCTGATTTACGCAGAACAGGTTTGCATACTCTTTTACAACATTGTCTGCAATTTGTCCCCGGTTATTCTCATCAGTGATGTAGCTGACCCAATCTGCCAGTGAACCGCAATTCGCCGTATAAACGTTTATCATTTCGGATAATTCCAATGCTTTGGAACGTTTGCCGGTAATTATGTACGCCAGCATCAGGACTGAATAAACCAGCCGGTCACTGTATTCAACAGCATATGTTTCCACAAGCTTGACCAGTTCTTCGGTTTTATCGAATACCATGAGCACAGTTGCAGCACAAAGCAGTTCATCCCTGTTTTCTATGGGACGGTAAGGAAGAATTTCGAGGGCACGCCTAAATGCAGCATTCCTTTTTGACCTGGATAACAGGTAAATATTCAGACAGTTCCCCCAAATATTTTCACTGTCAATAATATTTACAGTAGAATTGATATACTCTGCCCGGATAAACTGCTGCTTTTCCATTAAAGCCAGTGTCAGCTGGTTTCTGGCCTCCACATTAAACGGATTTGCCCGGATTGCTTTGTACAGACAACCAACAGCTTTTTCAGTATTGTTTTCTTTAAGATATGTCTGAGCCTTTTTAAGATTTGTTACAGATGTCTTAAGAAATTTGTTGTTATGTGAGACTTCGCTGTACAGCTTTAAATAAAAGGCCATCTCCGAAATCTCATAGCTGAACTCGCCTTCGGCATCAAAATAAAGGTATTTGTCAAAATACTCGGCAGCTTTTTCATTGTTTCCCACTTCGAAGCTATTGCAGCCCAAACCAAAAAAACAGTCGAACATTGTAGGATCAAAGTTTGTCAATATGTCATTGAACAGCCTGTTAGCTTCCCTGGGGCGTTGGAGTTCAGACAAAAAGCAAGCCATATTGAACTTATACTCACTGTTGTCAGGTTCCAGCTCCAAAGCCTTCATCAAGTTCCGGTATGCCTCGCTTAGATTTTTTTTATTAGCCAGTCTTAATCCCTTTGAAAAATAAAATTCAGGATTATTTCTATATTCACTTATACTCAGGATATTATTTTTCACTTATCTACGTCCTTTTAATTCACCATATATATCTTCGAGAGTAACGCCTCTTTCAACCATTAAAACCATAAGATGATACATCAGATCGGAAATTTCATACCTAATTTCTTCCCTGGATTTATTCTTTGCAGCTATGATTACCTCTGCAGCTTCTTCTCCGACTTTCTTTAATATCTTATCAAGGCCCTTTGTAAACAGGTAATTTGTGTATGATCCTTCTTTAGGATGAACTGTCCTGTCAACAATAACGTCATATACCTCCTGAAGGATCTTTGCTGATATCTCTTCCTCGGCCTCCGGTGCTGTTTCGGTCCATTCACCGTCTGTGAGTGTTCTGAAGAAGCAGGTCTTATTGCCGGTATGGCAGGCCGCATCAATCTGTTCGGCTTCAATGAGAAGTGTATCTCCGTCACAGTCAAGTTTTATGGACTTAACAAGCTGGAAATGACCTGAAGTCTCCCCCTTTATCCACTGCTTGCCGCGGCTGCGGCTGTAGTATGTGACCTTGCCGGTCTCCAGGGTCTTATCAAAGGCCTCCTCGTTCATATATGCAACCATGAGTACTTCCTTTGTCTTATAATCCTGTGTAACAACCGGAATAAGCCCTTTATCGTCAAATTTAACCGAGTCCTTTAAATTTCCCACCATAACGCCTCCATACATTTTTATTCTTACAGCTTGTTTTATGTTCAATTTTTTCACCGGCCACTGCACCGGAATGTTTCGTTGATTATTTACACATCTATCTATTATAGTCTAGTTTCTATTCCATTACTACCCAAATATCTTTTTAAATCGCGGATTTCCATTTCTCTGAAATGAAAAAGTGATGCCGCAAGTACTGCATCAGCCTTCCCGTCAACCAGTGCCTCTTTGAAGTGTTCCAGCTTGCCTGCACCGCCCGAAGCGATTACAGGTATTTTTACATTCTCCGAAATTGTTCTGGTAAGTTCAATATCATAGCCGTCCTTTGTACCATCCCGGTCCATACTGGTCAGAAGAATTTCCCCCGCACCCAGTTTTTCTGCTTCGATGGCCCACTGGACCGCATCCTTTCCGGTATTTACCCTGCCGCCGTTCAGATAGGTATCCCAGCCCGAACCATCCGGCCGGCCCTTGGCATCTATGGCCAGCACAACACACTGGCTACCGAATTTCCAGGCTGCCTCGGATATAAGCTCCGGCCTCCTGAGTGCCCCCGAATTGACTCCCACCTTGTCGGCTCCGGCCTTGAGTATTTGCCTGAAATCCTCTACCGTCCTTATGCCTCCGCCTACGGTGAAGGGAATAAAGACCTGCTCGGCCACCCGGCTGACTACTTCCACCATTATGTTCCTGGCGTCGGAGGAGGCTGTGATATCCAGAAAGGTCAGCTCGTCGGCGCCGGCTTTATCATAAAAGGCCGCGGCCTCCACAGGATCTCCCGCGTCTATGATATTAACAAACTGAACGCCCTTTACCACTCTTCCTGCGTGTACATCCAAACACGGAATAATTCTCTTTGTCAGCATATTAACCTCCCAAGCCATTTTATGGCTTTGAGCCACATTCGTGGCCACAAAATGTTATATAAGTAATATCCTTTATCGCAATGTGGCGAATAAAGGAGGTCAATTGGCCATATGCGCCCATGGCACATACTCAAATAGTGACGGAAAAGCCGTTTGCGGTTTTATGCATTTATGGCAGCTTTCAGTTCCAAATTCCCTGTATACAATGCCTTCCCTACAATTACACCGCTTACGCCTGTGGTCTTTAAATCTGAAATATCCTTAAGACAGCTGACACCGCCCGAGGCAATCACAGCTATTCCGACAGCTTTTGCCATTTCGCCCATAGCCGTAAGATTTGGTCCCTTGAGCATGCCATCCCTTGAGATATCGGTATATATTACAGTTTTGGCACCCAGCTCCTCCACCTTTTTTGCAAAAGCTATTGCAGACAGATCACTGGTCTGCTCCCAGCCGTGTATGGCCACCATTCCATCCTTTGCATCTATTCCTACAACTATTTTTTCCTTATACTCCTTCAAAGCTGTCTTAAGCATCTCCTGATCATTAACTGCCGAAGTCCCCAGGATAACTCTGCTCAAACCGCCAGAAATAAGATCTTCAACGGTTTCCAGGCTCCTGATGCCGCCGCCTACCTGCACCGGGATTTTCAGAGTTTTTGCTATCTGCTTTATTATTCCATGGTTCTCGGTATTACCCGACCGCGCCGCATCCAGATCCACAACATGCAGATACTGTGCTCCCTGGCTTTCCCATTTGAGAGCCATCTCCGCCGGACTGTCTCCGAAAACCGTTACCTCGCTGTAGCTGCCCTGCTGCAGCCTTACACATTTTCCGTTTATTATATCAATCGCAGGATATATTATCATAATGAGCAACCTCCTACAGTGCCGCAAAATTCCTGAGTATATCAAGTCCCACATCTCCGCTTTTTTCGGGGTGGAACTGCGTTCCCATTATGCTGCCCTTTGCTACGGCCGCATCGTATGTAATTCCGTAATTGCAGGTTGCTGCAACATGGCTGCTGTCGGCTGCTGTCAGATAATAAGAGTGCACGAAATACACATAACTGTTTTCCCTGATTCCCTTGAATATACCTTCTCCCTGCTTTATACTCAGGCTGTTCCAACCCATGTGTGGAACCTTCAGTCCCATATCCGAAGGAAACTGCGTTACGCTGCCTTTGAGCAGGCCAAGGCCGGGAACCCTGTCCCCTCCCTCGGTGCTGTAGTCGAAAAGCAGCTGCATTCCAAGGCAGATGCCCAGCAGCGGAGTTCCTTTTTCCACTACCTTTTCTATGACAGAAATCATATTTGTCTTTTCAAGACTGTTCATGGCATCTGCAAAGGCGCCTACGCCCGGCAGAACAACCTTGCCGGCAGCAAGTATTTCTGCCGGATCGAAAGTTATGGCCGACTCCACTCCTATAAAGCTGAAAGCTTTGTTTACGCTTGCAAGGTTTCCTACGCCGTAGTCAATTATAGCAATCATAATTATTCTCCAATCATACCCTCTGTTGACAATGTACAACACGCCTCACGCCGGCTATTTTGTCACTTTTCTTTGTTGTCGTCCTTGGCCTGCGACAAGGCAAAGACGTGCAATAGGGCTTTGTGCCTTGCAAGCGGCTTCAACGCATTAAACTGCTATTAGAACTTCTGACCCGTTATTTTTTCATAGGCTTCGATGTATTTTGCCTCGGTCTTCCTGATTACTTCTTCGGGGAGGGCCGGTGCGGGAGGCTGTTTGTCCCAGGTCAGGCTCTCAAGGTATTCTCTGAGATACTGTTTGTCAAAGCTCTTTTGCGCCCTTCCCGGCTGGTATCCGTCCATAGCCCAGAATCTTGAGGAGTCAGGCGTAAACATTTCGTCACCCACTACAAGCTCTCCGTCGGACATACCAAATTCAAATTTTGTATCGGCCAGTATCAAGCCCACACTTTCAGCGTGTTTGCTGGCCTTCTTGTATAGGTTGATGCTGGCGGTTTTCAATTTATCAGCCAAATCGGACCCGATTTTTTCACAGAGCACCTCGTAGGACACATTTATATCATGGCCTTCCGATTCCTTGGTGGACGGCGTGAAGATGGGTTCCGGCAGCCTGTCGCCCTGTCTGAGACCGGCAGGAAGCTTGATGCCGCATATTGAACCGGTCTGCTGGTATTCCTTGAGGCCCGAACCTTCAAGATAACCTCTTACAATACATTCGGCAGGCACCATTTCTATTTTCTTTACCAGCATTGATCTGCCTTCCAGCTCTTCCCTGAATTGAGAAAGTCCAGCCGGATATTTACTTACATCTGTGGTTATTACATGGTTTCCTATGATATCTTTTGTATAGTCAAACCAAAAAGCTGATATGCTGTTAAGAACCTTTCCCTTATTTGGTATCAATTCGGAAAAGACAACATCAAATGCCGATATCCTGTCAGTTACAACAATAAGCAGTTCATTTCCAAGATCATAAACGTTTCTCACTTTGCCTTTGATGAATAAAGGCAATTTAATAAAATCAGTGTTGTTGATAAGCATGGTATCCTCCAAATCCCCATAGCGGCTTCCGCCCTATTGCTTTGTATTTATCATTCCCTGGTAAAATTTATATACAGGAGTGACTAAAAATTCCCGTACAAATATTTGAGTTAATTATTAATCATCCCTGGAAATCAGGTTTACAGAGTACCTTTTGTGGACATAACCCCAACTATTCTGGTATCAATTTTTGTGGCTTCATCCAACGCTCTTCCGAAAGCTTTGAACATGGCTTCTATTATGTGGTGGCAGTTGCTGCCATGCAGCAGTTTTATATGAAGGGTTATTCCGGCATTAAAAGCCACCGCCCTAAAAAATTCCTCCACCAGCTGAGTATCCATCTGCCCTACCATCTGTTGAGTCATGCATGCATCAAATACCAGGAAAGGCCTGTCGCTTAAATCAAGAGAAACCTGTACCAGAGCTTCATCCATGGGCACAAATACCGTACCGTATCTCTTTATGGATTTCTTGTCTCCAAGCGCCTGTCTTATTGCAAGACCCAAAGCAATACCGGTATCCTCCACAGTATGATGGGCATCCACATGCAGGTCACCGTTTACTTCGAAAGAAGCATCAATGAGACCGTGCTTTGCAAGCAGCACAAGCATATGATCGAAAAACCCTATTCCGGTGTTGACAGTGCAGTCACCCTTACCGTCAATATTGATTTTAAGATTTATCTGGGTCTCTTTTGTATTTCTGATAACCGAACCTTCTCTCAAAAGGTATCCCCCCGTTCATCATTATCTGCGGTTCGAAATGGTAGTTAAAATTCCGAACTTTTTTTGATAATTTGAATTTAATGTTCGCTATTTATTATAACAGATAGTATTTAGTTCATCAAGCAGTACGGTATTTTGTTGACGTATGCCTACACTGATTCTCAGGCAGTTTTCCAGCAGCGGTGAAGCTCCGAATATTCTCACGAAAATACCTTTTTCACATAATTTCTTATATACTTCCCTGCAGTTATCAACTCTGACCAGGATGAAATTTGCATATGAATTGTATACATCAATACCCTGTATTTTAGTCAGTTCTTTTGAAAGCCATTCTCTTTCGTTTACAAGATAGGATATATTTTGAGCTATCTCGGTCTTCTCCTCCAAAACCAGCAGGGCGGCATATTGGGACAGACTGCTGATGTTATATGGCGCTCTGGCGAGATTTACGGCATTTGTCAGGCCGGGTCCGGCTATTGAATATCCGCACCTGATACCGGCCAAACCGTAGGCTTTTGAAAAGGTTTTTAAAACGATGAGATTCTCGTACTCAGCAGTATCTGGAATTACGGTGTCATCGCAAAATTCAGCATATGCTTCGTCAACTATGACAACGGCATCCTTACAATATCCGGCCACCTCAAGAACATCTCCCCTTGGCATCAAATTTCCGGTGGGGTTATTGGGATTGCAGATATACACCAGCTTGGGCTTCTCTTTGTCATAAGCCTCCAATATAGTCTGTTTGGAATATTCAAACCTGTTTTCGGGCTGGAGGATATATTTTACAGGCGTTCCTCCCGCTATTATGCAGGAATCGGCATACATGCCGAAGGACGGCGCAGGGTACAGCACCCTGTCACCGGGGCCTACAAACACATTTGCAAGGATCTGAATCAATTGATCCGAGCCGGTGCCCACAATTATGTTCCTGTAATCAACCTTCCAGTGCTCCGAAAGGGCTTTTCTCAATTTTACCGAATCGGTGTCGGGATACAGGTTAAGTCCGGGATTGTTCAGAATGAACTCCGACAATTTCTGCCGGGCTTTCAATGGCATATTAAATGGGCTTTCATTGGCATCAAGCTTTATTTTGTATGGCTGCTGGTTTGCATCATACGGTATGAACGACCGTATTTCAGGTCTTATTAATTCTTCAATCATATTGACCTCCGTGAGCATTGTTCTATTTTCCGGCAAATCTGACCCTTATGGCATTGGCATGGGCATCCAGATGTTCTGCCTCCGCAAATCTGATTATATCCTGGCTGGTTCTCTCCAGAGCACTTCTGTTATAGTAGATCAAACTGGACTTTTTAATAAATTGATCCACATTGACCGGTGATGAAAACCTTGCTGTCCCGCTGGTGGGAAGAACATGGCTGGGGCCGGCCATATAGTCTCCCAGAGGCTCGGGAGAATAATTGCCTACAAATATTGCACCGGCATTCCTTATACGGCCTATCAGGCTCATAGGTTCCTCAACACAGATTTCAAGGTGCTCGGGAGCTATGTTGTTCGATACCTCAATAGCCTTTTCAATATTTTCAACCAGCACTGCAAAGCCGAAATCCTGCAAGGATTTCTCAGTAATTGAACTCCTGCTCAGTGCAGAAAGCTGCTCTTTTATCTGCACGGCAACCTGGTCTATGAGCTTGGGATCATCTGTTACAAGGACCGATGAGGCCAATTTATCGTGCTCTGCCTGTGAAAGCAGGTCGGCTGCCACATATTCCGGCTTTGCGGTCGAATCGGCAATAACCAGAATTTCGCTGGGGCCTGCAAACATATCTATGTCACAATCCCCATATATCAGCCTCTTGGCAGTGGAAACATACACATTTCCCGGACCGCATATTTTGTCAACCGCAGGAATTGATTCAGTCCCGTAAGCCATGGCACCCACAGCCTGGGCGCCGCCCACCCGGAATACCTGATCTATGCCTGCTTCCCTTGCGGCAACAAGTATGGCAGGATTTACACTCCCATCCCTTGAGGGCGGCGTGCACATAATTATCCTGGAAACACCTGCAACCTTTGCGGGAACAGCTGTCATAAGCACCGAGGAAATCAAGGGTGCCGTTCCCCCCGGAACATACAGCCCCACTTTTTCCAGAGGCCTTACCAGCTGGCCTAATACAGTTCCGTCTTCCTTCGGAGTGATCCAGCTGTTTTGCAGCTGCTTTTCATGGAAACTCCAGATATTCTGTTTTGATCTTTTTATAGTTTCCAGCAATTCCGGTTCTATTTCACTGTAAGCTGCCAGTATTTCCTTTTCGGATACTTCGGCAGGCCCTATCTCAGCATTGTCAAATATTCTGGTGTACTCCCTCAAAGCCTTGTCTCCGTTTACCCGGACATTTTCAAGGATATCGGAAACCACTTTTATTATGCTGGCACCATCCCCGGATTTTGTCCTCTGCGCCAGCTTTTTATATAACTCTTGAGCCCTTATGCCATCTTCATCTTTTGTCAGATCCAATATGTTTATCATACTCTGTCTGCCTCCTTCAATACACTTCTGCTTCACTCGCCGGTCCAGAACAGACATCTGCATGCAGACTTTCCTGTTCCTTTGCTTTCTTCACTCTTTAGCGTCTGAGCAAAAGCTGGGCACGTATCCCATCTATGATTTTTTGTATTCTCTCATTTTCCATTTTCATACTCACTCTGTTTACCACCATTCTCGCACTGATATCGGCTATGGTGTCCAGCACTACAAGTCCGTTTTCCTTCAGTGTCCTTCCGCTTTCCACCAGATCCACTATCACCTCGGACAGGCCCACTAAAGGCGCAAGCTCCACAGAACCGTTCAGCTTGATTATTTCAACACTTTCCCTTCTTGTCCTCTCAAAATAATTTCTGGCTATGTTGGGGTACTTTGTGCCCACCCTTCTGATTGTGAGTTCATCTATTTTTCCCTGCAGGTCGGCCGGTCCCGCCAAAGCCATTTTACAGGCTGCAAAGCCCAGATCCAGAACTTCGTACAGATTCCTGCCCTCCTCAAGGATGGTATCCTTCCCCACAATACCTATGTCTGCCGCACCGTATTCTACATATGTAGGAACGTCAGCCGGCTTGGCCAGAAAGAATTTAATTCTGTTTTTCTCATCTAATAAAATAAGCTTTCTGGTAGATGACTTTAATTCCGAACAATCTATTCCGATGGCTTCGAACAATTCAACCGACATTTCGGTGAGCCTTCCCTTTGAAAGTGCAATTGTTAAATACCTCATATTCCCTCCGCTGACCCGCTTTTTAATGTTTCTGCCTTCACTTCTCACCCATTTAATATGGTTTCAATACTGGTTTCACTGACAGTATTATTTACCAGATCGTGAACCTTGATCCTGCCGCCGTCATCAATGAAGACAACCCCGCCTATCTGCTTTGCGCGAGCATATTCCAGGCCCTTCTCAATGCTCCCGGCCACCATCATGGTTTCAATGTTCATTTCCTGTTTTCTGAGAGTCTCGGCTATTTCAATGGCACTCTTTCTGTTTGTTTTCTTATAGCAGATCAGTGAATCCACACCCGGTCTGTCTTTTGACATGAGCGTTTTGCCGAGTGCCATCATCAGCATATTGATTCCGATTGAGAAGCCGATTGCCGGGCAGTCCTTTCCAAATGTTGATGTAAGACTGTCATACCTGCCCCCTGAAAGTATGGGGAACCCCACCCCATAGGTAAAGCCTCTGAATATGATTCCCGTGTCATAATCAGGGCCCTTCAACATGCCCAGATCAATTGACAGGTACTTTGTCAGGCCGTAATCTCCCAGGATATTTATGACTTCTTCTATGTTCTCCAGGGCAGCCCGGCTTCTTTCATTTTTTGTTATCTTTTTAAGTTTTTCTATGAGATCCAGTGAGCCAAACAAGCCTGGAAGCTTTAAAATCAGTTCCTTTAATTCCTTTGATATGTTATGCCGGTTCACGAGCTCTTCGACACCCACATAATCTTTCCTGTCAATCAGTCTGGATATTCCTGCAATGTCCTTTTCCGAAAAACCGGCCTCTTCGGCCAGTCCCTTAAAAAAATCAACCTGCCCTATATCTATTTGAAAATCCTCCAGCCCTGCAGCTTTCAAAGTATTTATTGCAACAGCAATGATTTCGGCATCGCTTTCGCAGGAGGAATCTCCAAGCAATTCAACTCCCACCTGGGTAAATTCGTTTTGCCGCCCTCCTCCAATCTCGTTGAACCTGAATACATTACCTATATACGAATATTTTATGGGAAGCTGGACATCTTTGTTTTTAGTGGCGGTAATTCTGGCAACCGGAACGGTTATATCAGGCCTCAAAACAAGTATGCGTCCCTTGGGATCTAAAAATTTAACCATTGCCTCCTGAGGAAAGGACTCGATATCTGAAGAAAATACATCATAAAACTCAATTGTGGGAGTCTCTATCTCATAAAAGCCGTAGGACCTGAAAGTCTTCCGTATACGGCTTTCCAATTCTCTTTTGGAATAGCACTCATCAAACAGGATATCCTGATAGCCATCGGGTGTATAAATTTTCCACTTTGACATAATTACCTCTCATTAATAAAATTTGGTTTATGTGCAACATCGGCATTACATACTCATGTTTTTTCTTATTAATTACTTTATTAAATTAAAGTGCTAATCTAGTAAATTAATAAATCATATTTATTATATTTTATTTTATCACATCAGTCAATAAGAATTAAATAATTATGGCTTTTCCACCAATAAAAACACCCTGTAAAGTATACAGGGCCTTTATCCCATGTCACCTTACAGGGTACTTTTACAGTTTTTCAGCTTATATCGGCCTGTATGCCTTTATTGTGCATTATCTGCCCCATACCCTCCACTCCAGGATTCCGGTGGAGGTTGATGCTTTTGCTGTCATTTCAACGCGTATCCGGCTTGTTTCAACAGAATCAAAAACAGTGGTATTATACTGATTGGCAAGTACTCCGGGGGTGCCGGAATTTCTAACATTAACCCAGCCGATGCCATCCCAGTACTTTATTGTACAGGAAGCCGGCACATCTATACCGCCCCCGTCTGAAATATCGCTGAACCAGTAAATATCACATTTCGATATTGTATACGCCTTATCAAAATCGTATTGTACCCACTGGGTAGTTCCGGGGTTGTCCCAATTGCCGTAAACAAGATGAGTCCTATCATTTGAGCCGGCCGGATCATAACCGTCATTCAGAGCATTGACACTCTCCCAGCTTGAACAGAAGGAGGCTGAAGGTGTGGCATTTGCAGCAATGTTGGTTTCATTTGTCCCTCCGCTGCTGCCTGCTGCCAGTGATCTGACTTCTGCCTGGCTCAGTGCCCTGTTGTATATTTTGAAATCATCCACCATTCCGTTCAGATAGCTGTCACCCGACCATTGTGATCTTCCGATGTAGTTCTGGTTTGTATCTCCAAGGCCGGCCGGATTTATGCTCATTGCTGTATTCCTTGCCACCTCGGTGCCGTCAATATACAGGATGCCCGTATTTCCTGACAGTGTCACGGCAATATGCTTCCAGGTGCCGGCAGGTATTCCTGCTGCATAATTCAATTGGCTTTCGCTGCCGTTGCCGGATGTGGTTATGGCAAATCTGACTCCTGAGCCTCCTGCACTTGCAGTCAGGAACATATAGTTTGTCGTTCCTGTTCCAAAGTCAAAGACTCTGGCCCAATCAGTTATTGTATTGACTTTCACCCAGGCTGCTGCCGTAAAATCGGTGAGATTGGAGACAACTCCGTTGGGAAGACTCACATACTGATTGTTTCCGTTGAGGTTCAGGGCATTTCCATTCTTTCCGGCAGCAAAACCGGCACCGCCGTTAAGGGTTCCATTCCGCTGGAAGCCGGAAGAATCATATGCTGTGGAACCCGAGGTTTCATTGAAGGCAAGGTTTGTTACACAGCCGTCTGCAGGTGCTGCCGTTACAGTAACGGTTACCATTGAAGAACTTGACAGGGCTCCGTCACTGGCCGTCAGCTTGAATGTGTAGGTTCCCGGTGCTGAAACCGTAGCTGTGGTCTTCAGGCCTGCCGCATTTGAAAAGCTTGCCGAACCGGCTCCGCTCTCCAGACTCCAGTTCGTGGTCAATACTCCATTGGGCAGTCCGTCATCGGAAGCCGTACCGTTCAGTGTGACAACCGGCATAACAAAGGTTGCAGCCGGACCGGCATTAACAACCGGAGCAGTATTTACCCCCGGTGTTCCAATTGATATTTTTATATCATAGTTTGCAGCTGTTCCGACATTTATACCGGCAACTGCTTTTTTGCCGGCTGAAACTGTCAAGGTTCCGGATTTCACATTGTTTATGAGTATATCATAGGTTCCGGCCAATAAGCCTGTAACGCTCAGTTTTGTGGTGTGTGCCGCTGAAGTGTACTGATTTTTCAGATTCAGCTGCACATAATTCTTTGCTTTTGATACCGTGGCTGATGTATACTGATCCCTGTCGAGCTCCAGATATAACTTTTCAGTTATAAGGTTCAGCCTCTTCATCAACCCGTCCTTTGGTATTATTGTATAGTTGGAGCCATTCAGTGTTACGTCACAGCCGTATCCGTACAAACCGAACACCGGATCGACTGCAACATCGGAGCTCAGTATCTTTAATGCTCCGAATAAACCCAGATCAGCTTCGCCGGCCATATCTCTCCAGCCGTTGACCAGGGTCCCGTTACCAACTCCCTGACCTCCCAGATTTCCTTTTTCAGCCTGATAGGTCCAGGAAACGGCTCCGAGATTTAAAGGATCGGAACTTATCTGTCCCGAGTTGATACACGACAGGTTGGCCAGTTTTGCTGCAAATGCCATTCTGGCATCCATTTCGGGAGTTGTTGAATTATACCTCATCCAATCATCCATACAGTATCCTGCAAGGGATGTAGTATATTGGAAATTCCACCAGTTCTCGCCGCAATTTGTGACGGGATCGGCGTAATAGTACCAGACAGGCTGATTACCCCGGCAGGCTCTGGTCTTAAGATTGATTTTATTCATCATATTGGTGTTGTTATTGGTCTTGGCCAAAGTATATACTGCTTCTTCTCCCGTATTGTCATAGCTGTATTCCGATCCGTACGGGTAGGTGGTGTTCCTGAAATTATTATATTTGGTGGTCATATATCCGGATAAAGTGTTTGCCTCTGAGGCATAGCCCTCATCCCTCAGAGCCTGAATGATGTCAGGAGTGGTCAATTCCCCCATCAATCCGGTATTCCAGTTATAGGAAACACCTGAGCCGTATAGAGCCTTGAATATGTTATAACACCTTAATAGGTAGGTATTTCTTGGGTTATTGTAAGTAATGAGCTCCGGATACTGCTTTGCAATCTTGTACATGCTGAAGTAGGTGTTGTATATATGGGGGTATGCATAACCTCTGTAAGTCGGAGTGGTATTTTCCCCGTACATCAGAAAGTCATGTATGAGATAGTCCGAATGATGGCCGTTCATCAGGTTTGTCCATATAGCTGTTTCAAGATAGTCATCTACGGCATCAACTTCTGATGCGACAGGATTCAAAACATTCTTCTCGGCCAGGAACTGTCCGTGGGTCAACCCCCAATCGTCTCCCCAGCCCCAATAACCTGCGAAATTATTTCTCTTTGCTTTTGTGTTCAGCATCCAGTCGTCAAACACCTTGTTCCTTATGTCACTGGTATTCCACTGGGTGTTCTGGACCATGTGGGTGGCATGCCTCTGCAGGGCAGTGTCCACAGGCTCTATTGCATAGAACTGGAGTACCGTCTTCTCACCATTCCCGTAATTCACGGTTATGTTGTTGGCTCCCAGCTGGCTGAGTGTCAACGAATAGATTTTGTGATTGGTTCCCACTGTGTTGAGGTAGGTCATTGCCGCACCCGCCGGAAGATTTATGGAATTTATGGTTTTAGAGGTATGCAGGTCAACCTTCGCCGTCATATTTGTGGCGAATATCATACCCGGAACCACATTGACATCTATAAGGCCTTCGGTATAGAGCCTTTCCTTCATTGCGGCCTCGTCACTTACCTTGAAGAACTTGAAGCTATAGGTCTTGCTTTGATTTGGAGAAAGTACGAGACTGGTATTGGGAAGATATCCGCGGTTTGTACTTTTTATGACATTCGAGTGGATATAAAATACATTGAGTCCGTTTTGCCAGCCTGACTGGTCCTGACACCAGGCAGCCTCTTCTGAGGAACGCTCTTGCGTTCTCCAGTGGTCCTGATATTCAAAGCCGGCTCCCGTTGAGGCATCGAGAACCATCAGCAAAAATGGACCCAATCCGCTTGGTCTGGTCGCATAGACATATGATGAATTATTCCCTGTAAAAGAATGGTCAACTGCTCTTGTTTCATATATTGCGTCTCCGCCGGTCCAGAATTCATTAAAGGGAAGCGGAAGTCCGAAATCACCTATTTCAAGCGTTTGCGAGCTTGTATTTGTAACATTTATGGACCACAGGAGATAATCATTCACCAGTGAATAGGTCTCAACAACCTTGAAATTTTTTATGCCACTGGCATTTCCGGAATTCTGATAGGTTACTGTTACGGTGTTTCCGCTTTGACTCTGGGACCTGACATCGGCCGACTTGTTGGTGGTCGCCGTTGTCCAGGCGCCGCTACCCAGCCTGTATTTGAACATAAGTTCACCGAACCACTGGTGTCCGGCTGTGTTCTGTTTCGGTGCATTAACTGTATTCATAACATAATTTGTGGGAAATGTGTCGCCTGTCAGTTTTAATGAAGATATCTCACCGTAGGAACCTGTTTCAACCTGAAAATAATTGTTGGATAGGCTGTATGCATATGATTCTGCCGGAAACACAAAGAGTGACAATAACAGGATAAAACCTGCCACCCCCAAAAACAGAAGTGCTTTTGATGCTTTGGTATTACTGCTCATTTCTAATTCGCTCCTTTCAACTCTAATATAAAGCATTTTTCAGGTATCGATTTGCGAAATTTAGAATATATGTACTTGCTTCACCTCCAATCGCCCTTTCACGTGTAAATTATTGCATAGGTTTGTCCTATTGCCTGCTTTCCTTAATCATATCATGCCATTTATTACATATTATTCCAATTTTTTAATGGTTTACTTAAAAAAATTAAACTGCCGGTATAAATACCGACAGTTATAAATATAAATTACTATTCTTCAAGTTTTTCTTCCACTTCTTTTTCTTTCTTTTCATTTATTTTTTCCACAATGCCCGGAACCAAATCCAACAGCTTATCCAGTCCTCCTGATTTCTTTATGGGAAGCAATTCAACCCTGTCTCCCTGGAGTACCAGAACTGCTGTGGGGGCTATCTTCGCTCCTGTTCCACCACCGCCGCCGATACCTCCGTTACCTCTTTCATCGGTGCCGTTTCCTCCTCCGGTTCCCAGACCAAAGGTCAGGTTGATAAACGGCACGATTGTAGTTTCGCCTATTTTAATGGGCTCGCCTACTACAGTTTTAGTCTTTAAAAAATTCTCCAGCTTGTCAAAAATAGTTCCTATGTTCTCTTTAAAATCAAAGTCTGCCATGTTTTCAATCTCCTTTTCATTTTAATATTTAAATTTTTAAGCCAGATGCTTCTTACCGGCCGGGCCAGTACAAATTCCATCACAACCAGTAATAGATAGAATAACTGTATGCTGCCTCCGGTGCTCAGGCTTCCTTTTATTTCTTCATCCTCAAAATCAGGCTGCAGATGAATATCATATTTATCTAAAATTGCACTCCATATCCCCTGTATGCCGCACAGCAGACCTGTGTACATGGGGTCTTCAAATCCGGCTCTGGCCTTAAGCACGAATTTTCTCGGTTTGCAATGATTTAGTAATTTAAGAATACATTGAAATCCTTTTTCCATTACCTCATAATTTAAATAGCTGTAAGGATTTTTATTTTGGGACTTTTTCTCTTGCTCCTTATCCCTATTTTCATCTGTATCTTTTTTACCTGGGCCTTTTTCAATGCTTTTATGAATTCCCAGAATTCTGATATTTGAGGAAAGCTTCCCTGAGTTGTAATAAATATTGAATTTAATGCCTCCGAACAGCCAGACAACTGATGCCTTGAACCACTCCTTTTCCATTTTTTCACCGGTAAAATAATATTGGAACGGGATTAATAAAATCACCAGAAGTACCGCCAGCAATATTGACAATATATATATGAATAAATATCCCAAAACGGTTAGTACTAGCATATTACCTCCTCTTAACAGCTGAATTCACCTGGCTGTCAGCATTCTTTCAACTCCCTTTTTTACTCCCTTTCCTACCCCTTTTGCAAGACTCCTGGAAGCCTTTTTTATGACCTCCGGAGTTTTCCTGGCCCCGGGAAGATAGTCCAGAAACCTCGTTGAGCCTTTTAAATTGCCAACTTGCAAATCAACCAG
The DNA here is from genome assembly GCF_000350485.1 of Ruminiclostridium cellobioparum subsp. termitidis CT1112. Lineage (GTDB taxonomy): Bacteria > Bacillota > Clostridia > Acetivibrionales > DSM-1351 > Ruminiclostridium > Ruminiclostridium termitidis. The sequence continues at coordinate 27,599 of NZ_AORV01000044.1, forward strand.
CTTTCTGGCGGTGCTTTTTTCTTCTTTTCCCAAAACCCTGTCAATCAGGGTTCCAGCCATTTCATCCAATTCCTGGGGATATTCCACCCTGTAATTACTCTTGTTCCCAAGCTCCCAAAACATAAGCTTGAGTTCGGATAATTCTCTTCTGCAGTCCTTGCAGGTATTTAAATGAGCTTCTACAAAAAGCTTTTCAACGGGATCGATGGTTCCTTCCAGATAATCCTGTAGCAAAGCCCCATCCATTTTTCCGCACTTTATGGAAATGTTATTTTCACTGTTAAGATTCAGGATTGATTTTTCCTTCATGCCAGCCTCCTGCTTTAAGTTTCTGCCTGATATATTTATGTTATGCACCTGCTAAACCTCCCAAATGCCCTGTTTCATCAAATTATCCTTGATTGCTGCTCTTCCGTTATGTATCAGCGTTTTTACAGTGCCCGGAGGAACCTTCATTGTCCCGGCTATTTCCTCATACTTCATCTGCTTCATATGCCTTAGCAGCACGGCAATTCTTTGTTTGTCCGGGAGTTTGCTTATAGCCTCCTCCAGCGCCTTCTTTGTGTCCTTGCAAAATATGGAGGCTTCAGTGTCCTCATTTGAGCTGATAATATTCTGAAGCTCGTCTCCGCCTTCGGTGGTTTCATTTAAAGAAATACTTTCCTTACGGCTTCTTAAAAAATTCAGGCACTTGTTCACAGTTATTTTCTTTATCCAGGGAAGGATCGAATATTGTTCCTTAAAGCTCCCAAAGGCTTTAAATACCGACATAAATACTTCCTGCGTTATGTCCAGTGCATCTTCCCTGTTTCCTGAATAGTGATAGGCAATTGAATAGACATACTTTTTGTATCTTTCATATACAAGTTCCAGACCTCTTCGGTTATTCTTTTCATATTCCCTAAATATACTTAAATCCGAAACCTCCAATTACCTTATCCCACCTTTTTCTTGTGCCTTGTACATATATACACGCAAAAATTAAAAAAGTTTTAGAAAATCTAAAACTTTTTTAAAAAAATCAACTTGAATGTTAATAAAATTTACTTAATTTCAAACTATACTATCTTAAACGTGATATTATGAGCACCTTCCAGCGGAACGAGCTTTGAGCCCATGGAATTGGCTTCAAAGGCTGCACCTTTTAAATCACAGATATGATTTATATTTCTCATTATTATGCTGTAATTCTTTAAACCGCTGACAGCAACCGATACCTGGTCTCCATTCCTGAGAACCTGAACAGTGCCCTTTGGTTTTCCTTTAACTGAATAAATAGTTGCAGAAGCAGGTTCATTTTCCCCCGGTTCAAAAACATGAAGAACCGTCCCGTCCAAATAATCATAATCGGGAACATTTTCATTATTTCCTGCGGCAATTATTGAATTGGGTCTTGCCATAAGGGGCAGACTCATAAAATCATGCTTTTCATACCGCCATGTACCGCCTGTCACCTGTTGATTTGTTATAAAATTGGTCCATATTCCGCCGGGAAGATAATAATCCACCCTGCCTTCCGGATTGAAAACAGGAGCGACCAGCAGGGAATCCCCCAGCATATACTGGGCGTCCAGATAGTCGCAGGCCCTGTCCCTGTCAAACTCAAGAATCATGGGACGCATTGCAGGTATGCCGGTCTCTGCGGTATTGCAGGCTGTGCCGAACAAATATGGCATAATCGAGCATTTAAGCTTGCTGAAATATCTCACCACGTCAACCGCTTCTTCATCAAACAGCCAGGGCACCCTGTATGAGCTGCTGCCATGGAGTCTGCTGTGAGTTGACAATAAACCGAAGCCTGACCACCTTTTATACAGATCAGGGGATGCAGTATTTTCAAAACCGCTGATATCATGGCTCCAGAAACCGAAACCCGACATGCAAAGTGACAGTCCTCCTCTGAGGCTTTCACCCATGGACTCATACCTGGATACACAGTCACCGCCCCAATGTACGGGGAATTTCTGTGATCCGGCTGTTGCACTTCTGGCAAATAATACGGCTTCCTCCTTTCCCAATCTTTTGACAAGTACCTCGTACACTGCCCTGTTATATAAGTAAGTGTAGAAATTGTGCATTTTCAAAGGGTCAGCACCATTATGATATACCACATCGGTTGGTATCCTCTCTCCGAAATCGGTTTTGAAACAGTCAACCCCCATATCAATGAGCGCTTCCAGTTTATCCCCATACCATTTACATGCGGCCGGGTTTGTAAAGTCAACAATCCCCATGCCGGGCTGCCATAAATCCCACTGCCAGGCCTCTCCGTCCTCCAGCTTCAACAGATAACCGTTTTCCACAGCTTCTTCAAACAGCCGGGATTTCTGTGATATATACGGATTTATCCACACACATATTTTTAAGCCTTTTTCCTTTAACCTTTTCAGCATATTCCTGGGATCAGGAAAGACTTCCCTGTCCCATTCAAAATTGCACCATTCGTATTCCTTCATCCAGAAACAGTCAAAATGGAATACTCTTAAGGGGATATCCCTCTGGGCCATACCGTCTACAAAGGCTGAAACCGTATCCTCATCGTAATTTGTTGTAAAGGATGTCGTCAGCCACAGGCCGAAGGACCATGCAGGCGGTAATGCCGGTCTGCCTGTCAATGCGGTATAGTTATGTATGACCTCCTTCAGGTCACTTCCCCCTATTACGAAATAATCCAACTTTTCGCCGGGAACACTGAACTGCGTTCTTGAGACAGCTTCTGATGCCACTTCAAAAGACACTTTTTCCGGGTGGTTTACAAATACACCGTAACCTCTGTTGGTGATATAGAAGGGGATATTCTTATAGGACTGTTCAGATGAAGTTCCGCCGTCCTCATTCCATATGTCGATGCTCTGCCCGTTTTTGACAAAGGCCGAGAATCTCTCTCCAAGGCCGTAGACACATTCTCCAATGGACAGATCCAGCTGTTCGCGCATATAAACACCGCTGTTTTCAGTTGTGATATAGCCCATCTGACCTGTACCGCTCCCGGTCAGGAGTCTGTCCTCATAATAAAAGCTTATGGAAAAATCCTTTTTATTCACCCGTACCGAGGTTTTTCCGCTTTTTAAAACCAGCTGGCCTTCTTCATCAAAAATCTCCGGCACAAAACCTTTACTGTAATTGAGCTCAAACTCAGGCTGCTTTATTATTTTCTTTATAAAATGCCGGGAAACAACCCTGATTATGTCACTGCAGGGCGAGCTTATTTCAATGGTCAGCATGGGGCCCTGCAAGGTCTGTCCACGGTTTGAAATCCTTGTCACCGGAGCATACAGTATTATTGATTTTTCATTTATAACGAAATCCCTTACTTCTGCCGGTGAATGAATGCTTACCCCTTTCTTCTTAAGCCAAAATCCGTCTGTAAACTTCATTAATATCCCTCCGCCCTATTAATTTAATGCATTGTGCCAATTAATTTAAATTTTGCTTTACCTGTGTAATTTTTTTATATCAACTGGTGACTTCCGTACTAACTTCATAAAATAAGAGCCCCAAAACAATTGCAAAAATTGTTTTAATCGTGCATCTTATTTTATGAAGTTGTCCTCACGTACCAGTTGATCCTAAATAAACCTATATGTAAAGCAAAACAAAATTTCAACTAGCACAACAGGTTAATTTAAATATAGTTTATCTCGTTATGCCGGTTAAATTGTCTCTCAACTTTTCAGCGGCACAGTTTATGCTGATTATGCAGGTACGCGAGTACAATTTCAAGCTATGGATTAACACGGTAAAAGTGCTTACTGAAATTTGTAGGTGAACAATAAGTTAATTTATAATAAATTTATTCAATCATACGCGGTAATATTTCTTTCTCTCCCATCAGTAAACACGATTTTACAAGGGTTATAATATCAGGAGCGGCAGCAGTTCCACCGCTCCTTTTTTAAGGCATAATTATGAACACTTGGTGCCTTACGGCTTGCACCTTTGGCTATATCCTTTTTAGATTTGCCATTGAGGCCATCAGCCTTTTCATGCCGGCTCCTTCAAATTGGATCTCCAGCATCTGATCTCCCCTGTCATCTGTCACCTTGGTTATTGTGCCTTTTCCGAACTTCTTATGCTCCACTTCTTCCCCGACACTGTAGTCGGCAGTGTCCGCTGCTGTGAAGCCCGGCACCGGAGCTCTCCCAGCTCCGGCACTATTCCCCGTCATGCCGCTTGCCGGAGGAGTATTCCTGCCTGCGGGGGCACCGCCTGAAACCCCATTTCCGCCGAATCCCCGCGATATGAGGTTTGAGTTGAGCAACTCCTTCAGAGAACCTGTTCCGGCTGTCACCGACTTAACTGTGGAATCTTTTGAACTTCCGCGGGTTTGAGCAGAACTCCAACTTTGATTTGAACTCCAGGTTTGAGCTTTACTCCAACCTACGGTTTCCTGTGACTTCTGCGCGGAACTTTTGGAGGAACCGAAAGGAAACTCTATCAACTCCTCTGGAATTTCCGATAAAAACCTGGATGGTTTGTTATAGCTGGAGTTTCCAAATAGAGTCCTGAAACGGGCGTTGGATAAATAAAGTTTTTCTCTGGCACGTGTTATGCCCACATAGCAAAGCCTTCTCTCCTCCTCCAGCTGTTCCGGGCCTTCCGTTATAGCTCTGTAGCCGGGGAAAACGCCCTCCTCCATACCCGGAATGAAGACAACGGGGAATTCCAGTCCCTTGGCGCTGTGCATTGTCATCAATACGACGTAATCCTGTTCCTCTTCAAGATTGTCCAGGTCGGATACAAGTGAGATATGCGCCAGGAATTCTTCCAGGCTGTTGTCTTCGCTCTGCTTTTCAAACTCCATTGCAACGGATTTCAATTCCTTTATATTTTCAATTCTGGACTGGGCTTCAACAGTATTTTCTATCTCATATTCCCTGAGAATGCCGGTGTCGTCCACAACCATTTCAAGCAAGTCGGCAATCCCCACGTTTTCCTTCATGGTTCTGAGTTTCATTATCATGGTGGAGAAACTGTTGAGTTTATTTGCCGCTCTTTTCAGGGCCGGCCATTCATCAGCATTTGATACTATTGAAAATATGGAGACTCCGCTCTCAAGTGCAAGATCTTCGGCCAGATCAACAGTTGCATCACCTATGCCCCGCTTGGGAACATTTATGACCCTTTTCAAACTCACATTGTCAGTTGGGTTTTGAATCAATCTAAGGTATGCGATTATGTCCTTGATTTCTTTTCTGTCATAGAACTTCTGGCCTCCTACGATTTTGTACGGAAGCCCTTCACGCATAAACATTTCTTCCAGTACACGGGACTGGGCATTTATACGGTATAATACCGCAAAGTCCTTGAACTTCCGGTCATCCTCACTTATAAGCCTTTGAATTTCCCTGGCAGTATAAAGAGCCTCCTCATGTTCATTGTCGTTTTCACACATGACTATTTTGCTGCCGCCCTTGTTGTCGGTCCAGAGGCTTTTGCTCTTTCTGCCGGTGTTATTCCTGATAACATGGTTTGCAGCATCCAATATATGCTGTGTCGACCTGTAATTCTGCTCAAGCTTTACTGTTCTGCAACCCTTAAAGTCCTTTTCAAAATCCAGGATGTTCCTGATATTTGCGCCTCTCCAGCCATAGATGGACTGGTCGTCGTCGCCAACGACGCAAAGGTTTCCATGGGCCTCGGACAAATTCCTCACCAGAGTATACTGTGCCGTATTTGTATCCTGGTACTCATCCACCAGGATATACCTGAATTTTCTCTGGTAGTAGTTCAGAACCTCGGGGTTCTGCTGGAACAACCTGATAGTGTTCATTATGATATCGTCAAAATCCAGTGCATTGTTGTTTTTCAGTTTTTTCTGGTACAGGCTGTACATCTTCGAAATTTTACCCATGCGGAAATCCGAAGCATACAGCTTTTCAAAATGCGCAGCATCAATAAGCTCATCCTTTTGCTTGCCTATTGCTTCAAGCACCGATTTTGGAGGGAAATTCTTTTCATTTATATTCAGCTCTTTGATGCATTCTTTTATTACTACCTGCTGATCCTGCGTATCATAAATAACAAAGCTTTTGTCATAGCCCAGCTTATCTATATCTCTTCTCAATATTCTTATGCATATGGAGTGGAAGGTCCCTACCCACATGTCGTTGCTAAGGTCTCCGATGAGATTGTCTATTCTCTCTCTCATCTCCCTTGCAGCCTTGTTTGTAAAGGTAATTGCCAGTATATTCGAAGGGAATACCCCTTGTTCCCTGATAAGGTATGCTATCCTGTTTGTCAGTACCCTGGTTTTACCCGAACCAGCGCCCGCCAGGATCAAAAGCGGTCCTTCGTTGTGAAGCACTGCATCCTTTTGTTCCTTATTCAACCCGTTCAATAAATCCATTTTTTCCTCCGTAATTTAAACCAAAGTTAAAAGGCGTGCCGCAAAGCCAACACAATTTAAATACATGTGAAACCTTTAACACCCCTTTTAATTATATTTCATATGCCGTTTTATATCAAGGCAGCCGGTTTTTACCGGCCGAATTCCCGTTTAACTGCTTCCAGGGTATCTTCAAGAGTATCCTCGATGGAATTGTTTGAACAATCCAGCTTGATGCCGGCGTATTTCTCATAAAGAGGCACCCTCTCCCTGTATATGTCTTCAAGAGTTTGCCCTTTGCTCAGAACCACTCCCCTGGTCTTTAAATTCCTCAGCCTGGTATATACCGTCTCCATGGCAATATGGAGGTATATTACGAGACCGTTCTGCTTTAGATGCTCCATTGCCTTCCGGCCGTACACGACACTTCCGCCGGTGGCTATGACCGTATTGCTGCAGTCCATGGACAGGATGGCCTCCTCCTCTATTTCCAGAAATGACTCGGTGCCTTCGGTGTCCAATATTTCCTGGAGAAGCCTGCCCTGCCGGGTTTGGATCAATACATCGGTATCTATGAAATTCATTCCGAGATTTTTTGCTATGATTACGCCAACCGTGCTTTTTCCCGCACTTGGCATCCCAATCAATACGATATTTCTCACTTGTAAATCCTTTCTGTACATATTACTTATTCCTGAAGAAATCCGACCTGATGGCCATATCTGCATATTCAAGACCTTTTAACACTTCGGCCTTTTTTGTCTCGCCTATACTACCGCGGAATTCTCCGCTGGAAAGAAGAACATAATCCTCCCTGGTATTTAAAAGGTTTCTTCCAAACACTGTTGATTCATATTCGCTTTCGTCAATTCCAAACAGGTTCAGCAATGTGGGCATAAGATCTATCTGACCGCCGTTGGTATGGATTGTCTCGGGTTTCTGGCCCTTGCTGTAAATGATCAGGGGAATTCTCTTGTCATTGTCCAGCCACCAGGCCTGTGAAGGCTTTATACTCTGAATCTCATCATTGAAATATTTATGGACCGAGTCATGATCCCCGTATATTACCAGTACGGTGTTATCCAGCACCCCTGATTTATCAAGTTCATCAATAAAGGTCCCAATACAGCCGTCGGTATAGTTTATACTTTGGAAGTAACCGCCCAGTTTGGTTTCTCCCAGTGTTTGATCCAATTTTAACTTCCGGTGCCAGACAGGCATTTCAAAGGGTGAATGGCTGGATAGGGTGACCATGAAGTTATAAAACGGTGTTTTCTGACTGATTACAGTATCTTTGACCTGCCTGAGAAAGGATCCGTCGCTCAGTCCAAGGAAGATAATCTCATCCATTTTAAAGCTCCTGGCGTCGATGCACTCGTGAAAACCCATGTTGCCCAGGGCTTTCATCCAATTCCAGTATTCGCCGTTGTCAGGATGGATGGCCTTTGTATTATAGCCGTGCCTTCCCATTATGGCAGGCAGTGAATTGTAGCTGGTATATGGGAATCTGAAGAAGGTGCTTCCATTTCTGATCGGAAATACCGATGTATTTGTCATTAAGTCGGCATCAGAGCTGGTACCCTCATTCACCTGTGCATAATAGTTGTCAAAGTAAATGCTGTTGGGCAGCAGTTTATTGAGTGAAGGTGTTATCTCCTGCCCATCCACCGCCTGTCCCACAACGAAGTTTTCCAAGGATTCCACCTGCAGAACCAGCAGGTTCTTTCCTTTATAAATACCCTTGTACCTGTTGGACGGGAGTTTTTCGTTTTTTTGATCTATCCATGCCTGAATTTCATTCCTGTTTTTGGCTGACAGCCTGTACGGCTTAAAATCCGAGAAAAAAACATAGCAGTCATAAACATGATATCCCATTGGTGATATATTGCAGATTGTCTGAGCAGGATTCCAATGGGTATAAAAAATGTAGTTATTTTTGTTATGTCCGTATACATCAATAGTTATATGGCTTGCAGCAAGATATCCGGCAGATAGTATAATAACTGTAAAGAATGCAGTTAATCTGGCTTTAAGGCTGGTAAACAGCGGTGAGTCATAGTACACCAAATTTCTTGATATGATCAGCAAAACGGCAATAATCGGAATGTCGAAAAAGAAAGCTATATCACAGGGTCTGAACATGGCAAAGATGCTGTCCCAGAGATTATTCAGATTCCCGGTCTGCCTTAGCAGCTGGGTTGAGAGAAAATTGCCGCTGGCTCTTAAATATACCGCATCAAAGGCAAACAGAAAGGACACCAAAAGATTGAGTATCAGCAAGAGCCAAAGTCTTCCCCTGTTCTTTGCCAGGAAGCTGAAGGCCGTAACTATCAGTAAAAATGCTGCGCATACCGGCATATACGTAATATTTTTAATTCCACGGGACATGTCGATCATCGACTGGTTATGGCTGTAAACAAAACCCATAAGAATGATGGATTTGATAAGCAGCATACCGAATGTCAAAAACAACAACCACTCCTGGACAAGGTATCCAAGGAATCCATCCCCCCGTTTAGTGCCTCTTCTATGAGCTACGGTAATACCATAAGAAGTTTTAGCCATCATATTTTATTTTCTCCCACAGAAATACAAAATAAAATCAAATTCGTAGTAATTATATTACTTTAGGAGACAAAAAGTCAATTCATGAATTATCTCACTATTCCCTCAGCATTGCAGCTCCCACTATGCCTGCGTCATTTCCCATTTCAGCCGCCTTCAGCCCGGCAATTTTAATATTATGAGCAGGTGCAAAGGTATTTTCCCTCAGATATTTTCTCAGTGGTTCCAGCAAAAATTCTCCTTCCTTGCAGACTCCGCCTCCTATAACAATGATCTCAGGCTGGAAACTGTTAACTATATTGGCCAAACCCTCTCCTATATAACGGATATAGGTGTCAACCACCGCAATTGCCGTTTTATCACCCTGTTTTGCGGCATCAAAAGCAGTTTTGGCATCTATTTTATCAAGGTCACCGCCAACAAGACTGTTTATAAGCGAATCAGGGTTCTTTTCTGCCGCCTCTCTGGTCTGGCGTATACATGCAGTAGCTGAGGCATAGCTTTCCCAGCAGCCCTTTCTGCCGCAGTTGCACGGTTCCCCATCCATTTTAAGCACCATGTGCCCCAGTTCGGCTGCAGCGTTGTTGAAGCCGCTGAAGATCTTTCCGTCTATGATTATTCCGCTTCCGATGCCTGTACCGATGGTTACTGTTACAGAAGTCTTATATCCCTTTGCCGCCCCGGCCACGCTCTCTGCGTACGCGGCAATATTGGCGTCATTGTTGACGTATACAGGCAGGGCTATATATTTTCCAAGTTCCTCTCTCAAAGATACGTCCCTGAGCTTTATATTACTGGCATATACTATTTTTCCCTCTTTGCAGTCGGGAACTCCGGGGCTGCCCACACCGATACTTTTAAAATCGGTGACTTCAAGTCCCTGTCCCTTTATCAGCTCCAGTATCAGGGCAGCCATATCCCTGATTATCTCCTGATATTCCCTGCCTCTTCCGGTCGGGACCGAGCCTTTGGAAAATATCTTTCCATTCTCGTCTACCAGGCCTGCCGCAATATTTGTACCGCCCAAATCAACTCCAATATAGTACATTTTAAACCTCCTGGAAAGGTCAATTGTATTGACCTGTAAATTCATTAAATATTACTATTATACATTTTTAAAAGCTCCGCTGTATTTGTACTATTCTATTATAAATTTATATTTTTCGGGCATATTCAATGGTTATTAATGTAATAATGTAATGCCTCAAAGACTTCCGACTCATCGGCCCGGCTTTATATTATTTATTAAAAGCCCCTTTTTCCCGTAACTATCTACAGAAAAAAGGAGCTTTTTTATTTAAGTAATAATCCGGACAATTCTTAAAATTCAGGTTCAATCAACCCATAATTGCCGTCTTTACGCTTATACACAACATTTACCTGTTTTGTGTCGGCATTGAAGAACATAAAGAACTCATGGCCCAGCAGGTTCATCTGGAGTACCGCCTCTTCAACATCCATGGGTTTGACGGCAAATCTCTTTGATCTCACAATTTTAAATTCCTTTTCTTCAGGAACATCTTCTGCAAATTTTGCATTTTCAAATGAAAAATACTGTTCATGAAGTCTTCTTTCAAGTCTGGTTCTATTTTTTCTGATTTGTCTTTCAAGAAGATCCACTGTTTTATCTATTGAATTATACATATCTTCGTTTGACTCTTCGGCTCTCAATACAATCCCGTTGAACGGTATTGTGACCTCCACTATCTGCCTTGCCTTTTGAACACTCAAAGTAACATGTGCTTCTGTTTCCTTGGTAAAAAATTTATCAAGCTTGTTAATTTTCTTGGTTACTCTCTCCCTTAGACCTTCGGTAACCTCGATATTTTTTCCTGTAATAATTATTTTCATAAATAACAGCCCCTCTCTGAGTTTTTTGTGCAATTAAATCTTTGAGTTTTTTTACAGTGGTACTTGTTATGAAATAGTACTTCTACACCACCCGGACAAAATCCTTCAAAATATTGCAATCATTTTAGTGTTATTTTAATGTTAAATTTTCAATAACTCTAAATATTGAATTCACAATAATTGCATGAGTTATGCACATATCTTCAACAAAACACCTGTTTTGTGTATAGTTTTCTGTGGATAATGTGAATAACTCTGTTTATAACTGCTCCTTTAAGGAATTTGGCCTGTGGATATACTATATTGATAATTAATACCCCATTTTTGATATTGTTACCAAAATTTTGCCTGTTTATTTCAGTTACTTATTATTGTTCATAATGAATTATATGTGTTTTCAAATTTCTACAGAACTCAGAGTAATATGTTAAATCCCAAATTCAATTTCTATAAACGCAGAAGGCATATGAAAATTATCCTGCCCTGTTGGAGAAAGAGCGGAATACCGTATTGGGCCGTTGACTTCCCTGTCTATCCTGTACAGGTTGAAAAGCCATGTATCATACGGATTTGGCGGGATACTCCCGGCTGTTGCAAATTCAGTAAATGGAATTGCCATTTCTACAAAAAAAGTCTTGTTTACCTCATCAATTATCACAGCCGATTGTATTACCTGTTCTGTTCTTGCGAATGCCACAATTTTTCGGCCGGTAATGTTGTGTATGCTGTAATGTAAAACTGCATTGAGCGGATTGACCTCAATTTCAATGTAAGTTTTTTTGTCCCTGTCATCGTCTATAAATATTTCTACTACGTCTTCATTATAAAGCTTGTCATTGAATTCCGTTAAAGTGGCATTTATGGTTTCATATTGGCACCGGAAGCCTGCATAAAGAAATCTGTCATTCCACATAAGCCTGACAAAGGTATCTCTCGGCGGAGCTTTGCCGGTGGAATTATCTCTGAGGCTTACCTCAACGGCATTGCCCCATACCGGCTTGTGAAGCCTTCCGTCAATCTCTAAATATTCATTGGTCCTTTTGCATATATATTTCAATTTTTTCTCCTTTAACCGAGCAGAAGCCGGCCCGGATAAACCTCATGTCCGGACCAGCCCTTTTCAGTAATTAATATTTATAACTCTTATTTTAAATTAAATATTAATACCCTCTATTGACAATGTATAACACGCCTCACACCGGCTATTTTGCCGCTTTTATTTATCATCGAGAATTTGCTGAACTGCTTCATCCATCTTCTTCAAACCTTCATCGACTGAAACCTTGTTTTTCATAATATATTCGGAAATTTCACCGATTTTGGTATTGGCGTCTCCCGCTCTTACTGTCTGCCACAGAGGACAAGGATTTTGAAGCGCATCCAGATAAACCTGCTTTGTATTCTTTGGTCCGAATTTTGCAGTCAGGAACAATTCCTTATTAATGGAATCTATAGGAGATAGGCCCGCACCACTTGAAACTACCGACTTGTAATTCTCTTCACTGGCTATGAACTTTGTAAATTCCCAGGCTGCAGGAATATTCTTTGAGGAAGGTGATATACATATGCCCTTGGATTGAACAGGGTTGAAGTTTTTGCCTGTAGTACCCTTCGGCATCTGCATTACGTCATAGTTTATGTTGATTCCCTTTGATTCGTCGGCATATCCATAGAGCAGGTAGGATGCCAGAGGATATATGGCACATTTGCCCTGGGCAAATATATCAGTCCATGCAGGAACGGTGTCGAAATCCGGAGCTACGTGATATTTCCATATTGCATCATACAAATACTGGAATGTCCTTTTGGAGGAATCACCCAATAAATTGGATTTTGATCCGTCAAGGGATACAAGTCCTTCACCGTATGAATTGGCAATGGGATCTACAAAGCCGTCTATCCAGGTGGAATAGTTAGCCAATCCCCACTGCACGATATTTTTTGAATCAAAAGCCGGATCTTCGGCATTCTTTCCGTTTTTGTCCAATGTCAGTTTCTTTGCCATTGCCATTATATCATCCCAGGTAGCATCTGCCGCCGGTGCCGACAAACCTGCTTTTTCAAACATATCGGTGTTGTAGGCCAGTATTATTGTGTTAATATCCTGTGGAAGTCCGTAAACCTTGCCGTTATAGGATGAAAGGTCAAGAGCCGACTTATAGTATTTGTTCAGGTCAAAATTATCTTTACCCGCCAATTCACCCACATCCACCAGATATCCTTTATTTGCATAGTCGGCAAGATACAGGGTTGTTGACATTGCAAACACATCAGGTGCACTTCCTGCCGCACTCTGGGTGGCAAGCTTTGTCCAATAGTTTCCCCAATCTGCAAAATCCAGGTTAACCTTTATACCAGGGTTCTTTGCGGTAAAGCTGTCTATTTGAGCTTGAATAGCCTTTGCCTGATCGGCATTTCCCCAGAAATTATACTTGATTTCACCTGTAACCGGTGCTTTTGCAGAATCACCACCTGAAGTTGTTGAAGCTGCATTTGTCCCGGCCGCAGTGGAGGTTCCTGAATCTGAAGTCTGGCTGCTGCCGCAGGCTGCAAACAGAACGGTTAATATTGTCAAACAAAGTACCAATGATATAATTTTAAATTTTTTAAGATTTTTCATTTAAAAATCCCCCTTAATTATAAACTCTTCGACATTTAACAATCTTTCTTTCCCTGCTTAAATGTATTGTTGAAAGTTATCCTTTTTTATATTTTCCATATCAATTGTTCCAGCACCACCGCCTTTTCCAGGTAAACTATCGCACTGCCGCCCTCCCTCCGTTCTTGATTTAAAGTTGTTATCCTTTTACAGCCCCTAATGTTAATCCGCTTACAAAATACTTCTGTGCAGCGAAGAAAATTATTAAACTCGGCAATGTTACTACCGTGATTACACATGCAATCAGGTGTGTATCCGTCAGATTCATTCTCATTTGACTCTGCATTATGCTTACACCGACTGAAATTGTATACTTCTTTATATCGCTTAAGAAGATCAAAGGAGTGAAAAAATCTCCCCATGCCGCAATAAAGCACATAACCCCCACTGCAATAACCGATGGTTTGGCCAGAGGAACAATGATCCTGAAAAGGATGCCTACAGGTGAAGCTCCGTCAATGGTTGCCGCTTCGTCAAGCTCTTTTGGAATTCCCATGATAAACTGCCTCAACAGGAATATGTATACGGCAAATCCAAAGAAGGGCGGTACGATTATAGGCAGGAAAGTGTTATACCAGTTAAAAACCTTATATACCATAAACAGTGGGACCAGCGTACTGTGAACCGGAATAAGCATGGTTGAGAGTATCAGCATGAACCAGATGTTTTTGCCTCTTCCGTTAAACCTGGCAAAACCGTATGCAATGAGCAGGCCCGAAAGAACATTGCCTATAACTACCATCAATGTGGTAAATACAGTGTTTTTAAGCCATAGAAAAACCGGCCATATATCAGCATTTTTTACAAATGCGTAATAATAGTTTTTCCATTGTGGCACTTTAGGGAAAAACTTTTGTGGGTACTCAGTGGTCTCTAAAAAAGTTTTTAAAGATGTTGATACTATCTGCCAAAAGGGTAAAATGAATAAAAACGAAATTAGTAAAAGCGCCAGATAAATTAATATTTTTCCTATTATTTTTTTGTATTTGTTATAATTATTCAAATTATTCTCCTCCTTCATAGTGCACCCAGGAATTGGATGATTTCATTACAAGGAAGGTCAGTATCAATGTAACAATGAATAAGACTACCGATTGAGCCGAGGCATAACCGAATTTTCCGAACTGGAAGGCATCCCGGTAGAGCTTGTAAACATAGAAATATGTGGCCTGGTCGGGTCCCCCGTTTGTAATTACGTATGCCGGTGTAAATATCTGCATTTGGGCGATGCACTGCAGAATAAAGTTGTACAGTATGGTCGGAGTCAGCATTGGCAGTGTAACAGACCAGAACCTTTGAAACGAATTGGCCCCATCAACATATGCAGCCTCGAAATAAGTCTCGGAGATACCCTGAAGCCCCATAAGAAATATTATCATTGTCTGGCCCACACCCCAGGCACCTATGATTATAAAGGTCAGTTTGGCCATACCAGGTTCACCCAGCCAGTCTATGCCCTCAATTCCCACCAGGCTCAGCACTCTGTTTAACAGACCATACCTGGTGTTGAATATGAAAAACATGGATACTGCCGTGGCCACCCCCGGCAATATGGTGGGAATATAAAAAATAGTTCTGAAAAGTCCCAGGGCTTTTATTTTTGTATTCAGCAGCATGGCCAGTATCAACGCAGCCAGCATATTTATGGGCACTCCCAGTATCACCATGTATACGGTGTTAAATATTGCTTTCCTGTATTCCTTATCCCCGAAAAGTTTGATATAGTTCTCAATTCCAACAAAAATATTGTTCATTCCATTTGTTTTAAAGGTACTCAGTACAAAGGTATATACGATTGGGATCAGCCAAAAGAACAGAAATCCTAAAATACCGGGAAGAATAAACAAATACATGTACATCTCATTTCTTTTTTCCTGCCTCATTTTTATCAAAGCCTTCCACCCCCTTATTGACACCTGCGGTTTTATTTGTATTCTGATATGGAGACAAGCCTGTTTTCCTTTATGGATTTTTCTGCTGCCAGGGCAATAAGCAGTGCGTCCTCAGTCTGCTCTATGCTTGCAATAGGTTGTTTCCCATGAGTGATGCAATCAATAAATTCAAGTCTTTGAGTCTGGCAGCCGATATGACCAAAACCGTTGTTGTCCGATATTATATCCGGATTATATTCAACCCTGTCGTTAAATTCACCGCCATAAATTCCAAAGCATTCATCACGCCTTGCTATCAATTGTTTACCATTATCTCCAATAAAGCCGATTTCCAGTCCGTCACCCGAGTTGTTCTGCGGTTTCAGATACATACAGAGTCCCAGCTGGGCTTTTGCTCCATTTTCATATTCAATGGACACCAGAGCATGATCAACAATACTTACATTGCTGATTATTTTGGGCTCTTTTATCGAATAGCTGCAATCTATGAGATTGTCCTGCCCGTTCTTATATACATGCTGTCCGCCCATGGCAAAAACTTTTTTCGGCTTTGAGCCTATCATCCAGTTAAATATGTCAAAATGGTGGCAATCCTTCTCAACTATTGTTCCTCCGGACTTGGTTTCATCATAAAACCACTCCTCCTGGGGAAAGCATTGGCGATACTCCTTGCACCACGCCATCATTACATTTCCAAGCTCTTTTTGTTCATTGAGTTTTTTTCCGATTGTTCTGTAGAGATTTGAGTATCTGTAGACAAGTCCCACCTGAATGATTGACTTACTGCTTTTCTTTGCCTCGACTATCCTCTTATAGCCCTCATAGTTTATTGCAACAGGCTTCTCAAGGAATATATTTTTTTGACGTTTGATACATTCAATAGCCAGTTCTTCATGAAGATATCCGGGTACTGCAATAACCACTGCATCCAGTTCTTCCTTGTCCAGCATTTCAATATAATCGGTATATTGCCTTGCGTTACTGCCCTTGACAGCATCCAGCGCCCTGTTGACAGCAGCCTGCTCCCTGTCACAGACAGCCGTTACCTGAGCCTCTTTTAATGCACTGAAACCGTTAAAGTGACCCATTCCCATATCACCTAAACCGATGATTGCAATTTTTGCCTTTTCCATTAATTATCCCCCGCCTGTAATCTAAAGTTTACTTTTTTGTTTACTAAAATGTTTATATAACGTAAACAGCTGCAACGTTTTAGTAAATTTCTATCTATATTTATCTGATCAGAATAGGTATAAAAAGCAATAATTGTACAACTATCACAAAATCATATGAAGTTATTAATATAATTTACGTTAAAATATCCAAAATACAAATTATTTCGCCTGTACTACGAACACGTAAACTATTTATTTTGTTTACCAAACATGTTATGAACTAATTTTACCACCGGAAATCTATTTTGTAAATACTTAAATACTTTTTAATAATAGGTTTGGTTTTACGTAACAAAAACAATGTTTATTGACTTGTTTAGGGAATTTGTTTACTAACGTTTACTGCCATGTTATACTATATTCAAACAAGTTTTACTGAATTTTATTGAATATATTTCATTACAATTTGCAGCCGCTATGGCGGCTCAAAGCCATCACATGGCTTAGGAGGTTAACTTGAAAGACTTTGCTAATATTCGTCTTTCAAGCTAACCTGTGAATCTATGGCCGTGCGAAATATTCAAAGTATTAGCCAATACTTTGAAAGCGCACATGGCCAATTAACCTCCTTTATTCGCCTTATAGCGATAGAGGAGTAAGCTCATTATTATTTTGCAGCCGCTATGCGGCTAATGGAGGTTAATATGGCTACAATCAGGGATGTGGCAAAAATGGCCAATGTTTCGGCAGCTACCGTATCAAGAATTTTAAATGCCGACAAGACCTACAAGGTGACCAACGAAACCAGGGAACGTGTCTGGCAGGCAGTTAAGGCACTGAACTATGTAAGAAACCAGGGCGGAAAAGAATCCATAAATAAGGTTGATATAAAAAATCCAACGGTTAATAAGGTGAAAATCGGTTGCATCCTGTGCGTAACACGTGAAAAATACACCGATCCCTATTTTATGTCCATTCTGTCGGGTGTGGAATCAAAACTTATAGAGAACGGATACAGCTTATCGGTTATCAGAACAAAAAATGAACTTCAGGATCCTACCGTCCTTTTTAATACCGTAAGTGAATCACTTACCGGTCTCATTATAATGGAAACCCTGAGTGATGAAATATACTCACAGTTAAAGGACAAGGTGGAATTTATAGTCGGTATAGATACAAAACACCAGGATATTGACAATGTATGCTATGACAGGTTTGCTGCCGCCGAAAAGGCAGTTCAGCACCTTATCGAAAAGGGACATAGAAGAATAGCATTCATAGGCGGAACCGACGCCATTGATTCCATAAGGAAGGAACAGCGATACAGGGGATACCTCAGCGTACTGGAGGATAATAATATTCCCGAGGATTTAACCATTGTAAAGAACTGTGAATGGGACTCAAAGCTTTGCTATTCAAAGACAATGGAGCTGCTGAACCTTCCTGAAAGGCCCACTGCAATTTTTGCGGCCAGTGACCTTATGGCTATGATATCGGTCAACGCAATATACGAGCACGGCTTAAAAGTCCCTGATGATATTGCAGTTATAGGATTAAGCAATATTGATATGTCAAAATATTCAAATCCTCCACTGAGCACAATTGATGTCCCCACCACCGAAATCGGGGAAATTGCGGCCGAGATTTTAATATCACGCATCAAGGGAGAACAGTCCCTGCCCAAAAAGATCATTTTGCCAACCAGTCTGATAGCCAGAAACTCAACATGATTTGAGAATGGTTTGAGGATGGTTTGCAAATTGGATTTACCCGGTTACTGTTCTGCTTCAATTGTCAATAGAGGGTAAATTTCTGTAAATGCGTAAAAAAAGTAGGTTGTCTCAGTAATTTATATACTAAGTCAGCCTACCAGTTTTTTTAATAATATATCATAAATTTCAACTATTATTTTTTATTGGAATAGCATTTGCTGCAATATACAGGTTTGTCCAGATGTGGCTTAAAAGGCACCCTTGTAGTTTGCCCGCACTCAGCACATACTGCGTCATATAACTCTTTTTTTGTTGAATGGTCTCTTTTACTTCTACATGCTTTGCATCTTGTAGGTTCGTTTTGGAAGCCTTTTTCAGCATAGAATTCCTGTTCCCCTGCAGAAAAAATGAACTCCTCACCACATTCCTTGCAAACCAAGGTTTTGTCATTATACATTGTATCGCCCCTCACTTAACAGGTATTTTAATATTTTACATTATATTACATACTTTACCATTATTCAATAACAATTTTTTATGAGGGGCGTAAAACGGTGATTTTATGGGCATTTAAGCTAAAAAAGTACGTCTGACAAAAAAGACTGTTACAGTCGGATCACCTGTATAAATTTACAATGCTATGCATTTTATCCCATTTATTTTCCATATCCTCAACCATCTTGAACTGTGTCCTGCATCTGTCCAGATTGTGCTCTTCCCTGTGTATCTTAAAATAAACATCCCCGCTGAGGTAGTCGGTCAAGAACCGTATCCCGCACTCAAGGGTCATCAGTTTAGCACTCAAGGGCAAAAGCTCAACCTCGGTATCTGTCAGCACTTCCCGGGTTGCATCCAGATAACCGTTGGTGTATTTCTCAAAAAGTCTCAGGTCCATACATACTTTTGACAGATCCCGTTCATCCTCGTCGGCCGGATTTGTTCCCGAGCGTATGGCATCCCCAAAATCGTAGAGGGCAGAACCGGGCATTACGGTATCCAGATCCACCACGCAGATACCCTCTCCCGTCTCATCATCAATCATTACGTTATTGAATTTTGTGTCATTGTGGGTAACTCTTACCGGAAGCTTGCCGTTTTGAAGCAATTCAACTATTTTACCGGTTTCTTCTGCCCTTTTGTTCGCAAACTCGATTTCGGTCTTTACTTTTACTGCTCTGCCGAAGGCATCTGCCTTTACAGCCTCTGAAAAAGCCTGGAACCTTTTCCTTGTATTATGGAAATCCGGTATTACTTCATACAGGGAATCGGCTTTAAAGTCCTCCAGCAGATTCTGAAACCTGCCGAAAGCATTGCCTGCATTGTACAGGTGCTCCTCATTTTCAACTATCTGATAAGTTCTCGCACCTTCGATAAATTCATATGCCCGCCAGTACTTGTTATCTCCTGTCCTTAAAAAGCTTTTCCCGGTGACTGTATATACCAGATTGAGCGTTTGTCTCCGGTAATCGCTCCCCCTTGATATGAGCTTCTGTTTGAGATGGTTGGTAACCTTCTCAATATTGCTCATGAGCTGTTCAGGATTTTTAAATATATTAGTGTTGATTCTCTGCAGTATATACCTGTGCTGCGTACCGTCATTTTTCCTGAAGCTTGCCGCATAGGTATCATTGATGTGGCCGAAGCCATAGGGAATGGCATCTATGAATTCACCGTCAAACCGGAAACCGGCAACTATTCCTTTGAAATCAATTTCTGCTTTATCAGGCATTTTTTAAATCCTCCCAGAGATTTTTCGGATATTTGTGGGAGAAAACCATATCTCCTATGGATTTCTTAACAACAGGCTTATCTTCCTGATAGGTCACCCCGTACCACTTGTCAGGGGTAGAAAGTACTTTGACATCAGCTTTTCCCGATTTAATGAGACTGTCTACAACAGTCGGGAGGAAAAACTCCGCTTTTAAAATATTCTCCCTGCTGTTTTTCAGGAATATGGGGAACTGTTCTTCAAGCTCATTGAAAAAGCTGGGATTGAATCCCCAGGTATTCATTGAAACAACACTTCCCTCAGGTATCAATATCCAATTCCGGTCATCCTCGGTATATTTGGTCTCACTTCCGAATTTCATGATTTTGGTTCTTTCATGGATATCTACAAGATTTCCGGAGGCATCCGCATTGCAAACCCCTCTTGCCACATGTCCGTGCTCGGTCAATGTGTTCTCAAGTATGAAACCTACCATGCAGTATTTATATTTGTCTTCCCGGTCATCATTATTTGACAGAAAATCGTTTAGAAGCCTGTAAGTGTCGGCTCCGTAAAAATCATCTGCATTTATTACGGCAAACGGTGTTTTAACCGCCGATTTTGCACTCAGGACCGCATGTCCCGTCCCCCATGGTTTTACTCTGCCTTCCGGTACTGCAAATCCCGAGGGAACATTGTCAATATTCTGATAGACATATTCAACGTCAATGAGTCCTTCAATTTTTTTACCGATAACTTCACGGAAGGTTTCTTCGATTTCCTCTTTTATTATGAATACTACTTTGCTGAAACCGGCCTTTATTGCGTCATATATTGAATATTCCATTATGATTTCACCGTTGGGCCCCACCGGATCGATCTGCTTCAATCCGCCATACCTGCTCCCCATACCGGCAGCCATTATTACTAAAGTTGTTTTATTGTTCATCTGCTATTCCTCCTTTGACCTGTGCGGTTGCTTTGGGTAAATAAATATGTTCCTGCAGAAATTCGGTATAACTGTTTATTTGTATCCTTCCGGATTTTGCGACTGCCATCTCCAGGAATCTGCACACATCTCATCAATCCCCTTTTCAGCAACCCAGTTCAATTCAATTCTTGCCCTGTCGGTGCAAGCATAACAGGCTGCTATATCACCGGGCCTTCTTTCAACTATTTTATAGGGGATATCCTTTCCGCAGGCTTTCGAAAACGCCCGGATCATCTGAAGTACACTATACCCGGTTCCGGTGCCCAGGTTGTATGGCCTGATCCCTATATGATCCTTCGCAAGCTTTTCAATTGCCTTTACATGACCTTTTGCAAGATCCACTACATGTATATAGTCCCTGACTCCGGTACCGTCCGCAGTATCATAGTCATTCCCGAACACCTGCACTTCCTTGTGCTTTCCAACTGCAACCTGTGTTATATACGGAATCAGATTGTTCGGTATTCCGTTGGGATCCTCACCGATTGTACCGCTTATATGGGCACCTATCGGATTAAAATATCTCAAAAGGGCAATATTCCAGGTATTATCGGCAAAATGGAGATCTTTCAATATGTCTTCGATCATAAGTTTAGTTTTACCATAGGGATTGGTTGCCGACAGTGAGAACTCCTCGGATATGGGCACACTGACCGGATCACCGTAAACGGTAGCCGACGAACTGAACACCAGATTTTTCACTCCGTATTTCTGCATCAACTCACATAAAACAAAGGTTCCGGTCAAATTGTTGTGATAATATTTCAAAGGTATCGAAACCGATTCCCCAACCGCCTTTAGGCCGGCAAAATGGATAACGCAATCAATGTTTTCATCAATAAATACTTTTTCAAGGGATTCCCTGTCCAGCAAATCCAGTTTATAAAACTTAACGTTCTTACCGGTTATTTTTTTTACCCTTTCAACTGCTGTTTCCTTGCTGTTGCATAAATTGTCTGCGATAATGACCTCGTAACCGGCCATAAGCAGTTCGACACATGTATGAGTGCCTATATACCCGGCTCCGCCGGTAACTAATACTCCCATATTTAACCTCCATGAGCCATTCTATGGCTTTGAGCCGCCATAGCGGCCACAAAAATAATAATGAAATTGTTTACTGTATTTATAGTGTATAATTAATTGAGCAAAATGTATTTATAATTTTTAATCATTTTCTTATAATAAATCATATAAATACCAACTAGTAGTCTGTAACATCTAAAACCTATATTGTCCGGCGAGGAAAATTTTTTCGGAACAAGGCGGCGGATGGCGGAATAACCGCTTTATTCCAACTGACGACAACCGTCGGCAATATATGAATTTAGATGTTACAGACTGCTAAATTGCACAGTAAATATTTTATACAATATGGTTGAATAAAACAACCTCACGGTAATAAATCAGACAGGGGCCTATTATGAATCAAATAGAAAATATAAATTACACCAGCATATTAAAATATGGGACCATCGTTTATGACGGTTTTGACAGCGCAATAAATGATATTGACAATTGCGGCTGCCGGCCTGGCTGCTCCGTTCACCAGGTTACCGTTAATATCAAGGACATATACAGCCTTTGCCGGCATGAAGGCAAAGTCGCAATGGATATTGTAAGCGGACTGGCTCTCCTGTACCTGACAGTTTCACCTGAAGAAAAAGGCTGCTTCTATTTGCTGGATAAACCCATTGTATTGAATCCGGGAGTTTATTACAATATAATTTCACTCTACGGAAGCTGCTGCTGTATACTGGCCTGCTCCGGCCAGGGAGAAAAAGTCCAGGTGCCAGCTCCCATAGAAGGTCCCCTGGGAATGTCCTCCAAAATAAATATATCCAAAATACATACCCTCTTTTATCAGGAGAAGGAGAAAGGCTTTAATTTCAAGGGTGAAGCCCATGATTTTCTGGAACTCACATATATAGACAAGGGTAGGATGTATACTTCCATCGACGGCAGCACCATACAGGTGGGGCAGGGTGAAGTGGTGTTCTACGGCCGGGATCAGTTTCATTCCCAATGGTCCGATAATGATCAGACCGTATCCTTTATCACTCTCACATTTGATATGGACCTGTCGGCTCCGGTCCTATTCAATAAAAGCCATGCTGTCGACAATGATATGAAGGCCCTGCTCCAGAAAATCATATTTGAAAGGGAGAATAACTCTTTATATTCCGAAGACTTGATATTGTGCTACCTTAAGGAATTTATCATCAAGCTGGTAAGAAATCTCCTTTTGGAAAAAGTAATTACACAGCAGGACAGTGATATACGGAGCAGGATTGATAATACCATCATTGACAAATGTCTGGATTATATAGATAAACATATTGAAACAAGGGTTTCTGTTCCCGATATAGCTAGAAGTATTCCTATAAGCCCGTCCTATCTTTCACTGATCTTTAAGAAAAAAATGGGCATTACGGTTATTGACTATATAAATAACCTCCGGCTGGAAAAGAGCAAGGACCTAATAAATACAAGCAGCCTCAATTTCTCGCAGATATCCGAAAAACTGGGCTACTCGTCAATTCACTACTTTTCCAGGCAATTCAAGCTGAAGTACGGCATAAGTCCGTCGGAATATGCCAGGTCCATCAAGAGATAACTATTTTTTCAGCTGCTTGAGTATTTCGTCAAGCTGGTTTTTATTGTCACACCGCAGCATGGGTTCGAACAGGTCTCCTTTCTGTTCCACCCGCGCCGCAATATTCTTCAGCGTAAACATTTCAGGCCGTATTCTTCCCAGTTCACTCCATTCAATCGGTGTCGACACCGCAGCGCTTTTCACCGCTCTGGCCGAATATGCCGTGATCATACTCTTCCCATGCCACATCTGTTGCCAGTCAAAGTATAACTTTCCTTCCCTGTTTTTCTTCATTCTCTCAATTGTGACCTTGCTGCTGAGTTTGTGGGTAAAATACTCAGCAAAGAACTCATTGAGCATTCTGGCAGTATCATAATCATACCTTGCCCCTGTAGGGATGAATATCTGAAGGCCGGTTGCGCCGGAAGTTTTTATAAAGGCTTTTATACCAAGGGCCAGCAGGGTTTCATGTATACTTCCCGCTATCTCGGTTACGTCGTTAAAGGTGTTGCCCTCATCCGGGTCCAGGTCAAAAACCAGGCTTGACGGGTGGTCCGGCTTTTCATGTACATTAAAGCTGGTATGCAGCTCCAATGCAGCCTGAGTGCATAGCCATACCAGGGTTGCGGCAGAATTCAATGCGATATAGTTCTTATCGTTGAATTTGACGGTTTTAACCCACTCAGGCGTATTTACAGGCTTCTCCTTCTGAAAAAAGCTTTTGTCACCAATCCCGTGGGGATACCGTATGGAGGTCAGCATCCGGTTTTTGGCATGCCTTACTACGTATGGCGCCAGCTTTGTCATAGTCTCAATAAATTCCAGCTTTGTAACATTGGCCTCGGGCCAATACAGCTTGTCCGGACTTTTAACATTTATTATTTTGCCTTCAATTTCCACCTTAATATCTGTAATTGTCTCCATCAGTCAGTCAACACCTTTCCATCAGCCTCGTCCAGAGGCAAATTAGTGAATCCCAGTATCTTGGGATGCCTGAAATGCCCGTCATTTGACAGTTCCAGAAAACCTACCCAGCAGGTTATTGCCGGTACAGTCCAGGTCAGTTCGGTTCCGGTCATATCAATATCTGTAATTCCATCTGGTTCAAAAGGACACTCCCTCTGTACCAGTTCATCCCTATACTGCCTGAGCAGCTGCAAATCCTGACCTTTCAAGCCCAGTGAAGCCTTTCCCATGTAGAAAAGTTTTGTGCCTGCCCCGGCCCTTATGCCCATCAGGAGCGAATTGGGAAGCTTATCCTTCCACTGAATCCCCCCTATGACACACAGCATTTTCTTTGTGAACTTTGTCTTAAACCATTCTTCATGCTTTTTTCCCGGCAGATAATAACTGTTTAGTTTTTTTGAAACTATACCCTCCATGTTTTCAAGTTTCATATTTCCATAGAGTTCATTTCCATTTTCAAAGACCCGGGATAAAAACACGGTATTGCTGTTCTGTATGACAGGAGCCGCCGCCTCTTCCAGGATATCCTTTCTTTCCTGCAAGGCTGTCCTGGTAAGCTGCCGGCCATTGTACATCAATATATCGAAAAGCATATATTTTACAGGATAATTCCTTAAGTAATACTCAAGATTGCGTTTATTTTTTACAGTTTCTCTGACAAGAATGTTATGAAAGCTGGGGTACCCCCGGTTATCCTGAACAACAATTTCTCCGTCCAGCACCATGTCTTTTTCTCCAAGAGAGGTTTCAAGTATATTGAGTTCAGGATAGAAATCGGTTCTTTCATTTCCTTTCTTTGTATAAACCTTCATACTTCCTGATTGAAGGTAGATCATTCCACGTATGCCATCCCATTTGATTTCGTGAATATATCCAGGTCCCTGTTTGACTCCGGGAATGCTGACAGGTTCCATGGGGGGTATCCAATTCACGACTTGACAGTTTCCTTTGTTTTTCTTGTCTTTTTCTTAGTTTTCTCTTCTCCGGTATCCCCTGATCCCTTTTGTACCCCGGGCAGATCTGTATTTTCTTTTTCCTGATCCATAACCTCTGCTTTTTTTCTGCCCCTGGCAGCAGTTTTTTTACCGGTCCCGTCAACAGCTTCGGTATTGTCCTTATTGTCCTTTGACATCTGTATGCTCTGTTTCAAGGCCTCCATCAGGCTGACAATGTTTTCCTTATCCGTTTCCTTCTTAACAACGAAGTCCTTGCCTTCAACCTTTGCATTGATTTTTTCCAGAAGTCTTTCCCGGTAATTGTCATGGTACTTATCCGGGTCAAATGCCGTGGTCAGATTGTCAATCAGCTGGGCAGCCATATCCAGTTCCGCCTCGGTTGTCTGGAGATTTTCAGGCACTCCCGGCACCTGTTTTGAATCCCTTACCTCATCGGGGTAAAATATGGTTTCCAGAACCAGAACATTGTTGTATACCCTGATTACCGCAAGGGATTCACGGTCTCTGATGGTTATTTTTGCAACCGCGATCCTCTTTTTACCGTTGAGTGCCTCCCTTAAAAGAGTATAGGCCTTTCCTCCGGTTTCTTGGGGACCTAAAAAGTAAGTCTTGTCAAAATATATGGGATCGATCTCTTCAAGTTTAACGAAATCCAGTATTTCTACGCTTTTTTCACTCTTTACCTCTATGGATTCAAAATCCTCCTCGGTCAGAATGACAAATTTGCCCGGCTCGTATTCGTAGCCCCTGACTATATCTTCGGGCTGGACATCCTTGTTGCATGCCGGGCAGGTTTTTTTGTACTTCACCGGTGTATGACATTCCTTATGGATGTATTTGAACCTTATATCCTTGTCCTCGGTGGCCGTAAACATTTTAACAGGTATATTTACCAGACCGAAGCTTATCGAACCCTTCCAAACTGTGTGCATATTAACCTCCCAAGCCATATTATGGCTTTGAGCCGCATAGCGGCCACAAACTGAACTTCATTGTTGTTATCAGTATTTTTCGTATAAAAAATTTTATTATGCGCGTTAATATTTTACTGACGGCCGCTGCATATGTTATAATTTAGTCAAATATAAATTAAATTCATGAGGAGTTATATGAAATGCCTTTTTATGATCTGAAATGTCCCAAATGTGGTAGTGAATTCAATGTTATGGCTAAAATGAGTGAGCGTGAGAATAATCAGATAAATTGTCCCGACTGCGGTAACAATCAATTGGAAACTGTTTTTAAGAGTGTAAATATAATACAGTCCAGAAAATCGGACAGTTCCGACTGCCCCAACAGACATGTGTGCGGAGGCTGCTGCAGCCATTAATATATACACAAAAAAACAAGGTATCTTATTATAGCAGATAACTGCCGGATAATTAAATCCTAATAAGATACCCTGGTATATCTGATAAGGGTGTGTATTTATTCAAGCAATTCAGAATCTATTTCTATATCGGAATTGGTCTTCTGATCCTTTTCAGGGTTTTGTTTAGTCGGATTTTCTTTCGTTGGATTTTCTTTTACAGGGTTTTCCTTTGTGGGATTATCCTTTATATTGCTGTTATCCGGATTATTCTTATTAGTATTACTCTTATCCATATTGCTTTTCTCTGTATTACTTTTATTTTCCGTATTGTTCTTATTTATATCGGATTGATTTAAGTTGCCCTTTGATGCACTATCCTCGTCAAGCTTAATTACATCCTGTTCTTCCGGTTGGGAAGTGATCAGATAAGCCGATCTTGGAAAGGCCACATCCAACTGGTAGCTGCCTTTGAATTCCTTATTGACCTTTCCGTCAATTTTAAACTGGACTGATTTTACATCCTTTAGTTCTGTAAGAGTATTTACAATGGAATACAATGTAAGCTGCTCATTCTTCTTTCCGCCCTTGTGCTTATCTATAAAATCCTTTGACAGATCCACAGTAGCAATGCCTTCTTTTATTGATACATTTGAATGGACTTTGGTCTCCTGGGGAATTGTGGCCTGAAGCAGGCTTCCTTTTGCAGGTCCGCTGATGAGCTCTTTAACAAGAACCGTTGCCAGGTTGTCATTTCCTTTTGCCACTTCGGCATTATCTATATATCTGGTTTCAGGTGCAAGTTTACCTTGTTCATTTATAAAATACAGTTTACAGGGAGTTTTATCCTTTAATTCACCGGCTTGATTTTCACCCAGCGAAACACTACTTGCAGGAGTTAATTCATCAATACCCGAGCTTTCATCGGTAGAGCCGCATCCGGCAAACAAAGTCATGGTGATTACACACACTAAGATTAAACTAAATATTTTTCGCATCTTTGACACCTCACATAAAAATGTTAAAGCAAATAATATGAATATTCATCCTTACACAACTATTTCTATGCCCAAGCTTTATCAAGTATTCTACCTTGTCAGATTTTTTTATAACTTTTAATAAAAATATCAAAGTATATGAGAAAGGGACTGTCCCAAAATCAGACAGCCCCTTCCTTAATTTGTATATATCTACTTATTCAGTCCTCTTACATACTCAATCATCTGCCTTGCCGCCACTGCTCCCTGTCCCACTGCGGTGGAAATCTGCTTCAGTCCGCCGGTACAATCTCCTGCGGCATATAAGCCTTTGAGATTGGTTCCCTGTTTTTCATCCACGACTATGGCGTTCTTGCTGGTGATAACCCCCAGCTTTCTGGCAAAATCAATACTCGAAGCCGAATCATATGCCACAAACAATCCGTCCAGCCTCTCTTTGGAGCCATCGTCAAAAACAATATGCTCCACAGCGTCCTTTCCGTCAATGGCTTTAATAATATTGGTATTTATCTTAAACCGTTGAGCTACATTTTTATACTTTTCCGAAAGTTCAAGCTGCCTGCCATTGGTAAAAATAGTAATATCCCCGGTAAGCGGTTCCAGTTCCATGGCCTCGTGTATGACAAAATCCCTGTATCCCAGCAGCCCCACTTTCAGACCCCTGTAAAAGAAACCGTCACAGGTGGTGCAGTAGCTTACACCATTTCCTTCGAATTCATTGATTCTTTCAATCTTAACCTTTGCAATCTGCTGTCCCGTGGCCAGCAGTACGGCCTTGCCCGAATAATTTTCACCCGTGGTATAAACCTCGAAGTATTCCCCTTTTTCAAGGGCAACAACCTCGTTGTTATCAAATTTAACCCCCAATTTAAGAGCCTGTTTTCCCCCCTGCTCAAGAAGGTACTTTCCTGAAACAGGTTCCGCAAAACCAAAATAATTCTCTATCCGGTCTGCTTTCAGCAGCACGCTTTTGTCCTGACCGATTACCATTGTCCTGAGTCCGGCTCTGACAGTATAGATAGCGGCAGACAGACCTGCAGGTCCTTTTCCTATAATAATTACATCAAACATGATAACCTCCCGTTGTAATTTGCAGCACTTAAAAATTAAAATGTACATGTACTACTATATAGTATACCATCCATATATTTTTTCAAAAATAAAATTTTAAATGTAACAACTCCCTCTAAAACATCATAGTATGCATTATCTTAAATATTTATGGAGGTAAAGTTATGGGATGTTTTGGTGGAAGTGAAGGTTTTGGATGTGAATGGCTTATAATACTGGCCATAATTTTCTTCTGCTGCTGTAACGATGGATTCGGTTGCTTTTCAGACATATTTGACGATTGCGGAATAGTCTGGCTTGCAATAGTCCTTTTGTTATTATTCCTCTGCAACAGTGACCGTTGTGGCGATGATTGCTAATCAAACTAAGGATCGTCCATAGCAAATGTATTTGAATAGAAGCTTGGGTAATATCCAAGCTTCTATTTCAAATTAACAAAAATTGTTTTTACATAATAAGCTTGTCAGCGTGCATAAACTGTAATAACAACCAAACATTAAATTACATATTGGAGGTATAATATGGGTGAAAATTCATTAAGCAAAAAAATTCAGGAGCTGTTAGGTGATAAAATGGTTCAATCTAAAGTAAATCAAGCAATTGATATGTTGAAAAAAGATAATTCCGATGATTTGGCAAAAAAACTGGAGAAGATTGATAAAAATGAGTTAATGGAAAAAATCAATGAGTTTGACGACGAGAAAATCAAGAACATGAAAATAGACAAGGAAGAAATTAAAAAGAAGATTACCAAAACCGATCTGGATAAACTTGAAAAAATTCTTGGAAAAGACAGCAAGGATATTATGAAAAAGGTTAATGAATATCTGAATTCATAGCTTCAATTTCATCAATGTTTTATGGCAGGTACATAGTGCCCGGCATGGGCACTTTTAAAATTAATTTAACCCCATAAAAAAGTATCGAGCAATACTTTTTGTCATACCAAAAGCGCTCAAGGAGCGCTCTTGGACAATTTATTGAGGTCAACATAATTGACTATGCACATGTGGGGGCATGGAGGTTAAGATGAGTGACGACATGGGTGACAAAATCAAGCAAATAGCGGATATGCTGGGACAGAACTCAAACCCCAATATCCCTGACAATGTCAAGGGTCTGCTCAACATGCTCATGTCCAATACCGGTAACAGCTCTAAAGATGAAGACACACAAGAGGATCCGGATCCGCCTCAGAAATCCAGGAGTAATGAGAATTCAAATTCAAGTTCTAACAGTAATGAAGCAGATGACTTTGCCGATATGGCCAGAAAGATGAAAAAAGCCATGAGCAAGCTCAATGTAGCAAACGACCCGAGAGTAAACCTGCTCAATGCAATCAGGCCATATCTTAATAAAAGCCGGCAGAGGAAGCTTCAAACCTGTTTAAAACTTATGAGAATCGGCAGCCTTACTCAAGTACTGGATGACTCGGAAGAGCGGCCTGTATAAAGAGCACCCTATGAATAACTGGAATTGGAGTGAATGGAATAATGGCTTACAGGAAGCGTTCTTCTAAATCTCGCAGATATAGAAAAACAAATACCCAGAATAACTATCATGTGGAGCAGAATACCACGTCAGCCGAAACTGCTCTTTCAGAAGAACCCATACTGTCCCTGCCTGCCCCGGCAGAAAGTCAGGAACGGAAAAAATCCCAACCTCTGGGCTTTTTGTCCTCACTGTTCGGCGGGGATAAATCCGAGAGATCGGGAAATCCGCTATTTACAATCTTCGATTTTGATATTTATCTGGATGATTTACTCCTTGCAGGTTTACTGGTACTTCTGCTGACAGACAAAGTCCAGGACGAAATACTTATTATTGTTCTTCTCTACCTGCTATTGGACATTTTTTAGTGATTAGCCTTTTCAAGCCGGCTTTTTTCACTCAGTTTATGGAAAGTGGAAAATACAAAACATACAATTACTGCAATAAATATGGTTTTAAACACTATATTGACAATCAATAGGACATAACTGGTAACATTGGATATCACCTGGGCATTTGCCATTGAAAAATTAGCTATAACATATATGACATCAAATAAAACAAGTATAATATCAAAAACAATGTATTTGGACAACAAAGTCCAAAAATCATTGTCTGATATTTTTTTTGCTATTTTAAAATGATTTTTGCTGTTTACAATGGCAGAAGGATACCAAAAGGTTATATACTGTCTGAAAAAAGCGAAACTGAAGAACAAAACAATTATTGTCACTACAAATAACAGTACGCCTGCTACGATATTTACTTCCCCGTTCAAGGCATTGTCTATAAAAATAGCAGCCGGTATTGAG
Source organism: Ruminiclostridium cellobioparum subsp. termitidis CT1112 (assembly GCF_000350485.1). GTDB lineage: Bacteria > Bacillota > Clostridia > Acetivibrionales > DSM-1351 > Ruminiclostridium > Ruminiclostridium termitidis. The sequence continues at coordinate 58,619 of NZ_AORV01000044.1, forward strand.
GCAACAATGACGTAGATAACAAACAGTATAACCGCACTGAGGGTCCACAAATTGACCGAAACCATTCTGAGAAAATATTTCTTCACTCCGGCCAGGAACTCACTTCCCGGCTTTTTTTCCTTGCCCTGGACTGCATTGGTAAGTATATTGAAACAGCCTGAAAGCAGCAGGCCGAATATCAATGCTGCAGCTGCCACTAAAACAGCAAGTGCCATAATGATTTTAACTGCCGTTTGCGGAACAAGTACTGTATCTATAACAAATTGTATTATATTTACATAATCATCAAAGGGGCTTCCGGTTTTAAACATTGTTATGCTATAAAAAAGCATCATCAGCAGATATTCCACAACAGAAAGAACCGTACTGGTTATGATTGTAAGAATAAGTATAGACGGCCTTTTGGCAAGTAAGCGCACAGCATTATTTATAGTTCCCATTGGTCAGGTCCTTCCTTCATATTTCAATTTAATCTCTAAATGTTTTTCCCAGGCACCGTTTAATTAATAAGCAGTATTTTTTGATTATGGGAAATCATAACATAAATAATATCACAATTAACCCTTCAAATAAAGTACGGGGATGATAAATCAATGTACTCAGTTAATCTCCCTCATGCTTAAGGATATTCTCTTCCTTTCGGCGTCTACCTCTATTACCCTCACTTTTACTATATCCCCTACAGCAACCACTTCCATCGGATTCCTGACAAACCTGTCGGCAAGCTGGGAAATGTGAACAAGGCCATCCTGATGGACGCCGATGTCGACAAAAGCACCGAAATCGGCCACATTTCTCACGGTCCCCGTCAGGACCATTCCGGCCTTGAGATCCTCTAAATGCAGTACATCAGTGTGGAGAATGGGCTTGGGCAATTCATCCCTGGGGTCCCGTCCAGGCTTCAGCAGTTCATTTACAATGTCTTTTAAGGTCGGCAGGCCGATTCCCAGTTCCTCTGCCACCTTTATCCTTCCGTTCTGTTCCACTTTCTTGTCCAGTTCCCGGAGACTCTTGCCGCTAACATCCGACAGGGTATAACCCATCTTTTTCAGAAGTTTCTCTGCCGCTGTATATGATTCGGGGTGCACCGAGGTATTGTCCAGAATATTGTCACCGTCGGTAATCCTTAAAAAACCGGCGCACTGCTCAAAGGTCTTATTGCCCAGTTTCTTGACCTTTTTTATTTCATTCCTGCTCTTAAACTTTCCGTTCTCTTCCCTGTACTCAACAAGATTCTTCGCTATAGCCGAAGAAATCCCTGAAATATAGGATAATAATGGTGCTGACGCCGTATTGAGGTCTACACCTACATTATTTACACAGTCCTCAACCACTCCGCCCAGGGACTCATCCAGCCTTTTTTGGTTCATATCATGCTGGTACTGGCCCACGCCTATGGCCTTCGGATCTATTTTTACCAGTTCGGCAAGAGGGTCCTGCAGCCGCCTTGCAATGGATACCGCACTTCTGAGGGCCACATCAAACTCGGGGAACTCCTCTGCCCCAAGCTTGGAAGCCGAATAAACCGACGCTCCCGCTTCACTGACCACCATGTAATAAACCTTCCGGTCTATTTCCTTAAGCAATTCAACTACAAAAAGCTCGGATTCCTTGGAAGCAGTACCGTTTCCTATTGATATGATATCCACCTTGTGCTTTTCTATCAATTGCTTCAGCTTGGACTTTGCCTCTTCAATTTTGCTCTGGGGAGGTGTCGGGTATATGACCGTTGTTGCAAGAACTTTTCCCGTCTCGTCAACCACAGCGATCTTACAGCCTGTCCTGTAGGCAGGATCAAGGCCCAGGACAACTCTGTCCTTTACCGGAGGCTGGAGAAGAAGATTTCTCAGATTTTCTGCAAATACCTTCATAGCCTGCTCCTGGGCAGTTTCAGTCAATTGGTTTCTAATGTCCCTTTCCAGCGAGGGGAAGATAAGCCTGCTGTAGGAATCCTCTACGGCGGCTTCAACATATCCTGCCATTTCAGGATTTGTGTTCTTGACAGTCCTGCCTTTCAAATATGCCAGGCACAGCGCACTGTCAACATCTATTTTTACTTGAAGGAATTCCTCCTTCTCACCTCTGTTCACTGCAAGAATCCTGTGATTTGCAATTTTAGAGACAGGCTCCCTGAAGTCATAATACATCCTGTAAACGGAATCCTCTTCCTTCCTGGCGGCCGATACTATCATCGCATTACGGAATATTGTCTCTCTGAGCGCCTTTCTGTATTCAGCGTTATCCGATACCTCTTCGGCAATAATGTCCATGGCTCCCGCAAGGGCTTCTTCCTCAGTGTTTACTCCTTTTTCAGGATCAATGTAGCCCGCTGCTATCCTGAGTACAGGTGTCTTTGAAGGCATCTGGGCAAATATGATTGCAGCCAGGGGTTCAAGCCCCTTTTCCTTGGCCACCGAGGCTCTGGTTTTTCTTTTAACCTTGTAGGGCCTGTATATATCCTCTATTTCCTGAAGAGTGACCGCCCTGTCAAGAGAGCGTGAAAGCTCTTCTGTCAGTTTGCCCTGTTCGTCTATAAGCCTTCTGACAGCTTCCCGTCTTTCCTCCAGATTTCTAAGATATAATAAACGCTCGTACAGTTCTCTCAGTACCTGGTCGTTCAATTCTCCGGTCACTTCTTTTCTGTAGCGGGCAATAAAAGGTATGGTATTTCCTTCGTCTACAAGTTTGACAGTATTTTGTACCTGAAAGGGCTTCAGGTTAAATTCCTTTATCAGCTGATCTATAATGTCCATCTTACATTCTCCATGTCCAAAAATTTGTAAATCGTATTTTATTATAACATTAATTCTGCTGCCGGTCACAAGAAAATTCACCGGCTATTATACTCCAAGAAATTTGCTTCGAAACCCGCTTCGCCCACTTAGGAACTCTGCCTAAATTCCTATACGCTAAAAAAATAAGAACCGGGGCACACCCCAATTCTTATTTTTTAAATAGAAACATGTTCTTATATAATTCTGCTGGTAGGCTTGGGTTTACCGCTGCCGCCCTTCTTTCCGCCGCTGTTGCTGTTTTTGTTTTCTCCCAGCTGATCATTGTCAAAGGACACATCATTATTCTGGTCCTTGTTCGGGTTTTTTGCCATTCGAAACATCCTCTCTAAAAGATAATTGTACCTTTGTCAGGTATTTATATATATTCTTTACACTTTAACTCAAGAAAATTCGCTATGCTCAGTTTTTGGTGCTCATTTGTGTTTGCACTCAAATCCGGAAGGAAGCTTTAGTCAGTTCCTCAAAGCCCGGCTCGGCCCTCAGTTTTTCAGAAAGCTCCAGCAGTGCCCTGTCCTTCATTTTTGCCTCAAGCATGATATCTATATCGCAGTCAAGAGCTTTTGCCGTATTCAAAAACTCCATAAAACCGGCATGGTCGATATAATCGGCATGACTCCTGAATTCCTTCTGGCTTTTTGGACTTGAGAAATGTATTTTGGGCGGAAAAGGTTCCCCGTCCCAGGTTTTATATATTTCCGGCAAAAGCTCGCTCAGCCTTTCACCATTATTTGCACATTTGTGATGGTGAACATCCAGCACCATGGGAGCGCCCAAATCCTTGCAAAGCTGCAGTACGTCGGCTGCGGTGAAACATTTGTCGTCGTTTTCTATGATTATACGCTTCCGTATACGGTCGGGCAGCTTTGAAAAATTGACCTTGAATCTTTCGATTGAACTGCACTTATCCCCGTAGAGGCCTCCTACATGAAGCACCAGCTTGTACCTGTAATCCTCAAGCCCCATTGCTTCATACAATCTGACATGATAATCCAGATCCTTGACAGAAGCCAGCAGCACCTCCTGCTTAACCGGATTGAGAATTGTAAAATGGTCAGGATGTGCACTGATGCGAAAACCGTTTTGTTTTACGAATTCCCCCAATTGCCTGAGTTCGCTGGCAAACTGGCGCTGATATTCCCAGCCTGCCAGCTCCTGGTGGGTTGCAAGCGGTATCAGCTTCGATGTGAGCCTGTACACCTGAATATTCATAGCGCGGTTGTACTTGAGAATTCTCAGGGTATTTTCAATATTAAGCTTTGACACCCTGTCCAGCCTTATACCTTTTGCCTGGGCGTCCTTCAGCCTGCTGTACACGGCATAAGTGACGGTACCCGAAGGTGAACAATTCTCAAGACTCAAGGTCATAGCAACATATCCCAATCTGAATATCAAACCTATCCCCCGCTTTTGATGTTATTAAAAAGACAGGTTTATTATTCGACTGTTTGACTATTTTGATACCTTCACCATGTGAATTCTTTGATTTCGCCTTATCTTTACAAAAATGCAATAACCCATATTCAGAGCAGCACCCAGCAATCCCATGGCAGTATCCCTCTGCGAATCCCAGATATCTCCCTGGGCCTGGGTCAGAATGAACAACTGCTGTGAACGGCTCACTGCCGCAATCAACATTTCGGTCAGAGAATTGAGCGCACACAGAGCTACTATGATAAAAACCGCCAAGAAACATGCTTCAATATACCTCAGCCTGAATCGCCTGTAAAGTATCTCCATGACAGGAATTGATATCAGCAGCCCGAAGGCCAGATATACAAGCCTGTCATAATTATTCCTGATGAAGCCGAAGGTCCCCTTCATCCACTCTCCTACCGGACACAGGGCATATGTATAATGAGCTCCCAGCGTATTAAGTATTAAAAAAACCAGGACACTTAAATATGATAAATTGGTAAGCCTGCCTTTTCTGTAAAATATCATCATACAGGCTATCATAATTGCCGAAGGAAGGCTTAGAAACCACCATTCCAGGTAATCTACAGGCTTCAGCGCGAAAAACACAAATACAACAATATATAAGGTCAGCATAAATTGAAGCGGTCTGTCTTTTTTAAAAGGCACCGCTTGTTTTGATACATATATCAGCGAATATTTTCTTTTTTTACCGCCATTTTAACCTCCATATCATACATGTCATATATAAAGTAATATTTATAATGGCTTATGGTAAAATTTCATATTATTATATATACTTAAAAATGTGCAAATATGTCAAAAGTACGGCAGTTGACTTTATTATTGCTAAACAGCTGTAAAAGGAGAAGTAAATGAATAAACTAAAGATATTATTCGGCAGATTAATGAACTCAAGTATTGTCAAATATGGTCTGGTAGGCGTTATAAATACCCTCATAACCGGCTTGATCATGTTTGCCTTAATGAACGTATTTTCAGTTTCCCTCAGATTATCCAACATAGTCGGATATGTGGCAGGTTTTATAAACAGTTTCATCCTTAACAAGTTATGGACGTTTAAAGGGAAACAGTCCTCCACCCTGTCACAATTCATACGTTTTACAGCGGTTTTCGGAGTGTGCTTCCTGCTCCAGCATGGCCTGGTAATACTGCTGGCCGAAAAGCTTCTCCTTGGGAAAAACATATCTGCTCTTATTGGAATGGTTTTTTATACAGGGGTAAGTTATATCCTCAACAAGCTTTTTACATTTAAAAAATAAATTGAAATGAGGCTTATTTCCATTGATATATGTAAATACTAACTTTGAATCTCACAGCTGGTATTTATCATCGTATATTTCGATCAATGGAGGTAAGCATCATGAGTGAAAAAATTACTGCGCTGTATACAAACATATATGACGCAAACAGTGTAATGGGTACCTTAAAAACAAACGGAATCGACAAAGCATGCCTTAATACTTCTGAGTGCGGACTTCATTACGGAATAAATCCAAGACACAGAATCACTAAATTTCCCGGGGCAGTTTCTTCAACAATGGTCAAGCTTGAAGTAGATGTTGACACCGGTAACCGGGAAAATGCTCTTTCTGTTTTGGAGGGAAGCTTTGGCGTTATTGAATAGCATTAAAGAAATATCTGTATAAATCATGTGGTCCTCCAATTAAGAGGATTATTACGCCGGGTATGGAATATAATAAATATAAGTTGTTTGATAAATACCAGTATTGTGGGATTAGTTTTTTCATACCATTTACCGGCGTGTCCATGCCGGGCATACTCAGGAGCCCGGCTGGCCTGCACGCAGAGGGAGGTCAGGATGAAAGCTATTATTATGGCCGGCGGAGAAGGCTCCAGACTGAGGCCGCTTACATGTGATTTACCAAAACCAATGGTTCCTGTCTTAAATAAACCTGTTCTGGAACACACAATCGAGCTGTTGAAAAATTACGGAATCAAAGAGATCGGCATTACATTGATGTATCACCCGCAGATTATAAAGGATTATTTCGGAAGCGGTAAAAACCTGGGTGTCAAAATTACATATTTTATCGAAGAATCCCCCCTGGGCACCGCCGGAGGCATAAAAAATGCTGAGAGCTTTCTGGATGAGCCCTTTATTGTTATAAGCGGTGACTCCATAACAGACCTTAACCTTGAAATGGCTGTTGAATATCACAGGGAGAAGAATTCCCTTGCGACAATCATTCTTTCAAAGGTTGATGATCCGCTGGAATACGGAGTGGTGCTGACAGATGAAACAGGCAGGATAACCGGCTTTCTGGAAAAGCCCAGCTGGGGCGAATTGTTCAGCGACACGGTGAATACCGGTACATATATACTTGAACCCGAAATTTTGAACTATATTGATGCTGATAAAAATCTTGATTTCAGCCGTGATTTATTTCCCCGCCTGCTGGCCGCATCAAAAAAAATGTATGGCTATGTGGCACCGGAGTATTGGTGTGATATGGGTGATATCCGGTCATATATCAAGGTACACTGTGACATTCTGGATAAAAAAATAAACCTGGGCCTCAACGGTATTCAATTGAAGGATAATGTCTGGGTCGGTGCAGGGACGGTCATTGAAGCAAATGCAGAAATCAACGGCCCCTGTATAATCGGTTCAAACTGCCGGATAGGCAATGGTTCGGTTATTGATAGATACACTGTTATAGGTAATAATACTACAATTGAGGATGATGTTTCAATTGTCAGGAGCATTGTCTGGGATAACAGCTATATTGAGTACGGCAGTGAACTCAGAGGAGCCGTAATATGCAACAGGGTGAATCTCAAGCATTATGTCTCGGTGTTCGAGAATGCCGTTGTGGGTGAAGGCTGTAAGGTTAATGAGCGTGTAATTGTTAAACCCAATATAAAAATCTGGCCTGAAAAGATCATCCAGCCCTTTGCCATCATCGATAGAAATATGATCTGGGGGTCCAAGCACTCCAACAAGATATTCGGTGACAACGGTATTTCAGGTATTGTTAACGTGGATATTTCACCTGAATTTGCAACCAGACTGGGAGCCGCATACGGTTCACAGTTTAAAACGGGCTCCAGAGTTGTAGTGAGTTCAACCAATTCCAACTCGGCGAGAATGTTCAAGCATGCCTTTATTTCAGGTATGCTGTCGGTAGGAGTTGAAGTCTACAACATGAGCAGCCTGCTCACCCCCATAGCCAGAACCGCCATAGGCTTCCTTTCAGTGGAAGGCGGGATACACATAAAAAATGATATTCATGATGTTAACAGGATCAAGGTCGACTTTATGGATGTCAGGGGTGCTTCAATCAGCCGGCTGACCGAAAGAAAGATAGAAAACTCCTTTTTCAAGGAGGATTTTAACAGATGCTCGGCCCAGCAGATAAGCAGGCTGAATAATATAACCGACTTCAGCAGCTACTATACCCGGAATTTAAGCAGCAAGACCAACATGCAGGTCATCAGGGAGAAAAATCCAAAAATCTGCATCTTTTCAAAATCCGATTACGTAATCTCAATAACAGTACCTCTCTTAACAGGACTGGGCTGTACCGTTAACCGCTTTACAGATTATGAAGCTCCGGAGTCGGTTACAGCTGTAATTAAAGAAACCAGTTCGGATTTTGCCGCCATAATAGACCAGAATGCAGAACAGCTCATCCTGGCGGACAAGTTTGGAAAGGTAATTATAGATGACCTGTTCCAGGCCCTTATTGCATCAATTATATTTAAAACCTCACCCGGTGCTACTTTTTTTGTACCCATTACATGCTCTGAAGTCATAGAAAAACTTGCCGCCAGATATAATGGCTCGGTTAAGCGTACAAAGAACTTCTCCCAGGCAATTATGGATGAAATACTGTCCTATAATAAAAAATACGGGTATAATGATGAGAGCCCTATATCATCCGGATTTGATTCTTTCAGGCCGGATCAGTTTACCCTGGGCTTTGATGCCATCGAAGGGCTCATAAGAATAATTGAGTACATGTGTTATGCAAATACCGACCTGAGTGTGCTTTTAGCAGATATTCCCGACTTCTTTATGGATAAGAAAAGCATTAAATGTCCCTGGGAATCAAAAGGCACTGTTATGCGGAAAATAATCAGCGAGTACAGGGATAAAAAACTGGAACTGCTGGATGGAATCAAACTGTATACCGAAACAGGCTGGGTCCTGATTGCACCCGACGCAGATAAGCCCATTTTAAGAATGGTGGTTGAAAGCTCTTCAAAAAGCGGGGCAGCTGAGCTGTCTTCCAGGTATTACGGCCTTTTGGAAAAAATCATAACAAATACATAGGATATTTAACCTGATGGAGATAAAATGAGAACAATTATTGCAAAAGAGAAACATAGCGGTAAAAAGATTGACAAAGTGATCCGGGATTTTTTTCCCAACCTTTCTTCGGGTATGCTGTTCAAAACCCTTAGAAAAAAAGATATAAAAGTGAATGGAATACGTGTCAGGGAGGATTACCAGGTACTTGAAGGCGATAAAATAGATATTTACATTATTGACGACTATCTGCTTGGAAAAAACGATGAAGGGTATTCCATTGTCTATGAGGACAATAACATAATGGTGGTCAGCAAGGCACAGGGAGTTCCCGTGCATCCTGACAGAAACCAGACCGAAGCCACACTGATCGATAAGCTTCAGAAACTCCATGGCCGGCACCTTGTCTTATGCCACAGGCTTGACAGGAATACGGCCGGCCTGGTGATTCTGGCAAAGAACAATGCCGCTCTTGATACAATGCTTGAAAAAATAAAAGAAAGAGAAATTCATAAATATTACACCTGCATTGTTTCGGGTATAATGGAAAAAAGCCGGGCAGAGCTTGTTGATCACCTGGAAAAGAACGATAAAATAAGCAAGGTTTTTATTTCAGATAAAAAAACCAGAGATTCCCTTGAAATAGTTACCCGGTATAGAGTATTAAAAACCCTGGAGAATCTCAGCATGCTGGAGGTTGAACTGGTAACAGGACGGACCCATCAGATCCGCGCTCACCTGGCCCACTACGGCCATCCCATCATTGGTGACGGTAAATATGGCAGAAATTCCGAAAATAAGCAGTACGGTGCAAAATATCAAATGCTATGTGCCAGCAGGCTGATTTTTGATTTCAAAACTTCTGCCGGGCCTCTGAACTATCTCAATGGAAAAACCATAGCCATTGAACCTCCCTTTAGCCTGGAATCCCTGCTTTCCGGTCAAAAACCCTGAAATTGTTCCGATGTGTGAAAAAGCTGCAGACTCCCGGCTGCAGCTTTCCCTGAAAATCTTATGCTATTTTTTAATGAACATCTGAACAAACAACTTCCCATAGGTTGGACTGTCAACAATCCCTATGCCTGTGTGAGTAAATTTGTCATTGTATATGTTGTTGCCATTCTCTTTCAGCCATGCCTTGACAACCTTGTCAATAGACTGGTTCCCGGCAATATTCTCACCTGCGGTACTAAACTTGATCCCATATTTCTTCATCATGTCAAAAGGTGTACCGTAATATTTTGATGTATGGCTGAAATAGTTATTGTCCTTCATATCTTTAGCCTTCAGCCTGGCAACCGTAACCAGCTGGGCATCAAATTGCAAAGCCTTGAGACCTTCTTCCTTTCTCGCTTTGTTTACCGCATCAAATAAGGCCTGTTCATCTGAGGATATGTTCATCGGCTTTTCTGATACTGTTGCCTTGGAAGAGGTATTTTCGGCTGTAGATTTCGTTTTGTCAGCACTGCCCGGTACTGCCGCTTTTGAACCGGATTGACTGTTTTTTGCAGTGGTTGCGGCGGTTGACTTGCCGCTGTTGTTCTGCGTTGCCACCTGTTTGGTGCCGGTCGTAGTCTTGGCTTTATCAAGCTTTAAGTAACGCGAGGAAACCGAGCCTACATTGCCGTTTGCACCGACGTATACGGCATACCAGTCTCCCAATTTACCCATTACCGTGACCTTCTGATCCTTCTTTAATTTGCATAGAATATCAAAAGTAGTTGCCGGACCCGTCCTTAAATTAACCTCATTGGCAGTAATAACACCCGAGCTGCTGTCAACTTTTTGGTATGCTTCTGAAGCGGCGACCATATACTGTCCGGTTCTTACGGGTAAGAATGTAAAAACCGACACCAAGAGGGCCGCCGTTATTGTATAAATCCTTTTTCTTTTCATAAAACCCCTCCTACATAGATAAGTGCTGCTTACAGTATCCCAAAGTCAATTAACATGGGTTGAAAACGACCTCCGCCTGGAGGCGAAGGTTTTAACCGCAATTGACTTTATGACCTGCAATGGGAAAACAACCCATATGCTATAGTATTGACAGGTTTTACATATTTATTTACATTTTTTGAGAAAAAAATGAAGGAGCTGAATACAAGCGATTTTTCAACCACTGGTACGCCAGCCCCTTCTTAAACGTAAGTTTAATTGGCACTATGCCTTAATTCAATATTAGTATGCTTTTCCCCAGTAAACCATGGTCTTGGCCGGCTTTCCGCAGCACATGCATTTATCAGACAGCTCTTCCTGTTCAAAAGGCATGCACCTTGCAGTTGCACCGGTCAGTTCCTTGACCTTGTCTTCACATTCCTGGTCTCCGCACCACATGGCTTTTACAAAACCGGGAGTAGCGTTGATGATCTGCTCGAACTGGTCAAGTGTGGTTGCTGCGTAAGTCTTTTTGTCCCTCAGCTCTCTCGCTCTTTCAAGAAGAGAGCTTTGAATATCCGCAAGCAGTTTTTCTACAGTCTCCTCCAGATTGTCCATAGGAGTGAATATCTTTTCTCTTGTATCTCTTCTTACAAGCACAACCTGATTCTTCTCTATATCCTTTGGACCAACCTCCAGACGAATGGGAATACCCTTCATTTCATATTCTGCAAATTTCCATCCAGGCATCTTGTCGCTGTCATCAATTTTAACTCTGAATTTTGCAGACAGACCTGTTAAAAGTTCATTTGCCTTTTCAAGTACCCCTTCCTTATGCTGGGAAACGGGTATTATCACCAACTGTGTAGGTGCCACCGCAGGGGGCAGCACCAGGCCGCTGTCATCCCCGTGTACCATTATGATGGCACCAATAAGGCGGGTTGTAACACCCCAGGAGGTTTGATGCACATACTGGAGCTGATTGTTTTTATCTGTGTATTGAATCTCAAAAGCTCTGGCAAAACCGTCTCCAAAGTTATGCGAAGTTCCCGACTGCAATGCTTTTCCGTCATGCATCAGGCTTTCAATTGTATAGGTTGCGTCGGCACCGGCAAACTTTTCCTTGTCGGTTTTTCTGCCTTTTATAACAGGAATGGCCAGAACATTTTCACAGACGTCAGCATATACATTGAGCATTTTAATTGTCTCTTCCTGCGCTTCCTCAGCAGTGGCATGGGCTGTATGACCTTCCTGCCACAGGAATTCCAGTGTTCTGAGGAACGGTCTTGTTGTCTTTTCCCATCTTACCACTGAACACCATTGGTTATACAGCTTCGGAAGATCCCTGTAGGAATGGACTATATTTGCATAGTGTTCGCAGAATAAAGTCTCGGATGTGGGTCTTACACACAGTCTTTCAGTCAATTTTTCATCCCCGCCGTGTGTTACCCATGCAACCTCAGGGGCAAAGCCTTCAACATGTTCTTTTTCCTTCAGAAGCAAGCTTTCTGGAATAAACATAGGCATATAGACATTTTCATGCCCTGTTGCCTTAAATCTTGAATCCAATGCTTTCTGAAGGTTTTCCCATATGGCATAGCCATATGGTTTTATAATCATACAACCTCTTACACTTGAATAATCAATAAGTTCCGCTTTTTTAATAACATCGGTATACCATTGTGCGAAGTCATCATTCATAGACGTAATGGCTTCAACTAATTTCTTATCATTAGACATTTGAAACTCCATTTCCGGCAAAAGCCAAACGAATAACATTCAATGCTTTATTTGAACAACACAAAAAAGCACCAATTAATATTATATAATATATGTATCAGGTAATGTCAATACACTTGAAGACACCTTGCAGGTATAATATAATGTGAGTGGCAAAATATTAATTGCAGCTGCAGGTTAATAATATTAAAACTACCAATTAATCTTTTAAGGAGATTCGCTAATGAAGGTCGGTATAGGTCAGGACAGTCATAAATTTGACTTTGAAAATAAAAATAAAAAATTTGTTTTGGGTGGAGTAATTTTTGAGGGAGTTACTCCGTTAGCGGGAAACAGTGATGCCGACGTGGTTTTGCACGCAATTACCAATGCGGTTTCAGGTGTTACCTGTGTCAATATACTGGGAAGAGTAGCAGATGAAATGTGCATGAAAAAAGGGATAACAGACAGTTCGGAATACCTGAAAGAAGCGCTGAAACATCTCGTGGATGTCAAAATAGTACATGTGTCCATCTCAATAGAATGTTCATATCCAAGGATTACACCAAAGATACCTGAGATGCGTAAAGTGATCTCAGATCTGTTAAGTATTCCCCAAAACAGTGTTGGAATAACAGCCACCTCCGGAGAAGGTCTGACTCAATTCGGACAGGGCCAGGGAATCCAGGCTTTCTGCTGTGTTACGGCCCTGTAAGGCAAGTAACACAGCTACAGTTTGTCAGCTTTCAGAGCTTTGGCCTGTCACAGGTTTGTCAGAATAGACTCGCCAATTATCAGGTCTTCTGGAGTTGTAATCTTAATATTATTGTAACTTCCTTCAAGGATTTTAACGGGAATCCCCAATTTCTCCACCAGAACCATATCGTCAGTTCCGGTATAATTGTTTTGGACAGCGGTTTCATGGGCTCTCATAATTAAGCCGTAATCAAAGCATTGGGGCGTCTGTATACTCCATAGAAAACTTCTGTCTGGTGTAGATGCTACGAAACCGTCCGGACCGGATATTTTTATGGTATCTTTCACCCTGACACCTATACCGCAGGCACCGAATTTTCTGGCTGCATTGATGCTTTCACTGATATTTTCAACTGCCACAAAGGGTCTGGCACCGTCGTGTATCAGTACGATCCCGCAGTTATCCCCTATTGCGCAGAGGCCTTTATACACCGAATCCTGCCGCTGGACTCCTCCGCTGACCAAACACTTCACTTTTGAGAATTGAAATCTTTCAATGATATTATTTTTACAGAAATTTATATCTTCTTCATTTATAACTACAATAATTTCATCAACTTCGGAACACTGCTGAAAAGCTGCTATTGTCCTGGCAAGTACGGGAATGCCTCCAAGCTCCAAATACTGCTTGTTTATTTTTGAATGCATCCTGGTACCCCTACCGGCAGCCGTGATGACAGCCGCAACTTTTCCGGTCAATCTATTATCTATATCCAAAATGTAATATTCCTCCATGTATATACTCTGCTGCCTATTTGTTGGGCTTTGCAAACACCATCCTGCCGGCCGATGTTTGAAGTACGCTGGTAACCATAACAGGAACTGTCTCTCCAAGATATTTCTTTCCGCCCTCTACAACTATCATGGTGCCATCCTCCAGGAAAGCCACTCCCTGACCTGCCTCCTTGCCGTCCTTCACCACCTGCACATTCATTTCCTCACCGGGCAGGGCTATGGGCTTAACTGCATTTGCCAGTTCATTTATGTTTAAAACCTTTATCCCTTTCAGAACTGCCACCTTGCTGAGATTATAATCAATGGTGACAAGTTTTCCCTTGAGCTTAAGGGAAGCTTTCATCAACATTTCATCGGCTTCCATGTTGTGATAGTCAAATTCTTCTATTTTAACGGTATGGCAGCTGTCCTTCTGGAGCAGATTCAGGATGTCCAGCCCCCTTCGTCCTCTCGCTCTTCTCAGACTGTCGTCCGAATCGGCTATATGCCTGAGTTCCTCCAGGACAAAGGAAGGTATTACAAGCTCTCCGTCTATAAAACCCGACGAGCAGATATCGAGTATCCTGCCATCGATGATGGTGCTTGTATCCACTATCTTGGGAATATTGGAGTTTACTTTTCCATCTCTGAATATATCTAAGAAATTTTCGTTTCTTTTTCTCAGCGAAATTCCCACACCTGTAAAACCAAATAAAATATTTATTATTACGGCAAAGGGTACCCCGATTATTTGAATTTTGATTATGGGTATGCTTATGAGATTTGCCACGATCAGGCCCACTATAAGGCCTAGCGCACCCAGCAGCATTTCGGACAATGTAATATTCTGAATCCCGTTTTCTATCCTGTCAATAAAAACTCCGACAAATCCAATGATTTTAGAGGCCATAAAATAAAATAGTGTACAAAATGCCAATGAAAATAAAACGAAAATCAAAATTCTTAAATTTTCGCTCATGGCAATGTGATTACTTAATAAAACTGTTCGTAATATTGTAAAACCGGTAACAGCACCTAGAATAGAAAAAGAAATTTTTATAATCCTGTTCAGCACATTAAATCTCCTTCAAAAGGTATTTTTACTCAGCCATAAAGATATTCCTGAATCTTGTCCTCAACTTCATGCTGATTCAATCCTTTTGCAAGAACCAGTTCGCTTATTAATATCTGTTTTGCACTTGTTAACATCTTCCTCTCACCGGTAGAAAGTCCTCTTTCTTTCTCTCTCTGCATAAGAGACCTGACAACATCGGCAACTTCAAAGATATCTCCACTTTTTATTTTTACCATGTTCTCTCTGTAACGTTTGTTCCAGTTTGCGGAAAATTCATGCTGGCTGCTCCCAAGAGCACTGAAAACCCTGTCGGCCTCGGAAATGCTTATAACATCGCGGATACCGATATCATTGACATTATTGGTGGGTATCATTACTTTCAGATCACCAATAGGTATTTTCATCACATAATAGCTGCATTTCTTACCAAGTATCTCCCGCTCCTCTATTGACTCAATAATTCCTGCACCGTGCATAGGATATACAATTTTGTCTCCTACGTTATACATAGTAACCTCCAAAAAACCAATGCAAATAATATTTGTCTTTTGTATATCCAGTATGGAAACTAAAACTTTGAATTGAATGGCTACCGCTTTCAATTCCCGGTAATATTTTTGGAAATTCCTCTTATGTTACAATTCTAAAAAAATCGTTCAATTTATGTTACAATTCTCAAAAAAATTGTTCATTATTAATGGTAAAATACTAAAAACGCACCATAGTGTGTTGAGTGCGTTTGATTGTCCTTTTCGGTATTAAATTCTCTTAGGACAAGTATACTACAAACGATAGGCCTTGTCAAAAGCTCCAGGGAATAAAATTTAATTTTTCCAATTTTCTTGTTTTTGTTTGACAGTATCTTGTAAATGAAAGTATAATAAAAATAGACATCCAAATATTGAGGTGAATCGCATGAAAGATATACTTATTGATGATTTTCAATATACTGCACAGGAGTTGTTGGTTAGAAATAAAAGTATTCTTGATTTGATTACAAAATTTCAAGATTCAAATTCCAGAGTAAACAGAGCAATTATTAAGTCAGTTACTCAATGTGGCTGTCTGACTATATCGGCGCATAAACAGGATATCCCGGAGGATGCCAGTTTCGATGAGATGAAAAGCTCTGCCGACGCACATGTTGGCGGAACACTCTGTGAAAATTGCCGTGACGCTGTAGAAAGAGATATGGGCAGAAATGTTTTTTATCTGGCATCCCTGTGTAATGCACTTGACTTAAACCTATATGATATTATTTTAAAAGAAAATGACAGAATCCGTATGCTCGGTAAGTATAACCTGAGATGATCCGAGGCTGGCCGGCTTATGTTCGCCGGCCTTTAATTATCCAATCCTTTTATTAATTCAACAAATTTAATTTAAATCACTTTTACATCATGTCTGACTATATTAATCAATTCTTGCTATTTGCTCAAGGATTTCCTTTGTAGTTTTAAGACCGGCTATTCCTTTTAACACACCGTTATGATGACTAATGATTTGTTCTGCCGGCAGGACCGGGCTGTCAAAGGTAGTGTGGGCATCCTTGACAAGAGTGAGTTCATATCCGGCCGAATAGGCTATCCTGCAGGTGGTGTCAACACAAAACTCTGTTTGCATGCCCGCTACAATCAATTTTTTGATTCCCAGCCCATCCAGTATTTCTTTCAGATTTGTGTTATAAAATGAATCTCTTTGAGTTTTTTGCACTACATATTCCTGCTCTAAAGGCGCTATTTCAGGGCATATCTGCCAGGTTGCCGTATCTTTTTGGTATTCATCTGCCGCAGTGTGCTGAACAAAAATTACCGGGATGTTGTTTTCTCTGGCCTTGAAAAGCATTTCCCTGATGTTGTTCAAAACTGCATCCCCATTATAAGGATACTCATTTTCATATGAGAACATGGCAACCTGCACATCTATAATCAAAAGTGCTGTTTCTTTCATATTTCTCCCTCCGCTCTTTGTGCTAAAATTTTATTCATTGCGTGCCTATATTTGTAAAAACTCAACCTTCAGTTGAATTTTCCAGGTCCTTTTTCATGCACAGGCTGTTTTCCATACCTATATAGGGACCGTAATTACCTATGATTTGATAACCACTGCTCCTGTATAGATTTATGGCTTCCACCTGCCTTAAACCGGTCTCAAGGACGCAGGCTTTGTATCCCTGGGTCTCTGCAAGCTGTTCCAGGCTTTTCAGAATCAATCTGGAAATGCCTTGTTTTCTATATTCTTTCCTGACAAAAATACGCTTCAATTCCACTGTACCGCCGTCAAATTTTTTGAAAGCTCCGCAGCCCACGGCAGAAACGCCGGAATAGATTAATATGACATCCTTTATATAGTCAACCTTGTTATATTTATCATATTGCTGCTGTTCTTCCCCGTTCCGTTCCTGCAGGTCCCTGTCCAGCAGGGCTATCAGCTTAAGAAATTCACCGTCACTGCTGTCTGCCTTGGATATGCGCAGCTCGGGCTTTAAATCACCGGACATATATACACCTCTCTGAAAATTATATGAAATTAAGTGCTCCGTTTTCTTACATTGGTGAAACTACAGGCATGTATCAGCTAAAACGTATATCCGCTATTTTTGAAAAACACGCCTTATCACTTCCTGGAGCGATTTACATTCAACTATTTCTATGTTCTTAATATCCTGGGATCTTAACAGCGCATTCCTTGCTATGTAAACCTGTTTAAAACCCCTTCTGTCCAGCTCTCGTATTCTGAGCTCAAGAGAAGGTACTTTTTTTAATTCACCGGTCAGGCCCACATCTGATATAAACACAGTACTATTGGGTATATCTTTGTCATACACGGAAGACACAATGCTCATTATGATTGACAGATTTACCGCTGGCTCTTTAAACTTCAGCCCTCCTGTGGTTTTTATCACCACGTCCTTATCATACAGGGAGATCTTCCCTCTCTGCTCCAGAATGGATATCAAAGTACTCAGCTGTTCCCTGCGTACACATTCGCCGATTCTCGAAGGGAAAGGAGTGAAGGTTTTTGATACAAGACTTTCTATCTCGACTATTATAGGCCGGGAACCATCCTTTACCACGGTCAGTGCGCTTCCTGAGACCAGCTCGTTTTTGTCCCTGACGGTCATAAAGAACTCCGAGGGATTGTCTATAGAAATCAATCCGTTCTCGGTCATTGAGAAATATCCTCTCTCCCAGGTGCTTCCAAACCTGTTCTTGGACACCGACAAGCCCCGCAGTTCCTCCTCATTGTCTCCATCCAGTATCAATACTGCATCCACAAGATGCTCAAGGGAACGCAGGCCGGCGATTTCCTCATTTTTATTCATCTGGCCCACCAAAAAGACCGCGCGTGGTCTCGACGGATCTTTTGCCAGTTTAAGCAGTTCATTTGCACACTCCATTGTCTGCGTGGGAGATCCTGCCCGGGAGCCCGGAAAACCCTCCAGCACAAAGGTCTGGATACTGTCAACAATCAGAAGATCAGGGTCGATCTGTCCCACAACCTCAAGGACATTATCCATGCTGTTGTCGGAATATACCCATACTCCCGTCTCTATACTTTCAAAAAGCCTGTCGGCTCTGCTTTTGATCTGACTTTCACTTTCCTCGCCGGATACATATAATACTTTTAAACCGCCGGCAGCAACGTTGGCGGCAACCTGCAGCAGCAGTGTCGATTTTCCGGCGCCGGGCTTGGCGGTAATAATTGTTATGGAATCCCTTACAATCCCACCTCCCATAACTCTGTTGAATTCATTTATTCCGGTGACAATGCGGTCACTGTTGCTGGCTTTTACCTCTTTCAGCCGGGCTATTTTTTTTATTGCGCGGGGTGCAGCCGCTCTTCCGCTTTTCCTGGCCTCCACCAAAACTTCCTCAAGGGTATTCCAGTTGTTACACTCAGGACAGCGCCCAACCCATTTTGACGCCTCATAGCCGCAGTTGCTGCATTTATATATGGTTTTGCTCTTAATTTTAATCAACTCCTGTTATTTAAGATTCACACATTATGACTGGATTTTCATACTATATTAGTATTGGGACGTAAAGTCAACAAAGGTGTTTGGGAGATCAATATGGTTTCAAGGCTTAAGAAAATGTTATTTTATCTTAATCTCATGGTCAACCATGGAATTAGTATTACAACTATTTTAAACTCAAAGCACTCCAGCATCGATAAGCTCTAAAAGCACTTGAACGAACATGGCATGTGACCAGGTGAGCGGAATGACCCACTCCGGCCTGCCTGTCTCCTTATTTACCTGTTCAGGCAGCAGCCCCAGCTCTGTTTTGCAGTTGGCTGCCCAGAAAAGGTATTCTTTTGCCCTGCCGTAATTACCTGTTTTTACATGGTACAGCGCAACCCATAAAGTTGTAAGTACCCATGGATTGCCGCCGATATAACTGTCATTTTCATAGCGTTTGATGCCGCCTGTCCCATGTGAGGTCAGCGTTTGCTCAACCAGTTCCACCGTGTTTTTCATTCCTTCATCATCAGCGGAAAATACTTCAAATGGAACACAGAGCCCAACCAGGCTGACGTCGACTATCCAATCTTCGAGGGTAAAATCCCGGACATAGCCTTTCACATTTACCTCTAACTGAACCGAATTCTGTGAAGGCTCCTCTCCATAACCATTCAGCTTCACTCTCACACTTCTGATAAATCTGTTGAAATCTTCCTTCCAGAAGCAGTTAATTATAGATTGCTTAATATTATTGGCGGTCTTTTTCCAGCTCTGACTGTTTTCATCCTCCTTACCGAGTATCCGGGCTATTTCCGCAGCAGCTTCAAGTCCTGCCAATACCGCCGCCGATGAATATGCATGTTCTCCCAGCCTCTCTTCCCACAAGTCAAAACTTGGTTTTGGCAAGCCTGTATCGGTATCAAGAAATTGCTTTAAGAACTCTGCGCCTGCCTTGACACTATCCCATACTTGATGAAGAAATTCGGCTTTTTTTATGTAATTGTAATGATTGAGCATACCCCATAATATGGTACCCGTCTCATCGATTTGAAGTCCCCAGCACGGCCCCAGGTTTCCATCCATATGATATCTCTGGTGCCAGCTTCCGTCCTCATCCTGTACCGCAACTGCCCAGTTATAGAATTTGTCCACAAAAACATTCAAGCCTGCTTTGTCAAGGGCTTCGGTGATAAAGGCAGCATCCCTGCCCCAGCAGTAAGCATATCTTCCGCATTTGGTAAAGTATTCGTCAAGTTCGGGAGCTGCCATCAAACCTCCGCTTTTTTTATCATGCATTAGTTTGAATACCAGCAGAGACCGTTTATAAAGGTCGTCCAGCAAACCGTTGCCGGTATTGACCTGCCTTGCGCCATTAATATATTCCCTCCAGTATTTTTGTGCGGCGCTGAAAAGTTGTGCCGCTCCGAGATTTTTGCAGTCTCTGACCAGAGCTTTGCCTTCTTTCAGGCTGTAAGCAGCCGATATAAACAAATTGAAAGCTTTTACCTGATTTTTTGTAAAACTGCCCAATTCCCAGCATACTGCCGCATCCTTCATCATCCCTATATGATCCTTGCCAAAGAGATATGTGCTGACAGCAGCGTCATTGGCATTGTTTCCAAGCTGAAATCCACATACGGGTATATCTGAATAAACGGATATATAATTGTTGCTCCTGTAGTGGAGCAGTGCTTCATTTTTAAAATCAAACATAACTCCCGCCACATCGGGATTGGCATCGGCTGAGGCTGAAAAAACGACAAACCCCAGTTCCCTGGGCTCATTTGACAAATTTTCAATTTCACATTTTCTGACCAGTACATCTTTGTCAGGGTGAACAAAATCATATATCACTGCCCTGTAACCATCAAAATAATTGGTAACAGTACTTTTTATTATATTTGTATCAGGCAGGTACTCCTGACTGTGATCACACCTGTGATCGTTAAGCCACACGGTACTGCCGTTAATGTTTTTTATATAGATTCCGCAAAGCAGTTTATCAAATTGCTGAATAAAATCAATATTGGGCCAGAACAGCCTGAGCAATTCCGCCCTGTCGCTGAAAGTGGCCAGCATGGCTGAATTACCTGTTATAGCATTGTTATAGTAGGACTTTTGCATATACCCTCCGGAGTTGAATATTTCCTCGTCGTTTCTAACCGTTAAATACCTGGTCAATAATCTTTTTAATAACTTTTATTATAGCATATTAAGTTTCGGTCAAATTAGATCAAAATAAATATTTTTATTCGATTTTGTACAAACTATCTGGGAAGGGATGATCAAATGGAAACTATTATATATTACACAATATTTTATTTCAGTGAATTGATTCAGGTAATTATATTCATAGCCGGCTGTTATTTTTTCGGAATATCAATATTCGGCTGGATCAAGAAAAAAGAGAATGTTTCGGATATAAAACCTGAAAAAAAATTTGCTGTAGTTGTGGCGGCCCATAACGAAGAACTGGTCATAAGCCATATAATCGACAGTCTTTTTAAACAGAATTATCCCGGTGAATTGTTTGACGTATTTGTAATTGCCGACAATTGCACTGATAATACCGCTAAGATTGCAGAAGCCCATGGTGCCAAGATACATATCCGTGAGAATACTGCAAAACGAGGTAAAGGCCATGCTCTTGAGTGGATGTTTGAAAGAATATTCAAAATGGATATCAGATATGATGCCATTGCTGTTTTTGATGCCGATAATCTGGTGTCTCCGAATTTTCTTTCTGAAATGAATATCCAGCTTTGCCGCGGCCATAAGGTAGTTCAGGGTTATATTGACAGCAAAAATCCTTTTGACAGCTGGATTACCTGTTCCTATTCCATTGCTTTCTGGCTTTCCAACCGTATTTTCCAGCTGCCGAGATATTATCTCAGACTTAGCTGCGGTTTGTGCGGAACAGGTTTCTGTGTAGATACAAATGTACTTAGCGAATTGAAGTGGGGTGCAACCTGCCTTACGGAAGACCTGGAATATACAATGAAACTGGCTCTGAACGGAATTAAAATAGCCTGGTCCCATAAGGCCGTAGTCTATGATGAGAAGCCTATTACTCTTAAACAATCCTGGAGACAGCGTAAGCGTTGGATGCAAGGCCATGCCGACTGCGCCTCCAAATACCTGGGACCTCTTTTCAGGCAGGCTTTTTCCCAGGGGGATTTAATAGCTCTTGATTGTGCCCTTTATCTTTTTCAGCCAATACGCCTGATATTTGTGGGTATGATGACAATAATGATGTGGATTCAGACAGTTTATCCTGAGTTTCCGTTATTCAGCGTACAATATGTATTCCCTGTACAGGTCTGGTATGTGATGGGACTGTTTGAAATACTCTATGGACCTCTTGTTATTTTGGCTGAGAAGAAATTTAACATAAAGGTACTTTTAGGCTTCGTGATCTACCCGTTTTACTGCCTCACCTGGGCACCCATAGCGTTACAGGGGTTCCTGGAAAGGAACAACAAGGAGTGGAGTCATACGGCCCACACCAGGCAGCTAAGTATAGGCGATGTGGAGAATGGGAATTGAAGTCAATTGTTGAGGTGTTAATTTATATAATTTGTCTGCTATCCATACTTTCAACTTTATTTACTCCTTGCAGAAGAAACCTTATTTACAAAATAAAATTGTAGTAACTAGTCTTTATTTGTTACTACAATTTAGGCATTATATTGTTTCTTCCTCACAGCCCAAATTTTGCAATTTATTCCATTATACTCTTATATCCGTTCTGGAGGCATTTAACAAAACTATTATAATTGATTTTGTGAATTCAAATGCTTCTATAAATAAAAACATGATATAAAGCATTTTAAGTTGTAGTCTTCTATATATACTAATCTGTTTGCAGCAGTTTGAATCCAAAACCCGTCAATCCCTCATTTTCTATTGCTTTTCGAATACGCTCTGATACAATAATGTAATTTTTGCTTTCTTGCAAACGGAAAATGTCTAAATTGCTCTTAGAGGCATTCTTATTCAAAACGACTTTCCTAATAAATTTTATATATTTAGGGTCATCTTCCCAAGAAACATAATCAGATTTTTCCCAATCTAATGCTTCAACTGAATCAAGAACATTTATCACATTCAATGAATGACTATGCTCTTTTTTCCCAACTTTCTTTATAATTATGGGAAAGTATTGCATATTCATAATTTCTGATTTTTTAAAAACTTCAACTGCCTTATCAGTAAACATCAGCCACGAAAGAACATTGGGAACAAAGTCTAAAATAGTATTACCTTTTTCATAATAAAACTCAAGATCATCTGGCCACTTTTCAACATAAATTCCTCTCCAAAATAACCTTAGGTCGAACCCATTTAGATTATAATCGTTAACTAAAATAGGAATTTTACCTTTTGGTAATTTATCTTTAGAGTCTTCACTATATTCAAGTAAATAATATCTCAACCTATTACCCCCCTATCTATTTCCCATATGGATTCAAAGTTCCATCTAATAATTCCTGTTTCATAGCATTCAGTTCACTTCTTACCGCACCTTCAAGTTTATCTGTTCCACCAAACCTATCATAAACAGCATCTAATCTTCTTTGTACCTCCATATGGTATGTATCTGTATGCCTTCCTCTATGGTTAACTAAATCAACAAGATTGTCAATATCTTTACTTACATCAATTCCTGTTTCCTTAAATGCAGGGTGGTTCTTAAAATCAAATTTTTTACTCTTATCTGTAGCTATATGATGCTTTTCAGTTTTACTCCCCACCTTAGAACGATCTTTATTTTTATCACCGGAAGTAACAGTTTTTATCGTTCCTGCCAAATTCCTTACTTTAAGTTCAGCTATTTTTTCATTTTCTGGAGCTTCCGCTTCTGTTTGACCTCTAATTACTTCTACATCATTTAGAATATTCCTCCTTTTAAGTTGATCGCCAAATGGTTCTCCTTTTCCACTGGCCATCATAACAACATTTCTGTTCTGGCCTTTTTCCACCCACAGTTCATGGGTTTCGTTGCCCAGCTTGAATTTGACCTTCGGAGTGAGCATTTTCCTTATGGCGCCTGTTATTTTGGCTGCTCCGGCTGCCAGTATCTGCATTCCAAGCTTCTTAAGGTTTATTAGGCCTAGTGTCATGAGGTTGTTATGTATGCCGCTCCTGAC
Source organism: Ruminiclostridium cellobioparum subsp. termitidis CT1112 (assembly GCF_000350485.1). Lineage (GTDB taxonomy): Bacteria > Bacillota > Clostridia > Acetivibrionales > DSM-1351 > Ruminiclostridium > Ruminiclostridium termitidis. Next base: position 82,380 of record NZ_AORV01000044.1, read on the forward strand.
GGTTCCGAGGATGTCTCCTCCGCCTTCTGCTTTGCTGCCTCCCTGGGCCTGTCCGGGTTCCTTGCCGCCTGCTTTGCTTTCGTTTTTGCTCTGGCCGCCTATTCCCATGGCTGTCATGAGTTTGGCTCCGCTGCCCATGCTGGATAAGGTTGTTTTCTCGGCACTGTCCACCATTCCTGTTGTCTGGTCCGTTACCTGGTCTATCATTCCTCCCACTGTTTTTACAGGGCCCTCCAGGGGTTTCATTATGCCCTGTACCGGACCTGTGCAGCTGCCGATTTATCCGGTGCTCTGGTGTACATCCTTTTCAACTCCTAAAATTTATTCTCCATAAATTTATTCCTATATTGAATAGTAAATTTTGAAGTTGATTTAACACCCGGATTTTAAGATTTTTTCTGCAATAAAAAATTGATATGAGAAAAAGCCGATTCCAAGCAGAATCGACTTTTTCTTTTTCCGCCCCTAACAAAGGGCACAGCTTATTCTTTTCTTAACTTTAAAGTTTATTTTTAATAAGCTCTATAATTTTATTACCTGAATTTTATATCATCACGCTTTTACCAAATTTCCCGTTTTCCGGGTTACAACAATATTGTCACCGTCCATGCCGACTTTAATGCTGTCTCCGGCTTTAACCTTACCTTCCAGCATTTCTTCGGCAAGTTTATCCTCAACCATGCTTTGAATAGCACGCCTTAATGGTCTTGCCCCGAATATGGGATCATAGCCCTTTTTGGCCAGATGCAGAAGAAGCTCTTCACTTATTTCAAGATCTATTTCATTGGCTTTAAGCCGCTTGACAAGAACATCCGTCATAAGTTTTACAATCTCTCTGATATTCTCCTCTGTCAACGGGTGGAATACAATAATATCGTCAATTCTGTTCAGGAATTCGGGTCTGAACATTTTTTTCAGTTCACCCATTACATTGCTTTTCATATCCTCATAGTTTTTTGCACTCTCGTCCTTTACTGCTGAGAATCCAAGGCGTTTTGGCTCGGTAATGGTTCTGGCTCCCACGTTGGAGGTCATGATAATGATGGTGTTCCTGAAGTCCACCACTCTGCCCTGGGAATCTGTCAATCTGCCGTCTTCAAGAATCTGAAGCAGTATATTGAATATATCCGGATGGGCTTTTTCAATTTCATCAAAGAGCAGCACCGAGTAAGGTCTTCTCCTCACTTTCTCGGTAAGCTGTCCCCCTTCATCATATCCCACATATCCCGGAGGTGAGCCCACAAGCTTGGATACGCTGTGCTTCTCCATAAACTCCGACATATCAACTCTTATCATGGATTTTTCATCTCCGAACATTGCTTCGGCCAGAGCTTTACACAGCTCTGTCTTACCGACACCCGTGGGTCCGAGGAATATGAACGAACCAACCGGACGTTTTGGATCCTTTAATCCGACCCTTCCTCTCCTGATAGCTCTGGAAATTGATTTAACAGCTTCATCCTGACCTATTACCCGGTTGTGAAGGGTATCTTCCATTTTAAGCAGCCGCTCGGATTCCTCCTCGGCAAGCTTCTTGACCGGTATGCCGGTCCAGCTTGCCACTATATCGGCTATATCGTCGGCAGTTACAGTATCGGTTTTGGTTTGATTTCTTTGATGCCACTGGTCCTTGACTTTTTCAAGTTCATTTTTCAGTTTCTGTTCTTCATCTCTGATTCTGGCGGCTTTTTCAAACTCCTGACAGCGTATGGAATCTTCCTTTTCCTTGCTCAGCTTATCCACCCTTTCCTCCATATCCTTAATATCGGGGGGAGCGGTAAAGGTTTTCAGTCTGATTCTTGAAGCCGCCTCGTCTACCAGGTCGATAGCCTTGTCAGGCAGGAACCTGTCTGTGATATATCTGTCCGAAAGCTTAACCGAAGCTTCCAGTGCATCATCTGTGATTTTTACCCTGTGATGTGCCTCATACTTGTCTCTGACACCTTTCAGTATTTCCACAGCTTCCTCCTTTGAAGGCTCTCCCACAGTGATGGGCTGGAATCTTCTTTCAAGAGCTGCGTCCTTTTCGATATGCTTTCTGTATTCATTTAATGTGGTGGCGCCGATGACCTGTATTTCCCCCCTTGCCAGCGAAGGCTTGAGGATGTTTGAAGCGTCGATGGCACCTTCTGCGGCGCCTGCACCCACGATTGTGTGCAGCTCGTCGATAAACAGGATAACGTTTCCGGCCTTGCGGATCTCCTCCATGGCCTTCTTCAGTCTGTCTTCGAACTCGCCTCTGTATTTTGCACCTGCCACCATCGAGGACAGGTCCAAAGTGACAACTCTCTTGTCACTGAGGATCTCTGGAATATTCCCTTCAACTATTTTCTGTGCCAGGCCTTCTGCTATTGCCGTCTTACCGACACCGGGCTCACCTATGAGACATGGGTTGTTCTTTGTTCTTCTGCTGAGTATCTGGATTACTCTCTCGATCTCCTTATCCCTGCCTATGACAGGATCGATTTTCCCGTCCCTGGCCATATCGGTAAGATCCCTGCCGAACTGGTTAAGCGTCGGGGTGGAAGAATTTGAGCTGCTGTTCTTGGGTGAACCGTTTGACCCCGGCGTCTCTTCATTCAATATCTTCACCAGTTCATTCAGCAGCTTTTGGGGGTCAACGCCCAGGTCCATCATAATTCTGACTGCTACACTTTCGCCTTCCTTCATTATTCCCAGCAGGAGATGCTCCGTTCCGATATAACCCTGCCCCATGCGCCTTGCCTCTTTAAATGCAAGTTCCAATACACGTTTTGTTCTGGGAGTGAATCCTACAGGTGTTTCCCCGGCAGTTTCACCTCTTCCGATAAGTTCGTCTATTTCCCTTGAAATTTTTTCTTCTGTTATTCCCTGTGCCTGAAGAACTCTTGCAGCTACTCCCGTTCCTTCTTTTACGAGACCTAACAGTATATGTTCCGTTCCTACATAGTTATGTCCCAGTTCAACAGCACTTTGCTGTGAAAATGAAATTGCTCTTTCTGCTTTTTCAGTAAATCTTTGATACATAATATCCTCCTTTCAAGCGCAACTCTATAGTAATTAATTGTTTTCCAATTTTTGAATTTTCATTCTAATCAGCTCTGCCCGCTTTACATCCCTCTCCTCCTGGTTCAGCTGCTTTCCGGCTATTTTCTGGAGAGAGGCAGGCTGTGAAAGCACCAGCATTTCATTTAATGCCAATATATTAATATCCTTTATTATTCCCATACTTACGCCAAGTCTAACATCCGAGAGCAATTTAAAGCATTCCTGTGTGGACAGGACCCTGGCATTTCCCAGGAGTCCATAGGATCTGAAAATTCTATCCTCAAATATATATATATTCTGCTTATACAGTTGATATCTCAGGGCCTTTTCCCTGTCAATAATTTGTTTGCAGATGGCATCTATTGCGGCTATGGTTTCATCGTCCTTCCGTCCCAGAGTAATCTGGTTTGAAACCTGAAACATATCCCCAACGGCCTCACTATTCTCGCCATAGATCCCCCGTACTGCCACGCCCAGCTTGGTGCAGCTTTCCAGGATGGATTTCATAAACCCCGACATCACCAGTGCCGGCAAATGGAGCATAACCGAAGCTCTCATCCCGGAGCCGATATTTGTAGGGCAGCTTGTAAGATAGCCATATTTGTTATCAAAGGCGTAATCAGCCTTTTCCGCAATAATTGAATCAATTTCATCGCATACCCTATATGCCTTTTCCAGCAGTATCCCCGAAAATATGGCTTGAATCCTGATGTGATCCTCTTCATTGACCATGATGCTGACATTTTCGTTTTCATTTATGAAAGCTCCGCTGTTTCCCTTGGATTCCGCCAGCTCAGGGCTTATGAGATGTCTCTCCATCAAAGATACCCTGTCAACGGGATGCATTGAAGTCATGTCGGCAAACATTAATTTTCCGTAATTTGAATATTCTGAAATGATGCTCTGCATTCTTTTTACAAGAGCAGCCTGGTGTTTTGGTGTCATTTTTGCCGAAAAGGGTATATCGGCAAAATTTCTAGCAAGTCTCACCCTGCTGGAGACAGCAACATCAAGTTCGGGGCCTTTTTCTACAGGTATTCCGTTCATTCTTCCACCTCCAGAGCACGTATTCTGTCACGGATTTTGGCAGCCTTCTCATATTCCTCTTTTTGCACCGATTCATTCAGGAGCTGTTTCAGCTTCTCTATTTCGTCGGGAACACTTACCTTACTGCTGACTCTTACAGGAACTTTTCCGTGATGCTCCGCATTTCCGTGAAGCCTCTTTATGATGGGGTCCAGTTTCTGCTGAAAGGCCTGATAGCATTGTGCACAGCCCACTCTTGAGGTTTTAAGAAACTCTTCGTATTCCATACCGCAGTTTTTGCATTTAAGTGTCTCAGGTGCTTCCTGTTTTACCTGAGTACCAAACAAACCATTGATCAAATCGTTAAACCCAAAGGGAGAAACAAATTCGGCATGGCTTATTTGATTGGCACATTGTTCACAAAGGTAAATATCTACCTTCGTATTGTTCATTATTTGAGTAAAATGCACATTTGCAGCTCTTTGCTGACAATTCTGACAAAGCATATTAACCTCCTAAGCCATTTTATGGCTTTGACATGTTATGGCTTTGAGCCGCAAGCGCGGCCACAAATCTCTTCACTCCTCATCCGCAATAAGGCGAATAAAGGAGGTTAACCCGACACTCTATACCAATAGACTAAGAATCATATTTTTAAGCAGCGTTGCCCTTATAATATCCCTATCCGGCATGGGAATGGCACCGACTACTTTATCGCTGGCGGCAGCCTTCATAATATAGCCTTCTCTTTCACTGATTACATCGTAATCAATAAAATTATTTATGAATACTTCAGCCGACTGCTGTGAAATACTGGTCCCCATCGAAGACACAATATGCATCAGATAGTTGCCCGGTCTTGTAATGTTAATCCTCTTGATCTTCACATGACCTCCGCCGCCTCTTCTGCTTTCCACATAATAGCCCCTGTCGGTAGTAAACCTTGTGGATATTACATAGTTAATCTGCGAAGGCACGCAATTAAACTGGTTTGCCAGTTCGTTCCTCTGTATCTCAATAGCTCCGTTGGTATCGGAAATCATTTGTTTTATAAAGGTTTCTATAATATCACTTAAGCTTGCCACAGCATCACCTCCAAATAGCAAAACTGATTTTGACTATCTTTGACCTTAACTAAAGTATATTATATTTTTTAATTGCTTGCAATCCTTTTTTATATTTTTTTCTGAATAAAGACAGACTTAATATCCACTTTATGGCTGCTTGTGGTCATGCCTGTTATGGGGATCGGTAATTTCGTTCAGCCTGTTTGCGATTTTGACCTGCTCCTGGGGTAATTTCCACTCCCAGTTGGAGGGTACAAATTCAGGGTACGGGGTGTTGACCTCCCCCGGGTTTTCCATATTTGTTACAGTTTTTACATCGGGATTATCTCTGGTTACCTTGTAATATCTCATAATTACCTCCACGGCTGATATAACTATTAATATAATTGTATTCTCATAATATCATTTACTATCATTGTATTTTTAAAAAAATACTTTCTGATGATATAGTTATAATCCCTCTTAAAACGACTTATATACGACGTAAAGATAATTGGCAAAATGAAATGATTACCTGTGTTTACAGCCGTATTTTTTGATAATGCAGCGAATTTTTGCATTATTAACGAAAAAAATGAGCTTGCAGAATTTTTCTGCAAGCCCGTTCCTATTTGAAAATTATTGGTTAAACTAATTTTATTTCGCTCCAACTTTTGCTTTGTTCTCGGCAACTTTTGTTCTCTGATAATCAAGAGCCTTCTGGTAATCTACCGAAGTCTTGTAATCTTCATAGTCTTTCCAAAGTTTGTCAAATTCTTCGTCGGATTTAGCCATCAACAGCTTGGGAAGAATTTCTCCCCATTTGTTTTCAGCCTTTGCAAGAATTTCTCCTTCATCGCTGTCTGCAACAGGTCTGTTGTTGTCATATACGCCATAGTGTGAGCTCTTTCCTTTTGCCCATTCACGATACTGGTCGAAAGGCTGGCCCGGATCCGGCTCCCAGAGATTCATCATTGAAGAATTGAACATCCAGATTTCACCGTAGGTGTTGTACTTCTTCTTGAAAGTAGCCATGTCGGAGTTCTTCATCTTGTTTATTTCAGGCTTTATAACAGGCTTATTGTCAACCATATCATAAGTCTCGCCTTCTCTTCCAAGGTAAAGGGCTTTCTGTCCGTCCTCACTCATGCCCCATGACATGAACTTGATAGCTCTGTCAGGATTCTTACAGTTCTTTGTGATCATAGTGAGCTCCCAGCCTGAATAACCGGTTGTGCTGAGCATAGGAGGATCCAGCTTGCTGTTTGCAGGTCCGTCAACAGAAATATAAGTTTCCTCCGGTTTGTTGGTATACAGCTGCCCCAGCGGTATCATGGCGTCCTTCCACTGATAGAACAGTGCAAAGTATCTGCCCTGCTGGATTTTTTCCTCGATTTTTGTTCTGTCGTCAACAAATACATCTGTAGGCATCATACCCATTTCATGAGCTTTTCTGAAGGTCTTGAGCCAGCTGATATATTCCGGATGAGGATTACCGCATCTGGTATCATAGAACTTTCCGTCTATTTCTCTGGGAATGGCAAGGTATTCAAGCAGGATATCCTCATAGGAATTGTTGCCTATCGATGTGAAATAGGTTCCGCTGAACGGTATTAAAGACTGGCCGTTGTCAACCTTCGGGAACTTCTCCTTTGCAGCCTTGAGCGCATTGAGGAATCCGTCGGGAGTTCTCATATCAGGCTTGCCTATTGCTTCATAGATATCCTTTCTAACGAGGAAGGATCTATTTGAGATAACATTATATTTGGTATTATCGTCAGGTGTATTGCCGTTGCAGGGATATCCGAAAAGATTTCCGTCCTTGTCCTTGTACCAGTTGACGATATCGGGGGCCGCAACCTTCCAGAAATACGGATCGTATTTGTCTGCCAGCTCATTTAACGGATATGTATATGCGTCGGTGGACAACTGGGGAACCTGCTGTTCGTACCATCCCAGCGTTACCATATCAGGCAGTGAATTTGATGCTATCATGGTATTCAGCTTCTGTCCTGCATTTCCAACAGGCACTATAAAGTTGATGTCAATGCCTGTCTGCTCCTTAATCAGTTCATGAGCAAGATTTCCTTTTGGATTGTCAAACCAGGTTTCGTTGACATACCAATCCAATTGCATTGGGGACGTATCCTTTTTCCAGCCTGGTTCTTCTTCGGCTGCTGTTGTACTTTCAGCCGCACCGGTAGATACCGCTGCAGTGTCCGAAGCCTTTGAAGTATCACTGCTGCCGGTGGGCTGGCTGCCGCCGCATGCTGCCAGCAATGTAACTGCCATAGTCAATGCCAGTACAAGGCACAGTAACTTAGCAATTTTAATCTTTTTCATACTATTCCCTCCTGTTAATTATGTGTTTTATATAATACTCAAGCAGCGCGCTTAAGCATTTATAATCAGTAGAAATTGAATATTGCTCATTCTTTTACCGATCCTATGAGCATACCTTTTACAAAGTGCTTTTGCAGGAAAGGGTATATACATACGATAGGGATTGTAGTAATAATCATTGTAGCCATTTGAAGCGATGTGGACGTAAAGTTTGTCTGGCTTACCGAACCTGCCATAAGGGATGTCTTGGCGGAATCCGAGGTCATGATTATTTTGTACAGATAGGTCTGTATGGGATGAAGCGCCTGCTTGTTTGTGTATATGATTCCCATGAAATAATCATTCCAGTTAAATACCCCGTTAAACAAAAGAATAGTTGCTATAACGGCTTTTGACAGAGGAAGTACTACCCTGGTAAAAACAGTGAAGTAATTTGCTCCGTCCATTTTTGCCGATTCCTCCAGGGCTTCCGGAATGGTTCTGAAGAAGGCCTGGAAAATTATCAGGTCAAAGAAGCTGAACATTACAGGAATTATATATACTATAAAATTATCAAACATGCCAAGGGTCTTGATAACTATAAAGGTAGGTATGAGTCCTCCCGAGAAAAACATTGTTACAAGCCCCATATTCATATAAACTTTTCTTCCGATCAGTTCCTTTTTCATAAAGGAATATGCCACCATTGCCGTAAAGAATACATGTGTGGCTGTTCCTACCAGAGTTCTGGCAATGGTAATGAAAAATGCAGTAATAATTTCATTGTTTCTGAAAACTTCCTTGTAGTTATCCCATGTAAACTTGCGGGGCCACCAGTAAAGTCCTCCCTGGGCCGAATCAAACCCGTTGTTCAGGGAATGTATCAAAACATACCAGATGGGATACAGGGCACAGAAACAAACCAATAACATAAATAATATATTTAATGTATCAAATACTTTAGATCCGATGGACGTTTTCATTTTACTCATATGCATCCCTCCCGTTAAACCAAAGACGTGTCTGTAAGTTTCTTTGATGCCTTATTTGCAGTATACAAAAGGATGAATGCAAATATCGATCTGAATAAACCTACTGCCGTTGCGTATGATAATCTGCCGTTTTCAATACCCAGACGATAGGCATAGATATCTATAACGTCAATAACATCGTATAGAACAGGCTTATAGAATACAAACAGCTGTTCAAAATTGGACCCCAGGAGGTTTCCTATATTTAATACAAGCAGAACTGCTATGGTTCCTTTTATTGAAGGCAGAATGACATTCCATACCCTTCGCAGTCTTCCTGCACCATCAATAACAGCTGCCTCAAACAGGCTTGGATCGATGCCCGATATGGCCGCTATGTAAATAATCGCGTTCCAGCCGATTTCCTTCCACGTCTCGGAGGTTATCAGTATTCCCCAGAAATACTGCGGCGTTCCGATAAGATGGATGGGCTCCTTCAATAATCCCACATGAACTAAAAGTGTAGTTATCAGACCCGAATCCGATAACCAGTTGTACATTATACCGCCTACTATTATCCAGGATAAAAAGTGCGGAAGATATGAAACTGTCTGAACAAATCTTTTGAACCTGGTAGATAACAGCTCATTTAAGAGAATTGCAAATAGTATCGGTATGGGGAATCCAATTATCAACCTTAAGAGGTTAAGACCGAAGGTATCCTTCATAACCAGCCAGAAACGGTCATCTGCAAAGAATTCGGTAAAATTCTTAAAGCCTACCCATTTGGAACCCAGCACTCCTTTTGCAACATTGTACCGCATAAAAGCGATTATGATAAAATACATCGGAATGAAATTAAAAATTATCATCCAGATTACGCCAGGGATTGCCATGGCCTGTAAATCCCTTTGCGCCCATATTCGGGAGATCAGACCTAAAACACCCGATCTCTTTGTTCCCAGGTTTCTTTTTTGTGCGACAGGCATATTGGACAAGATAAACACACACCTTCCTCGTTTTTTGAGAGTAGCAGTACGATAAATGAACAGTATTTGTGTGGCTGACCATCATAAAGTCAATTATGTTTGAAGCCTTCGCCTTCCAGACAAACATGTGCTTTCAAGCATTTTATTTTGAGATGATAATTGACCTTGTAATTTTATTATAGTGTAAGCGGATGAATATAAACAGGTAAGCGGTTTTAGATTTGGTTCGTTTTTTTTGGTTGTTTTATACAAAAAAATTGCACCTTTTTTACCGGCATTTGTTGATTACTGCTACAACATACGATTGCAGGTAGTACAACTGCAGTAAATGTGAAGCTCCAGCCACAGGTGAAACCCGGTGTTAACCCTGTGACACTCCCGGCAATCTGATGGTCAATTTTGTAAATGAGCCCTTAATGCTTGTTATCTCTATGCCATATTTGTTTCCATAAAATAATTTGATTCTTTCATTTACATTTTTAAGTCCTATTCCGTTTCCTTTTTTCTCCAGGCGCATGTCGACGGAGATATCCGAGGTCAGAGCCTGCCTTACTTTTTCAAGACTCTCCCCGT
>NZ_AORV01000045.1 GCF_000350485.1 Ruminiclostridium cellobioparum subsp. termitidis CT1112
GCTTAGCGGCCACAAAACTGTAATGAATTATATCATTCCATCCCAGGTATTAACTTTTTCAGCCTTTAATTCGTCCTGGTCAAACCAGCGGGTTGTCACACACTTTGTCTCGGTAAAAAATTTTACCCCGTCTTTTCCCAAAACATGCAGGTCTCCAAAGAACGAATCCTTATGCCCTGAAAACGGGAACAGTCCTACCGGAACAGGTATACCCACATTTATACCTACCATGCCTCCGTCAGTCCTTCTTGCAAATTCCCGGCTGTAGTATCCGTTTTGAGTGAATATTACAGAGCCGTTTGCGAACTTGTTATTATTCATGAGCCTGATTCCTTCTTCAAAATCCTTTACCCTTTTGATGCATAATACCGGTCCGAATACTTCATTATCCCCGATGGTCATTTCAGGAGTTACATGGTCGAATATTGTAGGTCCTATGTAGAAGCCCTCCTCATATCCGGATACAGTATAATTACGCCCATCGAGCACCAGCTTTGCCCCTTCGGCAACACCTTTATCTATCCATCCGCTAACAAACTTCTTATGCCCCGCATTTATTACGGGACCCATTCCGGAGGCTTTGTCGTATGCCGGACCAACCTTTATTTCTTTGGCCAATTTTACAAGCCACCCTGCCAGTTCATCCGCAATGCTTTCCTGTGCAACCACCACAGGCAGTGCCATACAGCGCTCACCCGCACACCCGAAGGCGGCATTTATAATTCCGCGTGCAGTTCTTTCTATTGGAGCATCCTCCAAAACAAGAGCATGATTTTTAGCCTCGCAAAGTGCCTGTACGCGCTTACCGCTTGCTGCTGCCTTCCTGTACACATTTAAGCCCACCGATGTAGACCCTACAAAGGATACTCCTTTAATTTCGGGATGTGTTAACAGCAATTCCGCCTCATTCCTGCTGCAGGTTACAATATTAAGTACTCCATCCGGCAATCCGGCCTGTTTGTATAAATCTGCAAACAGCATGGCTGTCATGGGTGTAAAACTGGCTGCTTTGATTACTATTGTATTTCCGCATGCAATGCATATGGGTGCCATCCATCCCATAGGTATCATCGCAGGAAAATTAAAAGGAGCTATTCCGGCAAAAACCCCTAACGGTTCTCTATAAAGCACTGTATCAAAACCTTTGGACGCATCTCTCAGAGCTTCTCCAACAAGCAGGTTCGGTATACCGCATGCCAGCTCTGTTGCTTCCTTCGCCTTAAGCACATCTCCCTGCGCCTCTTCCCAGGCCTTGCCGTTTTCTCTTGCCACAGTTTCCGTAAGCTTATCAAAGTTTTCCTCAATAAGCCGGCGCAGTTTGAAAAATACTGCCGCCCGCTTTATTGGCGGAATAGTAGACCAGCCAGGATATGCCTTGGCCGCAGCCGCTATGGCGTCATTAACTTCATCTGCAGTACAGCAGGGAGTTTTGGCAATTACCATCCCTGTACTCGGATCAAATACATCCATATACTTTTCACTTTTAGATTCTATCCATTGTCCGCCTGCGTAGTATTTTAAGATCTTTATTTCACTCATGTATTAGCCCTCCCTTTATGGACTTGTTATCAAGAAATTTGCTACTCTAAAAAATGCCGCCCTCGCTCTTTTTGATATGATGCTCCTGCTGCTCTTTTGAAAGCATTGTAAAATATGCTGACCATCCTCCCATACGAACCCTGAGGTCTTTATAATCCTCCGGATTTTTTTGAGCCTTGAGCAGTGTTTCGGTGTCGGCAACGCTAATTGTCAGCATATTGCCGCCCAATTCAACAAAGGTTTTTATCAACCCTATAAGTCGGTTCACACCTTCCTCTCCTGCAACATAACGCTCAGCCATTCCCAGGTCAAGAGGAGATCCCAGTGGTAAGCCCTCAAGGCCCATCCGGCAAAAAGAATTTATGGCTGCCGTAATACCTTTGGTCATTGCACCGGCAGACGGAGAAAAGTTGCTTGCCACAGGCCTACCTGAAAGTCTGCCGTCGGCACTTGCCCCCGTACCTTCACCAATTGCTATGTACCAGGAGAAGGTTCCTACGCCGGGCATAAATTTTATTTCCTCATACTTCCCGTCAATTTGCTGCATGATCTCTGCAAACCTGTCTATTACTTTACGGCCCATAGCATCGGCTATCTGATTGTTGGTTCCGTATTTTGGAGAATTGGACACAAGGGTGTGAAGCAACTGATACCCCTCAAAGTCATTATCAATTGCAGCTGCCAATTCTCCTATGGAATATTTCTTTTCTTCGAATGCTACTTTTTGTATTGCGCAAAGGGAGTCGATCAAATGGCTCAATCCCTCTGCTACAACACCACCTACAACCAGACGTGCTCCCATATCAGTCATATCAAGACCTTTTTCCACCGGTCCGTCCAGCAGAGCGGACAGCAGCGGTACAGGCGCAATGGAAGAACGGTGCGGATGGGTATGCAGCATATGTTTTGCGGATTCTTCGGCTACCAGCCGTATATTTTCCATTGTTTTTTCAAAAATCACTTCAAAGGATTCAAAGCTTGCGGGATCTCCCTGGTCAGGAACCTCCCGCTTGCCGTCAATATGGCACACGCCCCGGTTCAAAGTCCATTCCAGACATTTTAATGCGTTCAGCTTTATAAAATAGAAGTCGGTTTTACCCGGAAGCAATGCCTCCCAGCAGCCGTTGTTAGCATAATCCCGAGCTTCCTTTTCGTCTATTCCGAATTTTGTAAACGCCTTGATTATAGTCTCATCATTATAAATGGCAGGCAAGCCTCCCCCAGTTTTCAGAGTCTCGGCCACCTGTCTTAAAAACCATTGGGGAGAATTCCTGTGAACTCTCACTGTAAGCACCGGATTTGTCATTCTTATACGGTGATAGGATTCAAGAATCATTACGGATAACAGATTGGTTGCATCACTGCCATCCGCCGGTATAAGTCCTCCAATTACTACGTTCTGGTTCCAGTGGTTTGTAGCATCAATTGTATCCCGTATGTTATAACGCTGTTGGCCTATATCAGTGATTTTCCGGTTGAGCCATTTCTTTTCATGCTCCTCCTGCTCACGTTCCATATCCTTCATCTGTGCATTTGTCTGATTATTCAATGCACGTTCGTTAAATTTCAGCATGAAGCAGTCTGTAAGCTCCTGTGCTTCGTCAATTGTGGTCCTCCCGGCCTCAAGATCTTCTTTAAGAAAGGGATACAGGAACTGGTCCGGCCTGCCCAGCGCCAGATGGTTGTCTGTCAGCTGAAAGGCAAGATGTAAAAGCCAGGTTGCCTGGCATGCCTCAAAATATGTCCGTGCCGGATAAAGCGGACTGTTTTTTAATGCATTTGCAGCATTTAACAGTTCTTTTCTACGTTTATTGTCTTTAGTAGTTTCAGCTTTTTCAAACAGCCGGTCCGAGTTGCGTTTTGCAAAGCTTTCAAGACCCTCAAGCGATATGATGGCTGCCGTCAGGAAGTCCCTGCTCTTCTGCGTCAAATCACCCGCAAGCTTTTCCACAGCCATTTCTCTTATGCCGGAGGTACCGAGTTTCAATAAACGCGGATAGTCCGGTGATATATGCCCAAACATTGAATATATCCCAAACCCGTATTTTTTACCTTCCTGAATTTCCTCCTCACGTGCAAATACCGGTAAAACATTTGAGTTTGTCAGGCATTCATCCTTAAATGAATAGCAGCCGGCAAAAAGCTGTTTTTCCCAGATACCCACAGGTGCAGTAGACAGCTTTAGCCTTTCAGACATGGCTTTACGCACTATAAGCGGCAGATCTGAAGTCTCTTCGTTTAATACACAGCCTTCTTCAGCAAATTGTTTTTTGCTCAGGTGCATATTCTCACGCACATCAGATATTAACTCAACTACACGTGCTGAAGGAGTGCTTTTCACTATACTTTCAGAATACTCCATCAGGTTGAAATCTGATAATTTCATAAAATCAAATCCCTTCTACACAAATTTTTTCCGGGCTTTATCCTGTCAATTTTTACCTTACCACACTAACCTTAATATCTTTAGGTGCCATATTCAGCAATTCTTCATACAGTCCGGGTCTGGCACTAAGTTTGCCAAGTGAATAGTTCATGCCGCACCAGTCATATTTAGCATCTGCCGATGAATTATACGGCAATAAATGAACTACTCCTATTTTAAGTTTATTTGCAATCTCATACGCTGAGTTAATATTTTCAACACTATCTGTAATACCGGGTATCAGTGGTATACGCAGCACTATACTTCGGGTCTTTTCCCTGAGGGCCTTAAGATTTTCCAGTACAACGTCCCAATCACCGCCGGTATATTTTTTAAATAATTCTTTTTTCCCAAGCTTATAATCAAAATAGAATATATCCGTATAGGGAACTAAATCAATAAGATCCCGCTTATTCCCGTAGCCCGATGTTTCCACAATGGTATGTACCTCTTCTTTTTTGAGCGCTTGCAGTATCCGTAGTGTAAAAGCAGGCTGGCAAAGCACTTCCCCTCCGGTCAGTGTCACCCCTCCGCCGCTGTTTTTATAAAAAGCCATATCTTCAAGAGCTTCATTTACAACTTCGTCAAGAGTCATACGCGTCCCGCAGATAAATAACGCACCTGTCGGGCATACCTCGGCACATCTGCCGCAGGTTATACACCCTTCTCTTTTGAATTTGTGCCCATTTGAGTCCATACTGTGCAAATCCTCGGGACATACAGTGGTACATGCCCCACAATGTGTACATCTTGAGCTTGAATAAAGCAACTGAGGTTTTATGGACTGGGATTCAGGAGAATGACACCATAAACAGGATAAAAAGCAACCTTTCAAAAAAATACATGTTCTTATTCCGGGCCCGTCATGCACCGCATAATGATCTATGTCAAATACTATTCCGGAATTCCCGCCGGAGTCTTTATCCATAATAAGATCACCCTCTAATCGATAATTATATATGCATATCAATTTCACAAAGTCTCATATTTGTTAATTGACACTTGCCAAAGCCTGTGCAATTATGGAACAAAGAACTGCTCCACCATCAGGATGATCCTTTGTGCGTTCTGCTATCCATTTGGTCCTGCCCACTCTTGCAAGCATCCCCCTTGTCTCATTTGCGGCCTTTTCAGCTGCATATGCCGCTGTTTTCATGGCGAGCCTGATATCGGGAGTTGACTCAAAAGAACTTTCAATGGCTTCAGCCAAAGGTATCAATGCATCAAGTATGGTTTTATCTCCCGGCCGGCCTTTGCCTAAATTCATTATAGCTTCGGCCATTATTCTCGGAGCTTGAATTGCAGCATTATCATCTATTTCCTTGCTTCCTCTATGCTTTCTTCCCAGTGCCATAATTGAACCGCTTAACAATGTCCCCATTGTTGAAGGGGCTACCCTGTTAAATGCCATCCCACATCTTATGAACAGCTCTCCGATATCCTCTCCCGTATATGCAGAGACCTCAGCCTTCAGCGCTAAAGCCCCTTTCTCCATTGAAATCCCGAGGTCTCCGTCTCCAGCATTACTATCAAGCTGTGTCAGTCTTTCTTTCGAATTTATTAGTATATCTGCTGATAAATTAAGTACATGTTTTATATTTTCTATGGTATATACCATGTCAAAACCTCCGATCCCATCTCGTTGTGAAAGTTCATGTTATAATGCAGAAATTTTTTTCGACTGCTTTTTAAGTTTTATATGTCTTTTGTCATCTTTCAACTTATACAGTTCCATCAATTTTATTATTTCAGTTTGACTTTCATCCGACAGCTTTAGAAATGCTGTCATTACCTTGTCTACGGTTGTGGTTGTTCCATCAGGAAGCTTTACCGACCTTTTAAATGTATTCCAATCCATTTTTAATGCTGTTCGTCCCAAAATATAGTCTACCGAAACTCCGAAGTAATCCCCCAACAGGCAAATCGTTTCAATATCCGGCATATTTATACCCGATTCATAATGTGAAATGGTAGCTACCGAAACATTAAGTATTTTTGCCAAATCCTTCTGATAAAGACCTTTATCCTGTCTTATTTCCTGAATCATATCCCCAAGCTTCATATAGTATCCCTCATATATATCCGGAATTTTTTAGTATATATAATCAGTCGATTCTATCATTCCCGGACGGCTAAAACAACCGGCTTTATTAGGTTATAAGCACATTTTTCCTTGTGATCCAGTGTAGCTTTTATCCCTTTACGGCACCAATCATGACACCCTTGACAAAATATTTTTGAAGAAATGGATACAACACTACGATAGGAAGCATTGACAAAACAATAGCAGCCATCTTTACCGTCTCAACAGGTACATTTTGCTGATCCGCTGCTATTCCTGCCGCCGCAGATCCTGATGTAGCACCGGAATCCATAATCATACTTTTTATTAATAGTGGAAGTGTCCACATTTTTGTATTGGTTATATACAACATGGTATTGAAAAAAGAGTTCCAGTGATCAACGGCAAAAAACAATACGAATGTGGCAACCGCAGGCAGGGACAAAGGTATAATAATACGCACGAATAGTGATATATCGTTGCAGCCATCTATTTTTGCGGCTTCCTCTATCTCGTTAGGTATTGCAACCATAAAGCTGCGCACCACAAGAAAACTCCATGCATTTGTCATAACCGGAAGAATAATTGCCCAGTAGGTATTTATTAAATGCATCCCTTTTACAAGTATGTAATTTGGAACCATTCCGGCACTGAATACAAGGGTAAAGGTAATGAGCGCCAAAAATATTTTTCCTCCCGGGAGGCTGGTTTTTGAAAGCCCATAGGCTCCGGTAAAGGTTACAAAAATATTTATAATGGTACCCGCAATTGTTACAATTACTGAATTTGACAGCGCTGACTTAAATGAGCTTGTATTTGCAATATAAAAATAAGAATCCAGCGAAAACTTCTCCGGGATCAATTTAAATTCCAAAGGTATAAATACGCTTGGGTCTGTAAAGGAAACACTGAAAACATAGAAAATCGGTACCAAGCAGATTATGCTGATAATTCCGAGTATGATATAATTTATTGCATCTCCCCATGAGAATTTATTGATCATACTAATCTCCCCCTAAAACAATTATTAAAAGATACCCTCATTTCCTGACTTCTTTACAAGATAATTTGAAGTGGTCAGGAAGATCAAGCCGATACAGCTCTTAAAAAATCCAACCGCCGCACCCAGGCTGTACTGCCCCTGCAATATACCCTGGCTGTACGAATATGTGTCAAAAATTTCAGATACATCCCGTACCAGAGAATTTTGCATTAAGAGGATTTGCTCAAATCCAACATCAAATATCTGACCAAGCCTGAGAATTAAAAGTACAACGATTGTAGGGAGCAACCCGGGAAGAGTCACATGCCAAATACGCTGCAGACGTGTAGCTCCATCAATCAGAGCTGCTTCATAAAGCTGCAGATCTATGCTCACAAGTGCAGCCATAAAAATGATTGTTCCCCAGCCGGCTTCCTTCCAGATAGACTGAATAAGAACTATTGGCCAGAAATAATTGGGGTCTACCAGAAAAAGTATCTGCTCTTTACCCATTGATGCTAAAATCTTATTTACAAAACCCATATTGGCAGACAATGCAAAGACGGTCAGACTGGCTGTTATAACCCACGAAAGGAAGTGTGGAAAATATACCACTGTTTGTACTAACTTTCTGTAAGTATTATGTCTGACTTCATTGAGCATGATGGCCAGAAATATGGGAACTGGGAAATAAAAGAATAATTTTAGCATTGCTATTGCTACCGTATTGCGGAGCATATAGAAAAAGAATGGATCCTTGAACAAATCCTGAAACAGCTTAACCCCTATCCAGGGGCTGCCGAATATGCCTTTATACGGGCTATAGTCCTTGAATGCCATCAGAAGCCCCCACATGGGGCCGAACTTAAAAATTGCAAAATATATTAAAGCGGGTGCCGCAAGTAAGTATAGAAACTTATGCTGCTTTACTGCTGCCCATGTCTTCTTAGCCTTTTGGGATGAAACTGCATTTTGGTTTTTATTTTTTACTCCCGTTATTTCGTTCAAGCTACACATCTCCTTTAAATAACAATTAACCTACACGGGCTATAACAACTTCCTGATAATATTTTGCGAAACAGAAGGCCATGAAACCTCCTGTTTCGCAAAAACCTGAATACATTTTAAGTGCTATTTTTTCAACGTGCTGTTAAAATCCTCATAAGCTGCTGCAAATTCTTTGAATGCCGGCTTGAGTGCGGGGTCATTTCTCAATGATTCGACATATGCCCTGAATTCATCCATTGACATTCTTCCAGCAACAGTTTTTGTTTCGTTTGCCTTGAATGTATTTTCATACTTCGGCCATACCTTTTGCCAGGTTTCAGAAACCAACGTGCCATTACCCCATAAGTCTACCTTACCAACCTCTTCGTAACCCTCAACCGACTTACGTCTGGCTTCGTTATATTCTTTTGAACCGGCGGCACTGTCAACCTTGCCATATTTCATATATGCAAGCGGGCCAACGCATTTACTTGAAGTATTTATCTGGGCGATACCTAATTTATTAAGAACCGGAGTACCATCAACAACATCATGATGTACGCCTTTTATTCCATAGTATGCCAAATCGGTTACTTCCTGGGATGTTGCATCCTCCATGTACTGAAGGATCCTGAGCATCTTTTCTTCGGACACCTTCTTGCTTATGTAATATCCGCCCGAAACACCTGTGTTAAGCTGAATACCTGTATCCCCCTTCGGACCTGTGAGTTTAAGTGAAACAATCTCCGGTACAGGATCCTTCTGAACCTTCGCAGATCCCTGCTCCTGTTCCCATATGTTCCAGATGCTCATAACATATGCAGCCGCCCTGTTTGAGGTATACATGTTCATACCATCTTCATACTTGGCATTCATATATTCCTTGTCAATTACGCCTCTGCTGTACAGATCTCTGCAATATTCCACATAATCAATCCAGCCATCGGTTAAACAAGGATAGTATTGTCCGCCGTCATCATTGTACTGAGGTGTCAGTGCGCCAAAAGCCACCTGCAGTGAGCCTGGGAGTGCACCGGTTGCAATAAGGCCTACAGTGTCTACCTTACCATTTCCGTCAGCATCGGATTTCACTATTTTTTCAAGAGCATCTGCAAATTCTGTAGTATTTGTAGGAAGCGGAATTCCCAGTTTATCCAGCCAATCCTTTCTGATGTTCACACCAAGGTCAATTCTTGTACGTGAACGTGGAAGTGCATATATTTTGCCTTTAACGGATAAATAGGAATAACAGTTGGCTGCTACATTGTTTTTTAAATTGGGGTATTTGCTAAAATCGCCCAGAGGTTCGGTAATATCCCAAAATACGCCGTTATCAATTGCGTTAAGGAGCTGCAGGCTTCTGATGTCAGGAACTCCTGAAACCTCAGGTACATCTCCCGATGCCACTCTCAGATTAAAAGCAGTATGGAAATCACCGGAATTTACCCATTCGACATTCAGCTTGCTTCGAGTCAGTCTCTGGTATTCAGTCCAGAATTCATTATTCATATCCGGTGGATCAGTAAACAGTGGTGCAAGTATATTAATCTCAACAATATCATTCGGGTCTTTCCCATCCGCTGAAGCTGCCGTTTGCGGCTGGGACGCTGAAGAAGGGTTTGATTCCCCGGCTGTTTCACCGGAACCTCCGCATGCAGACAACATAAGAGCTATCGCCATACTTATTGGGAGAAACCTGAAGACAAATCCTTTAAAATTTTTTGACACTTTTATATTCCTCCTTTGTGTTATTTTAATAGGACACATCAACACGATTTTTTAAAAGCTCCGGATACTCTTATCATCTATTGATGAAACCATATTAAATACAATTGATTAACATTTTTGTGCTTTATGCACTATTCGTTAATAGTATTCTATATGAAATTTGTTTAAATCTCACAAAATTAATAAACTATACGATAACACCGGAAATATCCGGTTCAATTTAAGAAAAACTTAATTCTCCGCCAAATATAATCCGCCTACAGGCCATTAATGATTCTCAAGCTTACTTTTCCCAGCCTCTCAATTTCACTCTTTGAAAGTTCTATTTCAACAGCCTTTATGTTATCCTCCAGGTGCTTTTCGCTTTGGGTTCCCACAATTGCCGAAGTAAAGCCTTTCTGGTAAAACAGCCAGCTTATAGCCACTTGTGAAAGGCTGCAGCCTTTCGAATCAGCTATTTCTTTTAATAAATGAATAATATCCCATTCCTTTTCAAGATGCTCGGGCAGGAAAAGTCTTTTTTTTCTTCTGAAATCGTCATCCGTGATTACAGCTCCGCCCAGATGAAATTTACCTGTTAAAATACCCTTTGCAATTGAATTATAGCCGCAGACGCTGATGGAGTTCTCGCAGCAATACTGCATTATGCCGTTTTCAATATCTCTTTGCAGCAGATTGTATTCCGGTTGTATTAAATCTATACGTGCAAACTTCATAGCCTCCTGCAGCTGTTTCAACGAAAAATTCGAGACCCCTATAGCCCTGATTATGCCCTCGTCCTTAAGCTTATTGAATTCCGACATAGTTTCCTCTATGGGTATTTCATAACTGGGCCAATGAACATAGTATATGTCCACATAATCCGTCCTCAGCCTTTTTAAACTGGCCTCCACCGACCTTCTGATATCTGCAGGCCATAAATGTTCCTTATTGACCTTTGTCGCAAAAATACATTCCTTTCTTTTTCCTTCCAGGGCTTTACCAAGAACCTCCTCAGAATGCCCGCTACCATACATTTCTGCAGTATCAAAGGTTGTTATGCCTTTCTCAAAAGCCTTTTGAAGCACTTTTATGTTGTCCTCGTCACTGTTGACCTCCCAGGGGCCTCCTCCCAGTTCCATGCATCCAAAGGTTAAAATTGATACATTAAATTCCGTCTTTCCCAGTCTTGCATATTTCATATCCAATCACCTCATCCTTTTGATTAGTGTTAAATTGATTTACACCTTATAAAATATTTGAAACAATTCATTATAGAAGTTATTTATTTTTCTTTTAACAAATTTGAAAATTATAATAGGATATCACTTTAAAAAGCAGATTAATTGAGTAGTAATTTTATTTTACACCGTAAAAATATAAACCAATCCAAAATTGACAATAAGTATTTAAATATGTCTTTCTAACGGCATATTTAAGTTTTCCTTAACTTTTAAATGTCGATATAATATAAAAAGAAATTTGCTTCGCAAATCCGCTTCACGCCCGCTTAGGTACTCTGCCCATACTACGCAAATTTTCTTGTGTACACATTCAAACGCAGTATTATAAGTACCTCATCACTGTTCCAAGACTTATAAATTCCTATACTCCAAAAAAATACAACCCCCAATATCAGTCTGGTGAACATCGGCTTCAAGCCTTAATATTCAACGCTTACCTGAAATTGAGAATTGTATTTTATTGAATCATTTTTTATTAACTTTTTACTTGAAATATCTCTCTAAAAGTCCCTTGAACCCCGCGCCGTGCCGTGCTTTGTCATGAAACTTCCAACGGATTAACAGCTTTATTTCACGGTTTCACCAACTCAGATTTCGTAAATAGTACAAATTTCCCACTGATTTACCACTAAAAATATTTTCCCACACACAAGGATTTTTTTCTAAAAGTAAATACACAACGATACTCATCTGTTATTATATTCTATAATCTCCTCAATTGAAATATCGCTTGATTTAGCTAGCATATAATGTTTTTCGCAGACCTTTTTTACTTCATCATTCTCTATTTGGAACTCAAATATGGCGATTGTATCATTACTCATGAATTGCGCTGCAATAGCTCGGCAAATTAGATCCGGGTATTTACATCTACACAGAAGAATATCCTGTTCTATTTGAACAGCTCCTAGTTCATCTGTTCCACCTTTTGCCTGAAGTGGAAATACATATTGACGACCTTTTGAGTCAATTCCCACATATATCTCATCTGTCTCAACCTGTCCAACACCTGGAACTGTCGTTCTTAAATGGTTTTGCAAGGAATAACAAGTAACACCTGTAAAAATATCTAATAACCTATTATACCTTAATTTGGTTAATAATGCCTGTTCGTCAGAAAGAGCAAATTTCTGAACTATTCCTGGAGTAGCATCAGGAATTTTAATGGTTATGAGCATTGGATCTGGAATTATTCTAGACACCGTTGTAGCTACAAAAGAGTATTCTGATCTTCCAACATTCTTAATAACCCATTCCTTGCCTCCAGGTGCTAACTTTGTTATGCTATCCGGTAAGGCTGTTCGGTATTTAAATGAATATATTATATCTCCCAAATTTTTAGGCAATGTTATCCCTAATTCTTGTGATGTTGTTTCAAAGTCAACTCTTTTAAAGTCTACTCTTTCAGATCCTTTTATGTAATTTTTTAAGAAAATAGTCTCAACTAATTTGCTGTACCTATTTTGCATAATTAATGCCTCCTGCAAATTAACCTTGCCAATTCATAACCACAACATTTTCATTTATATAATCACCAGTAGATGAGGAAAATCTTGTTCTAAATAAATCTATACTTTCTATGTTATATCCCAGATCGGAAGCGATATCCGCAATTATTTCACCAGTTTTTATTAAAACCCTAAAATATGAAGCTTGATCTCCTACAACATATGCTAGCTTTGCGCCTGGACGTAATTTTATTCTTAATTGAGCAAGGTGTTTAGCAATTCCTCCAAAGTATAGTTCTACTACCCGATGATAATACTTCTCAAATCCAGATGTTTTTCCTAGTTCAATTCTCTTATTTTCAATAGCCTTCGATAACTCAATAACTTTTAAATTATTCTTAATCCATGTTTCATCATTATCAGTAATGTAAACATTTCTTGTGTTTGATCTTAGTAAATTTTCCTTACATTGTCTTAAATCGTGTTTATTATTAATAAATCCAAGGAGTACGGATTCTAAACGAGTTGTCCGAGTATAGTCCTTTTCATTAGGATATGGTGGCGAAGTTATTACAGCATCAATACTATTATCCGAAATACATGATACTATATTTCTTGAGTCAGCTAAATGGACTCTAGCTTCAACATGAGTTAACTTCTTGTATTCTTCTATATCTTTTGCAATAGAATAAACCCCGTTGATCCAATTTTCTATTACCGGCACATCAATCTTTTTATTCCTGCTTACTCCAACTTCCGGTCCAAAATGCAAATTACTATAAGAATAAACGATTTGTTTGGCTAAAGCAATGGTTTGGTGGTTGAATACTTCATCACACCGATGTTCTTGCAATTCTTCAATTAAAACTAATGTTTTATGTAAAGGGGCTGCACTAATAGAATTTTTAATAAGTAAATTATTCTTTTCCGGCTCTAATACTTTTATTCTGTCCCCCAACGATTTCAATTTTTCTTGAGCATAGGCTGCTGTTTTTAAAGAATTGTCAATTAATACTTTTTCATTTATTGACCAATCTGTTTTTGCAGCTGCTGCTAGCTGAACAATAGGATTTGCTTCGATTCCAATTGAAGGTATACCGAGCTTTTTACATTCAACAAGTGTTGTGCCCGTTCCGCAAAATGGATCTAATACTGTTTGATTATCAGAAATATTAAATTTATTCAAATACTTTCGCACTAAATGTGGTGGAAATGATAAAACGAATCGATACCAATCATGTACTGACAAATCTTCTTGATACAAACGATTTAGCTCTATGCCTTCTTTTGATTGTACTGCATATGACAATTTTGTAATCCTCCATGTTTTAACCTTCATCTATAGTATAAACTATAATACCTTGTTTTCAAAGATTAAATCGGAACAAGTTTCAAAACGCGTAACTTTCATTAAAATAAATCTTAGCCGTTCTTTCTGCTTTCCATTAATGAAAAGAGCAAAACAGCCCCTGAGTTCCCATGCTTTTCCCACCAAAATTTGATATATGCCAATATATCAAAAACTACAAAAAATACAACCCCCAATATCAGTTTCGTGAACTTTGGCTATAAACCTTATCATTCAACGTTTCTCCGACTTTGAGAATTGTATTTTATTGAATCATTTTATATTAACTTTTTACTTGAAATATCTCTCTAAAAGTCCCTTGAACCCCGCTCCGTGCCTTGCTTCGTCCTTGCACATTTCGTGAACTGTGTCATGTATGGCATCCAGATTCAACTGTTTTGCTCTTACAGCAAGATCCTTTTTGCCTTTGCATGCCCCGGCTTCGGCTTCGGCTCTGAGCTGAAGGTTCTTCTTTGTATCGGCGTGAACTACTTCACCCAGCAATTCCGCAAATTTCGCAGCATGTTCAGCCTCTTCCCAGGCAGCCAGCTTGTAGAATGCGCCGATTTCGGGATAACCTTCGCGCTCGGCCTGTCTTGCCATGGCAAGATACATACCCACTTCAGTACATTCACCCATAAAGTTGGCTCTCAAGCCTTCCAGAATTTCAGCATCCACTCCGGCAGCAACACCTATTCTATGCTCATCAGCCCATGCTGCGGAAGTTTCTGTTTGCTCAACGAACTTTTCCTTTGGGGCCTTACACTGCGGACAGTTGTCCGGTGCCGCATCTCCTGTATGAACATAACCACAAACTGAACAGACAAATTTCTTCATAGTCACAAATCCTCCATTAAGTAAATATTATTTAAAATTTTAATTAAGCTTAAGCTTCCTAATGCCGTTCCGGCAACGTTTATATATGTACCCCCTGCTCAAGGAAGCTAAACAATAAAATTTTATTTTCCATATTTAACATAATATCAGCTACGATATAAGAACCTGTGATGTAGTATGGTTCAACAAAAAAAGTGATATCAGCAGGGATTGATATGAACTACCGCGTCCTTGACACCTTTGATATCCTTGACCCTGAATTTGATCTCAGAGGCTATTTTGTGACTTTCGTTTACAGACATTTCACCGTCTACAGACACCTTTATAAGCAATATATAACCTGCGCCCACAGGCTTTGCATTTATACTGTCGATGTGATCCACACCGCTGATGCCTTTCACAAGCGCATAGGTATTTGCTTTAAAAGCAGGGTCAATGTCGGTATCCATTAAAACCTTAAAGGAACTGATGAATATTTTTATGCCGGTATAAAATATCCAGAGAGAGATGCCTATACCCACAGCACCATCCACCCAGTTAAAGCCGAAATACCCCATTAAGATGCCAAGCAGTGTTCCCGTTGTTACAAACACATCATTTCTGTGGTCTTCGGAGTTTGCCAGTACCAATAAATTGTCCAGCACCTTTCCCACACGGTTTGTATAAAGAAAAAGCGAGAGTTTTACTGCTATGGTAACAATGGCCACAGTAATAAGAAACCACGAGGTTTCAAAAGCGGCTTTATTGATTATTGAAGACAGGGCACTTCTGAATATGGTAATGGATATGAACATCAGGGACAGGCTTATTATCATGGAGAAAATATATTCGGCCTTGCCATGCCCATAGGGATGGTCACTGTCTTCCGGCCTGCTTGCAATACTGTTCCCGACCAGAGTCATAACCGACGCAAAAACATCTCCCGCACTGTTGAAGCCATCTGCTATCATAGCCTGGCTCCTGCTCAGAAAACCGGCAGCCAGCTTGATCGAAAGCAGGAATATATTTGCCGCAATGCCCAGCACTGCAACCTTTTTGGTTGTTTTAAATCTGTCCATCACTCCTCCTGTCCCTCCTTTGTTATATCACAAGGAAATTTATTTTTAAAACTCCGCACATGTATCGGATAGATATACCATCAGTACAAAAACTGTGTCAGCAGATGGATGGCCAGACCTGCCAGGCCACCTATAACCGTTCCGTTTATTCTTATATACTGGAGGTCGGCACCCACCTGAACCTCAAGTTTATCAACCATGTCCCTGGTTTCCCAGCTGTCCATGGTATCATATATGAGTGACCCCACCTTATCGCCATAAAGCTCTACCATTCCTCCTGCCAGCTCTATGACAGCAGTATTGATGTTTCCTCTCAGGCCGGGATTTGACTCTATACCGTTAACGGCCATATCCAGTACAGTGCCGACTTTTTTAACCAACCTCTCCTCATCCTGCAAAAACGAATTTTTAAACTCGGACAAAACCTCAACCATTCTCTCAAGCAGACTGCTGAAAACCGGTGATTCGATCAGCCGGTTTTTCAGCTGTTCCCCTTTTTCTATCAGTTCTTCATCATTGCGCATATCCTCCAGCAGCTTTGGAAGTGCGGAATTAATGAGCTTGTTTATGGCGGCATCCTCGTCGTTGTCGAGCGCATCAATTTGTTCCACCAGATAGTCAAGTATCTTCTTGTATATGATATCTCCTATGATAGGCATGGCAAGTGTCTTGTTAATTCCGCCCAGCACAAGCAGTGTTTTTTCCTTATTGTCCTCGATATATTTATATGTAGCATTGAGCAGTGCCTTGACCAGCGGCTTGTGATAGCCTCCTTCGGTAACCGGGCCTATAATTGCAGCCAGAGCAGGGTATAGCCTGATTTCCTCTACCTTTTTGTTGATCATAGCGGTCAGATACAGCTTAAGTTTTGAGTCATCCACAACCGGGTTGATAACACCGGGAAGCCTGGCCGCTATCCCCCGGGATAATTTTTCCCTGTTGGAAGTAATATATTCCGAAACCTTTGAAGATAATCCAACATTATCAAGTTTGGACCTGATAAGCTCGGGAGTAAAAAAATTTGAAATTACAAAATTGGATAACGCCTTTGCAATTCTCTGTTTATTATTCTGAATGATGGCGGTGTGCGGTATTATCCTTAAACCAAGAGGATGCCTGAAAAGAGCAACCACCGCAAACCAGTCGGCCAGAGCTCCAACCATTGACGCCTCCGCAAAAGCAGTGATGGAAGAGAACAAAAGACCTCTGTCCTCATACCGTTTCATCACTAGAAAAGTAACTGTCATAAATCCCAGCAGTGAAGTCGAAATAATTCTCATATTTCTAAGCTTTTTTCTAAGTTTTATTTCTTCATTTTTATAATTGTATTTTTCCATATTCACAGCTCCAAAAAAACTATTCGTCCATCTCAGCTTCAGCAGCCCCATCGTTCAGCTTCAGGCTGTCCTCCAGTACTTTCCTCAGCTTTTCATCTATTTCACTCCATACGGCTTCAATTCCAATACGCTTTTCCGAGGAGAATGGTAATACTTTGTCGGTATTGCTCAACTGCAATACTTTCTTTATATCATTGATTCTCAAATTAATTTGCGATTTGGATATTTTGTCGGCCTTTGTGGCAATTATCAAGGTATTCAGTCCAAAGCCTCTGATCCACTGATTCATGGTAATATCATCCTTGCTTGGGGAATGCCTGATATCCACAAGAAGTACTATCAGTTTAAGATTGTTCTCCTTCCTTGAGTACAAATATGTTTCTATTATGTTCTCCCATGAGGCTTTCATTTCCTTTGAAACATTGGCAAAACCATACCCGGGCAAATCCACCAGATAAAAAGTATCGTTTACATTATAAAAGTTAATCTGTCTGGTTTTTCCCGGTGTTCCGCCAACACGCGCAAGACTTTTCCTGTTCACCAGGGTATTTATGATTGATGATTTCCCTACATTTGATCTGCCTACAAAAGCTATTTCGGGATAACCGGTAGACGGGTATTGGTTCGGCTTTACAGCCGTTATCACATGTTCTGCCTTTTTAACTATCATATTTAATCTCCTATTGCACTATTATTTATTCACTATTATTTATTGCACTATTATTGAATTAATATAATTATACCTCTATTACTACATTTTTTATCCATTTGTCTGATTTCAGCCTTATTACGGAGGCAGCCATCTTGGCCAGCTCCTCCGCCATTACCAGCAGTACCACCCACTGGACGTCCAGTTTCAGGACAAACGCCCCGATAAAAGCCAGGGGAACCCCTATGAGCCACATGGTCAGGCCTTCTGCCTTAAATGCAAAGCCTGCGTCCCCTCCGCCTCTTAATATTCCCACAATTGATACTATATTCGTCAGACGTATGGGGATAATGAAGGCATTGATATTGAGTATTATTATTGCCGTTCTCAATACATCTGCCGTAACCTCAAACAGGTTTGCCACCGCAGGTGCGATAAAATACAGTGCGGCGCCCAGCACGACTCCTCCCAGCAGGCAGAGCCTGACAAATTTCCAGGCATACTCTTTTGCCTTGTGCTCTTCTCCCGCGCCTATAACATGTCCCACCATTATAGCCGAGGCACTTGCCATTCCAAAGCCTGCCACTAAAAACAGATTTGTTATATTGTTTGTTATCTGAACTGCGGCAAAGGCCTCGGTACTGATCCTTCCATACGCCACAGAATATACCGCAAAACCGAGTCCCCAGCATATTTCATTCAGTATTACAGGGATCATGGTTGCTATTACACGTTTAAACAGTTCGGAAGTGACCGTCCTCAACACCTTTATTCTTATACGCAGCATATCATAATATCTCCAGCTTACAACCAAAAAATCCCCATCTCAATCACTCTCGATATCAGTGTTGCGGTTGCCGAACCCTTTACCCCCATGGCTGGAAAGCCCCACATACCGAATATTAAGACAACATTGAGCAGTGTGTTTATTCCCAGTGCTATTCCGCTGATCACCATGGGCATGGCTGACTTGCCTATGCTTCGCAGATTTACACTTATGCCAAAACTGACAGAGGCAAAAACAAAACTGAAGCTGAAAATTCTTAAAAAATCCGAGCCCAACTCGATAACCAGCGGGTTTGTATTAAAAATACCCACTATCCGGGCAGGAAAAAGGACGCCTGCAAATGAAAATATCAATGAAACACCCGCTGCCAGAGCTGCGCCCACATTAACCACCCTGCCTATGTTTTCATGATCCTTTTTGCCCCAGAACTGTGCTATGAAAATACCCGCTCCGCTGTGAATAGCCGCGTATATTAGAAATACGAGCAGGCCGTACTGGTTTGCTATGCCAACTGCCGCCACAGGCTCGTTTCCCAGCTTTCCCACCATAACGCTGTCCACCATGGCAAGTGAGGAGGTGATCAGGTTTTGCATTATAACAGGTATTGCCAGAGTAATCAGTTTATAATAAAAAGTTTTATCTCCAAATACTGCTTTTTTCATTATGCCCCCAAATAAAATTTGATTTATATATGTTTTATAATTAAAATATTTACCTCACGTGATTATACTACACCAAAGCTTAAAATGCTATCTGCTTCTTTCTTTTGTCCGGACAGAACAAAGGCGAAAAATTTATACTTTCCCGTATAATAAAAAATCCCACCTGTTGAATGACAGGTGGGTTGAATGATAAGCAATGCTAAATCTGTTCTATGACTTTACCATTTGCTTTTCTCATATTGGTGCCGGCCTTCAGCAGCTGTTCCGATACCTTTTTGTATTCAACGGGCCTTTTTATTTTCAGGGTTGTGGTCTTTATAAGCTCCTCATAGCTTAATACAAAGTACCGTATTATTTTATATTGGGGAATATCCTGATTCAGAGTCTTGATCTCCCTTTGAACCATTTCTGCTATTTCTTCGGCACCGGGTTTCCTGCCCCACTTTTCGGCCAGAGCCGCCTCGTCAATGACAATTTTGGCACAGACCTGAATATCTCCGTCAGGAGCGGTATTTCCCCATGCAAAGGATTCCTTGACACCTTCAATATTATTCAGCAGCATTTCGTACTCTTCCGGAAAGGCTTTCTTTCCGTTGGTGAATACAATCATTGATTTTGCCCTTCCCGTTATAGTTGTAAACCCCTCATCATCAATGAAACCAAGGTCTCCGGTGTGGAACCAGCCTTTATCATCAATAGATTCCATTGTGGCAGCCTCATCCTCGTAGTACCCCATCATTACATTGGGGCCTCTTGTGATGATTTCTCCCATGCCGTTTTCATCGGGATTGTCTATTGCGATCTCAATCCCCTTCATTGGCTGCCCTATAGTTCCGGCCTTATTGTAAAAGTCATTGTTGGCAGCAACCACCGGCGAGGTTTCGGTCAGCCCGTATCCCTGGATAACCTTTAATCCCAGGGTTCCGAAGCCATGTATTATTTCCCTGTCAATAGGGGCGGCCCCCGATATGGCAAGCCTCAAACCGGGACCTATCTGCTCAAGGATTTTTTTGAACAGCTTCCTTCTGATATCTATCCCCACTGCCGACAGAGCATTTGAAACCCTGCCCAGGGTCTTAACCGTACCGGCTTTACCGGCCTTTTTCAAACCCTCCTGAAGCTTTTTATACATTGCCTCCAGTATGGCAGGAACCACCACAAGCAGAGTGACATCGAATTCCTTTAAATTCCTTGCTATATGCTTGATACCTTCGGCATAAGCGACAGTGACACCGTTTTTCACCATAAAGAGCATACCTGCCGATAGCTCAAAGGTGTGGTGCAGCGGAAGAATTGACAGGTGCACATCATTTGGGAATACCTTGATTATCGATGTGACGGCACTGACATCTGAACAGACATTCCGCTGATTCAGCATTACCCCCTTCGCCATACTTGTAGTTCCCGAAGTAAAGAGCAAAAGTGAAAGTTTTTCAGGGTCGATTACTGCATCGATAAAGCTCCTGTCTCCAGTTCTCAGCAGCTCTCTGCCTTCACCCATAAGCTTTGAAAGGTTATGGAAGTTTGAGGGATATCCGCCTTCCAGCTCATCCATGCATATAAAGTGCTGGATGCCGGTATCTCGTTTGGCCAGCTGCAGCATTTCAGAATAAAAATGTTTGCTGTAAATGATGGCATCAACCCGGCCCCTGCTGATGAGGTTCTCAATTTCCACCTCGGGCAGATGCTTGTCCAGTGGCACAGCCACACCTGTACCGTTTGCTATCGAAAAAAAGCTTACAGCCCATTCATACCTGTTTTCACCTATCACCGCAATTCTTTTATCCTTAAGCCCCAGACCGTGCAAGGCTGTGCCAAGAGCATCTATCTCATCTCCAAATTCCCTGTAGGATTTAACTTTAATTTTTCCGTCTGCCTTAAATTTAAAAGCAGCCTTATCTCCGAACTTTTGAATACTGTTCTTAACCAGCTGCTTGAAATCTCTTACTGTCTCAGTTTCATAATAACCCAGTCCGGTCACGGTTTTTCTGCCGTCTACCTCAGATAGTACAATTCCTTTTTTGTTCATATAATCTCCTTGGAACATAAATTAACACTATAATTATTACCTGGTTATAATTATTATATTCTATTCCAGAAATGCAATCAAATGAATCTATCAATTTATTCCAAATGAATTTAACGCATTGTGTCAATTAGTTGACCGACTTTGCCAAATATACACCAACGCTTATGAAGTTGTATTCCCGTACCAATATAATCAACATAATATTTTAGCTGCAAAGTTGAGAGTCAATCTTTAATTGACGCAACAGGTTAATTTCAAACCAAATTGCATATGTATTAATTTTCCACTATGTTATTTTTTTATTCGCTTTTAAAAATACAGGAGAGAAATAATTGAAATTCAGGTTCAACAGTGCTAAATTTATTACTATAAATTACTATAAAATAATGATAATTCTTAGGAGATTGTAATATGCCTAAAAAAACAGTTAAACTCACTTTTGGAGAAGAGGTTGCCAATGCGGTAACCCATGGTATTCCGGCACTATTGGTATTATCTGCTTTTCCTTTTGTTATTATCACCGCATATACCAAAGGTTCCCTTGTGGACGTGGCCAGCGTGACAATATTCAGCATATGCATTTTTCTTATGTTTCTGATGTCAACCTTTTATCACGTCATGGAACATGATACAACGCATAAACGGGTTATGCAGATAATGGACCATATCTGCATCTACATAGCAATCGCAGGTACATATACTCCCATTGCCGCATCGGTAATAGGAGGCTGGCAGGCGATAGTCCTGCTTTCAATCCAGTGGTTAATGGTTGTGTTCGGTATTTTGTATAAATCCATTTCAAAAAAATCCATACCCAAAATATCCCTGATGATATACCTTATTATGGGCTGGAGTTTGGTAATTTTCATGCCGCTTTTCTTTCAGAAGGCAAATCCGGTGCTTTTCTGGCTGATTCTCGGCGGAGGCATCTTCTATACAGTAGGTGCCGCCATATATGCAAAGAAGGGCTTTAAATACCATCATATGGTATGGCATATATTCGTGTTTTTAGGTGTGTTGACGCATTATATAGGGATATGCTTCTTTATGTATTAATTTAACGCTCAGCTTTCAGATTTATTGATTTTTATGTTACAAATAGTGATTAAAAGTACTCCCGTACTAAATTAAATCAATGGATTGCTCCCAAAGGATTTGCTGAAATAGTCGGGCTTACCACGCGTATTTTATTGCCGTCGCACAACACTCAACATCCTGTTTCGAGTTGATGCTCAAAGTGACCTCCTGTCACTTTGACGGATAAAATACTTGTGATTCGCCTACAATTTTAACAAATCCTTTTAACCAAGCTTCCCATTGATTTTAATTTGTACTTGCGTACTTTATAATTTGCTGATGTAACATAGCATGAAAAATCCTTTTAAGCTGAGAGTAACAATTAATACATAAAGCAGCTGCTTACCGGCCTGTAAGCAGCTGCTTTAGTATCATGGTATATTACCCTCTATTGACAAAGTACAACACGCCTCACACCGGCTATTTTGCCTTGTAAGCAGCTTCAACGCAGCCGCAGGGCAAATTACCCTCTCAAAAACGTATTGTACATTGTCAATAGAGGGTAAGCTTTCTTATATCCATTAAAGTGAATTTGTATATATGTTCCTTACCGCTTCCCTTGTTGCTTTGACAGGAGCTATTGCCAGCAGTCCGTCAAGGCTTGGAGTTTCGAATGCCAGGTTGACCAGTTTCTCAACCACGCTCTCATCAAAGCCTTCATCCTTCAGACTTGCAGTAACACCGGTCTCGTTAAGCCACTTTCTGATGCCCGCAAAAGCCTTGTCGGCTTCATCTGCTGTTCCCTTGAGGCCTGGAAGTATGGGTTCGAATATTTCTGCCAGAATTTCTCCTGAAGCAGGATATATTTCCTTAACTACTGCCGGCAGCAGCATTGACAAGCCAAGGCCATGTGCCAATTCAGGCTTTACAGCACTTAGCGGGTGCTCAAGTGCGTGTGTGAAGTGGAGTAATCCATTGTCAAAGGATGTTCCTGCAATTAATGATGCATACAACAGATAATATCTTGCCGTAAGGTTTTCAGGCTCCTTTACGGCTACCGGCAAATACTTGGCAACCAGACGGATGGTTTCCTTTGCCAGCAATATGGCCAATGGGTTTGTAACAATACTTGTTGAAGCTTCGACGACATGATTTATTGCATCTATGGAAACATACAGGGTTTGATCGGCTGGCAGCTTGGTCATCAGAGCCGGATCATCAATGGCATATACGGGATAAATGCAGTCGTATGCAATTGCGGGCTTGTATTCCTTGGCAGGTATACTTACAACTGCAAACCTGTCAACTTCGGTTCCGGTACCGTGGGTAAGGTTTATTGCAACCAATGGCACAGCCGTGTCCGGAGCAAATTTAAGCTCGTAAAGCTCTGTAGCATTCTTTTCCGGGTATGATATAAGTATTGCCACACTCTTTGCAGCATCGATGGGGCTTCCTCCGCCGATAGCTATAACGGCCTGGGTTCCAAAGCTTTTTGCCTCTGCAGCCGCTTCATCAACCTGATCAACAGTGGGATTTGGAGTAACCTTGCTGTAAAGTAAATATTCTATTCCGTTTGCTTCAAGAGCTTTCTTTGTTACCTCCCACGCACCTGTTTTGATATGTGAGCTCTTTCCGGTCATTACCATAACCTTTTTAACGCCTCTGGAGGACAAATTTTTAGCAACATCCTCCATCTTGTTAATGGCTCCCACTCCGAAAAAGGCAGTTGTCTTTGCTCTGATTTCCACAACCTGATTAATGTCAATCTTGTTTTCCCACATAATTTCTTACCTCCTGTTTATAATTAATTTTGGTTTATAAACTATATTTGTTATCCTACAATTATTATAGATAAAGATTGTTAAAAAAACAACGATGTTTTCGTTTATTATTTAACAATCTTTCTTTCTACAGATCAATGCAGCAAAAATAACTGTATTGATCTCAAAATTCCGACGGTTATCTTAAGTTTGTTAAGTTTTTAACTAATTTTATTCCTATCTATAATTTCTATTAATTCCAAATAGCGAATATAACCATTTATATAAATGATTATATTTAATAGTTAATTGGTTTTTACCTCAAACCACCCCTGCGCATATTTACAAACCGGACATATACCCGGTGCATCGGTTCCCTGATGAATATGTCCGCAGTTGGCGCAAACCCACTGAACCGGTTCTTTCTTTTGATACAGGGTTTTGCTGTTCAACTCCTCGGCTATCTGCTTGAACTTTTTTTCATGCTCTTTTTCAATGTTGGCTATCATCCTGAAAGCAGCCTCAGCCTGTGGAAAGCCTTCCTTTTTAGCCACATCTGCAAATGCCGGATATATCTTTGAATGTTCCTCGTGTTCACCGTGAGCTGCCGCATTGAGGTTTGCCAACGTATCCCCCGTCTCAAAGGGATATCCGGCATCAATATTGACATTGCTGGGTCCGCCCATACCGTCCACCAACAGATCATAAAACACTTTTGCATGAGCCCGCTCGTTTTCGGCTATTGTCTTAAACTCCTGTTCGATTACGGCATGTCCTTCCTTTTTGGCATATTCGGCATAGAAAGTATACCTGTTTCTGGCCTGTGATTCTCCGGCAAATGCTCTTGCGAGATTTATGGATGTCTCGGTGCCTGCTAACTTACCCATATAACTCCTCCTAATGAGAAAGCAAAAATAATTAAGTAATTAATTATTTTTGCTTTCATTTATAATTTAGCCTATATTATTACCAACATGAAGCAAATTATTCTAACCGAGGAGTTAATTTGGCAAAACGGCATATTATAGATAAGGCTTGCGCACTAGGATTCGCTTATTTTTTTGCTAGCTATTTCGCTCCTGAACCTGCCGGGAGAAATACCATATTTTTTTGTAAAGGATGAGGTAAAATAAGATCTGTTATTATAGCCTACCATTTCATATATACTGCCAATATTCAGTTTTTCATTTGACAATATGAGTTCCTTGGCCTTTTCCAGGCGGACATTATTGATATAATCCGGGAAGCTGACACCGGCATACTCATTAAAAATTTTG
The DNA here is from genome assembly GCF_000350485.1 of Ruminiclostridium cellobioparum subsp. termitidis CT1112. Lineage (GTDB taxonomy): Bacteria > Bacillota > Clostridia > Acetivibrionales > DSM-1351 > Ruminiclostridium > Ruminiclostridium termitidis. The sequence goes on from NZ_AORV01000045.1 coordinate 25,156, forward strand.
CTGAAATACTGGGGGGTGATGGATAATTTATCGGCTATGATATTTGCAGATATATTGCTGTCTCTGTAATTCTCGTTTATATATTTTAAAACCTGTTCAACCAGATCAGGATTTTTCTTATTCCTTATATTGCATAGGATGGTTTCCGTTTTATCAAATAATTCTTCAAACCAGTTTATTAAATCCTCATAACTTTCAAAACTCCTGATCTTTGCATATATGTCCTGAATATCAAACTCCATACTGCCCTTATGAGAGGTTTGGAGCTCCTCCGGCAAATGCAGTATGGAATTGGCAAGCTGAAAAAACAATTTGACAATTTTGTCATAGCTGCAGTTCCTGATCAGGCTGTAATATTTGAAGATAAAGTCACAATAGGCATCTTTTGAGCCATTCTTAATAGAATTCAATATGGCATTTGCATAATGATTCACCTTATCTTTTTCCATCTCTTTGATTTTAACAGTTTTTCCGGTAAAAATAGTATTTTTGCCATATATAAATCTATAGTTTGTAAAACCAAAGGCCTCATCGTATTTATCCTTAATGTCAAAAATATTACTGGATACTCCGCTTATTCCAATGGTAATACCTATATTAAGCAATTTGAGTATGGAATCCTGAGCGTGCTCCACAGCCTCTGTGATTTCTTCTTCATACCCTGTGTTATCCCTGTTTATGTCTGATATGACCAGAACCAAATGCTCATTGTCCATAACAAAATAAGTACTGGTTGAAATTTCTTTGAGGGTCTCGGAGGAGATATTACCTATTGAGCTCAGCTGAAAGTCTATAGCCTCTTTATTATTATTCAAAAGAAAATCATTATAGTTATCCAGCCTCATTACAATAATACAGTAATTGCCATTGATTGAATTGAGGATCTTGTATTTCAATATATTATCAGGGAATATATCCTTATTAATATTGCCGGGTTCGGTCAGCACCGACTTGAAAAATGCCGTGCGCATGATATTAAAGTTGGACTCATTATCCTTCTCCAGGGTATTCAACCTTTGAACCAGACTTCCAACCGCCTGTGAAATAAATTTATATTCATTGTTTTCAGGCTTATCGGGTTGACTTATATTTGAACCTTTAAAAAGCACGCTTATATTGCTGAATACATTGTTTATAGGTGTATAAAGCCATCTTGACAGCATTATTGACAGGAAAAAAATAAGCACAAGAACAACAGAACAGGTCAGCAGGATTGTATTTCTGATTTTGGTGACCTTGCTGAACAGCATGCTATATTCACTTTTACTAAATACGATATACTTTTTGTTTTTTGCAATAACGTAGTTATATACCCAGTTATGTCCGCCATCATAGACACTGAAGCTTCCCGAGCTGCGGCCGGCAGCGACTGCGTTTCTGAAATAGGTTTCATTTTTTATATTTGTCGATAATCTTTCAATATCATTATGTAATAAAACTTTTCCGGTTTTATCAACAATAAAAATATCCTGCTGAGGTTTGGAAAACTCGGTATAGACTTGATTATAAAGTGCATTGGCATCAATATTCAGTACAATTGCGGAATCATCTCCGAGTCCCGGCTCATGATAAATTATTGTATATACGTCCACCGGTTTGTCGTTGTTATTGCTTATCCTTCTCGGAACGGGATATAATACAGGTCCTTCCCTTACAATTTCAGATATGGTTTCATGGCTTTCTTCATAGCCGATTCCCCTGCTGGTTCTAAAAACTATTGAGTTTTTATTCCATACGTATACTGAAAAAATAGAAGGATTGGATATCTTAAGTCTTTCTATATCATAGGTGACACCCATGATATCCAATCCGTCAATCTCACTGGAACTCAGCAAATTCTTCACATAGGGATCGTTATATAGCACAAAAGCCATGTTTTGCGTGGATTCAAACATGTTTGTCCCCAGCACGGCAATATTTGAAAGTGCCAGCTCGGTAATGGAATTGATATCCTTGATGCTCTCATTCTTTACCCAATAAGTATTGAGCAATGTGATTAATAATACCGCAACTATTGCGGTTCCCAAATAACTTAAAAGAAGTTTTATTAGCAGTTTCTTTGACCTTAATGAACTTGAAAGAACTTCTCTATTAATCATACACAGCCTTCCTTTGAGTTTTTTGTAAACTAATATTACCCCTGCATATATACTTTATCAAGATAATTTTTCAGTCCCCCGTCAAGCATCCAGCTGAAATCCTTCTGATAAAACTCACTTCCCCAATTTTTCAAATCACTCTCCAGCATAAACATTCCGCCCATACACATATGATTGCCTTTTTTCATATAATCGGCCACAGCTGCCTGAAGACTTGTAACTATTTTCACTTTGCTTAAGTCGGTATGCCCGGCACCGAATAAATTCTGAAAAGTCTGTTTTTCATCCGAAAGCACCGGATACAGGTAGAATTCCCGCTGGAACCTGAATATATTTGAAGTCTTTGGAAGTAACCGCTGCATTTGAGGGTCCAGCAGCCAGGACTCACACACAAATCCCCTGCATTCCTGGTGATAAAAATATGTTTTATAGAAGGAAACTGCGTCAACAAAAGCCCTTCTGCATTCCTCATTGTCCAGCCCGGTTCCTCCCGGAATATGTATATCCAATACAATATCGCCTTTGGACAGAACCTGCATCCATTCATTCTTTGGCAGTTTGACCGTCTCCTTCAGGGCATGTCCCGAGGGCAAAACGGGATTGCCGCATATGCAGCCGTCATCTTCTTCATGCCCTGCTGCAAAGGAATTTTCAGTATTAAATATTCCGTTGGTTCCAATAACTTTGCCGTCGCTCATATATATGACCCCCGGTTCCGATAGGGCACATACCCTGCCGTTATTGATATTCCGGTATACAATCAACCTGCTCTCAAAGTATTTGGGATAAAAATTAAGTCTCCCGATTCTGAAAATTCTGCCATAAAAAAAGTGAGTCAGCCATTTAAAATCATCGATCCCCCAGTAGCCATACCTGCTTTTAAAGCCGCACATGAAATCCTTCAAGGTCTTGAGTGTAGCTATTAAAATCTCATTTTCAATACCCTTGGCTTTATAATAATTAATTGTACCATGAATACCTGATATTAAAATCAATACCGGCAGCAAATTGGCCTGTTCTCCAAGTATTTCCTTAAGCCTGTAAGGATCAAGGATCCTTTTTTCATCATATTCCTCCATGTGATAAATCCTGAGATGGCAATACTGTACAAATTTGATCAGTTCCCCGCTGGCAAATATTTTGTCAACCAATTCTGCCAAGTCATCAATGGCTTCTCCGGGAAGCTGCAAATAATAATTTGCCTCACTGACAAATTCAAATTTTAAGAAATCAGTATTATCTCTCATAAAAAATTCCGCCAGAGATTTCTCAGGTATGTAATCCTCAACTATCCTTGCAGTTTTCAGGGTTTCATAAAAATTTTCCAGTATCTCTACAACTTTATCGTTTTGGGTAAAAGTCTTCATTGCTCGGAACCTCCGTAAATTTTTTAGAAGCAGTATTACTTGGGTAAATGGAACCCGATTAAAAGTACACGCCTGAAATTATATTGAAGCTCCTGTGATGAGCTGTAAAATTTCAGGCATGTACTTTATGGCAGTTATTTATTGATATTATTTATTAATGTTATTCATTGGGTTATTTATTTTTATTGGTATATTCAGTTTTATTTTCCTGCAAGAAATGCGTCAAACTGCTTCTGGCACTCTTCTCTGTATTTGTCTATGCCCGCGGTCTTCAGTGCTTTCATTGCCTTTTCGTAATTATCTTTGGAATCAATAAACCCTGTGGACATGGGAACCAGTTGTTTTCCTACCACATCCTTAATCCTGGCTTCCTCTGTTTTTACCGAAGAGGAATCAAATACGAAGCCGAAGGTATTTGAAAGCTTGGAATCCTTATCCCAGTTCTTATAAGTTTCAATATACTTATCGCTTACATCGTCGGTAAACATTTGGTAATTTACATTTCTGAACATCCACTCATAGAAGAAACTGTCGTTGGTCAGGAGTTTTATTCTGTTATTTTCTATTTTGTAGTCCTTATCCTTTACACCGTAGATAGTTGTGAGATAATTGTCCTGATTCTTGAATATCCAGTTGAGATACATAACGGTTCTTTCAGGGTTGGCACTTGTAGGGGAGATACATATCACTTCACCACTGGGAGATGCTCTGTACTTCGGTTTTTCAGGGGCTATAAGGTATGTTTCCAATTTTGCATCGGGAGCATTCTTTCTCACATCCTGGATTATTTCCAGATTTTTGCCCAGGGATGCCTCTCCCCAAATGTACTTGCCGGTCTTCATTCTGGCATCGCCTTCGTTATATTTGATGGTGACATCATCGGTATAGAGTTTTTCCAGATACAGCTCTCTATTGTACTCACAAAGCTTTTTATACGCATCGGTTTCATAGAAGCTGTATATTTTATTGTCATCCTGTCCGGCGCACAACATGAAGGAATCGGTTATAAATATAAGTCCCTGGTCTGAAAACTCTCTTGCCAGAGCCGAAATGACAGGATGGGAACCGGCATTCATATCCGGATATTTTGCCTTTACTTTTTCACCGAACTGCTTCAGGTCAGCCGTAGTTTTAATTTCACTCATCCCAACGGCCTCAAGTAAATCCTGTCTTATATCAACCTGCTGCAGCATTGCCGATGTTGGAGCATTTGTTGCCGGTATGCCCATTATTTTGCCGTTAATTTTAGCCGCATTTATGTTTTCCATTGGTATTGCCTTCAGAAGGTCGGGTGCATATTTCAGAAGGTCATCCAGAGGAATGTTCTGATTTTTGGAAGTTATCTGGCTTAAGTTTGAAAAACCGTCCCAGTACCAATCGATCTGCTCATTTGCCGCCAGCATCATATCTTTTTTATTCCAATACTGATCCCAGGGTGAATACATGACTTCCAGGCTCATGTTAAGATCATTTTTCAACCTGTCTTTATACTCATTGTTGAGGAAGTCTTCCATACGTCCCGACATGTCACCGGGATAAAGTACTTTCAGTTCCACAAAATCCTTCGGAACACCGCCGCCGGTCTCAGTTGACATAGCTGCGGTACTGTTTGTTCCGGCATTGCTTGTGCTTTCTGCCGCAGGCTGCCCGGAGCTTTTGCCGCAGCCTATCAGCATGGATGTGCTGAGTGCCAGTACAACAATAACTGATAAAGCCTTTTTCAAATTTAACATTTTGTACCTCCTAAAAATATTTTTTTATTAAAAGAATGCTTTTGACATTCCTTTTCTCAGATTCATGGACTGAACGTATCCTAGCCTTTTACCGCTCCTGCCATTATTCCCTTGACAAAATACCTCTGGATAAACGGATAAATAAATATGATTGGGCCGATTGCTACAACTGTAACAGCCATTTTTACCGTTTCGGTAGGGAGACTGATTTTTGAACCTATATTGCTGACTCTGCCGGATGTAAGCGCCTGCACATTTGACATTATATTAAAAAGATAATACTGCAGTGGAAACAAATCTCTTTTTGTAATAAACATAACAGACAGCCACCAGTCATTCCAATACTGCAGTGCGTACATCATGCCCACCGTAAGCAAACCTGTGCTTGTGAGCGGAACTGCAATTCCGGCGAATATCTGAAAGTAATTGGCTCCGTCTATTTTGGCAGATTCAATGATGCTGTCAGGTATTGCCTGAAAATAACTTCTCAGCAGAAAGAGGTTCCATACGCTTAGCAGGTAGGGACAAATCAGCCCAAGTATATTATTTGAAAAGTGCAGATAGTTTACACATACTATATACCAGGGGATCATTCCGGCAGAAAAAATTATGGTAAAATTACTATATGCCGCAATTATATTTCTGTATTTAAGAGTCTTTATTGACAGGGCAAACGCCATCATCGCAGTAATCAGAAGAGCTGAAAGGGTGCCTGCCGTGGTAACGAAAATAGTTATCCCATAAGACCGGATAATCCTTTGACCGCTATTTATAAACAAATACTTATATGTATCCAGCGAAAATTTTTCGGGTATCAGGCTATAGCCCTTCACTGCCACCGTATTTTCATCCGACAGGGACACTCCAAGGGTAAGGAGCAGCGGATATAGGCAAAACAAAGCAAATAAGGCAAGAAAAGTATAAGCTAAAAAAACAAAAATCCTATCTGACAAACTCTTTTTCATACAATTACCATCTCCTTTAGAATAAACCTTCTCCGTCATTTATCTTCTTTGCCAGGTGATTTGTCAGGGTGACCAGTATAAGTCCCATTACCGACTGATAAAGACCTATAGCGGAGGCAAGTGAAAAGCCCAGGGTTCTCATTGCCGAGTACACATATGTATCAATTACTGTAGTAGCATTGCTAAGGACGCCGTTGTCTCCCACAATTCCATAGATCATTGCAAAATCCCCATAAAAAATTCTTCCTACCGAAAGTAATGTCAGTACAACAGCTGTGGGTTTTATCAATGGAAGGGTGATGCTCCGTATCTGCTGGAATTTTGTAGCGCCGTCGACAATTGCAGCTTCATACAGTGCATAATCGAAATTCACCATGGCTGCCAGATAGACTATAGTGCTGTATCCCGTCCACTTCCAGACATTGGCTCCGACCAGTATCGCCTTCCAATATTTAGGCTCAGCATACCATCTCACCGGTTCCATTCCAAAGCTTTTTAATATTGTGTTCACTACGCCGACATCGGAACTAAAGAGACTGTATATGATGGCTCCGATTACAACCCAGGAGAGAAAGTAAGGGAAAAACAGGAACATCTGAGTAGCTTTTTTAAATATTTTACTGTTAATCTCATTTAGAAATATTGAAATGGATATGGGAAAAACAAGTCCGGTTATAATATAAAACACATTTAAAATAATTGTATTGTAGGTGACTCTGAGGGCCATTCCACCGTCTGTAAAAAAGTATAAAAAGTTTTGAAAGCCTACGAATTTACTTCCGAATATTCCCTGCTTAATGTTGTAATCAGTGAATGCCATATAAATTCCAGACATAGGCACATAACAGAATATCAACAGCACTATTATTCCCGGAAGAGTCATCAGATAAAGCATTTTATTATCTCTGAACTCTTTGATAAATCTGTCTTTTTTGCTTTTTTTAATTTTGCCCGGCTGATATACCCCTATACTTTTATTTTTAATTTCCATACTGCTTGCGTCCATCTGCATCATCCTTTGCATCGATTTGGTTTGCCCTTTCACAAAAATCTTAGCATAGGCAATCACCCCAAGTAAATTTCAATAAATTCATTTATGTTAACAAAATTAACATTTTATTTGTATATTTTTTTAATTTTTTTATAATGAATTAACAAGGAATTGACTTTTAAAACGGGCTATTTTATTATGATTCAGTAGAAAAACAATTTCTCTGCTTCAAACTCTTATTACTATTCCCAAATAATATAACAATAAATTAACTTAAACATTTTTTGATCTATTCTTCAGAGCCCATCTGTAAGTATCTTAAATCCAAGATTAAATAAAGATTAACAAAGGAGGATTTTTAATGAAAACAATAACCGCTGTTTTAATTGGTGCCGGACTCCGCGGAATGGATGTATACGCAGCTTATGCCCTTCAAAATCCCGGAGAAATAAAGTTTGTTGCAGTGGCTGAACCCAATGAGACACGAAGAAGCATGTTTTGCAAAGCACATAATATCCCTGAAGAAAACAGTTTCGCATCCTGGCAGGAACTTCTGGGCAGGCCCCGGATGGCCGATACGGCATTTATATGCACCCAGGACAGAATGCATTACAAACCCACTCTTGAGGCCCTGGAGAAAGGCTACCACATCCTTCTGGAAAAGCCCATGTCAAATAACATGTCCGAATGTATGGAAATGGAGCGGTGCGCCGCCAGAAACAAAAAATTTATCTCTGTCTGTCATGTGCTGAGATACAGCCCTTTCTATGCCGCATTAAAGGATATAATAGCCGGTGGGAAAATCGGGGATATCATGTCCATACAGCAAACTGAAAATGTGGCCTACTGGCATCAGGCTCACAGTTTTGTCAGGGGCAACTGGCGAAATGCCAGGGAATCCAGTCCCATGATCCTGCAAAAATCCTGTCATGATATGGATATAATCTCCTGGCTGATAGATCAAAAATGCACAAAGGTATCCTCTTTTGGTTCCCTCAGTCATTTCAAAAGCAGCAATGCCCCCGAAGGCTCTCCAAAAAGGTGCCTGGACGGCTGTCCTGTGAGCGGCAGCTGTATCTACTATGCACCGAAACAGTATCTCACCGGTGACATAGGCTGGCCCACTTCGGCAATCAGCAATGATTTAAGTCTTGAAGGGAGGACCAAAGCTTTAAAGGAAGGGCCTTATGGCCGTTGTGTCTACCATTGTGACAATGATGTTGTAGACCACCAGGTGGTCAATCTGGAATTTGAAAAAGGAGCCACCGCATCTTTTACCATGTGTGCCTTTACAGCCGACAGCGGGCGGACCATCAAGGCAATGGGGACCAGGGGGCAGATCCGGGGGCATATGGAAAAAAACGAGATTGAAGTTCATATATTCGGTGAAAAACAAGCTGAAGCCTATCCGGTTTTGAATTATGAAATAACCGGAGATGCCGCCGCATACGGTCATGGAGGCGGGGACTACGGCTTGATGAAGGATTTTGTCCGTCTGGTAAGCTCAGGGGCTGAAGCAGCTGGACTTACCTCTGCCAGGGCCTCACTCCAGAGTCATCTGATGGCTTTTGCAGCAGAAATATCCCGTCTTGAGAACCGGACCGTTTGGCTGGACCAGCTTATAACGCAAAGGGGTGATTGAATTTCCCGCCTTATGCGCCTCTCAAGCTATTATCGCTTGGTTATAAAAAAATACATATAAAGAAAGGATCACCCAATGAACACCAAACATTATGAAATACCCCTGTTGCCGGGCGAATTCTGGTGGGGCGGCGCTGTCAGCGACGGCATCAGAACCCCCTTCGGCGGCAGCCTCTTCAGCAGGGACCTGAACAATCTGGAGGAAAACCAGGGAGTCCCCCTATTAATATCCAATAAGGGGCGGTATATATGGTGCAATTCCCCTTATGCCTTTAAGTTTCAGGATAAAAAATTAACTGTAGCTTCAAATGAGGATATTATTTTTGAAGAGGGCTTTGAAAATCTCAGGACCGTTTATAAACATGTTTCGCACAAATATTTTCCTCCAGCAGGCAAATTGCCCCATGAGCTTGCTTTCCTTTCTCCCCAGTACAATACGTGGATAGAGATGTTTTATAAACCAACCCAGGAAAAAGTACTCAATTATGCAAACTCCATAATAGAAAACGGAATGCCTCCCGGAATTATGATCATTGATGATAACTGGATGAAGGATTACGGCAATTGGGATTTCTCAGATGTCAATTTCCCCGATCCAAAAAAGCTGATTGATACACTGCATGAGCTGGGGTTTAAAGTCATGTTATGGGTATGCCCTTATGTAAGTCCCGACAGCTGCATTTTCAGAGAGCTTCAGGCAAAAGGGCTGCTCCTAAAGGCAAATGATGGAACACCGGCCATAAGAAGATGGTGGAACGGCTACAGCGCCGTTCTGGATTATACCAACAGCGCTGCCGTACAATGGTTTAAAGCTCAGCTGCAATTACTGATAAATAAATACGGTGTCGATGGCTTCAAATTTGACGCCGGTGACCCCAGCGGAGCGGATTTGGCCGATTGGAACAAACCGTACAGCTGGAAATTCCTTCCTCATCCTAATTATGACTGTGAAGCCTATGCAAAAATCGGTCTGGATTACAGTTTAAGTGAATACAGGGCCTGTTGGGGCTGCGGCGGCCGCCATCTCATTCAGAGACAAAAGGATAAAAAACCGGCGTGGGCTGGAAACGGGCTGGACAGCTTAATACCTAACGGCCTTTTACAGGGCTTGCTTGGATATCCTTTTAACTGCCCTGACATGATAGGCGGCGGTATGGAAGGAGATATCAATTCACCGGACTTTAAAATCGACCAGGAGCTCTTTGTAAGATTTCTCCAGTGTTCACTGCTGTTTCCCATCATACAGTTCTCCATTGCGCCCTGGAGGGTTCTGGACAAGGAACACTTCAAATATTGCTCCGACATGATAGAACTGAGGCAGAAGCTTGCTCCCGGCATTCTGGAATTAGCCAGACATTCGGCAGACTCGGGCCAACCCGTTATCAGGCATATGGAATACGTATTCCCCGGCTGCAATTATGAAAGAATAAACGATCAATTCATGCTGGGGGATGACATCCTGGTTGCCCCTGTTCTGGAGAAAGGCGCCAGAGGCAGATCCGTTACCTTCCCTGCCGGAATATGGGCGGGCGACGACGGAAGTACCGTAATTGGGCCGGCAGTAAAAGATATAGAAGCACCCCTTGACAGGCTGCCGTATTATATCAAAAAAGCAGATTAAATTACAGCATAAGTAATGCCCTTACACGAAAAAATCAAAGGTCATATTTCTTTAAAATTCATTATTTTATTAATGGGGGTAATTTAATGAAAAGAAATGATTTTACTTTATATTTGGATAACGGTGAAATCCTAAAGGAGATTCCGGCCCCGATAAGAGAACTATATACTGATGACAGGAGTAAGGTAATAAGTGTCAATGACAATTCACACTCAGCCGATTTATTTATGTATTATTGCGGCATTTCATCATGCCGGGAGGGTTATTCATGGGGTCCGGCAGTGAGGGAGCATTTCCTGCTGCACTACATATTGGAGGGTGAAGGCATTCTCAAAGTCGGGGGCAAGGAATACAGGCTTTTTAAAAATCAAGGTTTTCTGCTTTGTCCAAATGAACTTTCACATTACGAGGCCAGCTTCACAAGTCCCTGGAAATACGCTTGGGTGGGGTTCCACGGCTTAAATGCCCGGTCTTATCTGGAACTTGCCGGACTGTCAAAACAAAATCCGGTTTTTACATTTAACCGGGGAGAGCTTTTGAAGAACTGCCTGCTTGATATGGTAAAGTCCTTTGAGGAGTATAGATATGGAGCGACCCTGCGCCTCCAGGCACTTCTCTATATGCTCTTCTCGGAATTAATTGAAAATTCCCGGGAAGATATTATCAACAACAAAAACGTCTACAGCAAAAATCACTATATAAGAAAATCCATAGAATTCATCCAGAACAATTATATGCAGGATATCAGCATTTCCCAGCTTGCAAACCATATCGGACTGAATAGAAGCTATCTCTCCTCCCTGTTCAAACAATTTCTGAACACCTCGCCCCATAAATATCTGTCCCTGTATAGAATCAATAAGGCCTGTGAACTTCTGAAGGACGGCTCCTTTTCAATAGTGGAGGTTGCTGGTTTATCAGGCTACCGGGATCCTGTTGTCTTTCAGAAGTTCTTTAAAAATGTGATGGGGATATCGCCGAATAAGTATAGGAAGAAATTTATTTGAACGGTTGTGGTGATAAATTGTCGCTTGCTTTATCCAGGTGTTTTTTATATCAACTGTACTCCCGGACTAACTTCATGAAATGGCATCCCACAAACCAATTGCGGAAATTGTACCGACTCATGTAAAGTAGTTTTTCCGTCGCTCAAACTCGACATCCTGTCTCGATTTGAAGCTCAAAGCAGCGTCCTGCTACTTTGCCGGCAAAACTACTTTACACTCATCGACAATTTATCACAATTGTTTTGAATCGTGAATGCCATTTCATGAAGTTGTCCTCGTGTACCAGTTGATTATAATAAATCTATCATAAAGCAAAAACAAACCTTTTATCCATCACAACAGTTAAAATACAGAGGTCGGCCTCGCGAACTATTATCATATTGTCTCATCGCACACCAAACAATTTATCACAATTGTTTTGAATCGTGAATGCCATTTCATGAAGTTGTCCTCGTGTACCAGTTGATTTATAATAAATCATCATAAAGCAAAAACAAACCTTTTATCCATCACAACAGGTAAAAACCGCCTTTTTTATACCGGATACTTCAAACACTTATTAGTAATAAAAAAAGGGTGGACTGCAGCGCACAAGCTTTGCAGTCCACCCTTAATAACTCACATACAAACATCTAACTCTATTTCAATGTATAGCCCGGGAGCGTTCCTGATGCAGGAAGTCTGCACACCAGCTCCCAGTTGCCGTTCATATCCTTGAAGCCTGCACGTATTGTTCCGCCGGGGTTGCCAATTGCCGACCTGGCAATCCTGGCCTCATATACCGATGCATTCTTTGAAACAGTCACATTTGATGTGCCCAGATCATTCCAGCTCCAGTTGTTGTTATTTGCAGGATGGCTGTACAGCGTACCGGTTTCAATCATATAGTCGCAGCCCGAATCGGTCCAGCTTCCTTCCACATAACCCGTAGAAGAGTTATTATCGGCATTTATGAATATCTGGCCATTTGCCGACAGGTTACTCCCCTGGACGCAAAAATATATGTAGTTTGCATCATTAGTCACCTTAAGGCTGGTTGCAGTTTGACCTGCTGCCGTTGCCAGGGGTGATATGCCGCTCCAATCCGAGGCATTCCCGTCAATTGTTATGTTTCCGGTTGGCGGCGGCACTGTTCCGCCAACGGTGAAACTCCCCAGATCCAGCCATCCGTCTGTATTTTGTCCGGCATTTGCAAACCCCAGATTATTCCCGTTTGAAAGCGGATTGATGACCTTTATGCACATATTATAGGTACCCGACGCCAACCCGGGTGAACTTACAGTGTGTTCAAAGGTTTTTACCGAAGCTCCTGCAGGTATGGTGTTCAGGTCCCATGTGGTAGTCCAGCTTTTCACCAGGGTACCTCCCTGCTTCACCCCTATTTGTACCGGCCACATTGTATGGTCGTAATAGAATGGAGCAATACCAATGTTTTTAATATCTATTCCCAGGTACAAGGCGGAGGACGAAGATAAATTGTCATAATACGCAGCAGCAACCTGGAAGTCGTATCCCAACTGTTTGGAAGCCGTCCTGGCATTGGCCAATGTGGTGCCGGTATAATTTTTTATCTGCTCACACATGAGCCAGGTGGGATGCGCTTCACTTAAGCAGGCCGCCCAGGTTTGATTTGTTGAGCCCTTCCATGGGGTACTTGCAAAAATAGTACTCTGATCGGGAGGATATACTTCTCCTCCTATACAATTTGAAGTCCATTTATTCTGCTGATTCAAATTTATTAACTTCTGTACAAAACTCCAGGTTTGGCCTCCGGCTCCTGAAGATAAGGTTGCATAACCGAAAGAATCATCATGATAGCCTATATTTGCGCTGGCATTTGGCACCCCTGCTTTCGGCTCCCTCACACATAGCTGAGTTTTGTTGAAATACGTGTCAAAAGTTGTCAAAACCTCATTATACACGGTATTGGAAATGTTCCAGTTGGGTTTGCCGTCGGAGGTATCTTCATCATAGGGCCAATTATGCCATTCTCCCCAGAACCCCAAAAGCCCCAGCGTTATATATCCGATTCTTGGGTCGCCGTCATATTTTGTACCAAAAGCTTTGATAAAATTTTGCATGGAAGTTCTGAAGGTCTGATTTTCATAATCGGGACAGTAGCCTGCGCCGCCCAAATCCGCGGGCTCATCGTAGCGACGCATGGTCAGTCCGCCGTCTATAAGAAACTGCGGCACACCTGTGGACACTCCGGGATAATCATAATAAAAACGGAATACGGCCTGATGTCCCCTGCCTGAAATAGCATTCAGCCTGGTTTCCAGAGCCGACCAATTAAAGGTATTCATCCCTGTCTGAACATCCCTTACCGGAATGTAGAACCATTCAAGGCTGTGCGGGAAGGTGGTGGTGCTCCCGTCAAAGGGCACAAAACCTTTAAGAGGATTGTTGTCGAAAGAGGCACCTGTTCCGATGGGATGCGCGGTATGTCCCGAAGTGCTTGCCAGAGCAGTACCCGGCCCACCCGTTACAGGGCATATTCCCAGCGTTAAAGCAAAACAGAGGGTAAGAGAAAAAATTTTCTTTCTTAACATAATTCAGGTCTCCTTTAATAAGATTTGCAGTATAATTAACATAAACCTATTAACTGTAAACTTGAAAGTCAATTTAAACTGGCTCCCAGGTCAATTTAATTCTAGCATTTCCAAAAATTACTTAATATGTATTAATGCCGGATAAATAAGTTATTTTGTGAGATACTCGGACCTTTGTTAAAAAATTATAAATCCCTGTATTCAAAAAAAGGATGCACCGGATAAATTGATCCGGTACATCCTCATTAACATGCAATACTCTGCTATTACTCTGCTGAAATTTCTGTCCATATCCTGTCGTATTCCTTTATGGAACCGGCAAGATCTTCAAATACCTCGCAGTTCTTTGTCTGCTCGTCGGTCGGATATGCCGCAATATCATTGAGAAGGTCGGGAGACATTTTCTTCCTGGCCTCTGTGTGAGGTGTGGAGTATCCGATATAATCCGCATTTTCAAAAGCGATATCAGTCTCGCACATGAAGTTTATAAACTGCTCTGCCTCCTTCTGGTGTTTGGTGCTGTTCAGTACCACCATTGAATCGACCCAGAGGTTGCTGCCTTCCTTCGGAATTACATATTCCAGATCAGGGTTTTCACGCTTCATGAATACCGCATCACCTGACCATACCACCGCAAAGGCAGCCTCACCCATAATCATCTTATCTTTGACTTCATCCCCAACATAGGATTGAACCACACCCAGCTGCTTTTGCTTTATAAGCTCCTGCTTTGCCTTTTCCAATTCCTCCGTCTTTTTGGTGTTCAGAGAGAATCCCAGCTTTTTAAGAGTAATCCCTATGGAGTCTCTCTGGCTGTCTAGCATAAACACCTGCTTCTTATACTTATCGTTCCAGAGAATATTCCAGCTGTCCACCTGGTCGGTTACCATGGTCTTATTGTATATGATACCTACCGTCCCCCACATATAAGGTACGGAATATTCGTTTGTAGGGTCGAAAGCAAGGTCCCTGAATTTTGGATCAATATATTTGTAATTGGGAATATTGTTAAAATCCAGCTTTTTAACCATACCCTCGTCGATCATGCGTCTTATCATATAATCCGACGGGATGGCAACATCATAATCAGCGCCCCCTGATTTGAGCTTTGTGTGCATTACCTCATTGTCCGAGAAGGTATCATATACCACATCTATGTTATATTGCTTCTCAAATTTTTCTATTACGTCCTCACCTATATAGTCACCCCAGTTGTAGACCTTGAGAGTTACCTTATCACCCGAACCCCCTGCTGTAGAACCGGCTGTTCCGCAGCCTGCAAGTGCTGCCGTCGACAGTACGACTGCCAGAACCAATAATTTGGATAAAAATCTTTTCATCTTATTAGCAACCTCCAACAATTAAATTAATCTCAGGCATCATACTGCCTTTTCTTTTTCTCTTCACGTGAAGAACGGATATTAATCAAAATCAATAGCAGCAGCACACTCACAAACATCAAGGTTGACAGGGCATTTATCGTAGGCTTTACACCTGTTCTGGCCATTGAATATATGGTTATGGACAGGTTTGCCACCCCCGAGCCCGAAGTGAAATAGCTGATGACAAAATCGTCAATGGACAGTGTAAAAGCCATAAGGAAACCTGAAATAATCCCCGGCATTATCTCGGGAAGTATTACTTTCCTGAGCGCATACATAGATGTGGCTCCAAGGTCCAGAGCGGCTTCATACATGTGCTTGTTCATCTGCTTCAGCTTCGGCAGCACCGATAATATGACATAGGGTATGTTGAAGGTGATATGAGCCAGCAGCATTGTCAGAAAACCCAGCTTCAAGCCTATCAGCGAGCCTATAAAAACAAACATTATCATCAGTGATACACCTGTTACAATGTCAGGGTTCAAAACAGGCAGATATGTCAGATTCATAACAACTGATTTCTTGAACTTCTTCATATTATGAATGCCAATAGCGGCAAAAGTTCCTATGATCACTGCCACTATTGATGAGATCAAAGCCAGCATCAGCGTATTATACAGTGAATCCATGATCTGGGAGTTGGTAAAAAGCTCCCTGTACCATTTCAATGTAAAGCCCGACCAGTTTCCCCGGGATTTTGACTTATTGAATGAGAAAACAATGAGTACCACTATGGGGAGGTACATAAACAGTAAAATCAGTCCAAGATAGGACTTCATAATAATTTTTTTTACCAAAGTGCAGCTCCTCCTCCCTTGTCCTCATCAAATTTGGACATAATCCAAATACTTATAAGTATGAAAATCATCATTATCATTGAAATGGCCGAACCGAAATTCCAGTCACTGAGCTGAATAAACTGCCTTTCAATGAAATTGCCTATGAGCGTATACTGCCCGCCCCCCAGTAATTTTGAAATAACGAAGGTCGTGACGGCCGGCATGAATACCATTGTTATTCCCGACATAACACCGGGTATGCTCAGGGGCAAAGTTATTCTTCTGAAAACCGTCATACTGTTTCCGCCCAGATCCTGTGCCGCTTCAACCAGCTTGCCGTCAATTTTCATAAGTACCGTATAAATCGGCAGTATCATAAATGGAAGAAAGTTGTAAACCATACCGAGTACTACCGCAGCATCAGTATACAAAATATCTATCTTCGGCAGGTTAAAGAAGGACAATACAGAATTTATTATTCCGTTCTTTTCAAGCAGTGTAAGCCAGGAATAGGTTCTGAGCAAAAAATTCATCCACATTGGAATTATAAACAGCATGGACAGGGTTGCACTTTTGCTGAACTGCTTGCTGGCCAGGATCATGGCAACCGGATAACCCACTACCAGACAGACAAAAGTGCTGAATAAAGCCAATCCAAGAGATTTTAGCAGCACCGATATATATATGGGTTCACAGAACTTGTAAAAGTTGTCCAGGGTAAATCTTATTCCCTGCCCGTCTCTGGCGGTAAAAGCATAGAAAAGAATCAGGAATGAAGGAATAACTATAAAAATAATCATCCATATCAGGTATGGATAGGAAACCCACCTTCTGTTCATACACTTCCCGTCCTTTTCATTATATGAATATCATTTGGATTGAGGGACATGCCTATGGCTGTCCCCACCTGGGCCATTTCGGTATTGTGCAGCGTCCAGGTGACACCCTGTCCCTCCACCAGCATTTCAAAATGAACACCTTTAAAGGTAACTGATTTTACCTCTCCTGATATCATTGCATTTTCCACATTGACAAGCTTTATGTCTTCGGGCCTGACAACCACGTCGATATCCTCATTAAGTTCAAACCCCTTGTCCAGACATTCGAAAACATGTCCTGCAAACTCAACAGAGTAGTCCTTGAGCATTTTACCCTTTATGATATTGCTCTCCCCTATAAAGTCAGCTACAAAAGCATTCTTAGGCTCGTTGTATATCATCTGGGGAGTACCTATCTGCTGGATTTTACCCCTGTTCATGACAACTATTGTGTCCGACATGGTCAAAGCCTCTTCCTGATCATGGGTAACATAGACAAAGGTTATTCCCGTCCTTTTGTGTATGTTTTTCAGCTCCAGCTGCATTTCCTTTCTGAGCTTCAGGTCAAGGGCTCCCAGAGGCTCATCCAGCAAGAGCACCTCAGGCTGGTTCACAAGTGCCCTGGCAATTGCCACTCTCTGCTGCTGTCCTCCCGACAGAGACTCCACCGATCTCTTTTGGAAACCCTGAAGATTGACCATTTCAAGCATCTCATCCACTTTTTTGCTGATAACCGCCTTGTCCATTTTCTTTATCTTAAGCCCAAAAGCTATGTTGTCGTATACATTCATATGCGGAAACAGCGCATACTTCTGAAAGACCGTATTGACCTTTCTTTGATAGGGAGGTACATTATTTATACGGTTGCCTTCAAAAAAAACATCCCCGCTGTCGGGAGTCTCGAAGCCTCCGATAATTCTCAGGGTTGTAGTTTTTCCGCATCCGCTGGGCCCCAGCAGCGTAACAAATTCATTTTTTAGCACATACAGGTTGATATTGTTCAGAACCTCTGTTTGTCCGAAGTTCTTCCTGATTTCCTTTAATAAAATAATTGGCTGACTCCCGTTCATACTCTTCCCCCAAGTTCTTCGTATTTAAAAATTCGGCGGAGATGAAACCCATAATACCACCGCATTGCTCTTACCTGCATTTAATATATTGTGAGGTGCACTGGGCTTAAAATAAAAGCTCTCACCCTTTTTAACCTTGAATTTCTGTGTTCCCAAACATACCGTTATTACACCGCTGACCACAAAACCGAATTCTTCTCCTTCGTGGGGATTGTCAATTTCTGAATTTCCATTGGGAGACAATGTAATCAGTATGGGTTCCATCATATTTTTCTGTGCATTGGAAACAAGCCATCGTATTTCATAACCTGAATCCCTGTCTTCCTTTACGAAGACATCGTCTTTCTTAAACACAACTTTTTCGTTTACCGATTCATTGAAGAAGTCTTTTAAATTGGTTCCCAGGGATTCGAGTATATCCATAAGTGTTGCTATGGAAGGCGACGTCAAATTTCTCTCAAGCTGCGATATAAACCCCTTTGAAAGTTCACACCGGTTGGCCAGTTCTTCCTGTGTCAGCCCATTTTTGATACGCAGCTGTTTAATCTTCTCACCAATATTCATTTGATACCTCTTTTATATTTGTAAACTTTTGGTTTAATATTACAAACCTTATTTCAGTTTGGGTAAAGTAAACTTTTTGTTTACTCATGGTAAACCAAGAAATAAAGTATCACATTCTAAAAATAATGTCAATAATTACAAAGCACAAAATATATTACACTTTTTATACATTTTATGCATTATTAATGCAGCAAAAAAGCATATCATCCGCAGCCCTTATATATGGCCGGTTTGCGTCACCGCGCCGGAGGATATGCCGTTTATTTTTTTAATATTTATACAGCTGAATTTATAAATTTACCATGACTGATTAAAGTCAGTTAAAACCTTTGATGAACATTCTGGTTCTCTCGTTTTTTGGATTTGTGAACAGTTCTTCAGGTGTTCCTTCCTCCACAATAACTCCATTATCCATAAATATAACCCGGTCGGCCACTTCCCGGGCAAATCCCATCTCATGCGTAACCACCACCATGGTCATATGCTCTTCTGCGAGCTTTCTGATAACTTTCATAACCTCCAGTGTAAGTTCCGGGTCAAGTGCCGAGGTGGGTTCATCAAAAAACAGGACATCCGGCTTTAAAGCGAGAGCTCTTGCTATGGCAACACGCTGGCTCTGCCCTCCCGACAGCTCGAAAGGATATGCGTCTGCCTTGTCCTCCAGGCCCATTTTCTCTAAAAGCTGCATGGCTGTCTGCCTCGCTTCCTCTT
The DNA here is from genome assembly GCF_000350485.1 of Ruminiclostridium cellobioparum subsp. termitidis CT1112. GTDB lineage: Bacteria > Bacillota > Clostridia > Acetivibrionales > DSM-1351 > Ruminiclostridium > Ruminiclostridium termitidis. Next base: position 44,456 of record NZ_AORV01000045.1, read on the forward strand.
TGCCGGCACCCGCCACACTGACAGGGGCTTGTGTTATATTCTTCAGGACATTGAAATGGGGAAAAAGGTTAAAATTCTGGAATACCAGACCTATTTTCAGCCTTATTGCCCGCAGTTTCTGCTTGTCGGCATAGTCAGCTTTCCCCTGGCTGTTGGTCCTGACCATTATCTCGTCTTCAACAGCTATCTGTCCCCTGTCTATCCTCTCCAAAAGATTGATACACCTGAGAAGCGTGCTCTTGCCCGAACCTGAAGGTCCTATTACTGCCACTACCTCTCCCTTGTTTACCTCCATGGAGATGCCCGACAGCACTGCTTTTCCGCCAAAACTCTTATATATATTTGAAGCTTCAATCATTTTCATTGTCTGTTCAACCATCCTTTCGGTTTAAGCGAATACTGTTAAATTAACCCGTTGTGCCGATAGATTTACTTTTAGTTTTGATATTAACATCTTGATTATACTGGTACGCGAGTACAACTTCAAGCAATGGAGAGCACGGTAAAAGTGCTTGCTGAAATTTGTAGGTGAAAAACAAGTATTTTAGCCGGTAAAGTGACACGATGTCACTTTGAGCAGCACACGAGGCCCGGATGGCCGAGTCGCTGCGACGGCACGAAAATACTTGTTGTGAACCGTACTATTTCAAGCAAGCGCTTTGTGTGCTATCCATTGCTTAAAGTTAGTACGGAAGTACCAGTATAACAAGTAATTTTTTTTACTTGTCAAATTAAAATCAACCGGCCAGCAACGCGTTAATTTATCTGTAGTAGCTTAATTTTTTCTCGGTAAATTTGAAAACCTGCGCGACAACAAGATTCATTATATAATAAAACACACCGGCAACAAACAAAGGCTGAATTGAGGCTATTCTGCTCATCTCATTATTTGCCGCTCTGAACATTTCAGCTACTCCGATGGTGGTCACCAAAGCCGTATCCTTTACAAGAGTGATAACTTCATTGCTTATGGCAGGGAGTATTCTCTTTATAACCTGAGGCAATATTATCTTGAAAAACACCTGGGCTTTTGTGAAACCTAAAACTTCCCCCGCTTCGTATTGGCCTCTGGGAATGGATTCTATCCCGCCCCTGTATATTTCCGCAAAGTAAGCTGCATAATTTAGGGAAAAAGCGATAATAGCGGCGGTAAACCGGTCTATTTTTCCTCCAAAAATATAATAGGGGCCAAAATATACCGCAACCAGCTGAAGTATTAACGGGGTCCCTCTCATTATTGAGATGTAAATTCCTGTCAAGCCATTTATAATAAAGCTTTTTGACCGCCTCCCGAAGGATACCACAAGACCCAGCGGAAGTGCAAAAATCAGAGTGAGTAAAAATAATTGAATGGTTACCACCATTCCCTTGCCCAACAGCAATAAAAGATCCACAGAAAATCTCCTCCCGTAAAACTCAATACATGTAAGTAATTATATAGAATAATTTTATTATAATCTACTTAATATTTGTTTTAAAAAAATTGCCAATTAAGGCTGATACCTGTCGGTATCAGCCCTGGATTGATATGTTAACAGTATCCGTACCACCGTATTTATTTGATTATTGAAATATCCTTGCCAAACCATTTGTTTGATATTTCAGCCATCTTTCCATCCCTGGCAATTTCCTTCAATGTATCGTTTACTTTTGTCATTAGCTGTACATCAGCCTTTCTGAAGCCTATTCCGTATTGTTCATAGGAAAGGCCTTCATCCAGGACCCTGTATTTTTCACTCTTCATTTTAATATAATACCTTGCAACAACTTCGTCCATTGCAACGGCATCCACATTGCCTGTTTTCAAATCCATCAAACAAAGGTTATTATCCTTTAATTCAACCACTTCCCTGAGTGTTGACTTAAAGTCCGCTTTGCCGTTTAAAGCATCAGCAGCACTGGAAGCTGCCTGCAAGGCAACAGATTTGTCTTTCAGATCGGCAAGGGTTTTGTATTTTGAGTCTTCCAAAACAACGAGGATCTGCTGATTATTCATATACGGCTCGGAGAAAAGTACATTTCCCTCTCTCTCCTTTGTTATAGTAAAGCCATTCCAAATGCAGTCTATATTACCCGTATTAAGTTCCTGCTCCTTGGTGTCCCAGTTGATGGGCTGGAGCTTTAATTTAACACCCAGTCTGTTTGCAACCTCCTGAGCCAGGTCAACATCATAACCCACAATATTGTTCTTCTCATCTCTGTAGCCCATGGGCGGGAAGCTTTCATCCAATCCCAGAACAAATTCGCCTTTTTCCCTGACCTTGTCCCATGAAGAATCGGAGGCTGGAGTTGCTTCAGCTGCAGTACCTGCTTCTGATGTTCCGGCAGCCGCTGCCGACGATTGGGCAGTTGATGATGAGGCTGACACAGATTCAGACGCTGCTCCGTTGTTTACTCCGCAGCCTGCAAATATAAACACTGCTGCTATTATACATGCCAAAACTTTAGTTAATGATCTCTTTTTCAAAATAATCCATCCCTTCACAATCTGACCGGACCCCACTGATGATAGTCTATACCATCTAAAACATGTTTTGTCCCGGGGAAATTTCCGATAAGTAGTTTTTAATTTGCGCCATGCTGCTGCATGGTCTGTTTTCTCTATACGCTGCAGATAATTTACCATGGTAAATTACTCTCATATGGTATTTTACTTCATAACTTTAATAAAGTAAATCACTAATTTATTGAAAAATATTACAGACGACTTTTTAGCTCCAACAAGGATATGTTTTGATGAAACAGCATAAAGTTTATAGTAGTAAATTTAATTTATATTTATATTGGAAAGGTGGCCCTAAATTGGATAAGTTCCCAAATAGAAATATATATAAAATTTTAATCGCCTTTGTACTGATAATAGCACTCCTTGCTACCTCCACTCTGGTAATCTATAACGACAGCAGTAAGGTTTTCTCTGTGGTAGCAGTGGATTCCACAGGTGAGAAAAAATTCATTAAATGGGTGGAATTCAAGGCCTGTTATGAGGCCATGGAAAAGGCTCTGACCCTTGATGTGAAATCCCATAACAAGGAGATACAGCTCAACTGGGTGGAGCTGCTTGCATATTTGGGAACCAGGTACGGAGGAGATTTCAAAAAATACAAGTCGAAAGACATGGATGAGCTGGTTGCAAAACTTAATAAGGGACAGACAATTCAGCAGCTGACCGAAAATATGAAATATTATAATTACTACTATGAAGCCTATGATGCAATCCTTGGAAATTTTGTAGGCGAATATGAAATCCAGGTCAAAGACCAGGACAACAATGGCGATTTGAAATGGGAAAAAAAATACGGTCTTAAAGTTTTTTCACCCATTGCCAGGGGTTATAGTTTCAGTCATTATGACGATTTCGGAACCGGCCGCAGCTTTGGCTATGCCAGAAAGCATCTGGGAAATGATCTCATGGGGTCCATCGGAACTCCCGTTATGGCTGTGGAATCGGGCATTGTGGAAGCTATGGGCTGGAACATGTACGGCGGCTGGAGGATCGGTATCAGAAGCTTTGACCAGAAGAGATATTATTATTACGCTCATTTGAGAAAGGATAAGCCCTTCCATTCGGACCTGTATGAAGGAAAAGTGGTCAAAGCAGGAGAAGTCATCGGTTATCTGGGTATGACCGGTTACAGCACAAGGGAAAATGTGAATAATATAACTACTCCCCATCTCCATTTCGGCATGCAGATAATTTTTGACGAATCCCAGAAGGAATGTGTAAACGAATTATGGATCAACGTTTATGAGATTGTAAATCTGCTTCAGAAAAACCGATCTGCTGTTGTAAAGGACGAAGAGACCCGTGATTATTACAGGGTTTACGACATCATGGAACAGAACAGCGGCTATGATTTTTAATAATATGATACTATGAGGTGTTATTGATGAAGCTTTTTTCGAATAACAGGCTGGCCGGATATATTTCACTTATTATTGCTGTATCTTTCACTCTGGCCATTTGTTCCATCCTGGTTTTGTCTTCGGTAACCGATGCCTTTACCGACGTTGAAGGCGGCCAAATAACAGAAGATGGTATTGCCGTACCAATTGTAATGTACCACAGCATATTAAAGAATTCCCACCTGGGCAAGTATGTAATCACACCGACCGAATTTGAAGACGACATCAGATATCTGAGTGAGCACAACTATAATTCCATTACCATGACAGACCTTATTAATTATGTATACAACAATGGTGATATTCCCCTTAAGCCGGTCATAATCACCTTTGACGACGGAAATCTGAATAATTATTTATATGGTCAACCAGTGCTGCAAAGATATAATATGAAGGCAGTTATATCGGTTATAGGTTCCTATACCGAAGCCTTTTCAAAGGCGCCTTATCCTACAAACGACCCTTCCTATGCCCATGTATCCTGGGATCAGATAAAAGCCATGCATGATTCCGGTCTTTTTGAAATTCAAAATCATTCCTACAGTCTCCACTCCATCAATAAAAGAAACGGCGCCAAAAGAAAAAAGGGCGAATCCCTGGAAAGTTACAGGAATATGCTCACTGACGATATTATGAAGCTGCAGAACAAATTGAAGGACGCTTGCGGTATTACACCAAATACTTTTACATACCCTTATGGAGCAATAAGCAGCGAATCCAAGGAAATAATCAAGGAATTGGGCTTTAAAGCCTCCCTGTCCTGCCTGGAGGGTGTCAACCTCATTAATAAGGACAAGGAAGATGTCTTATTCGGCCTCAAGCGCAAAAACCGTCCTCATGGCATGACCTCCGAAAAATTTTTTAAAAGATTTTGTCCGTAAATTGGTGTATTTGTCTCCTGAAGGTGTATAATTATTAAGGCTGCAAGCTGTGCTTTTCATATTATGATGTATGACAGTTACGGCACTTTGCAGTTGATTTTATGCCGGGAGGGAAATGACATGAGTATATTTGAAGCACTTATGCTGCTGAGTTTCGGTGCCGCATGGCCCACACAAATTTTTAAATCCTATACCTCCAAAAGTACAAAGGGTAAGAGCGTACTGTTCCTTTACATAGTTATTTTTGGGTATCTTTCGGGTATAGTCCATAAAATATTGTACAGCAGAGATATAGTAATGGTATTGTATATTATCAATCTCCTGATGGTTTCAGCTGATATAGTTTTATACTACCGCAACAGAGCCCTGGAGAAAAAAGCGGAAACATATTGATATTGTTTTGCTTTACAGATAAATTTAATCAGAATCAAATGGTACGCGAGTACAACTTCATGAAATAAGATGCACGGTTAAAAACAATTGCGGTAAATTGTCGCCGAAGGTAAAGTGGTTTTGCCGGCAAAGCAACAGGACGTTGTTTTGAGCTTCAAATCGAGACAGGATGTCGAGTTTGAGCGACGGCAAAACCGCTTTAGATGAGGCAATACAATTTACCGCAATTGTTTTGGGTGCAGCCTTATTTCATTAAGTTAGTACGGAAGTTACCATTTGATATAAAAAATTACACAGGTAAAGCAAAATCAAGTCCTCTCTTTATATCCTAATATCCTCAAAAAACAAATCCAAAAGCTTTAACCAAATCCGCCCTCAATTTATATAATATATTAGAAATAATTTAGCGTTCAATTCGTGGCAGGAGATGTTATACGTTGTCTTACATAGTTGAAATTAATAATATCGCTATGAACTACCAGTCACCCAATGGCGAAATACCTGCCATCACCAATGTCAATCTTCAGATAGTAAAGGGTGAGTTCATTTGTATTGTGGGGCCAAGCGGATGCGGAAAATCCACCTTGTTATCCATCATTGCAGGGCTTTTGAAGCCATCCTCCGGCAGTATCGCCATAAATGGAAAAGAAATATCAGGTACCTGCGAGAAAGTCGGCTATATGCTGCAGAAGGATTATCTCTTTGAATGGAGGACAATTTTTCAGAATGTTATGCTGGGCCTTGAAATACGAAAAATAAAAACAAATGTCAATATTGAGTACGTTAACAACCTGTTGAAAACCTATGGTCTGTATGAATTCAGAAACAAGTATCCTTCACAGCTCTCAGGAGGTATGAGACAGAGGGCGGCCCTCATAAGAACTCTGGCTCTCAAACCTGAAATTCTTCTCCTGGACGAAGCTTTTTCGGCTCTGGATTATCAGACAAGACTTGCAGTTGCAGACGATATTTATTCAATCATCAAAAAGGAAAACAAAACCGCCATTCTTGTTACCCACGACATTGCCGAAAGCATCAGTATGGCCGACCGGGTAATTGTTCTGTCCAGCAGACCGGCAACTATCAAGAGCATACACGATATAAAACTGACCTGTGAAAAAAGGACTCCTTTTTGCAGCAGGGAAGCTCCTGAATTCAGGCATTATTTCAATACCATATGGAAGGAGCTGGATGTACATGTCTAAACATATTGAAACTAATCCTTCGAAGGAAAGAATCCAATACTTAAAAGCCCGCAAAAGAAAAAAAATTTTAATCAGCCTTACACAAATAATGCTCCTGATTGTTTTTATAGCCCAGTGGGAAATCTGCGCCCGTCTGAAAATAATCGATCCCTTTATAACAAGCCAGCCATCCAGGATTGTTAATACAATCATAAGATTGTACAATGAAGGACAACTTTTCCAGCATATAGGCGTTACCTGTTTTGAAACAATCGTAGGCTTTATTTCAGGCACTCTGCTGGGAACCGCCATAGCCATTATCCTGTGGTGGTCAGAGTTTCTGTCAAAGGTGCTGGAACCCTATCTGGTCATTTTGAACAGTCTGCCTAAAATAGCGCTGGGTCCCATATTTATTGTGTGGTTTGGTGCAGGAACCACCTCAATCATTGTAATAGCCCTGGCAATATCATTAATAGTATCCATCCTTGAGGTGCTTAACGGCTTCCTGGCAACCGATGAAGAGCAGATAAAGCTTGTTAAAACTTTTGGTGCCGGAAGGCTTCAAATTTTTACAAAAGTTGTTTTACCGGCAAATCTGCCCGTCATAATCAGCTCCCTGAAGATCAACGTAGGCCTCTCGTGGGTGGGCGTTATTGTGGGTGAATTTCTGGTGTCAAAATCGGGCCTGGGCTACCTTATCGTTTATGGCGGGCAGGTTTTCCAGTTGGATCTGGTCATGGCCAGTGTAATAATACTCTGTATTGCGGCAGGAATAATGTATAAAGCCGTAGTTCTCCTTCAGCAGCTTTTTATAAAGAGCCATATATAAAGTAATATCACCCGGTGGAAGCATGCCGCAAAGGCATGCAGATTGGAGGTCAGTTTGAAAAGGTTTTGTCTCATTACGGCAGTGCTTCTATGCGCGGCACTTGTACTGTGCTCATGCGGAGCAGACAAACAGAAGACAAAAATAGTATTAAGTGAAGTGACTCATTCGGTATTTTATGCACCTCAATACATCGCAATCACCAAAGGGTTTTTCAATGATGTCGGTCTCGATGTTGAATTACAGAACGGTCAGGGAGCCGACAAGGTCATGACCGCAATTTTGTCGGGCCAGTGCCAAATCGGCCTGGCAGGCCCCGAAGCAAGCATATACGTCTATAACGAAGGCAAGGAAGATTACGCTGTGGTCTTTGCACAATTAACAAAAAGGGACGGTTCCTTCCTGGTAGGAAGAAATCCCGATGCCAGCTTTAAATGGAGCAATCTGAAGGGTAAGAATGTAATCGGCGGCCGTAAGGGCGGCGTACCCGAAATGACGGTGGAATATGTTCTCAACAAAAACGGGCTTGTCCCGGGAAAAGATGTGGAGGTCGATACCAGCATACAGTTTGCATTGATGGCAGGAGCCTTCACAGGCGGCAAGGGCGATTATGTAACACTTTTTGAGCCCACAGCCTCCATGCTTGAAAAAGAAGGAAGGGGCTATATTCTGGCTTCAGTGGGCCAGGAAAGCGGTGAAATCCCCTATACTGCATACTTTGCCAAAAAGAGCTACATAGAAAAAAACAGGGATACGGTTCAAAAATTCACCGAAGCCATATACAGGGGACAGCAGTGGGTTGATTCCCATTCACCGAAAGAGATAGCCGAAACAATAAAGCCCTCGTTCCCCGATACCGATACCGCAATATTGGAGACAGTGGCAAAGAGATATAAGGATATAGATGCCTGGTCCAAAGACCCGGTTATGAAGGAATCCTCCTTTGAACTGCTGCAGACCGTTATGGATGAGGCAGGACAATTGAAGCAAAAAACACCTTATGATAAAGTTGTTAATAATACCTATGCGGAAAAGGCAATGAAGGACAGCCAAAAGTAATACCGATCCTCCCCGGCAGTAACTGGAATAATTGCTGCCTGGGAGGATATTTTTATGTCATTATTGAACCTGAAAACTATTCAACCAATCCATAATATAGTCCGAAGCCAGACGGTGATTGCCGACCTGACAATGCTCCGCACCACCTTCGGCTGCCGTGAAAACCCTGCCGGACAAAGTTTTTGCCTTTGTTAGTCCCTGCATTAGGATTTCATAATGAGAAGCCGGTACATAGTGGTCGCGTTCTCCTGCAAGCAGTAATACATCACACTGAATGTTTTCCATAATTCCTTTTAATGAATGACGCATCAGGTGGCAGTAAAAATCATAGGGATTATCTGTTCCGGTGATATATTGCCCATGAGATACCGCCCAATTGATGATCAATTCCTTTTTCATCAATGAGCGGATTACAAGGTTAATAACAGGCTTTGCCCTTATTTTGAACAAAAAATCAAGAATTGATTTTGTCCTTTTTCCAATAGGGTTTGTCATACAATCGAAGCCATCGTAGAGAACGTCGTAAGCCGCTGCCCTTGTAATCCGCTTATCAAAAGCGGCGGCACGTAAAGCCAGATATCCTCCCCATGAAATGCCGATCACACCTATATCCCCCAGCTTAAAATAATCCATAACCGCGCCCACAGGCTTCTCCCACTCCGGCTCAAAGGCAAGTCCTTTTTTAAGGGTTTCACCTTGCCCCGGACCTTCAAATAGATAAACATTATAGCCGTAATTTGCCCACTCCTTGACTGCCAGGTAAAATTCCTCTATAAAGGAATCATATCCGCCAAATACAATCAGATTGCCTTTCGCGTTATGGGATTTGAATATGAACGTTTTCATTCCAGCGCCCTGATATGGTACATATTCCATATCCACCGCTCTATCAGTGCCGATAACCTTATGAAAATTTTTAATGCTTCTCAGATACATTTCCTGTTTTTGGGCGCAGTCACCCAGAAAAAATTCGGCCAATCGATAGTAATATGCGGCATGCAATATGCGATTTTCACTTTCGGCCTGCTCTCCAAGCGCATACCACGTCTTATGCCATGTATCCAAATCTGTAATATTGGAGGCTGCATTTTTAACTTCCTCAAAATTACAGGCACAATCTCCATACGTCAAGATGCGGTTTATTTGAAAATCAAATTGTTTTATTTGATGCAGCTTTATATACGGCATAGCTTCACCCCACTCATAAAATAATAGGTCATACTTAAACAATACTCATTTCTCTTTGCTAGCATATAAAGACAGCCACTTTCCAAAAGTCTGAATCATTTTTGTCAGCCATTTAAAAAACAAAATAAATATAATCAAGCTTATAAAGCAAGTAATAGCCAGTGTACCAATTCCATACGGCAATTGCCTTGTACAGTCATATAGAATGAACAGACATAACGGCATAAAAACAGCGGCTGTCGTAACGCCGGGTGTGTAGTGATGGAAACGGAAACTTAAAATATAATGAATAATAAAATGGATAATGAAGACAAAGAATACGCCATACCAAACCAGATATTTTTGAAAAAAAATAGAAATAAGTGATACTGCCAACAGAATCAAAAATTCGATTAAAACGGCAACAGCTCCTGAATCCGTTGATACCCAATGTGCAAACGGCTTTGATGTCGAAATCCCCAGTAACTTCCTGTATTTTTTTTGCCAGACATCCACCATTATGATCTCTTCAAAATCATGGAGCATAAAAATGATGGGTAATGCAAGAGAAATAACTTCCATAGATAAATTTTTCATAAAGCAACCTCTTTTAAAATCGTCACACTTGCGTCCATTTCATTTTTAAGTATAATAAGATGGTATAACAGCGTCAAGATATATGGCTCAATCGCTACATATCGGTAAAATTGTGACGATGAAAGGAAGCTGAAAATGGGTTGTAAAAATAAGGGGAATACTAAAGCACAGCAATCGCAAAAATGGATGGAAGAATCTCTTTTTCAATTGATGCGGGCAAAACCATATGAAGAAATATCCATTCAAAACATTACAGATACCGCGCAATTATCCCGCCGTACTTTTTACCGGAATTATGAGAAAAAAGATGAAATTTTACTCGATTATTTCAGGCGTATCTGTAAAGAGTATGAGAAAAATTTACGTTCGGCCAGAGACTTGTCATTTCCCAACATAGCGAATATTTTTTTTTCCACCATGCAGGGACATTTGGACTTCCTTTTTTTAGTCAATCAACATCATATCATGGAGCTTTTTATAAAAGAAATGGATGCATTTCTCCTTCCGCTCCATCTGGAGTTAAGAGGACCCTCAGTTGGCTATGATATTGAATTGGCCCGCATTGCTTTGACTTTCAGTATTGGAGGCTTTGGAAGAATACTCACTTTATGGTTAAATGAAGGTGCTGAAAAAACTCCGGATGAGTTAGCCAAACTAATGGAAAAGGCAATACGGCTTCTCATCTAAACAATTTCACTTCAAAGCAAAAACGCCAGTACCGCCGGTAAAATAAATGCCCCGGATAAAATAACCAATATATTAGTTATTTCAGTATTGGAGCTTTTTGTGAATTTGTCCAGATAAAAATTGGCACGTGTATTTTGAGCACCATTTAAAGTTCTATCTAATATTGCACATATTAATAACAATAAAAATCCAATAATAAAATACACGTTGGTCAAATTTATTCCCAACAGGAAACATATGAAAAATACTCCGGATGTAAATAAGTACCATAGAAGATACCACAAAAATAATTTTTTTAACTGCAATTTTCTACCTTTCTTATTTCAATATGCCCATGATAGGCTCACCTGTTAATAATATGTAATAAAATCCTATAATAGTTCTATATTAACAACCCTCATGGTCTTTGGCAATATAAATACCAGAATTGACTTTAAGTTTCAGCAAACAAAAAAAGAGCAAGCTAACTTAAAAACACAATTAGCAAGCTCTTTTCAGATATTATCGGGTCAATTAAAATATTGCGACAACCGAACCCTTGTATTTTTCTTCAATAAACTTCTGTACCTTGTCACTGTGCAGAGCTTCTATCAAAGCCTTGATGTCTTCCCTGTTCTCATCGCCCTTGCGTACGGCTATTATATTGGCAAAAGTCTGGGCCGCAACGGAATCCGCATTTTCCTTTGCCAGAGCATCCGTTGCCACATTGAAGCCAGCTTCTATGGCATAGTTTCCGTTGATAACCGCCAGATCTACATCAGGCAATGCTCTTGAGATCTGAGCAGCTTCAAGTTCCTTTATCTGGATGTTCTTAGGGTTTTCTGTTATATCCTTTACAGTTGCATTCAGGCCCGCATCCGGTTTTACCTTGATTAAACCTGCTGTTTCCAGCAGCAGAAGCGCCCTTGCTTCATTTGTTGTGTCATTGGGCACGGCAATTGTTGCTCCGTCCGGTATGGCATCAAGAGATTTGATTTTCCCCGGATACAAACCGAAGGGTTCGTAGTGGATATTGCCTGCCGATACCAAATCTGTCTTGTTCTTTGAGTTGAAGTCCTCAAGATATGGCAGGTGCTGGAAGTAGTTTGCATCAAGACTCTTGTCCTGCAAAGCCAGATTTGGCTGTACATAGTCTGTAAATTCCTTGATTTCAAGCTCTATCCCCTTTTCTTTCAGTACATCCACCACCTGCTTAAGGATTTCTGCATGCGGAGCAACTGACGCTCCCACGACCAGCTTTTTGGTTTGTGAACCGCAGCCTGATAAAACTCCGGCTGCTATAAAACTTAATGTTAAAACCAGAGCCAATAATCTTCTCTTCATTTTGTTGTCCCCCTAATTTTTATGTTTTATTTTTTATGCCAATGCAATTTTGTTTATTGCTTTGTTTATCACTTCCGCTTGTCGCGCTTCCTGGCGATCAGCATCCCAACTTCCTGTGCCACCTGTACAACAACTACAAGCAGTGCAACAGTGACTATCATAATGTCCTTCTGATATCTGTAGTAGCCGAACCGGATGGCTATATCACCCAGACCGCCTCCCCCGACTATACCTGCCATGGCACTGTAACCCAGTATGGTGGTTGTGGCTATTGCCGCCCCTACTATCAGAGATGGTACCGCTTCGGGTATCATTACCTTGTATATTATCTGAAAAGGACTGCAGCCCATTGAAACGGCCGCTTCTATAACCCCCTTGTCAACCTCCTTGATGGAGGACTCAACCAATCTGGCTATAAACGGCGCTGCCGCTATTACAAGCGGAACCACGGTAGCTGTTGAACCAATCGTTGTCCCGATGATGAACCGGGTAAAAGGTATAACGGCTATAAGTAAAATGAGAAAAGGCACCGAACGTAAAATATTTACTATGAAATTCAGGACCTTATTCAGTTTCGGCAGCGGCATTATTCCGTCTTTATCACTGGTCACCAGCAATACTCCCAGAGGGAGCCCGAGCACGTAAGCAAGCAAAGTGGAAAACAATGTCATGTACAGGGTTTCCAGAAGACCCATTAAAATCATTGTGACTGTTGAACTATCCCACATATCCGTTTACCTCCTCAACTGATAAATCCTGAGATTGCAGGTAACGGATTATCCTGTCGGATACTTCGTCCTCCCGGGGCAGCTGTAATACCAGCTGTCCGAATGCCTTCCCGTCAATATCCTTCATATCGGCAAACAATATATTCACCTGGGCCTTACATTCAAGGATCATCCTTGATATAACCGGGTCAAAGGAGGAACTGCCTTCAAATACAATTCTGCAGCAGCGCCTTCCTATAAGCTGGCTAATCCTTTTTCCATCCGGAAATACAAGTCTTTGAGCAGCGGCAGTCTTTGGATGTGAAAACACTTCCGAAACCGCTCCTGTTTCAGCAATGCCGCTTTCGTCGATTATGGCCACATGCGTACAGATCTGCTCTATAACACTCATCTCATGAGTTATTATCACTATTGTGATTCCCAACCTTTTATTTATATCCCTCAAAAGTTCAAGAATCGATTTGGTGGTTGAAGGATCCAGTGCCGAAGTGGCCTCATCACACAGCAACACCTTGGGATTTGTAGCTAATGCCCTGGCTATTGCTACTCTCTGCTTCTGTCCGCCCGAAAGCTGGGAGGGATATGCAGCCGCCTTGTCGGATAACCCGACTATTTCCAGAAGCTCTTTTGCTCTCATCCTTGCTTCATTCTTTTTCATCCCCGAAACTTCAAGCGGAAAAGTGATGTTCTCCTCAGCCGTTCTCTGCATAAGCAGATTGAACTGCTGAAAGATCATTCCCATGGACCTCCTGACTTCCCTCAGTTCTCTTTCATTCAGCCGAGACAGGTCTTTTCCGTCCACTACTATTGTTCCGCTTGTGGGCCGCTCAATGTAGTTTATACACCGTACCAGGGTACTTTTACCGGCCCCGCTCATTCCAATGATTCCATAAACCGCGCCTTCCCCTATGGAAAGGTCGATATTCTCCAGGGCTTTTACTTCTCTTTCCTTTGTATAGAATATCTTTGTCAGCGATTTGATTTCTATGATATTGTTTTTCGTATGCATACAACCTCCAGTACTCATAAGCACGCCAAAACCGTCATATAAAACAATAGATGACTGGTTTTGAAGTAGCCGGATAAGCAAACATATTATAAATTACCACAAGCTTAAAGTATTCATATAATTCATATATGTCTTCTGTCGGTTTTCTTTAGTATAGATTACCAACAAATATTTGTCAATATATTTTTTATAAATCATATATGAATACTATGATATGTGTGAATTCCCCAAATAAAAGTATATTTGGGATGAACCAGTTTGTCAATGTAATCAGTTTAAAAGGAGTTGACACATATAATTATATATGATTTAATAAAACATATATAATTACTATGACATAATATTCCATAATTATGAGCATACTTAATAATAAATATTACTATGCAGACTGTAATATTAAAACGTCTATTGTCCCGGAAAAATTTAACCGCCGGCAATATATGAATCCATCCTTTACAGACTGCTGGAATATGGCATAAATCATCCATGCCGGAAATGGAGAATATATGAGGATTTCATCAAAGGGCAGGTACGGCCTTGCGGCAATGATCAGCGTTGCCCAGCTGGGAAGTACCGGTGAGTTTGTTACAGTTATAAGCATTGCGGAAAAACTGGGTATTTCAAAAATATATCTTGAACAGGTCTTTTCACTGCTGAAAAGATCAAAGCTTGTTACATCCATAAAAGGTTCGCAGGGTGGCTACCAGCTTTCAAAGCCATCTGAAAAGATTACAGTTCTGGAAATATTGCAGGCTGTTGAGATAAGCCTGTTTGAAAAAACAGAGCGTTCCGTTTCGGATGAAGCGATGGAAATCGAGAGTTCTTTAAAAAATCTTATATGGGATAACCTGGACAATGCTGTGGTTACCACCCTGGGAAAAGTTACCCTGAGCGACCTTGTTGCCGAAGCTGACAAGGCAAAAAGCGGAGAAGAATTTATGTTTTACATTTAGCAGGCATATTTATTATGCCTGCTTTTTTGTTTATATCTATTCACATTTAAATTTATGGTTTACTGCCTTATTCCAGCGCCTGTTCCAGATCGGCTATCAGGTCCTTTACATTTTCGATCCCCACTGAAAGTCTCAGCAACCTGTCATTTACACCCAGCCTGTTCCGGATCTCTTCGGGTACCGCAGCATGTGTCTGCAGCATTGGGTAGGTTATCAGACTCTCCACTCCTCCCAGGCTTTCCGCAAACATGATTACCTTTATCCTGCTGAGTACCTTTTCCACCAGCTCAGCCGAGGCCACCTCGAAGGAGATCATGGCACCGAATCCCGATGCCTGCCTTAAGGATATTTCATAGCCTTCATGCTCCGGCAGGCCCACATAATATACCCTTTTAACATTTTTATTTTCTTTCAGCCACTTGGCAAGTTCCATGGCGTTTTGCTGCTGCCTGTCAAGCCTTATGCCCAATGTTTTTATCCCCCTCAGCAGCAGCCAGCTGTCAAAGGGTGCCAGTACCGCACCCTCGGATTTCTGAATAAGCTTCAGCTTTTCTGCCAAAACATCGTCTTCCAGGATCACAAAGCCTGCCAGAGTATCGTTATGGCCTCCCAAATATTTTGTTCCGCTGTGAATAACAATATCCGCCCCCAGCTCCAAAGGTCTCTGGCAATACGGGGTCAGAAAAGTGTTATCCACTATGAACAAGGAATTCCTGGACTTGGCCAATTGGGCGATCAAACCTATATCGGCCACTTTCATTATGGGATTTGTAGGCGTCTCTATAAAAACAGCCGCTGTATTGGCCTTATATTCCTTTTCTATGGCTTCCATCCCGCTGGTATCCACATAGCTGAACTCCAGCCCGTAATTTTTGTAAACCTCTTCAAATATTCTGTAAGTGCCCCCGTAGAGATCATCCGAAACAATTATATGCTGTCCGGGAGAAAACATTTTTAGTACCGAAGATATGGCAGCCATGCCGCTGGAAAAAGCAAAACCATATTTGCCGTTTTCCAATATGGCCATTGTGTTTTCCAATTCTTCACGGGTCGGATTCTGAAGCCTGGAGTAATCGTAACCGGTTGTCTGGCTCAATCCCGGATGCCTGAAGGTGGCACTCTGATATATCGGAAAGCTTATGGCACCGGTATGTGAATCATAACCTTTGCAGCCATGTACTACTTTGGTATCCATTTGTGTTGTGTTTTGACAGTCATTTGTTTCCATACATACCTCCGGATTATTTCTTTTCTTCCTGGCTCAGTCCTTCATTCATGCTTCCAGTCCTGTATCCCTTTAAATCCAGAGCTGTGTACATAAAACCTATGTTTTTGAATTCCGTGTATATTTTTTCCCTTGTGGCAGGTTCAATTATTTTTTCAAAGCTATCCTGAGTTACTTCTATTCTGGCAATATCCTTGTGAAATCTTACCCTTACCTGTTTAAAACCTAAATCCAGCAAAAATTGCTCGGCCCGGTCTATCATTTGAAGTCTTTCCTTAGTGATTTTTTCTCCGTAGGGAAATCTTGAGGATAGACAGGCAAATGCCTGCTTATCCCAGGTATTAAGTCCCATTTCCTTTGAGAGGGTCCGTATTTCTTCCTTTGTCAGCTGTGCTTCCTTCAGGGGGCTGATTACTCCATGTTCGCGTACAGCCTGCATTCCGGGTCTGAAATCTCCCAGGTCGTCCACATTCGAACCTTCAAAAATATACTCCATACCCTCTTCATCGGCAACTGCCTTTATTTTTTCATAAAGCTCGTTTTTGCAAAGGTAGCACCTGTTGACCGGATTATCCGAAAATCCTTCCACATCAAGTTCTTCCGATATGATAACCCTGTGGCGGATTGAATTTTGTTTGGCGAATTCCTTGGCTTCACGCAATTCCCTTTCAGGGTAGGTCGACGAATGTGCGGTAATTGCTACAACCTTGTCCCCG
This sequence comes from Ruminiclostridium cellobioparum subsp. termitidis CT1112, assembly GCF_000350485.1. GTDB lineage: Bacteria > Bacillota > Clostridia > Acetivibrionales > DSM-1351 > Ruminiclostridium > Ruminiclostridium termitidis. The sequence continues at coordinate 61,110 of NZ_AORV01000045.1, forward strand.
AGCACCTCTGCTGAAACCTTAAGCAGGAAGGTTGAGTCAACACCGCCTGAAAAAGCCACGGCAGCACTGTTTCGATTCTTTATTATATTTTTTAGATTTTCCAGTTTATCATGTACGCTCATTTTATTTACTCCTTTAATTTATATATATACTTATTAAAGCACCAATAAATTCCTAGTATTCCTATGTAAATTATTAAGATGATACTATAAATTTGTTGCCATTGTCAATTGCAAAAGCAACCAAAAAATAATATGCATAGAAAATATTATTATAGTGCTCCCGTACGAACATCAATAAATGGTGCTCACAAAGTACACACCTGAAATTTGTACAGCTTACCCCAAGTGTTTTTGCTGTCGCAGAACACTCGACATCGTGTCTCGATTTGCCAGCTAAAACACTTGGGGTTTCGCCTACAATTTCAGGCATGTACTTTTAATGGAGCATCCATTTATTGATGTTGTACTCGCGCACTATAAATTATATTAATCCATGGATTTTTCCGCCCATTAACTTATAGTCACTATTTCTTCCACTTGGCCAGTGCATCGGCAAGGGCGGAATTAATGGGCTCTGCGGCATCCTGCTGACTCATGAACCTGGCAACCTCTCTTTTGTCCACCTGGTCTCCCCTGCGCTTTTTAAAGGCATCCAGCTTTTCCCGGTACCCGCAGGCGCAGTAAAAAGACTTGTTGTCACCCTCCCCGCGGATCTCCATTTTCTTATGGCATTGGGGGCATCTGGCATTGGATACCAGGGTCACCGTTTTCCTGTAACCGCATTCCCTGTCAGGGCAAACCAGCATTTTACCCTTCTTGCCGTTAACCTCCAGCAGGTATTTTCCGCACTCTGCGCATTTCTCCCTGGTGACGTTGTCATGCCTGAACTGCTCCGAGTTTGCTATTACCGCACCTACCAGCTTTGAGGCATAGCCCTTCATATCACCTACAAATGCGGCCGAGCTCACCCTGCCTTTGCTTATCAGCGCAAGCTGCTGCTCCCACTTTGCTGTGAGCTCAGGCGATTTGAGATCCTCCGGAACAAGGCCCACAAGCTGAATCCCTTTTGAAGTGGGGTGGAGTTCCTTTCCTCTGCGCTCTATATAGAAGGTATTGAACAATTTCTCAATTATATCGGCCCTTGTGGCAGGAGTTCCCAAACCACTGGTGCTTTCCAGGGTTTCCTTCAGGGCCTTGTTGTCAACAAACTTTCCCGGGTGCTCCATGGCTGACAGCAGTGTGGCCTCGTTATACCTTGCAGGAGGCTTTGTCTTTCCGTTTACTGCTTTAGGAGAGAGCACCTTTGCTTTTTGCCCTTTTTGAATCTCAGGCAGTGACTGGTCATCCTCCTCTTCCTCACCGTCTTCCTCCAGCTTTCCAAAGCCTTCGTAAACTGTTTTCCAGCCCCAGGCCCTGACTATTTTGCCCCTGGCGGTAAAGTTTTCTCCTGCCAGGTCGAGCCTTACGGTGGTCTGCTCATACTCAAAGGGGCTGCTGAGAACTGCTATGAAGCGCTTTACAATCAAATCGTAAATGTTTCTTTCCTCGGTGCTGAGAGCAGACAGGTTGACATACTGCTCAGTAGGTATGATGGCATGATGATCCGAAACCTTGCTGTTGTCAACAAAGCGCTTTGTCACACTGAGTTTGTTCCTCAGAATACCCTGCACCGGTCTGGCATATGGTCCCACTGCAATACTTCTCAACCTTTCTGCAAGTGTGGGCACAATATCCTCGGTTATATACCTGGAATCAGTTCTGGGGTATGTGACCAGCTTGTGGGTCTCATACAGCTTCTGCATTATATTCAAGGTCTGCTTTGCGGAATAGGAATACTTTCTGTTGGCATCCCTCTGCAATTCCGTAAGGTCATAGGCCAAAGGCGGCAGTTCCTTCTTCATATCCTTCCTGACTTCAACAATCTCACCGGTCTGTCCGGTTATTTTCCTGACAATTCCGTCTGCCTGTTCTTTGCTGAAGGTACGGGTCTGGTTTGTAGCCCTGTCCTGCCACTGAACCGTAAAGCCGTTAAATTGCGCCGTAATGGTCCAGTAGTCCTTCGGAACGAATTTTCTGATTTCCTCCTCGCGCGCCACAATCATGGCAAGCGTGGGAGTCTGTACTCTCCCGGCAGACAGCTGGGCATTGTATTTGCAGGTGAGCGCCCTGGTCACGTTGAGGCCTACCAGCCAGTCGGCTTCCGATCTGCTCTGAGCCGAATAGAAAAGATTGTCGTACTCCCGCGCCGGCTTCAGATTTGCAAAACCCTCCCTGATTGCCTTGTCTGTCTGGGAGGAGATCCATAACCGTTTTATAGGCTTTTTGAAGCCGGCCTTGAGGATTATCCACCTGGCGACAAGCTCTCCCTCTCTCCCCGAATCTGTGGCAATTACCAGCTCGTCAACATCCTCCCTGTGCATAAGAGCCTTTACGGCACCAAACTGTTTTGAAGTCTGCTTTATGACAACCAGCTCCATCTTGTTGGGGAGCATGGGCAGATCCTCCAGGTTCCAGGCCTTATACTTATTGCCATAAGCTTCCGGATCTGCCAGAGTCACAAGGTGGCCCAGCGCCCAGGTCACAATATATTTTGAACCCATGATACAGCCGTTTCCATTTTGATTGCAGCCTAAAACTTTTGCCAGATCCCTGGCAACCGAAGGTTTTTCTGCAAGTACTAAAGTTTTTCCCATCTATGTGTAAACCTCTCAATCTATTAAATTTCCAACAATACTAAATGCTCTTTATTATTTTAACATATATACTTCATTTATTCATGCAAACATGACAAAAGGCGCCGAAACAAGTCTGTAATTCCACTGTTTCCGCGCCCTGGCATTTAATATATCAAATGTATTGTACCGGAGGATTTTAACCGCCGGCAATGTATGAATTCAGATGTTACAAGCCTCTAGTTCTTTCTGAACAGATAGACAAACCAGTATGCCATTCCGGTAAATACGACTCCTCCCACAAGATTTCCCAGAGTGACCGGAATCAGGTTGTGGGTGAAAAAGCTGCCCCAGGTCAGATGACTTATCTTTTCGGGTGTTACCCCGAGGGAAATGGCATTTTTAACCCATTCCGGATTGGACTTTGCAAGTATTCCCGCCGGAATATAGTACATGTTTGCCACGCAGTGCTCAAAGCCTGAGGTTATAAACAGCCATATGGGGAAAAATATGGCCAGAAGCCTTCCTGCCATATCCTTTGTACCATAGGCCATCCACACTGCCAGAGAGACCAGCCAGTTACACAATATACCCATGATAAAGGCTTTTGAAAAACTCAGGGATACCTTATAGGCTGCGGTTTTGATAGTGAAGCCGCCCAGGAGTCCTCCTGTGAAGTCAAGCTGCCCCGACATGAAAACAAGCCAGGCTATCAGCACCGCTCCCATAAAGTTACCTGCATATACCGTAATCCAGTTCTTCAGCATACTCCCGAGAGTTATTCTCTTTTGAGCCAGGGCGGCCACCATCAGGGTATTTCCGGTAAAGAGCTCGCTTCCCGCAACAATCACCATCATAAGCCCTGTTGTAAATATTGCTCCTGCCAGAGTTTTACCGACACCCGCCCAGGGGATGTTGTATATTGCGGCATTGGAGCCTTCCGAGGCAAACGCAATGAAGGCCCCCGCAAGTATTCCAAGTACAAAAAGCCTGGAGACCCTGGTATTGGCTTTTTTATATCCGTTTTCAACCGTCTGTTCAGCTATTTGATCAGGTGCCAGTATATTAAAATTTTTGTATGTATCATTATCCGGCATACTATTATTTTACCCCTGCTTTTTCGTATAAATATTTTAATTAAGCTACAGCTTTAATTGTAGTGTCTAAGTTATTATACCAAATAATAAAAATATTTAAATAGTGCTCTTACTCCATTTAACTTTGCATATTCATTGCTTCTTTATTTATCTGGTAATTATGTCTTTAACAGCCGGAATCAGTTTGACTCCAATAAGAGCCGCAAGATAGCTCTTTAGAATATCACCGGGTACCGTCAACAGAAATCCCCCATACAGTACCTTTGACAGCGGAGTTTCAGCTCCCAGGTAGAGATTCTTTATCAAATACAGGTAGGGAACTCCTATGGCATATATTATCAGAACACCGAGAATATTAATCAAAAATAGCTTTAAAACCGAGATTTTTGTCAGGCGCTCAGAGAGCTTTCCTGTTACAAAGGCGCATACAATCAAACCTGCCAGATAACCGAAAGTCGGGTTGAGAACATAGCCGGGGCCTCCTCCCGCCGTGAAAACCGGCAGACCGATCAGTCCTACTGAAATATAGACTATCTGGGAGAGCAAGCCCAGCCTGGCCCCCAGCAGGATGCCTGAAAGCAGGCAGAAGAACACCTGCAGTGTCAGGGGGACATATGGTAAAGGAATCCTTATAAACGCGCCTATAGCCGTCAAAGCGGCAAATAATCCTGCAAAAATAATATGTTTTGCTTTCATTGGTTAACCTCCGATATGTAAATTATATTGGTATTGTAAACCAATATAAGCCCCATTGTCAACCAAAACATAAACTTTTGGTTGACAATGGGGCTTATATCACATTTTAACGCAACAGAACGATTTATTTTCAATCAGGATACGGTTGCTTTAAAGTGCTCCTTATACAATTTCAAATCCCTTAGGGGGTCCAGTTCCCTGTCATTCCACATGTACTCTTCAAGCTCGCGGCTCATGTCTGAGGCAATTATCAAATCTTTCACAGCCAGGTCATACATATCCAGATGCACGTAAAAGCATGCCCTGTTATAATACAGAAAGGATGCCTCCGGCACATACTTTATACCTTTGGATATTACTTCAACAGCCTTTTGATAATCTTTCTCCTCCAGATGTATCAGAGACAGGTTCAAATATGTGTAGGAATACCTGGGATTTCTCTCCAGCGACTGCCGGTAATATTCTACAGCCTTCCTGGGATACCCCAGCCTGTTCATAATCACTCCGGCGTTAAAAAGAGCTTTGAAATGCTCGGGCTCCAGTTCAAGGCCCTTGCGTATTGCAGCTAAAGCCTTATCATACTGCCCGGTTTCCTCATAGACCGCCGCCAGGTTGTTGAAGGCCCAAAAGTGAGTGGGATCAAGTTCAGCCGCTTTTTCGTAATATTGGGCGGCTTCCTGCTTCTGTCCGTTTTCGTCGAAGGCATTGGCCATAAAGAAATAAGCTTTGGAATAGTAAGGGTCAAGCTCTATGGCTTTTTGGTAGAACTCAATGGCCTTACTGAATTCTCTGTTATCGTCATAAATAATGGCCAGTCCGTAGTACGCCCTAGCCTCATTGGGATTAATTTCAATTGCTTTTTTGTAGGACTGCACCGCTTGGTCCTTCATTCCAAGTATATCCAGATTGATAGCTATATCCAGCAGGATTTCAATGAAATCAAAATTCAAACCCTTTTTCAGGTAGACATCAATTGCCCTGTTGTATAAGCCCAGTGAGAGCCTCGGAAAATTATTGACCAATACTCCCGCCAATAAATATAAAAATTTAAATGTAAAAAGATACAAATTCATCACTGTCCTGTGCATTAGTTAGTCTAGATTCTCCAGTATTATTCTATGTTCCACCAGTTCCATCAGTTTTATCCTTGCCCTTAGGGTTTTTCTTTCACTGTAAATGTTTTCAAGTGTAATTCCGTTTTCATCCGGAATCACCTTATCCACCGAATCCAGGATCAATTCCTCTTTCCCTGTTTCATCCACAAGGTATACATTTGCTTCACACATATTAACCTCCCAAGCCATTTATGGCTTTGAGCCGCAACAGCGGCCACAAAATTGTAATGAAATCTCTTCACTCCCTCATCCGCTATAAGGCGAATAAAGGAGGTTAATTGGCCATGTGCGCTTTCGAAAGTATTCGGTAAATACTTTGAATATTTCGCACGGCCATAAATTCACAGGTTAGTTTTGGAAGACGAACGCAAGTGAAGTCTTTCAAGCTAACCTCCCAAGCCATTTATGGCTTTGACATGTTATGGCTTTGAGCCGCAACAGCGGCCACAAAACTGTAATGAAATCTCTTCACTCCCTCATCCGCTATAAAGCGAATAAAGGAGTTTATATGCTCAATTCCTGCGGGGTACATCCCCCAGCAATTTTCCCACTATTGCAATGGCATCGTCTATGTAATGGGGAAGTGGCTCCTCTTTTATACCGGCAACCAATATATTGCATCTGTTAAGGGGAATCAGCACTTTTGCCGCATCACTTTCCGATATTGCCCTGGCCATTGCAGGTGTCAGTTCTCCCAGCATGGAATTAGCACATACTATCCCTATCGAACCTATAATTATATCAACCTTCGGAGCATTGTACACAATGGCATTTTCCCCTGAAGCTCCTTCATTTGCTCCGGCCTTCAGCATCAGAGATGCTGCCAGTGCATTGGTGCCCATGGCCAATATACCGATGTCATTTCCAAAGGCAATGCGAAGCTTTTCTACAATAAGTTTACCGATTCCTCCGCCCTGCCCGTCTATAACCGCTATTCTCATCTTCTCTCCATTTCTTTTTCAGGTGAGCACTGATTACCTAAATTCATTTAAATATTATAATATCAAATTGCTTTTGACGACCGGCATACAGGGCAATTCTGGAGTGCCAGAGGTATTTCAAGGCCGCATTCCTCCATCAGCTTTTCATTGCTCAATATTTCTCCGGTATTGCCGTCGGCTGCTATTTTACCCTGTTTCAGAACAATTGTCCTTGTACACATATCCATAATCATATCAAGATCATGACTTGTAATTATCTTTGTATGGCTGAAGCCTTTCAGTATATTCATTATTTTTCTTCTTGCCCTGGGGTCCAAAGATGCAGTGGGTTCATCCATAATCAATATATCGGGCTTCATTGAAATAACTGCCGCAATGGCAGCCAGACGCTTTTCGCCCCCCGAGAGCTTATAGGGAGGTCTGTCCTTCAAATGGGTAATTCCCACCTCTTCGAGAGCTTCCATTACTCTCCGGTCGACCTCTTCTTCATCCAGCCTGTAATTTCTGGGGCCAAAGGCAACATCATCATATACCGAGGTCATAAACAGCTGATCGTCAGGTTCCTGGAAAACCAGACCAACACTTCTTCTCACCTCTGGCAGGGTCTTTTTATTGACCGGCAAATCCCCCACTCTGACTGTTCCCTTCTGAGGAAACTGTATTCCTGTCAAAACAGATAAAAGAGTGGATTTTCCCGCTCCGTTGGCACCCACTATTCCAACAGACTCACCGTGGCCAAGCAGGAAGGAAACATTGTCCAGAGCCTGATGTCCGTCGGCGTATGAGAAGCTTACCTCTTTAAGTTCAACTTTATGATGGCTCATAATCTTCCTTTCACTGCTCGAAATTTATATCATCCTTAATTTTAAACAATCGCGGATAACTTATCAATAATAATTGAAAACTTTATAATTATCCCACACATCCATCCGGAATATTTATCGGAAACCGGCACCCGGGAATATGCAACAATTAAAAAATATATCCAAATTTGGACAAAATAAAAAGCAAAGCATTGCTCCTTGCCTTCTGTTTGACATTTGCCTTATTTTTGATGAAATATATTGCTGGAAAACCCCAGTCCAAATGGGTTCCGCCTTGTCCCGAGAAAATTTTCCCCGCCGGATCATATACGTTTTAGATGTTCCCGGCCACCAGTGCCGAAATCAGGAGCGGTATATTGTATATGCGCACTGCCGCAATAAATGCCAGCCACAGTGCAAAATAAACCACATCCCCGGTCTTTACCCGCTTTCCGGCCACAGAATTATACCTGCCGTTGTAACCCTTCAGAACCATTGACTGATAAATGGTCTGAGCACGGTTATAAGTTCTTATCAGCAGCTGCCCTACCATGGAGCCCCAAACTCTTACCCTCACTCCGGATTGACCGGGAGCCCTCATATAGTATGCTTTCAGCAATCTGCCCGCTTCGTCCATAAGCACAAAAATATACCTGTAGGTCAATAGGAACAACAGGACGAACACTGACGGGACCTTTAACAGGCTTAAGGTTTTGGCAATATCATCTATGCCTGTGGTAGCAATCAGCAGGAAGCCTGCCGTTACCATCAGTGTGCTCCTTATGACCAGTGAAAAAAAGGTAAGCCAGCCCCCGGACACCACAAAGCCACCTATTTCAACCAAATTTTTATCAAAAACCGGATTGAGTATTCCGGTAATTACTATAAAGGGTTCTATAAAAAGAACCCTTTTAAAAATTTTATTTAACGGAATATCACATACCAGTATAATTACCACAGGGTAAAGGATAAAAGGCAGAAGTCCGATAACCTCATATCTGCTGAAGGAGGCGAGAACGCAAATATAAACCAATGTCAGGATCAGTTTGAAAAGAGGATGAATATTATTTACAGGATTTTTCTGTTTTGAAAGCTCGTCAATATGCTTTACTTCCATTACCGAACCTATTATATCCGCCATCTGCGTCTCCATCTCCACACGAGGCTGATCATCCGATCCGCCCCGGCTTCCTTCTCTTAAAGTATTTTATCACAAAACCTATCAGCACAATCACTCCAAGTGTGATTCCCGAACCCACTATACCTGAAACCACCGTACCGGCAGCTTCACCGCCTGTACCCGGCTGACTTTTGAAACCATAATCCGGAAGAACAGCCGTCTTTTCCTGTGCTTTTTCAAGTGCTTCATGTACCTGTGAATTTCCCTGGAGCTCCGCTCCCGTTACCTTTCCCACCGACCATTCCAGACCGTCGGGATTTGCCGAAGCAAACAGGGATACTATTCCGCCCAGAACAAGGGCTGCTGCCAGAAAACCTATTATAATTGTCTTATTGCTTTTCCTGCTGCCATTTGGGGCAGTTTCTCCCACAATATCGGGTCTTACCTTCAGGACAAAGGATACTACTGCCGCTGTGACAATTCCCTCCACGAGCCCTATTGCAAGATGTATTCCCTGCATGACTCCCGCGAACTGTGAAAAGGGCAATTCGGTTTTCCCCGACAGCAGGGTTTCCAGCACAACACTGAAGGCCCCCAGCTGAAGACCTATAACGCTTGCTGTAATACTTCCGATGATTACTCTCGTCCTTGACATTTTGGCCCTGGTAATAAATTTATATATAAGCGGATATGCAATAAAGCAGGCATAAAAGCCCATATTTATCAAATTGCAGCCATAGGCCAGATAGCCCCCGTCGGCAAAAAACAAAGCCTGTATGAGCAGTATTGCAGCCATGGATAAAAATCCCGCGTAAGGCCCTAACAGTATTGCCAGCAGCAGGCCCCCGCCCAGATGTCCGCTGGAACCGGTCCCCGGTATGGTAAAATTGATCATCTGCGATGCAAAAACAAAGGCTGCCATTACACCCATCAAGGGAAGCTTTTTCTCATCCATTTCCTTTACTTTTTTGATTGAAACAGCTGCTACTCCCACAGCTGCAACCAGCATTGTACCTCCGACCTCCGGAGATATCAAAACGTCTCCCATATGCATAATAAAACTCTCCTCAAAATAATATTAGACCCAAAAGGGTTAGTCTGCTAGCCCTTCATGGGTCTAATTGAGTTTTAACAATTGGTATTTAAGAAAAATCAAATTACAAGCCGGTTAACCACCGTATCTGTAAAATATCTTTTTGCAGTTGAGACCTTCCTGATCTCATTTTCATAGTTATTCTATAATAAAATTTTTTTCATGTCAAACGAACAATTTTTAATGACTCACGACTATATTAAAAAATTATTTTTATGTAAGCCGGAGTTATTCAATGTCAAAATCATAGTTCTTAAGGCCATGATAGTAGTTAGCCTTATGCGCCGTAAATTTCACCAGCGCAAAATCAGGATCATAGCAGCCTAACGGGTAATACATTTTCATTTCCTCGGTCCAAAAACTTTTCCTTTTTTCGTCATCATAGGAGATTTGGGCAATGCCTGTGAGCATCAAGCCTTCAAAGGTCGCTTCATCAAAAAAGTACAGGCTTGCATTGGGATTATCCTTTATTTGCTGCACTCTTTTTGATGAGGTATTCGAACAAAACCAAAATTCTTTCAAGCCCACGGCCTGAGTTTTTATCATGGCTTTTTGCTGGGGTATACCGCTCTTCTCGACTGTCCCCAAAACACCTGTAAAGCTCCGTTCTACCAGAGCAACAGCTTTTTCAAAAATCATACTGTTCATCAATTGCACCTCCAGGTTCATCTCATCAGTGAATATTTTAGTATTATAACTATTTTATGACATCAGCTCGCTCTTTTCAAATATACCTCTGCTGAAGAATGCCAGCAGGGCGCTGGACAAAATATTGATGCCCAGCATGCCCAGGGATATGGTCAGCAGGTCCGGAACACCCTGGAACAGTATCATGACAACAATCAGTACTGCCAATGCCGGAATACAGGTGGCCATTACAAAGAGTATCCTCATAAATGCCACTACCATGGCACTTGCACCCCCGCCGATTATCCTGTAGGTGAAAACCTCCGCGAAAACAAACAGTATCGAAAAACTTGCAAATATAATTACATAGGCTAAAATTTGTTGTGCACCTATATTAAACACCAATGCTCCGAGAGCTATGGAGACACTTCCGCTCAATACCGACTTGATCAAACCCGGCAGTACTGAAAATACCACCTTTTGAAAAGAGCCGGCCGGAATGAGATATACATACGGCTTTTTGAAATCCCTGTGCCAGGAATCCCCAAGAGACATGGACAGAGCACCGAAACTCACCATCGCAAAAACAAAGCTGAAGTCCAGTCCGAACACTTTTCCTATAATAATATAAAAAATCCCAACGAATACCTGTCTCATATTGGACATAAAACTGATTTTTTTATTCTCAAGCACCTGTCTAGAAAATATTGCAGCCGCGCCCTCATAATACCGCACAAAGGAGGCTTTTTTCCTTAACTTTGCCAGAGAGCGGGCGTCGGCACTTCCATTCGCCTTGTAATCCTCCATCAGCTTCTGAAGGTTGGTTGAATCCTCAAGAGTTTTTTCATAGAAATCCGCTTTGACATTGTACAGGGCTATGCCCAATGCAATGTTTGTCAGTACCAGAAGGGAAGCTGCCGGCAGTAGGCCCGTAAGATAATTTCCTGTAAGCAGTGAATTTATTGCCCATTTTGTCCACCCGAAAAGTGGTACCCAGTTGTACCACCAATGTGTAAAATATTTTTTTCCTGCGGCTGTTATACTGAGACCGTTAGCAAGCATCTGAACGACAAAGGCTGCCGCAAGAAGACCTATAAAGGCAAAGAGAACATATCTTGCCTTCTTTTTAAAGCCTGTTTTTTCAGTATCAACAATATATATGTAATAATATGACAGGTAAATACAACCAAACATCAAACTAATTAATAGCAGAACAACCAAAAATTTTGGAACTGTCAGCAGCGAGCCCAAAAAATACGGTATGTAGAAGCATATGAAAAAGCCTGTCAGAGCGGCTCCGGGTGCGGTTGATATAATAATGTACGCCAGAACGGTCCTTCTTTCAAAAGGCCCGGTAAACATATAGGTGGCATCGGCCATTGTCAGGATTCCCGTATCCCGCGATAAAAAGCTGTTGTAGAGTATCAGTCCGATCATCAGCACCAGACCCGCCAGTATGGTTTCTGCTCCTGCCCCTGATACCAATGGCCTGTCGATCCTGAAGGCCATCACAAAAGTAAGCCCTACGCCTCCTACGGCAAGTATTGTCAGGACAGTGGACAACAAGCTGGAGAAAGCACGCTTAAGCTTATTGGCATAGGATTTCCGGAGTAAAAACATCATTGCCCGCATTCTTCAGTTTCTCCTTCCGTAAGTTCAAAGAAAATAGTTTTGAGATCCCTTCCCTCCAGCTCGTCCCTCGAAATATCACGGATAATTTTACCCTTATTCATTATATATGCCCTGTCCCAGACCTCATTAATGGTATCTATGATGTGGGTGCTGACCAGAATACTCTTTCCTTCGGATTTCAGTTCTTCAAATATTTTGAGCACCTCGTTGATAGCTTTGGGGTCCAGACCTACCAGGGGCTCATCAAACAGAACGGCTCTGGGATCTATTAAAAGTGCAATTGCAATGCTGAGCTTTTGCGTCATTCCTTTTGACAGCTCCCTCACATACTTGTCCTTTTTGTCGTAAATCTCCAGGCGTTCGAATATGGTCTTGATTTTCTGTTCCCAGGTATCGTCCAGCTTGTACGCCTTTGCAATAAACTGTGCATGTTCCCATGGAGTCAGAAAATCATACAGGGCCGGAGTCTCCGGAATGTATCCGAACACTTTTTTTGCTTCCACTGTTTTGTTGGGAAAATCACAAATGGTTATATCCCCTTCAAATTTTAAAAGCCCTGCAATACTCTTGATGGTAGTGGATTTCCCCGCACCGTTCGGCCCCAGCAGAACAGTGACCTCTCCCGGTTTTGCCGTGAGAGATATACTGTCCACCGCCTTGAAATTCTTATAGGTCTTGGTCAGGTTATTAATGGTTATCATAGGTTTCCTCCGCTATTACTAACGTTGTTTACCCTCTATTGACAATGTATAACACGCCTCACGCCGGCTATTTTGCCACTTTTCTTTGTCGTCGTCCTTGCCTTGCGTCAGCAAGGCTGCGTCCATCCTCCTCGAAAATTGCCAAAATATCTCGGCGCGAGGTCGGTGATTTTTGAGTGAGATAATTTGGCTTGCGGCAAGGCAAAGGCGTGCAGTAAGGCTTTGTGCCTTGCAAGCGGCTTTAACGCAGCCGCAGGGCAAATTAACCACTCAAAAACGTATTGTACATTGTCAATAGAGGGTAACATACATTATACTTCATAATGCAGGAATTGTCCCTTTAGCGGCTCAAAACGTAAAATATTTCCTCGTCGGTGCAGCCCGCATTCCTCATTGGCTCCACTATGTCCTTTTTGAAATCGGGTATGTAAGTTTTAAGTGAGGTGAATTTACCTTCCAGCCGGTATTCACCTAAAGAAGCCGGTATAAATACCGTTTCCCCCGCCTTGAATTCAACGGTCATACTGTCGGAACTGATTGTTCCGCAGCCTTCGAGGCATATGAAGATATAGAATTTACTGCCGTCGGTCTTTTCGGCAATACTGCCCTCCGACTGGTATCTCTCACAGGCAAAGAAGCGGTTCGCCAGGAATATGGTTTTTGTACAGCTCTCATTTATTTTAAGCTTTATGCCGTTTGTTTTCACATCCCTGCTGCCGGCGCCGAAGTTTGTGACATCCAAAGCCTTGTCCAGATGCAGAGGGCGCCCGACTCCGCTGCTGTCCACCCTGTTGTAGTCAAATACCCTGTAGGTGGTATCCGAAGTCTGCTGTATTTCGGCTATCACTATACCGGCGCCAATGGCATGCAGCAGACCGGCCGGAATATTTATCACATCCCCGGGCTGTACCTCAACCTCCAGCAGACATTCCTCAATTCGGTTATCACTTATGGCCCGGGCAAACACCTCTCTGGTCACTCCCGGTTTCAGACCTGCAACCAGCTTGGCGCCAGGCTTTGCATCCATTATATACCACATCTCGTTTTTGCCCAGGCCACCCTCATATACCGCAGCGTAATTGTCATCAGGATGCACCTGGACAGACAGTTTGTCATTTGCATCAATAAATTTTATCAACAGGGGTATTTCCTGACAATCGGCAGGAAATCTGGTTCCAAGTATGTTCCCGGGATCTGCGTTTACTATGTCGGGCAGGGATTTCCCCGCAAGTTCCCCGTTTGAAACAATGCTTACACCGTTTTTATGGCAGGACAGTTCCCAGCTTTCTGCAAGAATACCCTCCGGCAGTTCACGGTCAAACTTTTCAAAATAGCGTCCTCCCCAGATGTAAGCCTTATATACGGGTTGAAATTTAATCGGATAGTACATTTTTATAAACCTCCTGGTTATTTTAAAAAATTTTCAAAAGAGTGCTTCATTTTTTCCGGCATATATCTGCTGAAGTTAAAAGGATAATAATAAATGATTGGTGCCGGGTTATTGTCAACTACAATGATATTCCATACAAGTACTTCTAGCAATATACTAAATAAACAAATAAACAGTCCCATTGCATTTTGAGGTTTATTGATTTGTTTTCTCAGTCCTTGACATTTCAAAGAGCCTGCCTAATTTCAGTCTGTCACCGTAGTGCAGGACAGCAAAGGCGTATAACCTGATTGAAAGAGTGCCGATCAAAAATATGGATGCAATGAGGATCAGCAGCGAAAGTCCGATTTGCCACAGCGGTATATTTGACGTCATCAGCCTTGCAGGAACCGAAAAAGGCGATGTGAACGGTACCAGGGTGATCACCCTCGACATGGTGGTTTCGTGTGCTGCAAAGTTGCTGGCAGGTATGGCAAAGGTACTGTATGACAGGTAAAATGAAATTATCGACAAAAACGACATGGGCATCATTGCAGACTGTACATCTTCGGCCTTGCTGACAGTTGCTCCCACTACGGCATTCATCAATGCATACAAGGTATACCCCAATATAAAGTAAATAATGATCAGCACTACCGAAAGCGGTGTGAAACTGGAAAACTCCAGAGGCATTCCTTCAATGGTCAATTTCCGCGGGAACACAAGAATATAGGTAACAATTCCGACAACCATCAGAATGGAAAGCTGCGTCAAGCCCAGCAATCCCATTCCGGCAGTTTTTCCAAGTATTATCCTGGAAGGCTTTATTGAAGTCACCAGCAGTTCCATAACCCGCGATGTTTTTTCAGAGGCTACCGACATTGATACCCCATAGCCGTAGAAATAAATTGCAAAGAACAGGATCATTCCGATAACTATACCCAGGATATATGCTCCCAGCATACTTTTTCCGAGGGCATTGACATTTACGTTCAAGTCTCCCAGTGCTTTGGTAATTGTTTCAGCCGGGACGTTTTCGGCCTGAAGCAGCTTTGTGGAGTAGATATCTCCCAATATCCTTCTGACCGCATTGATATCCGGTCCCCCGGAATATTGCTGCGTATAATAATCAATCCTGGGTTTATCATTTTCATTCTCAATAATCAGCAGATAATTTTTTCCGTCTTTTTCAATTTCCGACTTGACACTGTCAACCCTGTCTTCAGTCAGCGGTTTAACGTCATATTCCCCGAACTGTTCCTGAAACACATTGAGCTTATCTGAATAATTTCCGCTTTTGTCCAGGATATATAAAATACTTTTTGGTTCATTTGAGGCCGCAGCGCCCGGAGCAGTTGCATTATTGCCGTCCGAAGCCTTGATATTTGCTACGACGGCGGGAATCACCATACCGGCAATTAAGATCACAAGTATGATAACAGTTGAAACTATAAATGATTTCTTCCTTATGTTTTCTTTAAATGTGTATTTAAAAACTTCTAAAAAATCTCTCATTTTGCTTCTCCCATCTTTTCAATGAATATTTCATGCAAGGAGGGCTCCCTTATTTCGAACTTATCCAGTAAAAGCCTCCTGCTCAATATCTTTTCAAGCAGTTTATATGCCTGTTCTTCGTCACTGATCTTGAATTCATAGCCTGAGGCATTCTGCCTGTAGCTGATGATATTTTCTTCTGCAGCCAGTTCTGCAATATTACCTTCACAATTGATAATAAGATTGTTTCTCCCGTAGCTGTGTTTGATTTCCTTGAGGTTTCCCTTCAATACGGTATTCCCGTTTTTCAAAAGCACTATATCCTTGCAGAATTCTTCCACTGTGGCCATCTGGTGGCTGGACATGATAATAATTTTATTTTTACTGGTAAGTTCATAGATTACACCTTTAAAGAGATCGGTGTTGACTGGATCAAGTCCGCTGAAGGGTTCGTCCATGAATATCAGCTCGGGATCATGGATTACAGAGGCTATAAACTGTATTTTTTGCTGGTTTCCCTTTGAGAGCTTTTCAGCCGGCATATTTATATACTGCGCAGCCTCCAGTCTCTCCAGCCAGTAATCAATATCCTTTTTGGCCTTTTGAGAGCTCACTCCTCTAAGCCTTGCAAAATACATCAACTGTTCTGAAACTTTAACCTTGGGATAAAGGCCCCTCTCCTCAGGAAGATAGCCAAAGCTTTTTATCTGCTCTGTGACAGGTTTGTTGTCCCATTTAATGACTCCGCTGTCCTTCTTTACAATATTCAAAATCATTCTGATAGTGGTTGTCTTGCCCGCCCCATTGGTGCCCAACAGTCCGAAAACTCCCGGTTCCCTGGCCTCAAAACTGATATTGTCGACTACCTGCTTTTCTCCGAATTTTTTTGACACATTTTCAACCGTTAAACTCAATTAATTCACCTCTTAAAAATTATTTTTTATATTTTAACGCTTTTTATCCGTAAACTTTCTTATCTGTAAAGCAAGATTGGTGATAATGAAAACAAACAAGGATATGGCTGCCGCTCCAAAAATGCTTGTATAAGCTATCCACCCAATAACCGGCTCCTTCCAGGTGCTATATACCAGGCTGCCCAGGGACACTAGTTCAAATACCAATAGTATCAATGTTATAAGCAGCAGCAACTTGTCTCTTTCTATAAGTGCTTCAAAATCAGTGTATAAATCCGGGCGGTCCTGCTGATATTCCTTTCTTAGTATATACCAGCCCATACCTATTTGATAAAGCTTCCAGCCATCGTCATTTATTATGCTCAGATAATCGGGTGTAAGCTTTGTCTGGTAGTCTATACAGTATCTTGCGTTAGAGGGTTGGCACTTCTCAAAATAAAAAATCATACCCTTAATATGTGTTTCAACAAGTCTGAGGCCATTGGCCTCCATCTTTTCCAACCAGTTTTCAATCTCCTCATAATTCCACGCCCACCATACTTTACATATCCTAACCATTACTGTTTCCCCCTATAATGCAATGCCCGTTTCTGGCCAGCTCGTCAATCCTGTCCAATTCCTGCTCCAGAAGCCACAAGCCGTCTTCGGTAAGCCGGTACAGCTTTCTTCGGTCCTCTTCCCCTGCGGTTTCAATCAATCCGTCCTTTTCAAATTTGGTGAGGGTGCCGTATATTGTTCCTGCCCCGAGGCCTATTCTGTCACGGGTTATTTCCTTGACATACAGAATAATGCCGTACCCGTGCCTGGGCTCTTTCAATGAAAGCAGTATATAATATGCCGACTCTGTCATTGGCATATAAGTTTTTCTCAGTTGCTCCCGCATATTCCATCTCCTCTGACAGAATTAAATGTTATTTTAAAATATTTTTAACGCTATATCACAGCTCAATATATCGAGCTGTGATATAGCATAAATAGAGTATATCATGTCGTGATATATCACGTCAAGATATACTCTATAATATAATAGGAAATTTTCTTTTTTTATTCCGCAAATACCGCCTCAGCCGCAAAAGTAAATAAATTGCCGCACCGGTAATTATAACGGCTGCCAATAAGATCATATATATCTTTACAGCAACCCTGCCGGGATTTTTCAATATAGCCCCCAGGCCGGTATCGTTATCTATTACTTTCCTTCCATGAGGCTGTCTGTAATAAACGGGTACCTGACTGATTCCGTTTACCGCGGAAAAACTTTTAAGGTATTGGGCTATGGCAAACCATTCCTTGACCTCATTTTTGTCGGAATTGGAAGTATCGTAAATTATATGCTCCTCAAAATCGGATATGGGATTGCCCTTCCTATCCTTTGGAACAAGGGACAGTAAACCAAAGGATTTCTCTCCTACTATGGAGAGCATCTGTGCATTATACAAACCTGTCACAAGCCTGTATAGCTTCTTTTCCTGCAGTTTTTCAGACGTTCCGTCAGGTCTTGTCAAATGCGCCTCTGTCACCCTGTTGAATATCATCCTGTTTGGATTGACGGTATAGGCAAGGCCGGACATATATAGCTGGGCACTGCTCATCAGCGGGGATACCGATGCATCCACTTCACACAGCTCCATAAGCTCCCTTCCGGTAAGGTAAACCGAAATGAGGGGATAGCCCGCAACACCGTCGGGGCCTGTTCCCAGCGAGCTGGCTATAAAAGCGTCTCCCACCGAGATTTCACCCATGACAAAAGATCCTCTCATGGTTCCGGCAGCAACGACTGAAACATCCACCGGTTCATAATCGGCCCCTTCAGCTTTTTTGACAGAATACATGTAGCCGTCGGCAATCAGACTGCCAAGGGGTTCTTCCTTAAATTCGGCCCCTATTTTTTCAGTGGGAATAAAGCTGAAGGGAGCTCCTGCCAAAACCTCATCAAACTTTAAAGCAAATTTGTCCAAATACTCTTTCTGGACAGCCGACTTGTAATTTTCAATAGCTTCAGATATGCCCGCATCCAACTCGATATCTTCCGAAACAGGCCTGAGACTGTACTTTTCAAGCTCCCAGCGGCGGTCGGTTCCCTGCCTCAGATCAATTATACCAAGATAATTACCGTATTCCCCGCAGGAGCCGATAAGAGTTTTTCCTGCTATTAAAGGACTTTCCAGTTTGGTATGGGTGTGCCCGCTGATTATGACATCTATTTCGGGCACTTTTTCTGCCAGCAGCCAGTCTTCCGATTCGGACCGCACTTTTGAGGTTCCGGAGTGGGACAGGCATATTATTATATCAACCTTCTCCCTGT
>NZ_AORV01000046.1 GCF_000350485.1 Ruminiclostridium cellobioparum subsp. termitidis CT1112
CCATACCCATGCCATTGTCTATTATTTCTATTGAAATATTTTCTTCATCGGAGTATCCCCGTATGGTTATTTCACCATTTTGTCCAAGTGGTTCGATACCATAATATATTGCATTTTCAACTGCCGGCTGAAGCATCATCTTCAGCACTTCATATTCCATAAGTTCCGGTGGGATTTGAATGTTCAGCCTTATCTCATAGTCATACCTTATGTTCATCAGAAGAATATAATTTCCGATATATTCTATTTCTTCTTTAAGCCTTACGTATTCCTTTGTCCATTTCATGCTGTAACGCAGAAGCTTTCCGAGGGAGTTTATGGCATCCGCCAGTTCATATTTGCTGTCTATCTCAGCCATCATACTGATATTCTGCAGGGTATTGATTATAAAATGTGAATTGATCTGGGTGAACAGGGCATGTATTTCTGCATTTTTCTTAGCCTCCTGCTTCTTTACCACCTCGGATATCAAATCTCCTATTTTGGAAATCATTCTGTTGAAATGAAAAGCCAGTTCACTCATTTCATCCTGACCGGAGACATTTACACGGGCATCGAGCTTTCCGTCCTCGACTTTGCGCATTGAAGCGATTATCTGCTTTATTTTCACAAGCAGAAGGTTTGTCAGGATATAGATTATAACGCTCATCAAAATCATTGCCAGAATACTTTCCGCAATAATAAGGGTTCTGGCGTCATTTAAATTTTTTCTGATGGTATCATTTGTTACCACATAGCATATTGTGGCATCGAGGGTTTCTATATAATCGGATATCAGTGTCATGGGCACTCTGCCCTTTTTAATATGTATTTCCGTGCTCTGACCTTTCAGATCATAACCTTTGTACAGTTCCGTCAGACCGTTGCCGTCCAGGTTGTACTTTTTGGCAAAAGCACTTTTACTGTCATAAATAACCTTGCCTCTGTAATCTATGATAAACGCTATCAAATTCTGATTTTCCGACTGTGAGAACATATGCCTGAAAAAAGTATCGGTATACATTGAGGTCTCAATAAACCCCAATTGCTTGTAATTGGAGTATCTTAACGGAACAAAAAGCGACACTACGTTTTTTCTTTCAAGGGTACCGGGATTGAAGTTTACCTCGGGATGGTCAAACTGCCAGTATCCGTGCGAATATTTCATTGTTTCGGTCACTATTGTTTTTTTATTTTTAAGACGTGAATCACTGTAAATGATTGAACCTATTTCAGGAAATTCAGGATTGCTGACATAGATTCTTATTTGATATATATCAGGACTAAGGTTTCTTATGAGCAATATCCTTTTTGTCAGCTCCATGCTAAAATCCACAACTTCGGTCTGATCCTCCCTGTCCCAGCCTTTTATATAGGACATGGTATCGTAATCCCCTGATATTGCATTGATGGTCCTGTAACAGGTGTCAACTTCCCTTTCAATACTATATTTGGTCTCTTTCAGCAGATCTCTGGAATCTCTTATGAGATCCAGTTCTGTGGATTTGTTGGTTTCATTTATAAGCTGGCCGGCAAAGACAATTATAGTTATGCCGATAACCATCGAATAAATTATCATGAGCTTGTGGGCAAGTTTCAACCCGCTGAAGAACGTAATTATTGAAATAAACAGCTTTTTGGCTCTCATGGCTACCCCCGGCAACGGCAGTTAGTTAATATACAGCTTTTCTCTATATTCCTTTGGAGATATTCCTGTGAGTGCGCGAAAGGTGGTGGTAAAATGTTTGGTATTATTGTATCCCACCATCTCTGATACTTCATATATTTTATATATGGAATTCTGCAGCAGATCTTTTGCCTTTTCAATTCTGACCATCCTCAGATAATCCACAAAATTCATGCCTGTCTTTTCCTTAAAAAGTATGGAAAAATAGGAGTAATTGAGGCTGATATGATTGGCCACCTCTGCCATGGTCAGATCATTCCGGTAATTGTCCTGTACATATTTGACAGCCATTTCAATGGTTTTGTCAGTGCTGCATATACTCTTGAACTGCAATAACACTTCATTGATACTCAATACAAATTTCTTTATGTATCTTGTAAAATCATTGATATTATGAAATTCAAATATGCTTTTAAAGCTGTCTTCCTGTTCTTTGATAAACTCTATTTTATGAGGTACATGCTCCGAGAGATATTCTATTATCTCCAGTTTCAAACAGGCCGAAAGCTTTTCCAGATATTCCAGATGATATTTCCTTACGGCCTTTTCGTCAAAAATCTGATTGATTACTTTGCACAGCTCATCCTTGCGTTCGGTGTCCAGCATGCCGGTAAGATTTTTTACCAGTCTGACAGGCAGTACAAAATTGCTGTCGGGTTCAGCTATGCCGCTGTAATATATTACCGAACTGTCAGGTACCAGGAGTTTGTATTTCAAAGCATAATCCGACTGGTTGTAGGACCGGCGCATTTCAGAAACATCTGTAAAAGTGCCTCCTATTCCGGCCGTACATCTGGTGCCGAACATTCTGTCAACTGCTTCAAGCAAACTCCTTACATCGGTTCCAGCGTTTAGTATCAGGACCGCATTATCCCTGTTATCCAGAAAATAAAATCCAAAGGTGCCGGTTTCATTCAAACAGTTCCTAAGCTTTGCCACCAGGGACAAGTTGCTTTCAAGTTTATCCTCGGCCTCGTAGACCTCGCAGGAATTTACCGTTACTACCCAGTAAGCCTCATTCTCAAAATCCATACCGCAGGTTTTCAAAAGTTTTTCCTCTTCTTCCCTGGTGGTATTGTCACTTAACAGCATAAGCTTGAACTGGTTTGAAAAAAATTCCTCTCTATCGCCTGTATTCGTTTTGACATCAGTGTTTTGTCTCTTTATATATTCTTCTTCGGCTTTTTTTACAATATTTAAAAGTTCATTTCTGTCCACCGGCTTAAGGAGATATGCCTTAACGCCATATTTAATGGCCTTCTGCGCATATTTAAAATCATCATATCCGCTTAATACTACTGTATACGGCTTGTATTCCATGCCATCAATCCTTGAAACAAGCTCTATCCCATCAATCTGAGGCATTATCAGGTCGGTGATAACAAGATCGTATCTATTTTCCGATAACCTGTTCAAAGCCTCGATACCATTGACGCATTCGTCAATTTCGGTGAATATGGAACCGGCTCTGGATATTATAGCCCTTATTCCATTTCTGATATACTTTTCGTCATCAACCAATAATGCTTTAGCCAATGCAATTCCCTCCAGGATAACAGATTATTAGTTCTGATCAGCAGCATTTCACTTCCATTATATCTAGAAAATGTCACCGATTCAAGCGTTGACATAACCCTTATAATACAGTTCCAAGCCGTAAAACCATTTGATTACTTCAGGTGGACATCAATGCTATCCACCTTTTTATTGCGTATATCCAGTGCCTCCCGGCCTCCAATTATTTCTCCCTCTATTTCCCTCTCAGTTTTGTCCATATAGGTCAATATATATTTTTCAGGCTTTACAGAGTCTTCTCCATAAGTATTTTTCCTTCCGGGATTAATATAGTTGACCATAACACTGCCCAGGAACTTGAAGCTGACCCTTCCAACCGCATCAAACATCCAGCCCGGCAGAACAGGCCTCAATGCCAGTCTTAATTCCCCGTTCTTATAGGTGAATACCTCCCTGCCTGCCATCATCAGGAACCACATACTCAGCATCTCAGCCGTGGACCCGCTCATTCTGGCAACAAATCCCCTTCCGTGGACACTTTCATCAGGATTTGCAGAGCTGGCTATAAAAGAGGAATTCTCCAGTGTACTTCTGCCATATACCTCAGGCTTCATAAACGGAACCAGCATGGTGCGGATATCCTCGAAGAACTGCCGGTACAGGCCGGCCTGCAGCATGGCATACAGATACTTGTATTCCATATGCAGGAATACGGCCTCCCTCTCCAGCCATCCCGGAGTAAACGCCCTCAGCCGTCCGATTTCCGTACTGCTTTCCTCCAGGGATACCGAGGTTTTATACATCTCAAGTTTTGTATCAAAAATGTCGCTGGACCGTATTGTATTATATAATTCAAGAGCCTTTTCCTCATCCCCGACGGTCCTTAAAATCCGTGCAGGCCCCTCCAGAAACAGAGGAAGGGGACAGCACTCAAACTCAGATACGGTAACATTTGGCTGTCCGTTGACAGGACTCTTTTTGCCTTCGGCCATCTCATATTTTACAGCCTTATATGTAAAGTAAGTCGGATAGACCCCGTCTCCAAAAGTCAATGACTTATCCATACCCCTCTGAAGTTTGGCTCTGAACCTGCTGAATATTTTCAGCAGGTCCCCGGTGTCTGCCTCAACCTCTTTTCCGGCTATTCCCCTGCGAATCTGACTTCTGTACCTTTCTTTTGCAGCCGCTGTTTGATCCCAGTACTCAAATTCATTCAGCCCGGCTGCCAAAAGGCTGTCGGCAGCATTCATCAAGGTATTGATTTCTTCCGGCAGGCTGATCTTTTTATGGTATTCCTTACTGCAGGCAATAATGAAATCCACTATTCTCAGCAATTCAGCTGTTTCACACATACTTGAGCCAAACAATCCTGATAAGCCGTTTAATGCATCATTCCAGCCGGGTTTTCCGGCTTCGATCTCAACGCCCATTCCCTCGGGGTCCAGGCTTACAAACTTTATCAGTGCCAACGCCAGGAGCTTTACATATAAGCTTGTATAATAGACCTCTCCTGCACCTTGCCCTGTTCTCAGCCAGCAGCCCTCAGCTCCCTCATGCGGGTTTTCCTTTTCCTCCAGAAGAGCCCCGTACTGCCGTACCCTGCCGTTGGCCAGCACGTATTTGTCCGACCTTGGCAGTACAAATACAGGACTTTTGTAAAAACAGTACGCCTTTTCATCAAATAAAAAGCTTTCCTTCATATCGGGATAAACCGTCAGAAAGGTTTCAACCAAATCCATATTGTAAGTCCAATGGTCACTCCAATAGCCCTCTCCGAATTCAGCCTCTAAATTCTGGCAGGATTTCTCGAGCACTTTTTCCAGCAGTTCTTCTTTTGATACTGCAAGCTGTGTATTGTGTTCAATAATAAAAGTTATCAGCTTTCCTGGAGTATATTTTCCCGTCACCAGTTTTTTTATTTCGGACCTGTGAGTGCCGATCAGTTCCTCAATCCCGCTCCAGTCACCCTCATTCAGGGTGAAGGTGCACCCCTTTACAGACAGGGGATTGTAGCCGTCGGCCTGTATCAGGTTCATAAAATGCCTTACATTGAAATCCCTTACCTCGGGTTTTACAAGCACATCATTCCTTCTGTTCTGGCTCACATCCCTGAAATTTCCGTTGCCCTGGGAATATAAAGCCGGTTCAAGGGAGAAGAAATTGTACTCACGTTCCAGATCTCCGTGTTTTCTGGAAAAAACGTGATACACATGATTCCTGCTGCCTGCCTTAAATACCAGAGGATACCCCCCTCTCAGCAGATTGTCAAGATAGCACTGGTCAATGTACTTATCAAAAAGGCTGACTGCAGTTTTTGTATATGTATCCCCCACCAGGTTTTCCACCAATTGGGCGGCCTGTCTCTCCTTGCGCTCTATAAACTCAAGGCTGAAATCATTTTTCCTTGCGTTGATCATGGCCATACCTGATACATGCCCTATTACAGTATATAGAGTAAACACCTTGTTAACAGTTGCCTTAACTCCGGTAAAGCCGCCCGATACTTTGTTTTGTGCTATCTGCTTCCGGCTCAACAGCTCCTCAATGGAACAGTCCCACCCGTCGGGCTTCGACAAGGCATTGTTATATCCGAAAATTATATCCATATCATAAACCGGCGGCAGAAGCCCATGGCTTTCCGAAGAGAAGGAAAGATAGAAGTTCCCTTCTTCATACTCACTTACCTCTACGGTGTCGGCCGTTGAAGCCCTGACCTTGTAGTAGGCTATCCTGTTTTCGGTATTATAGACCTCATACCAGGATTTCATCAGGTTTGCCATTTCCTGGTAACCGGCATTTGTGGCTCCCACGGGCAAAAGCTGCGGCATGCCGTCCAGCACCTCAATCTCCCTGTCGGTCCCGTCAAGGCTTTCCATACATACCTTTCTCACTATAGCCGCATAGCTCTCTCCCGGCATGGTGAAATAAGTCACGGCAATCCTCAGGCCAAGTGTCAGGTTTTCTTCCACAATCCTAACAGAATTTTTTTCAATAACCAGTTTCCGGTTATATTGGTCCCGGGATATTGATGAAAAGATTTCATGAATATCACCGTCCAGTTTTATAAAAGTGCGAAAGCCTTTTCTTTCAACGTTTTGATACATGGTATGTGCAGGAAAGAACTCCATTATTGTACCGTCTCTGTCCCTGACTCCAAAACTCCCCAGCACCTGTCCCCTGTTGACATAAAACGCCCACATGGGGATTCCTTCAATCCCGGCAATACCGGGCAAAAAACTGGCAAAGGTCTTTGCCTTATCATAATTTTCTATAATAAATTCATTCTTATCATTAAATAAATATTCAGGTTTCATGCTTATCCCCCACCCGCATGCACCGGACAGCAGACTGTAACCTCTGAAACATATACTGTCCGGTGCATCCAATTAAACAAATTTTATGCAAGCTCAACTTCAATGGTACTTTCAACATGCGGGTCAAATTCCAAAATGTCTGTCCTGCCGATTATTGCAGCCCCGTCAGTCATGTGGCAGCTGATTTTTTTGCCGCCGGCGGTGATATTTGTGATTTTGTACTGTCCAAAATCCAGCTGCCGGCTGTTATTGTACACAAGCTTAATGGCCCGGCCTGCAAAAACAGTTCTCGCTTCGGCAGTTCCCCTTTTATCGAACTGCTCCTTTTTCAGCTTGGGCTGGATCAGAAGATTTCCCGAAGCACCGCGGACACCGTACACTTCGGTGAGCAGCAGGAGCATAAGCCAGCTTGCCGAGCCGGTGAGGTAATGATACATTCCCCTTCCCCTCTCGTTGATATACTCGGGAATCCCCGGATATACCCTGGCCCTGTCAAAATTGGTGCTTATATCGTAAAGTGACTTCAGCACCTCATATCCTTCTGAAACAAAGCCCTGTCTGTACAGTGCAAAGGAGTACATAACGGTCATATGGCTGAAAACCGCCCCGTTTTCCTTGTGGCCGAATGCAAAGCCAAAGCACCTTCCAAGATCAAGTTTAAGCTCGTTAAAATTATTGTTCAGCCTGTAACTGCCAAGGACGCTGTCGTACAAATAGCGGTTGACAGCTTTTACGGCATTGTTTACCTGTTCTGTTGAGGCAACCCCCATCATTATGGGGAAAACCTGTCCGGTAAGAGTCATTCTCACTCCTGACGCCTTCTGTCCCTCAACCTGCAGGCCTGCATTGTCATAATAGCCGTTAAACCATTGGTATCCTTCCTCCGACCTGACCTGTTCATTCTCCGAAATGTGCTTTGAAAGCCATTGCCCCTTTATTTTCAGGTCCTCTGAAACCTTCTGTATATCCAGGGAGATTTTTTTACCACTGATATTGTGGACACATGTTTCATAATATTGCTTCAGCAGTTTGTTTTTAGCTTTTGGATCGTCATAGTCTATACCGCCGCTCAAGGTATCAAAAAGCACCGCCATTTCGGCTGCAACTTCCAGCTGGCCGATTCCCCGTATCTCCTTTATCCTGATCAGCAATATGCTCAACTCTGTCAGATTGCCGGCATAAAAAGCCGTAAATGCAACGGTTTCACCTTTTTGGGCCGCCATGTCGAAGGCGTCGTTCCAGTCGGCATTTTCAATGCGTATATTGTTGTGTTCCCCTGAGTTGAAGAAGGCGGCCAGGTTCTGTATCAAAATATGTTCAAGGATGGTGCCGGTATAGATATTTCCATTTTCACACTTCTGCTTGCTGCCATACCAGGGAGTCCATTCCTTATCGATATTTGAAGATCTCATAACAAGCCTGTCTTTAAAATATGTCTGCTCTTCAAAGAGGAAATCAAAATCTCCGCTCTGGTTCAGGTAAAGAAGGGTTGTAAAGAAAGGCCATACTCCGTGATCCGACCAAACCCTGCTGATATTATTCCTGTCGGCAACAAACTCACCGGGGCCTTTGCCGATAATAGTGGCATTTGTTCCGTCAAGGCGCACTCCTCCAAAATTGTTGAGAAGCTGGTTTCTCACGGTCTCTGTTTCCATCAGCAGTAAAGCCAGGCAATCCTGCCACAGATCCCTCCAGCCCCGTCCGCCCTTTCCGTAATCGTGATGGGGCATGAAGGAACAGCCGTAGATTCTTCGCAGTATAGGCTGGAGTGACACCCATTTCATCCAGGCAACAAACTGCTCATCCCTACTCTTAAAGCTGATTTTTCCCAGCATTTCCTCCCAAAACTCTCCGGTATCTTTAAGGAGTTTTTCAAACCCCTCGGCATTAAAATGTTCCAGGATGTCTGCCTTCTCAGAAGTTCTGTCCCCAGTTACAGACATGGCAATTATATATGTTTTGCTGTCTCCGGGTGCAAGTTCACAGTCCCTGAATCTTAAGGCGCCAACCGTCTCATATCCGTCAATGGTTTGGCCTTCCATACGGCAATTCCTCTTGTTTGAAACCACCGTTTCGGGCCATTCAAGGCATCCGCCTTCTCCTATATACTCCTCCTCAAGGGGAAATGCACCCAGCGGAAAATTTCGGCCCTCATCTATTCCATATACGTTGTAGGATATCTTATTTAATTTATGTCCCCTCTCATCAAAAGTCATGGCAGGCTGAACCTCTATTCCCTCCCTGACCACATATACCCTGTGAAGAAGGCTGGTTACATTGCGGTGGTCCCTTACACTTTCGGCGGAACGTCCGTATACCGGGACGGCCGCGGTGGGTGTGAATTTTAAAGTGCCGCCGCCAATATTGGTAATTGTGACCCGCATTAATTCAATCTTATGTTGATTGGCAGGGACAAAACTGGTTATTTCGGCTCTGACGCCCAACCTGCCGTTTTCACGTGTCACCTTGTGCCACAGAAAGCCTGCCTGGAGCGTAACTTTCTCCTCTGTTTCCTTGTCAAACAACCGGGCATTTTGTATTGAAGATGCCCCCACGGCAGACCAGGCACCGCTGCCTTCAATATATATCCAGAAATTCCGGTTTGATTTTATGTTATGCAAATCCTCTGAAGATACGGGAAGATTGAAAAAAGTGTTTTGCCCGGTTTTTATATCACCATTTAAAGTTGGCGTAACAGATGACATCATTCCCGCTTCATTGGCAAGAGGAAAGTAAAGGAAACTGCTTCTCTGGGGAGCTTCCAGCTCAAAGGTCCCCTTATTGTCAATAAATTTCCAGCCTTTAGACATTATTTATACCATCCTGTTTAAATTTTTAATAAAAGAATTCATATCTCCGTGTCCACGTTGCTGTCTGCCCCGGGGCAAGTTCCAGCCTTATGAAGGTTTCAGGGCTTATTACATGCCTGCTGCCCCACAATGCAAATTTTGCAACCTCGAAATCAACTGCCTCACGAATACCGGCACCGGTTTTGTGATTAAACAGTTCCCAGGAATATTCCGGAGTGTTTTCATAGTCTTTGAGAACACAATAGAATTCCTGCTCCACTCCGTTTTCCGGCCAGGTTATGGCACTCTCCCCCAGGACTATCTCCCCAACAATATTTTCAGGGATTATGCATCCGGGAATTTTTAATTCATAGCTGTCCGACACAAATTCATTGTTTATTCCCACAAAATTATGACAGTACTCGGTAGTTTCAAATTTTTTCGAGCCGGTATTTTTCAGAATATAAGAAATGGTCAGAAAATTTTTATCGATTTTTATGTCCTTATTGTATGTATAGGAATATCCGTCGTTATTGCCGGATTCCACTTTAAAGCATACCCGGCCGGCGCTTGAAGTCACACTGCCGGCAAGGGGAACAACAGGGTAGTTCCTGAAAAAATCATATGGTTTGTTATCAATTTTTTTTAAGTTTCCCACGCCGATTTTTATAAAATAATTGTCAACGTAAGTCTCCTCATACCCTATGGCTTCCTCATTCCCGAACTCTCCGCAGAAACCCTGTCCACCTGAGCCCACACCAGGAACCAGGGCCTCCGGAACACAGAAAGTATACCTGTCATCAAGTGTGACCTGTGTGATAAAACCGTTCCAATCAAACCGGGAGCCCCTGTACACCTCTCCCGGATATGAAACCCGGACTGAAAGTCTGCCGTTATTCAGATCAATAGCCCCATTGCCGCCATGTTCCATAGGTAAACCTCCATATATGCATCAACCTCCAATCCGCTTTGTATGTCTGGGGAGGACCTGTTCAGCGGATTGGAGCTGACAGCTTATTTATTAAATACCAGTGTTGCTATTGAATGTGCGGGCAGTGCATGCCACACGTATTCATCTCCAAGCTTTGCATTGAGATTCTGCACATTATCCGATTCATTCATGACAATAAGTACAACCGAGCCGTCTTCATTTCTGAACGCTACATGCTGAACAGATGACTCTCCTTCGGTTGAAACGTCTATCCTCAAGGCACCCGGCCTGACAAATTTGCTGAACTGTCCGATATAGTAATAAGAGCTGTTGTAATGTATCTCCTGGGTAGTAGTATCGGCTATTATTGGAGCATCACAGAAGTTCCCCACGTGATTTGGTCCGCCATTTTCATCAAGGATCAGGTTCCAGTCCAACCAGCCCTCCTGCCAGTTGTTAAAGTCACCTATCATGTTTCTGCCGTATCTTTCACCTGTCAGCCATGAGCCAAGGTGAACTCCGCCTTCCTGGCAGCCCTCTGTGAACAGGATATGCTTGTCGGGATATAATTCATGCACCTTTGATAAATTTTCAAAAGCCTCGGACACATACCAGTGATTTGCCACACCGTATACATACTTTGCAGTTTCAGGATCGGACAGGGTACCCGCTGCTCTCTCAACCATAATATCCCTGTTGTGGTCCCAAATGTACAGCTTTATATCCCCAAGCCCTTCCTTTTCAAGAATTGGTCCCAGATAATCCCTTACAAAAGCGCCTTCCTCTTCAGCCGAGTAAATACAGGAATCCCAGGTCTGAACTGCAGCCGGTTCATTTTGCACCGTAACTGCACAGATATTAAGGCCTTTCGCCCTGGCCGCCTTAATGTATTTTACATAATAATTGGCCCAGACTTCCCTGTATTCGGGAAGCAGCTGTCCCCCATGGTTCATATCCCTATTGGTCTTCATCCAGGCCGGAGGACTCCATGGGGACGCAAGCAGGGTAATGTCAGCCTTTCTGGCTTTTGCCGCCTCCTTTATCATGGGTATTGTCCATTTATCCTCGCGGGAGATGTCAAAGGTTTTCAGTTCCCTGTCATTTTCCTCAACATATGTATAATTCTCCAGAGCAAAATCACAGCTGTGTATGTGGACCCTGCCCATGGAATAGCCGATGCCGGCCTGCGGATCAAAGTATTTCATTATAATTTCGTCTCTTTTTGCAGGATTCATTTTATAGAAGGTGTATGCGGCAGCTTCGGTGAATGCGCCTCCAAAACCCACTATTTTTTGATAGCTTTTATGTGGATCAATTGAAAGCACAACACCTGCTGACTTGTTTTTTTCAAGGTTGTATACTCCTTTTTCAGTTAATCTGTCGTCAGTGTTTCTAGCTGTTTGAATGATTTTTACAGTGTTCATGGTAGCCTCTCCAATCATAATTTATAGATATTTAAATTTGTTATTACTGCTCTTTTTTATACGCTTCTATCCGGACATTCGGACAGTTCAGCCGGTATAGCCTTGCCGGCCTATTTAAACTGCTATCAACTGTCTTAGTATCTAACACCGTCCGATGTTAGCGCTAACATTTCGATAAAAAAATTAATTCGGATAAGTGCTGTCTTTACAGGCTTTATCCGGTCAGTGCCCGCGGATAGAGCGATTAAATTAACTCGATGTGCCGGTTAATTTAACTATCAATATTACAGTTAAATCCGTTTCCCGATTATACCGGTACGCGAGTACAACTTTAAGTAATGGTTGACACGGTAAAAGTGCTTGCTGAAATTTGTAGGTAAACAACAAGTATTTTAGCCGGCAAAGTGACAGGAGGTCACTTTGAGCAGCACGCGAGACCCGGACGGTCGAGTCGCTGCGACGGCAAGAAAATACTTGTTGTGAACCGTACTATTTCAAGTAAGCACTTTGTGTGTATCCATTGCTTGAAGTTAGTACGGAAGTACCGATACAATCAGCACAATTATTACCGGAAATATAGATCAACCAATCAGCACAATACGTAAATTAACATTAACCGGTTTGATGCCTGTTGGGTCCCACAGATTCTCTCCATTTCATTTCGGGTTCAAGATATTTCTTTTCATAAGGCAGCTCAGGATTTTTCAGCCTTTCCAAAAGTCTGGCCGCAAGCGCCCTGCCCGTCTCATAAACAGGCTGCCTTACGGTAGTAAGCGGCACTTTTGGGATCAGATCGAAAATAAGCCCGTCAAAACCTGCAATAGATATATCCCGCGGTATCTTAAGCTTCAGCTTTTCAGCCGCTCTGAAAGCACCGATGGCCAAAAGGTCGACGCAGCAAAAAATAGCTGTGGGTTTTTCCCTGGTCATAAGGTCGTAGGCATTGGTATATCCCTCCTGTTCGGAGTTCTCAGCATATCTCACCAGCTTCTCATCGAAGGGGATGTTATTCTTCTCCAATGCCTTTTTATAGCCTTCCAGACGTTCATGTGCATACCGCTGGCTTGTATCCCTCATAATAAAACCAATTTTTTTGTGTCCATTGGCTATTATCTTATCTGCCATCATTACGGCACCCAGCTCATTATCTACGTCCACACAGTCAATATCCAGATCATTCTTTCCAAAAAGAACAAAAGGTACCTTTATTTTTGCGGTAAAAGCATTTTCCTCACTTAAATCCAGTCCCATTACAATTGCACCATCACATCTATGGTTGAATTCCAGATCGCGCTTGACCAGAAACAGGTAATTTGCATTACTCAATTCCTCTGCCACACCCGCAATGAGATGCATGTTAAAAGGGTCTGAAATTCCTATATTCCCGGGTATGTAGAGATATATGGTCCGTGTATTGTTCTGTGCCAATGCTTTTGCAGCAAAATTCGGCATAAAATCCAGTGCTTCCATAGCCTGTTCTACCTTGAGCCTTGTAGCCTCCGACACTATGTCAGGAGAATTGATGACTCTTGAGACGGTGATAAGGGATACTCCGGCCAGCTGGGCCACATCCTTCATAGTTGCCATTGATCATTTTCCTTTTTATTAGAATTAAAAATTTATATATTTTGTATAACTTGCACAAATTATATTGTATGTTAGCGCTAACATTTATAAATAAATTCTATATCCTTTCATACCAGAAGTCAACATTTAAAAAATTAATTTTCGAAATTTATACTTTCCCGGACAATAAAAAGCTGCTGCACATTAATTAATTTATTCATGTACAGCAGCCTGTCAGCTCAATTATTATTCTATTTTTTTATTATTTCTACTGCTTTATTATTTCTATTGTCTTATTATTCTTCTTCCTCTTCCACCATATTCTTCTTGGCCTCTTCAATTATCTTGCCGGCAACTATGGCAGGAGCTTCCTCGTACCTTTCAAACCAGAGCTTGAAATATCCGCGGCCCTGGGTCATTGATCTCAGGTCGGTGGCATACTTGAACATTTCGGATTGAGGCACCTCAGCTTCAACCTGCTGTATTCCGTTGTCCTGAGGATTCATTCCCAGTATGCGGCCGCGCCTCTTGTTCAGGTCACCGATTATGTCTCCCATGTAGTTATCGGGTACGTATACTTCAACATGGGCAATAGGTTCCAGAAGCGCAGGTCCGGCCATAGGCAGGCCTTTTTTGTATGCAAGCCTTGCTGCAATTTTAAAGGCCATTTCCGAGGAGTCGACATCATGGTAGGAGCCATCTACAAGGGTTGCTTTCAAGTTGACCACCGGATATCCAGCCAGGACACCTTTTACGATGGCTTCCCTCAGGCCTTTTTCAACAGCCGGATGATAGGATTTTGGGACCGAACCTCCGAATATCTTTTCCTCGAATACCAGGTCTTCCTTATCTCCATGCTCAAATTCAACCCAGACATGGCCGTACTGTCCGTGCCCGCCGGATTGCTTCTTGTGCTTGCCTTCGACTTTTACCTTCTTCTTTATGGTTTCCCTGTAGGGCACCTTGGGATCAACCAGATTGACCGCAACTCCGAATTTTGCCTTCAATTTGCTGACTATGACATCCAGGTGCTGTTCGCCGACACCTGATATGAGCGTCTGATGTGTTTCAACGTTGATAGATACCTTGAAGGTGGGGTCCTCATCCTGCAGCTTGTGCAATCCCGAGCTGATTTTTTCCTCATCGCCTTTTGCTTTTGGCTCAACAGCCAGTGAGAGTGCAGGCTCGGGGAATACTATCTTATCCAGCATAACCTTGTTGGACTGGTCACAAAGCGTGTCATTGGTATTTGTAGACGCCAGTTTGGCAATTCCTCCAATATCTCCGGCAATAAGCCTGTCGGTGGGAATCTGTTTTTTACCCCGCATTACAAATATCTGTCCGATTTTTTCAACCTTTTCCGTTGTAGTATTGTATACTGCCGAGTCGGCTTTCAAGGTTCCCGAATAAACCCTGAACATTGAAATCTTCCCTACAAAGGGGTCGGCAATAGTCTTAAATACAAGTGCAGTCAAGGGGCCGGCAGGATCTGCCTTTATCTCAACCTTCTCATCAGTTCCTGCCTTTACAGCTTTGGTACTGACACTTTCCGGAGAAGGCATATACTGGACAATTGCATTCATCAATTCCTGCACACCCATATTTTGAAGTGCGGAACCGCAGAATACCGGCGCTATTGAGCCGTCATAAATTCCGGCCTTAATACCTTTCCGGATTTCTTCCCCGGTGTACTCCTCGCCTCCGAAGTATTTCTCCATAAGGGCCTCATCAGTTTCGGCGATGAGTTCATTTAATGAATCTTTTAATTTTGTAACTTTATCAGTTAAATCGGAAGGAATATCAGTATCTACGACTTTATCCTTCTGGAACTTTTTCGCAGTCATATTGATTATATCCACATAACCAACATATTTGTCAGCTTCATAGATTGGAAGCTGGAAAGGAATAACTCCGTTGCCGAAGGTACCTGTCATCTTTTCCAATGCGGCATTGAAATTGGCATTTTCTTCATCCATTTTGTTTATGAAGAATATTCTTGCAGCATTGTGCTCTTTAGCATATGCCCATGACTTTTCCGTACCTACCGAAACACCACTTTTTGCAGAAACTATGATAACCGCGCCTTCTGCAACACGGATACCCTGCATAACTTCACCGACAAAATCAAAATAACCGGGAGTGTCTATCACATTAATCTTGTGGTCCATCCATTCACATGGAGCCATTGCGGTACTAATGGATATCTTTCGTTTGACCTCCTCAGGGTCGTAGTCTGTTGTGGTTGTACCGTCAGCCACTTTGCCAAATCTGTCCAATACACCCGTATTAAACAGCATAGCCTCCGCCAGGGTGGTTTTACCTCCATTACCGTGAGCCAAGAGGCAAATATTCCGTAGTTTTTGTACGGCATAGTCCTTCATAATCATTCCCCCTTATTAATTTTAATCGTTCACACTGTTATATGAGGATTCCTTAAAATTATTTTTAAGTCTTCCTAAAAACCGCATCTCAGCAAAGCTAATTCATCAAGCGAATAATTCCCCTCCGGGATCAGAGCCCATTTAAGAATAGCAGTTCACTTGAGGACCGCAGGTTTGCGGCCCGGCCTCGCCAGCCCCCGCTTGCTTTAAGGAGGCAGGTGTAAAAGAAAAAATAGAGTAGATTAGGAACATGTTTCAAAACAACCTAACAACAAACTTTATACAATATTTAAATATCCAAATCTTTATATGTCATTATATAATTTTCAGCAGATTTAACAAAATCAATGTATTATCTATTCGATTTTTTATGCCATTCTCCTTTTTTTATATGAAAAAATTTTTATTTAAAGCACATTTGAAAATCCCCCGAATACATTTTATCCATTAATTGTAAAATATATTTCTCTTTTTTACTGTAAATCCACCGCTTTACATTTTACAAAGGATAGCATCATACTTTAGAGGTTTATTAAATTTCACAATTACTATATAATATTTATTGTAGCAACCGGTCCGGCTTTATATCAATAGTTGAGGAGCGGTTAAAGTATTATGGTAGAAGTTTTTTAAATCTTACTCAATGTAAAATGGTAGAAAGGAAGTAGAATTTATGATTATTGTAATGAACCCCAAGTCGAATCAAATGCAGATCGACGATGTAATCAATGTGTTAAAGAACTCCGGATTGGGAGTTCACATCTCCCAGGGAACCGAACGCACCATAATCGGCATCATCGGTGACAAAAGTGTTTTAAGAGATATACCTCTTGAGCTGATGCCGGGTGTGGAGAAACTGGTCCCTATTGTGGAGTCCTTTAAGCTTGCAGGTAAGACCTTCAGACCCGAGCCAAGTGTTGTCAACGTAAACGGGGTCAAAATCGGAGGCAAGGAGCTGGCTATAATGGCCGGGCCCTGCGCAGTTGAAAATTACGAGCAGATAATGGAAGCCGCCCGCGCTGTTAAAAAGTCCGGCGCCCAGTTTTTGAGAGGCGGTGCCTTTAAACCCAGAACCTCTCCCTATGCATTCCAGGGGCTTGAAGAAGAAGGTTTAAAACTTTTAAAGGCGGCAAAGGATGAGACCGGCCTCCAGATCATAACCGAGGTAACCGGTGAAAAGGCCGTCGAACTGTCCATGCCCTATGTGGATATGTTTCAAATAGGCGCAAGAAACGTACAGAATTTTCAGCTTCTGAAAGAAGTGGGCAGATCCATGAAGCCTGTGCTTTTGAAGAGAGGTTCTGCAACCACTATCGATGAATGGCTCAATGCCGCTGAATATATAATGAGTGAAGGAAATTACGATGTGGTTCTGTGCGAAAGAGGCATCAGAACTTTTGAAACTGCAACGAGAAATACACTGGACATAAGTGCTGTACCTGTTGTTAAGAATATGAGCCACCTTCCGGTTATCGTTGACCCGAGCCATGCCGCAGGCAAGGCCAAATTTGTCATTCCGCTGGCCAGGGCGGCCATAGCTGCGGGAGCAGACGGATTGATAGTAGAGGTACATCCCAATCCCATGATAGCAATGTCAGATGCGGCGCAGCAGCTGAATCCAGCTGATTTCAACAACTTGTGCAGCGATATAGGCAAACTTGCTCCAATACTGGAAAGAGAATTCAACTACTATGGTTAACATTAACAGCATATCAATAATCGGCCTTGGCCTTATCGGAGGTTCTCTGGCCAGGGCCCTGCGACTTAAGCGGCCAGCACTGAAAATTTATGCAGTGGACAGCTGTATTCCTTCCCTCAGGCTTGCGGAGCAGGAAGAGATTATAGACCTGGGATACAGTGACGTCTGCCCTGATATTTATAATTCAGACATCATATTTATCTGTACGCCGGTGAGAAAAGCCATGGAATACCTTGCCGGACTCTCGGACAAGGTGAGGGAAAATTGCATAATAACAGATGCAGCCAGTACAAAGGCGGAGATATGCAGCTTTGTTGAAAGCCTGAACCGTCCTCCGGTTTTCGTAGGAGGACATCCCATGGCCGGGACGGAAAAGTCAGGCTATCACAACTCCTTTGCCCACCTGTTTGAAAATGCCTATTATGTGCTGACTCCCACAAAGACCACCGAACAGGATACAATTTTAACCCTGGAAGCAGTTTTAAAGGATATCGGGGCCATACCTATAGTAGTCACACCCCACCAGCACGACCTGGTAACAGGCTGTATAAGCCATGTACCCCATGTCATTGCCTCGGCACTTGTAAATCTTGCAAGAGATAAGGAAAACAGCGAGGGTCTGGTAAAGCTGCTGGCAGCCGGAGGCTTTAAGGATATCACAAGAATTGCCTCCTCCAACCCCGGCATGTGGGAAAATATTGTTCTGAGCAACAGTGAAACCGTAATTGATTTGCTGAAGGATTATACTTATATTATTGAAAATTTTATAGAACAAATACGGTCAGCTGATAATAAAGGGATTTACCGCTTTTTTGAGGAAGCCAAGATCTTCCGTGACAGTTTCTCAACAAGGGCTACAGGCCTCCTTCCCCCCAGCTATGAACTTCTGGTGGACGTCAGGGATGAGCCCGGCATCATAGGGAGTATTGCCACACTTTTGGGTGTCAACGGTATCAATATCAAGAATATCAATGTGTCCAACAGCAGAGAATTTGAGCAGGGCTGTCTGAGGATAACACTATCGGATCAGCTCAACACCGACAGAGCATACGATATATTATCCGGAAACTCTTACAGGGTGTTCCGGCAAGATTAGTACGCTGCATTGCAGGCTTATCTGTATAAAACTAAATCAAGCAGTAAAATTCAAAAGCCGGCAATGTAGCATGCCGGCTTTTATAATGGCTTATTCTCTTGGAAATCTGTCATTCAGCTTATACCCTAAGACCATAAGACTGTCACTTAAGTGTACATTTTCTACTATGACGTCATAAGGAATTTTCAAATCCATGGGAGAAAAATTCCACAGACCCCTTACACCCAGTTTGGCTATCCTGTCTGCAAGTGCCGCAGTTTCCCTGTATGGAACGCAGAGCATAGCAATATCAACTTTGTTAAGTACGACAAAGTCATCGATCTCATTGAGGCTTCTGACTTCCAAATCCTTTATCTTCCTGCCTATAATATCCGGGCTGACATCGAATACTCCGATAATCTTAAAGCCTCTTTTTTCGAAGTTGCCGTAATTAGCCAGAGCTTGCCCCATGTTTCCCGCACCGACGATAATACAATTAAACGTCTTGTTTATTCCTAAAATATTTCCGATCTCGGTATATAGGGACTCAACATTGTATCCGTAACCCTGCTGTCCAAAACCTCCGAAACAATTCAAGTCCTGCCTTATTTGAGAAGCAGTAATTCCCATCCGAGTACTCAGTTCCTTTGAGGATACTCTCTTTATTCCAAGCTCTAACAAATAATTCAGATATCTATGATATCTTGGAAGCCTTTTTATTACAGCCATAGAAATTTTCTTTGAAGCCATTGGAATTTCACCTCATTATTCTATTTGTGTTGGTATTATATCACCATTGTTATTTTATTGTCAATATTCCAATATACATTATTTGTTAAAAATTAACATATGATACAAAGTATGTTGTCTATAATATATCATAAATATATCATAGCTTGTTTTTAGTGACAACAGATTAACCAGTAAAATTCCAATTTAAATTGATTAGTGTCAAAATTGTAAATGCGTGATAAAATAGTCATGTAGCATACATAAGAAAAAAAGGAACATGGAGGATTAAAATGAAAGTTTTGCACATTATCGGCGGCGGAGATGTTGGAGGAGCAAAGGTACATGTCCTGAACCTTGTTAAGGAACTTGCTTCCAATATCGACGTAACCCTGCTCAGTCTCAGACCTGGGGCCTTTGCAGATGAAGCCCGTGCAATTGGGATTAAAGTTGAAGTTATCAAATCTTTAAATATTTATTCTGATATAAAAAAAGCCATAAAGCTGGTAAAAGACAACCAATTCGATATAATTCATTCTCACGGTTCAAAGGGAAATATCTTTGCCTATGTTATAAAAAAAGCCTGCAATATCCCTGTCGTTACTACTATTCACAGTGATTACAAACTCGATTATTTGCACAGCATGTTCAAAAGGCTGACAATTGGTTTGATCAATTCCCGTGTCCTCAGAAAACTCAACTACTACATAGTAGTTACAAGTGCCTTCAGAAAAATGCTTGTTGAAAGAGGTTTCAGCAATGACAGGATATTCACCATACTTAACGGAATGGATATGGGCAGGCCGTCGGCAGTTTTGTCCAGAGACGAGTTTTCTGAAAAATACGGGATTCCGCTGGGGGCTGACGATATACTTATAGGTACGGCAGCGAGGCTTGACCCAGTCAAAGATATCGGTACACTGTTGGATGCGGCCAGATATGTTGTAAAGCAGAATCCCAAAGTAAAATTTCTCATAGGCGGCGAGGGTGAGCAGGAAAAGGAATTAAAAGCCCGCTCGGCAGAGCTCGGCCTTGAACGGAATGTATTTTTTCTTGGCTGGCTCAATAATCCCTACGAGCTCATAAGTGTTTTAGACATTAATACCATGACTTCCATAAGTGAAGGCTTCCCATACTATCTGCTGGAGGGCGCCCGTTATTCCAAAGCCACCATTTGCAGCCGGGTGGGCGGAATTCCCGATCTTATCGAATCTGCGGCAAACGGTTACCTTTTCGAGCCAAAGGATTTCTCAACCCTTGCGGCTCAAATTCTGGACCTGGCCTCCGACAGATCAAAACGTGAGACCTTCGGCAAAAACCTGTATGAAAAGGCAAACCGGCTTTTCTCCCTGGATGCCATGAGTAAGACTCAGATGAATATTTATGAAGCCATACTCAAGGATATTTCAAATAAAAAATCGATCAAAAGTAAATCAGCCGGTGCTAAAAAGTATGATGT
The DNA here is from genome assembly GCF_000350485.1 of Ruminiclostridium cellobioparum subsp. termitidis CT1112. Classification (GTDB taxonomy): domain Bacteria; phylum Bacillota; class Clostridia; order Acetivibrionales; family DSM-1351; genus Ruminiclostridium; species Ruminiclostridium termitidis. The sequence continues at coordinate 20,549 of NZ_AORV01000046.1, forward strand.
GATTATTTCAGGCTATTATGGTTTCAGCAACATAGGTGATGATGCCATGCTCAGATCCATAATTGACAATCTGAGGCGTCAAAAGCCCGATATATCTATTCTGGTCATGTCAAAGAGGCCTATTGAAACTTCAATTAATTATAACGTCAATACAATTAACAGAAAAAATCTGTTTGCGGTTTATTCGGCAATGAAAAGAGCCAAATTGTTTATTTACGGCGGCGGAAATATAATACAGGACAGCACAAGTTCCCGTTCCATACTGTTTTATCTGGGAATTGCCTGGCTTGCCAAAAAGCTGGGACTCAAGGTCATGTTTTACGCCAATGGAATAGGCCCTATCAATAAGAACAGAAATACCGAATATTCCAGAAAAATTTTAGACAAGGCCGACGTAATAACCGTTAGAGAAAAAATCTCATTTGATGAACTGAAAAAAATGGGCATTACCAAACCGAAAGTTATACTTACGGCTGATGCTGCTCTGGCTGTGCATGTGGACAATACCATAAACACCGACGACATTTTCATCAATGAGGGAATACCCTTGAATGCCAGTTATGCCGGTTTTTCAGTGAGAAAATGCCCGGGCTGTGACAAACAGCAGCATGCCAAATATGAACAGATCATTGCCGAAGCAGCTGATTACGTCTACAACAAATACAACCTCATACCTGTTTTTATACCTATGCAATACTATGCGGATATAGTGACCATACAGAATATTATCTCAAAAATGAAAACCAGGGGCTATGTTATTTCCAATAATCATTCTGTTTCCGAAACCTTCGGGATTGTCAGAAAATTGAGCATTATGATAGGCATGCGCCTCCACGCTTTGATTTTTGCGGCATATATGAATGTTCCCCTGATAGGTATCAGCTATCAGCCAAAGGTTGAAGGCTTCCTTGAATATATCGACCAGCCTTCGGTGGGACATGTAAAAGAGCTTTCCTATACCGTTCTCAGGAACAAGATTGATCAGCTGCTTTTGAACAGCGATGCCGTAAAGCTGGAATTGGAAAAATCAGTGGGGGCTCTTGTAGTCAAGGCCGAGGAGAATTCCCGCCTGGCGATAGAATTGATATCCTAAAAAGCTAACGCTTACAAAACAAATTAAAATATCCAGCAACGATAATTTCATGGCAATCAAAAGCTGTTTCAAACAGAAACTCAAGGTTTCTGTCTGAAACAGCTTTTTTTATACTACAACTGTTTTATAAATAAAAGCTTACCCGCCCTGCTGGTTTTCAAGCTGCTCGGTCACCTCGGCCCAAACGGCATATAATTCTTCCAGACTCCGCTCTTTTGAGTTCTTTTCTTCGCTCAGCTCTATCAGCTTCATATGATCGGTGGCAGCTTCCACCATCTCGTTATCTATATCACCCAGGCGTCTCTCGACGCTTGCTATTTCCTTCTCGGTATCTGCAAGCTGCTTTTCAAGTTTTCTGATCCTGCTGCGCTCCTCTTTTGTGGCAATGCGGCTCTGTTTTGCTTCCGATATGGGGTTTGCTTCACTTGCAGCGTTTTGCACGGAGATATTCTTTTTGTAGTGGGAAGCAAAATAGGTATAGTTTCCGATACAATCCACCGGCGGCTTTACTCCGATGTCAATTATCCTCGTGGCCAGTTTGTCAATAAAGTATCTGTCGTGGGAAACTATGAGCATTGTTCCTTCATAGTCAGCCAAAGCTGCCTCAAGTATTTCTCTGGAGTTTATGTCAAGGTGGTTTGTGGGCTCGTCCAGAATGATAAAATTAGCTTCCGAGAATATCAGCTTTAGCATGGATACCCTGCTCTTCTCTCCTCCGCTTAGAACAGATATCTTTTTGAATACATCTTCACCCGAGAATAAAAAGGCTGCAAGGGCGCTTCTGACCTCAGTCTGGATGAGCTTCTGATTCACACTCCAGACTTCATCAAGCACGGTATTATCCTCATTCAAATCTTCCATTTCCTGATCATAGTAACCCAGGTCGACTTTAGCTCCAAAATTGAACTTTCCGGAGGAGGCGGCAAGCCTCCCGGCCAGGATCTTCAGCAGAGTGGATTTACCGCAGCCGTTGGGTCCCAGTAAAAAGACTCTTTCGGCCTTTCTTATCTTAAAGCTTATATTATCAAACAGCTTTTTATTCCCGTAGGCCTTTGATACAGAATCAAGCTCCAGAACATCATTTCCGCTGGTCATGGCCTGATTGAACTTCATTCTCACTTTATCCGGGGCTTCCTGGGGCTTGTCCAGTCTGACCATCCTGTCCAGCGCCTTCAGTCTGCTTTCTGCCGCAATTATATTCTTTTCCCGGTTAAATCTCCTCTGCTGTTCGATAATTGCCTCCTGCCGGGCAATTTCCTTCTGCTGCAGCAGATAGTGCTTTTCCTGTATCTCGCGGTTGATCGCCTTCTGCTTTACATAACCGGAATAATTGGTGTTGTAGAAGGTACTGGTCTTATTCTCGATTTCAATAGTCCTATTAGTGACCGAGTCAAGGAAATATCTGTCATGGGATATTATAAGCAGGCACTTTTTATAGCTTTTAAGATAGTCCTCCAGCCATTCCACAGCCGCTATATCCAGATGGTTGGTGGGCTCGTCCAGCAGGAGGATATCCGGTTCCTCCAGCAGAACCTTGGCTAAAGCCAGTCTTGTTTTCTGCCCCCCGCTCAGTATATTGACCTTGCTGTCAAATTCGCTGTCCAAAAATCCAAGCCCTCTTAAGACCCCTCTGATCCGGCTGTTATATTCAAAGCCTCCAAGATAGGCAAACCTTTCGGTAAGTTTGCCGTATTCCTTCATAAGCGAGTCCAGCTTATCCTGGTCGGTGGTTATGCTTATTTCCTTTTCAATTTTCTTTATAGTTCCCTCCATGGAAACAAGCCGGTCAAAAACTTCCAGAAGCTCTTCCCAAAGCGTGTTTTCGGTGTTAAGAGCGGCATTTTGCCTGAGGTATCCCAATACCAGGTCCTTTGAAATGAATAGATCCCCTTCCTCCTGGTGCAGTTCCCCTGTAATTATTTTAAACAGGGTTGATTTACCCGCACCATTCACCCCCACAAGACCCGCTTTATCATTTTCCTGAAGGCTGAATGAGATATTTTTTATAATTGTATCCGTTCCGTAAGAAAATCCTATATTATTGCAGTTAAGTGCTATCACTGTTATTTCTCCATAAGTAGTATTTTAAGTTTTAGGCACACTCACCGGAATGATTTTTCCGACGCCTGACAAATTTCAAGTTTATTATAGCAAACTTCGGGCTTATACTGCTACCCGTTTTTTATTTATACGGTTAGTAATTTCAGTAATTTAATCTGTTGTGCTAATTGAAATTTTGTTTTGCTTTACAGTTAGCCCTATATAGAATCAACAAAAAAATCAGGGAGCTGTCTCTACGGCAGAACCCTGATTAATAAACCGGTCAATTATTATTTCCCTTTTTCCGGGGCTTTGTCCCTGGCTTTATAGTAATTATCCACCCCAGCCTTTATTGCTGCTGACAGTTTGTTCTGATATTCCTCATTACCCAGCAGCTTCTCTTCATCCGAATTGGAGAGGAAACCGCACTCCACAACTACAGTGGGTGTTTTCAGATTCTTTAATATCATTATCTGGTCTTTTTTCACAAGCGCTGCTCTGTCATTGGCATTATCGGCATTCAGCCTTATGGAGTTCTGTATTTCATTTGCAAGTTTCTGACTGTCAGGTGAATTTGGAGGGAAGAAGGTCTGAGCCCCATGATATTTCGTCTGCGGGAACTTATTCAGGTGTATGCTTAAAACTATATCGGCTCCTGACTCATCCATTATTTTTTTCCTTCTTGTCAAGTCCTCTTTCCTTTTTTGCAATATGGTTTTTGCTTCGTCACTGTAAACCAGCCGGTCGGTTTCTCTTGTCAGAATAACCCTGTAGCCATCCTTTTCAAGCAGATTTTTTATAAGCATTGCAATATTTAAATTTATGTCCTTTTCTCTCAAACCGCTGTAATCGCTCACCGCCCCGGGATCTTCCCCGCCGTGGCCGGCATCAAGTATTACGGTCCTTGGAGCAGGTGCCGGTTCCGCGGGTGCCTGCTCACCTGCAGCTTGATTGTCTGTCTGCTTATCTCCAGTCACCGGCTTTGAATAGTCGACCGCAAAGCCAATGCTGAAAACTGTCAATGAGAATAAAAGCAGCAGGCAAACGAACAATATATTCTTTTTACTGATTACTACTATCATATTACCTCCATGAGCCACAATAGCGGCAAAAAATTGTTTATGAACTTTTGTTTATGAACTTTGTCTGTAAGAGTATGCTTATTATTATGGATATTCACAACTATCTCCGATATGCATAAAAAAAGATTTATAATTAAATTAACGCGTTGTGCCGGTTAATTTAATACGCTTACCCGGGTACTTTCCTGGTTAAAATCCAGTTGTAAAGACCATTTGAAACAGCTTTAACACATGTCTGTACAATCAATAGCGCTCCCGACCGCTATCCATCAATGGATCGCCTCCGAAGCTCTTGCCTGAAATAGTATGGCTTACTCAAGCACCTCTTTGCCGTCGCAGCGACTCGACCATCCGGGTCTCGCGTGCTGCTCAAATTGACCTCCTGTCAATTTCCCGGCACGATGTACTTGAATAAGCCTACAAATTTCAAGCAAGCTCTTCTAATCAGGCTTCTCATTGATGGATACATTCTCGCGCACTTTTGAAGCACGGTTCTTTAAAGCTGTTCCCGGTGAGGCAGCAGCTACTTATTAACGAAAAGTACCTGTTCTTTTAAACTAACACAACACGTTAAGTTAACCTGTTAAGCTAATTAAAACCAACTGGTACGAGAGGACAACTTCATAAAATAGGATGCACGGTTAAAAACAATTACGATAAATTGTCGACGAAGGTAAAGCGGTTTTGCCGGCAAAGCAGCAGGGACGCTGCTTTGAGCTTCAAATCGAGACAGGATGTCGAGTTTGAGCGACGGCAAAACTGCTTTAAATGAGGCGATACAATTTGCGTAATTGTTTTGTGGGCATCCTCATTTTATGAAGTTAGTGCGAAAGTACCAGCTAATAAAAAAATTACACAGGTAAAACAAAATCTAAATTAATTGACACAACGCGTCATTTTAAAAAGGACATATCCATCATCCGGATATGTCCTTTTTATCGGGTTCATTATAATAATTTTCAGCTTTGACTGGTGTATACCAGATCGTCTATTTCTCCGCCCAATTTCTTAATTACAGCACGCACATGGTTGAAGGTCGACCTGTCCATTTCTTTTATATTTTTTAGAATATATCCTCTTAACAGCGGGATAGCCCTTCCGTCACCATAATCCCCAAGCACCTCCACGGCAAGTTTCAGATTTGAAACCACTCTGAAAGCGTGCTTAAGAAAATTAAAAATCTCATCGGACTGATTGTCCCTGGATATCTCAGCAACACAGGCCAATAAATGTTCCTGTATCTCAGGCTGCTCTGTTGCATGGAAGGTCTTTATCAAATCCTCCAGAACCTCCACATCATATTCCACTAAAGCCGCACATACGGCTTCGGAAATCAAGTCATCTCTAAAGCACTCCAGCAGCAGCTCAATCAGTTTTTTCTTATATTCAGGGTATCTGAAACATCCGATGGCATATACCGACTGCGATACGGCTAAAACTTTTTTGGGCTCCTTGTTTTCCAGCCAGGCCTTTACAAAGCCGAATAATTTATCAGCCGCCTCTTCTCCGTATTCTTCCAGTCTGGCCATAAGAATATCGGGCACACCCACATCTGAAACAGATGAGATATCTATAAATAATTCTGTAAGTTCCTCCAGAGAAGAAATGGAATTTATATACTCCATGGGAGTTTGCATATCAAGTTCTGGAAGCTTTGAATTCAACCATTCAAACTCTATTTCAGCTACCAGCTTTTCTTCGTCTACTTTTATTTCACAATTCTCACTGGTAGCATGTTCTTCAAGATAGCTGCTAAAACCGGCATCAACAGCAAGATTATAACTTTCAGCCACTATAGTGTTCTTTGTCATTTTTACCAGAACCTTCTCTTTTTATTAGTCGTAGGCCGCTTCTTGGGTTGAAGGCCAAAAAGCCGTCTTATAAACGCATTCAGGTCAAAAGCCTTGTAACCTGCGAAATATCCCAAAAAGGACATTACAACAATTGTGGCCCAGGCTGCTATATATCCGGATACCCGGTATCCGCCCAGCTTTGCAATAAACAGCATGGGAGCCGCCAGCCCTTTTATCAGGTTCAGCTTTAAGACATCAAAATTAATAATCGGTGACTCAAAGCTGAGGAATGAAATGATTATTTGCAGCAGTACCATGGGAGCTATTGCAATCAAGGCATATATGATACTGTCGGTCAGCTTTACACTGCCATACCGTCTTTTGTCAACTCCGGTCAGGTGGTGCAGTTCGGAATATATCAGGAAAATCATTACAATAAAAATTGCAATGGAAAAAAGGCTGGCCTTGGAATAAAAGCCTATAAAAAATATATAAAAGAAAATCATTGCAAATAAGTAGTTCTTAAAAACCGCCCAGGCGCCGGTAAAATATTTCTTCATGTAACCCTCCGTTCCGCCTTACTCGCAGGCGGTATAAGCGGGAAATGCACAATGACTCATTTAATGTTATTATACAATACTCTATGAAAGTATTTCACCAAACAAGCAGCTTATTCCCAGCAAAAATTGATATATAACGAATTATAGCATACACAACCCATTAGGTACATTGTTTTAAAAAATTTTTATGGTAAACAGATATAGTAATCCTATTGCTAAAAATCCTTCTCAACCAATCCTGCTTTTATACTGTCAAGCTTTGCATAATTTACCGAGGTATTGCCTTTTAAGTACAAAATATTCAACTTCTTTAAATTAACCAATGGTGAATAATCCGTTATTATATTGTCCCTGATATATAATTCCGTCAGCGATGTTAATGCCGATAATGAACTTATGCTTGAAATCCTGTTTCCGTTCAGGGACAGCACCTCGAGCCCGGTAAGCGCCTTAAGCGGCGAAATATCGGATATGTTATTCCTCTGGAGGTATAACACCCTGAGATTTTTCAAATAGCTCAAACTGGTTATATCCGTTATCTGGGCATTGCTTATATCCAGATACTCCAGGTTGGTAAGTTTTTTCAGGTCGGAAAGTGTTTTTACCCCCGACGGTACGGCAAGTCTGTACACTTTGGACAATTCGCTGCTGTATATGGTTCCAGCGGGCTTCATCAGCTGCTTCCTCACTGCTGCTTCAACCACCCCGTCATTAAAGGTCACCTTTGCACCGGGTGCTGCCGGGGTCATCACAGGCAGAGCACTTAATATGCTGTCCCATACATCAAGGCCATATGCTTTTGAGGTCTTGTCGGTATAGTCGGGCACATTTGCCAGGCTCCACAGGGAAATACCGCCAAGGCCGTATTCCTTTACCATATCTATTTTTGCCTTTATGCTTTTGCTGTTCTCATACAAAGCAACATTATATGTGTGGTCTACTGCATTATAAAACTGGAGCACAGGACCCTGAAGCTCGTTATTGTAACCGTAAACCATTTTTACCGCCTTGCCGTCGGTATTCTGAATGCGGTTATAGAGCATCTGATATGTAGGTGTATTACGGGTTTCCATGCTTATAACCGATCCTGGGATCTTATTCCATGCATCGGCTGATGCAGCTTCAAACCGCCACTGTGCCGCATCAAAATTGATTTGAAGCATCACTCTGGACAGATTTGCCTTATCCACATTCTTTTTTATATCTTCCATCGCAAGTTTTATTTTCTTGATAGGTGCCAGACCGTCAATAGGACTCAGGCTATTGTATCCGGCATACTGCATTACCTGTCCTTTGTCCAGAACGGTTACCGGCTCGTAGTCATGGGCCATTACAATCATTTTGTCGGCTGTAGCCGCTATTTCCCCGTAATTGTAGCCTGAATAATTCAATAGAGGATTAACGGCAACATACAATTTTTTGTTAATGCCATTCAGCTGGGCTTTCAGCTCCTTAAGGAATTGAATATACCAGTCGCTGACAGACTTTCCGCCAATAATCATGTTTTTGCCGCTTATATCCTTATCCTGAAGCCCTTCAAAGTCAATTACCACACCGTCGAAATAGATGCCGCTGCCATTGCCCGCTTCGTTCTTCAGCAATTCTACTATTGCTTTTACCGCCTTATTCCGCTGTTCCTCATAGGGCAATATTGCTATTGCATTGACACTGTCGGAAAAAATATTCAGCTGGATGGATTTATTTTTGCTTTTGGCATATTTCAATACATCAGTATAATCCGCAGGATAATAAAACATTGTATTCCCATTTATACCCAGCTCGGTAACCACTCCCTGGTCCAGATCAGCGTACATTCTGCCCCATGCAAAACTTACCGAATCAAGTTCATCTATGTATTTTTTCATACTTTCGGAAAATGTCACCTGAGCAGGATAGAAAGCGTGCAGTTCCAGCTTCTGTTCCGGTTCGGCCTGTGCTGACAAAGTCAGATTGGGTACAAAACTGACCAGCATTGCAAGAATCAGAATTATACGTATTGCTGATTTTAAATTTTTCATTTTAACCCTTTAACCTCTGTCTTTCAATTATTTTCTAGCAAAATTTTCAAATAGCTTCCAGTGGTCTGTAACATCTGAAACGTATACGGTCCGGCAGCCACTGGTTTATATTTATTAATTTTACCATATTGTAGAGTCAGGGTATGTTAAAAATCCGTTACAAAGCTTAATTTTCCAGGATTCTGTAAACTTTGTTCAAAAAAACCCGGCAAAAATACTTGCCAGGTTTATCTATTTACCGTTTTTATTTACCTTTTTTATCATCTTTTTCAGAATTACCGGATTCTGCCTTCCCCCATTTATATTCCTTATTGAACGGCGATGCTTTTAAAAAACTGCCAATTTCCATGTCTACCTTTCCAAACGGATTCCAGCCTTTCATAATAAAACCTCCCTATAATTTGATTAAATAAACCGGTGTCCAATCCTCGATTTTTTAACAGTGATTACATTAACCAATTACGTGTACGCTTACATTTTCACTTCCCAAAACCATACAAGAGCCTGTTTAATACTCCATTGCGCCTGTCCTTTTGTCGGCTCTTATATAGATTATCCTACTCTAACAATTTAAAGGTTTCAAGGTAGCAAATGATTTTTTTTATATATTTATTTTTATTTATAAATCAAATTTTTATAGGTGTTAAATTTAGCTTATACATGCATTATTTTTAAATAAAATGTATTTGAAAGGCATATTTGGCATTATTTTAACTGTTTAAGCAGATTTGCCATTTCGATTGCGGTCACAGCGGCATCATATCCCTTGTTTCCAGCTTTTGTTCCCGCTCTTTCGACAGCCTGCTCTATGGTATCTGTTGTCAGAACTCCAAATATCACAGGGATCCCGGTATCCAATGAAACCTTTGCAATGCCCTTTGCCACTTCACCGGCAACATAGTCGAAATGCGGTGTAGAACCCCTTATGACGGCTCCAAGGCAGATGACCGCATCAAATTTTTGAGAAGCCGCCATTTTTTGTGCCGCAAGGGGTATCTCAAAAGCACCCGGTACCCAGGCTGCTTCGATGTCCTCTTCTTTTCCGCCGTGTCTTGAAATGGCATCTATTGCGCCGCTCAGCAGCCTGCTGCTGATAAATTCGTTGAACCTGCCTGTAATAATGCCCAACTTTAAACCCTCTGCAATCAAATTTCCTTCATGTGTTTTTATTGTCATGCTTTACCGCCCTCCTGATGTTTTAGTGTATTTGTGTCAATATTGACATCACCGAGTATATGTCCCATCTTTTCCTTTTTCGTCCTCATGTAAAATTCATTTGACTCATTGGTTTGAACCGTGATAGGCACTCTTTCAACCACCTCAAGTCCGTATCCCTCCAATCCGACCACTTTTTTGGGATTATTGGTCAAAAGCCTTATTTTTCTCACACCCAGATCATAAAGTATCTGAGCGCCAATGCCGTATTCCCGCAAATCCGGAGCAAAACCCAGCAGTTCATTGGCCTCTACGGTATCCTTACCCTTATCCTGCAGTTCATAGGCACGTATTTTATTTACCAGACCTATCCCGCGCCCCTCCTGACGCATATACAGCAGAATGCCCCTTCCCTCGCTGCCAATCTGTCTCATTGCGGCATCCAGCTGTTCTCCGCAGTCACATCTCTTTGAGTGGAAGGCATCTCCCGTCAGGCACTCTGAATGCACCCTTACCAGCACAGGTTCATCTGAACTGCCTATGTCCCCTTTGACCAGGGCAACATGGTGCTCGCCGTTCACAACATTTTCATAGGCCGCAATGGTAAAATTCCCGTATTCGGTGGGAAGTTCGGCAAAGGCGGCAGCCTTTACCAGTTTTTCGTTGTTTCTTCTATATCTGATCAATTCGGCTACAGTTATTACTTTAAGAGCATGCTTTTTTGAAAATTCCATCAACTGGGGTACTCTTGCCATGGTTCCATCATCATTCATGATCTCACATATCACTCCGGCAGGATACAAACCTGCCATTCTCGCAAGATCCACTGCCGCCTCGGTATGCCCCGAACGCTTCAACACACCGCCATCCCTGGCAATCAGCGGAAATATGTGCCCCGGTCTCAAAAAGTCATTGCTGCCCGAACCGGGGTCCACCAGCTTCTTTACGGTGTTTGCCCTTTCATGGGCCGATATGCCCGTTGTGGAGCTTTTGTGATCCACAGTGACGGTAAATGCGGTTTTCATACTTTCGGTATTCCTCTCCACCATCAGGCCAAGCCCCAACTCTACTGCACGTGCTTCGGTCACTGGGGCACATATCATTCCTCTTCCATATGAGGCCATAAAGTTAATGCTCCCGGGAGTTACCTTTTCAGCAGCCATCAGGAGGTCCCCTTCATTTTCACGGTCCTCATCATCCACGACTATGATCATCCTTCCCTGCCTTATATCTTCTATGGCCTCTTCAATAGTATTAAATTTCATTTCTTCTCCTCCTTTTCATTAAAGTTTATCAGGCAAAACCGTTTTCCCGGAGAAAATCCAGAGATATATCCCTGCCGGGTTCCGGTTTATACTTTTTGTTTAAAAGCTTTTCCACATACTTGCCTATCACATCACATTCAATATTGATCACGTCCCCGGCTTTCCTGGAGCCAAGGGTGGTTACTCCGGCAGTCAGCGGTATAAGTGACACTCTAAAACTCTTTTCATCCGCATGGGCAACTGTCAGACTTGTGCCATCCAGTGCAACCGAACCTTTCATGACAATGTAGTTCATGATGGCATCGGGGGCTTCAAGCGTAAGCCAGATGGCGTTATCCTCTTCCGTTCTTCCTGTCACAATTCCCGTACCGTCAATGTGTCCGGTTACAATATGCCCTCCCAGCCTGTCTGTTATCCTCAGAGCTCTTTCGAGATTTACCCTGTACGATAACTTTAATTTGTTAAGGCCGGTCCTTCTCATGGTTTCAGGCATGACATCAGCCGAGAACCCCTGCTCTCCCCGTTCGGTCACCGTAAGGCATATACCGTTCACTGCAATACTGTCCCCTGTCTTTACATCCTTCATTATGTTTGGACAGTGTATCGAAAGCCGGATGGACAGACTTCCATGTACAATTCCCCTGATTTCACCCACTTCCTCTATGATCCCTGTAAACATGAGACTCCTTTCACATACCCTTCTATCAGGATATCCTCATCAAACCTGCTTATACTGATATCCCTCAATTCAAGTGCATCTTTCATAAATTGTATTCCTTCCCCTTCAACCGGTGTTTTTGCATCCCTTCCTCCAATAATTTTGGGTGCTATAAACACCATTACCTTATCCACTATCTCTGAGTTCAATGCAGCGGCATTCAGGCCGCCGCCGCCCTCCAACAGCACACTGTCCATTTCCTCCCTGTGCAGCTCCTCCATCAGCCGGGACAGGTCAACATGTCCCTGGGCCCCATCCAGCTTGAAAATGCGTACACCCCTGTCTGTGAGTATTTTCTCCTTTTCACCCCCGATTGCCGATGTTGTTGCAAGTATAACGCCGGCTGCCGATCCGCTGTTGATAACCCGGCTGTCCACAGGTATTTTTCCCTTGCTGTCAACAATGATTCTGACAGGGTCATTGCCGCTTTTGTAACCCAGTCTTGTGGTAAGTGACGGGTTGTCGGTCAGGACCGTATTTATTCCCACCATGATGGCAGAAACTCTGTCCCGTATAATATGCACCTGTTCTCTCGAACTCTCTCCCGAAATCCATCTGGAGTCTCCAGCAAACGAGGCGATTTTTCCATCCAGTGTCATTGCGGTTTTCATGATGACAAAGGGCTTCTTTTCAGTGACATATTTGATAAATATCTCATTAAGCCTTCTAGCCTCTTTTTCAAGCACCCCCACAACAGTTTCAATTCCGGCATTCCTCAGCCTACTGATTCCCCTGCCGCAAACCTTTGGGTTGGGGTCTTCCATTGCAATCACCACTTTTCTGATACCGGCTTTAATAATTGCCTCGGCACAGGGCGGTGTCCTTCCGTAATGGGAGCAGGGCTCGAGGTTGACGTAGAGCGTCCCTCCCCCGACCTCTCCCTTTGCATTCCGGAAGGCTGCCACCTCCGCATGAGCACCGCCCAATTTCTCATGGCAGCCCTCGGCAATGATTTCTCCGTCCCGGACAATTACCGCACCCACAAGAGGATTGGGATTGGTTCTTCCCCATCCCCCTTTGGCAAGTTCCAGAGCTCTTCTCATATAATTTTCATCAATTTTCATAATACAAACTCCCTCATCCATCTTATAAAAACACAAAGTCCCCGGAGTAAAACTACCCCAGGGACGCAAAAAATACCAAAATAAAATACACTATCTTCCATCCAGACTGTACTGTCGGCTCCGGAATCTGACCGGATCTGCTTTCGCTCGCGGGCTCGCATTTTCATGCCTACCGCCGGTAAGGAATTTCACCTATCCCTGAAGTGTTTATAACACTATATACTATTCAATTAATTTAAATTTAGCATTTGGTTCATCAATAGTCAAGGCTATTTTTTTATTGCCTGTAAATTTTTATATCACTCATCTATCAGAACTAATTTTATTAAAAAAAGAAGTGTCACATAATGAAATTACTTTCACTATACAACACTCATTTAGAAAAACCGCTTGCGGGTTATACATTATTCATTGTGCTAAAGTAATAATTTTCTTCTAAATTCCTTAGGAGAACATTTGTTATATTTATAAAAAAATTTATAAAAATTTGCCATGTTGGGCATTCCAATTAGAGAGGCCGTTTCCAGTACCGAAACATCCCTTGTCAGTAAAATCAGTTCTGCATTTACAATTTTCTTATAATTTACATATTCTAAAAATGTTTTTCCTGTATACTTCTTAAAATACTTTCCAAAATAAAAATAATCCAGATTCATTAATTTTGCCGCTTCCTGCATATCAACCCTGCTACTTATATTTTTTTCAATATAGTCCAGTACCGGCAACAGTTTTATAATCCCGGAATCGTTTTTTAAATCCAGCAGGGAACTCCTGTCACTGCGTACAAGTTCAAGTATGATTTTGTAAATAAGACTGTACATGGCAATTTCATAACCCTTTTCTCTTCGGGCATACTCCCTTGAGATTTCATTTATATGGTCGAATATCCGCCGCTTGACCTCGGGGCTCTCGGTGAATATGTAGTTGAGCTTGCTATACAAACGGCCGGCTTCAGTAAAATATTTCATATAAGAGATGAGATTCTGTCCTATATACTTGAAAATATCGAACTGCAGAACAATATATTCCATAATGCCCTCATCCTTAAAGGAATGATGAGGTTCAAAGGAACCGATAATAGCCACATCCCCGGCAGTCAGTCTGAATATTTTGTCTTTGGTGTAAATACTGAATTCTCCTCTGACCACTGCTATGAGCTCCAGTTCATTATGATAATGCCACTTGCCCGTAACCTTTTCATTCCTGAATTCGTGCAAGACCCGAACAGGCTGCAGAGGATTATCATATACAATTTCTTCGCTGATATGACTTGGAACCATAGTATTCTCCTGAATTTTCCAGTAGTCCGCCGATAAACTTTATTAATATTATAGCACAGCAAATGTAACTTTTACTTTTTATTTTGTGCCTGCTGGGTCGGACCATAGTTAGCGGCACCGGTATATTGAACATCCTCAGCTGACGGGTGGTATTCAGGCTTGTTCAACTCCCTCTGGTAAAGCCGTAAGTGCTCTCCGCGAGGGAATATATCTATGACATCGCAGCCCCTCCACCAAACCGAGTATTCCTCACCGCGTACCGTTTCTTTTACTACTGCTGTCTCTATAGAATGTTCCAGCTCTACTTTTCTGCCTGCCGCTACATTCCTGAAGACTGCAAGGTTACCTTCAATTACGGGAGTATAATCCATTCCATTGATTTTTCCCCGGATATCCTTACCCATCCATTTATAAACCCTTATTGCCACATCACACTCCTGTGCCGGAGTGACGGAAATATAGCCCCTATCCGGATAGTCCATTGTCACCGCGGCTTGTTCTGTCTCCCTGTCAATGGGCATATTTACAATTACCATTCCATTATTGTATTCTACAGATCTGTTCCATACAATCTCCAGGGCTACAGGAGCCATCCCTACACAGCAGCCTGCTATGGAACGGAATTTTGACAACGATATGGAGTTTACCAATGAGCCACCGGTAAAACCTCCGAGCATTCTCTTGTCCATATCTCTGTAGGTTATTCCATTACTGTCAGGCAGTGTATTGTCTGTAACAACATAGGATGAAACCTTTACCTGATTTTCCACCAGCTGGTTCCGGGCAAACAGGGTCATATCATTCCAGTATTCCTCATATCCCGCAAGTATCAACTCGTTTGCACACTCAATCATATCTTTTATACAACAGGTTTCACAGTGTTCTTCATTCAACGGATGCCATTGCGCATATTCGGGAACCCAGCCGAAGGAAGATGATATGGAACGGATATAATCATATATGCCTTTACCTGCCTTTATATAGCGTTCATTACGGGTTACCCGGCCAAGCCTTGCAAGTCCGGATGCAACCCAGCCTGCTGAATGAACATGACCGAAAAATTCCATCTTATAATTAAAGTAATGTGAAGGACCCAGGAGATAGTTTGCAATACCGCCGGCCAGATCAATTGCAATTTCGTCATTTGCTATTTCATACCTGCGTACCAGAGCATGCAGCATGACTGCATTCCTGATTGCCTGTTCGCCCCGCCCGGTATGTCTCGTCAGGTCAAAGCCTCCATCCTTTAGATATACATCGTTGGGAAATTGGTATATAGGTTCTTTTTCTTCATAATCACCCGACCAGAAGGTTCTGACCTTTCTTTCAATGACCAGGTTCCTCATGCCTCTTATAAGATCAGACGCCCTCTTTTCCGCTTCCTTATCCTCGGGATTATTCTCCAGCATCCTGTTCAGTGCCGGGAGTATATATCCCATTTCATGAAAGGAACTGTGATTTGTATGTGTCCATGGATATTGTTCATGAAAGCGCAGTCCATGCTCTCCCCAGGACTTTAATACATGCCTGTAAAATGACTGCTGGACCACCGCTCCTTCTTCCGTCTTAAGCATTTTCCTGACCGCATCTATAGCTTCATACCAGGAACCAACCAGCTCTGCATCGTCCACCCGGCAATGTGCTGCTTCAGCAGGTTTTTTATGAGGTAAAACCAGCCAATAGGGCAGGTTGTCATATTTCGCATCCACCATCGATGTAAGATACCCTAAAACAAGTTTCGCATTTTTTAAAGGTTCGAATTTTTCATATATCCGATCTGACATATAAAATCCCTCCAACTGTATATTCTATTTAGTCATTACTTTGTTAAAGCAATTGACAGTTCCCGCAGGTTTATAAATAGATTATAAAGTTGATGGTCTTTAAATAAAATACGGCTTTTTGTCAGATTTATATGCTATTTTGTCATTTGGTAGATTTTGTGGTGGACGACTTCTCAACTCAGCCAAGGCGCCACCCCGACTTGACCAAGTTCAAGTCTGAATATATTTACATGCAAAAAACCCCAATCTTACGACTAGGGTTTTAATCTGGAGGCGCCACCCAGATTTGAACTGGGGAATAGAGGTTTTGCAGACCTCTGCCTTACCACTTGGCTATGGCGCCGTCAATATTGAGACAGACTACATCAGCAATCTGTCTCATTTTTTTGGAGCGGGTTAAGAGATTCGAACTCTCGACTTTCACCTTGGCAAGGTGACACTCTACCACTGAGTTAAACCCGCACTCTATCCTAAATTGTAAAAACCGTCGGATTACTTCGTCAGACTTCCTGTCCTGCGCTCCTCACTTATCACATAAGCTCCGGTGCTCGGCACTCGTCTTCCTCATACTCCTTGCTTTTTCCAATTTAATACTCATAAAGTCATCGGATTACTTCCATAGATTTTAAAAATCTAATGGTGCCCAGAGCCGGAATCGAACCAGCGACACGGGGATTTTCAGTCCCCTGCTCTACCGACTGAGCTATCTGGGCAAATTGGCGACCCGGAACGGGCTCGAACCGTCGACCTCCAGCGTGACAGGCTGGCATTCTAACCAACTGAACTACCGGGCCAATTTGTGTCTTCACGGAAATGGTGGGAACTATAGGGCTCGAACCTATGACCCTCTGCTTGTAAGGCAGATGCTCTCCCAGCTGAGCTAAGCTCCCAAGGTTATTTCCGTGAGCGACAATTGATAGTATATACAAGTTGCTGTATAAAGTCAATAACTTTTTTTCTTTTTTTTTAGAATTATTATCCGCAGACGTTAATATACTCTGAAAATCTTTCAAAATCAACGTATTATCAACTTCTTGCTGCTGTTCAGGTGTTTTCTTTTATAAGCTTTTCAATGTCTTCATGGCTAAAATTATACATTTTGTTGCAAAAATGACACTGGAGCTCGGCCCCTTTTCCATCCTCAAGAATTTCCAGCAAATCGTTCCTGCCTATGCTTATAAGATTTCTTTCCATCCTGTCACGAGAGCAGTTGCAGGTAAAGCTTGTGGGGATCTTTTCAATCACTCTGGGATTCATATCCTCAAGGAGCATGTCAAGAATCTGCTCAGGCGTTGCTCCGTCAGCAAGCAGCTTTGAAATGGACGGGAAGCCGATAAGTCTTTTTTCAAGCTTTTCCACCGTCTCCTCTTCCGCCCCCGGCATCAGCTGTATTATAAAGCCTCCTGCACTTGTAACTCCGTCCTTGTCCACCAGGACACCCAGTGCAACGGTGGATGGAACCTGCTCTGAGGTGGCAAAATAATAGGTGAGATCATCGGCTATTTCGCCTGAAACCAGATCTGCAAACCCTATATACGGCTCTCTAAGTCCCATATCCTTTATGACATTTATATACCCGTAACCCACCGCTGTCCTTATATCGAGCTTTCCACGCTCATTCAAAGGCAAATCCACATCGGGATTATGAACATACCCTCTTACATTTGCCATTGAATCTGCAGCCACTACAATGCCTCCAAGCGGCCCATCCCCTTTTATCTGGATGGTAAGTTTGTCCTTCTCACCCTTCAGCATTTTGGACATCATTCCGGCCGCTGTCAGAGTCCTGCCCAGTGCAGCCGTGGCTATGGGTGACAGGCCATGTATTACCGAGGCCTTGTTGACAAGCTCTGTGGTTACAGCTGCAAATGCCCTCACTGTTCCTTCTGCTGCTGTCGCACGTATAATGTAATCCTTCATAAATTTCTCCAATTTCTCAATTTATACTTTTCTAAAAATATTGAAAACCCCGATATATCGAATATATCGGGGTATAATGGCTACTTCAGTATATAGTTAAAGCAATTATTATGCTCTCTGAACGTTTGCAGCCTGAGGACCCTTAGCTCCTTCAACAACTTCAAAAACTACTTCTGAGCCTTCCTCAAGTGTTTTGTATCCATCCATAGTGATTGCTGAAAAATGAACAAATACGTCATTTCCGCCATCCCTTTCGATAAATCCAAATCCTTTTTCGGCATTAAACCATTTAACTCTTCCCTTTTCCATTGATTAATTCCTCCTGAAATATAACTAAACTGTTCTGCGACATAAGTCGCTGATTTGTAACAACATATAGAAGTTTAACATATATAGTCTAACCTGTCAAATCATATTTCATGTATGAATTTAGATAACCAAGTTATTAAATGTTGTTAGTATAAAATTATTTTACCACATTGATATACATTTATTCCATAAAACCAAACCAAATATTAGTCTTTTCTGCAAACGTAAAAATTCCGTTCACTCTTTAAGGATGGTTTTCTAAGTGTCAAATGGTCATATACAGAAATAAATTTTAAACCTGATTGATTTATAAACTGCATTATTTCCCCTTCATCATATGCTCTTTCAAAATGGGTTTCATCAAATCTTCTGTATAACTGTCCGTTCCTTACGAAAAAAGTTAAATCAAATCTTGCTTTTCTGGTTTTGGGATTGTATTCGTTTTCCCAAATGTAGGCGATGTCATCATCAACTTCGTAAAAAATATTGTTTGATAATATATTTTCAAACTTATAGGGTGTATTGACGTCAAATATAAACAAACCGCCCGGATTAAGGTAATTATGTACCAGCCTGAACATCCTTTGAACCTGAGCCGGCTTTATAAGGTAATTAAAACTGTCAAGCAGGCATACGATAACATCAACCGTTCCATACAGTTCAAAACTGCTCATATCCTGGTTTAAAAAAAGTATGTCGGCACCCTCCTCCGCCGCTTTTTCAGCTGCACGGTCCAGCATATCACTGGATAAATCCAGGCAGATCATCTCATAGCCTCTTTTTGACATTTCAATTCCGAAACTGCCTGTCCCGCAGCCCAATTCCAATACCATGGACGCTTCTTTTTTATTTTTATGTATTATCTTTTCAATGAAATCCGCCCACCCGGGATAGTCTATGTCAAGGGTCAAATTATCATATACATAGGCAAAACTGTTATAAATAACAAACACATCCTTAGTTTTTATTGTATTTTTCAGTATGTATTTTACCATATATTCAAGAAAGCCAGCAAATTATATCTGCTGACTTTCCTGCAATTGAGTCTTTTTTCTTTTTGTGACCAGACCACCTATCCTTCCGGTTTCCTTCGGACTTAAACTTTTCCAGCCATATTTCTTTACTTTTTCAATTAAACCCAATTCCTGTGCAATTTCATATTTTAACTTCTCATTTTCATCCACCTGTCAACACCTCCTAATGGTATTATGTGGATATTTTCATGATTTTATACCTGAAATTGCCTTATACAAAAAATTTTCATTAAACAATCCGGCTTCCCGTTTAAATATATTATCCATTATCTGTCCTGCAGGACCTGTATGGCTTTCTGAAGCTGAAGATCATCCTCTCTGGGTATTGCAGACACAGGTGTGTCTTTATACTTATCCGGGAGTTTTATTTCAATATCCGGCTTGATACCTTCTCCGTGAATACAAACACCGGAAGGGGTAAAATATCTCGCAATAGTCACCTTTAAACCGGTTCCGTCGTCGAAGCTGTATGTGGTCTGAACCAGGCCCTTACCGAAGGTTTTTGTACCAATGAGCGTACCCTTTTTAAAGTCCTTGATGGCTCCGGCCAGTATTTCCGAGGCACTTGCACTATTCCCGTTGGTCAATACGGCAATGGGCAGGTTCAGCTCGGTTGCATCGGATTTTTGGAAGTTTTTCTTGCCCTGTCTGTCTTCGGTATAAACTATCGTCCCTTTCGGCAGAATTCTGTCGGCCATGGAAACAACTTCATTATAAAGGCCTCCGGGATTATCCCGTACATCAATTATTACAGATTTGGCCCCCTGCTCAACAAGCTTGTTAAGCTGGCTGATGAAGTTCTCACTGATATTTTCATCAAACATTTTCAACTTGATGTAGGCAATATTATTTTCCAGCATTTCACTCCTGATATTGCGTATGGCCTTGATCTTCTTTCTTACAACCCGTACATCAAAAGTACTGTTTTCGGATTGTCTGAGTATGGTCAGCACCGTTTCGGTATTCTCCTGCCCCTTGATCATACTGGCAACCAGTGCTTCATCCCTGAGCCCGGTAATGTCCTTTCCGTCAATTTTAAGTATCTTGTCGCCCTGTCTGATGCCGGCAGCTTTTGCAGGTGAGTCATCAAAGGGCTCCAGGACAGTTATTATCCCGTTTTTATCAAGCATTATTGGCAGACCCACACCTACATATTCATCTTCGGTATGTCTCTGCATATCGGTAAATGCTTTCATCTGGTCTTTGTTATAATATACTGTATAGGGGTCCTTAAGCGAATCCGCCATTCCTGAGATTGCACCTTCCAGCAGTTTATTTGTATCTATTTCTTCATAGAAGGATTTCTGCAAAATGCTTCTCACTTCATTGAATTTTTGTACAGAAGATCTGGTAACATTACTTTTCTCAAACGACAATGAATACCTTCCGTTAATATAGGTAAATCCCACAAACAGCAGCGCCGATACCGTAAAACATATGATTGCTGTCATTGCTATTACTCCGGCCATTTGTCTGTTATCTTTTTTGTAGATATTCAATATGATACACCCCTAATCCTTATAATTTATCAACATGATTTCAAACTATAATGTAGTATTTATAAAACCAGCATAGATTGTCATATATATTGATATGCTTAAAAACATAATATTAAACCCGCATTTTTATATGCGGGTTTTTAAAATAGCTATAAATATTCTTGTTCAATGGTTCACCTGTTAAACATAACCCTGAGGATTAACGGTAGATCCATCCTTACGAACCTCAAAATGCAGGTGAGGACCCGTTGACAGGCCTGTACTGCCCACTTTGCCTATGGTGTCACCCCGTTCAACCCTGTCTCCTACTTTTACGAGGATTTTACTTTGATGGGCGTACAGTGTGGCTAATCCACCACCATGGTCAATTATAACACAATTGCCGTAACCGCCGTTCCAGCCGGCCATTATTACTTTTCCCGAATTGGCCGCTATTATCTTGGCACCTGACGGAGCATCTATATCAATACCTGTGTGCATTTTCTTAACTTTATATATAGGATGTATTCTCATGCCATATGGCGAAGACACCCTTGTATACCCCGGAGTAGGCCATTTCATAATACCGCCGGCATATTTGGTGTTTTTATCCATTAATTGAGCCAGCTGCTTTTCCAGCTTTTTGGACAATTCAATTAATTCATCTTCTTTTTTCTCAGCCTGCTTCAGTCTGTTTTTGGACTCTTCAATTTCCGATTCAGCCTTGGCCCTTGAGATCTTATAGTCCGAAGCCTTGGTGCTCAGTTTTTTCAGCTCTGCTTCCTTGTTTTCAAGCTCCTGGTATTTTGTCTGTTTCTGAAGCTCGGTGTTTTCCTTGCTGAGGGCTATGTCCTGAATAAGCTTTTCATCATTTTTCTTGACAATTGACATCAGGTCCATTCTGGAGAAGAATTCGCTCAGGTTTTTTGATTCAACATACAGCTCCAGGGTCGATTGGTTCATATTCTGATACATTACCCGCATTCTTGTTTTGAATAACTCGGTCTTCTTTTCATAGTTAGCCTGAATGTCATCTATCTCCTGGCTGATTTTCTCAATGTCCGACTGGACATTTGAAACTTCCTGGGATTTATCGTTTAAGCTTTTTTCGACCTTTTGTGTCTGGGCCTCATAATATTCTTTTTCCTGGGTACTTTCCTTTATTTGCTGGGAAGCCGCCTTTTTCTCTCCGGCCACCTTCTTGATTTCACTGCTTACACTCTGCTGCTGCTGTTTTGTTTTATCAATAGTGGATGCTGCGCTGGCAGGTATAATGACACATGAAAATATGTAAATAACAACCAACGCTACCGTTGACAATCTCTTCATCTTATCCCCCCATATTTATCCTATGTTTTTTTTAATAAAATAATAAACCCACAAATCCCATTATACAACAAAAATTTATTTATTTAAAGATAATTACTAAACATGCAAATGCTTCCTGATTGACATTACACTTCCCGAGGCACCTATCAAAGCACTGATTCCCACATATATCAGAATCAGAGTACTCCATACGCCGCCAAACTGAACCATTTCAAATCCCCCGCTGAACTGTTCGGACAGCCTGGGCTGTGCAAATCCGTATATATAAGCTACCAGAACAAATGCAATAACGGCCCCCAGAAACCCCATCAATACTCCTTCGAAAACAAAGGGCCAGCGGATAAACCAGTCGGTCGCACCTATGTATTTCATAATATTTATTTCCTTGCGCCTTGCAAAAACCGTCAGCTTGATAGTATTGGAAATAATAAATAACGATATAATCAGCAATAGCCCAATCAGCACAAAGCTGACAATTTTGACCCAGTTTGACACCTGCAAAATAAAATCTATGGTTTTCTGAGAATACCTGACATTGTCAACACCGGCCAGTGACTCCAGCTCTTTTGCCACACTGGCGCTGTTCTGGGGATCTTTTACCTTTACTGTAAATGATACGAACATCATGCTCTCATCGTAGCCTTCCAAAATGTCCGAACCGCCCAAATCCTTTTTTTCAGTGTCAAGGTATTGTTTTAATTTTTCAAAGGCTTCTTTTTTTGAAACCTCTTCGTAGCTCTCTATGTATTGGTTATTGGCAATTTCGGTTTTAACAGCCTCCACCTGCTCATCTGTCAGTTCCGGCAGGCAGTTTACCTGCATTTGAGGAGTCTTATACAACAAATCCAGATTATGATTCAAATTAATCAATATCAGGTAAAAAACTCCGAACAAAATAAGTGCTGCGCTGATAATACTTATTGATGCCAAAGACATTAATCGGTTTCTGTACGCGTTTTTAAAACTTTCCTTCAGAATATATCTTAAACTCCGTATCTTCATCCCCGTAAAGCCCTTTCTGCTGATCTCTGATAATTTTACCCTTGTCGATGGCAATAACCCTCTTTTTCATTGCATCAACAATACTTTTTTCATGTGTAGCAACTATTACTGTAGTACCTCTCTGATTTACCTCAGAAAGAAGTTTAACTATTTCCCAGGAGTTTTCGGGATCAAGATTTCCTGTCGGTTCATCAGCAATCAGTAAAGCCGGATTATTAACCAGAGATCTGGCAATGGCAACACGCTGCTGCTCACCACCGGACAGCTGGTGAGGATATGCGTTGGCTTTACGGCTCAGACCAACCAATGCCAGAGACATCGGCACCTGCCTGCGGATTTCTCTTGGGAGGCATTCGGTTATTTCCATGGCAAAAGCAACATTTTCATATACAGTTTTGTTTGGAAGCAGCCTGAAGTCCTGAAACACCATTCCCATGCCGCGGCGTAAATATGGAATTTGTTTGGGTACTAAAGTCGAAAGTTGATACCCGTTAACTATTACTTCGCCCTCCGTTACAGTTTCCTCTTTCATTAAAAGCTTTAGCAGTGTCGATTTGCCTGACCCGCTTGTCCCGACAATAAAAGCAAAGTCACCCTTATTTATTTTGAGATTTATTCCTTTTAGAGCAACTGTTCCATTGGGATATCTTTTCATTACATCTATAAACTCAACCAATTGGATTACCCCTTATCTTTTAGTCATTTATATTGGCCAGGTATTTTTTGACCAATATAGCCAGTTTGAAGATAACAGCATCATCAAAGCTGGTCAGCTCCAGCCCGGTCAGCCTCTTGATTTTTTCCAGTCTGTAAACAAGAGTATTTCTGTGGATATAGAGCTGCCTTGCGGTTTCGCTAACATTCAGATTGTTTTCAAAGAACTTCTGTATTGTCAGCATGGTTTCATTATCCAATGAATCGGCAGAATTATCCTTGAACACTTCATCTAAAAACAACTGGCATAAGGATGTAGGAATATGATACACCAGACGTCCTATTCCAAGATTGTTATAGTCATAAATATTATTTTCCTCACTGAAAATATGACCGATAATCATGGACATCTGAGCTTCCTTGTACGACTTGGTAATATCCTTTAAATTGGCAATAATAGTACCGATTCCGACAGATGCCTTTACCATCAGCTCGGCATTCAGGGTATCAATGATTATCCTTGCTATTTTGAATACTTCCTTATAATCATCCTTGCTCTTGACTTCTTTTACAAGGACAACATTGTCATTGTCTATTACAACGACAAAATCCTTGCTCTTGTTTGGGAACAAACTTTCAATAACTTCATGAACATGTATATCACGCTCACTTGTGGCATTTACCAGGAAAACCACTCTCATGGCATTGTAATCGATGTGAAGCTCCTTGGATCTTACCAGAATATCACCCGGTAAAATATTTTCTACTATAATATTCTTAATAAATGTATTTTTATCATATTTTTCATCATAATAACTTTTTAAATTAAGGATATTTAAAGTGAATAACTCAAGGTATTTGATATCCTGGGGCTCACTGGACTGAATAAAGGTTATGAACTCAACCTTGTTTTTAACGACAACCTTGTTGTAAATCCGGCCGTTAATAGTCTGCTGAAGGTTCTTTTCCTGTAGAAAGGCTGCTGCATTGGGATCCTGCTGTCCAATCATCTGAAAATTGGAATGTGATATTATAATACCACTATCGTCAGTTACCCCGACTTCTTTATTTATAATTTCGCTATATTTGTCCGATAGCGTCTGAAATAGTTTAACAGACATACTTACCTCCTGCTTTCGAAATATGTGAATTTTCTTCCAATCAGTTCACAATATATTAAAATTATACACTATAACACTTTTTTTTACTACAATGCATATTGTAAATTTATTTTGAATAGTCCTTTGTCCTAAATACTGCCAGTCCCAATAGCATTATAACCGGGAAAACGGCAGCAGCCAGCAGGCCTGATTTCAAGCCCAGCTGTTCGGGCTGCAGGCTGTATTCCGCTGCCAGCCTGAGGAGTTTTTCGGATTTTTGTGAAAAATCCGATATCCATCCGGCAAGCCACGGTCCGAATGCACATCCCAAATCACCAAATATTGCAAGTATTCCAAACATAGCCGTTCCGCCCTTTGGATAGCGTCCGGCCGTCAGGCTGAAAACACCGGGCCACATCAGGCTGACAGCAAAACCGCATGCCGCACAGCTCAAAAGTGATATTACAGGCACCTGCACAAACGCCGTAATAAGATAGCAGGCTACACAAAGTGCGGCACTGGCTGCAAGCGACCTCTCCAGGTGAATCCTGTGTCCCCATATTCCATATATGGTCCTGCCTGTTCCCATCAGTACTGCAAACAGACAGGGGCCCAGCAAATCCCCCATCACCTTTGGAACCTGAAGGCCTTTTTCGGCAAAGAGCGATGCCCATTGGGACATTGCCTGCTCGGAAGCTCCGGCACACAGCATGAGCAGCATTGCTGTAATAAACAAACGTGAATTGAGAAGTTTTCTCACAGGTATTTTTTCATGTTCGGGCATTGCTTCCACCAGAGGAACTTTTATAAATCTTATCATATTATATAATGGTATAATTGCCCAGGCAACAGGAAGCATATACCAGGAACCATCACCCATGCTTCTCAGCAGCAGAGTGGTTACCGCCACAACCCCGACCTGCCCCCAGGAATAGAAGGAGTGCAGCAGGCTCATGGCAGAGGCTTTGGCATCTCCGGGCAAAGAATCCACAATGGGGCTCACCAGTACCTCAATAAGACCTCCCCCAATGGCATATATAACAACTGAAACCATCAGCCCTGCGTACGCTGACGGAAATAAGCGGGGCAGTATGCCCAATGCTATAAGTCCGGCTGCGCTGAATGCATGTGCTGAAACGATTGAAATCCTGTAACCGATCCTGTCCACATATTTGACAGCCAGGGCATCCACAACCAGCTGTGTTCCAAAATTCAGCAATATCAATCTTCCTATCATTTCGAAGGAAATTTGGAAGCTGTTCTGAAATATTATAAAAAGCAGCGGAGCCAGATTATTAACGATAGCCTGTGTAATATAACCCAAATAGCAGGCATGAAGAGTACTTTTGTATGCAAGCTTCATTTCAAACTCCTTTAATGATTATCTTTTGTAAACCTGCTATTTATCATTCTAATTCAGAATATAAAAAAAGGAAAGCCTAAGCTTTCCTTTTTTGCTTTATTATTATCAGTTAATAATTGTGCGCTCGGTTTCCTTGTCAAACAGGTGAATCTTGTTTGCATCAAATGCAACCTTGATAACATCACCGGTCTTGGTCTTTGATCTGGCGTTAACTCTTGCCGTGGTAGTTGCTGTAGCTCCTTCAATTATCATGTAAAGGAAGGTTTCAGCACCAAGCATTTCAACCAGGTCAACATGGGCTTCAACAATACTGTCTGACATTGATTCCAGATACATGGCTTCGTCATGTATATTTTCAGGTCTGATACCAAGGATAACTTCCTTGCCGATGTAATCAGTTCCTTCAAGTTTCTTGGCTTTTCCTTCTGGAATTTTAATGTCGCTCTTACCGAATACGAGGTGCAAATCATTGCCGCGTTGTGTAAGAACAGCATTTACAAGGTTCATTTGCGGGCTGCCGATAAATGTAGCAACAAACTGGTTGCAAGGTCTGTCGTAAAGTGAAGTCGGTGAATCAACCTGCTGGATGTAACCGTCTTTCATAACAACAATTCTTGTACCCATTGTCATAGCTTCTGTCTGGTCATGTGTTACATATATAAATGTTGTGTTAAGTCTGTTGTGAAGTCTTCCTATCTCAGTTCTCATCTGTACTCTGAGCTTTGCATCCAGGTTTGAAAGAGGTTCGTCCATTAAGAATACTTTAGGTTCACGTACTATAGCACGGCCCAATGCAACTCTCTGTCTCTGACCACCTGACAAAGCCTTTGGCTTTCTATCAAGCAAATGCTCTATATCAAGTATTTTTGCTGCTTCATTAACACGTTTTTTGATTTCATCCTTTGGAGTTTTTCTGAGTTTCAAACCAAAAGCCATATTATCGAAAACTGTCATATGAGGATACAATGCGTAGTTCTGGAAAACCATTGCTATATCTCTATCCTTAGGAGCAACATCATTAACCAATTTATCTCCAATGTACAATTCACCTTCTGAAATTTCTTCCAAACCGGCGATCATCCTGAGTGTAGTGGTTTTACCACAACCTGAAGGTCCAACCAGAACGAGGAATTCATTGTGTTCGATATCAAGGTTAAAATCATTAACTGCAGTTACCCCACCTGCATATCTCTTGTAAATATTCTTTAGCTTTAAGCTAGCCATTTTTATTACCTCCCCAAAACTCGCTATTTGTTTTCACGCAAATTTGTATTTATTACTTCTATACTAATATGATACACTGCAAGCCTGGTACAAACCATATTGCTTTTTAACAAAATTAAATTTTTGCTTTTAGTACTTTTGTATAATGCCGTTTTTTATGTGTACATGCGGCATTTATTATGCATTTTAACATATATTTATGCACATTTCATAATTTTTTAAGACTATTAATTACCAATATTATGATATTGTACTCATTAAGTGTGATTAAACTATAAATTATTGAATTTTTATGCATTACGTTGTATAATTATAAAATCGCAGTTATAAAATCACAGCAGTGAGATCTCTGTGTGGATTGGAGGATGACTATGAAATTTAAAGTTTTTGTAGACGGAAGCGAAGGTACGACCGGACTTCAGATCAACGAAAGATTGGCTGCAAGAAATGATCTTTACATACTAAAAATAGATGCTGAAAAAAGAAAAGATATTAATGAAAGAAAAAAATGCCTTAACCAGGCTGATGTAGTTTTTCTCTGTCTGCCGGATGCGGCTGCAGCCGAAGCAGTATCACTGATTGACAATCCCGCGACCAGGGTAATCGACGCCAGCACCGCCCACAGAACAAACAGCGATTGGGCGTACGGACTTCCTGAACTGAGCAGGCACCACCGTTCCAAAATCGAGAGTTCGGCAAGAGTATCGGTACCCGGCTGCTATGCCACCGGCTTTATCAGCCTCATATATCCGCTGGTTTCGGAAGGATTGGTGCAAAAAGACTATCCTGTGACTGCACATGCAATTTCAGGCTACAGCGGCGGCGGAAAAAAACTAATTGCCCAATTTGAAGCACCTGACGGAAATCCTTTTGAAAGTCCGCAGCTATATGCACTTGACCTGACTCACAAGCATATACCTGAAATGACTGTTATCAGCGGTCTTAAATACGCTCCTTTGTTTTCTCCCATAGTTTGTCCCTACTATAAAGGTATGTCGGTTTGCGTACCTGTTTACCCCAGATTACTTCAGAAGCCATTGTCCAAAGAAGATATCCACGGATTTCTGACAGACTACTACAGCCGGGAGAAGTTTATAAAAGTGATGCCTTTAGGAACTGAAAAGGAATACATCAACAACTTCATCGGGGCAACGAGGGTCAACAATACAAATTACATTGAGATATACGTTACGGGCAATACCGATCAAATCATGCTGGTATCGGTATTGGATAACCTGGGAAAAGGTTCCTCGGGAGCGGCAATTCAAAATATGAACATTATGCTGGGTTTAAGAGAAGATACCGGGCTTATATAAATATGCAGGCAAGTCTCTGTTTATAATTTCAATTTATCAGGGGGTTTTCTTATGAATTATGATAATCTTATAAAAAAGGCTGAAATACTCATTGAAGCATTACCTTACATACAGAAGTTATACGGGAAAACCGTAGTAATAAAATACGGCGGCAACGCCATGATCAACGAAGAATTAAAAAACTCCGTAATAGAAGATATCACACTTTTGAAATACATAGGCATGAATCCCGTATTGGTTCACGGCGGCGGTCCGGATATCAATAAAGCCCTTCAGAAGTTTGATGTCAAAAGTGAATTCGTCAATGGTCTCAGAGTCACGGACTCCCAAACCATCGAGGTTGCACAGATGGTACTTGTGGGCAAAACCAATAAGGAAATAGTCTCACTGCTCAATAGTAAAGGTGCCAAAGCCATAGGCCTCTGCGGCATCGACGGCAAGCTCATTGAATGCGAGCAGTACAAAACCGAAATTGACGGTGAATTAAAGGATATCGGTTTTGTCGGTTCCATAACAAAGATTAACTCTAAGGTTCTGGAGCTCATATCAAAAGATGAATACATACCTGTCGTTGCACCAATCGGCGTGGGACCTAACGGAGAAAGCTACAATATAAATGCCGATACCGTTGCAGGTGAAATAGCCGCAGCCCTGAAAGCCGAGAAACTCATGCTTTTGACAGATGTTGAGGGTGTAAAACCTTCCAGGGACAGCGAAAACATTATTCCGGCCCTTACAATTGACGAAGTACATGACCTCATAGATAAAAAAATCATTGCCGGCGGTATGATCCCAAAGGTTCTTGGCTGTGTCGACGCCCTGGAGAAAGGCGTGGGAAGAACCCACATTATTGACGGAAGAATCCCCCACTGCATATTGCTTGAAATTTTCACATACAAGGGCATCGGTACCATGATCATGAAGGATAAAAAGCTGTATCATGAAAATGAGGCCCTGTATTAGTCAGCTGATATTGGGGAAATATTAGCATCTGGGATAAATAAAAACACCGTCCTGTATAACTCTGGGAAGAATGTACCATTTTTGGCTATGTTGTTGTGATATGGCATTTCTTAATATATAATGTACTAAGAAATGTTATATCGTTTTTATTGTAGCAAATATGGAAAAATATGGCTATATAGTTCTAGGAGGCAAAAATCTTTGAACAGTGCATGTATTTCAAAATTAATTATTCCCGGAGCCTTGATCAGTTTTCGAATATTCAATCAGACAGTCTGGTCTCTGAATATTGTATCCCAATGCAGCGGAGATACATTAAACATACCTCTTACAAACGACTTGATGAAAGCCTGCCTTTTTACCAATACAAATGTAGAAATAAAATATAAGAATGAATACTTCGAATATAATATAAAAGGTGTAATTTCCAAAATAGAGCTGTCTGCTTCTCCCTACATAAATGTCAAAATCGATCATGTCGCCGCAAACCTGAACCACCGTGTATTTCCCCGCCTGGATGTCTGTCTGCCCGCTACACTTACCAACGGCAATGAGAGTTATTACTGCAGCACATCAAATCTCTCTCTCGGAGGAGTGGCATTTCTGATGGACAGGGAAATTCCCGTGAATACCTGCTGTGAAATAAACATACTGCTTGAGGATAGTTCATCGGTATATGCAAAAGGCGAAATTCTGAGAATGTCCAGAGAGGATTCCCTGTATAAATATAGCATGATGTTCAATTTTATGGAGGAAGAAAACAGCAACCGCCTGTATTCCTATCTGCTGTCCCTTGAGGATTCCTACAGCAGCCTGAGAAATAAGTATCTTTAAACAATAAAATAAATATTATTATAATATTGCATTTTTATGCACAACAATGTATAATTATTAATTATACATTGTTTTTTATTTCCTTTATTCACCTTACAGCGGATGGAGGAGTAAACAAATTTTATTATTATTTTGTGGCCGCTATTACGGCTCAGGGAGGTTAATATGTTGGTCAAGGATATACAGGAATACGATAGTCAATATTTTATGAATACATTTGGAAAAAGAACTCCTGTTGCTTTTGAAAGAGGTCAGGGTATAAGCCTCTGGAGCACCGACGGTGAAAAATATACGGATTTTTTCTCAGGAATAGCCGTCAATTCCATCGGGTATTCCCACCCCACTTTTGTTGCAATGGTATCGGAACAACTATCAAAGCTCATACATTGCTCAAACCTTTATTACATAGAATCACAGGCCATGCTGGCCAGGTCGCTGTGCGAAAATTCCTGTGCAGACAGGATATTCTTTGCAAACAGCGGGGCTGAAGCCAACGAAGGGGCAATCAAACTGGCCAGGATCTACTTTAAAAAACTTGGGATGCCTGAAAAATATGAGATCATCACTTTTGAGAAATCCTTTCACGGCAGGACAATAACCACTTTGAGTGCTACAGGACAGGATAAATATGCAAAACCCTTCGAACCCCTTACCCAGGGTTTCAGGAAAGTGCCCATGAATGATTTCAATGCTCTGAAGGCAGCTGTAAATGAAAATACATGTGCAGTCATGCTGGAGCCTGTTCAGGGTGAAAGCGGCGTATATCCCTGCGACGCCCAATACCTTGCAAAGGTGAAAGAGCTTTGCAGGGAAAAAAACCTCCTGCTCATATTTGACGAGGTACAGACGGGTATGGGAAGAACGGGCAAACTGTTCGGATATCAAAAATATGATATTGAGCCCGACATATTCACATTGGCAAAAGCTCTCGGGGGAGGTATTCCAATCGGGGCGGTCTGTGCAAAGGAAAACGTAGCACAAGCCTTCGCGCCCGGTGATCATGGCTCAACCTTTGGAGGCAATCCACTGGCATGTACTGCCGGTCTTGCAGTTATGAAAATAATGAAGGAAGAAAAGCTCCCCGAAAATGCACAAAAGCTCGGGGAATACATAAAAGAAAAGCTTCAGGTTCTGTCGTCCGGCTCCTGTCCGGTCATTTCGGAAATCAGAGCCTCGGGTTTAATGATAGCAATTGAATTAAACCGGCCTGTAGCTCCGTCTGTAAAAAATAAAATGTTTGAGAAGAAATATCTTATAGCCAGCATAGGCGATAAAATACTTAGAATACTCCCGCCATTGATAATTACCGAGCAGGATGCGGATAATTTTATTTCTGTCCTGGAAGAGGCCATAAAGGAAGTAGCTTAGTACACAGCGCTATTTTGAACATCTTACCCAGTTTGGAGGCAAATATATGAAAGCAGTTTTGTTGTTGGAAGATGGTACTTATTTTTCGGGAGAAGGCTTTGGAAAAAGCGGTGAAACTGCCGGGGAAATAGTTTTCAATACAAGTATGACAGGATACCAGGAAATTGCTACGGATCCTTCCTATAACGGACAGATTGTAACCATGACCTACCCGCTGATAGGAAACTACGGTTTCAACACGTCGGATAATGAATCCTACAAACCGCATGTACAGGGCTTCATAGTCAAGGAGCTCTGTTCCACGCCCAGCAACTGGAGATATACCATCGATCCCGAACAATATTTTGCAAAGCATAATATCGTCGGTATAAAAAGTATTGATACCAGAGCATTGACACAGCACATCAGAAAACATGGCAGCATGTTTGGAATAATCTCCACCGAATGCGGAAATCTTGATATCCTGAGCAAAAATCTTCAGGCTTACAAGGCAATACCAAGAAACCTTGTTATGGAGGTCACCTCCAAAACTCCACTCCATATACCCGGAAAGGGAAAAAGGGTTGCTCTCCTGGATTTCGGAGTAAAGAGCAATATCGTACGTTCACTTGAGAAAAGAAACTGTGACATACATATACTTCCGGCCTTCAGTTCCTATGAGGAAATAATGGCCTGCAGCCCGGACGGAATACTGCTATCAAACGGCCCTGGGGACCCACGGGAGCTCACATCCGCCAAAAAGACCATTCAGAAACTCCTGGGAGTAAAGCCCATATTGGGAATATGTCTCGGACACCAGCTGCTGGGACTGTCCCTGGACTGCAGCGTAACAAAGCTGAAATTCGGACATCACGGCGGAAACCACCCTGTCAAGGACAACATCACAGGAAGATGCTACATCACGTCACAAAACCACAACTATGCTATTGATAACAGCTCCAATGATGATATCGTTATCACTCATATCAATGTAAACGATAATACCATTGAGGGTTTCAGACATAAGCAGCTGCCCATTATCAGCGTGCAGTACCATCCCGAAGCGGCGCCCGGTCCTCAGGATTCAGCTTATATATTCGATGACTTTGTAAATATGATGGCATAATTTAATATGAAAATTTTTATCAATATTTTTTTGGCCGCTGTTGCGGCTTAAAGTCATAACACGGCTCACGGAGGTCAATATGTCAAAAAATTCAGATATAAAAAAGGTGTTGGTAATAGGTTCAGGCCCCATTATCATAGGCCAGGCCGCAGAGTTTGACTACTCGGGCACACAGGCCTGCAAGTCTCTCAGAGAAGAAGGCATCGAGGTTGTCCTCATTAACAGTAATCCTGCTACAATAATGACCGATACGCAATCGGCAGACAAAGTTTATATCGAACCCATAACCCTTGAATTTGTAAAAAAAATTATCTATAAGGAAAAACCCGACGGAATACTGGCCTCCCTTGGAGGCCAGACAGGTCTTAACATGGCTGTCCAGCTTGCGGA
This sequence comes from Ruminiclostridium cellobioparum subsp. termitidis CT1112, assembly GCF_000350485.1. Taxonomy (GTDB): domain Bacteria; phylum Bacillota; class Clostridia; order Acetivibrionales; family DSM-1351; genus Ruminiclostridium; species Ruminiclostridium termitidis. Next base: position 53,790 of record NZ_AORV01000046.1, read on the forward strand.
GGACGGAATTCTGTACGAGATGAACATACAGCTTCTGGGCACTTCCCTCTCCTCAATAAAAAAGGCCGAGGACAGGGAACTTTTCAAGGAGACCATGCAGGAAATCGGCGAAAAGGTCGCCCACAGTAAAATTGTCACCAATATGCAGGACGCGGTGGCCTTTGCCCAAGAAATAGGCTTTCCCATAATCATCAGACCTGCCTATACGCTTGGAGGTTCAGGCGGCGGTATTGCCACCAATATGGAAGAATTCAGATATATATGCGGCAAAGGCCTCAAGCTCAGCATGATCAGCCAGGTCCTTCTGGAGCAGAGTGTTGCGGGCTGGAAGGAAATTGAGTACGAGGTTATGCGTGACAGCAACGACAACTGCATAATCATATGTAATATGGAAAACTTTGATCCGGTTGGAGTTCATACCGGGGACAGTATTGTCGTCGCCCCCAGCCAGACCCTCTCCGACATTGAGTACCAGATGCTCAGAACCGCATCCATAAAAATAATCAGGGCTCTTGATATCAAGGGCGGCTGCAACATACAGTTCGCATTGAACCCTGACAGCTTTGAATATGTCGTTATAGAAGTAAATCCGAGAGTCAGCCGGTCAAGCGCCCTTGCATCAAAGGCAACGGGTTATCCCATTGCCCGTGTGACCGCAAAGATTGCCATCGGAATGACTCTTGACGAGATAAAGAACTCTGTTACAAAGAATACAAGCGCCTGCTTCGAGCCGTCATTGGACTATGTTGTCACCAAAGTCCCCCGCTGGCCCTTCGACAAGTTTGCAAATGCCGACAGGAGCCTTGGGACCCAGATGAAGGCAACCGGAGAAGTCATGGCCATAGGACGCACCTTTGAGGAATCCCTGCTCAAGGCAATAGATTCACTTGATATTAAATTCAATTATCAGCTGGGCCTGAGCCTGTTTGACAACAAGAGCCGCGAAGAGCTGCTGGAGTACGTGGAACACCCCAGCGACCAGCGTATATTTGCAATTTGCAAGGCTCTTCAAAAAGGTGTTTCAGCCGGTGAAATAGTCAGAATAACCAAAATAGATGACTTCTTTATCAGAAAGCTCAAAAAAATAGTCAGGCTGGGTGAGGAGATAACCAATGCCGGAATTGCATGGCTGGATTATGACCTTTACTCAAGAGCAAAGAAAATAGGCTTCGGGGATTCCTACATCGCAAACCTTACCAACGAGCCTCTGGAAAAAATACTGGAATTGAGAGAAAAGTATCCTATCAATCCGGTTTACAAAATAGTAGATACCTGCGCCGGAGAGTTTGAAGCCGTTACTCCTTATTATTACTCCACTTACGAGGAAAAGGACGATATTGAGGTTACCGAAGGAGACAAGGTTCTGGTCATAGGCTCAGGCCCCATCAGGATCGGCCAGGGTATTGAGTTTGACTACTGCAGCGTGCATTCTGTGGAAACCTTAAAAGAACTTGGAATAGAATCCATTATTATAAATAATAACCCCGAGACGGTAAGCACCGACTTTGATACCTCGGATAAGCTCTATTTCGAGCCTCTTACAAAGGAATGTGTCCTGGACATCATTCAAAAGGAAAAGCCCCTGGGAGTCATAGTACAGTTTGGGGGCCAGACAGCTATAAATCTTGCTGAAACCCTCCATTCGGAAGGAGTTAAAATACTCGGCACTTCAGTCCAGAGCATAGATATCGCCGAAGACAGGGATAAATTCCTCAAGCTGCTGGAGGAGCTGGATATACCTATCCCCGAAGGAAAAACAGCTTTTTCCTTCGAGCAGGCCAGGCACATTGCCAATGAAATAGGCTATCCGGTCCTTGTAAGACCTTCCTATGTCCTCGGCGGACGTGCAATGGAAATCGTGTATGACGATAAGACTCTTCAGGAGTATATACAGATGGCTTCCGATATTTCAACGGCCCACCCCATACTTATCGACAAATACATTACCGGAAGGGAAATGGAAGTTGACGGAATATGCGACGGAAATGAAGTTCTGATACCCGGTATCATGGAGCATATCGAGCGGGCCGGCGTTCACTCCGGAGACAGCATTGCGGTATATCCTCCAAGAAATCTTTCCAGGAAGGCCAAAACCACTATTGAAGACTATACAATCCGTCTTTCAAAGGCATTGAAGGTGGTAGGCCTGTTTAACATACAGTTTGTCATGGACAGCAGCGAAAAGGTTTATGTCATTGAAGTAAATCCGCGTGCCAGCAGAACTGTTCCCATAATGAGCAAAATCACCGGAATACTCATGGTCAGTGTGGCAACCCGGCTTATTATGGGTAAAACCCTATCGGAACTGGGCTACAAAAACGGTCTTGCAAAGGAAACCGAGTTCTACGCCGTAAAGGCACCTGTTTTTTCTTTTGCCAAACTGACCACTGTTGATACTTTCCTTGGGCCTGAGATGAAGTCCACAGGTGAAGTCATGGGAGTGGACAGGGATTATTATAATGCCCTGTACAAGGCAATTGCTGCTTCCGGCATAAAAATTCCTTCGGGCGGAAATGTACTGCTTTCTGTTGCAGACAGGGATAAGGAAGAGAGTATAGCTATTGCAAACAAGCTTCTGACATTGGGCTTCAGGCTGTCTGCCACACCGGGCACTTGCGAAATACTGAGCTCTGCGGCTCTGCCGGTAGAGCTGCTGGAGGACGGATATGTACTGGACAGCATCAAGGAAGATAAAATAACCCTGGTTATAAATACTCCGACCAGAGGCAAAATACCTGAAAGAAAAGGCTTTACTCTCAGAAGAACAGCAATGGAATACAACATTCCATGTATAACTTCACTGGACACGACAAATGCCGTTTTAAGCATTCTGGAACGCCTGATCTCCGACAATAAGGCCGAGGTATACTCTCTGGACGAGTATTCGGTTTACAGGGGTTAGATGTGACCGGAAGACAATGAACACTTTTTTATATTACGGAGGTAATTATGGAGCATTTATTGAGTTTGAACGATTTAAGCACTGAAGAAATTCAGGATTTGCTAAAGCTGGCTGAAAAGCTAAAAAAACAGAACATGGAGGGTGTTCAGCATCATCTCCTGAAAGGCAGGACCCTGGGTATGATCTTTTCGAAGTCCTCCACAAGAACCAGGGTTTCCTTCGAGGTTGGAATGTACCAGCTGGGCGGTTATCCATTGTTTCTGAGTTCAAATGACATACAGCTTGGCAGGGGTGAGACCATATACGATACCGCCAATGTACTGTCAAGATATATAGACGGAATAATGATAAGAACTTTTAAGCAGAGTGATGTGGAAGATCTTGCAAGATTCGGGACCATTCCCGTTATCAACGGACTGACCGATGAGATGCATCCCTGTCAGATTTTAGCCGACCTGTTAACCGTATATGAGCATAAGGGAAAGCTTGAAGGCCTGAAGCTTGCCTACATCGGAGACGGTAACAACGTAGCCCACTCCCTTCTGCACGGCTGTGCAAAAACAGGTATGGACATAGCTGTTGCATCTCCAAAAGGCTATGAATGCACCGAGACCTATGTGGACGAAGCCAAAGCAGCTGCAAAAACCACCGGCTCTGAAATTCTGATGACCCAGGACCCCGTTGAGGCTATTGCAAATGCCGATGTAATTTACGCAGACACCTGGATCAGTATGGGTCAGGAGGATCAAAAAGAGGAAAAACTAAAAATATTCATGCCTTACCAGATAAATTCCCGGTTGTTCTCCAAAGCAAAAGAGGATGCCATTTTCCTGCATTGCCTGCCGGCATACAGAGGTTATGAGGTTACGGAAGAAATCATCGACGGACCTCAGTCTGTAATTTTTGATGAAGCCGAGAACAGGCTGCACGCCCAAAAGGCAGTTCTTGCAACCCTGTTGGGCAAATAGCCTCACCGAAAAGGGGGTAATACATGAATTATTCATTTATAATAAGAAAAGCCACTCTGGAGGATGCGCCAGCCATAGCTGTCATTATGCAGGAGGCTTTTAAAAAATATATGCTTGATACCGGCTTGTCCGGTACTATGGATGCATTGACCGAAAGCCTGGAAAACATAGAAGCCGACATTCTTGAAAAAGAGGTTTACATCGCTTTGATTGACGGTAATCCGGTAGGTACCATCAGAATAAAGATTTTGCCCGACAATACCGCCTATATAAGCAGATTCGGCGTCATGCTGGATTACCACAACATAGGAATAGGTAAATCTCTTATGAATCTGGCCGATAAGATTTTGAAAACCAGGGACATTAAGAAGGTCAGCCTCCATACCGCATCAAAATACCGTGATCTCATCCGGTTCTACTATGGCCGGGGCTTCTATATTGATTCCACTTCAACCGACAGGGGATATATACGGGCACTTCTGGTTAAAGAGTTCTAAAGCCGAAGTGCCGTTAACCGGTCTGAGCTCTGAAATCACCCTCCTGATACTGCTTAAATAAGACCCAGCTTTTCCATGACTTCTACAAGTTTTTCAGTATCAAGAGGTTTTGAGGCAAAGCCCTCACACCCCAGTTCAAAAGCCTTCTGCACCATTTCGGTACCGTTGAGGGCAGTTGTCATTATTACCTTTGTTCTGTCCCGAGCGGGAATTCCCTTTTGTGTTTCCAGTTCCCTGATGGTTTTGAGAACCTTGATACCGTCAACCTTTGGCATCATAATATCCAGACATATAAGACTGTACGGGACATTTTCCTTTAATGAATATAAAAAAGCATCCAGTGCCTCCATGCCGTCAACCACAACATCACACTCACCGAAACGGGATAAAAACTTTTGAAGAAACCTTCTGCTGACCAGATCATCCTCAACAATTAAAATTCGCATATCCCCACTCCTTTTCTGATTTATATATATTTTTTTATTGTCTTAAGCTCCTTATGAAAGTTAACGTAGCTATAAAGAACATCTTTAATACTGTTGCGCCGTACTGCAAGCTCAATCTGAAATGCAAGGCTTTTCAATTCCTCCGCCCCCATTTTATTGCAGAGATTCTTTATATCATGAGCAAATTTCCCCACCAGCTCCAGGTCCTTTCCATCCAGACACACTATCAGACCGGACAGGGCATTTTCTATTTCGGCAAAAATCTCCTCATCAAATTCCTTCAGACCGGTGTTCTCTTCACTTATCAGTATTATATTTCCATCCTCGTCTATCCGGATGCCCTTAACCTCCGTTTTCTCCTGTTTATTGACAACAGCAGCCTCTATGACCTGATATAGTTCCTTCATTGTAAAAGGTTTGGGAATATATTCGTCCATACCCAGCCCCAGGAACCTCTCCCGGTCTCCCTGCAGCGCATGGGCCGTGAGGGCTATTACGGGAGTATGCTTCCGGGCGCCTTCCCTCTCCCTTATTGTCTTTACAGCCTCAACCCCATCTATTTCAGGCATGTGGATATCCATAAGTATCAAATCGTAATTTTTCTTTTTATGGAATTCAAGTGCCTCAAGTCCGTTGCGTGCAACATCTACGTTCCAGCCCCTCTCCCTGAGCATTCTCGTAATGACCGTCTTATTTACATTATCATCCTCAGCCAGCAGTATTTTGAGACTGTCAAAGGCTCTGCCGGATACAGTTTCATTGGGCTGGGCGGCAGCAGCTTCCTTTCCTTTCAGGAATCTGACGGTAAAATGAAAAGTGCTGCCCTTCCCTTTTTCACTTTCAATCCAGATCCGGCCTCCCAGCATTTCTACGAGCTGCCTGGAAATTGCAAGTCCCAGTCCGGTTCCTCCAAACTTTCTGCTGATAGAACCATCAACCTGGCTAAAGGTTTTGAATAGTTTTTCTTTCTCTTCATCGCCTATGCCTATTCCAGTATCTGAAACTGAAAACTTCAACTCAACCAAGTCCTTTTCTATCAGGCTTTTCCTTACAACTATATTAACTTCTCCATGTTCGGTGAACTTGATGGCATTTCCTATCAGATTGTTCAGTATTTGTTTGAGCCTGTTGGGATCGCCCTTAAGGAACTGAGGGATTCCGGAGTAGAAAGAATAATTGAATTCAAGTCCCTTCTTATCGGCAAGGGGCGATTGGGATTTGAATATTTCCTCTATCAATTTCTTTATATCAAAATTGACATTGTCAATAAATAATTTTCCTGCTTCCATTTTGGAGAAATCCAGGATGTCATTTATTATTTTCAAAAGTGAATTGGCACAACTTTTTGCCGTACTCAGATTGTCCCTCTGTTCAGGGTCCAGGTCTGTAAGCAGGGTCAGATCAATCATTCCTACGACTCCATTCAGCGGAGTCCGTATTTCATGACTCATATTGGCAAGGAATTCGCTTTTGGACTTATTTGCCTTTTCCGCTTCCTCCTTTGCCCTTTTCAGTTCAATTTCAGACTTTTTCTCCTCATCTATATCGGTTACCACCACCGCAATATGTTCTTTCTGGGGACTGTATACCGCCATGGAATACCACTTTTCAAGTACATGGGAATATATTTCATTCAGATAAATGCTTTTTCCTTCGTTAATGACCTTATCAAACAGCCCTTCTTCAAAATCTACCAATCCCTCCGGAAAAATGTCCGAATAGAGTCTACCGGCTATTTTTTCGGCTTCCAGCCCAAACATCTTTTCATAGGCTTCATTTACCATCAGAAATTCCAAATCTGTTATATTGCCCTGTTTATCGGTAATGGCCCTGTGATAGGCAAACCCCCTGTGCAGGTTCATGAATAAAAACCTGTATCTCTCTTCACTTTCCTGGAGCAGAGTCTCGGTGATTTTTTTGTCATTTACATCAAGCCCCATCCCTATATAGCCGTCCCGGTTGCCGTTCATATCATAAAAAGGCTTTATGATAATATTTATCCATCTGTAATGGCCGTTTACATGCTTTATCCTCAATTCAATGTTATTCAGCCCGGGATTGTCAATTTCCCTGTTAAACTTGTCAGCCAGCCTTTCTCTCTCGTCCGGGTGGACATATTCCAGCAATCCTTCCTCCATGATCTGCTGTTCACTCTTTCCCAAAAACTCCGACAACGTATGGCCTACGTAGACATTTCTTCCCTTCTCGTCGGTCTTCCATATCATGGCGGGAAAATTCTCCATCATCTTCAAGCTGAAATTATTAGCCTGAATAAGCTGCTGCTCCCGTTCCTTACTCTCGGTGACATCGTTTAATACAAGCAGCACATATCTCTCTCCCGAAATATGTACGGGTACAAAGAAAAAGCTGTACCAGCTGCTTTTCTGTATACCATCAATCATCAATGTTTGCTTGTTGACCAGATCCTTGCTCGGTATGCCGGTTTCAAAAACTTTTGTTATCCGCTGTCTTATCTCGCATAAGCCGCAATCCAGGCCTTTGCCGCAGCCGTTTTCCCTGCTGCCTATACAGCATATCCCGTCACCGTAGCACAGTCCCAGTACTTCCCTGTCGGTCAGGCCAAGCATTTTCAGAAAAGCATTATTTACCTGCTTGATTACTCTTTTATTGTCCATAATCAGCATTCCCACAGGAGAATGGTTAAAGGTCATTTCGAGATTATTTCTCTCCTCGATCAGCTGTTCCTCCATTTTTTTAATCCTGGTGATGTCGCGGAAAACAACCACCACCCCGTCAATATTGTTGTTACCGTCCTTTATGGGAGAACAGCTTGCCGATACTATAAATCTCTCGCCGCTTTTGGATATGACGGCGGAATTGTTTTTCAATCCTGCAATGGTATTGGAACGCATGACCTCATCGATGGGACTTTCCAGGGATTTACCGCTCTTGATATTTATTAATGAAAATACCTCCCGGAAATCAGCTCCCAGGGCTTCCTTCTCTGTCCAACCGGTAAGCAGGACGGCTGTGTGGTTTATATAATCTATTTTGCCCTGTTTATTTGTAGCGATCACTCCATCACCTATATTGTCCAGTACCGCTGACATCCTGTTTTTCAGCTCCCTCACCTCCTCATATTCCTATGGGCTGAGTGGAAATGGTGACCTCTCCTGTTCCAAGGTCCATTTCGACAGTCCTGCTTACCCTGCCGCCAATATGGGCATTTTGTATTCTAAGATTTAAATTGTCCAGAGTTCCGATTACAGCCTCGATATTCCTTCTTCCAATATGGAATATGTCTTTATCACTGATTGAATCCGCTCCTCCGAAAATCTGAATTTGCAGTTCACCTTTCAAACAGCCGTATCTCATACAAAATTTTTCTATCATCAACGGAATTCCCGTTGTTGCATAATATCCCGGTCTGAAGAAGCCGTCCTCAAAAGTTGTGGGTTCCGGCAGCGCCACATGGATCATAGCCCCCACCCTTCTTATGGGGCTGTATGCCGTCACCGCCACACAGGACGCAAGGGCATAAGTCTTTAACGCATTAATCCCTCTGTCCGATACGGCATATTCCCCGATTCCTATTACCAGTTGCATTTTATCACCTACTTCAACATTGCCAATAAAACCTGCGGTATATTATCCAGGGAGGTCTGCTTCTCCACAGCACCAATATCGAAAGCAACTTTGGGCATTCCATATACTATGGAGGACTGTTCATCCTGACCGATGGTCCTGGCTCCCCTCCTCCTCATGGCAAGCAGTCCCCGGGCTCCGTCATAGCCCATTCCGGTGAGCATGATCCCTATTGCGGAGCTTCCGGCCTCTCTGGCGACAGATTCAAACAGAACATCCACTGAGGGGCAATGCCCGTTGACTTTTTCCCCCTCAAATGTTTCAATTCTTATCCTATCCCCAATTTTTTTAATTTTCATATGCCGGTCACCTGGAGCTATCAATACTTTCCCCGGCTCCAGCCAGTCACCCGTCCGGGCCTCCTTCACATTCAACAGGGTTTGATTGTTCAATCTCTGGGCAAACATGTTGGAAAAAACGGGGGGAATGTGCTGGACTATGAGAATTCCCGGCATCTCGGCCGGCAATGCTTTTAACAGCTTGTATATTGCCTCGGTTCCCCCTGTTGACGCACCGATGGCTATTATTTTATTTGTATTTATTTTGCCTGCCGGGGAATTAACTGTGTCTGCTGTATTGCTCCTGCTGATTTTTGCATTGGCGGCAATTTTTATTTTTGATATGATATCCAACAAAAATTTTTCGACGCTTTTGGACGATTGAACTTCCGGTTTGGTTACAAAATCAACAGCACCTGCATTCATTGCGTCAAATACCGCTTCGCTTACGGTGCTGATTACAATCACCGGCAGCGGATGCTGGGGCAGCAGCCTTCGTATGAAATCAATCCCGTTCATTTTGGGCATTTCAACATCGCAGGTCATCACATCGGGTTCAAACTGAAGTATCTTGTCTCTTGCATCGAAGGGATCGGTGGCCCTGGCAACCACTTCAATGGAGGGATCGGTTTCAATCCCCCTGGCTATTACCTCTCTGAAAAGCAAACTGTCATCTACCACCAATACTTTTATCCTTTTGCCGTTCATATGACCTCTCCTCATTATTCCTTCCTGTAAATTGATGGCAATACATACTTGAATCTTGTTGTTTCCCTGTTCAGGGATTCCGAATGCCCTATAAACAGGTATCCCCCATATTCCAGATAATCATAGAATTTTTCCACAAGCCTGTTCTTGGTCTCATTGTCAAAATAAATCATCACATTGCGGCAGAAGATAGTATGCAGCTTTTTTCTGAAAGGGAATACGCTGTCCATAAGATTTAACTTTCTGTATATTACTTCATTTCTGATTTTATCTATCAGAATGGAATTTTCATTATCATAAGCTTTAAAATAATTCCTTTTCCAGCCGGCAGGCAGGGGTTCAATTCTTTCATTGCTGTAAATTCCCCTGACGGCCGTATCCAAAACCTGTTCCGATATATCTGTGGCAAGTATCTTTGTGTCCCACCACATTTTTACCTTTCCAAAAAACTCATCCATAAGCATGGCCAGGGTATAGGCTTCTTCTCCTGTGGAACATGCCGCACACCAGATGCGGAGATCTTTTTTCCCAACTGCTTCAGACAGGTAAGGCAGTACCTTGTCCCTGAAATAGTAAAAATGGCTGGCTTCTCTCATAAAAAAGGTATGATTGGTTGTAATCCTGTCTACAAGCGTAGTTACCGCATTTCCGGTTCTGTCCGAAACAAGGTGGCTGTAATATTCGGTAAAACTTGAGAACCCCGCCTGTTGCAATACATTATGAAGTCTTCCAGATACCAGCGTCATCTTTTCTTCTTTAAGCCTTATCCCGTAGTTTTCCTTGATATAGTCGGATAACTGTTGAAATTCCTTTTTAGTTATTTCTACCACGTTATCACCCGCAATTCATTGTTGTTTTATAATTTCGGGAGTGGTTTTTACTCTGCCACTCCCGAAATTTTTGCCTTGCATAACTCTTGAAATATCTCTATTAATACTTACCAAACTCCCTGTCACTTAAAACAATCTTTTTGGGAGCCGCGGGAGCGCTCTCTTTATGTGCCTCACTGAAATTTGCCAAACTCCTGCCGGTATTCATCTGATCCAGCAGCCTTAATATGTCGGGGTTTATTTCGTCCCCGCCCTTATAGGTATGGACTGCATTCTGAGATCTCCTCAGCCTGAATCTCGACACCTGTTCTTTCAGCAGTTCAGCCTGGCTGGAAAGCTCTTCACTGGCAGCGGCGCTTTCCTCAGAAGTAGCCGAGTTTGTCTGGACAACCTCCGAAACCTGCATAATACCCTGGTTGACCTGGGCAATCCCAGAAGCCTGCTCGTTTGATGCCACAGCTATATTGCTGACCAGATTGGCTACCTTTGTCACATCTTCAACGATTTTATTAAGAGCCTCTGCTGTCTGATTTGCAATTTTTGTACCACCTTCAACCTTTTTGATGGAGCCTTCTATCATATCTGTAGTTTCCTTGGCAGCATTTGCCGACCTGGCTGCAAGGTTACGCACTTCTTCGGCCACCACGGCAAAACCCATTCCGTGCTGACCTGCCCTTGCTGCTTCAACTGCAGCATTAAGGGCGAGTATATTGGTTTGAAAGGCAATGTCATCAATAACCTTGATTATTTTGGATATGCTGCCGGAGGACTCGTTGATTTCCTCCATGGCATTGAGCATTTCTTTCATCTGGTCATTTCCCTGGACGGCATTGCCCTTTGCCGTTATTGCCAGGGAATTTGCCTGATTTGCATTATCTGCATTCATCCTGGTTTGCGATGCGATCTCCTCAAGGGATGCGGTAAGTTCTTCAACCGAGCTTGCCTGTTCGGTGGCCCCCTGTGACAGGGCCATGCTGGAATCGGATACCTGTCTTGATCCCGAAGCAACCTGTTCTGCTGCAATGTTGATATTTGACATCACATCATTCAGATTATCCGTCATTTTTATAAATGCCGCTGCCAATATGCCCACTTCGTCATTGGTATTTACATCTATACTTACATCCAGATTTCCATCGGCTATCTGATTTGCAGAGACAACCAGCTTGTTGAGAGGCTTGCTTATAATCCCTGCAATTGCCAGACCAAGTCCGATTGACAGTACTATGCCGGCCAGAATAATTGCTATCATTAGTATGGACTGGCTCTGATAATCTGCGGTGTTTTGGTTTGATTTGCTGAGAGCGTTTTCAGAATTATATTCGACAAGTTTATTGATGGTGTTTTCAACTTCCACCCTGGCATTTGTAAACTCAGGCATTCTTCTTATGGCTTCATCATATTTTTCCGATTTTACCAGCTCCAGGTGTTCAGAACGTATTGACCTGTATGTTGCCAGATCGGACTTGAGCTGACCGAATAAGTCTTTGTTGGTTTTATCGTTTCCAATGGTTTTTTCATATTCGGTCAATATGCTGTCGGTATCACTTGAGTAACTGTTTATTTCATCAAATCTCTCCTGGAATTTTGAAGCATCCCTGTCATATACCATCAGTAAGTAATCGGATCTTATTATAAGCATTGACCTCTGGATTTTTGCCAGACTTGTAGCGGGAACAAAATTGTTGTAATACATATCGTCTCCCCGCTTGTTTATGGTATTCATATTATTTATGCCCAGCAATCCCACGACACCTGTAAATATGGTCAGTATAATGAAACAGACAATTAATTTTACCCTTATTTTCAAATTTCCGAACCATTTCATAAAAAAGTTCCTCCCTTTATATGTTTAGTAGATTTTCGGTGTCTTCATCATTCAAAAGCCTGTTGCAATCCAGTAAGAGTATCACATCGCTGTGAACCTTACCGATACCTTTTACGTATTTGTTTCCGCCCTTGCCCACTTCAGGCGGCGCTACGATTTCAGTATCCGGGATGGCAATAACCTCCGAAACGCTGTCAACAATCAATCCTATTGATAGATCATCAATGTCGATTACAATAACACAGGTCCTGTCATTGTACTCCCTGAAATTCTTTTTAAACCTGAGTCTTACATCCATTACAGGAATGATTTTTCCCCGCAGATTAATGATTCCTTTGATATAATCCGGGAGTTCAGGAACCTGTGTTACAGGCTGAATACCGATTATCTCCGTAACATGGGTTATTTCAATACCATAGGCTTCTTTATCAAGATTAAATGTGAGGAATCTTCCCTTCTGGGTGTCTTCCTCTCTTTCATCAGTTTCCTTTCCCATTAATTCCCTGTCCAGGTTTTCTGACATATATAAACTCCTTTCTGCTTAATTTAGGCAAAACTATATATTCACAAGTCCACCGATATCCAGGATCAGGCTGATGCTGCCGTCCCCCAGCAAGGTGCAACCGGTAAGTCCTTTTACATTTCTTTTTGCCTTGATATATTTCGGAAGTGACTTTACCACCACCTGCTGCTGCCCCAGAAGCTCATCGGCAAATACGCACAGGGTTTTGTTCTCATGCTCAGCCATTATCAAAATCCCATCAATAAACCGGGTAATTCCGGTTTTGACCTTATATAGCTGGTGAAGCCGTAAAATCGGATAGCACCTACCCCTCACCATAATCATTTCGTTTCCGTCCGGGTCTTTTATAAGATCATTTGCATTGGGTCTGAAGGACTCTTTTATAGCTTTTGTGGGTATGGTATAACGGGAGCCGCCCACCTGTATGTTCATCCCGTCAATAATGGCCAGGGTCAGAGGAATTTTCAGTGCTATTACCGATCCCTTTCCTTCTTCACTGTCCACAGAGACAGAACCTCCCACCGATTCTATATTTCTTACCACAACATCCATACCAACGCCTCTGCCGCTGAACTCGGTTACCTTTTCCTTTGTGGAAAAACCAGGCAGAAATATAAGATTGTATATTTCGCTGTCAGACATTTCATTTGCCGGCTTATACAGTAGTCCGTTTTGGGCGGCCTTTTCGAGGATTTTTTGTTTATTGAGCCCCTTGCCGTCGTCCTTGACGAGAATTACAACATCACTGCCGGAATTCTTTGCTTCCAGGGTGATCTTACCGGCCGGCGGCTTGCCGGCTGCCTCCCTGTCGGCTGCTGACCCTATCCCGTGGTCGATTGAGTTCCTGACAAGATGCATCAACGGATCGGAAATGTGCTCAATTATATTTTTATCCACTTCTGTTTCTTCACCTATGAGCTCAAGCCTTATTTCCTTATCAAGCTTTTTGCACATGTCCCTTACGACCCTGTGCATCTTCTGGAAGGTCATGGCCAGGGGAACCATTCTTATGGACATCACCATATCCTGGATATCACTGGTAACCTTGTGCAACTGGCCTGCCGCCTTCATGAAATTATCCAGCTGAAGCCCCTTCAAATCAGGGTTTTGTGTGACCATAGCCTCTGAAATCACCATCTCTCCCACAAGGTCCATGAGCTTGTCAAGTTTTGTAATACTGACACTTATGATACTCTGACCGGCGCCTATGGTCATTTCTTTTTCGGCAGTTTCGGCACTGTCGGAATTTACTCTGGGAACCACGACAGGATTTGCTTCAGCCTTAACTGTTTTTGCTGTTAGGAATCCCTTTAATTCAGTATCATCTTCAAGCCGGACAAGCTCCAATTCTCTAAGAAATACCGTCTGATTAAAGAAAGCATCCAATTCCTTATAATTTTTTTGGGTTTTGAAGTAGATCTTAAAGCCCTGTTCCCTGATGACATTTACGCTCTCGTCATTATCAATGATATCCTCGGGGTAAAAATAGACTTCGTCTGAAAATTCCCTGATATTATGAATAACAGTAAAAGCTCTGATATTCTCCATCTCACAGCCGGCTTCAAAGAACAGAACCGCTTTAAACGCGTTTGTATTAATATTTATGTCACTTTTGTTAGGGGTAATATAGTACCGGGGCTGTTCGGCCAACTCCTGCTTCTCTTTTGCCTCTGAACCGTTATAAGGGTTTTTGAGTTTTATCTGACTTAAAAAAGCTTTTATGGCTTCTATTATTTCAGAAGGGTTGCCGTCTGCCTTTTCTCCATCCACAATTTTTTGAAGTTCAACCTTTATAAAGTCAACTCCTGATAAAATATGATCTGAAAGAAGCGTATAATCAATATTTTCAGGCTTTTGCTCTCTCAGGTAATAAAAAAGATCCTCAATTGAATGGGCAAGGACCGATATATTATTAAAAAGCATCATTGCTGATGAGCCCTTGATTGTATGCATGATTCTAAATATTTCATTTATTGATGTCTGGGAATAACAGTTGGATTTCTCCGAATCGAGAATGCACATTTCCAGCTGTTCTATATTCTGAGTCGTTTCAAATATGTACATATCAAGCATGGGTTCACCGGAAAACTGACCTGCCAAGAGACCGCCTCCTTTAAAGCCAGTACAATATTCCGTATATTCAGGGCGCATCCTCCGAAAAATCCACTCCAAATTATGCACCCAATATGCAGAATATTGTACTGGCTAATTTTACATATTAGCTATCTTATTTAATGTCTGTATTAAATGCTCTTCTTTGAAAGGTTTTACAATAAAGGTCTTTGCACCGCTGATAATGGCTTCTTTGACCCTGGCCTCCTGTCCCATGGCGGATAATATTACTATTTTTGCCTTCTGATCCAGTTCCAAAATAGATTTCAATGCCTGTATTCCATCCAGCTCGGGCATGGTAATATCCATTGTAACAACATCGGGTTTGAGTTTGGTATAAAGCTTTATGGCTTCATATCCGTTTTCGGCTTCACCTGCCACTTCAAATCCATTGCTCTCCAGCATTGTTTTTAATGATAGTCTCATAAATGATGCATCGTCTACAATAAGTACTTTCTTCAAAATCTGTCACTCTCCTTATGCCTTTATAGTTACATTTGAATGCTGCATTACCGCTCGCTCCCAGGCTGTACATTGCATGGACTGCTTTTGTACAGGAAAGGATATTTTCATAAAAAGTTAACAAAATACTCTTAATATGATTACAGATTTCTTATAATATTACAATATTTTCTTACAAATTTCATCATAATTATATGATTTTTAACATTTTATGTCAACGTATGACAGGCAAGTATTTAACAACCCGATTGCATTGTGTATACACAGTTATTTATTTGTTTCCAGAGTGCCCTGCTTCTCATTCAATAGATAATAGTCCAGAATCAAATTATCCATCTCTCTGCTGAGTTCCAATACTTCGCTGCTGTCACAGTCATAAACTTCAACCATATCATTAAGCTTTTTTCGTAACTTCTCTATCTCGGTAATCATATATTCAACTCCTATATCTTAAACCGCTCAACAAGAGACATTAACTCTCTGGCTCCCTGTGAATTCTGATCTGCAAGCCTTGTTTCCTGAATTGTTTTTTCAACTATGTCGTTTGTTTTCTCAGCAATATCCTGTACGCCCTTGGCACTTTCATTGATGGTGGCGGCCACTTCATTCATTGCCGTCGATATGCTTGAAACTGCAGTGTCAAGCTGATTTGCAGCAAGTTCAAATTCCGACATAAGGTTATTGATATATTCCGCATCACTGTTGTATTGCTCACTTACCTCTGTCAGCTTTTCATAATCCGCCAGAACCTTTTTATCAACAAAGGTGAGTATGGCTTCTGAATTCTCCTTCATATGGCCTACTGAAGAGTATACATTTTTTACAATTCCCTGAATACCGGCCGCTGTTTTTGAGGATTCCTCGGCCAATTTTCTTATTTCATCGGCCACAACCGCAAAACCCTTTCCTGCCTCTCCGGCCCTTGCAGCCTCAATTGCCGCATTCAAAGCCAGAAGATTTGTCTGAGCCGTAATTGAGAGTATGGTCTCGGCCAATAAACTTATCTGGGTAATTGTGTTTGATTCCTGTATGGCATTTTCCATTTTGGTCCTAACATTTTCATAGATTTCCCTGGCATTTTTTGCAGACTCCATTGCATCCAGTCTCAGGGTATTCGCTCTTTCTGTTATGTGTCCGGATTTTTCCGCTCCGTCTTTGACCCTTTGAGCGATTGCACCAACACTGGAATCAATTTCTCCGGTTGTAGCCGTTATTTCTTCTGAGGAGGCTGCCGTTTGCTCCATCCCTGCCGACAATTGCTCCGTTGTTGCAGAATTGTCATGGGCATTTTCCTGAATGTTGTTTGACAGGTTTTCCATCTTCTCGGCATTTTCCATTACAACCTGTGATACGTCGTGGAGCTTTCCGGCCATTTCCCTCAGCACCTGGCGGGTTGTGAATGTGGCCTTTGCGATAATTCCTGTCTCATCCCTGTTCTTGATAAGATATTCATATTTATCATCATATTTTAAATTCAGATCTGCGGTTTTATTTATAAGCTGGGTAAGTTTTATGATTGGGTTGGATATCCTGGTGGCTATCAAAAACCCTGAGAGCAGAGACAATAACACCAAAATCCCGCCTGCGGCAAGTATATAATATATCATGCTGTTTACAGGTGCCATTATGTCACCAATATCACCTGTTACAATGACAGTCCATTTGGTCTCGCTTATCACCCTGTAGGCGGCCTGTTTCAATTTTCCCTTATAATTGTATTGAACTACATCCGGCTCTACCGTCTCTCCTTTCTTTATTCTTTGCACAACGGCATTTATCTGTTCATTCTCAACCGGTTTGCCGATTTTTTCCTTGTCGGGATGATACAGCATATTTCCCATTTCATCCACCAGATATGAATAGCTTGAATCAGTATCAAGTATACGGGTATCGGTTAAATACCTTACCATGCTGTCGGTATTCACAGCTGCTGCTGCAAAACCTGCAATCTGCCCATCCACCATTACCGGATAAACAAAAACCACTATATATGCACCTGTTGACTTGGATTTAAGATTTTCACTGATTACAGGCTGACCGGAAGTCAATGCATTTTTTGTGTAATTTCTGTCATTAATGTCTGTCCCAAGCAGTTTTGAATCACTGTCGGCACAAATAATCCCCCGTGTATTAACAATAAAAATGTGTTCAATATTTCCTGCATCTTTAACCATCTGTTGAAGTTTCAAACCAAAATCCGCCTGTATATCAGTGAATACTTCACCATTTTTTGATTTTGCAAGTATCTCTTTGACTTCCTCCTGATCGGCCACCAACTGAATATTCCGTTTTTCCTTATCAATCATTGAACGGATGATGGTTGCATCCTGCTGGTTTATTTCTGTCATGGAAGACCGTGTAATATCACTGATAGTACCCGTGGACTTTAACAGAGCTATAGTCCCCATAATCGCTATTGTCAACAGCATCATTGTAATCATTGCAATAGACAATTTAACCCTTAATTTCATAGATTTGAAACCTCCTGAAAAGCAATTTTATTCTGTTCCTCGATCTTTTTCGTGATATCTGCTTCCTGCATGGGTTTGCCCACGAGGTAGCCCTGTATTTTGTGGCATTTATGTTTGATAAGGTAATCCATTTGCTCCTGTGTCTCGACACCTTCAGCCACCACGCACAAGTCCATGGACCGCCCTATTTTTACAATCAGGTCTGTAAGAGATTTATCATTGCCGGTATTTGATATTGTATCTATAAAGGACTTGTCCACTTTTAAAGTTGTTATTGGCAGGTTCTTCAGATAATTCAGGGAGGAGTATCCCTTCCCGAAGTCATCCAGCGCGATGTTGATCCCCCTTGCACGCAGCAATTTAAGCTTTCCTGCAATTACCTCGTATGATTCCATCAATATGGACTCGGTTATTTCAAGCTCGATCTGTTTGGGATTCAACCCAAAAGAGTCTATGATATCCATGACCATATGGGCAAAATCGTCCTGCAGCAGTTGGAGCATGGATATGTTTACCGCAATATTAAAGCCATTGTAGCCCGCTTTCTCAAGCTTGCACAGAAATCTGCAGGCTTCCCTGAGCACCCACTCTCCAATCGGTATTATCAAATGTGTTGCCTCGGCAATACCGATAAACTTCATTGGAGGCACAGAGCCCAGTTCAGGGTTTTTCCAGCGCAGCAGCGCCTCAAAGCCTGAAATCGCGTTGCGTTTTATATCCAGCTGCGGTTGATAGTGTAATTCAAATTCATTATTGTCCAGAGCATTTCTAAGATGTTTCTCTATTGTCATCCTTTCAGTTATTTCTTCGTTCATGGGAGTATTAAAAAAAACTATCCTGTTTCTGCCCCCCTCCTTTGCTTTGTATACTGCAATATCCGCACTCTTAAGTAATTCATCGGTTTCATTTCCGTGTTCGGGATAGGTGGATACGCCAATGCTGATGGTGGTATAAGTATTTAAGTCACCGATCACAAAGCAGGGCTTGAATGCCTTAAGAATGCTGACGGCTATACTTTCCAGATTTTCTTTTTTATAATATTTTTCAACCAGGATTAAAAATTCATCTCCGCCGATCCTGTATACTGTTGAATTTGAAATCTCGTTTCCCAAAAGTCTGTCACTTATCTGCATCAGCAGGAGATCTCCAAATCTATGCCCCATTGTGTCATTTACATACTTGAAATTGTCTATATCTATATAAATCAAGGCAAACTTTTTATCTCTGCTTTCGTTAATAAGAGAATTCAATTTTTCATTCAGTGCAAATCTGTTTTTTAAGCCCGTAAGCTGATCGTGATATGCCTGGTGGTGCAGCCTGTGTTCATATTCCTTCAACTCCGTTATATCGGTATAAGAGCCGGCCATGTGGCAAAACTCCCCTTTGGCATTAAAGTAGGCTCTCCCCCTTGCATAAATCCAAATATACTTTCCGTCCTTCCTCCTGAAGCGGTATTCACAATTGAAATAAGGAGTTTTACAGCTCTTATGGATCAGCATCCGGTCTCTGAACAAGGCCCTGTCTTCGGGATGAATAAAACTCTCCCAGCCTCCCTCCGCCTCCTCAATGTCAGATTTGCTGTAACCCGTAATCTGATACCATCTGTCTGAAAAAGTACTTACACCGTTCACTTCCTGCCAGATGGCATCATTTGTCGCTTCAGATATAAATCTGTACCGTTCTTCACTTTCCTGGATCTTCTTTTGATCAATTAGTATTTGCTGGTACTGCTCTTCCAGCTCCTTTTGTGACTCTGCCAGCTGCCGGTTCGCCTTTTCAAGTTTTATATTGGCATCTGAGAAATCATTACAGCTATGCTTTAAATCAGCCTCTGTTTCCTTTATTTGATTAATGGATTTGTTTATAAGAAAATATATCAGTAAACCTGAAATAACAACATACAAACAACCCTTGATTAAACTGAAAACGGTTACCAATTCCAAATCTTTTACCAGAAAGTTCAGTACCTTATCAGATAAAAGTATCCATGCAGCCCCTATCAACAAATAAATAGCCGTAATTTTTAATGTAATTTTATCCGGTTTGCCAGAAAACAACCTTCTCCCCCCATCCTGATCTTACTATGGAAGCCCTTGCTCCAGCGGTTCGTCACATCTAAAACGCATATTGTCCGGTGAAAAAATTCAACTGCCGGCAGTTTATGAATTAAGATATTGCAAACCACTATTATCCTTGAAAAACAAATAAGGATAAACCTGTATTTATATTCCAATAATACAAGTTTATCCTTTGAACCAGAACAGAAATATGTTAGAATTTACCCCGAATTTTTTCGGTTTTTGTAGAATTTTTACTTTTTGTGACGAAATTCAGATAAAGATTTGCCGGTATGCTTTTTAAATAACTTTCCAAAATACTCAGCATCTTTAAAACCCAGTGTCTCGGCTGCCTCATAGGACTTTAACCCCTTGCCCATCAGCTGCTTTCCTCTTTCAATTTTAACCCTGGTGAGGTATTCAATGAAGGACAGTCCTGTCTTCTGCCTGAATACCTCACTTATATAGGTTCTGTTCACGTATAGATTTTCAGAGACGGTTTGCAGGGAAAGCCCATTGTCAATATTCCGGAGTACATAGTTGCAGACTTCCCAGACAATTCCCTTTTCCGGATACCCCAATTGCAAAGTGTTAAAAACAGCAATAATCCTGCCGACATCCTTAATTATAAAATCCAGTATTTCATCAAAATCATCAAACCGGTGTATGTTAACAATGCCCAGTTCTGCTAAGTCAATATATTTTTCAAACCAGCCATTCGTATCGAGAATTGCTTCAATTACCTGGGGAACACCTTTTTTCATCACACCCTCGACCTTCATTGTGTCATAGTCCAGACCCGCCCCGATTCTTTCCATAATATGTCTTATCTTTTCAGCCGCCTTGCTGTCCCTGCTTTGAATCAGTTCGGCGATTTCATCTATGTCGGCCTCGTGGAAAAATTCTTCGGTTTTCTCTTTGAATACCTCTTCAAGTTTTTTAACCCGCTCTGTCTCACGCTGCTTACTGACTATATGTTCATGAGCTCTTTCAAGTAATTTTTCCAGCTCTTCGGCATTGGCCGGTTTTGCCAAAAAATCAAATGCCCCCAGGATCAAACCCTGTCTGGCATAGCTGAATTCACTGAAATCGCTCAGCAGGACAACACAGGGGCATAGATTTTGCGCAACAATTTTACTTAACAATTCCATTCCGTCTATTTTTGGCATTTTTATATCTGTAATCACCAGATCTGCTTTGTTTCTTTGAAGCTTTTCAAGGGCCTCTTCACCATTTTTTGCTTCATCAACAACAATAAACCCTGATTTTTCACCCCAAACATGCATCCGTTTTAATTCCAGCCTCACCACATCCATATCATCCACAAGCATAACCTTTAGCAAATATCCTACCTCCTTGGCAAGTACATTGTATGCCGCCATATTTTCAAGCATTTTTTTCAATATAAGGAATGGTAAAATAAATTGTTGCCCCAACTCCCTGTGTTCCCTCTATCCAGGTTCTTCCTCCATGTTTTTCAATTATTTTCTTTATAGTGACCAGACCGATCCCCGAGCCCTCAAATTCATCACTGGTGTGAAGTCTTTGAAAAATGCCATAGAGCTTGCCTGAATAACTCATATCAAAACCAATTCCATTATCCCTTGCATAAAATGTATACTCTTTCTCAGTCAGCGCAGAGCCTATTCTGATTTGTGCCTTTTCACGTCCTTTCGTAAATTTGAAGGCATTTGACAATATATTATTTATTACCTGCTTCAAAAGGATTCTGTCGGCCGTTACATTGGGAAGTCCGGTTTCAATGATCAGGTCTATATCCCTGTCGGGGTATGCTGCTTTCATTTCATCAAAACAGGCCAGGAATAAATCTTCCGAGTTGACCTCTTCGAAATTCAGTTCCGATCTTGAGGCAATTGTATACAGGAGTAATTTATTTATCATCTCCATCATTTCTTTTGATATATTCCTTACACTTGTGAGCATTCCGGCTGCATCCCTGTTTATCGTCCTTCCGTAATCCTCCATAATGATTCTGATGTAGCTGTCCACAGCTCTCAGAGGTGACTTCAGGTCATGGGACACGGTATAGGTAAAAGACTCCAGCTGTGAAACAGCCGACTGAAGCTCCTGTGTTCTCTCCTGGACTCTCTCTTCCAACTCCTCATTCAATTTGCGGATTTCCCTTATTGCCGATTTATAATTGGTTATGTTCTCAAACACCACTCCTATCTGGTTCTCGTTCAATTTAAAAGCATTGACAAGAAAGAATTGATTATTTTTTGCATCATGGGCCTCAAACTGTTCTGTCTCCCCGGTCAGCAAGACTCTCAGGTATATTGGCTGATTGCGGTTTACAGTTCCGAAAACCTCAGTCCAGGTCTGACCCAAACCAATAGAAACACTGGTTTTCATTTGCAGCAAATAACTCTGGTTATACTCAATGAATCTTATATCCTGAATTTTATTCTCCCGGTCCAGAACAGGCTCAAATACAACGTAGCCATTGAGCATCTTTTCATATAACTGCCTGTAGCGTGTTTCACTCTGTACCAGGTTTTTCTGCATTTCAGTCAGTTCATCATACTGTATCCTGAGTTCTTCGTCAGAGGCTGTCAACTCCTCATACAGCTGCGATAATTCCGAATTGCTGTCAGCCAGCTCCCGCTTTATTTTATTGATCCTGCTGAGGTAAAACAGCAGGATTATAATAAAACCGCTCAGCAAAACTATTATTATTGAGGCTGATATAAAAAAATTTTTATTTTCACGGAATACCGAATAGGGGCTGTTAATTATTATACTTTCACCCGGAACAAGGCTTGTTCTGATATTAAACGAATCAAGCACCTTATAATCAAACATGAAATGAGTTGTTTTGCCCATATACACCGGAATATCAGAAATATTCTCCCCGTTCAGCACCCTCAAGGCCATCTTTCCGGCGAGCTCCCCCTGAACCCGTCCGCTGAGCATGCTTCCGCCCGCAACACCGTGCCCCAGTCCGAATTCATAGAGATGATATACCGGAACTTTACTGACCTGGCATACCATTTCGGTAAATTTTTCAAAGCCCACGGTATTGCCGTCGGTATCGCTGTAATAGGTGGTCATAAGTATTATTCCATCCTTGCCTGCATCTCCGGCCCTGTTGAGTATGGCCGTGTAATTCCCGGAGTTTAACGGCACCAGTCTTATATATGGACAAACTTCAGCGGCTGCTTTGTTTATCAATTCCCAGGTTGAAATACCGCTTTCAGAATTATCGAAAACCACGTAAATCTCCTTTAATTCAGGGTTGATTCCCAGAGCCGCTTTGATCGTACCCTCGGCATCCACTTTCTCTGTCACTCCCGTTATGTTTCCCTTTCCGGCAGTCAGGGCTTTAACTCCTTCGGGGTTTACACCGCAGAAAACAACCGGTGCACTGTCAAACAGCTCCTCCCTGTTATCCAGTGCAAATTTAAGAGCGGCATCATCAGTGGAAATAATCACGTCAATTTTCTTTTGATAATATTTATACTTCATATAATTATGCAGATATTTCAGATTCTCCCCTGAGGGATAGGTCTTCCAATCCATATATTCTACGGATATATCAAACATTTCGCCGGCTTCCTCAAGTGTGTCCAAAATTCCGCCGCTCTCATTCTTGGTCCAGGATAAGCCTTCCGAATATGAATTTATGATCAGTATATTTTTTTTATTTAGATTATTTGCATATGTACTGAATCCGGGAAGAATAAAAAGTGTCAAAAAAGTAAATATCAAAAGTTTAAGCCCTATACCAAAACTCTTTTTTACATCCAAGAAAATAGCACTCCCTCCCGCTGGATTTATTTAATTATTATATAGAATACAAGAACTTATGCAAGTGGTTTTGATTAATTATTTTATTCCCTTTTATATACAAAATAAAACAGTAATAAACATAATTTACTAATTTTTTATAGGGTAAAAAATTAGTATTGATTTTAGTATCTCTGACTTCATAAATGTCGCAGAATATAATCGGCTAAAAGAGTAAAAATATAGAATAAATAATATTTTAGGAGGAGTATGCATTATGTCCGACAAAGATATAGAAAAATCCTATCAGCGCAGCGCAGGTACCATGCGCGGAGATAATACCACCTTCGGAACAAAGCTTACAGATGAGCACTCAAACGATCCCAATACCCACACCCATATTCATAAGCGCATACAGGTGGATTACGACAAGATTCAAAAGTCTCCGGCCATGGAGGACGTTCACACTTGGCAGAGAAAACATATCCAAAAGAATGATCAGTCAAAGGAAGGATATCCCCTGAATGTTATAATCGACCCTGCAATGAGAGAGATGTATCAGGTAGTTCACGATGCAGGAATGACAAATGTTTTCGACAGGTTCAGCCAGCAGCAGCCCATCCAGTGTAAATTCTGTATTGAGGGCCTGTCCTGCCAGCTTTGTGCCAACGGGCCCTGCCGCATAAACGACAAGGTTCCGAGGGGAACCTGCGGCGTGGACGCACACACCATGGTTTCAAGAAATTTTGTATACCGTCATGTCACCATCGGAACCTCCGCCAATATATTCCACTGCCATCAGGCCGCCAGGACCTTGAAGGCGGCCGGTGAGCACCCAGAGAGCGGACTCAGACTCAGAGATCCTGAAAAGTTGAAAAAATATGCCGACATGGCAGGCCTGAACATAAATGTACCCCTGGAAAAGCTTGCAGTAGATTTTGCCCAATGGGTCATTGACGACATACATTCACCCTTCCACATACCTTCAAAAACAGTTGAAGCCTTCGCGCCCGCAAAACGCAAGGAACTGTGGAAGCAGCTGGGCCTCTTCCCGGGCGGCGGCTACAGTGAAGTGGCATATGCCCAGACTCGCTGCATGACCAACTTCACCTCCGATCCGGTAGAATTCCTGCTCAACAGTGTCAGACTTGGAGTTGCAAATGAATATCAGGGCCTCTTCCTCCTGGATATAATCCAGGAAATCCTGATGGGCACTCAGGAAATTGCCGTGAAAAAACAGAATATGGGCCTGCTGAAGGAAGGAATGATCAATGTGGTTACCAACGGGCATATGCCTTTGCTGGCACATGTCGCCATTGATCTGGCCTCCACCGACGAATGGCAGCAGAAGGCCAAAGCCGCCGGAGCCGCCGGGATACAGATTCTGGGGCATGTTTGCGAAGGTCAGCAGCTCATCAATTATGACGGCACCCACAACCAGAAGGGCTACGGCGGTCAGGAGGGTGAATGGCTTTCGCAGGAATACCTGCTTGCAACAGGCGTTGTGGACATGTTCATGTTTGACTACAACTGTACCGTCCCCACCATGCCTCTGTACGCAAAGCGTTTCGGAACCAAGCTCCTCAGCACACATCCCGTCATCCGTCTCCAGGGCACCGAAGCTCTTGATTTTGTGCCTGAAAAGATGAAGGAGCAGGCCGAAAAAGCTCTTGAAATGGCCATAGATGCTTTTAAACAAAGAAAGTCCGAAAACCGTAAAACTTATATTCCGCCCCACACCTCCGACTGTATGGTGGGTTTCAGCACCGAGTCGGTCAGAAATGCCCTTGGCGGAAGCTTTGACCCCCTTATAGAGCAGATAGCCAACGGCAACATCAGAGGTATAGCCACCATAGTGGGATGTACCACCGCACGTTACGGACAGGGGGGCAGCAACATTTTCAGAATCACAAAAGGACTTATCGAAAATAACATCCTTGTGCTTTCAGGCGGCTGCACCTCTTCCGTCATGGAATATACCGGCCTTACCAATCCCTCCGCTGCAGACGAATGCGGCGATGGCCTGAAAGCGGTCTGTAAACAGCTGGGCATCCCGCCTGTACTCACCTATGGCGCCTGTGTAGATATCGGCAAAATGACCCATACTGCCAAGGAACTGGCTGATGCCCTTAATGTTGACACAAACCTGCTGCCTCTTGTAATCGGTGCACCGGAATATCTTGAGCAAAAAGCCGTTGCCGACGCCTGTACGGCAGTCGCACTGGGCTGGCTGGTCCACGTGGCACCCGTGCCTTCCATAACGGGAAGTGATGTTGTGGTAAAAACCCTTACCGAGACAACAGAGACACTGGGACTTGGAAAGGTTGTAGTAGAACTGGATGCAGAAAAAACAATTCAGATATATGTAGACCATATTGAAAAGAAACGCAGGGAGCTGGGTTTGAACTGATCGAATTAATCCGTAATAATCTGCAAAATGGGCCGGACACCGGCGGTACATTTCAAGAATGTCCGCCGGTGTCCGGCCCATTTTTATGCGCTTATTCAAATTAACTGGCTAGGACGGTCAACCCTGTTCCAGTTGAGGAATTCTCTTGATTCTTTCATCAGTAAATATATCCGAAAAATCATCCGAATTTGTAGAAAATTCAGAAATGACCGCTCCCTCATCACCGGCCTGGAACCAATGGAGAGTATTGGGATACAGGGTATATTGCTCTCCCGGCTTCAGCTCCACCTCTTTCCATACGGTGTAGTATTCCTCACTGCCCTTTGGAGGTTTGCAATGCGGGGTTCCTGTTTTTTCACCCTCCACATATAAATATACCTTGCCATACCGGCAGCGGAAGGTTTCTTCCTTCCCGGGAACTCCGCTTCTGTCAGGATGCCTGTGTTCAGGACAGGTCTGATTGGGGAAAAGCACCATTTCTTTTGAACATACTCTTTCGGTATTAACATAGGTTATAAGCTGAAGCCCTGTTTGTTTGAGATCATTCAGTCCGAAATCGGCAACTTCGATTTTATTCTTTTCTGCATCGGTAAGAATTATGGACGCTTCCTCAAAATAGGATAAAGCCCTTTTAACTGCACTGTCATATTCCTGCTTGCTGATCAAGAATATCACTCCTTTCCCATCAACGCTGTTTATTTATTAATCAGTTCAACAACGGCATAAAGCGGTAACTGGTGGATCTTGATGTTCATGACATCTCCCTCCATACCGGTTTCATATCTCAGTTTCCGGCCTTGTAGTGTATGGACTATTATATCACCAAATTCCTGTTCCTTCACGCATACTTTTATATTGAGCTCCTCTACCGGCTCTACCGCATCCAGCTCCCTGGAGTAGCCGTAATTTACAAGATGTATAGCCAATCCGTTTTCCAGCGCATGGGTTTGCAATCCTACCGAAGTGTTGTCCGTCCTGATTCTCCGGATATCCCCATACACTGCTTCAAAAGCTCTGTTAAATTCCTTGAGTGCTTTTGGTTTATAGCTGTCATTGAAGCAGTATACAACATTTTTATACTCTTTCATTTTCTCAAGCCAGCCGCCTACATTTTCGGCGGCAGCTCCGAAAATCAATACCTTTCCGCCGCCGGCAGCATATTTATCAATTGTTTCGGCCTGATTTGCGGTAAGAGTGCTGCATGCAGGAAGTACTACCAACTCATAATTCCGGATGTCCTCCATACCAAAGGAGTCCTCCCTCAAGTCGCCGTCGGCCATAAACTTAACATCATATGAAATCTGGTTTTGAGATAATTGTCTCACCACCTCCCAGAACGGCATTCTCACGCCGTTGGGATCATCGGGATCTATTACGCTGTAGGAGAGAGTTCCCTCCTCCTCACCGTCCAGTACGCTGCTTGAATACCCTGCAATAGCTTCGTTCCAGTAATTGCTGGGGAAGCTGTACAACACCAGCACATTTGCAC
Source organism: Ruminiclostridium cellobioparum subsp. termitidis CT1112 (assembly GCF_000350485.1). GTDB lineage: Bacteria > Bacillota > Clostridia > Acetivibrionales > DSM-1351 > Ruminiclostridium > Ruminiclostridium termitidis. The sequence continues at coordinate 81,124 of NZ_AORV01000046.1, forward strand.
CGGATTTTTTTGAATACAGTCTTTCATTGTTCAGCAGAAAATCCTGTACTTCCACAGTTACATTGCGCGGAGGCCAAAAAGCATCCTTTACGGTATTTCCCATCCAGGCACCGTACGGCACCGACATATTGCACCCGTATGCAGAAGCTTCTATGAGCAGGAGTCTGTAAAGATCATATCCCTTTCCGGCATTCAACAGGTCCACCAGTTCATATACGGCACTGCCGTAGGGATTTTCTGCGACAATTACAGGTTTGTCCCCTGCAAAGCCGGCCACGTACCTGTACCAGTGTGCCTGTTTTAATATGCTCTGCTTCATTTCGGTTATTATAACGTCGGCACTGGGTTCCATGGGGTAATAGCACGGCATTATATCAAAGAAATTACCTGAAACTAGTACCTCTCTTCCCTGCTGCCTGCCATATCCCTTTGCATAGTCGGCCAGTTCCTTAAAGTATTTCTTTATTGCACCAAGCTGGAATTCCCAGTAGAATTTAAAAAGAGGCAGCTCTTCAATATTGCCCGGATAGACAACCTTCCTGGCTTTCAGGTATTCACCGTAGTTGAAGGTATTCAGATCAACACCCTTTAGTTCCCCGGGCAGCCGGCCTTTTGCCTCCAATTCCTTTAGATATGCATTGAACTGTTTCATGCAATCTTTACAGAAACAACCCCCATACCTTACGGAAGTCATGGGAAGCTCGCATTCATCCAGCTGTATTCCTGCAACACCGGCGTCTATCTGAATTTTCATTATCTGTTTCAGGTATTCTCTCCAAACAGGATTATTCCTGCACATGGAATAGGCTATATGTTCATGATTCTTTACTTCAACCCATTCCGCATGGCAGGGCACCCCGTTGAAATCCCTGGCACAGCATTCCTCCCAGATGTTTGTAACCTCTTTGCCGTCACTGTTATATAATCCATCAGGGAAATAGTCGGAGAATTTCTTTCCGAAAACTTCATAGTTCCGGTCTTTGGTAAATTCACGCAGACCATACCAGTCGTGGTCTTTATTGTCCTTTATTACATTGAGCTCCTTAAAGGATTTCTTGTCGTCGCTGTATATTGCAGGAAATTCCCAGCCCTGAACCTCAAAAACTATTCCAAAAACCTTTATGCCGCGCTTGTTGCATTCGGCTATAAACTCGGAATCATTCATATATCCATAAAAACGCAGTCTGGGGTCAACCTCTCCGAAGGCTTCATGTTCCAGATAGGGCAGTGATATCACTCCTCCGCCCAGCGCCGACCATACCAGCAATGTGCCGTTATACCTCTCCAGATCTTCGATCATCTGCATGCTTCTCAGTGGCAAACTGGGATGATAGCAGTGATTGTCCTTGTACCAGCCGTCAAAATAAATGCCTCTCTCCATTTCAAGCACCTTCCTTTTTATTTATTAACATAACATTGTATCATCTTGTATATAAATTCAGATTATTTACCAAGTCATCACATAACCGGCCTACCATGACGTTACCCTTTTACCGAACCTGCGGTCATACCTTCAATTATTCTTTTTGAAGCCAACAAATATATTATAATGACCGGAAGTACCGCTATTACCATTGCCGCCATCAATTGGGGATAATTTACCGAATATGCTCCATTAAAATTTGACAATCCGATGGGAATGGTCTTGAGGCTCTGCTTTCTAAGCAGGATCAGAGCAAAGGGGAACTCATTCCATGAATTCAAAAAGGACAGAATAAGTATTGTTGACAGTACGGGTCTGCATACCGGTAAAACTATTTTAAAAATAATGGTACTTGTATTGCTGCCGTCAAGGTAGGCAGCTTCCTCAATTTCCACCGGCACCGACTTAATGAAGCTTTCAAACAGGAATATGGCCATGGGCAGTCCGAATGCCACATACGGCAATATTAAAGTAAACCGTTTGTCCAGCAGCCACAGGACTTTAAACTGAATAAATAAAGGTATGAGCAGGCTGTGTACCGGTACAAGCATTCCAAACAGGAACAGTACATATATGAGGTTTCTCATTTTAAAGTTATACCTTGACAGGAAATATGCAATAACGAATCCTATTATAATGATAAGCACAACTGAAAATACGCTGTTGAAAAGGCTGTTCCCGAAAAACATATGCATTTTTCCTACTTTTATTGCTTCAATATAATTATCAAAGTGCAGAATACCCGGCAAAGATATTATATCCAGACTAAATTCCTTTTGAGTTTTCAGTGAAGAGTAAAACATCCATATCAGCGGAAACAGGCATGTTATGGAGAATATGACCATAAACAGGTTAATAAATGTCTGTGAGGCGATCTTTAATATTTTAAGCTTCATTGTTTTTCCCTCCCCAAAGTTTTCTGCTCAGGAGAATAAGTGAAAGGCTCAGTACCAGTATACCCACCGAAATAGCACTTCCATAGCCCAGTTTGAACATTATAAAGGAGTTGATATATGCGTATTGTGCCATTACCATAGAGCTTGTTCCGGGGCCTCCGCCCGTCATCACATATATGTGGTCAAAAATTTTCATATTGCCGGCAATACATAGCATAACCGCAACTTTCAAGGTATCCGACATCAGCGGGATGGTAATATACATGGATCTTTTTATTCCTACGGCACCGTCAAGATCGGCACTTTCATATATTTCATTGGGGATACTCTGAATAGCCGCAAGAAATATTACCAGATAAAAACCTATATATTGCCAGATAATGGGCATACTCACCGATATGATCACATATTTGGGATTGTCAAGCCAGGGAATAATAAGTGATTCCAGCCCCAGCGACTTCAACAGGAAATTGAGCAAACCGAAATCCTTGTTATATATTATTGTCCAGAGAAAGCCTACGACAATTGCCGATACCACCACGGGAAGGAAAATTATATTTCTGTGTATTGCTTTAAGTTTTAAGAGTTTAGACATCATAAATACTGTTATTACAAGCGCTATACCAATTTGCCCCACCATTGACAGTAATATAATGATCAGATTGTTTTTAAAGGAACCCCAGAAATCCATATCCTTAATCAAATGCCGGTAGTTGGTCAATCCTATGAATTTCATACTGGCACCACCGCTGTAATTGTAAAAGCTGTAAATCAATGATATAAACAACGGAATTATTACTATAAAACAATATATCAACAAACCGGGAGCTAAATAAGCCGCAATAACGCGATTTTTAGGTCTGAGAGTTCTACTTGTCATATTAATCTCCCATCTGCGTGCAATTCATGTATAGGTCCACGCAAACAAATAGTGATAGAATACCGGGAGAGTAACCTGATACAGGTTATCTCCCGTATAAATAGAGCCTGTGTTTACGAATTATTTATTTCTCATATTCGGCCTGAATCTTTTTAGCAAGGTCCTCAGGTGAAATACCGTCTATAAGCAATTCCTGCAGACCGGTATTCATAACCTGTATAAGGTCGGCCGAAAGCTGTGCGTCATATATGGGAACCGGCTTGATTTTGGCTGCCAGATCCAGATACTTGATTGAAAGCGGTGCCAGCTTGCTCTTGTCAATATTCTTGGGATTGCTCGCTGGGAACGCATTTGATTCAACTGAAACAGTAGCATAATCTGCATCGGTAACCGCTTTTAATATTTTATAGGCAGCGGCAAGTTTATCGCCTTTGAGCTCGGAATTTACATTATAAGCCCAGGCAGCACCTGCCGAGTTGGCCATGGCATCACCTTTTCCTCCATCCACTGCCGGAAGCAGGGCTAATTCCGTATTGTCCAGAATATCTTTCGGAGCGTCATTTATGACATTGCTTATAGCCCAGTTTCCTTCCATGAACATAGCGGCTTTGCCGTTGTAATAGGCAGTTTTCTGCTGCATGTTGTCAATACTGTTTAAATCTGTGTTGAAGGCATCCATTTTCGCAAGATCCTGCAATGCTTTAAGTGCACTTATAAATTCGGGATCAGTGAACTTGGCTCCCTTTTTCTCCTTTATGCTCTTAAACCAATCGGTGCCTGTATACCGGTCTCCAAGTGTGCTCAATATGCAGGACTCCGCCACCCAGTTACCCTTATTTCCCAAAGAAATCGGTATAATTCCCTTTGCTTTGAGTTTATTTATGGCATCCGTGAATTCACTCCAGTTTGAGGGGAAGGCTGTAATCCCTGCATCGCTGAACAATTTCTTGTTATAATATATCAAGTGGGTGTTCAGCATCTGGAATGGTATTCCATAGCTCTTGCCATCTACCACAAAGTCATCGAATGCACCTTGCAGGAAGGCTTCTTTCCACTCAGGATCACGGTTGATGACATCATCAACCGGATTTATTAATTTATTTTCTATAAACATGCTGGTCATTGACCCCTTGACGATGAATATGTCCGGCAGTTCATTTCCGGCAGCCAGGGTTCTGACCTTGGTCTCATAGTTGTCATGGCTCAGAGGTTCTTCGTTTATTGTGATATTGGGGTTTTCGCTTTTAAATTTATCCAGGGACTTACGGAAAGCTATGGCATTACCTTCAGTATCTCCCGCAGGGAACATATGTGTGAAAGTCAAGGTCACAGGTGCCTGGCTTCCGGCAGATGAGGCCGTACTTTGCTGAGCTCCCGAAGCTGCCGAGTCAGACGAATTTGTTTCCCCTCCGGCTGAAGCGCCGCATGCGGCCAGTGAAAATACCATCAGAGCTGCCATGAGTAAACTTAAACATTTTAAAGCTTTTTTCATAAATATTCCTCCCAGAATTTTTTTGATAAAAGGTTGAATACGCAAACAGTAAATTCAGATGTTTGGTGAACTTTGGGGCCCCGGATCATATTTGAATTATATGGTCTCCCACATAAAAATAATAGTAGTTATATCTATACAAATATCGTAATTTGTGTTGTGTTGAATTTTATACCGCAAAACAAGAAAATTTGCTGCGCTTAATTGTTTTAGTGTTTAGTTCTGTAAAGCGAGCAAATTTTCATTTTTTAAAAATAGCCGAAATATTATCATTTCGGCATATTCATATGGTTTTGGGCTGATTGCAGTATATTTTCCCGGTATTCCTTGGGAGTGCAGCCCACATATTTTTTAAAATTATGGGTAAAAATCTTATAATCATTGTAGCCAACTTTCTCAGCCACCTCATATACTTTCAGCCTCGGATCCTTTAAAAGCACTTTCGCCTTATCAAGTCTCATGGTGTTCAGCCATTCGGTAAAACTCCTGCCGGTCTCCTTCTTGAATATCCGGCTGAAATAGTTGGGAGTCACGTAAGTGATGGCTGCAATATGCTCAACTCCTATATCCTCATAATAATGTTCATTGGTGTATTGCATTGCCACCCTGACAATACCCTTGAATTTGTCGTTTTTATTCTTCTGGATTTCTTCAATAAAGGATTGAAAAATACTTTTGTTCCAGATCTTTATATCTTCAAGCGTATCGTATTTTTCTATTTCCATGTAGTATTCAAACTTCTTGCTGCTTTTATTCCCGTATTCGACACCAAGCTCCTCCAGCTGACTTTCGGCAACAGTTATCAACCGCAGGCAAATATTTTTTATATCCCTGTAATCCGCTTTTGCACCTGACAGGATTGAATACATTCTGTCCAGGGACATATCCAGCTTTTCGGAATCCACAGTCTTGATATATCCAATTATCTCCTTCTCCAGAGAAGACGGGTAAATTACAGGAGAGGTTCCTCCGGGCTTATCTACGTCATTTGCACTGATTATTTTATTTTTTCCTTTAAATGCCTTGTTTCCGATAGTGTCAAGTGCTTCCTCAAAGGCTTTGGGGATATCGCACACACTCTTGTAAATATTGCTGAGTCCCAGTGTAACGGTAATACCGTGATTCTTATTTATCACATACTGGATTTCCCTGTACAAATTATTCAGGTCGTATCTGTTTGAATCCTTTACATTTATAACTGAAAACAGATAATCATTGTTTCCGAAAAAAAACGAACTGTTTGTTGACGGACCCAATATCCTGTCAGCAATGCTTTTTACATTGTTTCTGATCTGTTTTTTTTCAACAGAGGACATGCTTTCGGTCATCAGAAGGTAATCGTCAATCTCCATTATGACGGCCTGATAGTCTCTCCCCGATATATCCAGGTTCAATTCTCTTGACTTGTCGGAAAAATTCGCCCAGTCTCCGTATTCGCCCTTTACAACAGAGGTTATGAATTTTTCCTGCATATAATACAGGTTCTCGGTAAAGATATTTTTTATTTTGGTTTCCCTGTCCATTTCACTGGACTCTTTCATTATATCGTCACATTGCTTTATCATTATCTTTATCAGCTCTTCGGCACCGATGGGCTTGAGCAGGTATTCCCCCACCCCCAGCCGCAGAGCCTCCCTGGCATATTGAAATTCGTCGTATCCGCTGATGATGACCACCCTTACCTTTGGCAGGGTTTCCCTGAGCAGCTTTATTAACTCCAGGCCATCCATTATAGGCATCTTTACATCCGTGACGATAATATCAGGCTTCAGGTCCAGGGCCTTCTCATATGCCTCCCTGCCGTTGGCAGCCTCTCCCACGACAGTCATACCCAGGGCTTCCCAGTCAATGGAGGTTATAATACCCTGCCTGATCACATATTCATCATCTACTATCATAATTTTAATCATTATCGACACTCCCCCTGCTAAAAGGTTGGATTACAATAACAGTTGTCCCGCTTTTGCGGTTAAAGAATTCAAGTCCGTAATTCTCACCGAAATAGAGTTTGATCCTGTCATTAACATTCTTAATTGCTAGACCTTTATTATTTGATGAACTCTCATTCAAAAGCTTCCTGATTTCATCAAGGTCAACACCGTAACCATTATCACTCACAATAAATATGAGATTTTCATATTCATGCTTGATAACTATGTCTATCTGCCCGGTTTCTCCCTTTTGCTCAATCCCGTGGACAATTGAATTTTCTATAAGTGGCTGCAGGACAAGCTTTAACGTGACACAGTCCAGGACTTCCGGATCAATATCCAGTGTAAAATTAATCATGTTTCTATATCTTGCCTGTTGAATAACAATGTAGTTCTTAACATGTTCAATTTCACTTCTGACGGTGGTTATTTCATTGCCGCTGTTCAAGCTCAGTCTGAACAGCTTTGAAAGGGCTTCTACCAGGGTACAGGTTTCAAAGGCCTTTTCCATTCTTCCCATCCAGTATATATTATCCAGTGTATTATACAGAAAATGGGGATTTATCTGGGCCTGCAAAGCTCTCAATTCCGCCTCTCTCTGCTTTAATTGAACGGAATAGACCTTTTGGATCAGTTCCTTCAGCTTGGCTGCCATCTTATTAAAACTCCTGCTTAACAGAGTAACCTCATCATTGCCTTTGGGCTCTATGAAAACCTCAAAGTCCTCGTGTTCAAGTTTCACCATCATTTTGTTAAGCAATTTGATTCTTCGCAGTATCTTTTTTGAAAATAATATGGCTAAAACAAGGCATATGGAAAAACTTATAAGCATGGCTGCAAGAATTGCACCCTGGGTGGCCATGTTTTCCTTCAGAAGTTCTTTTGTGGGCACTATATTCAATACCTTCCACCCAAGGCTGTCAATGGTGTAGTAAGTTACCAGGCAGTCTTTTCCCGTGGATAGGTATTCAAAATAGCCTTCGGAAGCGTCAAAGGATCTGCCCCCGTAATCCTTATAATTGAATTTTTGGCCGATCTTGCCGGGATTTGTTGCAGAAACTATGATTCCGGCCTCGTTGATGATAAAGAAATCATCATTTTTTCCGATTATTTTATCTTTATATATGTTATAAAAAGCATTTTCCTGCATATCAATTTTTAATATGGCCAGTTTATTTGAAACATTTGATATATCGTTTACTATTCTTATCATGGAAAAAACATTTGTAGATTTGTCATTATAGTTGATTACCTTGTTCAAATACCACATTGTCCCGCCTCTGAGCCCTGCTGCCTTCTCAATGGTCTCGTCATCTATTATGTTTCTGACTCCCGTGGTATTGAGTTCAAAGCTGTTAAAACCTTTGATGTAAATTGAATCCACAAAGGTTTTTGAAGCCATCAGCTGCATCATATCGGTTTCAATTTTTATCTTCTTTTTTGAAATTATTTCTTTGGGTTCGGTCCCCCGCAATTTCAAAAAATCCCGGACATCCTCATTCTGTATGAGATACAAAGAGGTATCTCCAATGTTTTTTACTATGAATTCAATGTTGTTGCCGATCTGTTTTACAGTATTCATATTGGACAGAGCGACCTTTTCCTGAAGTATCTGAGAGGATTTTATAAAGGAAATTATTCCTAAAACGATTACAGGTATTATTATTATGGCACAAGAAAAAAGTAAGACCTTATACTGCAAACTGAAAAAACGTTTTGACCTCACACACAAGCCCCCTGTATTCTTTTTTTCATTCATTCTTATATGATATAAAATAACATAATTCGACATGTTAATCAAACCTGGTTTTATTAAAGGAAAAAACTGCCAACAAACCATATGGGTCTGTTGGCAGTCCTGGAATATTACAAATATAAATTAAACATGGAACCTGCTTATGCTTTCCTGGAGCTGCACAGCCAGCTGTGACAATCCCTCGGCCGCATCGGTAATCTGATGTACGGTGGAGGACTGTTCCTCCGCCGATGCTGCAACCTCCTGGGTACTGGCAGCAGTCTGCTGGGCAACACTGGCTATTCCCGTCATGTCATCACCGGCCAGGACCGCCTTTTTGCTCAAGGCCTCAGATGCCTCAGCCACAAGCAGGATCTTACCGCTGATAGTATCCACTTCTCTGGCTATGTCATTAAAGGCCGAGACTGTGTTTTCCAGAGCAGCTGTCTGTTCTTCAACGGCAGCCTTGGATTTATCCATTTTGGCTACAGCCGTACCCACACTCGCTTGTACCTGTTTTATAATGGAATCGATCTGCTTAACCGAAGAACTTGACTGTTCGGCAAGTTTGCGGATTTCATCGGCAACCACCGAAAAACTCTTTCCCGCTTCTCCTGCTCTTGCAGCTTCTATGGCTGCATTTAATGCCAATAAATTTGTTTGATCCGCAATTCCCCGAATAACCCCCAATATCTTTCCTATTTCGGCAGACTTGCCGGATAATTCTGTTATGGCCTCAGACACTTCCGCTGATGTTTGATTATTTTCAAGCACTTTTTCTTCCTGGTATTTCACCAGAGCCTCACCGTTATTGACAACTGTTTTAGTGTGCTCCATCATTTTATTGGACTCTGCCATATCTTCAGCTATCCGGGATAATCCCTCAACTGTCTCAAGAATCTCGGCATTGCCCTTTTCAGATAAAATGGCCTGTTCAGATGCACCTGTTGCAAGTTCCGATACTGCTGTTGCTATTTGTTCCGACACCTTGGAAACCTCTTCGGAGGAGGCTGCAAGTTCCTCGCTTGAAGCCACCAGCTCCTGCGATGCATCATTGACATTTACAATCAGGCCTCTGAGGTTGACTACCATCAGAGAAAACGCTTTGCCCAATTCACTGATTTCATCCCCGGAGCCGGTTTCAGGTATGGTTTGTGTCAGGTCCCCTTCCGAAATTTTACCGGCTATTTCAGTAAGTCCCTTTACAGGTCTCGCTATTATCCGGGTCAGATTGATGCCTATTACTATTGCACCGACTATGGCAGCCGCAATCATGATAATAAGGAGTAATATCCTTGACTTCATATCCTTGTCGGTCTGCTTTAATATTTCTGCGTCCATTTTATTAACATAAGCACTCCAGACACTTGTTATTTCCTTGATTTCATTTACCTGTCCCCTTATATTATCTCCATATGCAACGGCTTCCTCAATCTTTCCTTCCCTGACATAATTAAATATGACTTCTACCCCTTTACTGTACTCTTCGTCGGCCTTTTTCAACGACTTGAGATATTCCCGGGACTCCGGAGTTTCTGCATCTGCCTCAATCTTCTTAAATACATCCTCCAGCTGTTTTGACAGCGCTCTGAAAAGTGTAGGATACTGTTCATCCTTGTATATGATATACCCTCTTGCCGCGGCTACCTGTTCCAGGTTAATGGATCTCACTTCCTTCACAAGGGTCTCAACTGGGAGATTAACATTAACTATTTCTTCGTATGATCTGTTCAGCGAATTCATTCCAGAAAAGCCAATGACACTTACCAAAATTATTAATACCGTAACTATAGAAAAACTAATAAAAATTTTTACACCAATTCTTAGTTTCATTGTTTATCCTCCGATTTTTATAATATGTAAATAGCAGGAATATTTCTATATATAACCAGATATAACGCTTTCCGCTCTATATAGTCAGACATGTCATATTATAAATGCCACCTTTTCAATTGGTTAAAACAAATATTTTAATTAATATTATTTGCCAAAATATCCCTCGTCACTTTTTGATCAGGACAAACCTGACATAATGCTCCCTGTTTACTTAACATCGAGAGAATCCGAGTGTACAATTAAATGCAGATATATACAAAAAAGACCCGCATAAGCGAGTCTTATAAATGTAACTATTGGAGCCTTCAAATGTATTGCCGGCATCACTTCTTTGGCACACCGTTAAAGCCCTCCCCCAACACTTCTCTGACGTCCGCCAGAATCATAAAGGCATTGGAGTCCAGCTCATGGACTATTTCCTTTAAAGGCAGGATCTCATTTCTGGATAAAACACAAAGAAGGACATTCTTGTCCTTACCCGAGTATACTCCTCTGCCCTTGAGTTCGGTTACCCCCCTGTCCATTTCACTGATGATCCTTTTTGCAATCTCCTCCTGCTGCTCCGAAATGATTAAAACAGCACGGGCGTAATCAACACCTTCAACCATTGCATCTATGATCTTTGTTGTGATATATAAGCTTACAAGAGAGTACAGACCTATAAGCACACTATTGAAGGCAATAATGGCAAAGATGATAATCAATGCATCTATGGTTAACAGTATCTGCCCTATAGTTAGATTCTTTATGGGTTTCTTCAGCAGCTTTGCCGCCAATTCGGTTCCGCCGGTTGTAGCCTCCATTTTCAGGACAATGCCCAGTCCGATACCGCTCAGGAACCCTCCGATAATACTGTACAGTAAAATATCTGGGGTTGATGCCCTGCCTGTTTCACCAACCAATAATTTTTTTGCCAGATCACCCATATAGGTCTCAGTCAAATCAATAATTACCGACAGTATAATAGTTCCATACAGGGTTCTTACAAAGAAATGCTTTCCTATAAATTTATACCCCATTATAAACAGCGGAATGTTTATAACCAGCATTGTAGTTCCCACCGGAAACCTGCCGCCGCTCAGATAATAAATAACTGTGGCCAGACCGCTGAGTCCTCCGGGGGCAATTTTATACGGAACCAGAAATATATTTATGGCAAGTGCAGTTATTGCAGCTCCAAAAGTGATCAACAAATAAACCTTTAAAAAATTTATTACTTTTTTTAGTTGCATTCATCCTCCGCAATTACCGTATACCGACGGAGTGGCTTGCTGATATACGGGTATAATTATTTGACAATCAAAAAAACATATATATCTAATATATGTTTTTTTTACTCATCTAAACATTATTATACTGTTATTTTTATCAAACCTGCAAATCAATTATAAAACTTTCTGTAAAAAGGCCCTGGTTCTTTCATTTTTCGGATTGCTGAATATCTCTTCGGGCAGGCCCTCTTCACTGATTTCACCTTTATCCATAAATATTACTCTCGAACCAACTTCTCTGGCAAATCCCATCTCATGAGTAACAACAATCATGGTCATACCGTCTCTTGCAAGTTTTTTCATAACCTCAAGAACTTCTCCCACCAGTTCGGGATCAAGTGCTGAGGTAGGTTCATCAAACAACATTATTTTAGGCTTCATAGCCAATGCTCTGGCGATGGCAACCCTTTGCTGCTGACCGCCTGACAGACGTGCAGGATACTCGTCCTTTTTGTCTTCCAATCCAACCATTTTCAGCAGTTCCATTCCATATTCAACAGCTTCCGCCCTGGGAACTTTTTTTACAGAAACAGGTGCTTCAATTATATTTTGTATTACGGTCATATGGGGGAACAGATTGAATCTCTGAAAAACCATGCCTAATTCGGCACATATCTCGGATATTTTTTTATGTGTGATTTTAAACTGGTTTTTGCCGTCGATCTTTTCTGCCAGAAGTTCATCTTCTATCATTACCTTCCCGCTGGTTATTACTTCAAGATGGTTCAAACATCTGAGCAATGTACTTTTTCCTGATCCGCTGGGGCCTATTATACAAAGGACCTCTCCCTGCTGAACCTCCAGATTTATGTTTTTAAGCACTTCCAGGGTTCCAAACGACTTAAATACATTTTCTACCGTTATCATTTTTCCCATGCCGTCTCTCTCCCTTATTCATATACTGAGTATTTCTTTTCAAGCTTTTCAAATACAATTGTGCAAATAGTAGTTATGGCCAGATATATAATTGCTGATGGCAAATATATGGCTGCACTTGCATTGGTGCTTTCTATTTCATGTGTAACTCTCATTAAATCCGGCATAGCAACAATAGATACAAGAGAAGTGTCCTTAATGAGCATTATAAATTCATTTCCAACGGGTGGAATTAATCTTCTATAGGACTGGGGAACGATAATTCTCCTCATAGCTTGTCCATAACTCATACCAAGGGCTTTGGCGGCTTCCATCTGTCCCTTGTCAATTGACTGGATAGCAGCTCTTATTATTTCAGCCAGGTACGCAGCCGAATTCAAGCTGAATGCAATGTAACAGGCAACCCAGGCTGAATATCTAAGCGGCGGATTAAAAAACAGCGGAAATGCATAATATATAAAAAACAATTGCATCAGCAGAGGAGTGCCTCTAAAAAACCAAATATACAGCCATGATATTTTATTGAGTATCTGGTTTTTTGATAATCTTCCTAATGCAAGGATTAGTCCGAATATAACACCAAAAATTATAGCTACTATGGTAAGTTGAATTGTAACCCATGTACCATGCAGTAATCTTGGGAAAAAATGAAAAGCCTCTAACATAATTATACACAGCTCCCTATTAAAATAACAAATCTATAGGGCTGGAAAGCCCTATAGTTTGTTTTACATATATACACTATTATTTAAACTACTCAATATTTGAAGTCATATCTTCTCCAAACCATTTTTCGGATATCTTCTTTAAAGTACCGTCGTTCATAATTTCTTCCATTGCTTTGTCAAGCTTCTCAGCCAAGGCAGTATTGGATTTTTTAACAGCTGCACCTATCGGTTCATTTGGCAGAGTTGTGTTTACGATTTTGTAACTGTCTGGGTCCTTTGCGACAAAGTACTTGGCTACAACAAGATCGGCAACAAGAGCATCGACTCTTCCAATTTTCAATTCACTCAATGCTTCCGTCATCTTCTCATACTGCTTGTATTCCTTGAATGGAGTCACTTTGTTAAACTCCTTACAGGATTCATCCGAGGTTGTACCCATTTGCACACATACAATTTTATCTTTAAGGTCTTTTTCTGAATTTATTCCCTCCAGGTCTTTCTTAACTATGATAACCTGGTTATTGGCAATATATGGTCTTGTATAAGTCAGTGTTTTTTGTCTTTCCTCGGTTATACTTAAGGAAGATATGATAACATCATACTTTTCAGCTTCTAACGCTGAAAATATAGCCGTCCATGCAGTCGGAACAAACTCTACCTTCATTCCCAGCTTTTCACCTAAAGCCTGAGCGACCTCAATATCAAACCCTGTATTTGCTCCGGAATCATCTTTATATTCCATAGGAGGATATGTGTCGTCAATTCCAACCTTTAAAACATTTTCGTTTTTTGAAGCAGATGATCCGCACGCGGTTACGGTCAAAGCAATGATAAGCAATGCCGACAAACAGATTAAAACTCTCTTTATCTTGTTCATTTATCCCTACACCCCTTTTCAATTATGTATATTTATTCAATATGCAATAATAATACATTAAAACATGTAATTTTACAAGGAGTTTTGCAGGATTTACACGCCAAACTTGCAGATTAAATTTTTCCACAACAGTATCATAGTTTTTGCGTTTATAATTTGTACTCAAACTGAATTATTCTTTTTAGGAATTAAGCTTTTTGAAGATATTGTCCTTCACCTTTGAACTCACTCTTATGTTGTTTACACCCTCATTGATAAGAGCCTGTCTTATATATTCTATTTCGGCCTCTGTGAGCTGAATTATCCGGCCTTTTTGGCTGGCCTTCAAATTTTTGAGTATATCGTTAATTGCACTCTTGGCCTTTTCAATATCAGTGAAATAATATACATCAAGTTCATCAAAATATACAGCATCATATTTCAGGTATTTTTCCTTTATAATGGAAGCCTCCAGGTGAACCAGTTTGGAGATGTCTACAATCTTGTATACACCCAGATAGTCAATGTAATAGCTGTTATTTTCCCTTCCGGATTTTCTGACGATAAAATTTGATTCATTAACATACTCAATACCCATAAAAGCAATCCTCCCATAAATTAACTATATAATAATTATATCAGGATTAATTCTCCTCAACAACATTTTAGTTCTCCTGACTGCCAGTGTCACATCACTGCTGGATAGACCTCCCGGTGCCGGGTAACAATCGTTGACAAATAAACCCTTATATTCTAAACTGTAGAGGTAGTTGGGTCAAGGCTCCCATTGGAACTTAGATATTTTGGACTGCCGCTGGACCCGTATGCCATATTTGGAGGCCATATGAGAAAAATAGTACAGATTGCAGGTATCAATATTGACGACATATCAATGGAACAGGCTGTTGACAGGGTATATGAGTTTATTGGATCAGATCAAAATCATTCCATTTTCACTCCCAATGCTGAGATCATGATGGATGGAATTACAAATAAAGATATAAAAGCCATGCTGAACGGAGCCGATATGCTTGTTGCAGACGGCGCAGGCGTGGTGCTGGCTTCAAAGATCATCGGCAAGGCAGTCACCGAAAAGGTCTCAGGTGTTGACCTTGTTAAAAATCTTCTGACGGCATCCTCAAAAAGACCTATAAAGTTTTATTTATTCGGCGGCAAGCCCGGAATACCGGAAAAAGCCAACGCAAATATTATCTGCGACTATCCCGGCGCAGAAGTTGTCGGTACCCGGAACGGTTATTTCTCCAAAGAAGATGAGACTTCAATAATAGATGATATAAACAATTCCGGTGCTGAGGTTTTGCTGGTCTGTCTGGGTGCACCCAAACAGGAAGAATGGATAACCGAAAACAAGGACCGTTTAAAGGTTAAGGCATGTATCGGAGTCGGAGGTACAATGGATATCCTTGCCGGCAATGTCAAGCTTGCACCTGACTTTTTCAGAAACCACGGACTTGAGTGGCTATACAGATTATACAAGGAGCCAAAGCGCTTTAAAAGAATGCTCAGGCTCCCGAAGTTCATAATGTACGTGTTTGGAATAAGACTTGGGTTGATAAAACCCTAGTACAATATTATGCATATTGTACTTGTGATCTGTACCACCTAAAAGTCACATATCGCCGAAGGTTAAATTTTATAGCTTGAATTTTCCGACTATCTTCATAAGCTTTTCAGAGCTTTCCTTGGTTGAATAAGCAAGCTTGACTATCTTTCCGGCCTTATCGGAAACAGCGGTGGTTTTCTCAGCTATATTTTGTGTTCCCGCTGCAGCTTCGTTATTTGCAGCAGCAATTTCATTTATGGCCTTCAGCATATTCTGAATTGAAGCTGCAAGTTCTTCAGCTGTTGTACTGAAATCGTCCACAAGATTATTTATAAACTCGGCATCCCTGTAATATTGATTTCCTGTGTCAACCATGGAGCCATAATCAGCAATTACCTGCTCCTGTATAAAATCCAATGTCTGTACTGAATTTTGCGCAAGGTTTTCAACTGATGACACTACCTGTCTGGCAACGTCTTGAATCTCATTGACGGTGTTTTTAGAGTTTTCTGCCAGCTTTCTAATTTCATCGGCTACAACCGCAAATCCCTTGCCTGCTTCTCCCGCCCTGGCTGCCTCTATTGCCGCATTCAGTGCCAGAAGATTTGTTTGTGAGGTTATCTCCAGGATGGAATCCGATAACACGCCAATCTGTTCTATGGCCCTTGACTGTTCGATGGAAGTTCTTAGATTCCTTTCAACTTCAGAGTGCATGGAATATGCAGCATTTTGAGACTCAACCGCTTTTTCCTTCATTTTTTCAGCACGCCTGCTGATTTCCAGTACTGCTTCGGCACCCTCCTGAGCCTTTCTGGCAACAGACTCGACCGCATGGTCTATTTCCATTGAAGTAGCTGTCATTTCCTGAGTTGAAGCAGCCGTCTGTTCCATTCCGGCTGAAAGTTCTTCTGTCGTAGCCGATACCTCTTCAATTTCTGCATTAAGGCTGATTATATTGGCTTCAACATTTTTTATTGAAAGTTCTACATTTCTGGACTCTTCAACTACTCCATAAATAATCTCTCTGGTCGAAATCTGCATTTTATTGATGGCTTTGGCCAGGTTGCCGATTTCATCATTTGACCGCAGAAATTTTTGCGGCACTTCTTTTGTAAAATCTGAATTTGCCATTTGGGTCAAAAGTCCTGAAATCAATTTGATTGGCCTTGTAGATAAGTTTATCAGAAAAAATTGCACGGATATTATCAATATAAGAAGTATGATACCTATTATCATCATTAACATAAATAGGGAATTGTACTGTTCATATATACTGCTCATTGGTATTATACAGGAATAAGACCAATACTGCTCAGAATCTCTTAAATTTATAGGACTGAATACTTCTAAAACTTCATTGCCATTTATACGGGAAGTCCCTGTTTCGGAGAATTTCTCTCCCCTTGCTATTCTCTCTGCAATATTACTGCCATTTTTCAGACCGGAAATATTTGTGCCTGCACTTTTGGGGTCTTCCCCGCTGGCAACAAATACACCCTCAGCCGAGATCAGCCGGGTGGCTCCCCCCATGGGTCTTACTTTTTGAATTTCAGACTGTATGTAATCCAACTCTGTATCTATACTTACAACACCCATAAAGCGGCCGTCTCTCATAATAGGAACAACAACCGATGCCATGGTGACGTCTTTTCCCTGGACCTGGTATGTGGTTGGTTCTGTTAAAAATGTCTTTCCGCTTTTTTTGGGGACATTGTACCACTTCATTTGTTCATCTGTATAGTTGTCATATATTCCTATGTCAACGTTATAGCCTTCGCCGTCTCTTGTAACATAAGGCATGAATTGTCCGTTCGGTGAATGGCCTTCTTTTCCGGAATACTCGCTGTCATTGTCGGCCAAACCTCCCGGTTCATATACTATGCATACCCCAAAAACATTCGGGTTTGTTTTCAATGTGTTTTTCATAGCAGATATAATAATTTCTCTGGATACCTTACCTTCTGCATTCATTGCTTCAAGCTGACTGGCCAGCCCTTGTCCCATGACCTCAATACTGTTGAAGTTTGCTTCTACCTGCTGACCATAGAAGCCGGCATTCAATGCGGCAATTTCCTCTGCCTGTCCCTTGCTTTTTACCAATACCTGACTTAAAACAATTGATATCAATGCTGCAACACCTAAAATAAACACACCAGCCGTATACAGACTCAGCCTGGTGCCTATTCCCATATTCTTCAACATATGTATACCTCCCGTGAATAGCCCATATTATTAAAATTATAAGAGAAATTACTTATGACATTAATTAAATGCTATCTTTATTCACGGTATAGTACAACACAGATTATGTTAATTTCACATTATCTAAGTGATAAATGTTAAATAATATTATTTTAATGCCTGGCCGGTGAGTTTTTCCATAAGCTTTACAGAAGCATAATAAACCTCTGAAAGTTTAAGTACACTTTTATTTTTAAGCCTGCCTTGCAGATTTTCATCTATCAGCCCAAGTTTGCAGGCTTCTGTGTAATAGTTTCCTTTAACTCCGTCCTTATGAAAAATGCTCAGCACTATTTCCCCAAAGCTGTCCTTTGTCAGCTGCTCCTCGTTTAGGTACTTTCTGACGGAGATATCAAATTTGTAGTTATATGCTTCCTCAGAGACTCTTGGAACACCATTGAGCAATATAAAGGCCATATCCTTATTTTTGGCTTCCCTGTCATATTTAAAGTCATTGGTGACTCCTCCGCTTAACAGTCCAAGGTTGATGAGCTTTTCGGCATACGGATAGCTCCAGTCTCCGGTGATACTGGTTATATCTTCTTTTATATCGGACATGTAAATGCCGGATTTTCTCAGTATCTTCTCAATCTCCTGCTGTGTGTCGAGATTTCTGTCCTCTATAAGCATTGGTATATCCATGTCCTTTGAAATACTGTAAGCGGCGATTATTCCGGCTGCATAACCAGTTCCCGCCTTGCTTGCATTTGAGTTGATAGCCGTCTGTACCAGCGGGGAAGCAGAAATCTTGTCTCCTGTCATCAATACATTATCCACGCCCTCGGGTATGAGAGAACCCAGTGGAATATAGAATGTCTTCGGATTGCATAGAAGATATCTGTTTCCGTCTTTCATTACAAGGGTTACGGGCCTGGAAGCCGTACTGATCCTGTCTGTATACCTTTTTCCAGTGAGCACATCACTCAAGGTCATATGATACCGCCCCTTGAAATGATTCGGAGCTGACATGACAAATTCTGGTGCCACTGAAATATTTCCTTCGCTGAACTCTTTAAGATTTACCTTTAAAAAGCTGTAAAAATTTTCACATTCCTTTTTAGCCCTGTCATATGTGGTCTTTACTGCCTGTTCGTCGTTCAGATCAACATTGGTGACAGTTACTGCTTCGATTATTACGCTGCCATTCCCCTGATCCGAAACACTCAGGCCTGAAATACCAATATCCCTGTCCCCTGTTTTGTAGCTCTTCAGGAGAAGATTGATCATGGTGCCCTGTTCTTTAAGCAGCTTTTGTATTTGGGTATTGTCAACACCTGAAACCGTAAAATTAAGTTTGACAGGTGGGTATAAATCTTCAATTCCTATATCCCCGTATCCCTTGGTAAAAGCAACGCTGGCCCCTTTCAGAACCTCCCCCGATCCGCTTGCATCAATGTATCTCTCAGCCTGTATATTTCTGGTCTCTCCAGGCGTTTTTACTGTAAGCCCGCTAATCTTACCATTTTGCTTCATAACTCCGGCAACTTTGGAATCAAATAATATGGTAAGATTTTTTTGCTCGGAAGTCATTTTGATTATTTCACTTATGTAATTGTCCAGGTTTGAGCCCTCTCCGGCCTTGTACCGCAGACCCTTGAAGAAATCGGAACTTACGCTGTTCCCCGTGGGTGTAAAGTCCTCGGACCAGTCTGTATTAAGTGTGTTCTTAATGCTCTGGCCCAGATCTGACAAGGGATAGATCAGAAGAGTCTTGGCACCGACTCCGGCCGATCCCAAAGCGCTTGCCACCGCATCAATCCCTTCCCCTTCAACGGCCACATCAAAGCTGTCCCTGCCGGTTTGGGAGCCCAGATTTTCAAATGTATAGTTTTCACCCACCTCAAAATAATAGTCCCTTTTCAGCATTGGTTTAACCACGAAAAAGAACAGGATGGTCACTATAACTAAAATCAAACTCAACCTTATCAGAATATCTATTCTTTTTTGTTGTACAGTTTTCTCTTGATTCGGCTTATTCATAGGAACATTTTCCTTTTAAATTTATTTGTAATTTCAATAATGCAATTTTATTCACTTTATTTCACCTGTTACCATTCATTTATCAATACGGTTATTAACACTATAATTTTCTTAACATTAAAAAAGGAGCTCAATAATGTATCGACATTAAGCTCCTTTTTATTAATAATTGCATAAGCATGGAAATATTTTATTTTATTGTGTAAATGCCCTTTACCATAACATATGAATCCTTTGAGGCTTTTATACCTCTCCCGTCACCATTGGGAACAAGCAACAGCTGGTTGTCGGGAATAACCTCCCCGTTTTTCAGGTCCTTGCCTGAAATAAGGTTTGATAACCCTCCGGATGCTGTCTTTTCTATGTACGCGGTAGCACCGCCTTTAGTTCTGACAATAATTTCAGCGCTGCTGTCTCCCAGCATTATTTTTCCTGCCGGAAGCTTTACAATCTTGAATACCATACTCTCCTTCAGTGCGGCTAGTTCTTTTTCGGTATCGCTGAGCTTCTTTTCCAGATTTGTATTGGAAGCCGATGCCGACATTTGCTTCTTCAAATCGTCACCGGTACTTTGAATCAAACTCCTCAAGGTGGCTTCCAATTTGTCTATGTAAGTAGAGTCGTATATCACCCGTCCGCTTCCCGATTCGGCTCTGGCAGCCGGTGCCAGCTGAAGCAGGGCAAAGCAGCATATAAAAGCAACCAATATAAAAATGTGTCTCTTTTTTATCAAACTCTTCAGTTCTTTCATTCCAACCTCCGTCAGAGTGCAAAGCACGTATTTTCATATCCGAGGAGTAAACCCTGAATACAACGTATACTGTTTTTCGTATTTACTGCCGTAATCTATATTATAGCTCCGACAGTCCGAAACTGACTTCCAGAGCATTGTTTACTTTATCCATAAGTTCTTCGTCAAGGTGACCGATCTTTTCTCTCAAGCGTTTCTTATCAATGGTTCTGATCTGTTCAAGCAATATAACAGAATCTTTTGCAAGACCATATTCCAAAGCTCCTATTTCTATATGAGTAGGCAGCTTTGCTTTATTTATCTGAGAAGTAATTGCAGCTGCAATTACAGTTGGACTATATTTATTACCGATATCATTCTGAACAATCAGTACAGGTCTGACACCGCCCTGTTCCGAGCCGATAACCGGGCTCAGATCTGCATAATATATGTCTCCTCTTTTTATTACCACGTTTCCTCCATCTCCCCAAGCTTCTCCTCATATATGCTCTGCTGATCATTATCAGCTCCGAGGCAACCCTCAGCAAGCCTCAGATTTATTTCTGCCATCTCTTCGTAACCCCTTTTCATTTTATCCCTCAATTCAACCTTATGTTTTTCTCTTATATAAAGACTCATTGCTTCCCTGACAATCATACTTCTGTTTGTTTTCTCATTTGAAACCATGATATCCAGTTCTTCCAGTAAGTTGTCCGGAACGCTAATCAATATCTTTTTATATTGAGCCAACTTATTTACCCCCACTCCTTAGAAACAATGGCAGAAATTTCTTTTTACAAATCCATCGTTTCTTAATAAGCTTTTCTCTATATCTTATAATATTCCAAATATTCAAATAAATCAGCATAGCCATATAATAATACCATGAACACGTATAGGAATATTATAACCCTCCACCAAATACCGGGTCAAATTAAGTTTATGTTACTATGTTCTTAAAACCCGCTCATATCAAGTAATTCAGAATTTTCGAAATCTTTCCATCTTTGATGAAGGCCCTCGGTATTCTCTTTCCGATAATACAAACAAGTTCATAATTTATCAGACCTATTGAGCTGGCCACATCCTCTGCGGTAATTACATTGTCTCCCTGGGCACCGATAAGTACAACCTCATCTCCCACCTCGACCTTTCGGGTCAAATCCGTCACATCCACCATGCACTGGTCCATGCAGATCCTGCCCACAACCGGGGCATATTGACCGTGTATGAGCACCTTGCCCTTGTTGCTCAGCAACCGTATATAGCCGTCGGCGTAACCAATGGGAATGGTGGCAATACGAGATGTCCTGCCGGTTGTGAATATTCTTCCATAACTTATGGACGTATCCTTTTCGACCTCTTTCTCAAGAATTACATTAGCTTTTAAAGTCATTGCAGGCTTTAGGAGAATTTTTTCCCTGTCTACCTCTTCAGACGGGTACAATCCATATTGTATGATACCCGGGCGAACCATATCTAGATGCATTTCAGGATATTCAATAATTCCTGCGCTGTTAGCGCAATGCTTGACTGGGATATGTATTCCGATTCTCTGAAGCTCATAGCATATACTCATAAAACGTTCAAACTGTGTTAAAGTAAATTCTCTGTTTTTTTCGTCGGCTGTTGCAAAGTGAGTAAATAATCCCTCAATTATTATGTTTGGCAGACGGCTGATCTCTACAACATTTTTGACCGCACTGTATCCGGGTAAAAACCCGATCCTCGTCATCCCCGTATCAATTTTTATATGGATCTTCACCTTGCGTCCCTGCTTAACCGCTTCTTCAGAAAGTGCCTGTGCCAATTCATGGCTGAAAACCGATTGAGTAACATCATTTTCAATGATCTCATTTACCCTGATGGGATCGGTATAGCCCAGAACAAGTATGGGCACGTTTATTCCCTGCTTCCGCAGCTGGATGGCCTCATCCAGCATTGATACCGCAAGTCTTGTCACTCCGTTCTCCAGGAGGGTCCTTGCCACCTCCATTACTCCGTGTCCGTATCCGTCAGCCTTGACCACCCCCATGATCTCGGCATTTTTGTTTGTAATTTTTCTGATCTCACGAATATTATGAGCAATGTTGTCAAGATTTATCTCGGCCCATGCCCTGTTCAGTTTATATTCCATTTTCATCCTCCGTGTACATTAGCTTTCCGGATCAAAGTCGGATACGGAATTTATCAATGTAATATCCATCGCTTTCTATGTATGCTCAAAGTTAAAGCTGTTCTGTTTATAACTTCCTTTTCTAGTATAACCAAATTCTGTTTACTGAAAACATATCATGACAATAAAATATTATCACTATATTTATAGCTGTTCAAACATCTATACTATAATAATATGTTCATTTTTATTTAATGTCACTCATTAGCTCCAACTATACGGGAATAATCTGCGGAAATTTGCTGTTTGCTTTTAAATAATTTTTTTCATGGCTGCCGGGATACATTCCACTATGTCCATAGCTGTCATACCGTGCTGTCCCTTTTGCCGGGCCGCTATATCTCCTGCCAGCCCATGGATGAACACTCCGGCCACGGCGGCCTCAAAGGCTCCTGCCCCCTGTCCTATCAGTGATGCAATAATGCCGGTAAGCGAGTCTCCGCTGCCTGCCGTGGCCATGCCGGCATTGCCTGTGGGGTTGATGTACACCGTTCCCTTGCTGTCGGCTATCAGCGTCTTTGCACCCTTCAGAACAATAGTTATTCCCCACAATTGGGAATATTTGCGGGCCACTTCAAGCCTGTTCTCCTGTATATAGTCCGTATCAAGCCCTGTCATCCTGGCCATCTCTCCAGGATGGGGAGTAATGACCACCTCTTTTTTAAACTTTGCCAAAATACCTGTATCCCGTGACAGGGCATTTAAGGCATCGGCATCCAGAACCACTGGTACCTCCAGGCTGTCGGCCACAGCTGCTATAATGTGGTATATGCTCTCATTTGCCGAAAGACCCGGCCCGATGGCGGCAACGTCACATTTTTTTATCAGGTTCAGTATGCCCTCGGTACTTTTCTGGCCTAGTATCCCGTTATATTCTGTCAGACCCACTCCTACCGCTTCGGGCACAACGCTCTGGTATATAGGCAGCATGCTTTTGGGCGCTCCGATGTATACCAGGCCGGAGCCTGTTCTCAGACTGGCCCTGGAGGCAAGACAACCCGAACCGGCCATGCCGTGTGAACCTGTGACAACTGCAACCTTACCGCAGCTTCCCTTGTTGAATTCCGCACTTCTCACAGGAATTATATCCTTTACGGTTTGAAGGTCGGTCAGGTGGGTGTTTACAACAATATTCGCAATTGCCTCCTCCGGCATGCCGATGCTTTCCACGGCAAGTTTTCCGGTGTACGAAGCTCCCGGATAAACCAGCTGTCCAATCTTGGGCAGCTCAAAAGTAACGGTTTCATCAGCTTTTATACAGCTGCCCGAGACCTTTCCCGCAACTGACTCTATGCCCGAAGCAATATCTATGGAAATGGTATATTTTGAATTTTCATTAATGGCATTTATTACGTCGGCAAGGTAGCCCTTGGCCCATCCTCTGAACCCTGTCCCGAATATTCCGTCTATGACAGCCTGGGACCTGCGTATTTCATCTATAAATCCGGCAATATCCCCGGTTCCGTCAAAAAGCCTTATTTGGGCACCAAGCCTTTCAATAATATCAAAATTCAGCCTGGCATCCCCCATAAGAAAGGCTTTATCAAACAAACAGTATACTTTGGCATTATAGCCTTTGACAAGCAGGTGCCTGGCAACCGCGAACGCATCTCCGGCGTTATTGCCCTTTCCTGCCACCAGAAGGACATCTTTGGGCAAATTGAAGTTTTGCCCGAAATAGGCTTCTATATGTTTGACAACCTGTAATGCGGCATTTTCCATAAGAACCATCCCGGGTATACCCAGCTTCTCAATGGAATATTTGTCGATTTCGCCCATCTGGGCGCCTGTAACAGCTTTCACAATAACTCTCCTTTCATAATCAGCAGCGTCTTGTAGTCAGGAGACAAATTTAGTCTTACTCTTTGCTGCTGAAATATACTTCGTCCAGCTTTTGGAGCTGATCTCCCCCCAGCAGGTCGTGAAAATATGAATATGTGTCGGTATCATCCTGAGCCCTTAATTCCCTTTCGTCCACCAGCTTAATAAGCTTTTCCTTTGTTTCTGCTATTTCCCGGTCAAGCTCGGCCACCCTCTGCTGATTTTCCCTAATAGAAAAATATACTATTTTGACGGTTTGCTCAAGCAGCTCCAGATTTGCCTGCCTGAGTTCCCTGGGAATGCCGGACAGTCTTTCCTCAATCTCTGCCAGCCGGTTATTTATGCCTACGATCTGCTTTTCAGATTCCTGCATTTCAGTCTGAGCATCCTGATTATTATTTTCAAAAACTTCGGTGGTAAGCTTTATTATTTTGTCCATGTACTCTTTCTTTTTAGCAGCTATCTCTTTGGACTCGGTTATGACTCTTGACTGTTCCTTCAGCAGTTCCTTGATCTTATCTTCGCATTCGGTTATTTTCTCGGTCTTTACAATATTTTTAAACAGACCGTTCCATCTCTCATCCAGAGTCAGCAGAGATATGTCATTTTTAATAAGGACCTTTATATCCAGCCTGGGTTCGTTTTTTTTCCTGTTAAATAACTTCCACATGTGTCCTCCATAATTCGAGTATTGCAAAAAATACATCCCGGTGGCCTATTATAACATCCAAAACGTATCCGGGGAAATTTGACCGCCGGTACTGACCACTCGTACACGTAACACTTCAATAAAATTCGTCTTTATAATTCTATATCGGTAATTTTTGAAATAAAAATAATCATAATGTTGGAAACGGGTATTTTTCTTTTCAGCCTGCGGCTTGTAAAGCAGAATACGCAAGGGTATAATTAATTATCAGACTTTTACTGTCTGGGCAAGGTATAAAGGTATAAAAGAACAGGCTGGCTGCAAAAGAAAGGTTGTTTATGAAAAAATTATTGCTCTATGCCCATGCGGGCAGCAGGAATCACGGCTGTGAAGCCATAGTGAGATCTACTTTGAAAATATTGAACCTGAATAATATAGACGTATCCCTGGCAACCTTCAGAGTGCAGGAAGACATTGATTTCCTCTCTCCCGATTTCAAACTGAATTTCATCACCTATAAGCGTTATGAGGGAATCCACCCCATAAGGCTTGTGGATGCAGGATTAAGAAAATTAAAACTCAAAGGGGATTTTCTTTTCTCCCATTCCCAAAAGGATATCTCCGAAAATCTGGACAGGGATACACTATGCCTTTCCATCGGAGGAGACAATTACTGCTATGGGATACCAAGATGGATATATTACACCAATACCATGGCTGCCGGGAAGGGCAGCAAGACAGTTTTTTGGGGCTGCTCCGTCGACCCTGAAGCCATCAATGCCGAGATGCTGGACGACCTCAAAAAGTACAGCCTTATTATTGCCAGAGAAAGTATCACTCATCAGGCATTTATTGATAAGGGCCTGTCCAATACCATCCTTCTGCCCGATCCCGCCTTTGCGCTGGATGTAAAACCGGTGGAGCTGCCTGAAGGCTTTGCAGAGGGGAATACCATCGGAATAAATGTCAGTCCCCTTATTATGAAAAGCGAAACTAGCGGAGGGATTGTTTTCAAAAGCTATACAAAGCTTATACAGCACATTCTGGATACCACCGACAGCCATATAGCCCTTATTCCTCACGTTCTCTGGGAGCATGACAACGATATGCTCCCCCTGTCAAAGCTGTATGAAATGTTCAGGAACACCGGCAGGGTAGTCCTTGTTGGTGACACTTATAATTGTATGGAACTGAAATTTTTGATTTCCAGCTGCAAACTGTTCATAGGCGCCCGTACGCACGCCACCATAGCTGCCTATTCGACAGGTGTTCCGACTCTCGTAATAGGGTATTCCGTCAAAGCCAGAGGAATTGCAAAGGATATTTTCGGAAGTGAGGGAAAGTACATTCTTCCCGTACAGAAGCTCCAGCAGGAGGATCAGCTAATAAAGGCCTATGAGGCTCTGAAAGAGGATGCCGGTCATATCCGGGAACATCTGGCCGGATTCATGCCGGGATATATTGAAAGGGCGTATTCCGCCGGGACTCCGGTAAGAAAACTCTTGAATCTGTAAAAACATTAACAGGAAAACAAAAGGTAAAACTGATGAAGATAAATGAATTGAAGTGGGGCGCCGCCCTGTCTTATACAAATATACTGCTGTCTAACGTAATAAATCTTGTTTTCACCCCCTTCCTGCTCACTACGCTGGGCAAATCCGAATACGGCCTGTACACCCTGATCGGGGCCTTCGTAGGCTATATGGCTGTTCTGGATTTCGGTCTCGGGAATACCATTACCCGGTATGTTGCAAAGTACAGGGCACAAAACGACAAGCAGGGCGAACAGGGCTTTCTGTCCCTGGCCTTCCTGATCTACGCAGTCTTAACGGTAGTTGCAGTGGGGATAGGCCTGGGAATGCTGCCCATACTGCCCTCTGTTTTCGGCAGATCACTTACCGCGGCCGAGCTGGATACCGCCAGCAAAATGTTTGAGGTGCTGATTGTCAACATTGGACTGACATTGTTTCTGAACGCCTTTACCGCCATAATGTCAGGCTATGAAAAGTTTGTATTCCCAAGAACTGTCACCATAGTGAGGGTCATCGCCCGGCCGCTTGCCATAATCATCCTGCTGCTCATGGGCTACAAGGCCTTTGCAATCGTTGTGGTGGACACCATATTAAACGTATTGCTGCTGCTGGTCAACATGTGGTTTGTATTTGGCAAAATGAAAATAAAGGTCAGTTTCCAGCATCACAACTGGCCCTTTGTCAAGGAAATCCTTATGTTTTCGGTATTTGTCTTTATAAATATGATTGTGGATCAGGTCTACTGGAGATTGGGGCAGCTTGTGGTGGGCATATTCTACGGAGCGGTGCCTGTGGCCATTTTCGGCCTGGGTATGCAGTTCCCCGGCTATTATATGAATTTCTCCACTGCAATTTCAGGAGTATTCCTGCCAAGGGCCACTCAAATGTGTGTGGACAATGCACCCACTGAGGAACTGGACAACCTTTTCATAAAAACCGGCCGGATTCAATTTATAGTTATGGGCTTCATACTGTCAGGCTTCATACTGCTGGGCAAGCCCTTTGTGATACTCTGGGCCGGTGCAGACTGCATTCAGGTATACTATATTGCACTCATTGCCATGGTCCCTCTCACCATACCGCTTATTCAAAATGTGGGTATATCTATCCTTCAGGCCAAGAATCTTCACGCATTCAGATCAATCATGTATCTGATAATTTCTCTTGTGAACCTTGGGATAAGCATACTGCTCACAAAAGAGATCGGTATGATCGGTGCTGTGGTCGGAACCTCCATATCGCTTATAATAGGTAATATAATCATTATTAATATTTACTATAAAAGAAAAGTGGGTTTGAACATACCCAGATTTTTCAAGGAAGTATTCAGCAGGCTTCTGCCTGCCATGCTCTTAAGTGTTATTGCCGGTATTGCTGTTTTACACATTCCCATTGGCGGCTGGCTGGGGTTGGCGGTGAAGGGTGTGCTTTTCACTCTTGTCTACGGCGCTGCGGTGTGGACGATAGGTATGAACCCATACGAAAAAAGTTTATTTCTCGGTCCGGTTATGGGAATAATTAAACATGTTAAGGTAAAAAATTAAAAACCGGAATGGAGGCTCTAATGGATTCGGTATTTGATAATAAAAATAATTGCTACGGCTGCTCCTCCTGTGTTCAGATCTGCCCTTCCGGTGCCATCTCATTCCGGGAGGATAATGAGGGTTTCTCATACCCTGAGATAGACGGGGCAAAATGTACCGACTGCGGCCTGTGCAGAAGGGCCTGTCCCATTTACAGGGACCTTAAAGCGCCTGATCAATCCTACCCAAAGATATATGCCGTTTGGAACAAAGACGAGGAAGCCCGAAGTTCAAGTACTTCGGGAGGAGTTTTCCCTGCACTGTCCAAACAAATACTCAATCAGGGCGGAGTAGTTTTCGGAGCGGCCTTCGATGAAAGTATCAAAGCAGTTCACACCGGTGTGGAGTCACAGGAGCATATCTGGAAACTGCAGGGCTCCAAGTATACCCAGAGCCTGATCGGAGACTGCTACAGGGAAGTCAGGACTTTATTGAAGGACGGCAGAAAAGTGCTGTTTTCAGGTACTCCCTGCCAGGTGAGCGGGCTTTACTCATTTTTGGGCAAAAGCCATACCGGGCTCTGCACCTGCGACTGTGTTTGTCATGGAGTCCCTTCTCCCGGTGTATTTGAGCGCTATAAAGCCCATCTGGAAAAAATTAATGAAGCTGAAATAGAAAATTTTAATTTCCGTAACAAATCCAAAGGCTGGAAGAATTATAATATAAGTGTTCTCTTTAAAAACGGAAGGCATATGCTGGCCGATTTCAAAACAGACCCCTATATGAGGGGCTTTATAACAAATATGTACCTTCGGCCTTCCTGCCACGGCTGTAAGTATGCTTCGGTCCAAAGACAGTCGGACATTACCCTGGCCGACTTCTGGGGTGTTGAAAAATACAAGCCCCAACTGGATGACGACAGGGGAACCTCCCTGGTTCTGGCTAACTCCCCCGGGGGTGCCGAACTGCTTGAAGCATGCCGGGAGGAGCTGATGATCCATGAGGCCGACCTGTCTGCAGCAATAGGGGAGAACCCCAGTCTTACCGGACCATCCGGCCCCAACAAACTTAGAGCTGAGTTTTTCAGCCAATTGGATACATTGGATTTTGCCGCTCTTCAGGACAGGTTTTTAAAACCTCCTTCGCAGGCCCAACTCTTATGGAATAAGTGTCTGCGCATTCCTAAAAAGCTTGTAAGGATTGTTTTAAAAAAAGCTTAATTTTTTTGTTAAGACCTGCCCTGAAATTGACATCTCAAAATTGAGATGCTAAACTAACCATAAAAATATACGGGAGTAGGTATAATGGACAGTTCACCATTGATTTCGGTTATTATACCGATGTATAATACCAGGGACTTTATTGAACAGACGGTTAAAAGCGTATTGACGCAAACTTACAGCCGGCTTGAAGTGATTATAGTGGACGACGGCAGCAGGGATGACGGTGCAAAGCTTGTACAGGCCCTGCAAAGTGACGACTCCAGGATCAAATACATTTATCAGGAAAATCAGGGGGTATCGGCCGCAAGAAATAATGCGGTGGCAAATTCCTCCGGTGAGTACCTGGCCTTTCTGGACAGCGACGATCTGTGGAAGCCCGACAAGCTGGAAAAGCAGATGAACAGGATAAAAGCAACAGGTATGGCTGCCTGCTACTGCGGTTATCAGATGTTCTGCGGCGATGAAATGGGTAAAGCCTTCCCGGAGCGGTATTTTGAAGGCAGCATATTGGCTGAGGTGATCCAGGAAAAGGTATCTGTCTGGACAAGCACCGTTGTTATTAAAAAATCTGTTGTAACAGATAATAAAATAGAATTCAGGCCCGGATTGAATTGGAGCGAAGACATGGAGTTCTTCTGCAAGCTCATGTACCTGAGCAGTTTCTGCTGTGTCAGGGAAACTCTTGCCCTCTACAGGCAGAGACCCAATTCCCTGTCCTATTTACCCGACAGGGCACCTGAAATCGGCCTGTGGAAGGACATTATCAACTGGATAAGCTCGGTGCCCATACAAAATAAATATGACAGGCAAAGGATCCTGAAAGTTATAGAAAAATATAAATTACCCTCGATAGCAATTTTCTGTACATATCAGAAGCTGATTTCGGGGGAAGCCCCCGATGAGGATTTTCTGTCAAAGGTCCCTCCCCGGCTGGTCTGTGATTACAGACCCAGCTTATCGACCACGGGCTTCAAGCTGTTTGTAAAGAAACTGCTGATATTGTATAAATACCGTTATAAAAATAAGGTTTAATATTCTTTTGAAGGAATTCGGAAGAATTTTAAATAGGAATGACTAAACTTTTGAAATATTAGTTATTCTAAAAAATATAAAACTAAGGAGAGTAGTAAAAATGAAGATTGTTAATGAAAAGGGAAAATTATTCGGACTGATAAACATTGTTGATTTAAGTGTTATTGTTTTGATTCTTCTGATCGGTGCCGTAGTGCTTTTAAAGACCATGGGCTCTGATGTGGGACCCATTACAAGTGAAGAAAGCCAGCAGACCATAACTGTCACTTTCAGGGCCGCAGTCCGCAATGATGAGCAGCTGAAGGCCGTAAAGGAAAAGGATCAGCTTATCTCCCTGCTTAAGCCGGTGGACGCCTACATCACATCAATAGAATTCAAGCCTCTTGAGGTACCCATAAATACTGCCGACGGAAAAGCAGTATATTCGATTGATCCCAAAAGAAAAGAGCTGGTTGCCAAGTTTACAATGAAAACCGCCAGAGGCAACGGAATAATCAGACTTGATTCACAGGAAATTTCAGTGGGCAAGGCTTTTACCTTGAAAACCCGTACCTTTGAATCCCTGGGAACTGTAGAAGCTATTGAGTTCAATTAAGGAGGTCATATTGTGTGGAAATATGTCTCAAACAGCCTGATTTACAGATTCCTCATATTTATTTATGAAGTGATAGGCAATGCTTACAGAAACAGCTTTCTGAATAGATGTGTCGAAACTGTGGCAGCCTGGAATCAACACGGTTTATTGTACAGAACCAAACAAAATTATATATCTTCAACCCCGAAATATTCCTTTTCAGTTACATACAGGATATTGTCCTTTTTCGGAAAAATTCTGGACAGGTTTGCAGGACATGTAAATCATGTTTATACTAAAGCTTTCAAGAACAGCCTCTTCACCAAAGCCTGCCGGAGCCTGCTGCAGTTCTGGAAAAAAATCTTCGGAAAATGGAGCGGCCTGGCCTGCTTTATTATCCTTGCAGTGATTTTGTGCGCCGCTGCCTTTGTGCTGCCTAAGCTTGTTGTAGCCGGTATTATTGGTATCCTGGGTCTGGTATTCATTCTCAGAAATTTTGAAAGAGCAGCTTATCTTGTAGCTATTTATCCCATATTATATTTTGTGGCAGGTGTATCAAATATAAGTTTTCTCGTTTCACTCTGGGATGAATTACTGATTATTTTCTGTGTCGGCATCTGGTTTTACAGATGGGTGGCCGACCGGAAGGATTTCAATTTTGCCTGGACGCCTGTTGACTTTTCACTGATAATATTCTTTGTAGTCTGCATAGCATTATTTGCTATAGGCTCACTTAACACGCTCGGCTTTGACAGTCTGGGCTTTGACGGACTCAGAGCAGTTATTGAGTACATGTTCTTCTTTTTCATTGTAGTCAAGCTGCTGAGGTCAGAGGACGGCGCCAAGAATCTTATAAAACTGATGATTCTGACAGGTGTGGTTATGTCACTGCACGGTATATACCAATACATTGCAAAAGTAGAAACTCCGGCCTATTGGACCGATAAGGTGGAAGTATCCTCCGGCCCCAGAGTTTTTTCCTTCGTAGGAAGCCCCAATGTATTGGGCTGCCTGTTGGCACTGGTGATACCCCTTGCAATATCCCTGATATTCTCTGAGAAAGATTTGATACAGAAGTTTTTATACACTGCTGCCAGCGGAATAATGGGTATATGCATATTGCTCACAGGCTCCCGCTCCTCCTGGATCGCCCTGGGCTGTGCTCTCATAATCTATTCCATTTTGAGCAGAAAATATTATCTCATTATCGGCTTATTTGTTGTGGCAATACTTGCGTACACCATGGTATCATCGGTACGGTCCAGAATTGATTATATGCTTGATCCGGCTTATATAATCAGCAGTTTTACTGGCGGAAGGTTTGCCAGATGGCCCAAAGCACTTGAAATGTTCTACAGCAACCTGCTCTTTGGGGTGGGCTTTGGCCAGTTCGGCGGTTCGGTTGCCACTATAAACAAGGTCAAGGGCGCCTTTTATGTAGATAACTATTATATAAAGGCAGCCGTGGAAATGGGCATATTCGGACTTGTTACATTTTTAGTCGCCCTTTACAACGGAGTTGTCTGGTCCCTAAGAGCCTCCTACAAAGTGGAGGACAAGGTCTCCAGGGGCCTGATACAAAGTGGCTTTGGCGCTATGGTCGGAATTCTTGTTACCAATGTTGTTCTTAACAACTTTGATGCCCCGTCAGTTACAACCTATTTCTGGACCATTGTAGCGGTTTGTGTATTCCTGGGCTATGTGAAAAAAGGTCCCAACAATGTACTGACAAACATATCTAATAAGTAAAAAATAAATATCAATTACCCATCAAAACCCTGTTCCTGTAAACGGAACAGGGTTTTGATTTTGAAATCAATCTGTGCTATCCTAAAAAGAGTCTCTTGGGTAGGAAGAAAGCTTTATAAACATATTTACCGCAGCATGGCTGTTGTATGTATAAAGAATTCAAGAGGCTTTATTACTTGCTTTAATGCTGCATGGCAGCAGAATGGAGACTTTATGGAAAGAGAAAGTATATACAAACATTACGAGCCGGCTGTGACAGCTCCGGATATAAACCATTCCGAAGCTCACTGGTTTGCTTTTTTCACAAATAAATTGCTGGTTAAAAAGGATGATGGAAGTTATACCATCCCTTATGTCAGGGATTTATATCAGCTTAACACACAGACAGTCAGGACCCAGTATCTGGGTTTACTGCAGGGGAAGCCCTGTTATTCGGCAGAACTTGCATCGGAGGAGCCGGTCCCTGAGGGAATGGAGTTTGTGGAGTTACGGGCACTTTATGATTTTATTACTGAAGACTTGTTTTTACTGGCAGGTAAAGCCTATCAGATAGTATCCTGGGATCAGACCCATCAATTCTGCGGCAGATGCGGCTCGGCCACCGAAGACCTCTCAGGGGAAAGGGCTAAAATCTGTCCCAAATGCGGCTTTATCAGCTACCCCAGAATATGTCCTGCTGTGATAACTGCTATTCGGAGGGGAGATCAATTGCTGCTGGCGCATGCCAGACACTTTAAGGAAGGCATGTATTCCCTGATCGCAGGTTTTGTAGAAGCCGGTGAAACCCTGGAAGAGGCCGTCCGGAGAGAAATCCATGAGGAAGTTGGTATCAGCGTAAAAAATATCCGGTACTGGAGCAGTCAGCCATGGCCCTTCCCAAATTCAATGATGCTGGGTTTTACCGCCGAGTATGACAGCGGGGATATAAAGGTTGACGGTGTTGAGATAACCGATGCCGGGTGGTATAGTGCGGATGACCTCCCCGGGCTTCCGTCCGATGCCAGCATTGCCAGGAAGCTCATAAATTGGTGGATGGAACAGAACAGGTAAAGGCACCCTCTGTTATTGAAGATATGTAAACCCGGAAGAACCGCAACTAAGCTCAGTTACAGTTCTTCCGGGATTGTTTTATTGTATTTCAATTCTGTTATTTTTCTTTTTCTCTTCGCCCTTTGGAAGGACTATTGAGAGGATACCGTTTTCATATTTTGCGGATACGGCCTCATGCTTTACGTTCTCTACGTAGAAGCTTCTGCTGCTGGAGCCATATCTTCTTTCCCTTCTGATATAATTATTTCTCTCCTCTTTGCTTTCCTCGGACCTTTCCACTGAAATTGTAAGCCTGTCATCCCTCAGATCCAGTTTGATATCTTCCTTGTTTACACCTGGAATTTCGGCCTCAACAATGTATTCCCTTTCATTTTCCTTTACATCGGCCTTGATTGCATGACCTGCAAATCCCAATGCAGTATCATTGAAGAAGTCGTTGAAAATGCTGTCTATGTCGAACAGACTTCCCCTTTCCTGAATTTTGTTGTTTCTGAATGGAACTATTCCAAACATATAAACACCTCCATAAATATATTTTATAATTTTGTTTTGATTTTGACTTTCTTTGACCTTGTGTCTATATTTTAAATCATTCTTTTTGACTTTTCAAAACTGATTTTGACTTTCCTTGACCTTTGTTTTGAGTATTTATTTAATTATTTAATTTTATCTTCATATATCTTAAATTTTCTTGTATTTCCTTACTTTTTTATTTCTTATCCCCAGCAGTTGAAGCAGCTCTCTCCAATCTATAGCACCCACCAGTGCCATAAGGAAAAGTGCTATTACAATATATGCGCCAACTGCAAAAAGGGTTTGCCAGATAACCGGGAGTTTAAGAAAGTTGAAGAAACTATATATGTAATTGCTCAATAGGAACAGGAGCACTGTGACGAGAGCCGGCCTTACCACCCAGTGCCTCAGATCAAGAGCCATTCCCGTACACTTCATTATTGTAATGAAATTGAGTATGCATACGATCAAGGCGCTGATTATCACTCCCAGTATGTATGCCGGTATGCCATGCTGCGGAATAAGAAAATACACACACAGTATCCTTATTGCCGAGCCTACTATTGAATTTATGAGATAAAGGCCCTGTTTCCCAAGTCCGTTCATAATGCCGGTAAGTATCTGTGAAAGGTATATAAATATGCAGGTAAACGATAACATAAATAGGGTATATCCCACATTCTGTCCGGGATAGATCATGTTGGCTATTTTGTCCGGATAACATGCAAAAAGGGCCATAAAAACGAAGCCCAATACCATGGTTATCTGTATGGACTTTGAAATCCTGTAATTGGCCCTGCCATAGTTATTTAACGATATGGCCTCGGAAATTGCAGGTACCAGTGTTGTTGCAAGGGAAGTTGTTACCAGTGCGGGAAACATTATGAGAGGCAAAGCCATGCCTGTAAGCTTGCCGTATGCCTCCATGCTCTGAACCTGATTGAGTCCACCTGCCAGTAATCTCTGGGGGATTAATATCACTTCTGCGGCAGCCATCATTGAAATAATAAACCTGTTGAAGGAGATGGGAGCCGCACAGGCTAAAATTGAAGCTACCAGCTTCCTCTTCCGGATAATGCCCTGTCTGGATTTCGGGGTGATATGGGGGTACTTCTTAAACCTGTAATATACCGCAAGTAAAAAGAGATTCGACATTTCTCCCACAGCCATACCCACGGTTGCCAGGGCACATGCGTATTCAAGTCCCGCTTCAAGAAATCTGGCGGCAAGTGCCATTATTATAGCTATCTTGACCACTTGTTCAACTATCTGTGATATTGCTGTAGGTGTGACCTCCTGAATCCCGTAGAAATAACCCTTGTATGCAGACGCAGCCGCAATGAGCGGTATGCAGGGTATCATCAAAAGAACAGAAGTATAGGTTCTGGCATCTTTTAATATAAAGTTAACTATAAAATCAATGTTAAAGTAGAGCAGTACGGATAAAATTGAGCTGCCGGCCAGCACTCCCGCAAGTCCGACTTTCGAAATCCGTTTTATATTGATGAAATTGCCCTGTGCCGCCTGCTCGGCAATCATCTTTGAAACTGCAATCGACACACCTGATGTAAGTGTAAGAATTATTAAAGAATAGACAGGTACTATCAGTTGATATAATCCTATTCCCTCGGCACCGATTAAATTTGACAGGTAAATCCTATATATAAACCCAATTATTCTCGTTACAAAACCCGCAGCCATTAATATTATTGCACCCGTTATAAATGTCTTTTTTGTCATAAGCACCTCCAAAAATATAGTACCTTGATTAATTTTATTGACCAAGTGAAGCTTTTATGACTCTAGGTTCCCAGCAGTTTACCATAAATTACAGGTTGATAGGCCCGATTCTGGCCCTTATAATAAGCCCATCGGCTGTTTTATGTAAACCATTTGTATTACAGCTGAAACACTGAATATTTAGTACAAGGTCAGCAGGCCTTGGTATTAAGGTCTTATCAGACGGCCGATAAACCGTTTATCAAAAAAAATATCCGGTAAGTAAAAAGCGCTGGAAAAATACGCGCTAAAAAAAATAACCCCTAAACATTTTTGTTTGATGTATAAATGAATGTACATTTCAGGGGCTTTCATTTTAGGGAGGTCAATATGAATAAAAAATTAATAGCAAGTGGTATAGCTCTGGTGCTGTGCTTGACGGCAATAGCCCCGGTCTATAAGAGTTTGACCTATAACAGGGAAATTCTCGATCCGGCCAAAATACAGGAGGTCGGAACACAGGCTAATCAGGATTTTACAATATCAGAATCCGAAACAATGAAAGCTGAAGATTTGGCTATAAAATCAATGGAAGCAAACCCGGCTTCGGCTATGAAAGCCACAGCTGCCACAGCAGGTACCCAACAAGCTGCTGAAGTTAAAAAATCAGTCCCTGCGGCAGCACCACAAAAAACTACTGCTGCTGCTAAAAAATCAACTGCCGTTAAAAGCGCCGCTGTAAAGAAATCAACAACAAAAGCGGCAAAAACAACAAAAGCAAAACCCAAAACCACGGTTTCCAGGGGCACAACCACCAGAACTGCCGCTGCAAGTTCAAAGGCAAGTGCGGTTATAGCCACAGCGAAAAGTTATATGGGCGTGCCTTATGTCTGGGGCGGCGAATCCCCCAGCGGCTTTGACTGCTCAGGCTTTACACAGTATGTATTGAAAAAGAACGGTGTCAGTATACCCAGGGTTACTGCAGACCAGTTCGGAGCAGGTGTGAGCGTATCAAAGAGCAATTTAAGGGTTGGAGACCTGGTCTTTTTTACAACTTATAAACAAGGACCGTCACATGTGGGCTTTTACATGGGAGGCGGACAATTTATCCACGCAAGCTCATCAAAAGGAGTGACCATATCCAGTCTGAACAGTTCATACTATTCAGACCGATATGTGGGTGCAAGAAGAGTATTTTAATAAAAAACGGCAAATAATAAAAAGGTTGCAGAATTTACAGTTCTGCAACCTTTTTAATTATTATTGTGATAAAATAATTATACATTAATACCAATATTTTATAACTCAAAACTTAATCTGTTCCGGAGGGTAAACACCAATTTATGGATGTTAACAAAATTATAGATAAATTAAGTAGAAAGCTCAGTCAAAGAAGTCTTATATTTATAATTGTTTTTCTTTCCCTGGCCATAATCGGTATTATTGGCGCTTACCTTGCAAAAAAAGAAAATCCGAACCCCTCGGGTTCATTGTCAACATCCCTGGAGACAGTTCAGGAAAAACCTCCCCTGGTAGTTATAGACCCCGGCCACGGCGGTTGGGATCCCGGGGCCATGGCAGGCGATATCAATGAAAAAGACATAGTTCTGGACATTTCTATTGAAATTGAAAGATTGCTGATAGAAAAAAACATTGACTATTACATGATAAGAACAGAGGATATCTATGTCAGTCTTGAAGACAGGGCCCAAATTGCCAATGAAAAGAAAGGCAGGCTGTTTATAAGCATCCATAACAACTCTTTTACCGATTCGGCCCAGAGCGGAATACTGACTGCGTACAATCCCTACTCCCCGAACGGAAAGGATATGGCCAAAATAATGCAGTCTAAAATAAAGGAATTAGGCATGAAAAACAGAGACATTATGCCGCGTCCCAACCTGTATGTTTTACGGCATACCGAAATGCCGGCCCTGCTGCTTGAAATAGGTTTCATGTCAAATAAAAAAGACCTGAAACTTTTAACTGCCGGCGATTTTCAAAAAAAATGCGCGAAGCAGGTTGTTTCAGGCATTGAAGATATACTTGACAAGTATATCCTTGATTCAAAGGCTACTGATGCAGAAGGAAGTCCTGCAGCAGACTGATTATTTCATCCTTGTCGTTCATCTTAAATATCTTTTGTTTTGTGACCGAAGCATCTCTCATACCTTTTATATACCAGGCGATGTGGGATCTCATTTCAAGAATTCCGGTCCTTTCTCCCTTGTGTTCTATCAGCATATTCATATGCCTTATGATAGTATCGATTTTTTCCCCGGCAGTTGGTTGAGCAGTAAAAACTCCCTCTTCCAGATACCTGTTTATCTGCTTGAAAATCCACGGGTTCCCCTGTGCACCTCTTCCCACCATTATCGCATCACAGCCTGTTTCTTCCAGCAGCCGTTTAGCCTCTGCAGGGCCGGTAACATCCCCATTCCCGATAACAGGTATGGAAACGGCCCGCTTGACCTGCCTTATAATATCCCAATCGGCCTTTCCGCTGTAATATTGCTCGCGGGTCCTGCCATGAACCGTGACTGCGCTGGCTCCGCAGGCCTCTGCAATCCTTGCTATTTCAACAGCATTTACGCTGCATTCATCCCAGCCCTTTCGGATTTTAACCGTGACTGGTTTGTTTGCCGCTCCTACAACAGCGCTGACTATTTTCCCAACCTGTTCAGGCCTCTTCATCAAAGCACTGCCCTCTCCGTTTTTAGTGATTTTAGGAGCCGGACAGCCCATATTTATGTCAATGATACTTGCATCCGAAGCATTTAATTTTTCTGTAACTTCTGCCATTATTTCCGGCTCGGAACCAAATATCTGAACCGCTCCCGGTTTCTCCTTCTCATCAAGCAGCGTCAGCCTTGCACTTTTTTCATCCAGGTAATGCATACCCTTTGCGCTGACCATCTCGGTATAGACCAAGCCGCAGCCCTGTTCCTTGCAGAGCACTCTAAAGGGCATATCAGTGACCCCTGCCATAGGTGCCAGAAAAACTCTGTTTTTCAATTCAACATTTCCTATCCTCAAAAGAAATCCTCCTTCAAAATCAACATTCCTATTGTAACAGAATTTTCGGAAACAAGTAAAGAACTCCGCAGTAGAACCCTGTATTAATGACACAAAAATTAGTTTTTGCAACATAGGAGTATCTTAGACATATTATGTAAATATAGTCATAGTATAGAATGACCTTATAACAGTACATAAATCCACTATGAAAGAAGGTACAACATATGCCGACAATAACGGTTAATATCCCCCAAACAACATTTGTTGCTTCCGGTGAGCCAAACACCAATTATTCATTTTACCCTCTTTTGAATATCGGTGCCGACCCCAATTTTCAAAACTGTACAGGACTGCTGAAAATTCCCCTGCCACAGCTATCGGTACTGACAGTGGACAGTGCCCGGCTCAACCTGGCGGTCATAACCAAATCCGGCACAAACCCCAGCCCTATAGTGGTAAACAGAGTAACCTCGGACTATGACACAAATACTGTAACCTATACTACCCAGCCGCCTTTTGCTCCCACACAGTATCAGTACGATGTCGGTACAGCTGATCTATACACTACAATACACATTGACATAACAGGAATTGTAAATGAGTGGCTGGGCGGATCCCAGAACTTTGGCATTGCACTTGCAAATTCCGATGGCATTACAGAAGTTCAGTTTGCCACAAACAACATTGGGTATGAGCCCTATTTCCCCACATTGACCATCACCTACACAGAATCGCCCTTTACAGCCACAGGATTGAACTTCAGCTATGCACAGCTGGCCAATATTATTGAACAGCTTATTATATATTATCCTGCCAACACTATGACTGTTTTCACAAGAGGTCTGGTAGCAGCTTCGGTAACCGGTACACCATATCAGCTTTATAAATCATCTGCCGGAACTTACGGTGCAATATTTATCCTTACGGATGCCGGACAGCAGGAGGCAATCCCGCTTAATGCGATAACTGCCGTCTATACCGGAGACGGGACGGTTTATAATCCCTCGATAACTTATCTTCCGCCACCGGAGGAATTTACGCCCGGCTTTGATACAAACCTGATAACCTCATATTACGAATATCTTCCGCCCGATACCGACGTTACAATATATGCGGGTTCAAACATCACCGCTTCGGGAACCATATATAAAAATGAATACGGGCTAATCGTATTATCAGATGCTGAGGGCAATACTCCCATATTCATACCTGTTAATAATATCAATGTTGTACTTCCTGTTTTTCATACCGGTGCCCTGCAGCAAACCCGCAGATCAAGGGTTTTGATAGAGCCGGGCAAACAGCCCGAAGACCTGGTAT
The DNA here is from genome assembly GCF_000350485.1 of Ruminiclostridium cellobioparum subsp. termitidis CT1112. Lineage (GTDB taxonomy): Bacteria > Bacillota > Clostridia > Acetivibrionales > DSM-1351 > Ruminiclostridium > Ruminiclostridium termitidis. The sequence continues at coordinate 121,402 of NZ_AORV01000046.1, forward strand.
AAAGCAGCTGCAGTAATATCCTGGATAGCAGCATTGCTGCATAGTGTTTTCCTTTTCACTGATTAATTGTGCTAAGCTTTTAATAACCATTATCCTAAAGTGTAGTAAATTATTGTATAATCGTCAGCACTTATACGGTATATATTTAAGTTTTGTGTACTTCATAGGGCGTTGTGTTTTGTTAAAATAACCGTTATTTTGTCTTTAGAGGTGAGACAATGAAAGATACAGTAAAAATAATTGGAGACAGAATAAGAAATTTAAGAACCTCAAAAGGATGGAGCCAGGAAGAATTGGCACATAGAGCAAATTTACATCCGTCGCATATGGGGCGGCTGGAAAGAGGCGAAGAGAACGTAACTCTTGAGAGTCTGGAAAAGGTTACAAGTGCATTAGGTACTACACTTGAGGAACTATTCAGAGTTCTTGGCAATGATTCCGAATATCGTGATACTTCGGTACTTTTCAGTATTATAAGTAAATTGAACAGTCGAAGTGTTGATGACCAAAAAGTAGTTTTAAAACTTATTGATGATTTGATACAGTGGAAGGATAAATGATATAGAGAGTCATCTGTCCTTCCCACTGTTTAATTCAAAACAGCAAAAAATTCCAATGGAGTAATATTTATCTCTCTCAACAAACAACATTTTGTATTTCATTTTTCAACCTGCATTTTAAATATTTTTAAATAAAAACGCCAGAACTATTTAAATTCTGGCGTTTGGCGTCCCGGACAGGAATCGAACCCGTATCAGTGGAACCGGAATCCACCGTCCTATCCATTAGACTACCGAGACATTTTTATTTACTGATATATTATAGACTATTCTTAAGCACATTACAACACAAAGTATCTAAATATCTGCGGTATTAAACTATTAAACTGCGGTTGCACTTATGTATGGGCTGTGTATCCGGCAGACTTGATTACAGCCTGGTAATGACCTGTGTGAATAAAAGCCCCAATGCCTCGCTCAGCAGCGCATTCCACAGAAATACCAGCATAAACACCAGGCTCCTTACACTTGTCGGAAGTTTGAATAATACGCATAGACCGCGCGTAATGGCTCCGTTAAACCAGAAGTATGCCAAAATATCCAATACCGCGGTGATATATAACAGCGCCAAAGACTTATAACTACTGCTCATTTGCAAAGTGTAATACCCCAGCAGATTTATGGGAGTGACGATGATATTTACGACTATGTATACTTTCATAACCTTTGTCAGCAGGCTGGAGTAAGACACTCCCATAGCCATCGAATTGCTGTCGCTTCTCTTTTTGAAATGCTTTATAATATCGAAGACCGGATAGGAAAAACAAATTACATCCACAAGTCCAATTACCAAAGCGGCTAAAAAAAGAAGCGCACCTGTTCTGATATTGAAAACAACGCTGACTTTATCAGAGGTATCAAGGTTAACTCCAAGTACTCCCAGACCCACGTCACGTATGCCTACCAGAGCAATGCCTATGTATAGCCACATATTCTTATCAGTCAATTTTGAATAAAAATCTTTTTGCAGCAGAAAAAAATCTATTATTTTAGAGGTTTTAAATTTCATCATTTGCTCCTTAACACAAAATGAGTTTACTTATAATAATATATCTTATTTGGTAAAGGAAAATCAATAGAGCAAACCTTATAAAAACAACTTTATTAAAATAAAAATCACTGCTGCTATACTCCCGAACAAAGCGGAATTAATTAAAAGGTTTTTCATGAACCTGGATTTGGATTTTAACCGATCCTTCCTTTTTGGAGGACTAAATTTACCCTTGTTATCCTTAATGTAGTTATTAATAATTAACTCTGCCTCCTTCAGAATAAAATCGTTTTTTACATCAGGATTTTTGGCGGAGGTCAACTTGCTGCCCGCTGCTTTTTCCAGCTCCTTATCTTCTTTTAACACCAGAATAGCCTCCTCAAATAAATTTGAATGAATATCTTTGATAATTATTACTTTCTTAGATCTTCCATAAAACATAGCATCCTCCAAAGAACTCTGATTATGGGTAGTTTGTGGAATTTTAACATTTTTATGCATGACATCGATATAACAGCAAAATAATATCAGATTTATTTGGACTTCCACACTTTTGATACCAGCACCAGCATATCGTCAGCAGGCTCATTATTCTGACAGCGGCTTATGGCTTCATCCATCAGGTCATCAGCCATTTTCTGCGGATTTCTGGTATCCATGCCCTGTAAAATATTTTGAACCTCCTTTACACTGTCCTGGCAGTCTTTGAAGGAATCAATTATCCCGTCGGATAACATTATTAAAAAGTCTCCGTTGCCAACTTTCTTATGTATCATCTCCACTTCAACCTCACTTAAAATACCAGCCGGAAGAGAAGCAGCACGCACTGTTTCAACATATTCCTCCCTCTTTATGAAAGTAGGAGCCGCACCTACCTTGCAGAATTCAACCTCTCCTTCGTACAGGTCTACAACAGATATATCTATTGTTGCAAAGGAATCGTCAGTGGCTCTTAAAACAAGTATTGAATTAATCAGCTTAACAGTTGTATCCTTGTCAAAACCAGACTCCATAAACTGTTCTATGAGATTTACAGTGGCCTTGCTCTGCATACAGGCCTTATGCCCTGTTCCCATACCGTCACTCAGCGCCGCTATGTATTTGCCGTCGCCTGTATTTAAAAAAGTGTAATTATCCCCTGAAACATATTTTTCATTCTTCGACACCCTCGCCACACCGGTTATAACTTTATAGGTTTCTTCCTCCACCAGTTTAATGGTACAGGTATTTGTTTTAGGATTAAGAGCACAATCACTTCCCTCTTTGATCATTTTTCGCCCTACAACCTCTGTAACGGTTTTTTCAACACAGCCTATGCAGCTTCTCTTTCCCCCGCAGCCTTTGTAAGTCAGGGTCATTTCATACTTGCCGAATTTGTTTTCATATACCACGGCATCCGCATGTTTTATTCCGGCCTTTGTCAATTCCAGTACGATCTGATTTTCCAAATCTTCTTTAAAACAGATATCGGTATTTAATTCGTTAGCCAGGTTGGAAATTATTGTAGACATACTTTTGAGCTGCTGGGATACCAGCCCCCTGCTCTCACCGATTTTGCTCCGCCATACCATATCAACCTTGAAAAGCTCAAAAACATTATTCACCGCCAGCACAAAATCATCCACCCTCTCACATCTCTCAAGAAAATATTGAGGAATGTCATTTTGCTCTATCCAACCCTTTCCATCCAATTTTTCAACTATTTTGAACATGACCTGATATGTATTGCAGAAGTTATGCTCCCAGCAATGGACACACAGGCTGCAATCCTTGCAGACCCTGTCTGCCACCCTGTCGAATATGGCGGTGATATCATGTTTTTCAGTTATTGCCTTTGTCTCGGAAATTTCATCAAAGGTCCTGGACATTTCAGAAAATGCCCTGGAGAACTTGTTCAATTTCTCAACTGTTATCTCCTTGATTCTTGCGCTGTAGCCTTTTTTGTCCCCTCTTGCAACCAGGCTTTTATCAAATTTTGTTACAACCGCATCCATGGCTTTTTCAGGTATGAGCATAAATATGACGATTGAGACAATTATTTCATACAGAAATACAAGAACCTCGGTAGACCCGTTGGTATAAAAGGTAAGGATCGCATTTCCCATTAAAACCCCCACACAGGAGCCGATTTTCCCCATATTTTTTAAAATTCCTGCAAGTAATCCACAAAATGCATAAGAAGCTATGATAATTGGGGATGAATTGGAGGAAATACTTATGACGGTCCCAACAATCACCCCTATGGCCGCTCCGTTTCCCGCTCCTGTTTTAAAGCTGAAAACCAGGATTATTATGATACACAAAATATTTTTGAGACTGACTCCGAAAATATTCCATCCGCCCAGACCTCCCACCGCCAGCGCGCAGGCTATGGCAATGCTCAGTATTTCCTCGTTTGTAAGGGAGTATCTTCTGGAGGGGTTCCCCAGGACCTCCAATACATTTTTAAAAACAAACACCAGCGCAAAGATTATAAATCCGTTTATGATGGATTTCAAAACATCATACATTAAGAAGCCCTGCAGATATGTCAATACCATTTCAGGTATCAGAACTCCGATAAAAGCAATTATTCCAACCCTTAAATGCGAGCCTGCGCTCTTTTTAAAGGGAATGTTAATGGCATTAAACAGCAGCATGGCTACAACTGCGGTATACAGCTGAACGGTAGCCCCCGATGTCAGCATTCCTGCAAATATTGCGATTGATATCATTATCCTGTTTATATTGAGACCCAGAGTGGCTGCGTAAAGAGCGATCCCAAACGGCATCAACCCTCCCAGCAGTGATATCCTTCCCAGAAGAAAAGCCGCAGGTATAATTATAAGATTGGTTTTATTCAGATATTCCAGAATAGCTGCTGCCTTACCGGTTTTACCCTTTTGATGTGTTGCCGATCCATGACCTCCAAAATTTTTGTATGGAAGCGATTCTGTTTTCATCATATGTGACCCCCCGTGTTTATCTTAAGTGACAACTGCAGTGTCGTTTAGCATGCAGAATGATTATAATTCAGCAATCAGAAATTATTTGTCACTTTCTGGGGATAATTTCAAAAGAATTTAGACACATATCAGCAAAAAACCTTATGGGTTAAACATCAATTTAACTTTTTTAACCTTGCTTTAATAAAAAGGGCAAAGTAGGATTAATTGTTTTTTGCTGTCTGCTGTCGAAAGTTTTTTATTTTAGAGAACCTGCAAACAGCCGGTATAATTGCTTTTCCCGGGGCCATTTACGGCCAGGCAGCTCCCTGTCTCTTAAAATATCGCGGATTATCTAGGCCCCTGAAAGCCCAAAAAATCAGGTTTTGGGACAGGTTCACCCCTATACCGGATTTGGAAAAATGGGGCAAATGAATTATAATAATTACAGAGCTCAAGTTCACAATTCAAATTTGAAGAAACTCAATCAGGAAATGCATTTCTGGAAATTTTACAATCAAATGGAGGAAAAATATTATTTTAAATTACAATCCAAATCCTTGCCTCAACAGGCATCAATCAAAAAAAACCGGAGGTCAATTAATGAAAAAATTCTTACCTTTTATAATTTGTTTTGCACTTTTGTTATCCATCTCTTTTTCATGTACCGTGTTTGCAGCAGTCAATGAAACCGAACCCAATAATACCATGACCACTGCTAGTCCACTCAGACCCGGAGATACTGTCAACGGTAAAATTTCAACCTCTTCCGATCTGGATTACTACATGCTGCAGCTAACAGCAAGCGGAAACATAAATATTTCGCTCGGCACCATCCCAAGCGGCTGTGATTATGATTTATACCTTTATGATAATAGAGGAAGTCTTATCAGGTCATCAACAGCCGGAAGCAATACAGATGAAAACATATCCAATACCCTGAATGCCGGCACTTATTATGTCTGCGTAAAGAGCTATTCCGGTTATTCCGCAAGCAGTGATTATACATTGTCAGTGAAAAGTTCAGGTTCTACCAACCCACCGACTACCCCTCCTGTTCATGGCGGAGATGCATATGAATTCAACGATACTCTTGAGCTTGCCTCTGATTTTTACGGCAGCCTGGAAGCCAATATTCATCCTTTGGGAGATGTGGACTGGTACAGATTCAGCGTAACTCAAACCTCAGCCAAGCATTTTCGGCTTTATAATCCTTCTACAGATCTGACATACCACTTTGCAATATACAATGCCAACGGCGGTTATGTTTGCTCGGACGGCGGTATCGGTGATTACACCGTAACTTTAAGTCCCGGTACTTACTATATCAAAGTTTTCAGCTATAACTCCGAGTCAGTGCTCAACTACCGTTTGCAAATGACTACCGTTTAAGGCAGTTAAAAATCCCTGGGATCTCTTCCCGGGGATTTTTTCATTTCATTTTCCGCCGGCTGTCAAATTACTTTTTTATTAATTAAAGTCTTTGCAAATAATAATAAAGTCTTTAAAATCATTACTTGACTTGATACAATGTTTATATTATTCAGCAAAGTAAATCAATAAAACAAGTTAACATAAAATAATCAAATTCAGAGAGGATGACCAATTTGTTTAAACTTCCAGAATACACAGTACCTGATTTCAGTAAAGCGATCTTCGAAGCAGCCCCGGTTGTAAATACGGTACCCGCACCGGGCGACGGACTCTTGCCTGATAATTTCTATGCAACAACAATTTACCCTGAATACTTTAAAATAGGAAGCAGCTGGGAGCTTATAAATGCTCCCCGAATGGACTGTGCTGTTGTTGTCAGGGATGGGAAGCCTTATGCCGTTGAAGCAAGAAGGGTTGGGAAGGATGAAGCTGTTGTAGTTGGAAGAGAGGAAGATCTTTCAAACGGAGTCTTCATTCATTATGATGCTTTTAAGGAAAATAATAACGGAAGAGTGCAAAGCTTCGCTTTCCGTACGGGAAAGTCGAGGGAATCCTCCTACTCAAGAGATTATGATCAGTTATATGATATTCTCAGGCACGACCGTGAACATGGTTCCATAGTCTGGGTGCTTGGGCCGGCTGTAGCCTTTGATTTTGACGCCCGCAGATCCATGTCCGGTCTCATTGAACATGGTTACGTTGATGCGCTGTTTGCAGGAAATGCATTGGCGACCCACGATCTTGAAGCCGGCCTGTTCCATACCGGTCTCGGGCAGGATATATACACAAAGGAACTGTACTACAACGGCCATTACCACCATCTTGAGACAATCAACAGGGTAAGGTGTGCAGGTTCCATAGAGACTTTTGTAACCCAAAACAATTTGAGTGACAGCATAGTTGCCTCCTGTGTCAGGAAAAATGTTCCGCTGGTTCTGGCGGGTTCCATCCGTGACGACGGTCCCCTGCCCGGAGTGATCGGAAATGTTTACGAAGCCCAGGATGCCATGAGGCGGCACATCATGAAGGCAACAACCGTAATAGCACTCGCTACACAGCTTCACACCATAGCCACCGGCAATATGACCCCCTCATGGCAGATATGTGAAGGCAAGCTGCGCCCGGTTTACTTCTATACTATAGATATTTCGGAGTTTGCAGTCGGAAAGCTTCATGACAGAGGCAGTCTCAGCGTCAACAGCATAGTGACAAATGTTCAGGATTTCCTGATCAATGCCGCAAGGAGTCTGGAAGTAATATGAGAATTTTGAATGATGAATAATATATACTCTAAAATTATTTGTATACTACACTAAACAAAAAATAAAAACCACAAAAACGGACTGAAATTTTGTCCGTTTTTGTGAGAAGGTTTCTGAAAGTATCCATTTATCGGCTTTTCCCACAGCCGGTTATGGGAAATTAGCTCTGGTTTTCTTAAAATATCGTCGATTATGAAAGTCCCATAATGCTTGAAAATTTAACTATTGGGACAGGTTCACTCTTATACGGGGTTTGGAAAAAATGGGTAAATGAATTATAATGTATACATGAGCTCAAGTACACTATTCGAATAGAAAACAGTCATTCAGGGAATGCATTTCCAAAAAATCTACTAATAATTGGAGGAAAAACTTATTTCAAATTACAACTTAAAGCCCAGCTCCAACAGTCATCAATCAAACTTAAAATTTTCAGGAGGTCACTTAATGAAAAAAATCATACCAGTATTAATTTGTTTTGCGCTTTTGTTATCCATCTCTTTCTCAAGTACAGTATTTGCTGCATCAAATGAAACCGAACCCAATGATACCATGGCCAATGCCAATACAATATCTTCCGGCAGTATTATTAAAGGCAAAATTTCCACCTTTTCCGATGTGGACTTCTACAGGATGTCAATTATGTACAGCGGAACCAGAGTCATTACTCTGAGCGATATTCCAAGCGGCTGTGATTATGGTTTATATCTTTATGATGCCAAAGGAAATCTGATAAGCTACTCCACGGCATCCGGCAATGCAGATGAGAGCATAACAAAATCCATGGAGGTACAAGAGCAGTATTATATATGTGTTAGAAACAGCTCAGGCTATTCCAGCAGCAGCGACTATACCTTATCGGTAAAAGCCACGGGCTCAGTAACCACCCCTGTTCTTCCTTATCATGGGGGAGATGCATACGAATACAACGATACTCTTGAGCTTGCCTCTGATTTTTACGGCAGCCTGGAAGCTACAATTAGCCCCTTGGGAGATATAGACTGGTATAAATTCAGTATTACTCAGACATCAACCCAAAAAATAAAGCTTTACAGTCCATCCTCAGACTTGTCGTACAAGTTTCAAATATGCAGTGCCGACGGAAAAAGTATTTCCAGTGTTACCGATGAATGCACCCTGACCCTGTCTCCCGGTAAATATTACATCAAAGTATACGGAATTGATTCATCGTCAGTGCTTAACTACCGTTTGAATATGACCACCGTTTAAGCAGTTAAAAAAATCCCTGGGATAGTCCCCCAGGGATTTTTTGTTTATCTCGTTCCATCCAATCAAATAATCATAGAATATTCAAAAACTCCTTCATAATATTGCTTACTGCAACAGCCATCTCCTCATTTTCCATTTCACAGAAAATCCTGAGAAGGGGCTCTGTGCCTGAAAAGCGGGTTATGATCCAGCCGCCGTTTTTAAAATACACCTTTACGCCGTCCATATAGCTGACTCTTTCCACCTCGTAATTGAACTCAGGTAACTTCTTCTGATCAAAAAGCAGCTTCATCAGACGGTCCTTCTCAGCATAGCTGAACTTGAAATCCTTCTCGGTCATATAGGAGCAGCCGAAGCTGCCATGTATCTCCTCAAGCAGCTGTGACAGGCTCTTGCCTGTCACACTCAGCAATTCAATGAGCAGGCTGGCAGCGAATATTCCATCCTTTCCGCTGATATGTCCTCTTATGGTCAAGCCCCCGCTGCTTTCTCCACCTATGAGGCAGTCGTACTTTTCCATGTTGGAGCTGATATGCTTGAATCCCACCGGAACCTCATAACAGGTCTCCCCGAACCCTTTTGCTATCCTGTCCAGCAAGTGTGTGGTTGCAACGTTGCGTACAACTCCACCGGTCCACTTTTTGTATTTAAGCAGGTAATAGTACAGCAGCGCCAGAATACTGTTGGGATGGATAAAGTTGCCTTTTTCGTCAATTATCCCGAGCCTGTCGGCGTCACCGTCAGTGCCTATGCCAAGGTCGTAGCCCTTTTCCACCACCATTTCTCTCAGGCGCTGCAGAGTATGGGAGCTGGGAGACGGCAGTCTGCCTCCAAACAGTGTATCATGCCTGTCATTTATTATATCCACTTCACACCTTGCGGTTATCAGTATTGTCTGAAGTGAGGTCTTTGATACTCCGAACATTGGATCCAGCAGTATCTTAAGGTTTCTTCCCTTTATGGCCTCCATGTCTATCATATTGATAATAGTGTCGATATACTCATTAAAGGGGTCTATCACTTTGATGCTCCCATTTTCAATTCCGGTACAAAAATCAATATCCTTTATGGTACTGACGTCAATTTTATCTATATAATGCTCTATATTCGCCGTTACTTCCTGCGAGGCATCTCTCCCGCCCCTTGTAAATACCTTGATTCCGTTGTAGTCGGCAGGATTATGGCTGGCAGTTACCGCGGCCCCATAGCAGGTATCACGTCTGTTCACGGTAAACATTACAAGAGGTGTGGGCGCCACCTTTTCTATAAAATACACCTGTATCCCATTTCCTGCCAGAACTTCAGACATCCACTTCGCCGCCTTGTCCGAGAGAAATCTCCTGTCATAGCCGATGACAAATCCGTTTTCAGTGCACTGCTGCTCTGCCATCATCTGGGCAACCGCCTGTGTCAGCAGCCTGACATTCTGCTTTGTGAAATCCTCCCCGATTATTGCTCTCCAACCACCTGTACCAAATTTAATCATATATATCCAACCTTTCTCCTTTACCCCATTATAACCTCAACCATATTTACCGTTCCTTCGGGCTGTGGCGGAATAGCATCCTCTATCAGCCGTCCGTTCAGCTTGATATATTTGATTCCCTTCTGAACACGTCCGGGATTTCTGACACTGATCCTATATTCGGCACCTCTCCAGCTCCTGTCGGCCTGGAAACCTTCCCAGCTTTCAGGAATACAGGGATCTATGACCATGCCGTCAAAAGTCAGCCTTATGCCCAGCATGTATCTGGTAGCAGCAAAGTATGCCCAGCCTGCACTGCCTGTCAGCCACGGGTGGCGGGCCCTTCCATGGGCCGTGTGATCCCTTCCCATTATGAACTGGCAGTAGGAATATGGCTCGGCCTCGCGGATCTCTATCATGTCATTCTGATTATACGGCAGCAGGGCGTTATAAAATTTCATTGCCCTGTCGCCCCTGCCCAGCTTGCACTCTGCCACCCAGGCCCAGGGGTTGGGATGGCTGAATATGGCTCCATTTTCCTTTATTCCTCTGTAAACCCTGGTTATAAAACCAATATCGTCATCGGGCTGTGTAAAGGAAGGACTGTTCAAATGAATGCCAAAGTCGGAGTACAAATATTCATCAACGGCATCCATACAGGACAGGGCCCGCTCTTTGCCGGCAACACCCGAAACTACAGCCCATGCGTTGGATTCCAGATGCACCTTGCCCTCCCGGCTCTCTTTAGTGCCTATTTTGTCACCCTTGGCAGTGATCCCCCGGATATACCATTGTCCGTCCCAAAGTTCCTTTTCACAGGAATTCCTCACCTTGTCAGCCATTGTGCCGTATTTTTGCACATCCTCCTGCCGTCCCGCAAAGCGGGCTGCTTCCAGGAAGGCCTGTAGGGCCCAATAGTGCAGGAAGGATACCATTGCGCTCTCACCTCCGCCCAGGTTCAGACAGTCATTCCAGTCAGCCCTGAGTCCCTTGCATATTCCGGTGGCCCCGACCTGTTGGGCCGAGAAATCCAGAATGCGCTTCATATGCTCATAAACCGTGGCCTCTCCGCCGTCTGCGAAGGTTACCCTTTCATCCAGAAGTACAGCCTCTCCGGTCTCCTTGATATATTCACATATAGCCGGAACCAGCCACAGGGCGTCATCCGAGCAGGTATCCTTCAGACCGTGTATCATATTTGAAAGATCCGGCTCGGGAACAATTGTAGGTGATTTGATTTTAGGCTTGTTTTTCTTTTCTGGGTCAAACCAGTCAGGATCGAAAAGGTGCAGGCCATATCCCATATTCACCTGCCCTCTTAAGAGTTCGATGATTCTCTGACGGCACTTGGCAGGATTTGAATGTGGAATACACATGACATCCTGGGCAGTGTCCCTGTAGCCCAGACCGGTTCTGCCTCCCACCTCTATAAAGGAGGCGAATCTCGACCAGACCACATTTGTCTCGGCCTGATAAAGATTCCATGTATTGAGCATTGTATCCATGCCTTCATTGGGCGTATGTACCTGCAGGATCTTCAGCTTTCTGTCCCAATATTTTTTAAGCTCGGTGAAGGCTTTATCCACATTTTCAATATTGGAATATTTTTGTTTTATTATCCTTCCGCAGTCCCGGTTTCCTTCACCCAGCATATATACAATTCTTGTTTCCTCTCCGGGTTCCAGAATAATCCGTTTATGCAGTGAACCACAGTGATTCCCCCCCAGTTCGCTGCTTCCTCCGCACTGTCCCAGTTCAACCGCCGCAGGGTTGGTTTCGGTCCTGTAATTTCCTATGAATTTATCCCTTAAGCAGTCAAAACTGTCGGGTTCAAAATTTGAAGCAAAATAATGGTAGGCCCCCGGAACGTAGAACAAATCATATTCGATTATTCCGTCACCGTAGTTGGAACCGGCACAATAGAGGCTCATCTGATGGTTCTGATTGTCAATCTCTATCTCATTGAAGGAAAACTCGCAGTAGGAAAAAATACTTAAATTCCTTTTCCTGTCCGAATTGTTTTTTATTTTTACATCCCAGAGCTCCACATCGTCCTCGACCGGTATGAACAAGGTCTGTTCAGCGCCGATACCGCCGTAGGTGCTGCTGAATTTTGAATAGGACAATCCGTGCCTGCACTGAAAATATTTCAGGTCTTTGGCAACAGGCTGCCAGGATACCGACCAGTAGTCGCCGGTTTCGTCATCCCTCAGATAGACGTAATGTCCGGGCCTGTCAAGGGGGACGCCGTTTGGCCTGAAACGCGTTATCCTGTGATGCTGTGCACTTTTATAAAAAAGATATCCGCCGGCATTATGTGAAATAACCGCACACATATCCTTCACTCCGAGATAATTGGTCCATGACGCAGGAACATCCGGCCTTTCAATTACATATTCTCTATTTTCATTGTCAAAATATCCGTATTTCATTATAAACCTCCATGTCCCATAAATATTGTTACATTTCTCCAAAGTCAGGTCTATCCTTTGACTGCTCCGGCTGTCATCCCCTTTATTACATATTCCTGTGATATGAAATAAAGGATTAAAACAGGCAGAACGGTAATGAAAATAGCCGCCATCATTGCTCCGTAATCCGTGCTGTACAAACTCTGAACCTGTGAAATGAGAACCGTTACCGGCATATTTCTCTTGCTGAGGTAAACCAGGGGTGTCAGCAAATCGTTGTAGGACCATAGGAACTCCATTATTCCAACAGATACAAGAGCAGGTATTGTAAGCGGTATGGTGATCCGGGTGAATATGCCCGGTATACTGCAGCCATCTATTAATGCGGCTTCCTCCAGTTCCTTGGGCAGCCCTGACATAAAGCTGGTAAGCATAAGTATTGCAAAATTCATTAATCCTGCAACCTGCGGAATAATAACAGTCAGATAAGAGCCCTGGAAACCTTCAAATATATCGCCGATGTTTTTCATAATAACAAAGTTCGGGACTATAACTGCGAACTGTGGTATCAGCATACTTGCCACAAGATACGCCTTAACAGCCTTTGTGAAGCGGAATTTGAATCTTGCCAGAACAAAGGCAGCCATACTTCCAAGTATCAATATCAGAAGCAGGGTACTTCCCGACATGATCAGGCTGTTCTTGAAACCTCTGAATATATTGTTCTCCGAGAATCTTTTCAGGGTTTCGAAATTCTGAAAAATGGTTCCGCTGTCCAAATAAGCTTTGGGCAGTGAAAAGGCACTGCCTATTATTTCATCGTTATTTTTAAATGCGTTTATAAATATCCACACCAGAGGTGCTATGGTGGTTATGGCCCATAAAGATAAAACTATATAAGTAATCAATTTGGAGCCCTTGATTCTATAAATACCTCTTACAGGTATCAATTTGTTTTTACTCTCCATAATCGCTCCGCCTCTCTAATAAAGTCCTTCTTTTTGTTGTGCCAGTTTATTTGTAACTATGTAAATAATCAGACCCAGTGTTATGATCAATACCGAAATAGCACTGCCGTAGCCCTGGTTATTATATACAAAGGCCTGCTGATACTGGTAAGTGCTTAATAACTGGCTTGCATCCAGCGGACCTCCGTTGGTCATGACAAATACTATGTCAAATACTTTCAGTGAACCTGCTATGACCAGTCCTAGAGATGTAACTATTACTTCCTGGATCATTGGAATTGTAATGTATATTGTCTTTTTAAAGCCTGTGATACCGTCTAGTTCTGCCGACTCGTAAATATCTGCGGGAACATTTGCTATTGCTGTGAGGAATATAACGAAATAGAAACCCACATATTGCCAGAGTACCGGTATCAAAACCAGATACATTGCACTGTTTTCAGTTATCCAGTTTATCTTTTCCATGCCGAAAACGGCAATTATATTGTTCATTAACCCGTAATCATACTGAAAAGCAAGATAAAACATAAGACCTATTGCCGAGCCCGATATGACAACCGGAAAGAAAAATACCATTCTGAAAAATCGGAAGCCCCTTTTGATGGAGTCAACCAGGACTGCCAGGATTAAAGCAACACCTACCTCCACAACAACACAGCCCACAAGGAGGATCAATGTGTTTATCAGCGACTTGCCTATTATGGAATCTGTAAAGAGCCTGTGAAAGTTTTCCCAACCGATATAATTAAATACGGGCGACCATTCAGAGTAATCGGTAAAACTGTACTGAACGGTTTTACCCAGCGGATAATAAAGAAAAATTGTGATCAGCAGCATCGCCGGAAAAAGGAATATAAATATATATTTTTTACTTTTTAGCACCATGTGGTCTACCCCCTTGTAATCCCGCACGATAAAATTCTATATTGCCGGTTTCCCGGTAGGGAAATTGGCTGTATGGATTCTGCCGTGCATTTATGTGAATTGGCCATTATAAGGAAACATGGTGGTTTCCCACCATGTTCCGTATAATAAATTATGTTGTAACTATTTATTTTACAAGCTTCTGAGCTTCTTCAAGCAATTGCGGGGAAGTCTTTTTGCCTGTAATGACATACGGGAGGTTCTTCCAAATGTGTGTAAATGCCTGCTGGTTCATGGTATCACCTACAGGGCCTGTAACCACTTTGGCACTGTTAAGCATCTGGATGCCTGCGTTGAACAACGGAGTCGCACCTTCAACCTGACAATTGATAGCAGGAACACCGCCCACCTTAAAGAATTTTCCGGCTCTTTCAGGTGAAGTGACCCACTTTACAAACTTAACAGCTTCTCCATTTGAATCCTTATTGCCTTTGTCGGTAACATACCAGCCTGTGCTGAAACCGGAAATAGTTGAGGAAGGCTCTGCTTTTCCGCCGGGGAGAAGATTTACAGGCATAACAGAGGTATTATCTCCTTCGAGAGCTGCTGCCGACCATGAACCTGATATGAACATGGCAGCCTTCTTATCCTTCATTAACTGCTGGCATGCAGTTTGCTTGATTGTTAAAGCATCCTTTGAGAAGGCGTTCTTTTCATATAATTCCTTGATTTTGTCGAGAGCCGGTGCCCAGGAAGCGTCAAAGGGCTTGTCATGTCCATCTTTTCCACCCATGGAGAGAATAAAGGTTTCAATCAGATAGTGCGGTTCTTCTGCAAAGGAGCATGCGATTGGTGTGATCTTGAGCTTGTTGAACGCATCAACTGCTGCAAGCAGTTCATCCCAGTTAGTTGGAACTTTTATGTTATTTGCATCAAATAAATCCTTGTTGTAATACATGCCTTCCCAGAATCCTATGTACGGAAGCGCGTATTGTTTGCCGTCAAACTTGACGTAGTCGAGAGCACCCTGTCCAAAGTTCTTGCTCCACTCGGTATCCTTGGAAAGTTCGTCCTCCCAGGTTATAAGCTTGCCCGAAGTTACCAGAGGCTTTCCGATCTCACCTGTGAATGCATATGCAACTGCAGGTTCGTTTCCTGACGCAAAATCTGTGTTTATCTTGGTTTTGAATGCATCTGAAGCAGCCGGAGTAGAGTCATCTACGATTTCAACATTGGGATTTGCCGCAACGAAATCCTTTATGGCCTCCTGCCAGGCTGCCGTCCAGGTATCTCCGCCGGTAAAGAATGATGAAGCTCTGAATTTAACCTTCTCTGCAGGTTTTGTTGATTCACTGGCAACTGCTGTTGTTGATGGGGCTGTCGATACTTCCGAAGTCGCAGCCGGTTTCTGGGCAGCACCGCAAGCGGCAAGCAGTGAAACTGTCATTGATGCAGCCACCATGGCAGCTACAGTTCTAAAACTTCTCTTCATTAATAAATCCTCCTTTAAAATTGTTGATATCATCGTTCACTTTGTACAAGGTCATTTTCTGCCTTGCTGATATCTTACCTGTATTATATTTTTTTACATATACTTTTTGAATGAGATAATCTTGGTATTAATTGTTTAATTTTGGCATTGTAATTTTTATAAAAAGGATTTTCCCATATATATGTATAATAATTACAATATTATAATAAAGTCAATTGCCATAATAATTAAAACAGGGTGAACCATGATAAAAACGTTGATCAAAAAATTGACCTCCAGGTTAACTATAAAAGCAAAGCTGATTATCATTTGCATAATCTTTTTATGCTACCCCACTGTCATAATAGGCTACTTCGGTTATCAGCATGTTTCCGAAACCCTTAAGGAAAAATCCTTTAATTATTCAAAAGCTACCATAGACGAGCTTTCGGTCATATTTTCAGAACGCCTGGAAACCTTGAGGGCTTTCTCTTTCCAGATACTGTATGACAATACGATATACGAAGCCAACAGCGATATAGAATTAGGCAAAATTGACTACTCCTGGGAGGTCAACTTCACAAAGTATCTTAAGGCAAACCTGTACTCCAAATATGAGTTTACCGAATTATCAGTATTTTTTACCTCCACCGAAAAATTATATCAGGTGAACAAATCAAATACGGGCAATACCCCTGCCTCTTTTATCAGCGCCCATTTATACCGGCAGGCCAGGGCAGGCAATGGTTCTCCCGTATGGGTTGTGGATCAGCAGGACAATGGGATCAATGATTTATATCTTACAAAACTTGTCCTGTCTCCCAGTGGAAGCGGCAGTGAAATTGCACTGATTGTATTTAAAATAGACCAGTCCGAGTTATTTAAAACTTTTAAAAACTTTGAGTTCACCCTCAAACATGACCTGAGTGTTACCAGTTCCAACAATATTGAACTCTACAGCTTCAATACAGGGAATCAGAGGATCGAACTGTCCAAACTTCAGCTTGACGGGGATATTCCGGAAATTTCCGAAACGCGGATCGGAAACGACACCATATATTATGTATGCAAGACCATGCAACCCTCCAACTGGAAGCTGGTAATCAAGATTTCTTCAAATGAGCTTTTAAAGGATGTCAAAAGTGAGGCAAGTATTGTAATTATTCTTTGCCTTATCGGCTTACCCATTATACTGATGCTCATTAATTTCCTGTACATTGATCTGATACGTCCTTTGAATCTTCTTATCAAGAAGATGCTGATGATTGAAAAAGGCACCATAGGTGTTACAATAGATATAAACCGTACCGACGAAATAGGCTATGTTATCAGGTCCTTCAACAATATGTCACAGCAGATATATACCCTGATAAACAAGGTACTGAAGGTGCAGCTTGCTGTAAAGGACTCAGAAATAAAAGCTTTGCAGGCTCAGATAAATCCCCACTTTTTATACAATACTCTGGAGACCATCAACTGGAAAGCCAAAATCAACGGAGTTGAGGAAATCAGTGAAATGGTGGGAGCTCTGTCCTGTATAATAGATGCCAATCTCAACAGAAGCGGAGAAAATACTATTTTGCTTAAAAAGGAGATTGAATACATAAAAAATTACAATCTGATCATATCCAAGCGGTTTGGAACCAAAATAGCCTTTGTCCTCAACGTTGCCGATGATACGCTTAAATGCAAGATCCCAAAGCTGATTATCCAGCCCTTGATAGAAAATTCCGTCTACCATGGGCTCGAAATGAAAAAAGGCGGCGGAACTATTGAATTAAACATATATAAATCTGAAAACATTTTATATATAAATGTCAGTGATGACGGTCTGGGTATTTCTCCCGGCACTCTGACCTCATTAAATGAAAAAATGCAGGAAGACATTTTTAATAATATTGATGCCAATGTATATGACAGCTCAAAGATCGGTGTCATAAATGTGCACAGACGTTTAAAGCTGTTATACGGAGATGAGTACGGGCTGGTAATCCATAGCCGGCTCAGGCAGGGCACGTCCATATTGATAAAAATCCCTGCTGAAGAGTGATGCTTTGCAGAAGGAGGAAAGTATGTATAAGGTAATGATAATCGACGATGAAGAGACCATAAGAGAAGGCTTACGCTCTGTTATTAACTGGGAGGAACATAATTGCTCCATTATCGGTGAAGCCGAGGATGGGGATGAAGGTGTCGGGCTCATAACCGAGCTGAAGCCGGACATCATTTTTACCGATGTACGGATGCCCGGTTTGAATGGCCTTGAAATGGTAGCTAAAATCAAAGAAATTAATTATCAATGTATAGTAATAATCCTGACCGGTTTCAGAGAATTCGAATATGCCCAGCAGGCAGTGCGTCTTGGTGCTTTCAGGCTTTTACTCAAGCCCACTAAAACAGAGGAACTGCTGCAGGCAATCGATGATGCCGTTGCCGAACTGAAAAAGCAGGTAACCAGCCAGAATGAACTGATCAATCTAAGGGCAAAGCTCAAGGAACTGTATGGTTTAACCGGGACCACAAAGGATTCCCAGCCTGTTAACTCTTCTGAAGCAGCCTCCAACTCAAAGTATCTTGTGGCAAAGGCCATTGAGATATTGAAACAGGATTATAACAAGGAGCTGGATCTGAAGTCTGTTTCTGACAAGCTCTATATCAGTACCTGGCATCTGAGCAAGCTCCTGAAAAAGGAAACCGGCAGCAATTTCATTGACATCCTCAATGAAATAAGAATAGAAGAATCCAAGAAGCTGCTGTTGTCTCCGCAGCTGAAAATATATGAAATCGCTGAAAAAGTCGGCTATGCCGACGTGCCCTATTTCACAAAATTATTTAAAAAACATACGGGACAAACTCCCATGGAGTACAAAAACAGTGTAAAATAGCACCAGTGTAAAATAGTGCCGGTATAACCAGTATCCATCTCTGAATATCTTTAGGCTTTTATGATATTATATTATTATGATTGGCTGATGTTTATATTTAATGGACAGAGAGGATATTATTACGATGAACAGATTTTATGCTTTTGTTTCAATAGCAGGTGTTGCAGCTGTCTTAATAACATTTTTGCTGGCCAGGTTTTTCAGAAATAAAACCTTGGTAAAATATATTCCGTCCATTATTGCAGCCCTGGGAGGTATTTGTTTTTATATAAAATCAGTATATTTTTCAACCGGGTTTGAGGACCTCGCCTATATTGTGTTGACATTAGCGGCCTGTGTGGTGTTTTTCCTGTCGTTTATCACAGCTTTCATACTGGGGATGATTCAGAGAAACAATAAAACTTGAACCCTTATTAACGATTGGTTATAAAGCTGGAAATCATATATTGAAAGATATAAGATATAGATAAAATGTATCTCAAGGAGTCAACCTCATGAAAAAACGTATTACCGACTTTATGCTGATTAACTTCGGACTGCTGCTTGTAAGTATTGGTATTTGTCTTTTTAAAATCCCCAATCATTTTGCTACGGGCGGTGTCAGCGGATTGGCTATCATAGCCAGCAGCCTTTTCCCCAAAATCGACGTAGGTCCCATGATGATGATAATTAATATTATCCTCCTTATAATAGGTTACTTTTTTCTTGGCTCCGACTTTGGTTCAAAAACAGTATATTCCAGCTTTGCTCTGTCAGGGCTTGTCTGGATCATTCAGAAATTAATACCTTTAAGCCATCCCCTTACTAACGATATGCTTCTCGAACTTATATATTCCATTTTATTCCCCGCTGTAGGTTCGGCAATAGTTTTTAACTGCAATGCTTCCACCGGAGGAACAGACATCGTCGCAAAAATCCTGAGTAAATACACAAAGTTGAACATAGGAAAAACACTTATGCTGACCGACTTTCTGATTGCAATTGGAGCCGGGGCGGTATTCGGCATAAAAATAGGTTTGTATTCGGCTTTGGGTCTGATTTTGAAGGCTTTTATGATTGACTTTGTCATAGAGGGGCTGAATATCAGCAAGCAAATGGTCATAATAAGCTCCAAAGACCTTGAAATCCGTGAATTCATTGTAAAGGAGCTCCACCGCGGAGCTACCATTTACAAGGCTGAGGGTGCTTTTACACACAAACAGGAAAATGTTATTTCTACAATAGTAAGCAGAAGGCAGGCCATAAAGCTCCGTACCTACATACGCAGTATAGATTCTTCAGCCTTTATCACCATCAGCAATACCTCTGAAACCATAGGAAAAGGCTTCAGAAGCATCGACGACGACAATTAAATCAACCGGCATCACTGGCATCATGACGGCTGATTTAAATTTCTGCTAATATTAGAGAAACTGGGTAAAATAAATTTCGAATATCATTTTACGACATCATGGGATTTCATCAAGGGAGGAAATACCGGTTTTGAATATTGCAGTCATTATAATAATTATCTTTTCTACCTGGAAATGGGGAGACTGGAAAAATTGGCAGAAATACCATCCGACCATGCTTTTTGTGGCCCTGGCCAATCTTCTGTACAATTTCATCTACTGTAAAGGACCTTTATGGGAAATACAGCCCGGAATTTTACAGAACGGTATTCTCACGGAATTGCTTTATTCCTTTATTGTCTTTCCCCTAACAGCCCTTATGTTTCTCTCAAACCTTCCATCCAGCCGGGGGAAACAAGCCCTTCATATCCTTAAGTATATCCTGGTATATTTTATTTTTGAACTTGTTTTTTACTTCAGCAATATGATCATTTACAGACACGGCTGGAATCTTTCATACTCCTTTATATGGAACGTTATGATGTTCATCGTCTGGACCGTTCATTTTAAGAAGCCTTTGCTGGCATATGTTACTTCGTTGGGAGTCATGATAATTGTACTAAGTCTGTTTCCAGCCTGAGTATCCTGAATATTATCGCCGATATCCTGTTGGTTACATTTTTCTGTCAGGAAACCATTATTCTGCTTCCCCCGGTTAAAGACTCCATGGACCTGGAAACAAAAACAGGACTTTCCGGTATAGACGGAAAGTCCTGTTTTTCTCATTTTGGTGGGAACTATAGGGCTCGAACCTATGACCCTCTGCTTGTAAGGCAGATGCTCTCCCAGCTGAGCTAAGCTCCCAATTTGGTGACCCCGTATCATCTTTTCATGATTCTACGGAATCTGTTCAGTTTGGTGACCCATAGGGGACTCGCCGCCTGCTTCGCATGCTAATGACGTCGCCCACCGTTCGCTGTGCTTACGGTGCCGGGCTCCTACGCTCACTGCGAAATGACCGTTCAGGTCATTTCTGCCGCGTTCGCGCCCTCTCGGGTTCGAGTCCCGTATCATCTTTTCATGATTCTACGGAATCTGTTTAGTTTGGTGACCCATAGGGGACTCGAACCCCTGTTATCGCCGTGAAAGGGCGGTGTCTTAACCACTTGACCAATGGGCCATAAAATAAGCGATAGTACCTATCGCTTTAGATGGTAGCGGCGGTGGGATTTGAACCTACGACCTGCCGGGTATGAACCGGATGCTCTGGCCAACTGAGCTACGCCGCCATTTATGTCTGCCGTTCGTTAACGTGCTTTTACATTATACATAACAACTGTCCTTTATGTCAATAGGAATTTATATTTTTTTTGGACTGTCCAAAAGGCAAACATTGGAGGTAATTACCCGGTTTGTGCCATGTATTGCTTGGGTATAACAAATAGCAGCAAGTTGCATGCAAAGTAATAAAAAGCCCTTGTACTGATTGGAATTCTATTTTGCTTTAAGGATAGATTTAATTGGATCAACCGGTACACAAGTACAACTTCAAGCAATGGAGAGCGCTTTGTGTGCCATCATTGCTTGAAGTTAGTATGGAAGTATCGGTACATCAGAAACAATTTTACTTGCGGAATTGATCAACCAATTCGCACAACGCATTAATTTAAGCGGTTTTTTAGGGCTGCAGCACCTTTCTCAGCTTGGCTGCCACATCTTCCTCAAAACCTCTGATATAGTTCGTTATGAATTCTACAATTGATATATTGTCATCCTCTATGAGAGGAGTCAGGTCTATGGCATAGCTCAGGGCATCGGACTGGTCCACACTGTGGGATTCCGCATAAGTGGCATTGGCAAGCCTTCTTCCCGAAGTGGCGAGATCATACCGTTTCCCCCCTGCAATCTGTGAATCGAATACACCTACCAGGGCGGCCGACAGGTTTGGATGCTGTGCTACGTCAAATACCACCTTCTGTGAATCCAATACCCAGTCAAGATTTCTCCACACTTCACAGCCGTACAATTTTTTGGGTCTCTGCTCCTTTGGCAATTCACGGATTGCATGAATTACTTTTGTAACGACGCCCAGATGCGTATCGTGTTTGTCGGCCAGGTTATGTGTATATATTACCTCTGCTCCGGCCTGTGCTATAATGGCTTTTAACTCCTCAATGACTTCTCTGGAACCGGCCGACTTCACCTGTGCGCTTGTGTAATCCAAAAGAGCCAGCGCAGAATACTCACCTACATATGCAGCTTTTTTCTGCTCAACCTTCCTGATCTTTTGCATCTGTTCATCGGTGTAATCCGAATAAATGCCGTTCCGGGCACTGCCTGCACCGTTGGTGACCACCACTGCGCCAAACCATTTTTTATCTTTTCCAAAGCACTTGACTATACCGTCATAGGCCATTATCTCAATGTCATCCTGGTGTGCCGAGATAGCCAGATGAGTGGTTCTTGCAAGTGCAGTTTCAATATTTTCCCCGTCCGGAATAAACCATTCGGCATTTTTATTATTTAGTTTCATATACATCCTCCTAACAAAGCTTAACAGAATTTATCGTGTAATTGTAACTTTGTTCAAACCTCTCGGGCTGTCAGGATTTAATCCCTTAAGCACTGAAAGCTTGCCGGCGAACATTTGCGCCACTGCCACATTTATAAGAGGCGAGACGTAATCACTTAAATTCTCCGGAATTTCAATACTGCTGTCGCCCATAGCCCTTAATTCCCTATTATTTGAAATAACCAGAATATCAGCTCCGCTGTCCTTCACCTTCTTGACTATTTCTGTAATATCCTTGAATGAAGGTCCCTCCGGCGCATAAATTATCACAGGCATATCCCTCTCCAGCATGGCAAAGGGGCCGTGTTGAAAGTCCGAAACAGCAAAGGCCTTAGCGCGTATATAAGTAGTTTCCTGTATTTTAAGGGCTGCCTCCAAAGCAATGGAATAGTTGATCCCTCTTGCCAGCACAAAACATTCCTTCATAAATCTGTACCTGGTCACTACTTCATCCAGACAGTCGGTCTTTTGGAATAGCCGGTTCATGATGTCGGGAACACTTTTTAATTCTTCCAGCAGTTCGGCATTCTGTGCCCATTTTGCTATAAAGTTGATTAAAAGGTAAACCGTGGAGGTAAATGTCTTTGTGGCCGCTACGCTTTTCTCGACCCCTGTGTCACAGAACAAATGAAACTTTGATGCTTCAGCCAGCGGTGAATCAACGAAATTCGTTACACTCATGGTAACCGCTCCCTGTTCGGCTGCCGACTTTACAACCTCAATTGCGTCTGCTGCCTTTCCGGACTGTGAAATTCCTATTACAAAGCAGTTTTTCATATTGATGCGTTTATTGTACATTGTGAAAACCGAAGGTGCTGCCAATGAAACCGGAATGCCCACAAGAGTTTCAATTGCGTATTTGGCATATACCGCAGCGTGATCCGAGGTCCCTCTTGCAGCTATTATTACAGTTGAAATTTCCCTTGTTTTAAGTTCTTGTATCAGCTCATCAATAACACGGCTGTTAGTTTCGATTGTTTTTTTCAGAACCAAGGGCTGTTCCATTATTTCTTCCCACATTTTAGTCATGTTAACACCTCATTTAATTATTATAGGTATAGTTGTATATACCACTATACCTATATTGTATATCAGCCTTTTATAAATTGCAATGCTAAATAACCATTTGCTGAAAACTTTTTCCCGGTGTTATTATGGCTTCCGTTTGCATGTAAAACAAGACTGGTTTGCCGATTCAGTCTATTCATGATTCATATAGATACGCACACTGTATTTGTATTTGTCCGCACGGTAAACATCTCTTTCGAAGAAGAGCTTTCTGCCCTCTCTGGTATAACTTATTCCCGATATGTTAAGTACAGGTATACCCGCCTCCAGCATCAGCAGCTTCCTGTTCTCCCTGTCTGCCTTTATGGCTTCAATATTATTATCTATATGACTTATTTCAATAGAATAGATATTTTTAAGCTGGTCATAAAGTGACTTGGTGAGATCCAGCCTGTTTATGTCAGGACAGAGCCCCTCGGGAATAAACACTTCTTCGACTGCAATGGGAGTATCATCAGCAAGTCTTAATCTTTTGATCCGGTATAGCTTTTGTTCCGGCTTCAGATCAAGGGCAAGTTTCACATCATAATATTCTTTCTCCTCTGAAAATTCCAATACACGGGTTTTAGGAACCATTCCCAGCCTTTTTACGGTTTCCGAAAAACTCATAATATTTCGCTGCTCAAACTTGATCTTGTTGACAAAGGTTCCCTTGCCCTTTTCACGGACGAGATAATTTTCAGCAGCCAGCTGATTTATTGCCTGTCTGGCTGTCATACGGCTTATGCCAAGACTCTCGGAAAGTTCTCTCTCGGAAGGTATCAGGCTGCCTGCAGGATATTCACCGGATTTTATTTTATCAAGAATGATATTTTTCAGCTGAAAATAAGCAGGCACAGGACTTTTTTTATCAATAAACATATTAACCTCCATGAGCCACATTCGTGGCCACAAAATGTTATGCAAGTAATTATCCTTTATCGCAATATGGCGAATAAAGGAGGTTAATTGGCCATGTTATGGCTTTGAGCCGTCATAGCGGCCACAAAACTGTAATGAAATTCTCTCCACTCCTTATCCTCTACAAGGCGAATAAATGTTCTTAATTATGGAAATATGGCGGGCTTTAATAACCATTATAACCCCAAACGCGGGTAATGTTAAATAAATAATAAATTAAAACAAAAAATCCTCGTGTCATAATCAACACAAGGACCTACAATTTTCAGGAGGAATATATTTTAAGACCAGCCGGCGGATTAAATCCACCAGCTAGAATGGATTGTTTTCACAATACAAATTTTATATGAATACAGCTTATATGTATATGTGAAAATTATAAAAAATTTTATATCGCAAAAAAGATATTATTGTATAATTTTCACCCCCAAAACCTGCTGAACTGCATGAAATCCGCTCTATTCCGGGCTTCCCCCGAATACGCCTACATACTGCTCCATTAGATAAAACTTTCTGCCATTCCATTTCAGCACACTTTGCACATAGCCCAGGGAATCCGCATGATACCTGCCGGCTATACTCTGATATCCAAGTAATTCATAAACTCCATTGCCGTCAAAGTCAATGGGATACAGACCGCCCAGCGGATCAACCCAGCCTTCTATGGGCTGTTTCAAAATGCCTTCCGGAGTATATATCTCATCGAGATATTCCTTTCCTTTATAGGTTATGTCTATTACAAATACTACATTCTTCTCCACGTTTGTAACATTTACCTTATAGTAATCTGCAAATTCAACTTTATAGCTGTAGCGCTGGTTATACTCCTCATAGTCAAAAAGCTGGGTAAGCTGGTTGTTTACATCGGAAAACACATAGTAAAACATTATGCCTCCGCTTCCTCCGGAAGCTATACCAATCATGATATCCTTTATTTTATCTCCGGTGAAATCCTGTAAGGTAACCGTAGGAGAATAGCCCGAATCGGATTTCAATCTGGCTCTCTGCTTAATCCCGGTTCTGCCGTCCCGTATTACAAGTGTGATGTTTTGAATATAGCCGCTGTTAGGCGTCCTGGTACCGGTTAGATAAACATAGTCCCTTATGTTATCCCCGTTGACATCCCCGTAAACTTCCGCAATTATATTAGTGTCATTACCCAGTTGATCAAATCTTTCGGTATAATACATATTGACCTCCAAAATCTTTCAAACCAACTCCGCCTTGCTGCAAAACATATTGGCATTTGAAAAAATCCGTTATAAAAATAGTGCTGGTATATAATATGGAAACCCTTTACATTGGTGAATGGAAATACAATACATAATCATTTATAATATTTAAATAGACTGTTATTTTTAGGAGGAGAGGTTTTATGGAAGCCCGCCATCAAACAACCATAAACAAGTATACCGGACACTTGCCTGTCAACGTCTTTAATACCGACGTACAGGTTTTTCCTCCTCACTGGCATGAAAGAGTTGAAATAGTTTATGTTCTGGGAGAGGAACTTAATATTGGTTTGAACAATTCTGTCTATACCTTGCACAACAGGGATATCCTCATCATTAACATGGGTGAGATACACTATTTTCTGAAGCAGCCCCAAAAATGCGACAGAATAATAATACATTTTGATTTGTCGCTGTTTGAAGAAATCGCTCACAGTATCTCGGGCAGGAGGCTGACAGAGCCCTTAATAACCTGTGATACCTCCGGAGGAAGTACAGGCTCCCCGGTTCATGAATATTTTGAACGCAATATTTTGGATATTAATAACGAAATCAAAAACAAGGAGCCCGGCTTTGAATTTTTTGTGGCTGCAAGGCTGTGTGAACTGGCTGCGGGAATGATCAGATATATTCCAAACGAAAAGCTCTGTCCTGCCGATAAGAATAAGCAGATAAAAAAGCTGGAGCTGCTGGAAGAGGTAACAAAG
Source organism: Ruminiclostridium cellobioparum subsp. termitidis CT1112 (assembly GCF_000350485.1). Taxonomy (GTDB): domain Bacteria; phylum Bacillota; class Clostridia; order Acetivibrionales; family DSM-1351; genus Ruminiclostridium; species Ruminiclostridium termitidis. Next base: position 147,677 of record NZ_AORV01000046.1, read on the forward strand.
TATATCGACAAGAACCTGCACAGGGAAATCAGCCTGTCGGAGGCTGCGAAATATGTTAATTTCAGCAAGTACCATTTCACCAGATTCTTCAAGGATACCACCGGCATGACCTTTTGGAAATATTTAAACAATTATAAGGTATCGAAAGCCGCCAACCGGTTAATAAATTCATCGGACTCTATTCTTGAGATAGCCTTCGATTCGGGCTTTAACAGCATTAAAACTTTTAACCGTGTCTTTAAACAGGTAAGAGGCTGTTCACCCTCCGACTTCAAAAAAGCAATAATTGAGTAGTAACCAGCAAACTTTGGCGAGAAATTTGTCTGAATATTATTTAAAATCAATCTCATAAAATACCTTTTTTCGAAAAGCTGTAAATATTTTATATTTTGCCGTATAAGGCCTATAGGAGGGTTTTATGTCCTACAAAAATTTTTCGGTGTCCATTTTCTTTAATGCTCACGATCTGGAAATACTCAACAGGGATAATTTGCTGGAGGAGTGCTATGAGTTCTTTTCAAAGCACATTGATGTTGACAAGGTTTATCTGGAAACCTACCGCGGCAGTACATATCTGTCAAAGGAGGACATGTTGGCCTGCAAGAACTTTTTCAACAAAAGGGGAGTAAAAGTTTCAGGCGCCATCACCACTACCCAAAAATGCGATATCATCTGGGATTTCCGCTCCTTCTGCTACAGTGACCCTCAGCAGAGAAAGCAATTATGCGATATAGTGGCCTACACTGCAGGTATTTTTGATGAGATCATTCTTGATGATTTTTATTTTACCAACTGCAAGTGTGATTTGTGCATTGAAACCAAGGGCAGCAGCAGCTGGTCCGATTTCAGAACGGCACAGATGGCCGAAGTATCCAAAGAAATCATGAGTACGGCAAAACAAATAAATCCTTCTATAAATATGATCATAAAGTATCCCAACTGGTATGATCACCACCAGTTTACAGGTTATACCCCCGGGGATCAGGTCAATATTTTTGACTCCTTTTATACCGGAACCGAAACCAGGGATTCACAGTATACGCAGCAGGTCCTTCAAAGATATCTGGGCTATTTTATAATGAGATATTTCGAGAGCATCAATCCGGGAAAAAATCTCGGGGGCTGGTTTGATACCTTCGACTGTTCCCTGAACGCGTATATGGAGCAGCTGAATATGACCGTTTTTGCCAGGGCAAGGGAAATCACCCTTTTCTGCGCCGGCCTTCTGGCAACCGACTACCGCATATGCGTTCCCGTTGCGGGACATGTTTTCAGTGAGCTGGACAGGTTTGTCGGAGAGTTGGGAGAACCTGTGGGTATTCCCTGCTACAAGCCTTTTAAATCCGGCGGTGAAGATTTCATCCATGGCTACCTGGGAATGCTGGGGCTGCCTTTACAACCCACTCCCGTATATCCCTCGGACAGCAAACTCCTTTTGCTCACCGAAAGTGCCAAAAAGGATCCCTCTATTGTAGGCAAAATCAAGTCCAGCCTGGCAGCCGGGGGACAGGTTATCATTACGTCAGGTCTTTTGAGGGCACTTAACAGCCAGCTGTCCGACATAGCCGAAATTCACTTCACAGACAGGAAGGCGTTGATCAAAGCCTATGCCGCCACAACGGAGACCTGCTCCTTTAAAGACTATTATCATTCTGACAGGGAAATTATAATCCCCCATATAGATTTCAAAACCAATGACACCTGGCCAAGAGCAGTAGGAGTGGACAACTTTAATAACCATCCTGTTCTGCTTGAGAACAAATACAGTAAAGGCAAGCTCCATGTTCTGACAATACCTGATAACCCGGGGGATATTTACAGCTATCCGGCAGGAGTACTTAATGTTATAAGGGAGACGGCATCAAGGGAACTGCCTCTTCATATTGAAGCACCTTCTCAAATAGGCTTGTTTTTATATGACAACAATACCTTTATAATTGAATCCTTCAGAGAAACAAACACAGAAGTTACTATCGCAGTTCACAGGGAAAATGCACTGCTCCGCCAGATTTCCACCAACAGACACAAACTGGGAGCAAAAGCCGAAAGAATTCCGGGTAATGGTGTAACCTATTTCAAGGTGTTCCTGCGCCCGGGTACTTATAAGATACTTGCGATAGATTAAACCTGATCGGGCTATACAGTGCGCCATCACTTGTAGTATATATGTGTAAATGTGTGAATAAAGCGTCCATATGGGCGCTTTATTCAACCGATTTCAAGGATTCTATCATACTGATCCTCTTCAGCTTATAGTGCATTACAAGATTGACCAGAACTGCAAAGACAACAGTGAGCACTGCTGCCATAAGGTAACTGTACCAGTATATTTCCCGTCCAAACATTACAACATCAATTTCAGCGGTTTCCAGTACAAATCTGTTCAGGACAATTCCTCCCAGGAGGCCTATGCTGATATTTACAAGTGTCAGAATAATATTTTCCCGGAACACATATTCCGACACCTCCAGGTCATAGAATCCCAATACTTTGATACTTGCTATTTCTCTGACCCTTTCAGTTATATTTATATTTGTCAGATTGTATAACACCACAAAAGCAAGGGCTCCGGCAGAAATGATCATTACAAGCACTATGCTGTTCAAATTCCCCACCATATCGCTGAAATTCTGTTCATTGGTCCTGTTGAAGTTCATTTGAATCACTGTCGCCTTGCTGACAAGCTGGGAGCTTATCTCATCATCCGCTTCCGGGGATACGTTTTTCTCCTTTACCAGAATGCTGTTAAATACCGGTTTTTCTCCAAATTCCTTTTGGTACAGAGTCCTGGTCATATATACATAATGCAATGTGTAATTCTCATTGATAGCTGCAATCTTCACCTCTACACTCTTAAAGTCCCCGTCCTTTATTGTCATCCTGTCTCCAACCTTAAGCTTCAATACCTTTGCAAGCTTTTCCCCTATTACGGCACCGTCGTCGGTAAGCTTGAGAGGTTCTTTCCCCTGCATGCTGTGAACCGAAATGAACTGGCTCAATTTTTCATTATCCTCGGGTATTATGAGATTGATTTTCTGCCAGTCCTCCTGATAGCCCGCATCAAAATTTTTAAGGCGGACACTCAGTATTTTCTCTACATTGCTGTTGGCCCGCAGAGTGTTGGCCACCTCCAGTTTATCCTGTTCTTTTGCTATTTTCATCTATAATAATCATTGCATTGAATTTGAAAACCTCACCATACTGCCTCGGAACAATGCTGGAAATGGCGTCCCTCAATCCGAAACCTGCCAGCATCAGCGCAGTACAGCCTGCCACCCCCAGCAGCGTCATAAACAGTCTCTTTTTGTACCTGAATAGATTCCTGATGGTCACTTTACTGAAAAAATTCAGCCTGTTCCATATAAAGGGCACTCTCTCCAGAAGTACTCTTTTTCCCATTTTGGGCGCTTTGGGTCTCATTAAAGAGGAGGGCTGTTCGGTGAGCTCCCTGTAACAGGCCGAATATACCGCCAGTGAAGTGCAGGCCAGTGCTCCCAGGGTTATCCAGAATGCGTAATCAATTCTGAAGGGCATGACGGTGGGCGGCAGCCGGTAAAGCATGCTGTAAGCATTGGTTATGACAAACGGAAACAGCTTGAGACCAATGGATAGTCCTGCAATGCTTCCGGCCATGCTTGCAATGGCAGCATAAACAAGGTACTTGGATGCTATGGCAAAACTACTGTAGCCCAGGGCTTTAAGAGTTCCAATCTGAATTCTCTGCTCTTCAACCATCCTTGTCATCGTTGTCAGGCATACAAAGGCCGCAACGAAAAAGAAGAAAACAGGAAATATTTTTGCTATGGCATCTATTCTCTTTGTATCCTCGGAATAGGAGGTGTAACCGGGATTATTATTTCTGTCCGTTATATACCACTGGGGTTTCTTTATATCCTTGACCTTCTGCTCTGCCTGGACGATTTCTTTTCTTGCAGTCTCAAGCTTCTTATCCGATTCATTCTTTTGTTTTTCGTATTCGGCGCGTCCCTCTTCCAGCTTTTTCTCCGACTGTTCCAGCTTCAGCGCCGACTCTTTTAGTTTTTCGCCACCTTCTCTTTTTTGTTTTTCAAAAAGTGCTCTTTGTTTAACAAGTTCCTTCGCTCCCGCATCGAGTTCCAGTCTGGTATTTTTTAATCCTGCTTCAATTGCAGCTGCTTGAGATGCGGGCATTCCATCCCTGTTTTGTTCAAAGAGCTTAAAATTTTCAGAATACCCTGTCTCTCCGCTTTGGAGCCTGTTTTCAGCCTGTTCAAGCCCGGCTTCTGAAGCTGTAACCATCTGATTGTATATTTTCCTCTGGCTTTCAAGCTCAAGCTTTCCGCTTTTTATAGCAGCCTCACCTTTTTTAAGGTCATCCAGGGCCCCGGCCAATTTTACCTGCTGTTCCTCTTCACCTTCAGCCAGTTCTTTTTTAGAAGCCTCAAGCTTTTGCACCGCCTCACTGTAGACTTCATTGTAGCGCTGTTCCTCACGGTCTTCGGCAATATCCTCAAACTTTTCCCTGTCTGATTTCACCGCTTCCCTATATGCATCGCCGAAGGCTGAAAGCCCCTTTGTACTCTGCAGCGTAATATTTAAATCTGTGTGAACCTCCATATTAAAGTCCTCTTCAGGAATGATGGCATACAGTGCCACCGTTCCGTTTCCAAGACTTGAGGTCCCCTTTTCGAAAGTCAGGTAATAAGGCGTTTCAACATGCCCCACAACCTTATAAGTTGACTGCTTCAGGTAATCCGTTATTGCCCTGTCCTCCCTGCCGGAATTCAAAGAGATTTCTTCTCCGACAGCAATATTTACGCCCCCGATTTTACCTTTTTCAACTGCACATTCCCCCGGCCTTTCGGGCAGTCTTCCCTCTATCACCCTATACCTGTTAAGATATCCCCCGGTTTCCTGCTTCAGCTTATCCAGGGGAATGGAATGCAGTTTGGCAACTTTGTCCTCATTGCCGGCCTTTATTATTGCATCAATGCTGTAAGCAGGCATCATTTCCCTGACGGCAGGACTGTTTTTCACCGCCTCAACATCTTCTTTATTAAATCCATATGTAGATACCAGCCTGAGATCCATCAGTTTGTATTCTTCAAAATACTTGTCGGCCGTCAGCTGCATGTCGGGACATGTGACCTTGACTCCCGCAAAGAAACCGGTACCCAGTGCGATTATTGCAAATATGGCTATAAACCTGCTTCTTGTCCTCCACATTTCTCTGAATGTATCTTTTAAATGAGCGTTTTTCATATAACCTCCATATTTCAGGTGGACATCAGCCTCCGGACTCCATCTGAATACTTTTGTATACTTGTTACCATTCTATATCCTCAACATTGACAGGATTGTCATTTAAAACCATACTCTCCACCCTGCTGTTTTTTATTTTTATTATCCTGTCTGCCATAGGTGCTATAGCAAGATTGTGGGTAATTACTATAACGGTCATTCCATTCTGCCTGCAAGTATCCTGCAGCAGCTTGAGAATACTCTTTCCGGTTGTATAATCCAGTGCTCCCGTGGGTTCATCGCACAAGAGCAGCTTGGGTTTCTTGGCAAGCGCCCTGGCTATGGCGACGCGCTGCTGCTCGCCGCCTGAAAGCTGGGCAGGAAAATTGACCAGTCTGTCTTTCAGGCCCACTTCAACCAGAATCTGCCCGGCATCCATGGGATCCTTGCAGATCTGCGAAGCCAGTTCAACATTTTCTTTTGCAGTAAGGTTCTGGATAAGGTTGTAAAACTGGAATACGAAACCTATCTCGTACCTTCTGTAGGTTATGAGCTGTCTGGGCTTATATTCATTTATCCTCTGTCCGTCAACAATTATCTCACCTTCATCACAGGTATCCATCCCTCCGAGAATATTGAGTACGGTGGTTTTTCCCGCACCGCTCGGGCCGACTATAACTACAAATTCTCCCCTGTTTATCTCAAAGTTTATTCCATTTGCGGCGTTAATGGTAACCTGCCCCATTTTATACCGCTTGAACACATTTTTAAATTCAACAAATCCCATATATGCCTCCGTTATTTTTTTATCATTGTTATCTTCAATTATATGTGTATACAAACCGGAAAAGCTGCTGTTGCAAAATGAACAAATGAAAATCATTTCTAATATTTAATTATATATCTGGAAAACGAATATTAGATAGGTAGTTTTGAAATTTTGCATGCTTTTTTACTGGTTTTTATAGTGAATTTAACCTCTTCAACCGGTATAAATATGCCCCTTGGAGGGTATAAATAATAATGCCACTTTCATACTTCGCAGCAATTCTCTCCACGATTTGAAACGTTTATTCCCATAAGAAAGTGAGTTTAATATTAATCGCCAGGTGAATTTATGATAATTCAGTGTGAAAGGAAGGAATTTATTCTGCAGGACGATCTGATAGCCATAACCCGCGATGATAAGTTTATCGGCTACGGCAAGGTTATCGCAGTACTTGAAGAGCACGTGCTTGTTGATGTTGATGCAAATGCCAGTAAATCATTATTTGAAATTTTCAGTGAAGAAATACCTTGTGATTTCACTTTTGTCAATGAGAAATATTGTCCTGAAACCGGTGAATTGAAGAAAGATACAGAGGGCAGGTGATACATTACCTGCTCTATTTATTTTGCCGGAAAAATACCATTGCTCGCTTCCTTTGCCATTCGTTAACAATTTGTTCTAAATTTTATAACAAATTATTAATTAATTCTTCGTAAAATATACATAATTAATAGCTATCATATAAGCATAAGGTAATTCACAAAAAAACATATGCTTTATTATTAAATACTTATAAGCGTCCAACAGACGCGGAAGGGAGTCGGTTATGAATAATAATTTTAACAATGATGACTGGAACAGCCAAAGTCAATATAACTTTAATTATGATAATCAGGGATATTACAAGGAAATAGTGGTTCAGCCCAGAAAAAAACGGGGCGGCAGATTTATTACTTATCTTTCGCTGGTTCTGGTAACCTCACTGGTAACCAGCTTTGCAGTGGGCGGTGTTATGTATTCGAATTTCTCCCGGCAGCTGGACAGCCAGGTAAACTCTCTAAAACAGGCTGCTGTCACCCAAACCTCGAGTGATGGAGGTTCATCGCCTACAAAGCTCTCCACAGCAACTGACAATGTAAAGGCCACAAATTTGTTCAGCACAGGCACAGGTGAACTGACCGTAGCACAGATAGCAAAAAAAGTCGGACCGTCAATAGTGGGGATTAAAATGTCGGTTCCAAACACCAGGCAATCACCTTTCTACAGCAGCAGGTCCTCAACCTCCGACTCTGAAGGTTCAGGAATTATTTTTACAGAGGACGGCTATATAATAACAAACTATCATGTGGTACAATACGCCGATCCCAAGAACGGCGCTGCCAATACCGCACTGACCGTTTATCTGCCGGATAAAAGGGAAGCAAAGGCCAAATTTATCGGCGGTGACAGTGAAAATGATCTTGCGGTTATAAAAATTGACCTGACAAATCTTCCTGCCGCAGAGCTGGGTGATTCGTCAGAGGTCGAAGTTGGAGATCCGGCAGTTGCCATAGGCAATCCGCTGGGTATGGAATTTGCCGGTTCAGTCACCTATGGAGTAATAAGTGCCCTGAACAGGCAGCTGAAAACAGGAGATAACAGCTTGACCCTTATTCAGACTGATGCAGCTATAAATCCGGGCAACAGCGGTGGTGCCCTTGTAAATAAAAAAGGACAGGTAATCGGAATAAATTCAGCAAAAATTTCAGTTGAAGGCATTGAAGGACTGGGCTTTGCAATCCCTATGAACACTGCGAAACCCATAGTTGATCAGTTAAAGACCTATGGATATGTAAAAGGAAAGCCATTGATCGGAATATCCGCCCAGGAGGTCACAGCCGAAATCTCCAGAATGTATGATCTTCCCGTCGGAGTTTATATCTCCGAAGTCACACAGGGAGGAGCTGCCGAAGCTGCCGGTATACAAAAAGGGGATGTCCTTGTAAAACTTGACGTTTCAAAGATAGAATCCATGGCCGACCTGGATGCCGTCAAAAAAAACCATAAAGCCGGTGATACTGTGAGTGCCGTAGTTTCAAGAGACGGTAAGGAAGTTACCTTGAGTATAACCTTCAGTGAAGACAAATAAGAAATTATCCAAAATTCGTATAAACCCCATATCGTGGTTGGTTTTACCCCTATTAAATTCACAAGGAGGCCCGTGATAAAAATCACGGGCCTCTTTGTTTCCATTCAATGAAGTGATATATCAGGCACCTGTTAATTCGGCAACCTGCTTTTGCAACGTATTCAGTTGTTTCTTCACGGCGGTCATTTCGGTCTGCTGTTTTTTAACTACCGAGGTCAGCACCGCTACTATATCCATTATTGAAATAGCCTGGGAGTCCGAAGTTGTAAATATTCCCGGCACATCTTCGGCAATAAACCCGATGTTATGTTTCTTCAGATAGTTATTCTTGTAGTCGAAAGTAACCGGATTCAGCTTTTTCAGCAATTCCAGAGCTGTTTTTACAGGCAGCTCCTCGATATTCTCCTTGTAAACCGCCGAAGAAGTCTGGGCAACACCTGCTGCTGTGATATTACTTGCCTGTATAACACCTTCGATATCCAGTTTTATTCCATCATCCGGGGTCTTGCCGATACCTACATCTCCTGTCGGAGTTATCCTGATGGCTTCACTCCCGTTATCGGAATAGAGAACCGGGTGTTTATGTCCTACAAACTCCACAGGCCTCATATCGCCGGCTTCCCCTGCCATCCATATCTTACCGGTGCTGTCCCAGCTGATTTTACCTTTTATGGTATCAGCAGTTTCAATTCCGCTGCTCAGTGTAAGAATACCTGTTATGTCGGCTGCGGCGGCTTTCAGCTTGCCGTTGTTTACCGTCAGGTTGGTTGCAGTCAGGCTTGTCGCTGTAATAGTTGCTGCTGTGGCAGTTCCCGTACTAAGACTTCCTGCCGAGAGAGCTCCGCTTATATCTGCGCTGGCTGCCGTCACTTTTCCGCTTATACCTGCATCTCCGGTCACATCCAGCTTTTTAAGGGGGTTGGTGTTGCCGATTCCCATATTTCCGCCCTTAACTGTCATAACACCGGTAATGCTGGTAATTTCAGGGTGGGTATGCCCTTCAAGGGAAATGCTGTTCATGTCCCCGTCTATGCCGGCCCTCCATTTCTTATCTGTTTCGCTCCAGAGGATCTGCGCTTTCTTTTCGTTGCCTGCACGGGTCAATTCAATACCGCTGTTGACATTGAGCGCTCCGCTGACATTGACATTTCCCGCATTCACTGTAGCTGCCCCGAGAATACCCGAGATAGCCGCTTCGGCTCCGGAAATTTTACCGGTTGTGTAGAATTCTGCTGCTGAGGTTTTACCGTTAGCATTAAATTCTCCTGACGTTATTTTGCCGGTAGTATAGAATTCTCCAGCCGTTACCTTCGCACTGATTTTAGCATTTCCGTCCACCTCCAGCTTTTCAGAGGGAGAAGCCGTACCGATCCCGATCTTGCTGTCCTTTACAGTCATAACTTCCGTTATGGCAGTGAGCTCGTCATGCTGATGGTCCTTGAAGCCCAATGTCTTCATATCAGTTGCAGTTCCGGCCTGCCAGACATCATCCCTCTCATTCCAAATGAGCAGTGCGCTGGGTGCTGTTCCGCCTCTGAAGGCTTCTATTCCGGCATCCTTATCTGCCGGATCTTCCTGTGGAGCATATTTGTTTATTGTTATAATATTGTCTTCCACATCAAGATTGGTGGCATTGACTGTAACGACCTCACCGTTTACAGTAAGATTTCCGCCGACTGTCAGATTTTTTGTTATCATTCCGTCAACGGACTTCATAACACCGCTGATATCGGCATTGGCACCCTTTAAAGTTGCCTCCGCGGTTATTGAACCCGAGGCTGCTATCCCTACGGCCTTTATGTTCCCGTTGACATCAAGTTTTGCATCTGCCGCTGATTTTCCTATCGCAACATTTCCGCTGCCATCAACACTCACTGCAGCCGAACTTCCCGAATACAAGCTGTTATGAGTATGTCCTGCCAGTGATATGTTCTTGAGACTGTTCTCCAAACCTGCCTGCCAGGTATCGCTGTCTTCATTCCAGTATAATTTTGCGATCTCTTCACCCGGAGCTCTGTACACTTCGTAGCATTCCTTTGCCGTGACCTTTCCTCCGAATACAGCGCTGCCGGATGTTTCCACAGTATTTTTAACGGTTATTTTACCATTAATGATTGTATCCCCCGATACATCCAATCTTGCCTTTGGATCCTGAGTGCCTATGGAAACATTCCCATACTGGTCCGACTTGACAGAAACTGTTTGATTGTCCTTGGCATAAAGATTATTTTGTGTACGGGAATCACCGGATGATATCTCCTTCAGATCATTGCCCACACCGTAATACCAGCCCTGTGTATTCTCATCCCATACAATTCTGGCCGGATCGCGCTTTAATACCTCAGTATTCCTGTCTACTTCTATCCCCTTTTTAGGGGAAAGATCGTCCATTTTAAGGGAAAAATCGCCCATAACCTGGAGACTTCCGGTAATTTCAGCACTTCCGGCCGTTAAAATCCCGGTAACGTTGGAATCACCTGTAACCTCCATATTACCGTTTACAATTGCATTCCCTGAAACATCAAGTCTCTCTTTGGGCGCCTGGTTTCCAATACCGACTTTACCGGTGCTGTCGGCGCATATAAAACCTTCCTGACCGACTCCTATAATCCATTGATTTGTATCTGTGATCCATTTGATAACGGGGTCGGGTTCTTCTCCCCTGTCGATCTGTATACCGTCTTTAACCCTAAGGCTGCCATTTATATATGCACTTCCCGCATTTATCTCATCGTCAATGATTGCCGAAGCGGAATGTATACTCCCATCCTGGCTTATCCTTAAGAGCTTCGGACTGTTGGCCATACCGATCTTCCAGTTGCCGTTGGTTTCATCCCAGGCCAGTATGGCGCTGTTTTCAGTAACCCCCCTGTAAACTGAAATGGTACTGTCAACCTTTTTCAGCTCCCCTGTATCAAACCTGTTCAGAATAAGGGAATTGCCGATTATTTCTATGTTTGAACTGCTTATCCGGGTCAGGCCGCCTTTAACCTCCAGATTTCCAAGTACAGCCAGATCCTGACCTACTGTGAGGTCGTGGGCAACATCTATATTTCCGGAAACCCGTGTACTTAAGGCAAGTATATCTCCTTTTTCATTATAGATCTGGCCGTGGCTGTGCAGGGAGTCTGCATTCTTCTTTGCTGTGAGCTTTTCCCATGCCTTTCCCGAGGGAACTTCCCTCAAATCTTCTCCCAGGCCCATTTTCCAGATTTCCGCAGCTTCATCCCAGATCATCCTTGCTTTTGGCTTTGCTTCACCGCGGAATATTTCTATGCCGCTCTCATTCAGCGGAGGATTTTCTCCGGTAAACTTGTTCAGAATCAATGTATTGCCGTCAACTTCACTGTCTATCTTTCTAATTATATTGTCCACCGAACTCAGGTTTCCCAATACTTCAAGGTCTCCTGCTATGGTCATCGGACCGCTGACAGCCAGTGTTCCGGTAACTTTTGTATTCTTGTTTATACTGATGTCACCGCTGGAATTTACATTTATCACAGGGGTACCTTTTTTGTCACTTACTACGCTGTGGGTATGGAGCGTATCGGCTGAAGACATTTTGGTGAGTGTATCCCATTTATCCCCATATGGCAAATCCTTCATATTGTCCCCGGTGCCGATCTTCCACTTTTTCTCTGCCTCATTCCAGACAAATTTAGCATTGGGGTCGGATCCCCGGTATACCTCCAGTCCTCCCTCATTACTTATGGGCTGACTTCTTCCGGTGTATTTGTTTACTACAATTACATTGTCATCAACTTCAATTGTTTTTACGTTCTTAACGGTCTTGGTCCCGTCAACCTGAAGATCCCCTTTTACTACAATCGAACCCTCAAGGGAGACATCACCCTTTATTGAAGCATTGCTCCCGACGGAAATATCGCCGGTTACAGTCAGATCACTGCCTATTTTGGTGTTTCCGTCACTGCCTATGTAAACTACCGCAGCATCCTCTTCGTCTACAAGGCTCCCGTGCCTGTGCAGCTGATCGGCATTTTGACCGTGCGTCAGATATTCCAGTTCAATGCCGCTGGGTATGACCGTCATGCTGCTGCCTGTACCAATCTTCCAGCTGTCGCTGCCTTCGTCCCATATAAGTCTTGCATTTGGCAATTCGTCTCCGCGGTATACCTCCAAACCGCCTTCAAAAAAAGGTGTCTGATTGTCGTCAGGCTTGTTTACCAGTATGACATTTTTTGTTACAATCTGTTCAATCTCCTGGTATTGCTTTCCCTTTAAAGCAATCAGGTCTCCTTCTACAATGAGATTCTTTGCCACTGAGAGATCGGAATAGACTTTCACATCCCCTGTGGGAGTCGCACCCATTACCAGTGTTCTGTCACTGTTATAAAATTCACTGTGATTGTGAAGCATGTCTGCATTTGTTCCTGTGGTCAGGTCCTGCCAGGACTGTCCGTAGGGAATGTTGTACATGTCGGCTCCAAGTCCTATCTGCCAGTGCTTGTCAGTTTCATTCCACACCAGCCTGGCATTGTCCTTCTCACTGGGGACTTCAATACCGCTCTTTGCTACCACACTTCCGTTGACTATAACTTTATTCTTAATATTTACATTTCCACTGTCGTCTGCAGTCAGGACGGGATTATCATCCGGGTCGCTGATGGTACCATGTTTGTGGAGGGTGTCGGCATTTGAGCCGTCATGCATCTTATCCCAATCAGGGCCATAAGCCAGATCATATATTCCGCTTTCCGCTTCATTTCCGCCGGCATCTGTCCCCGCTCTCCAGGTCCCCTTGTTCTCATCCCACAAAAGCTTTGCATTTGGTATGGTCCCGCCCCTGAATACCTCCACCCCGCTGCTCTGCATCCTGGGTTCAGTTTCATCCTGGTTGGGAGTATACTTGTTAACAGTTAGCATATTTCCGGTCATAACAACATTTGTTGTATTTAATGTTGTATTCTCTCCGTTCACACTCAAACCCCCGGCAGCTGAGAGGGTTCCTGTTACGGCTGCATTTTTTGCAATTTTAACCGCTCCACTGGAATCAACCTTAAAAACTTCACTGTTGTTTGCATTAACCGTCAAAACGCCGTTAACGCTGGCATTACCGTTTGTTTTCAACTCACCGCTGATAACCTTTCCGGAAAACTTGGTATAGGGTGAACGTACTTCAAGGCCGTCATTCTGCCCCAGTGTCCGATCAATTAATCCACCTATGCTGGGCAGGTTCAGTTTGTCCTTTTCACCTATGTATATTTTGGCAAATTCCTGTGCCGTACCCTGAGTAACGGCATATTTACGGGCCTGGGTTATACCGTCGGATTCTTTTTCGGACACTTCGCCTATTACCTTTCCGCCCGAACTGGAAGGAATCAGTCTTACTCTGGCCAAAACGATTTCCCTGCTGGGATCTACAGGCGGCTTGCTGCTGTGTTTTATCCTGCCGCGCTCCCATATGTGTATTTCCTTGTCTCCGCCCTTTTTACTGTCTTTGTCGGCATCAGCCTCTTCATATACTGCCGTAATATATATATCTGTATTTACATCATACTCCGATAAATCAACAGGGTTGTCAGGATGGCCGTCACAAATCCAGATTTCCTGGCTGAACTTCTCATTTGTATCATCCTTTGCTATTCTATTGAGCGCAAGCCCCTGTGATACAGTGACCTTGGGGTAGCCGCCCACCGGGTTGACGGCCAGTCCGTCTACAACTCCCCAGTCGTGAAAAAATCTGTTATGAAGACGCTGAAGTTTCATGTGGTATTCCTGCTCAAGAGCAAGGTCCTCTTCTTTCAGCAACAAACCGTTAAAATACTTCATACGCTTGATTTGGTTTGACATTTTTCGTTCCTCCGAATTCTCAAATTTATGAAACCCGCACCTTGCGTTTCAGCTAATTACTTACCTCCTCTTTAGGCATCAGGTCCTCCAAAGCCTGTATCGCTCCGCTTATTCTCAAAAGTGTCTGTGTCAGATTGGTGCGTTTCACATCCAGTTCCTCCAGAACCTTTTTTCCGTTTTCAAATTCGTTTTTCAATTCCTTTAGACGTTCCTCAAGCTGTTCTTTCATTTTCAACTCCTCCAATTCGTAATAGATTTAATAATTTATTTTTCCTTTGGGATTTTAAATTTATTGGAATTACAAGGTTCATTTAAGAGCCTTAAGGGCTGCAACCTTTTTCTTTAACTTGTTCAGAATCTTCTCCTGCTCTTTGACTTCACTTACCAAAACAGCAAGGATTTCAACAGGACTTACGGCTTTTTTATCACTGGCCGCAAACACCTCAGGTACTTCTTCTGCAATGAAGCCCATGGTGGTTCTTCTGGAATCACCCTTGAAGTTAAACTCAACCGGTTCAAGACTATTAAGTGCGGACTGTGCCGAGCTCTTTGACAATTCCTTAATATTCTCCTTGTATTCCTTTGTGGAGGTATAGTACAGATTGCCGTCCACATATGTACCTCCGCTTGCATACAGACGCAGTCTGTCTCCGCCCGTTCCATAATAGGTATAGCTGATAGTCCTGTAGTAACCGCAGGGATTTTTCACCCAGCTGTATGGACAGGTACTCACAAATTCAGTTGATGTATATGACTGCAGATTGGAATCATTTGCTATGCCTATTTCAAGGGTCATATTATGCCCGCCTCCACGGAGCGCATCCGAATAATACCTTATCCAGGCAGCATCTCCACTGCCTCCGTATGGGTCTCTCGGCCACATTAAACCCTTGACGTCACAGTTTCCCACCCCGGGTATGATAGCACCCTTCGCTACAAGATTCCCTGTAACTTTAAGAGAGCCGTTGACGTCCAGCCGGTCCCAAACCGATACTTTTCTTTCCTGCCCGGCCGACCTGTTTCCCACTATCATCAGAGTTTTATAGGTGCCGGTATCATTGGATATTTCAGCATTTTTTGAAGACAATTCCGTGAAACCGCTCCAGACCGATGTAAATCGCAGAGGATTGGAATTGCTCATTATGCGTGTATAACCATATGAGTCCAGGCTGTCATTAGGCGCCGTAGTTCCTATTCCGGTCCCGCCTGCCGACATTATGGAAATATTATCATCTGCGTCGTTGGAAACACCGATTTCCAGGGTGCAGGCTTCTCCCGATCTGGGATAATACTTGATCCAGGCCGAATCTCCCGAACCTCCTCCGGGGTCATTCGGAAATACAATACCGTTGTTGCTTCCTGATCCTGCTGTTACATTCAGAGCCTGTGAGAGCTGCATGCTTCCGTTAACATAAAGGAGTCCTGCCACATCCAGCCTGTCCCATATGGCAACCTTCCTGCCCTGTCCGGCCGATTGATTGCCAACTATCATCAGCGCCTTATGGTATGTGGTATCGTTGCATATTTCGGCCTGATTTGTTGTAAGATCAGGGAAAGCCGTCCATTCTGAAGTGAATCTTACTGGGTTTGACTTACTCAACAGTCTGACGCTTCCTGCCACGTCCAGCATATCGGCACCAGGATTGACTGTGCCTATGCCAACGTTTTTATTTGAATTCCATGACAGGACCGCCTTTTGCCCATTTTCCGCCGTACCCAGCAGACCTCCCTTAAAGCCTGATAATGCAGGTCCCTCAACTTCCATGCCTGAATATGTTCTTCCCTTGCCGTACCATGCCAGCGCCTCAATGGAATTACCGGGAGAAATCAATATTTTTTGCGGAATTGATAAACCGGCTTTGCTGGATACGGCTCCCGAACTTTCCACCTCCAGAACCGCTCCCTTTGATGAAAACAGCCTGCTGTGGCCGTGTTTATCGGCAAAGGATTTATTTATCATTTTATCCCAATCGGCTCCATGGGCTATAGGACTCAGGTCGAGACCTGTTCCGGCCAGCCACCGCTCTTCCTCGTCAGACCATACTATCCTGGCATCCGGCTCGTCTGCGCTTCCCCCGCGGAAAACCTCGAGACCTCCGTCTCTCTTAGTCCATAACTCAGGTTTATCCACGTTTATACTGTTAACCTGCAGGATGTTTTCCTCTGTTTCAAATTCCGGTGTGGGTTTGCCGTCCTTTTTGGAAACCAGCTGTCCCTGAAACCATAAATCCTTGTCTATTTCAACTTCTCCGCTGAAATTTACCATTTTTGAAACCATATCCAGCTGTTTTTCGCTTGAGGTAACCTGTTCCGCTGCATTTACAAAAGGCACACCGTCTATCTTGTCACCAAATTTGAATATAAACTTTTTAAGTTCAAGCACACGTGCATAGGGTCCTGCATACACCCGCAGGGGCGTGCCGTCGGTATCGGTATCAAAAATACATGTACTGTCTATAATCACTTCATCATATACGATACTTGAACCATCACTGTTTTCAGTTTCTTTCCGTACAATTTTGGGTACCACCCTTGCCAGCAGGACATTTTTTTTGATGTCGGCCGGCTTTGTGCTGCTATGACTGAGCTGCCCCCGTTCCCATATATGGATCTCCTCACCCTGACCTTTTTCATTATCCCTGTCGGCTCCTGTTTCGCAGTAGCTGACGGATATATATATATTGTCACCTGCATCATATTCGGAAAGATCAAGGGGATTGTCCGGGTGCCCCTCATATATCAGTATTTGCCTGCTTGTACTCTCTTTGACGTCGGCCCCGCTTTTCTCATCAACTAAATCCAGTGCAGCTCCCTCTGTAACAAGTACCTCCATGCTGCTGTCGATTACCGGCCTGACTTCAAGACCGCATATTATTCCCCAGGTGTGAAGATAGCGGTTATGGAATCCCTGAAGCCTTCGTATATAATCTTTATCCTGGCCATAGTCTTCTGCTTTTAAAAGGAGTCCGTCAAAGTAGTTCATTCTTTTTAATTCTTTTCCCATTTGCCTCTTCCTCCGGATACTCATAATACTGCAAAATACTCTGCATAAAGCCATTTATCAGGAAGCAGAGGCCTCTTCTTTGTGCACCATCTCCTCAAGCACCTGTATTGCTCCGTTTATACGAAGCAGTGTGTATGTAATATTGGAACGTTGATTTTCCAATTCTTCCATCACCTTTTGTCCAGCCTCCAGCTCAGCTTTCAGTTCATTGATTCTCAACTCGATTTGTTCTTTCATCCGTAAGTCCTCCTTTTTATTAGTTTCTCTGGGCAGCTATCTGTTCCAGATCCTGCTGCAGTTTGGTTATAGCCTTCCTTTGATCCTTTACCACACTTGTGAGAACAGCGATGATTTCCATGGGGCTGATGGCCTTCTGATCTTTGGCAGCCACTGCATTTGGCATTTCCTCAGCAATAAAGCCCAATGTTGTCTTTTCGTGATCCCCCTTGAAATTGAAGCTCACAGGATTCATTCCCTCAAGAATTTCCTTGGCTTTTTTTGTTTGAAGGTTTGAAATATTTTCCTTCAGATTGCGGGAGGAACTGTAATAGAAATAACCATCCACATAAACTCCTCCGCTGGCATAGAGCCTTATACGGTCTCCTCCGCCATAGTATCCGCCTGTCCCGGGATCATTTGAAATTCCTATTTCAAGGGTCATGTTCTCTCCGCCGCCGCGGCTGGTATCCGAATAATATTTGATCCAGGCCGCATCCCCGTTGCCTCCGTAATAGTCCTTGGGGAAGGTTATTCCGTTATTATCCCCTTTTCCGACACTGGGGATGATTGCACATATGGACTGGACATCGCCATTGACCAGGAGATTGCCGTTAACGTCCAATTTGTCCCATATTGATACCTTTCTGGTTCCGCTTGATCTGTTGCCCACAATCATCAGAGATTTGTAATTTGAGGTATCATTGCTTATTTCTGCCTGATTTGCCGCCTGATCCGGAAATCCGCTCCAGGAAGAGGTGAAACGCAGCGGATTGGACCCGCTCAGGACCCTCATCCAACCGTTTACATCCAATTTATCCCCCGGATTCAGGGTGCCGATACCCACATTTCCCGATGGCAT
The DNA here is from genome assembly GCF_000350485.1 of Ruminiclostridium cellobioparum subsp. termitidis CT1112. Lineage (GTDB taxonomy): Bacteria > Bacillota > Clostridia > Acetivibrionales > DSM-1351 > Ruminiclostridium > Ruminiclostridium termitidis. The sequence continues at coordinate 165,687 of NZ_AORV01000046.1, forward strand.
CAGAGCAATATTGTCGTTTGCATCATTGGAAATACCTATTTCAAGAGTGCAGGCTTCACCGCTCCTGGCATAATATTTCAACCATGCGGTATCACCCGAGCCTCCTCCGGGGTCACTTGGGAATATAATACCGTTTTTGCCGTTTCCTGCACTGGGAGTCAGCACCTGTGACAGCTGCATGTTCCCGTTCACATATAAAAAGCCGTTTACATCCAGCCTGTCCCATATGGCTACTTTTCTGGTCTGTCCGGCCGACTGGTTTCCTGCTATTATCAAAGCCTTATGATAATTTGTATCATTGCTTATCTCGGCACAGTTTTTATTATTGTCAGGCAGCCCCGACCACATGGATGTGAACCTCAGAGGGTTGGACTGGCTCAATATCCGCACACTTCCGGTGACTTCAAGTTTGTCATCCGTGGGACTTTGAGTGTCTATGCCCACGTTTCCCTGACTGTTCCAGGATATTACGGGCTTTTGCCCGCCATCAGAGGTTCCCAGTATTCCGCCCTTCAAACCATACAGAACCGGGCCGTCCACATTTATCCCGGCAAACAGTTTGTCGCTGCCGAACCAGCCCAGGCCGTGAGCCGTGTTATCAGAGGCTCTCAGCAAGATGTTCTTATCGTTAAGGCAGAGATTCCCTTTGACTGACAGGTTCCCGGAATTGTCCGATTCCAGCGCATTTCCTCCCTCATAGCTCAGTACCGAATGCCTGTGGAGGTCATCTGCCATATCATTTTTTATCAGCCTTTCCCATATGGGTCCGTAGGCTATATCCCAGATATTGTCACCATACCCGATCTTCCAGTGTTTTTCGGATTCCGACCACACCAGCCTTGCATCAGGGTAATCGGTGGAATCACCTCTGTAGACCTCCAGTCCGCCGTCCTGTCTTGTCCATTCGCCCTCGGAGGGTTTGCTGTTAACCTGGACAAAGCAATTTGAAACCAGAAGTTCATTTTCCTTGGCATCATCATTTTGCAGCTTTCCGTTGACTATGAGATCACCCATAACATTGACCGAACCGGTAAAATTTGCCTTTGGAGCGTTAACCTCAAGCCCTATGCCTGCGCTGCCCCTGTCCAGGGCTTTAATAGATGGCATTCCGGCTATATCCTCACTCAATTTGAATATTATTTTCTCTATAGCCAGTACACTGCCGGCAGGACCGGCGTATCTTCTCAGCGGAGTGCCGTCTGACTCCGAATCAAATATACAGTCCTTGCCCAGGTATTTTTTATTGTCAATCCATTGCATGCATACTCTGGCCAGAATCACATTTGCCATCTGATCATCTGGCTTGGCTTTACCAACCTTGATACGTCCCCGTTCCGATATGTGTATTTCCTTACCCTTGCCTTTTTCCAGATCATCCTTGTCCAAATACTCTTCTTCGTAACTTACATAAATATACAAATCTTCTCCCGAGCTATAATCTGATAAGTCTATAGCCCTGTCGGGGTGATTGTCCGTTATATAAATATACTGGCTGGTACTTTCACCATTTGCCGTCACCGTCTGATTTATGGCGATTCCTTCCTTGACGGTCACTTGTAAATACTTCACCGACGGTTCAACCTCAAGACCGGCTACAATACCCCAGGTATGCAGATACCGGTTATGCAGCTGCTGAAGCCTCATCTGATATTCCTGATCAAGCTTGTAGTCTTCTGCTTCCAGCAGGAGTCCGTCAAAATAGCGCATTCTTTTTAATTCTTTACCCATTGCCACTTCCTCCGGATATTCATAATTATTTAACCTACCGATTGCCTAATCTTCTATCATACCTCCAACAAGAGTATCTCTTCCGACTTTTGAGTAAATTCCTATTCTCATTGAAGGTATTTCCACATTAAGCTTGTAATTTGCATAAAAAGGTTTTTCACTTTCTATGACCCTGCGCATCAAAGCCACCTTATTGTTCAGCATACTCCTGCTGTGGGCCGGAATTATTGCATTCACTGAAAAGAAGCAGGGTGATGAACTGCCAACCATGGTATTCCGCCCGATCTCTCTGGAGTTCCCTATTCTGGAGGTTTCCTGAAATTCATCAATTGATATGGTGGTTTCATCTCCTGCGTATAGCTGGAGGTATTCCAGCAGGCCATTGCAGGTTCCGCGCTTCTTATACAGCTGAACAATGGCACTTATCATATCCCTGTTTATGGTTGAACGTGTCTGTTCCAGAGGAAGAAGCTGGGTGGGCAGGGAGTCTTTCTGCTCCTTGTCCTCTGTCCCGTAAAATTCCGCCGCATCCTCCAGCTCAAGAGCCACCCATTCTGCAAGCCATTGCAGGAACTGCGGAGGAGCCAGGGCCGGATCAAGATATTTGTCGAACCTGTCCACCAATTCCTCTATACCAAAAGTTTCCTGTCTTTCTGTTCCTCCAGCCAGAATTTGTTCAAAAGCTTTTAAAAACCGGCCAAGAAAATAAGTGTCATCGGTCTGGGTATTTCCCTTCTGAAATATTCTGGGAAGGTATTGGGTATATTTGCTGTACTCCTCATAACTCATGCTTCCACCTCGATATTTAATTCTTTTAATTTAATGAGCTGGTGAGGTTTGAGAGCCGGAGCCTCCAGTTCTATCTGCTTCACATGATCAATCCCCGGAATCCGCTCCACAAGATAATATAAGTCGGATTTATAGAGGTTTCGTCCAAGAGGCCAGCCTTTCTTTCCTTCACCGCCCTGTATGGGGTCTATATGCTCTTCTATGACACTTCGGATGGTATCGGCCAGTTTTTTATCCCTGGCGGCTACCAGCATGTTTATTTTGATGTCCTGATAATCGGGATCCACCACATGAACACGGTTTGTAAGAACCTTTCTTTCCGAAAGGTACTGCTTTACATACTGCTTGATATTATATGTCTCCTTCATCAAATCAGACTGATTCTGAGTAGACACGATGAGAATTACCGAAACATGTCCGAATTGTTCGGTATCCTCGGACTTTTTGTTTTCCATATCCCTGTTGGCAAGACATATGGTCCTTGCGGATATATCGGGAAAATTCTCCTTAATATCCGGTTTCTCCATTAATGCCCTGTATGCCAGCATTTCATAATCCTCAACAGTAACCGCTCTGGTGCATTCTGAAAGCTGCTGTACACCGCGCCGGATTCCCGAGGCCAGTTCCTCACCTTCGGCAAGCTGTATTCCAAGCAGATTGAGGAAGCGCAGATAGTTTTTTTCCGGGATCTGATCGATACGGTAGATAATCATTTCACATAACCATGCAAACAATTCAACCAGTGTTATACCGGGATCAGAGGGGTTGTGATTTGTCCATTCGGAAGTATATACCGGGATCAGGGATTTCGCTTCCTTCACCAGTTCTTCAAAAGTGATGTCGTCCAGGTTTTGTAATGGCAGCGACATTTGTCTACCTCCTTTCACATTATTTTTTATTGTAATTAAATGTATTTACCGGTTGTCAATCCCTGGAAGTCATGCAGTAGCTGCAGGGTTCCGCACCTGTCACATCACTTGCCTTTTCAAGGTACCTTCTGTCCTCTTTAAGAATTTCCGTTATGTGGCACTGGTCGGTTATATTGCTGACATCATGAATTATTCCGGTATCCCTGTTTAAAAGATAGGGAAACTGAAGGTCGGGCTTTTTGTTTATAAGATGAACACCGCTGAAAACAATTTCATCCTCTTCCAGGAAAACATCCCCCGACAGCACCTCGGTAATCTTCAGAGGCACTGTATTTGTATATTCATCATTACGGCTTAAATAAACAATATCGCGGGGTTCCGGAACAGCCATTTTGATAAAGAAGGTTTCCTGACCGGCCTTTATTTCGTTTAATATAAATGAACGTATAGTCAGATCCTGTGTTACGGCTACTTCAATATCACTGCCTACAGGGTAGTCGGATGTTAAAGGACCTCCCTCATCTGTGATACATTCAAGGATATCTCCGTCAACAGATTTTATAACCAGCTTTTCAGTGGGATAGTTCCTGCACTTCAGCTCTATTTTATGTCCCTCCCTGAACCCTTTAACCAGGAGAGTCTTCACGGGCTTGCCCGGTTCCAGCTTCTGTGCGAGAGCAAATATTATCCTGTTATCCTTACTTTTAACAGCGCTGTATGTGGGGTATGGAATATCAGGTTTATACGGTCCGTCCTTAAGCTGTTCCAGATTGAGCGTGCAGCATTGGACCGAGGCTTTGACGGTAATATCCGAAATGTAGTCAACACCGGGTGTATCCTTGATTACCGAACAAACTTCGGATATGTACAAATTCTTTCCAAGGGTCCAGCCTGTTTTTTCCTGCCCGCCCCGCAGAGGATTTAAAAATTCTCTGAGATTGTCGATAATCTGTCCTTCTATCATTTTTGACGACTCGGAATTAAAGTATTTTACGGCTGCTTCAACCCCTATACGTATATAATCCGGGCCTATTACATCCAGGCGGGGGTAATTGGCCGTGTTCAGAACAGCTGCAATTCTTTCCGAAAGATATCTGTCTATTTCATTAAGCAATTCCTGGCTTGGAACGGGTTTTGGATCGTTATATTCCGGAACCACGATTACCGTTGCCTTACCCGGTGTAAAATCCAGCTCCCGGTCCATTGTGGGAAAGCATTTGACCAATGCAATCTGAGGGGCGGCTTCACGCACCAGCCATTCCACATCTTCACAGGTTATCCCGCGGTCCCAGCTTTTCAAAGTGTGGGGTCCACGTATTCTTGATTCCCCGGTTTCCTCCTGGTCAAAGCCTCCGTCGGCAGCCAGGGGATTTGTTAATGAATCTATTCCTGTAAAATTATCCCACATCTTTTTAATGGTATTTGCCTGTACGTTTCCACGTGCCCCGCCGCCATACCTGTAGTCAGAGATTATATTTTCCTTTCCCGCAGGCGGTATCATACCGCTTTTGCCATCTCCGAAAGTAAGAGTTCCGCTGCCGGAATCAAGCATATAATGCCTGCTGTCCGGTCCTGAAAGCGAAAAACTCTGCACTTCCTCCCAGATTACCGGATCACTTTGTCCCAATGTTTCACGCACTCTTATCACCTGTCCCGGTAAAACGGGTATACGGGCAAACTGGAAAATCTGATCGGGTTCACCGTTGCTTGAACCGATTATCTGTTCCTTAAGGGTACTTGCATTGGCTCCCCATACGGCGTTTGAATATATTGTGTTGATTTCAGGGTATGATTCGAAATAACCCTCTTCAAGCCTTGCACGTATCCAATACTGCCGGGCTCCAAAAAGCGGAGTCTTCTCTATGTCGGCAGGTATGAACAATTGCTGTATCTCTCTTCTTGTAAAATCCCTGATAGCATCATTTACACTCAATGTAAGCCATTTCCTGCCGTTCCAGTACTCCCAGGCTACCACAGGATTATGTCCTACCTGATCACCGGTCAGCGGGAAAAACAATGACAGCGGCAAATTGCTTATATCCCTGTCAAATCCCAGGTATAAAGCCGGATCAGTATCAGTACAGGTTGAAAACAGTTTAAAGGTTTTCCCCTCGGCCGAACACTCATTTGTTCTGTCAACAAACAGGAAATTGTTTTCAGTAATCACAGCTTGAGGGCATTCTGACCTGGATGTATATATATAGTCAAATAATATTTCCTTTATTGAAGGGGGAAGAAAACTGGCCTGGGTATACACCACCTGAGAGAGATTTACTTCTTCATTTTGTATTGTAACCGGCCTGGTGTCATAATTTATTGTGCTGTCGGTCCCATAATTTCCGGCTATTATTCTGAAGCGTATCCAGTAGTCCTCCTCACCGTTCAAATTGTACAGGTCTATCTTGGGGCACTTGAATTCCAGCTTTCCACTTTTGGTGAATGCCTCGGTTTCATCCCTGGTAACATTGCCCATTTCTCCTGTATTGCCAATTTTTCCGAATTGGGTCCACTTAATCCCATTCCAGTGTTCCAATGCAATAATTATGCCCGAGGCCTGCGGAGAGGCCACCCCTTCCGACAGTTTCAAATTGACGGTTATTCTGGCATTTTCTTTTGAAAAAGCATCTTTACAGGATATATAAAAGGCATCATTGAATGACGGCCGTTCACCAAACGGATAAAAATCCTTGGTCAGATCTATGGGAGCATAATTAAATACAGCTGACTTTGATCTTAAGTCGGTCACCTGAATGTCAGCACTGATTTTGAAGCTCTCTATATCTGGAATGGAATCGGCATTCAGAAGAGGAGATTTCAATTCGGCAAATATCCAATAATATGTCCATTCTTTCATTTCATTGCTTTTGTCATAACCTGAAATGGTTTTTTGAGAAATTCCTTCGGCTTTTGAAAAAGATATATCCCCGCTGGCAGAAAAAGCCGACTGCCGAACGCCTGTTTCTACCTTTAACGGGACGGCTTCACCATTTTCATTAAAATAAAACCAGTCAATATCTGCCGGAGTATTTACACTTCCGTTCTGCTTGATATTCATTTTCAGGTTGATTACCGCATCCTTTAAATTTAAAAGGTTATTGTGTCCTATGTAGACACGGTGCAGGACAGGTGTTTCTCCGCTGAACAGTTTTGCCTTACCGCTGGTATTTTCGGCCGACAGCAGGAAATCCAAATCACTCCATTTGTCCTTTGAAGGATCTATGCCTGCTGCCTTCACAAGACCGGGACGGATCACTGTCAGATCATCTTCAGTTTCAAAAACCACTTCCTCCTGATTTTCCGGCTGAGCTGAAATCTTTGTCCCTGCGGGAATAAAGCCGTTTTTTTCCCAATCCTCCTTTAGTTTGAACACCAGAGCCGCCTTAGCCACCTTTGGAGAAATGGGGCTGACTCCTATCAAATTGAGAAAGGCTGTAAAATTCTTTTCAGGCGCTTTATTCAATGCTTCAATCACATGTCCCGTCATATTTGCAAATATGTTGATCAATGCATCTGCCTGCTTGTCCGATTTGATTTCTTCTATATCTTCAAATTCCGGACAATGATACAGCAGCAGACGTCTTATTTCATTTGCCAGTTCCTCCTGGCTGCGTTGGTCAATTTTCGGTAAAATAGTAGTCATTATTTCCCCACACTTTCAAGATAAAATGGATATACCAGATTTCCCTTGCTATTACTGGATTTGATAATATACTCAATATCGATTTCTATTACCGGCTCCTGGCGGCTCATGGTGGCCGTTACAGATTGTACTTCTATTCTGGGCTCCCAGTTGAGGAGTGCTTCATCCACGTAAGTCTGAATCAATGTTGCAGTATTCAAATCGTTGGAGGCAAACACCATCTCATTCAGCCTGCACCCGAAATCCGGCCTCATTACCCGTTCTCCCCTGGCGGTACCCAGTATGAGCATAATAGATTCTTTTATTGATTCTTCGCCTTCCGAAGTACGCATTTTGGCTTTCTTTACGGAAAAGGGATATTTCAGGCCCTTCCCTAAAAAATCTATAACCTCCATAATAACCTCCCATATTTATTAATTTATCGCTTAACCTGTAAAAGGATATAAAGAAAAATAAGCTTCATACGTTAACCTCCTATGAGTACAGTTCCTGCCGCAATTACCTTCCCTACCGGCAGATCGGAGGGATCATTGCAGGTCATGGCGGTGTCCCCGTTTCTGGCCGCCATTTTCCCGTTTATTTTTACAGTGGCGCTTCCCATTTTTATGGTCCCCTTATTGCTGGGGGACTTCTGAAAGCTGTCGCCATTGGGGACATGCGACGGTGTATTGGTTGCCGTAGAGTCCACCGTAGCAGCCGGTTTCCCCATTATGTTCACATTGCTGCTCAGGGCTCCGTCTATAATCCCCGTAAATGGATGTGGCAGAGGGACCGGTACTTTACCGGAACCTACCGGTATCATCACAATATGTATGTCTGTTGCCGTGACCTGATCTCCCTGCTTTGCCGCCGGTTGTCCCATAAATACCTCTCCTTTCGTCTGTCAGTAACTAAAATTTATCCTTTTGAGCTAATTGATATTTACCGTAGCTCCCTTGATGGTCATATTTGCAGATGCTTTTACGTCCATTGAAGAAGAAGCTTCAAACTTTGTTGCAGCCGAAGATTTCATTTCAATTTCCTTTGCGCTTACAGAGAATTTGCCCTTGGCCGAAAACTCAATGTCCTTGTCAGAGTTTACGGTTATTTTGTTATCCTTTGTGCTGATAACTATTTTGTTATTGCCTGACTTGTCAATAACCTTTATATTCTCTTCACCATTTTTGTCATCCAGTTCAAGGATATGTCCCTTACAGGATTTCAGCGTTATCTTCTCCTCGTTTTGCTTGTCTGAAAACTGCAAAATATGCCCGTTCCGTGATTTGATCACTCTGGTGTTGTTTTTTCCGTCGCTGTTGGTATCGGGCGGAGCGTCTTTTCCATTCCATAAGGCACCTATTATGAAGGGCCGGTTCACATCTCCGTTTTCGAATGCCACCAGAACTTCATCCTCTACTTCCGGAAGGAAAAAAGCACCTCTCTCTTTTCCGGCCATGAATGAAACAATTCTTGCCCAGTTTGATTCCTGCATGCCCAATAGAGGTATCTTAACCTTTACAAGGCCGGGACCGGGCTTGTCGGAATCATTGGCCGAGTCATTCTTAACAACGACACCGATCATCACGCCAAAAATCTTCTCTTCACTTTTTATATAATCAGTAAAATTTGAAATACTAATGCCCTCACTCATATTCCAGTCCTCTTTACTTTGAATGTAGTCATATACCCCGTTTTATCTATGTTATGAATAGTTGAAACGATATAATAGCTTCCGCTGAATCGCTCATCTATTCCCAAAATCTTAACCGATTTTCCGGCTCTTACCAGAGGATTGCCATAGCACTTGCCATGTCCCGATATAAACTCTTTCAGGAGGCTGTTATAAGCCGCTTTTGCAGCACTCTGCGCCTCATTCAGATCAATGAGATTTTCAACCCAGACAGCTACCGGCGACTCTTCGATGGCTTTTGATGAAACATCAAAGCCCGATTCCTTTCCGTCCATTTTTGTGGTTTCATCGCCCTTTTTGGCCGTTGCTTCCATTTCCTTCTTTTCTTTTATATCCCAGCCCCGGACCACCACCTGGCTTCCGCGTGTCAACGTCTTCAGCTCCAGTGTTAATTCCTCAAAATCCTTCCTATAAGTAAAGTCCGGAAGTTCAGGCGCCTTTGCCGCCCGTGATTTTACAAAATACATTTTCTTATCGTCGGCATATAACTCATAATCCAGATATGCAGCTCTCTTCAACAAGAACTCATAATTGCTGAGATTGTTTTGAAAAACATATGGGTAAACAGTTTTTGAATCGTCCACCTGTGGGGATAATCCGTGCTCCTTTGCTATCTCACCTGCTATATCACTGTCTTTTTTCTTTGTGAAAACCTTGTTTCTGGTACCCATTCTAAGCCTGTGAAGCATATCATAACCCCTTATTTCCAAAATCGAGTGGTTGCACAGGTTTAGTTCCAGTGATGTGATTTCACCGCTGACCATGGTTTCCACCCTGTCAAGGCCCATTGATACGACTATTTTATCTCCGGGTTTGAAGGTTTTCAGATCTATACCGCGCCATTTTCCATTATTGCTGTCTACCATGTTCAGCTTGATGGAAAACATTGCAGGCAGGTTTATCTCATCCTCTACAGTTACCGCTTCTACCGCATTCATCAGGTCCCCTGGAAAATCAGTACCGTTTAACTTTATTTTATAATTTGCAACACTGCCCATAATCCATCACCTTAATCCGGTATAACCAGAGTCCTTCCGAAATCGTTCTTATCTGGGAAACCAAGCGGATTGATTATTTTGTTGACCTCGGCGATTATACGCCATTTCATGGGATCTTTCAGTGCTTCATTGGCAATCAGGTCCAGCCTGTCACCACTCTTGACTATCCACAGCTTTCTGCAGGCCTCCCGGCCTTCTGCTATCTCCACCTTCTTTTCGGGTTCATCCGATATGAATGTGACATCCAGCAGTGATCTTACAGGAGTTCCGTCTTCTAAAAACATTGTAAACTTCTGATCAATTTTGCTGAGAACACCCCGGTATGTGAACTTTCCCCATATAAACAGGCATACGGGCGGCTTTTTTGTGCTTTTGCCGGGTACTTTGGGGTCCAGCAGCGAGGTGATCTTTGCGGTCTCAAGCTTTACATCCCTCCGCCTTTCATAGGTATCGTAAAACAGTGAGACCTTAAACTCCGGAGTTTCTGTACGTATGAACTGCTTTTTGTCATTCTCTCCGGTATACTTTCCTTCAAAGGAAACAGTGTATTCATTTGGATTGAACATTACCGTAATTGGACCTGCACCGGCCAAGTCCAATGGAATTATTTGTGCCTTTTGTGCCATTATCTAATACCCCTCCGATCTTTTTGAATTCCCAGCCTCTTCTCTATCAGTCCGTATACTTTCTCGGCAAGCTGATTTATTTCCTCAGGACTGTCAATATTGGTCCTTTTGCCGTATGCAGAGGCGGTCAGGGCCTTTGTATATACTTCATTCCTTCCCGGCAGTATATCCCCGGCAAACTGATTTTCTGCCGCAGCAGGTTTTTCCATTTTGGGTTTATATAGTATCAAACCGGAATTTTTACTTTCGGGTAAAAACCCGGGCGTATTTTTTTGTGTCGGCATATGAGCCTGCCTGTGGGCCGCTTCCGGGTCCTGCTTTCCCCAGACCCTTGTTAATGGCACCGCGCTATAATATAACTCTTTCAAAACCGTGTCCTTCCGGATATCAGTATGGCTCAGACGCTCATACCCGGTCCGGATCACTCTACTGTACGTCTCTTCAGTTTGCAGCAGTGTGTTTTTATTGATCCTGTAATGGTTTGAAAACTCTGTTATATTATTGAACTTCGTATAGTTAAATATTTGATGGTTTTGCTGATTTTGATGGTTTTGATAATAAGGTTCAACATTTTTGCGCGGCATTTCCCATTGTTTGAACAGCAAAGGCTCAACTGTGTTTTTATATGCATCCGGGGGACCTTTGATGTTTTCCGTACCGTAGCTCTGCACCGGCGGTTCTCCACGTGTAAATGGTACCGCTTTTTCATTTTGAAGAGGCTTGAGCGGAGCAGTTATGTTTGTGTAATATGCCTTTGTGCCGCTGTTAAAATTCCTTATTCCGGTATGCAGGTATGAATTTCTCTGCAGAGTTGTTGTATTATATTGCAATATGCTGCTGCCCGGCAATATTTTGTAATCCGCCAAGGTATTCTCATCGGCTGCCGGCCGGCCAGTGTAAATATTTACGGTGCGGTAATGTGAAGCTTCCCTTGTATGCTCTGAAGTATTAACACTTTGAGCCCGACCGGTATTTTTAATATATACTTTCCTGTCCGGAAGTCTTTCTCCTCCGGTTTGCGCGCCCGGAAAAGCAGGCTTATTCATTAGCTTTTCCGAATATATATAAATGGGTACCGGTTTTTCCTTAATTGTTTTCAAATAAACCGGCTCTCTCCCGACTTGAATATTTATAATGGGTTTATATTCATTTAAGTACCAACTGTGATTATTGACCACTCCGGATATACTTTCCATTTTTATTGGACTGGTTTCTTCATAATCCCTTGTACCCATCTTGAAAACCAAACTGCCGAATTGCTTCCTGAACCTGTTGATCCCGTATTTTTCAAATATTTTATGTGCAAAATATTTATCAATTTGCTTGTTTAATGATGCAGGTATTCTTCCCGCCGGCTTTAATTTCTTTATTTTCAGCATGTTTACCAACCCTTACAATCCATGTATGCAACCTTACAATCCGTGTATGCAAGCATACTTTTCCTGACGGAGGCCGTATAACATGTTTTTTTATCTGTGCATCTGAATTCCATTATGCGTCAATACAATACTTTCAGCGGCGACAGTACTGCTGCCTGCACTGAAAGCAGGCCCCTCCCACTTTATCGGGCATGCGTCCAGGAAATCCCACCATATGCTTGGATTGCCCGAATAATCAAGCAGGCAGATGGAACCGTTCCTTCTGGTTATTACACCGTTTATTACCTGCTGGTACCAGTTCCACAGGTAATCATCACTTGTTACCCCATGCTTCAGAGTTATGTCACTGTATTTTGTCTGTGTCAGAAACGCATATTCCTTATGATTTTCGCCTCCGAAGGTTTTCCGTTCAACCTGGGTCTCGATGCTCAAACCCGAAACATCAGTGAAACCTCCGACGGTGACCCCGTCTATTTCAACTACAAAGTTAAAGGCGAGGTAAGGATCCTTCCTGATTCCAGGAACCCAGTTCCTTCTTTGCTCAACGTTAACCATTTTATATTCCATGGTAACCTCCTAAACCTCAAGAAAATTCGATATTCCTATACTCCAAAGAAATCTTTTTCATTTTCATCTCCATTGAGTTTCTTGTTAATCTGACTGACTTCCCTGCACCAACGTTCTCTCTCAAAGTGTTCCAGGCCCATTACCGTTTTGTAATCCCAGTGCAGGTAATAGGACAAAAAGGCTACCTCCTCGTAGAGGCGGTCGAGAGGGTAGCCGGTTATTCCCCCAGCGTCTCAGCCTCTATCTCAAAACTGTGATCGCATTTGGGACATTGGGTTTTTATAACATTTGCACCGTTCTGGTTGATTCTGTTATACAGCTCCTGTAAATAGGAGAAATCCGACGTATATAATTCCTCAATTACTCTTGGTGTTATCATCTTAAGCGAACCCAGGCTTGTCACAACTCTGGAGAGCAGTATTATGGACAAGTATGCCGGATTTTGCTGCACTCTGGCATCCCGCAGCGGCATGATCTCATCAGCTGCTGTCGCAAGCCTCATAATTCCCTGTTTATGTACCGTACCTGTCTCATCCACATATCCTTTGGGCAGGGTAAAATTAAATTCGGTCTGTAAAAAATCCATTTGAGCAACCTCACTTTATTAATAAGAATTATAGGTATTTTGCCTGCCCTCCAGGGTTGATGTGGAGGGCTTGCAAAACATTTGAACCAAGCCTTTCAATTTTAGGGGCAAAAGAAGCTTGATAAAATAGTTATTGAATATGACCTGCTACCTCATTGTATGAACTTTTGCGAGTATGTTATCATTTCAATAAACACAAAACTGCATATAGCTTCTTAGAAATAATTCCTTTTATTTGACTCTGGTAATTCCTTCATGAGCCAATTCAATTGATTCGACACTGACTTCGTTGCCCTTTGCACTGAATGCACTGACATCATATTTGATGGGCCATGCCTCCACGACATCCCACTGTGCCTTTTCATTGCCTTCTTCATCTACAAGTATGACAGATAAGCTCTTTCTGTTGTTGAGAGCACCTTTTTGAACAACCGCTTTACGCCAGTTGTACAACTCCATTGAATCGGTAAGTCCTCTTTTAAGAGTTACATTTCCGAATTTGGCGAGACCGGACAGTTTTCTGGAGTGAGGCGCATCTGTCCCCTCCCTGTATTCAACAGCTTCTGTCGATGTGTCCGGTATTGTGGCATCTGAAAATGCAGCTACCTGAATACCGTCTATAACGACTCTGAATCTAAAATTCCTGTATGGATCTATTCTCTTGCCTGTAGCCATGGTTTAATCTCCTCTCTGGTTGTTATTTGGCCAGCGTCTTTTGGCTGACTTTGATTATTACGAATTCTGCCGGTTTAACAGGAGCCACTCCCACTTCAATTACCAGCTGGCCTGCATCTCTTACGGCAGGAGGGTTGTTTTCCTCGTCTACCTTCACAAAGAATGCCTCTTCAGGTGTTGATCCATATAATGCGCCGTCCCTCCATACCCTGGTCAGGAAGGCTGAAAGATTTCTCTTTACTTTTCCCCACAGAGATGGTTCATTTGGTTCGAAAACTACCCACTGGCTTCCCTTGTCTACCGATTCCTCAATGTACATCATCAGACGTCTGATATTTATGTATCTCCATTCCGAGTCGGAAGAAAGTGTTCTTGCACCCCAGATGCAGATACCTTCTGGCAGGGAGCGGATAACATTTATTCCTATAGGATTCAGAAGTTCCTGTTCTCCCTTTGTTATAATTTTTTCCACCCCTACAACAGTGTCAAGATAACCGTCGGTTGTTCCTGCCGGAGCCTTATGAACACCTCTTGAAGAGTCAACATATGCATAGGTTCCCACTATTGATCCCGATGGAGGAATAAGCTTTTTCTTCCCTGTGAGCGGATCATTGATATAGACCCAGGGATAATACAAAGCGCCATAAGAGCTGTTAAAAGCATTACCGGCGAATCTTTCCGACACACCTTCCTTGAAGTTCTTGACTTCTTGCGGTGTCAGCCCATGAGGAGCATCTGCAACAAAGAAGCAATCCTTTCTCAATCTGCAATAGTTCAGCATCTCCAGAATAATATTGCGGCTGCCGGCCAGGTCTGCCACATCAGGAGCAGCTAAAATATTGATTTCATCAATAATATCAAAAGCATGGATTCCAATTTTTTGATTTATTGGGTCAAGGTATTCAACTGAGGATATTCCGTTCTTTCCTTCTTCCAGATTCACGAACTCAGTTGTAAGTTGCGGTTTCTTATCACGGTTTTCCAGAATTGTAAGGTCAACCAGCGGGCGTATTTTTATAAAAGACGAAACATCATTGATCTTATCCTCGCAGTTGAATATCAGCAGATTGTCAAAGATCTCGACTATCTCTCCCTCTACCTCTTCACCAACATATTCATCGTTAAATGAACTGAGCTCGGTATACTTGATGGTCAGTTTGAAACCTGCCGGCTGTCCATTTGACGGTTCTTCGATGGTGAAGGAAAGTCTGTTGCCCCAATCTCCTTCGGAACGTGCACTGATTTCCAGAAGATTGTCACCTTCGGTATCCGTTACTACTTTAACCGCATTTTTGACATCGGATGAAGCTGCTCTTACAACGTAGCAGGATGTGCCTCCCTCAGCAAAGAAATTGTAAACTGCATATGCCAGGTAAGCATTTGGTATGAAGCCTCCAAACTCACTTACATACTGGCTCCAGTTGGTTACAAGTATTGCTTTGCCGATTACGCCTCTCTCGGCAAGTCCAATAAAAGCACCTACCGCTGTTCCAACACCGGCTATCGGTTTTACTCCGCTGGAAACTTCCTCTACATAAACCCCTGGTGATAAATAATTTGGCATTTCAAGTCCTCCTTGTTATAACTGATTTTTATGGCCCGTTTTTATTAAGGCCTATAAAACTTAAATTTTGTGAACATTGAGATCTTTTTCAAGAACTCTTGGTATTGTAATTATCTTTTCGGACGGCAGTTTGACCGGAGAAATCAAATAGGACAAACTGAGCTTTGCAGGTTTTCCGGGAAAAACCTCCCATAGCTGCTTAATATCCTGTAATGACAGATTATTGTAGGAAATTCTTATTTTCTCGTTTCCGCAAGCCGCCAGATTTCCTTTTAAGTCGTCTCCGCTTAGTACTGCATGTTCGTGAAACAATTGAAACAGTTTTCCAAGTATGAGAAGTTCGGTATCCCTGTCTTTTGCATAAGGTGTCATTAAGTAAAAAAGGTCCAGATACGCGGGTGGATTATAAAACAAAATTGTGTCTGCCAGAGATTCTTTTTCACTGTTTCTCATACTTGGACTTTCAGTGAGATAATATAAACACATCGAGAGGCAGATATTTGATGAATCTATGTCACTTGGCGAGCCAAAGCTGATATAGCTGTCATCATTCAGTTCGGGTACGTTTGCCTTGATCAAAGCTTTTAAGCTTGCACTGACATCTCTTATTACTGTGCGTGATTCCACAGGCATTATTTCTTCACCTCAATCAGTTGATAATATGGGGCGTAATCCGACATTAAAAATGTCTTGCCCAGCTTTTTGTATTCCCGTTTGGCAGCCAGCATTATATCCTTTATGCCTATGCTGCCCGATGCATGGGCTGCATAAAAAGCAGCGTTCAATGCAATATTTTTTATATTTCCCCCTGCCAGTACAAATTTTTCCGCCAGGAAGTCATAGTCCAGATCCCTGTCTACCGGAGCCGCTGCAGGAAATATGCCCTGCCAGATAAGTTTCCTCTGTTCCCTGTCAGGGAAGGGAAAATTTACATTGAAATGCAGTCTCCTCAGGAACGCTTCATCAATATTTTGATTCAAATTTGTGGCCAGAATTACAATTCCGTCATACTCTTCCATCCTCTGCAGCAGGTAACCGATCTCCACATTTGCATATCTGTCATGGGCATCCTTTACCTCCGAACGTTTTCCAAAAAGTGCGTCGGCTTCATCAAAAAACAGTATGGCATTTGAAGTTTCAGCTTCTTTAAATATCTCTTCCAGATTTTTTTCGGTTTCACCTATGTATTTGCTGACTACCTGTGATACATCAATTTTGTAGATTTCAAGCCCGATTTCATTTGCTATTACTTCTGCCGCCATTGTTTTGCCGCTGCCCGGAGGCCCGGAAAACAGAATATTCAAACCTTTTCCAAGAGATAATCTTTTCTCAAACCCCCATTTTTCATATACCAGCGAACGGTATTTCACCTGGTTGCATATCTCCTGCATCTGTTCCATTTGTTCCTCGGGCAGTACCAGCATTTCCATGGTGTAAAGCACTTTTATTTTAGTGGCCAGGGTGCCAAGTTTCTTATTGGATTGGGCATAACAGGAATTGTACAGTTCTTCTCTCCCAATCCTTCCACTTTCGGCCAGGTTCCATACCGAGCTGCTTTCGCCGAGCCTGAGCGCCGTTTTGATCTGACCCTGAGTGAACCTGAAATTTTCCGAAAATTTATCCAGATCGACATCATCATCCAAATTATATTCCCGGCTCTGTTGTTCCCAGCAGTTCCTTCTTTCTGTCCCGTTGGGATACGGAAACTCGATTCCTACAAAGGCAGCGGTATTGCCTGTATCTGTCGGATTCCATGGAGCATGTCCCAGAATGAAGGTCAAAGGTATAAGACTTTGAAGTCTTTGAAGGAGTCTGTTCTGTTTGCTCTGATGATTTGCCTCTTTCAGCAGGAGATCGGCATTCTTCAGACATATGGCTGCATTGCTCACCCTCGCCTGACGCTCCAGCCGCCTGAATAATTCCTCAAAGCCATCTGCCAGCAGCATTCTCTCCACATCCACCATGATGAGCGGCAGACCCAGTCGGTCACAGATTGCAATAACCTGTTCTGTTTTCCCTACCCCCTGGGGGCCATAGAAATAAAAAACCTTATTGAGTCCTTCTCTGCCTGTGTCCCGGTAATAGTCAACAAACCTGATTATTTTATTTCCCAGATCTGACGGAAAACTGTTTTCTACTGCAGGAGATGCGCCATACTTCCAATTGCCGGCCGGCATAATAAATTCCGCCACTTGTACAAGCTGGGCATCCGGTATGTTAATATCAAGCAGATAGTTTACAACCCAGTCATCCAGTTTCAAATGCCTGGTGATCAAGGGTATCCAGCTGTCCGACAGCTCATTGTGAAGTTCCATAAGATATCCGGCAAGCGGCGCCTGAATATCAAATACACTCCGGATAAGATTTCTTTCCTGTTCCTCAAGCTGGAATATTTGGACCAGCATATCAATGGTGGGCTTTTTTTCTGTCATATCATTTTGCAGGAATCCGTATACCTTTTGGTATTTTTGATCGACTTCAGGCGCCAGGCACGCAATTATGCAAAATTGCTCAAATGCTCCAAGTCCGTATATCCATGAAAGGTATTGAAGAGAGATGTGTCTGCCCTGCTCCCTTCCGGCTTCCAACCTTTCGGCAATCAGTATGTCCAGCAGACTGATTTGGTTTTCAATTTGTTCCCTGTCACTGCCCAATGTGCTGAAGCCCTCCAGTAAAGTAAATATTTCATCTTCGGATGTGAATTCCGGCATATCGGAGTTTATAGTACCGGCATCCAGACAGCTCTGGATATATAATATGAGTTTCAGGTCCAGCCGCTTCAGTTCTTCTTCTATATACTCCAGGCTTGAATAAAACGGTATGACAGCTTCCCCGGTTGTCTTGCTCAAGTCGTATTCTGTAATATTCATTTGATCCTACCCTTTTAATTTTTTTAGCCATACCTGTGTGATTTTCAGGGAATACAATACATATTGATTAATATATAAATATTGATCAATATATTGTGGTTTTTCTCTTACACTATATATGGTAAAAATAAAAAGCACTTTACAACTGATTTTAAAAATTTTTTAACTTTTTTATAATTTTATGGCCGACAGTTCTTTTTCAATAGCTTCCAACAGCACTACAACATTGCTGACTCTAAGATTGGACGACCAGTAGGACTGAAAAAGATTCTCATATTCGATATCCTTCTGCAATTTTTCTTCCTTACATGAGTCCAGGACTGAACTGTTTTTGGAATTGATTTTTTTCAGCATTTCGATAACACTTCTAAGCTGTTCCATACGGGGCTCTCCTTTTTTACTCTTTATTTTGTTGAGGCTTTTTGTGCTTCCTCACATAATATGGAAATTATAAATGGGATTTAACAACCGAAAATAAAAAAAGGTCTTAACAAATGTTTTTTATCTGTTAGAACCTTGATCATTCCATGCTTTTTCAGTTTCTCAGCCCAAAGTATTATGGGTTGTTATGTATACTGTTAGCCCCAGCTCTGTTCTCAATTCCCCTATTGATTCTGGCGCAGCTAGAGTAGACGGGTGATATTTCTCACCCGCTCCAGGTAGAAAGGCTGCGCAATTCGCAGCCCAGACCCCCACAGAACCAGGCGTGGGGATTTCCCACACACGGCTTTCCGACAACCTTTATTCGCATGCTTACGCTGAAAAGAAAGTCTTTTAAGCCCTTTTGCTTTTAATTAAAATTCATAACTGCTAAGACTCTTTGCAAATAAAAGTTTTGCTCTATGTGTGTTTCTGTTTTAGTTTTGCAATCAGCGGAAGCAGAATATTGCAGTACATTTTTAGTTAGATTAATTCTACTTCTTTGAAAGAGTATCCAGTAAAATGATTCTTTTCAAACACTTCTACAAATTTTTCTGATACAAAAAATCTCTGGTTGTACTCCTTTAACCTAATTACATCAAACCCTTCGAGTTTTTCTTTTATTAACACAAATTTCATGATTCCTGCAATTGCACCTTTTACATTTGGATTTGGAAAATCCTCACTAAATCTATTATAAATTGATTTGTTGAAGTCAAATGCTTCTGCATAGTTGAGGAGGTTTGCAACACAAAATATGTTTTGTACCTCATCTTTATAATTCAGAACTTTAACAGGCAAATATTGTATACCTTCAATTCCAGCACTAGCTAACTCATCCATTAGCTTTTTCGAATACACTGGTATCATGTATGCATTCTGTAATGCATCGTCTGGGATTCCATCATATTTTTGACTTGCTTTGAAGAAGACATCATTAGGCCAATTTAAAATTTCTTTGCCAGTTTTAAAATCATATTCTTCAAAATCATACTCTTCAAAATTACTATCATCGCAAACAAGTGCCTTTTTTACAGTTTTATCACACTCTATAGGTTGAAACCATTTCATTCTATAGACCTCCTTTGTAAGGCATTTTAGGATTTTTTATCAATGGGTCCTTTAAATCAGTTAGCACTTTCGTCAATGCTTACCTTGCAGTATCACCTTTCAGGTGGTCGGATTATGAGAATGCCCGCATTTACCAAGGGGTTACATGGTGGTCATTACCGACACCTGTGGTTTTTAATCAAATGTTCAAATACAGAACTTTTGTTGATTTACTCTGAAAAGGTGCAAGTTCATTATTATTGTTTTATGTCTATCTGATAGGCAGATTAAAGGGCAGGCTGTTACACCTACCCTTTATTAGTATATCTTTAGCTATTTAATTTTGTTAGGGATTCGATTGCTGAACCTGCAACCTCTATTACATACCAATTTACAGCAATTAAGAAATCCGCTTTTTTATTAGATACAAAATACTCCATACCATATGAGTTTTCCATTAAATTTCCAATTAATTTAACATCCTTTATCACCACTACTGAATTTCTATCTCTGCTTTCTTGATCAAAAAAAATATAAGCAGGTTCACTTTCTAAGTGTTTTGAGTATGAAAACTCATTTCCCTCCAAAGGAATAGACAGTGTTTCATTACCAATAGATAAGTGTCCAGTAGTTTTAAATGGTTTAAATATATTAATTACTTTTTTAATGTATTGTTTAGAATCATTCTCGTCCAATATAACTACGTCTATACCTATATTGTTACTAGTTTGAGTTAATTCATTAGTGTTTGGTTTGATGTTCATATAATTATCTCCTTGTCGCTGGAACATCATCTGTAAAGATATGTCCCCTAATTCTATTAGCACCTTTTCCAGGTGTTTGATAACCAATGTGAGGTTGATGTGGACCTTCCCCTAAAGTTCCATTAGTTTTAACATTATTCCATTCTGGTATATCCATATTTACGCCTGCGCCGCCAGGCCCTTCCCATTCTACCGGCACACTTTTACCATTTATATCTTTACCCCATTTTGTTACCTCAAATTGATCTCTAGATAAACCAGTTCGATTGAATGCTTCATCAAGTCCATCTCTGTAAGTTTTCCCAGACCCGCGCAGGTCTACATCTTTACTTGGGTTAAACTTCCAATTGTTCCCTATTAAACCTTTGCCAGCCCTGACCTCTCTCGCTCCCGTATCCTTTATCTTTAACTTAGCAATAAGTTTCTTTGGATTAAATATACCATAAATAAGTATGTATTTACCTTCAAGTTTAAATTCCAACCCTTTAAACTTGAATTTAGACAGTATCTTACTCGTTAAATCATTGAGCTTCTTCATTCCCTTCGGGAATATATTACCCAGTCTCTTTATTACCAGCTTACCTTTTTCTATCAGGAATTTACCGGATTTTGATATTAGTTTTTTACCGGATTTTAAAAGGTTTTTTATACCTTTAACTGCTGATTTTGCAGTCTTTTTTATGCCTGATGTGATGGCTTTTTTAACTTTGAGGTTACAACTGCTGCAAGTGCCAATAACCCTATTGCCAATGCTGTTGCAAGTGCCGGAGCCGCAACTCCGATGTTTCCTACCCAGCCCTGTGACAAATATGTTGCTATGTTTTTTGCTGCCCCTGTTATAGCTTCTACTATTGATGCCGCATTCATTACGTTGACTATTACTTCCAATATTATAGGCAGGGCGGCAGTTATCGCACCTCCTGTAAGTATGTTAAGCACTATGACTCCGGCCAGAGCTCCGGTTACACCAAGTAATAGCTTCAACCAGTTCTCTTTTAACCATTTTATTACAAATGCTTTTATCTGGTCAAGTAGCGTTGCTGCATTCTCAGCTCGCGTTTTTACACCATCTGCAAAGCTGTCGCCTGATTTGCCGACCTCTTTACCGGTATCAAAATCATTCATAATACTCTCAGCTGTCTCCGGATTTTTGCTGCCTTCTACATACTTTGTCTCGCCATCCTTAAGATTCATGTCCTGTATAAATTCCGAATCAATTTCTCCGGTTTCCACATTTTCAATTTCCACATCATTTTCTGTAAGCTTTTCGTCTGCAGAGTCTTTAGTTGTTTCTGCTTCAAGTGTTTGCTCTGAAACTTCATTTCCCATTGGCTGTGTAATGTCCACTCCAATCAGCTGCTCCCATAGCTTTCCTTCTATGTGAGGCAACGATGCTTTGGCAGCTTCACCTAATCTTGCGATTCCAGCCATTATTTCTGCTAATTTGCCCGCTATCATGCCTATTACGTTTAAGGCCTGATTATAAAGGTACTGTATAGCTCCAAGCAGTGTATCGACCGTGCTGGCTAATGCATCAATTATTGCACTGACACCCTTTTTTAGTCCGTCTGCTATTGTATTTACTACCTGTACTGCTCTGTTGACTGCTTTATTTATAAACCCGCATATTTTGTTCGCTATTCCCGGGAATTTCGCAAACACTGCTTTTACAAGAACTTTTAGTATTTCACCAAGACCTTTTATTATGTTTACTATCAGTTTCCTACCTAACTCTATCAATCCGACAACTGCTGCTTTGGCAGCTTCAAATATGGCTTTGACTGCCTTGCGAAGTCCTTCGAATATGAAGTTTACTAACTTTTTTAATCCTTCAACAAATTGGTTAGCTCTTTCTGCAACCCAATCAGCGGCTTTTTCCCACCAGGACTTTTTCTTATTTTCGTGCTCTTTTTCTTTTTCCTTTTTCTTTTCATCTGCATCTTTCTTTGCATTTTTGTATTCGGTATTTGCATCTTTTTCTGCTTGTTTTAGCTTTTCCTTTACTTCCTTGTCCTTCTGCTCTTTTACTTTGCTTATTTCACTTGTTTTTGATTTTGTTTCGGATTCAGCCTGCTTGTCATATTCGGATACTGCCTGGTCTACTTCTTCTCTCCACTGACCCTTCAGACGCTCTACTTCCGACTTGGCACCTTCCTGCTGCTCCAACTGCTTATTCTTTGAGTCTTCTTTTAATTGTGTGATTTGTTTGTCTGAGTCTGCTCTTGCTGTAGTTACGTCTGTGTCAAATTTCTCTTTTCCGGTGCTGTATTTACTCTGCTGCTCACCGACTTTTGCTTTAAATTCAGGTGTTAGCGATTTATTCATTTGAGCTTCCATATCAGCTGAAATGTCAAAAGTTTTATTCACTTTATTTATTTTGCTTTGTTTTGTTTTTAGGGTTTTTTTAGCTTTGAGTATAGAATTGTCTTCTATAGGGAATATGCTATTCTCACCAAACTCATTGTTCAATTGCTGTAGCTCCTGCTGTTTTGCAGTTTCTACGGTATGTACGGCTTCTGTGTTGAAAGCTTCTGTCTGGGAAGGATCAGCTTCACCATCCAAGCTGACTGCGGGTGCATCTGCAGAGTATTTTCTAGCCTCTGCCATTATTTCTTCAGGATCAGGTTCATTTTCCGAACCAAGTTTTATATTGCCTATTGTTTCTTCCTTGCCGCCTGTTTTTACACCTTTGAATTTAGCCGGCTCTGTATGCTTTATCTGTGCTGCCTTCTTTTTCGGGATACTGCCCTTTTTCACAGGTACAAGTCCGGTAGGAGCAGGCACTTTAGGCAAAGCAGCCTGTGTTTTCTGTGTTTGTTTTTCAAGCGATGCCTTTGAAATATCTGTAACCTGAGAGTATGCATGTAAAACCTGAGTCGGCGGAACATTTTCCATTTGTTTGAGTATGTTCTCCGGCTCTCCCATTTCTATATTCACAGTTGGAGCTTTTTTAGTATTCTTATTACCCGCACCCAATCCTGCGATTGCATTTGAAATTCCACCAGAAGCAGGATTTTGCTGCTTTTTACCGCTTGCTGCCTGGGCAGGCTTATCCTGCTTTTGTGCTATAGCCTGCTTCTGCTTTTCATTTCCCTTCTCCAACTCAGAAGTTTCTTTATGCTGCATGGAGCTGGATTTTTGGCTTTTTGCAACATTTACTGATTCCTTGGTCTGCTGGCTTTGCTTATCGGCTGAGGACTTATTTTCTGCTTTAGTATTTTCCGCCTTATTTAAGTCCTTTGGCTTTAGCTCTGTTGTTATTTGTTGTTCTGACTTTTTAGCAGTTTCTTTTATTTCTTTTTTTTGAGGCTTTTCAGCTTTTCTCTCCTGCCCCATTGTCTCGATAGCTTTTCTGCCCTGTTCCTCGCTTGCCGGTTTTTCTGCTGCATTGTGCCTGTCATACTTTTCTTCTATTGATAGCTTTTTATCCTGTTTATCTATTTTTTCAGTCTTATCCTGATTTTTACGTCTTCTTCCTTCTGCAAGCAGACTGACGGCCTGTCTGTAGCCGACAGCCTTTTGGAATAGCATGAATTCCTCCCGTGTTACGGTATCGGGATAAGTAAGGAATATTTCCGCCATTCTTCTTAAATCCGTTGTTCTTACACCTTTGGGTTGCCTGGTTTTTGAGAACCAGGCCTATTCTGCAAGCCTTTATTTCCACTGCTCCAAGACTGCTCTTTGCTCTGCTGTACTTTATTTGTAAATTGCATTTTGTATTTCACTCCTATAAATTCACTCTACTTAAAAAGTAAATCTCAGGAAGTGTTTAACAGCTAATTTTGAAAATATTTTTAAAAAGATTTTAATAAAGAGATTTTCCCCATTTCCATTATCTTGAATAATAAATGAGACAATCAGAATGTGACCAGTCATTTTCCAATTTCTGCACATTGGTCTTCGCCCCTGATAACTTTTTGACTTCGCACTCTTTTTCTTCTTTTATCTGTCCTACTTCTTTTTTCTTTTTATCAGACTCGGCACTTGCCTCTTTGTTCATATTCGGAGGTTGCAGTGTTTACCTCGGTTCTCCACTGTTTTCTATAGCCTTCCACCCCGGCTTTTACATTGGCCTGTTCCTTGAGCTGGGTTTCCTTTCCTGAATATTAAATTAGGCATATTACAAGAACTGCAATCCGCAGAAAACGGATTGCAGCTTGTAACTTGTGATGTGAGATGCTTTTAAGGCTCAATGCCTCCAATTAGATTTCCGGATAAGTATACAGTTATTTTTGAAGTATCAGTGTAGTCATCTGCTGTTGGGTTAAATGAATAATCATTGCTCTGCGTATAGCTGGACCAGTTTATTTTTGCAAATCGGCTTTGAATTATGACATTTTCCCCCGGTTTGAGGCGGCCGGCATTGCTGGAAAAGCTTATTTCAAGATAACAGTCACAATTGGTTTTGCCAGTGACTTTACTGAATTTGCCCGATACATAAGATGTAATGTTCCGTTGGCCGCTTGAACCCGATACCTGCGAGTAATCACACGCAAAGATCTGTGTGTAGTCGCCTTCTGAAGTAAAGTAGTATCTTACCTTTATATCAGACAGATTGACATCCGTACTGCTGATATTCTCCAGCATGATCCTCGGATCAATTGTATTTGTTGTATTATTTCTGGTTGCATTGAATGCTTTAACCTTGAGCTTCTGAACAACAGTAATTTTTTGAGTACCTGTTGTAAAGTTTCCATTTTCGTCAGTTACTTTCCAGGTTACTATTGTAGTTCCCAGTGGGAAATCTGCCGGAGCATCGTTGGTTATTGCTACATTGAATATGTCCGTGGCGGTTGCCATACCAATTGAAACCTTTGTCCTCGTTCCTGTTGCTGGAACAGTAATGTCAGCAGGCACGGTCAACTTTGGCTTTGTGGTATCCTGTACTGTAACCTTCTGTTTGCTGATTGTCTGGTTATTGTGCTCATCCGTTGCTGTCCAGATTACTTCGATTGTCCCTATCTGGAATACCTTTGGAGCATTATTCTTTACAGTTACCTTAAATATGTCGCTGTATATTGGTGTACCTAACTCTACAGGCGTACCTCCGGCTGCAGTAGCTTCAACCACCTTGTCTACCGGCGCTTTCAGCTCTGGCGGCGTTGTATCCTCTACCGTTACCTTCTGTGTCTTAACAGTCTTATTATTGTGCTCATCCG
>NZ_AORV01000047.1 GCF_000350485.1 Ruminiclostridium cellobioparum subsp. termitidis CT1112
AAGAGGCTGATAGAAGCTGTATCAATTACACCAGGGTGAAGAATTATATAAATAAGAATACATTTATATCCTCCATAGAGCTGTACACGACAAACCCTACCATACACAAATACGCCTCCATAATACCCGCAACTGAAGATACGGCAAAAAATGACTGGTACCAACAGGCCCTCCAGCATGCCGATATTTCCTGGAAGAGCTTGTACTCAATTGACACCTGGAACCATGTCTCCCAGGAATTATGCCTGATCCGGAGGATACCGGTCATATCGTCAAAAGAATATGCCGTCCTGATAATCAGGATCAGCAATAATTATTTGAAAAACCGGATTCAGAACAACGCTCTGTCCAACACTGTATCGGTAAACCAGGATCCTGTTTTCTACAGCACTCAGCGCAATTTGTCGGGACAAAATCTGACAATACCCATTGACTACGGCAAAACACAATATCTGTACTCAGGTCAGCTGACCTATGAAAACAAAAAGAGTATTGCAAATATTTCCACTCTCCTGCCCTATTCGTCTAAAGACCGGATTTATATAACCACTCTGGATTTTGATGCTTTGCCCGACATTAATAATATAATTTTAATATGTACCTCCACCCTGCTTTTTGCCTCGGCATTGCCTGTTTTGCTGATTATCTACTTTACCAACAAGTTCAGTTCACGTATTATCACCCTGCGCGGAGAGATGCACAAGGTATGCAGCGGCAATTATCATATTATCGACGATTTTAAAGGGGAGGATGAAATATCCGAAGTTTACTCCGATCTGAAAGTGATGATACAGAGCATACAGCAGATGGATGCCAGGATGTATGAGGCAAAGATACAGGAAGAGATATTAAAAAACCAGCAGCAGAAGATGGAGTTTAAAATGCTGGCAAGTCAGATAAATCCGCATTTCCTGTATAATACTCTGGAGACCATACGTATGAAGGCACTCACAGAGGGAAATCCGGAAGTGGCCAATGTCATCAAATTATTGGGCAAATCCATGCATTATGTGCTGGAGAATACCGGCACCTCCTCCACCACATTAAAAAAGGAACTGGATTACATATCAATTTATCTGACCATACAAAAGCTGAGATTTAATGACCGCGTCAACTATACCTTAAAGGTGGAGGAGAACATCGATCCGGAAGACTACCAAATCCTCCCCCTCCTGCTGCAGCCCATAGTGGAAAACGCCATCCTGCACGGTCTGGAAGGCACTGAAGCCCGTGGACAGATCGTTATTGAAGTGAAAACAAAGGGGGATGAACTCTTGTTAATTGATATCTCTGACAACGGGCTTGGCATGACCCGGGAAGAATTGGACAATTTGACAAGCAGTATCCGGGTGCGTAATAAAAAATCCGCAAGCGGTATCGGACTTTATAATATTAATCAGAGGATCAAATTATTTTATGGTGAGGCCTATGGAATGGAAATTAAAAGTAACCCGCTGGAAGGTACCCTTGTGTCTCTTACACTTCCCTTGCACAATTTGATGGAGGAATAGCTTATGATGAAAGTTTTTATTGCAGACGACGAATCAATCATCCTTGAAGGATTAAAGCATATTATTGACTGGCCGGAACTGGGTTTTTCAATTTGCGGAGAAGCGAACAACGGTGAAGATGCGCTGAATAATATACTGGAGTTGAATCCCGACCTGGTTCTGCTGGATATACGCATGCCCAAACTACAGGGCACCGAGATTGTGCAGCTCGCCAGAGAACACGGTTTTAAAGGGCATTTCGTCATATTGAGCGGTTTTTCCGACTTTAAATATGCTCAAACTGCGATCCGTTACGGAGTTGAGTTTTATCTTACAAAGCCCATTGATGACGAAGAGTTGTACCGTGCTGTAAATACCGTAAAAGAAAACATACTTAAAGAGCATATGCATGCAGATACAATGAATCAATTCCGGGAAAAAGCAAAATACACCATTTTGCGTGATGTTCTGCTTAATACCGGCGATGTATCAAATATTAATCTGGGTGAGATCAACCTTTCGGCTGCGGTATACCAGGTGGTAATATATGAGAATTATAATCAGGATACCTTCAATCTGATTTACGATTTTGCAGACCTCTTAAAGGTAACCAATCAGGGAAACAACTCCTTTGAACACATAAAGATTCATGAAAAGGATATTATCCTCCTGAAAGGAGCATTTTCCCTGAGCCATTTCCGTGACTTTCTAAGACATTATGATAAAAGCCCCCAGAAAAGTTCTCCTCTGGATTCACTATTTATAGCTTACGGACGCGAGGTCGGCAGGGTGGAGGATATCCACCGTTCCTATGAGGATGCCCTTTGCCTTATGAACCGCCGTTTTTTCTGTGAGCAGAACCAGCATGCAATAGGCTACGAGCAGCTTCCGGGCTTTGATGACAGGGTTTATGAAATAAATGCAAGGGAAACCAATGAATACTGTAAATTGCTGTGCAGCTATATACAGAGCTACAACCGCAGGAAGATAGCCGATACCCTGTTTGCCCTTGAAAAAAACCTATATTATGCAAAAACGGATATATCCAATATAAAACTATTTCTGACCGATATCTATCTTCAGATCAAGGAAAACATAAATCACATATACAGCACGGTGGATATTCCTTTCCCCACCAACTCATGGGTAATTAACCTTATCGACGGCAAATATTATCTATATGAAATAATATTTTTCTTCTCAGTGCAATTTGAAATGATAATAAATGCAATCGGAAATTTTTCCCGTGAAAGTGTACTTGATGATATCGTTTACTATATCAATCACAACTACAGGGATAATATCAAGCTGGAAACCATAGCACCCCTGTTCGGATATAACAGCTCCTACCTTGGAAAGATATTCAATAAAAAAGTAGGGGAAAGCTTCAACTCCTATATCGATCACGTGAGAATCAACCACTCAAAGGAGCTTTTGCTGCAAAAGAACCTGAAAGTCTATGAGATTTCAGAGCTTG
Organism: Ruminiclostridium cellobioparum subsp. termitidis CT1112; assembly: GCF_000350485.1. GTDB lineage: Bacteria > Bacillota > Clostridia > Acetivibrionales > DSM-1351 > Ruminiclostridium > Ruminiclostridium termitidis. The sequence continues at coordinate 2,968 of NZ_AORV01000047.1, forward strand.
TGGGCTACAAGAATGTTGACTATTTCCATAAAAAATTTAAGAAATACCTGGGCGAAAGCCCGGCCGAATTCCGCAAAAGGAATAACGCTCCATAGCACAAAACTTCCCGGCCCAATGGAATGGAGAATATAAACCATCAGGCTGGGAAGTTTTATTCCAATTTTATTAGGCTGGCATGTATCATTTCTTATTTGGATGCAGCCGCTGAGGCCTCTCTTGCCGTGTTCTGATCCTTTGCATTCTTCATGTCTACGGCCAATACCTTGTCATAGCCAAGACCTTTTACAGTATCCTGCATTTCTTTCTGCAAGCTATTGAATTCCGACTCATTTGCTGCAAATACCATCTTCCAGGAGTTCTCGATGATAATGGCTTTGCACTGCCCTCTTAATGCTGTGATTTCCGAGTCTTCGGCAGGAGCTATGTATGAGCTTCCGGGAGCAACCATTATCTGGTTTTTCTTCTGGAGATATTCAAGTGTGGTGGAAGCCCCCATCTTTGTCTGCCAATCCATGTCCAGAGGTGTTTTATTTTTCTCCAGTACCGAATCCCACAATGTATAGTTATACGGATAGTTTGTCAATGGATTTATATCACTTGGCAAAACCGTATCATAATTCAATGCCGACACTCCGTCCTTCCAGATGCCGCCGCCCCATTCGGTCGGCACAGGTGTATTGCCGCCTTCAAAGAATGCCTTCCAGCCGAACTCAGTCAGGGCAGGTTTACCGTCGACCATGTCCCAGGTCAGGCCTTTAGGCCCGCTTGACTTGGAAGTCTGTGCAGCCGACATCTGAACTCCTTCGGGAGAATACAGCCAATCGATAAAATCTGCCAATCTTTCAGGGTCTTCGGCCTTGCTTCCGATAGCTATAAATGTTTTATTTCCCACCGGGTTGCAGCCGTAGGAGAAAACCTTCATATCGTCGATGGGTGCAATCATAAAACCTATGCCGGCAGCCTTGTTGTCAGGCGTATTAAAGGCCGATTGACCCAGCCACGGCCAGGGTGCATATAAAATCTGCCCATCCTGATACTTGGTGTACATGGTATCGTAGTTTTGCGTAGTTGATTCGGGATCAACAAGTCCTGCCTGGTTTGCATCAAAATAGAATTTTAAAACCCTGTTGTACATGGAATCCTGATCGATTATACTCTGATAATCCGACCCGTCAGCCTTGGCCAACACGAAGCCCAGTTCATCATACCCGTAAAAACATGTGGGCTGTTTTGCCATACACATCATGTTTCCGTCCCAATCCTTGAATAAGGAGACTGCATAGGTTTTCTTTCCGGTTTTGCTTGCCGGCACCGCCTTCTGCATATCCTTGAATACCTGGATCAAATCCTCCAGAGTCTTGATTTGCGGATATCCGATGGATTTGTACGCATCCCAGCGGAGGTACGGGCCAAATGTCAGATCAAGTCCTTCGGACGGGTTGGTGGCCGGCTGTTCCGATACCAACGAGGGAACTCCGTAAATTGCATCACCTTCCACCATTTTATTCAATGAATCTATAGCCGCCTGATATTTTGTGATATTTTTTCTCTCTGCAAATAATTTTGTAGCATCATACAGCAGCCCCGCGGTGACAACGTCCTGCATTCTGCCGTTCTCCGCACCGATAATTATTAAATCTCCCAATTCCCCGGCAGCCGAACGGGTTTGAAACAAGGTGTCCCCGCCGCCGGCCACATTCGGTGCAATTATATTAAGTTCCATGTTGAAGTTTTCTTTTACTATTTTTGCATACCAGCCTGACATTATCCCCTGATAATTAGCCAGATTGTCAAATACATCAACGGTTATAAATTCGTGATATTTGGCTGTCCCTGCTGCCGAACCGTCTGCTGCGGTCCTGGCAGTGCTGCCTGCCGCCGTGCCGTCTTTTGCGGCATTATCCCCTTTATTGCCGCAGCCATAAAGCATGGATGTTACTAATATCACACATAGCAACACACTTACCAGCTTCTTTTTCATTTCATAGCCTCCCTTAAATACATATAATTGGCAAAATAAATAAAAAATGAATTCATTTATCTTGTTCTGCCCATGTTCAGCCCTTGACCGATCCAATCATGATTCCTTTGATAAAGTACCTCTGGAAGATGGGATAAACAAACAGGATGGGCAGCGCCACAATAACTGTGACTGTCATTCGCACTGAAGTAGGTGTCTGCTGCGTTGCCAGGGTCATCACATTGCTGTAAGTTCCCACACTGTTCATTATCAAGGCTTTTAAAGAATTTGCCTGATTGATATAGCAATACAACAAGTATTGCAGGGAATATAATTTTTGATCTGTCACATAAATCAAGGTATCCTGGAAGGAGTTCCACTGTGCAACCGCCGAAAAGATAGCGATAGTTGCTAAAATCGGCTTGCAGGTGGGCAGGATTATTCTGGTAAATATTGTAATAATCCCGGCGCCGTCGATTTCCGCCGCCTCCTGCAGGGAAGCCGGTATTGATTCCACATAGGTTTTGGAGAGTATGATATTAAAGGGCTGCACAATAGCCGGAATAACATAAACCAAAAAATTGTTGGTAAGCTGTAAATTTTTCATGGTAATAAACATTGGAATCAAACCTGCATTAAAGTACATTGTTATAACGATAAAACGGTACCAGAACTTTCTTCCCCACAGCTTCTGCTGGGTAAACATAAACCCCAGAAATGCCGACGCCAATACGGTAAAAACCGTCCCCACCACCGTCCTTGCAAGGGAAACACCCGCTGCGGTCATCAACCCTTTTATTTTAAATACCTCTATGTAGTTTCTAAGATGTATCTGCCTTGGCAGAAAATTTATTATTCCATTGGCACTCAGATCATTTGCACTGATTGAATTGATCACCAAATAATAAAACGGATACAGGCAAATCAGCGTATATACTGCAAACAATGCGTAATTTTCAACGATAAACACAATATCCGGTTTTGATCTTTTTCCCGTTTTATCACCTATATTTTTCATCACATATCCTTTCAGCCGCAATTGAGTTTATTAAGCCGGTAGTCTGTAACATCTAAAACGCAAAAGCAGTTCCGGAGAAATTTAACAGTCGGCAATGTATGAATTTAGATGTTACAGACTACTATATAATGGATTCCCCCCGCACCTTTTTGGAGACCATATTGCATACTGCCAGCAGAGTAACACTGACCAGACTCTTTAACATGCCTATTGCCGTTGCCATTGACGGGCTCCTGCCCGTCATGCCGATATTGTAAACATACAGGTCGAGAACCTGTATGTGCTCCTTATTAAAGGAGTTCTGGAATACATAGTATTGGTCCAAGCCGTTGTTGAGGAAATTGGCCAGCGAGAGCAGAATTAATACAAAGAAGGTAGGCAGCAGCGCCGGCAATGTAACATGCCACATCAGTCTGAACCGGCCCGCACCGTCGACCCTGGCCGCCTCATATAAATCCTGGTCGATGCCTGCAATTGCCGCAAGGTACATAATAGCTCCCCAGCCCAGGCCTTTCCAGGTATACCAGAGCAGCATGGCAAGCCATGTATGTGAATCCCCGTCTAAAAATTTAATGGGCCTGGTTAACAAACCCGTGTTTATTAAAAAGGTATTGACCATCCCTGTGGCCGAAAACAGACTGAAGGCCACAGAGTATACCATTACCCAGCTTATAAAGTTTGGAAGTGTGGTTAATGTCTGAACTATGTTTTTAAACCATTTACTTTTTATCTCATTCAAGAAAACAGCAAACAATACTGGAAAGAAAGAAGTGGCCAAAGTCAGGCCACTTATGGCAAAGGTATTTGACATGACCTTTAAAAGCTGCTTTATCTGTGTTGGATTGGTAAACAGTAATTTAAACCAATCAAGTCCCACAAATTTACATTGTGATAATTTAAGCGGAGGCTTGTAGTCGAAAAATGCATATATCCAACCGTGTAAAGGAAAATAAGAAAATGCAAAGGACAAGAGCAAAAACGGTAGTATGTAAAGAAACATTTTTTTCCCCTGTGCATTTTTCACCCTCTTTACTTTCTGAACATTCTTTGTCTGTAACGCCACTGATTGCTGCATCTTTACCTCCGCTATCAGTTATGCCATTGTTTGTGCGTACCAGGTCACTGAGTGAATGTTACCATTTTTTCAGCAGGATTTATACCATAAATATTCCATATATTTTATAGTACAAATTGCATTTTAACCGCCGTAAAACAAAAATACCGCCCAAGAGCAGTCCGTCATAAAACAGTATAAGAAAACTTAAACTGTTTATGGGCACTGCCAAGTAAAATGTCTAAAAGAGAACGGAATTTTCAGCTTCATATCATGGTAACGCATGAGGAATTAGTCACCATACGGGATCGCATGGCAGAAGTGAGCAGTCAAAATCAGAGTGCCTTTATCCGCATAGCGGCCATAAAGTATTGTGAATATGAGAATAGGCTCCTTGTTCTAGTTTTCGTATAAGGTAGCTATATCATGTATTCTACACTTCATTTCTGTGCGGATATGTAACGGCTCTAAACACTCGCATTTATCCCCAAAACTGAAAAGAATATTGTAGTAGTATTCGTTCTCTATGAAAGGAAAACTAACAATGTAATGCTCATCACCGTCTGGCGAAAAGTGTTCATAAGTGCAATAATCAAGTACCCTGTCCATGACAGATTTATGAATACGAATTTTAATTTTTGTTTGCATAGTTGCCAAAATATCAGTAAAATCTAACTGCGGTTTTTGATAATCTCGTGGCGTAAAAAATTCCTCTTGTATTTGTAGGTTTGATGTGCGGGATAGTCTGAATAAGCGAAAATCATTTCTTTTATGGCAATACCCTTGCCAATACCAATGGCTACTTTTCAATACAAGCTGATACGGCTCGGCTGTTCGTGCGGTTTTATTTCCGTAGCGGTCTGCATATTCAAACGAAAGTAGCTTACTTTCCTGTAAAGCTGTTTTGATAATTTCTAAATATGGTTGTATGTTCCTGTTGCCCATCCACGGACTTAAATCTATGTAAATCTGATTTGCTTTTAACTCAATGTCTTTTGCTCTGTCGGCGGGGATAAAGCTCTTAACTTTTGCCAGGGCGTTTACCAGTTCATCACCTCGTATCATAGTAGAAAGATTGGAAAGCCCCATCAGGATAGCGGAAAGGTCGGCAGTCGAAAAAAACTTTCTATCAATCTTGTAGTTCTGCATAATTTCAAAGCCGCCGCCCACTCCTGATGTTGAGCGAACAGGAATGCCCGCCATGTTGATAGTGTCTATGTCACGGTAGATTGTGCGAGGTGAAACTTCAAACATATCTGCTAACTCCTGTGCGCCTATACGCTCTTTATCAAGGAGTATCATAATAATGCTAACAAGCCTGTCAACTTTCATCTGATAGCCGCCTTCCAAAATTTCTTTTTTTCATTATAGATTGTTGCCATACTGCTGTCAACAATTGCAAGATATAATAAAAAATAAACTGATTAATCTACCTATCACAATGAAAATGGAGAAAATTTATGTTTACAATCTATGTTTACGCTCTTGATACTTTAGCCGACTGGGAACTGGGATATGTTATTTCGGAGTTGAATTCTGGGCGATTTTTCAAAAAGGGCGAGCAACGTGTATCGCTCAAAACGGTTAGTTATTCTAAAGAGCCAATCAATACAATGGGCGGGATGACAATAGTACCGAATTGCTTAATTGATGATATTATTGTGAGTGAAACAAGTATGTTGCTATTACCGGGCGCAGATACATGGAACGACCCAAAGCATGGCGCTATCATCGAAAAAGCAAGCGAATTTCTCTCTTTAGGCGCTACGGTGTGTGCAATATGTGGGGCTACTGCTGCGCTTGCCAACTTTGGGCTATTGGATAAACGTCCGCATACCAGTAATGGACCGGGATTTCTTGAAATGGTTTCCCCTGGTTATAAAGGGCAAAGTTTTTATATAGACAAGCCATCTATAGCGGATAACAACCTTATTACTGCAAGTTCCACCGGAGCTTTGTTGTGGGCGAAACAAATTATTGAGCATTTAGGTGTTTTTCAATCAAACACACTGGAATCTTGGTATGAATATTTTAGTACCGGTGAGCCTAAACATTTCTTTGCCCTCATGCAAACTTTGCCGTCTAGCAATGAAAACTGATCCACTTTTATCATAAACAGAACGGGGACATAGACCACATGGGATGCCTAACAAACAATCTTGAAATTTACCCGCCGCGCAAAGCGGAAAAACAAAAACACCGCCCAAGAGCAGTGTCTTGTTTTACCTTACTGCTTAATCCGGATTAATCCAGAATTTTTCTCAGAGCCTCATACGCAATTGTAAACGCCAATTCCCCATCGGTCATTGCCCGCTTGTCGGCATTTTTCTCCAGGCTTTTGAGTGCGGCAAACTCTGCCAGATGGGGCTCCAGGCTCAAAAAGCCCGAATATCCCTTAGCCTCAAGCTTTACAAGAATTTCTTTGACCTTGCCGTCCCCTTGACCTGCCGGAGTGACCTCTCCATTTTCGAAGAGTGCATCCTTGATATGCACATATTCGATATAAGGCTCTAACATTTCATAGGCCTTAATGGTATCCTGCCGGCACTGTACAAAATTTGCGAAATCAAAGGTACATTTAAAGTGGTCGCCGTAGAATTTTTCAAACAATTGCAGGCAGCGCACTGCATTATCTCCATAAATATCCTTTTCATTTTCATGAAGCAATACCACACCCTGCTCCCCTGCATAAGCAATCAGGCGCTGCAATCTTTCGAAAACCTCTCCCCGGTATATTTCCGGTTCCTCACCTTCCGGTATGAAAAAACTAAACATTCTGATATAGGGGGTTTCCATGATCTTTGCAATTTCAACCACTCTTTGATAAGTCTTAAAATGAGGTTCGAAATCATCGGTGATTTGGATCTTTCCAACCGGAGAGCCTATGGCCGATACCTGAATTTGATTATCTGAAAGATAATCCTTTAATTCCTTTGCCTCCTCTGGGGTAAAATCTGAAATATTTTTCCCATTGGCACTGCGCAGTTCTATATGGGAAATTCCCAATTTCTTTAGCAGCTTTACCTGTACTGTTATATCTTCATTGATTTCATCGGCAAAGCCGCTGATTTTTGAATTTTTTAACATCTTTTGCCCTCCGTTTCAATATTCTGTAAAATTAACAGCTTATTTTGACCCATAACTACCTTCGGTATTAAAGGTAACTTCCTTTACCTCTTTTTTCAATCCGGAGGCTTTACGGCGCTTATCCAGCTCCTCGAGGAACAGCTCTTCATCAAAGGGTATCTGAACCGCTTTACCCAGCCAGCTGGATAAATGCATGGCATTTGAAAGAGTAAGCCCGTTTATGCCTTCCGCTCCTTCGGCTACCAGAGGTGTGCCATGGAGTATCCTTGCCGCAAATGCGTTAAGAACTCCCATATGCTGCGGATTTGCTCCGTCGGTTTCAAGCTTCACATAACGCCCCTCAGGCTTTTTGAAACCTTCGGCTGCCGTATAGCAGTGTTCTCTTTCATTTGTATCCAGCATATATAATGTTAACCCGTCATCCTCACAAACCAGCTTTCCTTTTTCCATAGTAATCTCAAACCGGTTTGTCCCCGGCGCATCTGCCGTACTTGTAACAAATACTCCGGTGGCTCCATTGGGATATTCCAGGTAGGCTGTCACATCATCCTCAACTTCAATATCATGCCATTTGCCGTTATGGCATTTCGCCATCACCGTTGACGGCATCCCGCATATCCACTGCAGCAAATCCAGGTTATGGGGACATTGATTCAGCAATACTCCCCCGCCTTCTCTCAACCAGGTTGCTCTCCAATCCCCGGAATTGTAGTACGCCTGTGTACGGTACCAATCGGTTATTATCCAGTTTACACGCTTAATTGCTCCCAGTGTGCCTCCCTGGACCAGCTCATGCATCTTGCGGTATAAATGATTGGTTCTCTGGTTGAACATTATTGCAAATATACGGTCAGATTTTGCAGCAGCCCGGTTCATTTCACGAACCTGTTTTGTATACACTCCCGCAGGTTTCTCGCATAGAGCGTGCAGCCCATGCTCCAGAGCCTTGATCACCAGTCCCGGATGGTCGTAGTGAGGTGTTACAATAAACACGGCATCGCATAAGCCGGATTTAATCAGCTCATCCCCATCCTGAAATATTGTCACGGTATCGGGCAGATTCTCTTTTGCCCAGGTTCTCCTTGTTTCCCTTATGTCGGCGGCAGCACGCAGTTCCACCTCGGGCGCCTTGCCCTCCAGGATGTTCATACAGTGATTGCTGCCCATGTTGCCAACTCCGATAATTCCGATTTTTACTTTGTTCATAAATTTCTCCTTACATTATGAAGAATTAATTGTATTATATAATAAATGGAAGAGGCTATGCTTTTATTTTGGAAAAGCATAGCCTCTTGACTTTTAGCTGTATAGCCTGTAATCCGGCAAGCCTTTACACCCTGTCTGCATTGTATTTATTTTACAAGCTCAAGTGTTTTTACGATTACAGTTACCGCCTCTGCCCTTGTTGCATTGTCTAAAGGCCTGAAGCTGTTGTCGGGATATCCTCCTATGATTCCGTTCTCTTTAGCTGTGTTTATTGCACTGGAGGCCCACGGTGATATGTCCGACTTGTCAGTAAACACCGCCTCATCACTTACCTTTGTGAGTTTCGCTGCATTTACCACCATAACCATCATCTGCTCCCGGGTTATAATTTCGTTTGGCCGGAAAGTGTCATCGCTATAGCCTGCAATTATTCCATAAGCACTTGCCGTGGATATGTAATCCTTTGCCCAGTGTTCCGAAGTATCTGTAAAGGCTTTTCCTGTCTTTGCGGAAAGTTTTAATGCATTAATGAGGATTGTGATGAATTCCGCTCTTGTAATTTTTTTGTCAGGCTTGAAGCTTCCGTCAGGATAACCTTTTATTGCTCCCAGAGCAACCAGTTTGTTTATGTTGGCTTCTGCCCAGTGTCCACTGGTATCCGTCAGGTTGACTGCCGTTTCAGGTTCGTGTGTTGTATCCGGTGTTTCAGGAGTTTCAGGCGTCTTTGGTGTTTCAGGTGTCTTTGGTGTCTCAGTTCCGCTGCTTCCACCACTGTTTCCGCTTCCGCTGCCACTGCCGCTTCCTCCGCCATTGTTTCCACCCGAAGGTACATCTGCCGGTAATACAGTAACCGTACATTGTCCAAAGATATTACTATCCGATACGCTTGTTGCTCTTATTGTGGTTGTACCCGGCCCAACCGCAGTTATCACACCGCTTGCCGATACCACTGCAACGGCTGGATTTCCGGAGCTCCATAATACATTTGTATTGGAAGCATTTTCAGGAACCACTGCTGCAGTCAGCTGTTGAACCGCTCCAACTCTAATACTGCTTATAACCGATGGAGTGACAATGATTCCGGTGACCGGAACAACTGCTGCTTCCCTGGTAATACTTATACAGTATTCGGCAACCGTACCGTCCTGTGCCGTAACTACTACAGGGATGTCGTTAACTCCCACCTCAAGCTCTACATTTATTACCGCTCCCGATACCGCAGGCACACCGTTGACAGTCAGACTGCCGTATCCCGATGACCTCACTATGGGGGTAATACTTATACTGGATACGCTGTTTTCCACACTTGCCGTATAGTTTCTGTTATCCGGTGTAAATGCCGGTGACAGGGTTCCCCGGCTTATTATAAGGTTGCTTAATGCAGCATCGCCGCTTTGAGCCGCCTCTCTTGTAACACTTATAACATACATGTCGTCGGTTCCGTCCTGTGCCGTAACCACTACGGGAATGTTGTTAACTCCTGTATCAAGTTCCACAGTTATTGCCGCTCCCGACACTGTAGACACTCCGTTTACAGTCAGACTGCTGTAATCCGGAATTCCCACCGTAGGAGTAATTTCTATACTTGATATATCGTGTGCAACATATGCTTCATAGTTCTTATTGTCCGGTGTAAATGCCGGTGACAGGGTTCCGGGGTTTATTTCCAGATTGCTCAGCATGTCAATGCCGCTCTGGGCTGCCAGTCTTGTAACACTTATAACATAGGTCTCACTGGTTCCGTTTTCCGCCGTAACTACTATGGTAATGTTGTTGACTCCCACTGCAAGGGCCACACTTCTGCCTTCTCCCGACACTGTGGGCGCATCATTTACAGTTAGGCCCGAATATCCCGAAAAATGCAGCTGTTGGAATAACCTGTATGCTTGATACGCCGTTTTCCACACTTGCCGTATAGTTCTTATTGTCGGTGCGAATGCCGGCGACAGGGTTCCCGAGCTTATTTCCAGATTGCTTAATGTGGCGTCGCCGCTCACTTCGGCTTCTCTTGTAACACTTATGACATATGTGCCGGTTGTACCATC
>NZ_AORV01000048.1 GCF_000350485.1 Ruminiclostridium cellobioparum subsp. termitidis CT1112
AAGTGCCACGGTTTTTGCTTCTCCCGACACCGCGGGCACGCCGTTTACAGTCAGGCCGGAGTATTGTGGGAACGCCGCTGTCGGTGTGATATCGATGCTTGTTACATTGCTTGCAACGGTGGCCGTATAGTCCTTATTGCCCGATGCAAATGCCGGTGACAGGGTTCCGGGATTTATCTCCAGGTTGCTCAATGTGGCGTTTCCTATTACGTATGGCTCTTTTTCAACATCCACATATGTTTTACCGGTATTGAAATCTGCTGCATAAAATTCTATTTTCCCTATATCTGAAACAGGTGTTCTGAGTGCACCCTGGGTAACCTTTTTAACACCGTCGATATAGAAATCAAATAAATCTGTGTCAGTATTTATTACCAGTTTCAGATCATACCACGTACCTGCCGTGAATGATTGTATTGTTTTCCAGCCTCCGTTGTATGCCTTGATGCTGCCGTTATCAAATTGTATGGTTTCGGCATATGTAACTCCATCACTGCTGTAAACATATGGCAGACACCACAGATTTGAGGTAGCCTCTCTCCTGACTTTTGCCTCTACTACCACTATACCGCTTAAGGGGCTGAAGGTCTTATACAATGAGGTCTTTGAGCCGGTAGCAGTACCGGTCTTATTAAGCATTACACTCTTGTCGGCAGCACTTGGAACCTCTTCCACCGTTACCGTACCTACACTTGTGTCTACGTTCCAACCCAGAGGTGCGGCGCCGGTAGGCATGATATTGAAGTTATCATGGCTGTGATCTGCCTCTCTTGTGATGACAATTGTGTATGTGGCAGTTGTGCCGTCCTGTGCCGTAACTATCACAGGGATATTGTTTTCTCCCACCTCAAGATTCACAGTGCTTACAGCTCCTGATGCCGAGGCAGTACCGTTTACAGTCAGGCCCTGGTATGCCGGTGAGGCGGCTGTCGGTGTAATATCAACACTTGTAACGCTGTTTGCCACCATAGCCGTATAGTCCTCATTATCCGGTGTAAATGCCGGTGTCAAAGTACCCTGACTTATTATCAGACTGCTTAATGTGGCGTTATTGCTCAGACCTGCCTCTCTTGTGATGACAATTGTGTATGTGGCAGTTGAGCCGTCCTGTGCCGTAACTACCACAGGGATACTGTTTTCTCCCACCTCAAGATTTACACTGCTGGCTGCTCCCGACACCGCAGGCACACCATTTACAGTCAGGCTCTGATATCCTGAAGTTCTCACTTCCGGTGTAATGTCTATACTTGCTGCACTGTTTGCAACAATGGCCGTATAGTTTTTATTATTTGATGCAAATGCCGGTGATAAGATCCCCTGGCTTATTGACAAACCACTTAGTGCAGTATCGCTTATTTCACAATACGGCTCGTTTTCAATATCCACATAAGTTCTGCCGGTATTGATATCTGCCGCATAGAACTCTATTTTGGCTATCTCATCAACAGGGTTTCTAAGTGTACCTTGAGCAAGTTTTAGGATACCGTCTATATAAAAATCAAATTTATCGGTATCGGTATTAATTACTAATTTCAGATCATACCACGTACCGGCAGTAAAAGGTTGTATGGTCTGCCAGCCTCCATTGTATGCCTTGATGCTCCCATTATCAAATTGTACGGTTGCCGCAAACGTAGTTCCGTCACTGCTGTAGATATAAGGCAAACACCACAGATTTGAGGCTGCTTCCCTCATGACCTTGGCCTCAATTGTAACTTTACCGCTTAAAGGGCTGAACACCTTGTACATTGATGTCCTCGGGCCTGTAGAGCTGCCTGTTTTATTAAGCAGTACACTCTTATCTGTGGCACTTGGAACCTCCTGTACAGATACCGTACCTACACTTGTATCAATGGTCCATCCCAAAGGCGCGCTTCCGGTAGGCATGGTGTTAAAGTTTTGGGAATCTTCAGGTACTAATCTTAAGATGTCTATTTTATATGTGGAAATTGTACCATCCTGTGCTGTAACTACCACAGAAATACTGTTTGCTCCAACAGCAAGATTCACGCTGCTGGCTGTTCCCGATGCTGAAGGCACACCGTTTACAGTCAGGCTCTGATATGCCGTTGATGACGCCGTTGGTGTAATATCTATACTTGATACACTGTTGGCGACAATGACTGTATAATTCTTATTGTTCGGGTTGAATGCCGGAAACAAAATTCCATCACTTGTTACCAGGCTGCTCAAGTTGGCATCACTGCTTTGGAATATTGCTCTGGTAATCTCTATTGTATATGTGGCAGTTGTACCATCCTGTGCCGTAACTACCACCGGAATGCTGTTCAAACCTTCTGCAAGGTTCACTCTGCATACGGCTCCCGATGCTGTGGGTACACCGTTTACAGTCAGGCTCTGGTAATCCTGAGAGGCCACTGTCGGTGTGATATCCATGCTGGAAACATTGTATACAACATTGCCTGCACTATAATTCATAGTACCCGGCGCAAATACTGGCGACAAGGTACCCTGGCTGATTACCAGCCCGCTTAATGCCGCATTGCTTTCAGAAACCGGCTCACTTTCAATGTCCACATACGTATCTCCAGCATTACCGTCTGCCGCATAGAATTCTATTTTGCCTATGTCATCAACGGCATTTCTGAGTGCAGACTGAGTGAGCTTCTGCTCCTCATCCACATACAGATCAAATTTATCGGTATCTGTATTTATCACCAATTTCAGCGTATACCATGTACCCGGCATAAATTCCTTTACCGTTTGCCATGACCCATCCCCGTATGCCTTGATAAAACCATTGTCAAATATGACAGATGCAGCCAGGGTTCCGTCACTGCTGTAGATGTCAGGCAAACTCCACGAATCCGTGGCACTCTCTCTTCTGACCTTTGCTTCTATTGTCACTGTACCGTTCAAGGGATTAAACTCCTTGTACATGGACGTTTTACTGCCCCCGGCTGTGTCGGTTTTACTCATCAATACACTCTTATCGCCGGAGCTTGGAACCTCCTGTACCGTTATTGTACCTCCGCTGGTGTCCAGGTTCCAGCCCAGAGGCGCACTGCCGGTAGTCATGGTATTAAAATTATCGGCTTCCATCAGCCTGATATAATCTATGCCTGACATGTAACCCGAAGAAGACGGATTCTTGCCGGTCACCGTAAACCTGAAGGAATGCATGCCTCCGCTCAAAGTCTTTGTGCCCAGATCAACCTCATAATATCCATCCCCCGAGGCATACTGGTCAAAGGGCAGACCCTGATTGGTCCCATCGATTGACAGCTGGGTAATGGCACGGCTGGTGCTCCTTTTAATGCCAATCTTAATATTGTAGGTACCTGCAGCTGCAACGTTGACGTTATCATATTGAATATATTCATTCACTCCCTGAAGATCAGCCTTGCTCCAGAAGTCATTGCTTGCACCGACAAGCTCCTTGACGGCTGACTTTGCACGGCCGGAGGATATGCTGGCTCCGCCGTTATAATTCTCTGCTTCATATATGGTATTGCGGGCAGGTGAAATATTACCGTGAACTCTGATAATAGCTGCCGAATAGGCCAAAGATGTATAATTGAGCAGATTGCCGGTTACACCTGTAGTGGTTGTGCCATAATCAACGCCATAGGCAGGGGTGCTCTGGCCCGGACCGTCCTGATCCTCTCTCACGTAGTTGCTGCTCCTGCCGCTTCCGTCTCCCGGAGTTACCGGCTTCATATAGATAACATCCGCGGTGGGTGAAATATCTGTAATTCCGTTCAACACAATTGACGAGTCGATATCATTGGCAGAGTTATTTATAAGTTTGAGAATCAAGTCACCTGTTTCGTTATCTTTTCCTGCAACGACAACAAGTTCCTTATCTCCTGTCTGCCTGAAATTCACATTTGTGTCGGCCAGATTTTCGGCCCACATTTTATCTTTATAGTAATAGACGGTTTTAAATACACTGGAATTGTCAAAATCCACCTGTCTCCTCAGTAATGTAAAACATGTGGACTCGGTTATGTCGCCGTTTTTCTCAAATCTGGCCATATCCTTCATGGTATCAACAGCATCTGCTATCGTATGGTCTCTTGAATTTGAACCATATTCTCCGATTTGCACCTTCGGATAGGAAGGGTTGCGGTTGTAGCTGTTCAGGAAATCCTCCCAGCTCCTGTCGTTTCTCGGATAATAATGGTGAATATCGGTTGCATATACCCCGCCCAAACTATCGTTAAAGTCATAAAGATTTTCATCTATGCCTCCTGTTACGATAAGTTTTAACTCGGGATATGCCGAATGCACCGCATCATATATTCTCTTGATGTTTTTTCTTGCATCGGGACTGTCTTTTTCTTCATTTCCCAGACCCAGATACTCCAGGTTAAACGGCTCGGGATGACCCATTTCAGCGCGCTTTGCACCCCAGGTAGTACTGGCGCTGCCGTTGCAGAATTCCACGAAGTCCAATGTGTCCTGCACAAGCTGGGCCACCTTTGGATCATTAGGATTAACAGCAGGTCCTCCGCATTTTACACCTACCGGAAGGCATGGCTGGGCAATTATGCCTGCATCCTCACAGAACTGCAGCCACTCAAACATTCCGAAGCCATTTGTTATATGCTCCTTCTTATTCATACCGTTCCAGGCTGTATTGAAGTACTCTTTACGCCCTTCCACCGGCCCGAGCTGATCTTTCCAATTATAATCGTATGTATGCTGATGTATTATACACCCTCCCGGAAAACGCAGGAACTTCATACTCATATCCTCAAGAGCTTCTCCTGCGTCCTTTCTTAAACCATTGGGGCGGTTTTTATAGGTTTTATCCGGGAACAGTGAAATAAAGTCCAGATAAACATCTCCTGTCCCATTTGCCAGTACTACCAATCTGGCATCCTTATCATTCGAATCCGAAGTAATGCTCCCTGTATATTTGACCCAATCTTCGGTGAGAGAGCTTATAGTCGAGCTGCCATAGCTTATTATGCTGTCGGCGCTCTCCAAACTTACCGATATGCCGGAATTAAAGTTTGATCCTCTTCTGGCATAAATTGAATAGTTATAGACAGCTCCCGCTTCCACATTAACCCCGTACCAGCCGGCGTTGGATATTCCAAAGCCGCCTCCTGCCGTGGTGATATTCAGATGTGCATAATGTGTATTGACAGAATTCAGCGGCTCACTGTTCTCGGCAGTTACCTGCCCTTCGGCGCCGCCGCGCATGATCTGATTCCAGCCTGCCAGCGGAGTATTATACGGTGCCTTATCCCCCGGGCCCAACTCAAAGGACCGGTTGAAAACTTTTTCGGCATAATAGCCTCCGTCCATTTGTAGATTCAGGTCTTCCGAGAACCCTCCTATAAGCAGCTGGGAAACCGCATTACCGGTTATATCCGCATTGACCGTGACATTTGCCGTTTTTGTCGCCGCAAATACGGGCTGCCCCACTGCCGTCATACAAAACAACATTGAAACTACCAAGAATAATGATACATACTTTTTGATTTTCACATTACTCCCCCTCACTTTTTTATCCAACAATATTTGCTATCCCTTTATACCTGTTGTCGCAATACCTTCGACAAAGTATTTCTGGGCAAAGAAAAATATAAGTACACATGGTATTATTGCAATTACAGACATTGCCATAATCTCATTCCAATTTGCAGCAGTGGTGGTGTCCAGGGACATTCTCAGCCCCAGGGCAACTGTATATTTCTTGACGCTGTTGATATATATCATTGAATTGAAGAAGTCGTTCCAGGTCCAGATAAACTGAAATATTCCTGCTGAAAACAGAGCCGGCTTACAAAGTGGAAGTAAAATCCTGACCAGTATGGTAAAGGAATTGCAGCCGTCTATGGTTGCCGACTCATCCAAATCTCTGGGCAAACCTCTGAAAAACTGCACCAGCATGAATATGAAAA
This sequence comes from Ruminiclostridium cellobioparum subsp. termitidis CT1112, assembly GCF_000350485.1. GTDB lineage: Bacteria > Bacillota > Clostridia > Acetivibrionales > DSM-1351 > Ruminiclostridium > Ruminiclostridium termitidis. The sequence continues at coordinate 5,880 of NZ_AORV01000048.1, forward strand.
ATGGGTAGCAGGCAAATAAAGCAGGTATTGTAAACGGCAAATAACTGTTAAGCCAGTCAAAATTTTTAAACAGAATATATCTGGGTATTATTATTACCGCATTGGGCAGCATCAGTGTCGATATCATCAAGGTAAAAAGTATTTTCTTCAAAGGAAACTTGAAGCGCGCAAACCCGTATGCCACCAGTGTACTTGATATCAATGTAAAAACCACTACCGGAATGACAAGCTCAAACGTATTTACAAAGAAGACCCCGAAGCTGAACTGTCCGCTTCCTTTCCATCCGTTGTAAAATGCATCCCAAACCACATTCTTTGGTAAGAGGTCAACCGAACCGAAAATTTCATTGTTAGGTTTGAAGGATGACAGGAACAACCATATAAGAGGATAGATCATAAATATGCCGAAGGCACTCAACAGCACGTACATTATGGTTTTTTCGAATATATTGTATTCCTTCTTCATGCTAGAAGTCACCTCCGTCCTCGTAATGGGTCCACGATTGCGATGATTTAAATGTCAAGGCGGTAAATGCCAGGATCAATAAAAACAGAATCCAGGACAATGCAGATGCATATCCCATTTTATAAAATTTGAAACCCTCATCATACAATTTCATGGCATATAAATAGGTTGAGTTCAAAGGTCCTCCGCCGGTTATGACGAATGGCCCTGTAAAGTCCTGAAAAGCATTGACCATCTGCATGATCAGGTTGAAGAAAATTATGGGGGTTAACAGCGGAATAGTTATGGTGAAGAACATCCTGATTTTTGATGCCCCGTCAACAGTCCCCGCTTCGTACAGTTCAGCCGGTATCTGCTTCAAGCCTGCCAGGAATAATACCATTGACGATCCGAACTGCCATACCGTCAAAAGGCCTATTGTGAAAAGTGCCACACTTGGGTTTCCCAGCCAATCTACCGACGGAATATGCAAAACCGAAAGCACTTTGTTTACGACCCCTTCCTTCATAAACAAAAATTTCCATAGTACTGCAACTGCAACACTGCCTCCCAGTATTGACGGAAGGTAGTAAACTGTTCTGAATACATTTACAAACTTCAATTTTATATTCAAAAGCATGGCCACTAACAAAGCAAAAGCAAGCTTCATCGGTACCGACATAAATACATATTTAATTGTAATTCCCAGAGATTGATAGAATAAATCATCGTTTTTAAACATTGAAATATAGTTTTTAAAACCTAAAAAACTGGGTGTATTAGTTATTGAATAGTCTGTAAATGAATACACAAAAGAAGATACAAACGGATATAACTGAAATACCAGGAAACCTATAATCCATGGGGATATATAGAGAAGTCCGATGTACCGCTTTTTCTTGGATGTCGTTGCTGCTTTTATTTTCATTTAAATCACCAATCTTAGTAAATTTTTACACATCTATAGGGTGATAACACATATGCCACCACCCTATAAATATCAGCTTGCCTCAACTGCTTATTTTGCCTTTGCCTTAAGTTCATCCAGTTTTGCCTGAACGCGGTTTGTGAGCTCATCAGCTGCCTGTTCGGGTGTTATTTTGGAGTAAGCGACTTTCTGGCATACATCCTTTTCGATTTCGAACACTTCAGCATTGCTTAAAGCCACAGGTGGTGCTGCTGCAGGATTTTTTAATGTAAAGTCAACCACTTTGGCTATATCCATATCCACTTTATTGGCGTCCACCAGAACTTTCTTTGCGGTTTCCGATGTCGGTATGGATCTTGAGTCTGTAAGTATCATTGAAGCATCCTGGTCATTCAGGAACCAGTTGGCAAATTTCACAGCCTCATCCACGTCCTGGGATTTACTGTACACACCCAGCAGCATTGAAGGCTTGAACGCAATGGATTGGTCCTTTCCGTCCTTAACAGTTACCGGCTTGGCAACGGTAAAGTTTTCCGGCTTTAAAACATCCTTATACTTTCCGACAGTACCTGACCATTCGAGAGACGAACCGATCTGTCCATTTATAAATTTCGGCATCTGTTCCAGCTTGGTGTTATAGAGCGCTGACTCACCTAAAGGCTGTGCAGTACCGCTTTCAAATAATTCTTTAATTGTAGTGAAGGCTTCGATCATCTCTTCTTTTGTAGCGGTTACCTTATAATCGTCATTCAGCCAGTAAGCACCTGTCTTTGAACGGATATAAGGGTCAAACACCACTATAGGCAAAGCACTTGGATCAGTGCTGAACAAATATGCCTCTTTATCTTTTGCGTGAATTTTTCTGCCTTCCTCGATAAATTTATCCCAGGTCCATTCAGTATCTACCGACAACCCGTATTTCTCAAAAAATTTCTTGTTGATGTCAAGTCCAAAGCCGTTTGTACCCATTGGAAGCCCTATAAGTTTCCCATTTACCGTGCAGTATTCCTTCAGTACCTTTTCGGGAAATGCTGTCAAATCAACATCTGTTTTAGTGTTAAAGTCAACAAAATTGTCCCCCTGAACTGCCAGATCCTGATTCCATATATAGTCGAACTGAATTAAATCCGGCGCTGAACCCCCTGCAATCTGTGTCATCAGTTTCTGCTGGTAGCCGTCATAGCCCTGGTATTCTCCCTCGATTGTCACATTGGGATTCTTTTGCTTGTATGCGTCTATGGCCGCAAGAGTGGCCTGGTGACGCGCATCTGATCCCCACCATGCAAATCTCATGGTAATGTTTTTTGCAGGTTCAGATGCAGCTGCCTGCGATGAAGCTGCTGCCTGTCCGGTCGATTGATCCGCCGGAGCATTTGAGCTGCTGCCGCATGCTGAAAATGATGTGCCCAGCAATACCAATATACAAGCCATGCTGAGAAGTCTAACAGGTTTTTTCATATTACTTCCTCCTTAATATTTTATTTTTGAATTATATCAGCAGCCCGTTACATTTTTAAGATATCTGGATTGATATTAGATATCATTAATTGAATTGTTTTTTAAAAGATAATAAAAATATATCATTAATTGATTTTACAAATCAATAAACGACATAATTCTACATAATTTTCTTTATATACTTCCATTTTTATTAATTAAAGATATAATATAATTATCCGAGTTCAACATTTATTTCTCATGTAATCCTTTATAAATAAACTTTTATGGAGGGGCTATGTACAGACTCCTGGTTGTAGACGATGAATTTGAAATTAGGAACGGATTGTGCAAGTTTTTTCCCTGGAACGAAATAGGTTTTGATGTGGTGGGCCAGGCTGAAAACGGTAAAGCTGCACTTGATTTTATTTATAGTAATTCCGTTGATGTAATACTCTGCGATGTGGCAATGCCTGTTATGACAGGTCTTGATCTCGCGAGAGAACTTTATTCGTCAAAATGCAAGTATAGAATAGTATTTTTAAGCGGATACAAGGATTTCGAATTTGCACAGAAAGCGCTTGAATACGGTGCCAAAAACTATATTTTAAAATCCACCAATTATAATGAACTGATTAGAGTATTTTCAAAAGTAAAAGCCGAATTGGATGAAGAAAGATCCCATAAAAAAACAAATGAAAAAAAAGCGAATAAATCCGAAACGGAAATGAATTTCAATGAAAAGATAATATCCGTTATAAAAAACTATGTCGAGTCAAATTTTCGGGAAGTCACCCTTGAAGACCTTACAAACCAGGTACATATGAATCCTGATTATATCAGTAAATTTTTCAAGCAAAAAACCGGGCAGAATTTTTCCGATTACCTGATAGAAGTCAGGATGAAGAAAGCGGCCGAGCTGCTGGACGACATACGGTATAAAACCTATGAGATAAGTGACATGGTTGGCTACAGCAACTCATTCAATTTCACCCGTACCTTCAAAAATTATTACGGAATGAGCCCCCGTGAATACAGAAATAAAAAATCCGGCAGCCAGTAGTCTTACGATAGGATGTATGAAACAAATGAGAAGAAAATTTTTTGTAAAAAACCTGATGCTTTTTATACTTCCCTTATTGATACCGGTAATTATGCTGGGCAGTCTTTCCATTACTCTTACACGCGGCTTTATAACCGATGATATAAACACGAATAATAAAAAAATGCTGCGGCAGGCAAAAGAAAGTATGGAGCTTATTTACAACGAAATAGATTCGCTCAGTTTGAACTTCAATATGAACGCATACATAAGCATAAGACTGAAATATATTTTGGATAACGGTTTGATGGATTACAGCAGCCTGGATGTGCTGAATATTTTTAAAAATATTGTTGATGCTCCCATCAACTCGAAACCATATATCCAATCCATCTACGTATATATTGACAATAAGCAGGGTAATTTTCTTGCTTCGGGTTCGGGAATTTCCAATCTGTCAACTACTGAAGACAGCACCTGGTATGACAGTTATATGAAAAACAGGGACAATAACAACATAAATACATGGGTTGAAATAAGGCATATCAACCTGTATAACTTCATAAACAGACCTGTCAATCTGGTCACAGTCTATAAAAAAACCTATACTTCCGGTTCTAATATTGCAGATGGTGTTATTGTTATGAACATAAAGGGCGATTACATTGACAATATGCTGAGCGGACTGATGACTTACAATGACCAGATGGCGTTTACCCTGGATGATGACAACAACATCATATCCAGCAGCGCCGGTTCAAACAAATCGGATATGGGCATTCTGGAAAAACTCAGAAGTCAGACCGGTAATTTTTCCGAGTTGAAGTTTAAAAACAGACTTTTTGTGGTTTCGCAAATCAATTCCGACAGATATTCCCTCAAGTATATTTCCATAGTGCCAAGACAGACAATTTATAAAGTCCCTAACAAATTGTTCCTGATTACAGTCCTTTTTCTGCTGGCTTCCCTTGTTTTAGGGTTTATTCTGTCATACTATTTCACAAGGAAAAATTATAACAACCTGAAGGCCATAATTTCTACAATAGAATCGGCTGAAAACGGAGCCGAGCTGCCGCCGCTCCCCTCAAGAGTCAAAGATGAATACGGGTATATTCTTCAAAATATAATCAAGACCTTTATTGAACAGAGTTATCTCAAAGTTCAGCTTTCCGAAAAGAAATACAAGCTGAAAACAATTGAAATGCTTGCACTTCAGTCTCAGATAAATCCTCATTTCATGTTCAATACACTGAATACCATATTCTGGAAGGCAATAAGTCTTACAGGGGAACAGAATGAAGTCAGTAAAATGATTGACTACCTTGCAAACATACTCCATTTTTCTCTCGGTAACCCCGACAAAACAATTACACTGTCCGAGGAAATCAGTAATACCATAAGTTACATTGAGATTCAGAAAATCAGGTATAAAAATAAGTTCAGGGTTATATGGCAGTACGATGACAAAATAACTCAGAATAAAATCATAAAACTTCTGCTGCAGCCGTTGATTGAAAACAGTATTTATCACGGAATAAAGGGGAAGGATGGTGCAAGCGTCATAAAGATAAAAATCACGGAGGACGATTCACATTTAAAAATAAGTGTATTTGATAACGGCCTCGGAATTGACAGCGGTACACTGGATAAAATAAGAAAAACGCTCAAAGAGAACGGTGAATATTCAGGGCATATCGGCTTAACCAATACAAACAAGCGTCTGAAGCTTACCTATGGTGAAGAATTCGGGCTAAGTATCCGCAGCAAACACGGCCGTGGTACAGGCATATATATTAAAATTCCAATTTCATAGAAAAGGTTAAAAGATTACTGCTGATTATACCGGTACTCCCATACTAACTTCACCACTTTACCTTCGGCGATAATTTACGGCAATTGTTTTTAACTGTGCATCTTATTTCATGAAGTTGTCCTCGCGTACCGGTATAATCAGGATAGTTCTTTTAACTGCAAAACTGAGAGTCAACTAACCGGCACAACGAGTTAATTTAGATATCTCACTCACTGGATCAAGAGCAGAATTATTGCCAGAACAGTTGATATAACAGCTGTTACACCAATTTTCATATGAAAATTCAACGAACCTGGATCCCTGAGTCCCTTTGCTCTTATCCACAACCCGCAGATAAGTGTAGATAGCAGCGTAAGCAGCGCTGCAACAGCAATAATGATTGTAACAATTCCCATGTCAATCCCCCATTTATTTTATCAGATTTTGTACTATGGATTTAATAAGGCTGTCCCGTTCACTTTTCAATTCGATATTAATACCGGTCAGCATGTGAAACGCATCCTGCCTTAAATATATATTCTGCATTGTAACTATCAGCTGGAACGCAATAAGACGCAAGTCAGTTTCTGATTTACTTTCATTGTAGATCTTTTTCAAAACCGGGATCAGATACAGATATATTCTGAAATCACCTTTCAGTAAATCATACTCCACCGAGAGTTTGTTCAGCTTATGGTTCTTCATGGCGGTATCGGACATGGCTATAAGCGTCTCTTCAAGATACTTTTTGGGATCGCTTGAATCTCCGTCCAGTTTTTCAATTATTTCAGCCAGGGATTCCATTTTGCCGGTTACGGCTTCTTTTACAAGATTGTCTCTTGAATTAAAGTGATAGTTTATCAACCCTGTCCCTATTCCGGCGGCTTCAGCAATTTTTCGAACGGTCACATCATCGGGATTTTCGGTTGATTCCAGCAATTCCATTGTAACTTCCAATATTCTTTTCTTGGTATCGTCCTTCTTTAAGCTCATTTTACAACCTCTTATCCTTTTTTGAACATATATTGAACATGTTCAATTATATAGGAAAATATATACTTTGTCAATAAATTATTACAGGACTCGTTTCCCAGCTTCACGGCAAAATCAGCAGCCCGGCAAGAAAAAACAGGTCATGAAAATATTCTATTACATTTCATGACCTGTTCCTTTATGAGTTATTGTACGACTTCATTTTCCAATTTCTATTTTGACAGCAGCTTATACAAAACCTGTGCCATTTCCGCTCTGGTTGTGGTATTTGTCGCTAGAAGCTTGCCGCCGCTGCCGCCAATGGTACCTGTACCGACAAACAGACTCATGGCTTCCTTTGCCCAGGAGGCAATTTCATCGCTGTCACTGAAGTCAGATAGTTGTTTCCCCTCTGTACTTGCAGGTAATTTATGTATCACTTTCAGGGCATTGTACATAAGTGTAACCATTTCCTGACGTGTAATTTCTTTATCCGGCTCAAAAAGGTTATTACCGGTTCCATCAGATATACCGGATTTCTTTGCTTTAGCCAAATACTCTGTATAATAAGTATCGCCTGCATCTGAGAAATTTTCACCCGCACTTGCATCCGGTGTTATATCATAAGCTCTCATAAGCATTACAATAAATTCACCCCTGGTCAGCTTTGCATAAGGACTGTAGTTGCTATGTCCGGTACCTGTTGTAATACCCCTTGCCGAAACAAAGTTCACAGCCTTGTTATACCATGCGTTTGCTGCCACATCATTAAAATTCACTTTGTTAAAGCCCACAGCATAGTCACTGAAATGAGATGTGGTAAAGGTTACCGTGCCGGCAGCAGAGTCAAAATGTCCGGATGGTACGGAGACCGCTCTGCCGTTTCCGTCAATATACCAGATGATGACGCTTTCAGGGTTCTCCAGTTCTGCCGAGGCCGGTGTATATGGTATCGATACGGTAACCGGTGCATCCGGATTGTTCCACTCTACTCGATTTCCATCCACTGTCATTGTGAGCTGTACAAGTGGTCTGCTGCCTACCATTGTCTTTATCCCACCCGCCAGTTTTGATTTGTCACCTTTGCCAATAGTGATTTCAGCCAGCTTCCCGCTGATCCCGGAAATACCGGTCAGCATGTTGTCCCTTATGGTCACACTGCCTGATTCTGTAGCAAATGTAACAGAGCCTTTTTGTTCATTGCCGGTTAAATAGGATATTGGAATTTTGACGGAATAATCATTTACTCCCGGTATCGCCGGTACCTTGATAACAGAAGTTTTTCCCCCTGTAAAAATATTACCCTGCCGGGTAGACAGATCAACCGACGCACTGCCGGAGTTATTATCAACATTGACTGTCAGTGTGTTTTTGTCCGTTCCTGCTTCTGAAACTACAGCTTGATATGTCTTTGGGGTATTGGAAGAACTGCTGCTTCCGCTGCTTTGATAGCCTCCGCCTTGACTTACGTTATTTCCGCTGTTGCCGCTGTTGCCATTGTTTCCGTTATTGCCACTGTTTCCGTTATTGCCACTGTTTCCACCTGAATTGTCGGAATTTTGCGAAACGGTAACTGTTTTCTCAATCTTCTGCCCCTGTGCAGTATAGGTTATGGTGTATGTGCCTGCAATTGCGGGAATAAAAGAATTATTACTGACGGCTATGTTTTCTCCGTTAGGTCCTGTTACCGCAATACTGACTTCACAGCTTCCGTTTACATTCCTCGCTGATGCAGCCGGAATTTTTACTGTTTGACCAACAATACCGGTCAAAGCATTATTATCTGACAACGTGAACTTTACCGGATTATCTTTAGCATATAAAGCAGCTATATCATCCGCGCCAAGAGCTCCCCCAAAAAGCCGTGCGTTACTGATATCACAGGCTATCGGAAGCTGGACACTTCCGTCACTGCCTGTATCGGAACCAATCATCACCCATTTTGCCGAATCTTTTGGAATATCTAATGAACCGGTTACAGTTTCTGTCGCTTTCAATTCACCGTTAATATAAAGCTTCAGTGCAGACCCGTCATAAGTGGCTGCAGCATGCACCCAATTGCTTTTTATTCCCGATATATCTGCCGAAGGAACAACATAACTGCCGTCAATATGTGCCCAAAACTCCAAAGTATTGCCATCACCGTTCAGTTCAAAGCCCAGACCGGCGCCGTCACAATTCATAAACGGGTCACCGTTCACATACTCATTCAGCTTCATCATACATTCCATTGTAAAACCGTTTTTCATATTCTCATAGTCACTGGCTGTCAGTTTATATGCATAGGCATCATCGTCACCGTCAAAGCTGGCCATCTTTTTGCCCAGGTCGGTATTGTCCGATATTATGGGATTACCATGCACGACAGCAGTATGAGCTGCAGGAGAATTATCCTTTGCCGAACCGTCGGAAAAATCCACATCCAAGATGTTTCTATTGGAAAGAATAAGTTTCCCAAATCCTGAAGTATCATTCCAATTGGCATTACACCAGGTTAGTGCCTCTAAATCCTTATTTTTCTGATAGTTATCCACTGAAAGGTCAAATCCAAGCTCATGTTTAGTATTTACATCAAATCCCAGCTTGTCCCAAGGGATAGCAATCTCCGCATTCCAACCTGCCGCAGTCGCAGCTGTGGCTGCTGAAATACTGTCAGACAGAGTTTTCTTGACTTCTGTACCTGCGGTCACCCCTCCGCCCATGACAATGTAGGGTTTGGAATTATCATCAGGATTATAACCTATCCCGATCTGCCAATCCCCATCAGTATAAGGTGTGCCCGAATGGAGTGTCGAATCAATATATACCCAGACAATATCTCCCTTGTTCCATTCCGTTCCTGCGGCCAGCTCTTTATCTCCTTTAACCTCCACAGCCAGATAAAGATTATCATAATCCCATTTCACGTCAAAGTCTGCATTATGAGTGGCATTTCCGTTAATATCTTTTTGTATCATATTATCAAGTGACCATACTGCTTCATTCAGGCTGCCGTTTATCTCAGGTCTGTCGGTTATTAATTCAGCATTGACTTTTGGTGTATTTGTTTCAGCGGTTGTCGTAAAAGTAGCGCTTATACTGTTACTGCTCTCCACGCTGTACGGAGTCAAGGCCCATACTTCAATTTTATACTCTGTTGACGGAGCCAGACCTGCAATCGTTGCAGACAGTGTCGAGGCCTGAGCCGCCCTGTAATAGTCTGAAAATCTCAGGTAATAATCCCTGTTATTCCTCGTGTCCTTAATTGCCTCTCCTGTCTGGGTATTGGTAACCTTCATTTTGTAAGAGTGAACCATATTGTCATTTGCTTTCCCTAAAACTATGGAGTCCAGCCCATCAGCAGCCGACGCCTGGTTAAAGGAAAAGAGAACCGAATGGGAATCCACTTCATTCACTTTTACCTGTGCGACTTCTGAAAAAACAGGCGCCTTACTGCTGTTCACCCTGTCGTCAGTGTATGTAAATGATCTGCTGTTTACCAATTCAGGAATATCGATCACCCATGGTTCATTTTCATAAATATACTTTCCGGTTGTCAAATTCATTCGCTTAATAATTACCCTGTTATCCTTGTCAACATCGATCAAAAGGGCTTGAGAGGCTTCATCGGCAAATTCAGGATAAGTTGAATATTTTCCGTCCGAAACAATTTTACCGCTTTCATTTTCAAAGTAAGCTCCCAAAGAAGCATCCTGAATGGCAGTAAACCCTTTACTTTGATCAATTGATGTCGGATCGTCGGCAGTGGCATGGGAGTGACCGGAAATATGAATGACCTGGGGATACTGCGCCATCAGAGCTACCATATCCTTATCGGTACCTGCTCCATAATTTCCATACCATTCATTGGTCGTGTAGGCGCTATCCGGGATACCATGATGTGCAATTACAAAAATAGGAGAGTACGGATTTTTTGCTGCGGCATTGGAAAGTGCCTGCTTAAGAAAATCATACTGTTCACTGTAGTCTCCTCCATCATAGCTGTGTGTGCCCAAAGTAATAATTGTAATAGTACCTTCGTTGGAAACATAACCCGACTCCTGAATGTCAATTGAACCCGGTGTTGTAACCTCTTCCTGCTCCTGAACGGTAATTGCACCCATTGAGGTAGTATCCTCCGGTTCCTCTTCTGTGTCTGCACCTGTAGTGTAAACGTGATCCGGCTGCTGACCTGTCTTGCTGATAAATTCATTTATGGCATCCTGCTTGTTTGACCAGCCGTAATATTCGTGATTACCCATTGACCATATGATTTTGTCTCGTAAACTGCTGGAGTTGGCAATATTCATCATTGTATCATATTGGGCCGGGTATCCATTGTCGGTAAGATCTCCTGCAAACATTACCGCATCCATATCGGGATCAATGGTTTCAAATACCTCGAGTGCATTTTTCAGTTTTTTATCAGATCCATACCCGGATCCAACATGGATGTCACTTCCCACTGCAAAGCGGGCCTTAATTCCTGCCCGGCTCAGCTGCTTCCAGTCGGTGCCCGTTTCGGGCGCACTCCATGCAGCCATAGACTGCATGGGAAAAGCAGAAAGAACTATAATACCGACTAAAAACAGAGATAAAAGTTTTTTAAATTTTCCAATCATTGTTTTTCTCCTTTTCATCAATAACCATTTTGTATGTATTTGGCCGTTTGTTCTCCTCAAGGAGCCCATTGATTTTATTAATCAGCTCAGGCAATTCCTTGATACTTTCTATGGTAAAATCCGCACCTGCCCGCATAAAAGCATCTCTTGCCCTGCTGATGGCATTTTGCCTGTCTGTCTCCGGCAATGCTTCATACTCCTCCAGCTTCAGACCCATTTCAGAGCTGCCCACGATTACCCCCACAGACCATACCCCGCCGTTGATGCCCTCCTGTATATCTGCTGCCGTATCCCCTACTTTTACTGTTTTCCATGGTGCTGTTATCCTGAGCGCTTCAATATTTCTGAAAATCATATAGGGAAAAGGTCTTCCAAAGGAGTCTGTCGAATCCGGTGTAATAATAAAATCCGGTACATAGCCCTTTTCTTTTGCGGAAGAAACCACAATATCCATCATTATGTCGGTATATCCGGTGGTCGAACCGATTTTAAGCCCCATACTCCTCAATACTGCTGCTATATCCGGTACATGAGGTAATGGATCTGTGAATTCCTTGATAGAAGCTAACATTAAAGGTTCAAAATTTCTGTACAGCTCATTGATATCTTCTTCGTCAAAAGCCCTGTTGTACTTTTCTTTCCATAGTTGACCGATTCTGGGCATTCGGAGCATAGCTCCGATATGATCCTTTTTCAACATGCCCATAGGCGTTCTCGCTTCTTCCACGGTCACTTCAATTCCAGCTTTCCTGAAGGTTTCAAGGAAAGCATTAACCGGAGCAAAGCATCCAAAGTCAACCGTGGTTCCGGCCCAATCTAAAATAATACCCTCAATTTTATTCATCATTTTTCTCCTTACATTTAATAATTTTTCTCAAGCGTTAATTAAAGGCAATCAGAAAGTGTACCAATCAAGCGCCTGATATCTTCCGGATAAATTTCGCCTATATTTCCAATACGGAAGGTATCCGCTTTTGATATCTTACCGGGATATAAAACAAATCCTCTCTGTTTAACCTTTTGATAAAATATTCCGAAGTTAAAATTTCTATCCGGAAATAAAAACGAAGTAATAATAGGGGACTGCAGTTCTTCTGAAAGCAAAGTCTTAAATCCTAACGAAGCCATCCCTTCAATTAAGATCCGGTGATTCTGCTTATAACGCTGATAGCGGGCTCCCACGCCTCCTTCTTCCTCCAGTTCATTCAACGCCTGATAGAATGCGCGTACGACATGGGTCGGCGAAGTATAGCGCCATTTCCCCGACGGTTCCATCTGTTCCCACTGGTCTGCCAGATCAAGCACCAGGGATCTGGCATTACCTTTGCTTTTCAGAAGCTGCTCCTTTTTTGCAATTACAAAAGAAAATCCTGGAACTCCTTGAATACACTTATTGGATGAGCTGATCATAAAATCCATTCCCATACTTGAAACATCCATGGGAATTCCTCCGAAAGAACTCATAGCATCAACTATCAGAACTTTGTCATACTGTCTGACCAGTTGGGCAATTTCCTGCAAAGGATTCAGTATCCCTGTAGTAGTCTCACAATGAACAACCGCCACATGTGTGATATCTCCGTCCTTTTCCAGCAGTTGATTGATCTCATGCAGACTTGGTGCTTGCGTTTCCTCGCAATCAAGATTGACGTAATGTATCTTTAATCGTTCGGCTATTTGAACCATGCGCCGTCCATAAGCTCCGTTTGAAACGATCAATAGCTTTCCGCCCGCAGGAACTGCAGTACCCAGGCAGGCTTCAACTCCAAAGGAGCCGCTCCCCTGCATTAACACAGAAGAGTATGTTTCGACATCCTCTGTTGCTGTCCTGACCAATCGTTGCCGAATGTTCTGCACTATTCCGACATTATAATCATCATCCCACGTACACCAGTCCTGGAGCATTGCGTTCCGAACACCTTTTGAAGTGGATAACGGCCCCGGTGTCATGAGAAGATACGGATTATCCGGTATATTGTTATTAATCATCCAGCATTACCTCCTCCATTTTCTTTTGGTGTTTACGGTTAAAAAACATATATATCTCATAGCTGCCCCGGATAATCAGATTTACAAGCAAAATCAGAAGACTCATGGCGGCTGCCTGTGCTATGTCTCCGGCTTCCTCCATATGTGTGATTGCCACCGAAGCTATCTTAAAGTCAGCAGGATATAAAAAGACTACTGCCGAAACCGTCACCATTGAATTAACAAAATAAAACATGAATATTTCCAAAATTGCAGGGAATGACATAGGTACACTGACCTTCAGGAATACTTTCCAGCCTGGTATCCGCATACTTTCAGCAATGCTTTCAAATTCCTTATCCAGCTTTCTCAGGGCTCCGGCTGCGGTAACATATGGCACCGAATAAAAATGAACGATATTGGCCAAAACCAGGATCACTACCGTGCCATATATAAAGTTCAGAGGATTCTCCCTTGAATTAAAGAAAAATATGAAGGACAACCCGATTACCATACCTGGAAGAGCTATAGGAACCACCGAAAGCAGTCTTCCAATTTTTTTAAGAGTCCTCATCTCTTTTCCCTTTTCAATCAGATAGGAATATACAAATATGAAAATGGTTCCAAAAACTGCCGTCAACAGGCTCATTACGATTGAATTCACAAAGCTTTGAATACCTCCGGTTGATTGGCTGAATTTGAAATGTCCAAAGGTGAAGCTTCTTTCATAGGGATAGTATTTCATCAATGCATCCAGAGTCAGCGCGCCTATAATAAGCAAGAAAAAGGAAAAGATCAGGAAGCATACAGTGAAAAACATGGCATCTCTTAATTTATTATCTTTGATTTTCAGTTTAATTGCCTTTGAACTGATTTCACTGAAGTTTCCCGAATTGAGAGCCCGGTCTGCTGCAAAAGTAAGAAGTGCCGGAATCAGAAGAAGAGTACTTACCACTGCTCCCATATTAAAATTGAATTGTCCTGCAACCTGTTTATACAGGTCGGTAGCCAGAACATTAAAGCTGCCGCCGATAACCTTTGGAGCTCCAAAGTCGGTAAAGGATAATGTAAAACATACAAATAACGAATTTATCAGCGTATATTTTACTTCCGGCAGTGTTATTCTTAAGAATTTAACCAGAGCATTGCACCCCATTGAATCAGCGACCTCATAAAGCCGTCCGTCAGCATAGTGTAACGCTACATAAAACATCAGAAATGACTGTGGAAACGTATAAATGATTTCAGATAAAATGATTCCTGTTTTACCGTATATCTCAATAAAAAATCCCAACTGTGTAAGTATGCCCTGCTTGCCGAAAAGTACAATCAACCCGATACCATGAACAACCGTCGGAACAAAAATAGGAAACAGTGCCGCATATCTGAAAATCTTTTTTAATTTGATGTTTGTCCTCCTTAGTGCATAAGCATAGGCAAAGCCCAGCACTGTGCTGATAACGGATGTTATAAATGATACATTGATTGTGTTGATTACAGAATAGGATAAGGCGGGCTGTGAAAAATATTTCAAATAGTTGCCAAAACCTGCAAAACCGCCGTCACTGTTTTGAAAAGCCTTTATGAACAAGGTGAATAGCGGTAATACCATTCCTGTAAAAAAGGTAAAGGTCAGAACCAGCATTAAAATAGATTGAGAAGGGTTTTTTATCTGCAATTTCTGTTTATTGTTCAGCATCATCAGACTGCCTCTAACGCCTCGGCATATTGAATCAAATGCCTGTCGGCAATTCTTAGATAAACCGTATCATTCTCCGTCAATTCCATTGCCGCAGCCGTTTCGGCCGGAAGGTCCGCACAAATCTCACAATTGTCATGGAGTTTGCTGTAAACCCTGATCATAGCGCCTTTAAACTCTAGAAATGTAATCTTCCCGGTCAAATAGTTCTCAGACGGCTTATTTTTTGTCAAAATGATATTTTCAGGCCGGATACCAAAATCACCAGTACTGTTATGATAGAAATTCATAGTCCCTATAAAATCTGCCACAAATTTATTTTCAGGTCTTTCATATATCGCCCTTGGGGCTCCAACCTGCTCTATCACGGCGTTATTCATAACTATGATACGGTCTGCCATTGTTAAAGCCTCTTCCTGATCATGGGTCACCATAACTGTTGTAATCCCAAGCTCCCTCTGAATCCTTCGAATTTCAAGTCTCAGCTTTGAACGTACTTTTGCATCCAATGCCGATAACGGCTCATCAAGCAGGAGATATCCGGGAGACAGCGCAATAGCCCGGGCTAAAGCAGTCCTCTGCTGTTGTCCTCCGGAAAGCTGGAAAGGATATTTATTTTTATGTTCAGTTAAATCCACAAGTTCCAAAACCTCTAATGCCCTTGATCTTAGCTGCTTCCTGTTTAATTTCTTCTGCTCGGACAATCCAAAAAGGATATTTTGTTCAACTGTCATGTTCGGAAACAGTGCATAAGATTGAAATACAATACCGAAATTCCGTTTGGAGGGAGGCAGCATAGTGCAATCTCTTCCATCAATAATAACCTTACCCCCATCTGCCGTTTCCAGTCCGGCGATAATCCGCAGGAGCGTTGTTTTCCCGCAGCCTGAAGGCCCCAATATGCAAACAAGCTCACCTTTTTCAAACTCTGCATTTACATCCTCAAGTGCTACTTTTCCGGCAAACTGCTTATATATGTTTTCAACTTTTAAATAGCTCATATGCATCCCCTCTTACATAAAACCAATGCAGCAGCGTACCCGGCCGCATTGGTCTACTATACGAATTATTCTTTTGGAGCTGATTTTGAATCATATTTCTCCATCCATTTCTTAAGTATGTTATCCCTGTTTTCGGATGCCCAGGAAAAATCATTGTCAATCAGCTGATCAACGGGGTTAAAGGCAAAGCCTTCATATTTTCCGCCCTCTCCAGTCGCTATAATCGGATAATTAGCTTTGTAAAGGTTCATTGCATCGTCTGATATTGCCCAATTCAGGAAGGTCTTTGCTGCAGGTTTGATATCATCTTTTTTCATTAATGCATTGGCTTCCAAATCCCAGCCTGATCCCTCTGTGGGGAATATCACTTCAACGGGAGCACCTTTCGATTTCTGACTGATCCCGGCATATCCGAAGCTTATTCCAACGGCAGTCTCACCGGCTGCAGCCATTTTTGCAGGTTTTGAACCTGAATGAACATACTGGGATATATTTTCATGGAGTTTATCAAGATATTCCCAACCTTTTTCGGAATCTTTTCCGTTAAGCTGAAGTGCGGCTGAAACAGTTAAAAACCCTGTTCCCGAGGAATTTGGATTTGACATCACAATATGTCCCTTAAATTCCGGCTTCAATAAGTCCTGATATGATTTTATTTCCGGCAGTCCTAATTTTTTTGCTTCAACTGTGTTAACGACTATCGCTGTTTCCCATACATCATTTCCAACCCATGTAGGAACTTTCTTGTCTGATTTAAATTTGGGAAGTATTCTTTCAACACCTGTGGGAGCATATGGTTCCAGCATCCCTTGATTGTCGAGCACCATCATTGAGGATGCGGCTGTTCCCCACACAAGGTCGGCCTGAGGGTTCTCTTTTTCAGCAAGCAGCTTTGCGGTGATGGTACCGGTGGATTCTCTTACGGTATTAACCTTGATATCAGGGTATTTTTTATTGAATGCCGCCAGATACTCAGTAACCTGCTCATCTTCCAGTGCCGTATAAACTGTGATATCTCCCTTTGCTGCATCCGCCTGTGTCTGCTGCTGACCACACCCGTTCAGAGTTCCTATAGAGCCTGTCAATAACAGTACAGACACTATGTATGTCAAAATTCTTCTTTTCATTTCATGACCTCCGTATTGTTTAGTAATAGTAGTTACCGGTAATTTATGAGATCATTATACAACCCTGAGTGTAAATAAATATTCAAAGTAAAGTTAAAAACTTGTTAATTTATCTTACCATATCATTACTAACTGTTTATTAACTCTTTAATATATTTCAAACAAGTTAGTCAAAACAGACAAAGTATTCTCTTGAATATTATCATTTATTATGATAAATTCTTTATATAACGAAGCGATATATGTCCCACACCTCCACAAGGTCGGGTTCTGCTTCGGTTTTTAGGGGGCCAGCATTTCTCCCGCCTCCTTGAAACGCGCAAAGGAAATAAATTTTTTCTGCAGCCAATGCGTTATAAATCACTCAAGTATTGAGTTATGAAAGGATTAAATTCATGCTGCCCAGCGAAAGACAGAATAAATTGCTAGAGTTGCTTTCTTCAAAAGATATTGTCACCATTCCTGAGTTCATTGCAGAATTCGATGTCTCTATTGAAACGGTTCGGAGGGACTTGTCAATTCTGGAAAGTCAGGGAAAAATCGAAAAGGTGTACGGGGGTGCAAAAATTAAAAACAACCCCTTTGCCGAGCCATCTATGGAAAAGCGCATGGTTACCAATCTGCGGCAAAAAGAATGCATCGGCAAAAAGTGCTGTGAATTCATAAATGACGGAGATTGCATCTTTATTGACAGCGGTACCACGCCTTACTACATTTCCAAATTCCTGACAAACAAAAAAAACCTTACCGTCATTACAAATTCAATACCTGTCGTCACTGAGTTAATGAACACCGATTTTGATATTATTATTATCGGCGGAATGATAAGGAAGAGCGAACGCTCTGTTGTTTCCTATGACTATCTGTTTGATTTTTCTGTCCTGAGCATTCAAAAAAGCTTTATTTGCGCCGGCGGTATTACCGCTGACAACGGTGTTTCCGATTATAACATGCAGGAAGTGGTTACAAGAAAAATGATTATCGAAAGATCAAAAGAAATATTTTTAGTTGCCGACAGCAGTAAGTTTGGTGAGGACGTCACAATAGGTGTAACTCCTGTATCCAAATTAAATTATATTATCACCGACTCAGGCTTGAATAAAAACCTGGCTGCCGGTTTCAGTAAACATAAGGTTAAGCTGGTTATAGCCGAATTATAGAAACTAATCACAGGTTATGCCTTTACCTCTTGCAGTAAAAAATCAGAAAAGTACTTTTTGATTATTTCATACAATAATTTTAATGCACCGATTAAAACCTGCATTGGTGCAGCAGTCCCGTAACCAAATGCGTCAATAAGGCAGGACCATACCGGTGCAATAAAATATGCCGCATGCTTGACGGCATATTTTGCATCCTTCATGGATATGCCATGTTTAAAATATTTATGTATAACAGTATTTTATCATTGCAATTTCAATCAGCACAACAAGTTAAATTAAAAAGAGCTTATGGGATATTTTCTTCTGAACACCCCATAAGCTCAACATGATAACTTTTAAATTACTATTTCCGTTTTATAGGATTTTACCTTATATCAAATTGGACTTCTGCAATAATTTCTGAACCATCACAGCAACCTCAGCCCTTGTGACATAATCTTCAGGAGCCAAAATACCGCTGTCCCTTCCGGATACAATTCCAATGTCCAGGCAGGCAGCAACACTTTCCCTTGCATAGGCCGAAACCTTCACTGCATCACTATATTTCTGCAGCTGTACACCGGCCTCTTCAGGACTGATTGACAGAACCGCCCCGGTAATCTTCATGGCTTTGGCTATAATAGTCATTGCCTGTTCACGGGTAATGTGGTCATTCGGACCGAATTTCCCATTTCCGTAGCCGTTGATAATACCAAGTGAAGCAGCTGTTTCAATATAACCGCAGTACCAGTCCGACGCAATGACATCGGTAAATTCATTATTGTACTCTTCTGCCGGAATACCCAGCGCTCTTATGATAATTGCAACAAATTCCGACCTTGTAATTTCTTTGCCGGGGGCAAACATACTGTTTCCGACTCCGCTTATAATCAGTCTTGAACCCATATCATTCACAGCATTTCCTGCCCAATGGGCATCCACATCCTTAAACTGTACCGAATTCGATACAACCGCATAATTGCTGTTGGTAAGACTCCTTATACCGGCATAATACTTCCCGTCAATATTTATAATTTTTGTAGGGACATGTCTGATTGTGCCATCCGGGTCAATTACAACTCCTGTTGTAGTTTTTGCCGCATCATATCCCGAAGGAACAGCTATTGTCCTTTCCACATATGAGTTAAAATTCTTTATATCTATTGTCTTATCTCCATAAATGCATTTTACAGTAAAGCTTACCGGATCGGCTATCAATGTAAGACCGCTGTTTTTCACCGCATTGTTTATATCCTTTTGAGCTGCAGCAGAAAGCTTTGATATTGATACCAATACTTTAATATCACTTAATTTAACATTTTTCCCCATTTCCTGAGAAACTGCATCAATATTTATCAGTTCGGCCGGCAGCTTATATGACGCTTCAATGGTACGGAGTTCAAGAACAGAATGTTTATTCTCCATATTTTTTACTGTTTGTCCGTTCAGCTCACCGCTGACACCCTTTGAAGCACCGCCTTCCGATATTGTCACAACAGCCCCGTTCTCCAATTTCTGCAGCAGCTGATTGAATCTTTCAGGATCCAATGTAACGTTTGTAATATTGTCTTCACCTGTTTTAATGGAGGCTGCAGCCATTTCACCCTGCTCATTGCCGTTTATAAGAATCAGGGTATCATTGTTTTTCTTTCCTTTGTCTTCACTGCCGGCGCTGCTTCCGTTATTACTGCTGCTGTTTCCCGAACCGCTGCTGCCTCCGGCATTATTACCGCCATTATTGCCACCGGTATTGCCATTATCGTTAAACCTGTCGGCCGGTACATTAACATAAACAGTGACATTCCTGCTGCTGCCGTTCTTTTCAAGCTGGAGCACCACAATTCCGGTTACAGCCGTACTGCCGTATACAATACTGCCATTTGCACCTATTGCTGAATTTCCTGTATTCATCAGCCTCACGGTTATGCCATTATAGGCTGCATTCACCAATGCCTGTGCCAATGCAGCAATATTTATGTCAGTACCCTGCACAGGAGTCAATACAGTACTTGAAAGAAGGTTTGCCGCCCCTGTCAATTCTGCTGTTTCCTCAGGTTCAGTTGCACCGTCGGCCGGCACAGTTACCGATACAACTACACTCCTGCTGCTGCCGTCCCTCTCAAGCTGGAGTATTACAACTCCGGTTACGGCTGTACTGCCGTAGTTAATATTTCCGTCAATATCTATTGCAGAGCTGCTTGTTACCTCCAATGACACGTTTATTCCGGCATATGCAGTGTCCACCAATTCCTGTGCCATTGTGACTATATTTATATCGACACCCTGTACAGGTGTTAATGCAGCACTTGTCAGGAGACCTGCCGCTCCCTCCAGGTCGGTTTCTTCTCCCGGCACTGTTCCGCTGCCGGCCGGCACCGTCACCCGGACAGTAACCTGC
>NZ_AORV01000049.1 GCF_000350485.1 Ruminiclostridium cellobioparum subsp. termitidis CT1112
AATTATCGTTGGGGTAAGCTTGCCTGAGAATTCTGAATCCAAATATTTAAAGGAGGTAATATGAATATGGCAGATAAGACTATAACATGTAGAGATTGCAACTCAACATTCATTTTTAGTGAAAATGAACAAGCATTTTACAAGGAAAAGGGTTTTGACAATGAGCCCCAAAGATGTCCCGATTGCAGAGCAGCTCGAAAGCAGCAAAGAGGCAATAATAACAGAAATGGAAATAGAAGCTTTGGTGGCGGAAACAGATGGTAAAATCAAAAGGAGAGTGTCAACTCTCCTTTTTTAGTTAAAATTTAAAATATATGATAAAATATATAAGTGGAATATCCAATTTTTAAATTTTACATGTTTTGTAAACTTAAAAAAACAAATAAAAAAGAGGTGTATATTATTAAGAAAGATGAATTGCAATTAAATGAGGAAATAAAGGATAATGAAATTCGTGTCATTGACAGCGACGGCTCAATGCTGGGAATTATGCCGACAAAAGCAGCAATGGAGCTGGCTTTTGCCAAAAAGCTCGATCTGGTAAAAATAGTGCCTAATGCCGTACCCCCGGTCTGCAAAATAATAGATTACAACAAAAGTGTTTTTGAACAGGCCAAAAAAGAAAAAGAAGCCAGGAAAAACCAAAAGGTTGTTTCTTTAAAGGAAGTAAGGTTATCGGCCGGAATCGAAGAACATGACTTTGAGGTAAAATTGAAGAGCGCCTTGAAATTTCTACAGAACGGAGATAAAGTCAAAGTATCAATAAGATTCCGGGGAAGAGAAATGAGATATACCGGTGCAGGAAAAGAAGTACTGGAAAAGTTCGCTGATGCAGTCAAAGAGTTTGGAACTATCGATAAGCTTCCAAAACTCGAAGGAAGAAACATGATAATGATAGCTGTCCCTAAAAAACAGGTATAATCAGGACATCTTTATATACATTGCTCACAAAGTACATGCCGAAATTTTACAGTTCACCACAATTTCAAGGCGTGTACTTTTTAATGGAGCCTGCAATTTATTGAGGTTGGCAGGTCTGGCATTTATTCATTGAAAACCGTCCCAGGATTGGACAGGTTTTCTTTTGTTTTATAGTCTGCAAAGTCACTGAAAATTCATATAAATAATAGTTTGCCGCTTTCGATGTTAAATATCAGATTGATATTTGATAAAGTAGGGTGTTTTGTTATATAATGGTATACAAATGAATACTGTTTATTAGATATTTTGTTCTCAAAGTTGTGGAATGCATTTACATGGAAAAAAATTGTTTTTAGAGTGATTATATTGAGTTATTGGTGGTATTAATTATACTATTGCTCAATTATTACTATTTCCATAATTTTTATATGTATTTGCATGTCAAAAACTTAACAAGCTTATTGATTGTTTATAATTTTTTTGCTAAAATTATAAACATGTAAATGTTGAAATTTGTTGAAAAATGTAATTATTCAGAATAATACTGCTGGAGGAAAATATGAAAAAAAATATTTTGGTTATCGGAGCTGGGTATGCGGGAATACTAACAGCAAAGAAGCTAGCTAAAAAGTTTAAAAAAGATGATACCGTAGCTATAACAATCATTGACAAGAATCCCTTCCATACGATGCTTACCGAATTGCACGAGGTTGCTGCAAACCGTGTGGACGAGGATAGTATAAAAATAAGCCTTAAAAAAGTGTTCGCCGGCAGAAAAGTAAACGTAGTGCTTGACACAGTCGAATCCATAGATTTTAATAACCACAGGGTCACCGGTAAGAATAACAAATATGATTATGAATACCTGGTTGTTGCTGCCGGCTCAAAGCCGACTTTTTTTGGTGTGCCCGGTGCAGAAGAGTATACTCATAAGCTCTGGTCCTATGACGATGCGGTAAAATTGAAGGATCATATTCATAACTGCTTCAGACAGGCTGCAATTGAAACAGATCCTGAAAAGAAGAGAAGGCTGTTGTCCTTTTATGTGGTAGGAGCCGGATTCACCGGTGTGGAAATGGTTGGTGAACTTGCCGAATATGTTCCTTTCCTCTGCGAAAAATACGAAATAGACAGAGAATTTGTAGAGATGGTAAATGTTGATGTTCTGCAAAGGGCGGTGCCGATATTGCCTGAAAAGCTGTCTGCAAAGGTTGAAGCGCGCCTGGAAAAAATGGGTGTAAAGCTGATGCTGAATTCCGGAGTTTGCGGCGTTGGAGAAGACTTCATTGAAGTTAAGAAGAACAGCCAATGTATAAGATATACAGCCGGAACAGTTATCTGGACCGCCGGTATCGAAGGTTCCGATATTACCAATGAAGCGTCTAAAAATCTTGAATCGGTCAACAGAGGACGCATTAAAACCGATTCTTTCCTCAGATCGTTAAATGATGAGCGCGTTTATGTCGTAGGTGACAACATGTTCTACATTCCTGAAGGAGAAGAAAGACCTGTTCCCCAGATGGTAGAAAATTGTGAGCATAGTGCGGCAACATGTGCGAATAATATATATTGTGCAATTACAGGAAAAGGGGAGATGGAGGTTTACAAGCCATCCTTCCACGGTGTAATGGTATGTGTAGGCGGACGGTATGGAGTTGCAAGAGTTGGTCTGCCAAATCACATGTTCAACCTGCCATCCTTTTTTGCAATGTTTGCAAAACACTTTATCAATATTATTTATTTTATACAGGTATTGGGCTGGAATAAAATATTCAGCTACATTAAACATGAGTTTTTTACAATCAGAAATTGCAGAAGTTTTGTGGGCGGGCATTTTTCCAACAGAACACCAAGCTTCCTGATGGTTGCCCTGAGAGTCTGGCTGGGTGCCGTATGGCTCTTTGAAGGGATTATGAAAGTGGTTGAAGGCTGGCTGACCGCACCGAAGCTTACCGGATTTTTCGGAGGAGCTACCTCCTGGTACAACAGCATTCTAGCAACCTCAACTGCCGCAGCTGCCGGAAGTCAGGGTGCAGTGGATGCCGTAAGTTCGGCCACCAGTACGGGTGTTGCCGAAAGTACCGTGAAAGCGGCTGTTGACGCTGTAAGTGCAGCTACAAGCACAGGTGCCGCCGAAAGTACAGTCAAGGCTGCAGTTGATGCAGTTACTGCCGCGACAGGTGCCGCAACAGACGGTACGGTGCAGGAAGCTGTAAAATCCATAGGAACAGCTATAATGAATTTTGATTTTCTTGGTTTATTCCGTTTGATTTTTGTAAGCGGCAAAGACCTGGCCCACTCCACATTGAGTGATTACGCTTTTAGGATTGATGTACCTTTGATGAACTGGTTCCTGGACAAGTTTGTTATCCACAACAATTCGATGCAGTTATTCATGCAGGGCTTCATAGTAATAGCAGAAATACTGATAGGTCTGGCACTTATCGGCGGTCTGTTCACAACACCTGCATCGGCGCTGTCTTTGGTACTTCAGTTTATGTTTGTATGTACAACAGGACTTTATCTGGGAACCTTCTGGATGATATTTGCCGCAATAGCCGTGCTTATCGGTGCCGGAAGAACATTTGGCCTGGATTACTACGCAATGCCGTTCCTGAAAAAGCAATGGAAGAAACTACCTATTGTGAAAAGGTTGTATATTTATAATGACTAATGAAAACATGATGCCACATAAAGATCTTGAATTTATTGTTTATGACGGGGCACTGGAACTGGTGAAGGAAAAAGTAAACAATGCATTGTCCGCTGCTCCCGTTATTATCCGTAAATATACCGGGCATTTGACGGCCTCGACAGGCAAATACATCAGGGCCGTCTCACTGCTCATATGTGCTCAGAACAGGGAAGGAAAGATCCATCCGAATGCCGTCAGTTTTGCTGCGGCTATTGAACTGCTCCATCTGGCAACACTGGTGCATGATGATGTTATGGATGATGCCGGAATCAGGAGAGGCCGGGTTACCCTCCAGAAGAAGTACGGAAAAAAAACTGCGGTTATCTGCGGAGATTACCTGCTTAGTATTGCCTTGAAAATGGCTGCTTCGGTTCCGAACAGAGAAGATTATATCAAACTGAACATGCCTGACTATGTGAGCAGAGTGTGCCTGGGGGAATTAAACCAGCATATCAATAACGGTTTTTTTGATTTATCGGCCTTTAAGTATTTGAAGATAATATCGGGAAAAACAGCTGCCTTGTTTGAAGCAGCCTTCTGTGCCGGGGCTGTACTCAGCAATTACGATTCGCAGAAAACCGAAGGAACCCCTGAGCTTGAAGAGAAGACCTTAAATAAATACATGCGCCTGGGAAGGTATATCGGAATGATTTTTCAAATTCAGGATGACTGCATGGACTTTGAAAAAACCGAGGAAGTTGCAAAAAAACCGGTACAGTCCGATTACCAGCAGGGGGTTATAACTCTGCCGCTGATATATGCCTTTCGGAAGATGCTGGGGTTAAAGGAAAAAGCCCGGAGCAACAGCCTTACAAGAGAGGAAATAAATACTGCTGTTTCTCAGACAGGCGGTTTGGATTACACACACGGGATATCCGGAAGGTATTATGATAAGTCAATGAAGTTGATAGAACAGCTTGATATTTCTTCCGATAAACGGTCAAAGCTTATATACGTCCTTGATAAGGCTTACGGAAAATCCTGATTTAAAGCCGGAATGATGCAGGTGAATGAATGGTTCTGAAATTACTGAATTATACCGAAATTAAAACCAAGATAACAAGTATTTTTGCATTCCTATTAACGGCAGCTTATATTTTCTATGCCGGAAAACCTATTAATTGGAGACTGACACTTATATTTTTCATTTCAATGTTTGTCTTTGATTTGACTACGACAGCCATAAATAATTATATTGATTCTAAAACCAATCATCAGAACCTCGGCTTCAAAAGAGGGACCGCTCTGTTGATAATATATGTATTATTCGGGATATCTGCAGGTGCCGGCCTGTATCTGGCCTATCTTACCGATGTGGTAGTGCTGCTGCTGGGTGCGGTATGTTTTCTGTGCGGCGTTTTTTATACCTTCGGGCCTGTACCCATTTCAAGAATGCCTTTGGGGGAGATATTTTCCGGAGTTTTTTACGGAGTGCTGATACCTTTAATCCTGTTGTATGTCAATATGCCCCAGGGCACTTATTTAACTTTAAAGCCTGGATGGGAGACCATAAGTCTTAATATAAACGTAATGCCGGTTGTAACCATATTGTTGCTTGCGGTAGCTCCTGCCTGTACTACCGCGAATATAATGCTTGCCAACAATATTTGTGACGTGGATAAGGACATAGCCGTTATGCGTTATACCCTTCCGTACTATCTGGGAAGAAAGCCTGCTCTGTATTTGTTTGCAGCCTTGTATTATATCCCCTATGCAGCTGTTGTACTGCTGGTATGCCTAAAGGTTATTTCGCCCATATGTCTGATAACTCTGCTTACTCTGGTAATAGTTCAAAAAAATATTAAGGAATTTTTTAAACTTCAGGATAAGGAAAAAACTTTTATCTGTTCTATTAAAAATTATATAATTATTATGGCCTCCCTAACTTTGACGATTTTTATTTCGGGATTATTTTAGGGCTATAAAGTCAATTACTGTTAAGCCTCTGCAGCCTTAAACTCAAACCGGCAGCTTTGGGAAGATTGTAATTGACTTGGTTAAATAATTAACACCAGTCTTAACCAGAACGGAGGGTTACATGAAGTTTTTCAAAAAAAGTGACATCATACTTGTTTTGACAATTGTTTTAATTGGTATATTATCTATGTTCATATATAAGTTCAATTTTGCTGAAAAGCCTGCCAGGGCTGAAATATACTATAAGACACAGCTGATTGAATCAATAGATCTTACAAAGGGGAAGGATGTTCATTTCTCCATACCGCAGAACAAGAATGTAATATTTCATCTTGATCCTGACGGAAATATTTCCTTTGAACATTCCGATTGCCCCGATAAAATATGTATAAAAACAGGGAAACTGAATACGGTAGGCCAGACAGCCGCCTGTCTGCCAAATGAAATTTTCCTTAAAATCGTCCCGCAGGATGGACATGAAGAACAGGATATTGATATTATAGGTTAATGAAATTACCAAATCCGTGAAAAGGGGGCAGGCATTTACTGCTCATTATATACTGCTGCAGAGAGGGTAACGGCTGAAGATGAATTCAATAAAAAGCAATCTTTCAAAAACAAAGCTTCTGGTTTTAACTGCATTACTTTTTGCCGTGGCATTGGTACTTTCAGTTGTTGAAAACTCGCTGCCCTCCTTAAGCTTGTTGGTTCCGGTTCCCGGAATAAAGCTGGGGCTTTCAAATATAGCTGTTATGTATGCATTGTTTTTTCTGGATAAGAAACCGGCTTTTGCAATAGCTGTTTTAAAAGGCCTGTTTGTGGTGATGACCAGGGGTCCTATAGCCGGACTTTTAAGTTTCAGCGGAGGAGTGCTTTCTGTCCTTGTAATGTCATTGCTGATATTTGTTTTTAAAGACAGGATATCCTATCTGGCTTTGAGCATATTTGGTTCAATAATGCATAACGTGGGACAGTTTATTGTTGTATCGTTTATTTACAACAATATGTATCTATGGGTATATCTTCCCGTACTTTTAATCTCTGGCGTGGTTGCCGGAATAGCAACCTCAACTCTCTTAAGATTTATTTTACCGGCTTTTAACAGGCTGGTTTCAAATAAATAAAACAAATTAATCTATTTGGAGGAACTACTATGAAAAAATTACTTTCACTTGTACTGGTTTTGGTTCTTGCCGTTACTTTTGTAACAGGCTGCGGATCAACAGCAACTCAACCAGGCACAGATACCGACAGTGCAGCAAGTACTGCACCGGGTACAACATCAAATACCGAACAGGGCACAGGTGATGCGGTCAAGACCGGACTTGCAGTTATATCTACTGCCGGAAGCTCCACTGATGCCGGAGAGAAGGACGGACTGGCAGAAGTTGATTCCGTTGCCGTCGCAGTAGCCGTAGATAAGGACGGCAAAATAGTGAAGTGTGCTATTGATACTGCCCAGACAAAAATCAATTTTTCCAAAGAAGGTAAAGTACTTTCAGACCTTAAAGCAGAATACAAATCCAAACAGGAACTCGGTGCGGATTACGGTATGAAAAAGGCTTCAAAGATTGGCAAGGAATGGTTTGAACAGGCAAATGCCTTTGCTGACTATGCAGTTGGAAAGACAGTTGCAGAAATCAAGGGTATTGCTGTAAATCAGGAAGGTATTACTACAGATGCTGAATTATCAACATCTGTGACAATACATATCTCTGATTATGTAGCTGCTGTCGAAAAGGCCGTCAACAATGCCAAGGATTTAGGTGCAAAAGCCGGTGACAAACTGGGCCTTGCAATAGTAACAAGTATTTCCGGTTCAAAGGATGCGGGTGAAAATGATGGTCTGGCTCAGGCTTACTCAAACTACACTGCAACTACTTTTGATGCGTCAGGAAAAATAACAAGCTGCGTTATAGATGCATCACAGTCAAATGTCAATTTCTCAAAAGAAGGAAAGATCACTTCCGACTTAAAAGCTCAATTACAGACAAAGGATGAGCTGGGTGAGGCCTATGGAATGAAAAAGGCATCAAAGATCGGCAAGGAATGGTCTGAACAGGCCGATGCCTTCTCCAAATATGTTGTTGGAAAAACAGTTGACGAAGTTAAGGGCATAGCAGTAAACGAAGAAGGTGTTGCAACAGCCGCTGAATTGACAAGTTCGGTTACAGTTCACATCTCCGACTTTACAAGCGTTATTGAAAAAGCCTCAAAATCTGCTAAATAGTAATAAAAATTATTTAAGTTGTAAAATCTAAAATAGCATTATAAGATAAGTATAGTATTTTATAAACAATGGGAGGTAGTTGTTCAAACTACCTCTCTAACCATTTGAGGTGAGAATTTGTCTAAAAAGATTATCGCAATAATATTATTACTGGCAACGGCTTTTAACATAACCTCCTGCGGAAAACCTGAAAAGAAGCGATATGAGGCACAGTTCCTGGAACTGTTTGATACTGTGACACAGATTGTAGCCTATTCCGACAGTAAGGAAGAGTTTACAAAACAATCCCAGCTGGTATATGACACACTCAAGGAGTATCATCAGCTGTATGACATATACAATGATTATCCCGGTATTAACAATATCAAAACCATAAATGAGAATGCAGGCATAAAGCCTGTAAAAGTTGACAGGAAAATAATCGACCTGCTTCTTTTTTCAAAGAAGTGGTATGAAAATACAGACGGAAAATTGAATATAGCCCTGGGGGCGGTTCTTAAAATATGGCACAAGCACAGGGAAGAGGGCCTGGCGGATGAAGCCAATGCAACCCTGCCCAATATGGAAGAACTTAAGGAAGCAAAAAAGCATACAGATATAAACAAGGTAATAATTGATGAAGCCAATTCTACGGTTTTTCTTGAAGATCCCAAAATGAGTCTGGATGTGGGCGGAGTCGGCAAGGGGTATGCCACCGAACAGGTCTGCCTGAATGCTGCTAAAAACGGCTTTACTTCAGGGCTGATAAGTGTCGGAGGCAATGTCAGGGCCATTGGCAGCAAGGGCTCCCAACAGGAGATGTGGAATGTGGGTGTCCAGAATCCTGACAAGGAAAGTGATAAAAATACGCTGGATATTGTATATATATCCGATATGTCCCTGGTTTCCAGCGGAGTTTATGAAAGATACTACATTGTCAACGGAAAGAGCTATCACCACATCATTGACCCCGACACCCTGTACCCGGCCGACAATTATCTGCAGGCAACCATTCTCTGCAAGGATTCGGGAGTGGCGGATGCCACAGCAAAGGCAGCGTTCATACTTCCCTTTGACAAGGCGCTGGAATATATAAATTCCATGCCTGATGTAGAAGCCATGTGGGTATTTAAGGACGGCAGCATAAAGTACAGCGACGGTTTTGAGAAGTACTTGAAGAAGCCTGATAAAAAATAAATATTGTTTTATTCATTACTATTTTGTGGCCGCTATTGTGGCTCATGGAGGTTAATATGGAAAAAAGGAAGTTTGGCAAGACCGGGCTGGAAACGTCAATTCTGGGGTTCGGCGGGTTTCATCTGCTGGAAATACCTGTAGCCGAAGCAAAGTATCTTCTCAACAGGTATCTTGATGAGGGAGGAAACTACATAGAAACTGCCGCCAGTTATGGTGACGGCGAATCGGAGCGGAAGATTGGGCAGTCAGTGGCCCACCGGAGAGAGGAATTCATTCTGGCCACCAAGACGGGGGAGAGAACCAAAGCAAAATGTCTGGAATCACTTGACAGAAGTCTGAAGAATCTGAGAACGGATCATGTTGACCTTTTTATAATGCATGCAGTCGGTACAATGTCCGAGCTGGACACCATCCTCGGGCCTGGCGGAGCTCTTGAGGGAGCTCTTCAGGCAAAGCGTGAGGGAAGGATAAGGCATATCGGCATTTCAATGCACGGGCAGCCCGATGTATTGATCAGGGCATTGAAAGAGTACGACTTTGATGCGGTCATGACTACCATAAACTATTATGACAGGTTTAATTTCCCCGAGATTGAAGAGGTGCTGGTACCCCTGGCGCTTGAAAAGGAAACTGCAATCATACTTATGAAGCCGGTTGGAGACGGATTGCTCTGGAAATCGGTATTGCCGGCCTTCCGCTATGCATTTACCCAGCCCGCATCGGTAATTGTTGCAGGTATCAATAACAGGGAGATGCTTGAGACCGATCTGGAATTTGCCGAAAAGTTCTTTCCCATGTCAAAAGTCGAGATGGAGCAGCTTTATGCCAATGCCCCGGAGCTTGGAAACTATGTCTGCAGGCAGTGCGGAAAATGTGCCTGTCCCGAAGGGATACCAATTCAGGAAATTTTCAGATACGAAGGGTATTTCGACAGACAGATGGCCGATGGAATTGTAACCAATGCCGCCGAATATTCCCTGAAGGAAAGACTCCGTTTCTGGTTCGGAAACAGGGAGCTGGCCATGGAACGCTATGGAGCGCTTGCCGTCAAAGCACATGAGTGCAGCCGGTGCGGAAAATGTATTCCGGAATGTCCCTACGGCATTGATATTGTCAGAAAGTTATCCATTGCAGATTATAAGCTGGGCGGAAAAGACATATACTAACATTGGTTTAAAGAGGTTGCCGGTTAATTTGAATTACATTTACGTTCCGGCTGTAAATTTATTTTGATGAACGAAGAGAAGCAGATTAAAACAATGTGAAAATTGATAGTATTTCCGTCTGACATCCGTCAATGGATTGCCCACGAAGTTCTTGCCTGAAATAGTATGACTTACCAGAAGCACGTCCTAGCCGTCGCAGCAACTCGCCATCGTGGCTCGGTATGTTGCTCAAATTGACATCGTGTCAATTTGCCGGCATGACGTACTTCTGGTAAGTCTACGGATTTCGGGCAAGCTCTTCTAACCGGGCTTCCCATTGACGGATGCCGGCCTCGCATACTATCAAGATATATTGGTTTTAATCTGATTCCAGCCGGTATAAATAAATTAATGCCGGAAAGGAAATAGATCTACGCCGGCACAACCCGTTAAACCAATGTGAGATATATGAGGAATAAACCCGTTAAACTGATGGAGATGACCATGCAAACTTTTAAGGATTTATATAACAGATTGGTAAAAGCTGCTGTTCAAAACAGGGTGGAGGAAGAAGTTGAAGAGATACGGAAGCAGGATTTTGATCCCCACCAGCTGGACTGCCTTTTGCACCCGAAGGATTACGGACCTGTATGGCGCCTTGGGGATTGTGACTGCTGTGACGACGACGGGAAGAACTGTCCCACTAAATGCCTGTTTGACGCACTTGAAAAAGACGAAAAGGGAAATGTTTCGATTAATGTTGAGAAATGTGTGGGCTGTTCGGGCTGTGTGGACAGGTGTAAAGCTGAAAAACTTGTGGGGAGCAGGGATATACTCCCAACCCTGGATGCGGTCAACAATGCCCAGGGACCTGTATATGCAATGATAGCGCCGGCATTTACAAGCCAGTTCAGTGAAGAGGTCACGCCGGGCAAGCTGAGGAGCGCCTTTAAGCGTCTTGGTTTTGCAGGTATGCTGGAGGTGGCGCTGTTTGCCGATATTCTGACACTTAAGGAAGCGCTGGAGTTTGACCGGAACATACTTGACGAAAAGGATTTTCTCCTTACCAGCTGCTGCTGTCCCATGTGGATAGCTATGATAAGGCGGGTATACAGCCAGTATGTTCCCCACGTTCCGGGTTCGGTATCGCCCATGATAGCCTGCGGGCGGTCCATTAAACTTCTGGAACCCAATGCAGTAACGGTATTTATCGGGCCCTGCATTGCAAAGAAGGCAGAAGCCCGCGAAAAGGATATAGCCGATGCTGTGGATTTCGTACTTACTTTTCAGGAGGTCCAGGATATATTTGAGGCGGCTGGTATTGATCCGGCCCGACTGCAGGAGGATTCCAGGGATCATTCCTCAAAGGCGGGGAGGATATATGCCAGAACAGGCGGTGTAAGCGAAGCTGTCCAGACCACTGTAGAGAGACTCAATCCCCACAGAAAGATTTCTGTAAAAGCCAGGCAGGCCGATGGGATGCCTGCCTGTAAAGAACTGCTGGGAGCCCTTAAAGAGGGCCGGATAACTGAGAATTTCCTGGAGGGCATGGGCTGTGTGGGAGGCTGTGTCGGAGGCCCCAAGGCCATTCTGAACCGGGAGGACGGCAGAAAAAATGTCATAGCCTACGGCAGCCAGGCGTTATATTCCACACCCATCGACAATCCATATGTCATAGATCTGCTGCACCGGCTTGGCTTTGATACAATCGAAAGCCTTCTGGAGCGCAGCGACATCTTTACAAGGGAATTCTGAAAGCCCCAGAACTATAGCTGCCTCAGCTATTGGCTATAGGGTGAAAATATCACAGATTAAAGACATTAAGATTTTGTTTGCTTTACAGACAGATTATTTTAAATCAACTGGTAACGTGAGGACAACTTCATAAAATAAGATGCACGGTTAAAAACAATTACGCTAAATTGTCGACGAAGGTAAAGCGGTTTTGCCGGCAAAGCAGCAGGACGCTGCTTTGAGCTTCAAATCGAGACAGGATGTCGAGTTTGAGCGACGGCAATAACCACTTTAAATGAGGCGATACAATTTTCGTAATTGTTTTGGGTGCGCCCTTATTTTATGAAGTTAGTGCGGAAGTTACCTGTTGATTCTAAAAAATTACAAAGATAAAGCAAAATCACTTTAGTTATCTTAATCACCTTTTCTTGGCCGTAACTCATTATGGTAAACCGGCATATATTGTAAGGGGATGCTGCACTTATTTGCAAATCCTTTAGAAAAAAAGGAAAGAGTGATTTATTTGAGAATACATGTTGTACGCCGCGGAGACAGTATCTATACCATTGCACGCAGATATAATGTCTCTCCGCAAAAAATAATTTCCGACAATGAGCTTACAAATCCTGCGCAGCTGGTAATAGGACAAACTTTGGTCATACTTGAGGGAACCCGCAGGCATGTGGTGGCTCCCGGACAATCCCTGTATTCCATTGCTGCCATGTACAGAATCGGCGTGAATGAAATACTTCAGGCAAATCCTCAGATTACCAACCCTTCACAGATTGCAGCCGGTCAGACCATAGTTATCCCTCCCAGAACCATTAATTTCGGGAATATACAGGTAAACGGCTATACTTTCCCCAATATCAACCGGGACGTTCTCAGGAGAACCCTGCCCTATCTCACTTATTTAAGTATTTTCAGCTATCAGGTAAGGGCCGACGGCAGCATGAGAGGCATAGACGATGAACCCCTTATAAATGCGGCCAGGGCTGCCGGAGTGGCACCTTTGATGGTTATTACAAATCTGGGGGAAACGGGCGGTTTTAACAGTGATATCGCCCGTGCAATACTGACCAGTGAGGAGGTTCAAAACACCCTTCTGGACAATGCCATCAGCAACATGCGGGACAAAAATTATTTCGGGCTGGATATAGATTTTGAGTACATTTATCCCGATGACAGAGAAAACTATAACAATTTTCTGAGAAAGGCCGTTAATACACTCAGGCCGCTTGGCTTTTCGGTTACTACGGCACTGGCGCCAAAAACCTCGGCCGGGCAGGTGGGCAAACTCTACGAAGCGCATGACTATCCCGTACACGGAGCCCTTGCGGACCATGTAATTATTATGACCTATGAATGGGGCTTCACCTATAGTGCTCCTATGGCAGTCTCCCCAATACCGGGTATCAGAAGAGTGCTTGATTATGCAGTTACTGCCATTCCAAGGGAAAAGATATTCATGGGCATGTCGAATTACGGCTATGACTGGACACTGCCATATCAGCCGGGAACTGCTGCCAGAACGGTGACAAATACGGGAGCTGTGGACCTTGCCAGAAGAAGGGGCGCCGAAATCCAGTACGATGAAGAATCCCAGGCTCCGTTTTTCTATTACTATGATGACAACCGAAGACAGCATGTTGTATGGTTTGAAGATGCGAGGAGCATACTTGCCAAGTTGTCTCTGGCAAACGAATTCAGACTGGGAGGGGTCAGTTATTGGACAATAATGAATTTCTTCCCGCAAAACTGGCTGGTTTTGAGCAATGTTTACAATATTCAGAAAGTTCTGTAAATATATAAAATTTACCTTTTGTTTATAGTTATTGACATTAGGTTTTGCATGTGTTATTGTCTGCTTTGAATAGTTTATAATTATTCATAACTTAAGTGGAAAGCCTTGGAAGCGCAAGGTTTGAATGAAAGAAATCCATCGTATTTATGCGCGGGTGGATTTATGGACTCTATTTAATGAAAGGAAGCGGATATGAACAAGGCAGAACTTTTAGGTAGATGGACCAAAGAAAAGTCTGAGGAGCTTTACGGTATAAAAAACTGGGGTAACGGATATTTTTCCATTTCAGATAATGGAGAGGTTCTTGTAAACCCATATAAGGAAAATGAATCGGCTGCAGTCAGCCTTATGAATATTATTTCAGGTGTGCGTGAACGTGGACTGGATATGCCTGTGTTATTGCGTTTCGAGAATTTATTGGACTCACAGATTTCTTTCCTGAACAATTCTTTCAGTGATGCAATGAAGAAGCTCAATTATAAGGGGGCTTACAGGGGAGTTTATCCTATAAAGGTCAATCAGCAGCAGCAGGTTGTGGAGGAAGTGACCAAATTCGGTCAGCGTTATCACCATGGCCTTGAGGTGGGAAGCAAGGCCGAGCTGGTTGCTGCACTGTCGGTTATAAAGGACAAGGAAGCCTGTCTGATCTGTAACGGTTACAAGGATGAAGAGTTTGTCGACCTGGGACTATATGCCGTCAAGATGGGCTTTAAATGCTTCTTTGTCATAGAAATTCCCGGTGAACTGGAAATTGTATTGGAGAGGTCAAAGGCCCTGGGTATAAAGCCCAATATAGGCATAAGGATAAAGCTGTCTGCAAAGGCGGGCGGACATTGGACCGAATCGGGAGGAGACCGCAGCATATTCGGATTGAATATGTCACAGGTTATAGCAATGGTGGATGAGCTGAAAGAAAAAAACATGCTGGATTCACTCAAGCTTCTCCACTATCATCTGGGTTCTCAGATACCCAATATCAGGGATATCCGTTCGGCCGTCCTTGAGGCTGCCCGTGTTTATGCTGAGCTTGTAAAAGAGGGTGCGCCCATGGGTTATCTGGATCTGGGCGGAGGACTGGCAGTTGATTATGACGGCTCCAACACAAATTATACCTGCAGCCGTAACTATACTGTCGAAGAGTATTGCACCGACATAGTCGAAGCTGTTATGACCACCCTGGACCTGACTGACATACCGCATCCCATAATTGTGACCGAGTCGGGAAGAACCACGGTTGCATATTATTCGGTGTTGCTGTTTAATGTCCTTGACGTCGAAAAGTTTGAGGAGCACGAAATACCCGATAAACTGGATGAAAATACTTCTGAGCAGATAAAGAACCTGTTTGATGTCAATAAAAATATTACACAGAAAAATATTCAGGAGTGTTACAATGATGCTCTTTACTACCGCGATGAAATTCGAGACATGTTCAAGCATGGCAGGCTGAGCCTCAGAGAACGTGCTTTCTCCGAGAAGATATTCTGGAACACCATAAACCAGATTGCAAAGGAAAAGCAGAAACTGAAAAATGCCCCGCCCGATCTGGAAGATATTGAAAGTGCAATAGCCGATATATACTATTGTAATTTTTCAGTGTTCCAATCAATTCCCGACAGTTGGGCAATAGATCAGCTGTTCCCAATCATGCCTCTTCACAGGCTGCTTGAATTGCCAAAACGCAATGCTGTCATTGCCGACATCACCTGCGACTGTGACGGAAAGATAGATCACTTCATTGATCTGCACGATGTCAGGAATACCTTGCCTTTGCACGATATGAAACACAATGAGGATTACTACCTGGGTGTATTCCTTGTAGGTGCATACCAGGAGACACTGGGAGATCTTCACAATCTGTTTGGTGATACAAATGTAGTCAGCGTCAGGATAAATGGTGACGGAACCTATGACCTGGTCAAGGAAATTCATGGAGACAGTGTATCTGATGTTCTGTCCTATGTTGAATTTGACCCCAAGGATATGCTTGTCAGCTTCCGTGAAAAAGCAGAGGATGCTATCCGCAACGGTCTGATATGTGCCAGTGAAAGACCTGAAATCATGAGGGCGTATGATAACGGCCTTCGCGGCTATACCTATTATGAGAGGTAAGAGTAGGGCTTTTAAAATCATAAAACCCTGCTAAAAGGAACTGCCTGACACTGCCGGCGAAACATAAACGTGTTTTGCCGGCAGTGTCAGGCATTATTTGTTATTAATGGTGTATTACTGCGCTCTTTTATCTGTTACTGCAGCATTATTATTTGCCCACGAGAGTTCGCCGGCATCATAATGCGGAGGGCCGGCAGGAGTCTGTGCCGTAAGGACGATGTCGGCGTCATTGGGAAGTCCCTGCCAGGTGTTTTCCGCTACATTTGCATTTCCTCCGTCAACGAATATTCCGCATCTGGTGTCCGATATATTATTTCCGACAACTTCTCCCTGGGAGGATTCCAGCAGTTGAATACCGGTATCCAGGGATGAGATTTTGTTGTTTTTAATAATATAATTGTTTGCTCTTTCCTCAACGGTTGAAATTCCGGCAAGTAATTTAGCAGTTTCGGTTTTACCCGGCCCCGTCAGGGTACAGTTGAGAATTCTGGCTTCACTGGCCATAATTCTGATCAGCTCTGTCGGATAGTTGTGAGTACTGGTAATTGATATTCCATTCAAAGTCACAACAGGTACGGTAATGATTACCGGTATGGAGTCACTGGCCGCAATAATCTGTGGATCGTCCTCCCCCAGCAGAGTTACTCCCACCTTGGTAATATTTATTGTGCTCACGGTTTGAAAAGTTCCTTTAATATGAATGGTTCCGCCTGATTCCACCACTGACAGCGCCTGCTCAATTGTTCCGAACGGACGTGAACTGCTTCCGTCTCCGTTGGCGGCTCCGGCCTCTACGTATACATTTTTGAGGGCTGACGAATCTTCAGATTTTACCTGGACGGCCGTATTCGGGGATGCTGAAGATTTAACGGCAGATTTTTCTCCGGATTTTTCTGGAGCTTTAGCTGCTGACTTACCCGAAGATTTATTCGGAAGGTTGAATTTCCAGACAAAAATCAGGGCGGTCGTGCCGGTTTCAGCTTCTTCGGATTTATTGCTCAAGGGCACAGGTTGAGCAGTATCACGATATCTTACCGTTAATTTGTCTCCGGCCTTTGCATTTATAACCGACATGCCTATATCCGTTAAATCCGACTCTAAATCCATACCATAAATGCTTCCGGTAATTAAAGTGTCATTCTGGAATAGAGCAAATTGATTCTGGGACGGGTTGGCCACCGTGAACCATAATGCATAGGCACCGTCTTCTTCCACAGTTATGGAATCACTCCCGTCGATATAGGATACTCCCTGCATGAAGCCTTTTTCGTTGAGAGGGATATCGGCTTGAGGAACCACACCCTTAATTCCGGAACTGTAGCCATTGGAATTATCGGTCTCAGGGCCGTCGTAATTCAGAAATAGTTTTGGGAAATAGGGTTCCCAGCCTATTCTGCCGCTTCCGAACTCTACCAGGGATACGCCGTCCGGATTTGTCAATGCAATTCCGTGGTTCTCATATACTCCTCCCAACCAGTCGTTTACAAGCTGGGTTACATCAATTTGTACTGTTTTATTCAAGTCTTCCGAGGTTATTTTGAATTCCAGCGGGGTTGCAACCATCCCGGGTTTTCTGTCATATGTAACGTAGTTAGCGTCAAAAGATCCGGTCAATCTGTTGACAACTATTGAACTTTTATCTTCTTCTGTTTTTACCATAACGCTCAATTGCAGAATAGCACGGTCTACAGAATTTGTAGCTACTGTTGTAAAGTCGAATTTCAGTAAACTTGTGCAAGTTCCGAACAGTTCATCTTTACCTGCGTAAAGCAGCGGGTAGAAAGAAAAAATATTACTTGGCTGCGCCGACGAGATAAATGTGTTGTGGGCAGCGGTTAAAACTATAGGAGGCATTGATATTCCTTCCTTTCACAATAATATAGTTTTATAGTTTATATACCTACATAACATATTATTTTATGAGCCGGTGTAATGTTACCATCTCAGCAAAAATTGACATATGTATATCAACTTGATATAATAAAACTAAATCAAGTTGATATAGTTTTGTGTGCATTTCATTATTATTTTGTGGCCGCTATGCGGTTCAAAGCCATAACACGGCTTAGGAGGTCAATATGCCAAAAGAAAATACCACTGTTTATATTATTCTGGGATTGTTGAGCCATGAAGACTTGAGCGGTTATGATATAAAAAAGCGAATCGATCATCAGATAAGCTTTTTCTGGGATATTGGATACGGGCAGATTTATCCCACACTTTCAAGGCTTGTAGCAGACCGGTTGGTTACCAAACGAACCAGCGAGAGTTCCGGGGGTCCCGAAAAAAACCTGTACTCCATAACTCACCAGGGCAGAGAGGTTTTGAAAGAGTGGCTGAAAACTCCTGTACAAAAGGAATATACCAAATATGAGATACTGGTGAAGCTCTTCTTCGGGCATGCGGTTTCCTTTGAGGAAAACAAGGAGAGGATAGAAGCATTTAAGGTCAGACAACTTGAGACACTCAAGCTGATGGACATGTTTAAGAGAAATTTGGAAGAGGTTATGGACAGGGAGGAGGAGCATCTTTTTTATTATCTGACGGTTTTATTTGGTGAAAAGATATTCCAGGCCTATGTCCAATGGGCTGATGAAGCTGTAAATCTGCTTGAGGCCAGATATCAAAAAGAATAGATTAAGAATCGTGATTGGAGGGTAAAACCATGAAACTGCAAAAGACCAGAAATGCATTACTGTTAATTTCCCTGATACTGTTCCCTGTTACTATCAACTACCTGTCTCCCTATTTAATTGTATCAGGAAGCTTTGAAGGTATAGCCTCCGGCAGCTTTTTGCTGTTTTCAAGCCTGTTTGTGACTTCATTGTTTTTCGGAAGGGCTTTTTGCGGCTGGATTTGTCCGGCAGGCAGTTTACAGGATTGCTGCAGTAAAGTAAATAATAAGCCCGTAAGTTCAAAAATTAATGTTATCAAATATATGATATGGATTCCGTGGGTACTGTCAATAGCGGCAGGTTTTATAACCGCGGGAGGTATAAGCACCCTGGAACCGACTTATTTGACCGATTACGGCGTTTCAGTCAATAATGTCTATGGTTATTTGATATATTTACCGGTTGCAGCATTCGTAATAATTATATCCTTTGTTTTGGGAAGACGTTCACACTGTCATGCTGTTTGCTGGATCGCACCCTTTGTTATAGCAGGAAGCAAAATAAAAAATAAATTTAAATATCCTTCTCTCCATTTGGAGGGTAATGCTGATAAATGTATCGATTGCAAAATATGTGACAAAAATTGTCCTATGAGTCTCAGTGTAAGCAATATGGTGAAACAGGACAAGATGTACAATGACGAGTGCATACTCTGCGGTAATTGCAGCAATGTATGCAGCAGGAATGCCGTTTATTTCGGATTCCGCTCTTCGAAATGAAAGCTGTGAGACGCAGTATTCCTTGATATCGGCCCTCTCATTGTAAAGAATTCTTAAAATTTGTACCATACTTAAACAAACGTAACTTGATTTTTAGTCATATATGCACTATCCTCATAAAGTGATGATATATAAAGTAATGATATATTGAAACATGGATAGAGGAGAGACTGCCCGATATGGTTTTAATTCGACGCAATGAGAAGGCTGTTTTAAGGCTGTGTTTTTATCTGTTACTGTCATTATTCACTTTTCTCCGGCAGCCTGTATATGCAGAAGCCGGCAGCAAAACAGTCAAGGTGAGCTATTTCTATATTTCTGCCTGTTCCTCCTGCCATGATACCGAAGAATATCTTGCAGGGGTGTCGGACAGATGCTCTTCGGTTCTTAAAGAAAAGAACATTAATCTTCTCATATATAAATACAATACTGCCGAGGGTGAGAATCTAAACCTTCTTGAAACCTATCTCAAAGAGTATGATGTCCCCGAAAAGGAAAAAGATTTGCCCGTTGTTTTCTTCGGGGAAACATATATTTCAGGTGAAAAGGCTATTAAAGCCCGATTTGAAAAGGAACTGCTGGATTTAAAGCCCGGAGCTCTCAAAGTGCCCGGAGTGGTTAAAAGTGACAGTAATGAAGCTTTCCAGCATTTCAGCAGTTTCAGGGCTTTAAGCACATTTGCCGTTGGCTTTGCAAACGGACTCACACCCTGCTCACTGTCAATGCTGTTGTTTTTCATTTCATTATTGCTTGCAAGGGATATCAACGTCATAAAATTGGGCCTGCTCTATTGTGCCGGCAAGTTTGTAACATATCTTCTTTTGGGAACCCTGTTGTTTAAAACTCTGGGGAGTATAAATACAGGGTGGCTGGGGAGCGTTGTTAAAATACTGATGCTTGCAGCTGTGGCTATTTTTATCTGCCTTAATGCAATGGATTTTGCAGCCGCTAAAAGTGAACGTTACGACAGGATCAGACTGCAGCTGCCCGCCAGGATCAGAGGCTTGAATCATAAATGGATCAAAGTCGCAGCCAAGGTGGACAATCCGGCCGCATTATTGTGGATAAGCCTGCTGCTTGGAATATTGACATCCATAGGCGAGTTCCTGTGCACAGGGCAAATATATCTTACAACCATTCTCTATGTTCTGCATAGCAATACCGAGCTGAATATCAGGGCATTTCTATATTTTATCGAATACAATCTGGCCTTTATAGCTCCCCTGGCAATTATAACACTGGTCGTGTTCAAGGGCAGGGAACTGCTGGATGTATCTGAATTCATACGTAAAAACATGCATTATATAAAACTTGTTAATATAATAGTCTTTTTACTGCTTGGACTATTTCTCTTTTTCAATCTTTAATTGCTGTCAGCTGACGGAAAGCGGGGTGGACAAATGCCTGTTAAAAACATTTCTTTCTTAAACGGAAGGAAAGAGGTACTCAGAAGATATAAATTTACGTCACTTCCCATAAGGGAGCAGATGATAATTAATAAAAGTATCGAATTTTTTTCTGACCCCGAACCCTGTTTCATTCACAGGAGCGCAGTTTTAAAAAGGCTTCTGGCTGAAATCGAGAATTATTTTACCGCCGTGGCCCAGGGCGGCAGCAATGAGGTCAGGTGTTCGGCCTTCACTGAAAAATTCGGGGATATGATCAACTTCGGAGAGGGTGCGGAGAGTCTGGAATTTGATCTTGAGAGGTAAAGAGGCAGGACTTTTTGAGCGTTGAAAAATAAATCCAATAAAAGGTGGGGTCTTCCTTGCGGGCAAAGAAAAGCTTTAAGAAAATTCAAATTTTTAAAGGATTTTTACTATCATATATACTGATTCTGATCCTTCCATTTGCTTTTGGCAGCTTTGTATACTTCAAAGCTCTGGATATAATTGAGAAGGATGCCAAGGATGCCAGGATTTTTATGCTGGAACAGAGCAGTACCATCATAGACAATTATTTGAAGGATTTAAACAAAACGGTGGTATCAATGTCACTCAATCAGAATCTGAACACTCTGATGTACATGAATCAGCCTGGTTACGGATCTTCCGATGTTTATTATCTGAGTCTGACCCAGAAGGAAATGAAGTCTTTCAGTGCTTCCACTACCTTTGAAAGCAGCATTTATGTGTTCCTGAAAAAAAGCGATCTGGTTATGACAAAGACAGATACCGTATTCGGCATTAAGGAATATTATCTGACCAACCATTATAATATGCCATATGATACCTGGAATCAGCAAATTCTGGATTCGGTCCATAAAATGGATATAGATCCCGACAATATAATCATAGATCAATTAATTCCCCAAAATGAGAAAAGATACCTGACATATGTACAGACACTTCCCTTAAGCGCGCCCGAAAAAAAACTGGGCGCCATAGTTGCATTAATTAATACCGATGACATAAATAAACTGTTAATGGCGGTTGATGAGTCGGGAACCGGCTATACATATATCCTGGATAAGAATGGCAGGGTCATTACAGGAGTTTCAAATGACAGCCGCAGGGACTTTCCCTCGGTATCAATTGACCCCGGCACAGCCAGGGGATTTTTATTTGAAAAGATAGACGGTGAGGAGATGGCGGTAATCCATACGCAGTCCCAGTTCAACAAATGGACTTATGTTACGGTCCTGCCCACAAAGGTATTCTGGGACAAGGCAATATACATCAAAAAAGTCATACTGGCCATAGTGATTATTTCACTGCTGATGGGAGTGGGGATTTCCATATATCTGACAGGAAGGAACCTCCGCCCCATCCAGGAGACAATGCTGACTTTGAGGAAGGTATTTAAGGGCGAACTTGGAAATGGCAGGAACGAATATGATTTTCTGAAAAACGGTGTAACCAAATTGATAAATACCCATGAGGAAATGAAGAAATCCATGGAAAATCAGGCGCTGCTCATGAAGTCCACCTTTATCAGCAGACTTATCCATGGTGAGATAAACGATCAAAATGAAATGGAAATACTCTCGGAGCACCTTGATATCAATTTGACGGGTAAGAGGCATATTGCTGCAATTATAGTCCTTAACCGTTTTTCAAATCCCGTAAACAGGGAAGCTTTGATTGAACAGGATATTAACAGGGCAATCATTGAAAATGTGATAGAGAAGCATATGGGACTCAATTGTTTCACTCATATAATTGATGCCGACCAGATTGCTCTGTTACTGAACTTTAATATCGATGACGACAGGGAATGTGAAAAAATCATTGAAACCATATTTGACAATGTTAAAAATGAACTGCAGGAAATATTCAATATCAATGTAAATTTCAGCGTTGGAAACCTGTACGGGAAGGTCTCCGACATTAACCTGTCCTTCAGTGAAGCCAAGAATGCCCTTACGGCTTTTAACGAGATAAATACCGACAGCTCCATAATATGGTACAGGGATGTCAAAAAGGAGTCCTCCGGGTATTATTACCCTGTGGAGCTTGAGCTGCAATTAATAAATATGGCCAAGTCGGGGAATAAAAATGATATCGACAGGGTCATGGAT
The DNA here is from genome assembly GCF_000350485.1 of Ruminiclostridium cellobioparum subsp. termitidis CT1112. Lineage (GTDB taxonomy): Bacteria > Bacillota > Clostridia > Acetivibrionales > DSM-1351 > Ruminiclostridium > Ruminiclostridium termitidis. The sequence goes on from NZ_AORV01000049.1 coordinate 22,649, forward strand.
ATCATATATGAAGAGAATTTTGTACAGCGCAGTCTGACAAATTATATGGAGTACAACCTTTTCTTCGATATGAGGGGAACTATCATAAAAATTATCGGGGATACCGGCAGCAAACTGGATATTAAAGAGGTAATAAGCAGTAATTACAGCTCAATGGAAATCAGAGATATCTTCAATACTATGAAAACGGCCTATTACAGCATATGCAACGAGGCGAGGAACAAGAAAAAGAGCCATAACAGCCAGCTGCTGGAAAAGCTTGTGGAATACATCCAGTCGAATTATTTCTCCTCAGAGGTAAGTGCATGCAATATAGCGGCCCAATTCAATATATCCGAGTCCTATTTCTCACAGTTTTTTAAGGAGCAGACAGGAGAAACCTTCAGTGACTTTCTGGAAAAGATGCGGATAAACCGGGCCTGCGAGCTTTTGACCGGGAAGACCATGTCTGTTGAAGATACATCCAGGCTTGTAGGGTATAACAGTGCATATACCTTCCGGCGGGCCTTCAAGAGGGTAATGGGTGTTCTTCCCACCGAATACAGGGGTTGAGCCGAGGGATGATACATTTTCTAATGAAATGTATCATCCCTGTTTTATTTGTATTCTTGTAATTAATACCATTAAAGCCGCTTTATAATCAAATGTCACATCAAAAAAAGAACTGATTCTATCTTTTTTTTCCGAGCCGTTTTAAAATCACATTGTACTCATCCATATGGCCTGATTCACAGCAATATCAGAAGTAAAAGAGTGTGTTTGCAGAAATATTCAAACATACGGAATAAATAATAAGAATTTTGGGAGGTCTAAAAATGGCAGCAGCAGATGCAGTAATACAAAAAGGGAGGAAAGTTTTAAAACAGCCGGGTGCCGGGAGCAGCCTGTCAAAACGTATATTAAAACATTGGCAGCTTTATCTTTTAATACTGCCATCACTTTTAAGTGTTATTATATTCAAATATATACCCATGTATGGGGTTCAGATTGCATTCAGAGATTACCAGCCTGCCAAGGGCTTCATGGGAAGTCCTTGGGTCGGACTTAAATATTTTCAGGATTTCTTCAGCTCCTACCAGTTTTCCCGTTTGTTGATAAATACTCTTTCCATAAGTATATATTCATTGCTCGCATTATTGCCGGTACCGGTGATTCTGGCACTGTCTCTGAATGAAACCAGATGGAGATTTTTTAAGAAATCTGTTCAGACAATCACATATGCCCCGTATTTTATATCAACAGTTGTCCTGGTCTCCATAATATTTCAGTTTTTATCGCCATACGGCCTGTTAAATAATCTGCTGGGGTTGTTTGGAATTGAAAAAGTTGATTTAATGGCCAATCCTGCACTTTTTAAATCACTTTATGTATGGTCGGGCGTATGGCAGCAGGCAGGTTACTACGCAGTCATTTATCTTGCCGCGTTGGCAGGAATAAACAGCGAACTGTATGAGGCGGCCTGGATCGATGGAGCCTCAACCCTCCAGAAAATAATTCATATTGATTTGCCGGGTATTATGCCGACAATAATTATTATTCTCATATTAAATACCGCATCCATCTTAAATGTTGATTATCAAAAAATACTGCTGATGCAGAATCAGCTGAATATGGAAGTATCCGATGTAATTTCCACCTATGTATACCGGCAGGGTCTGGTTTCGGTACAGTATAGTTTTTCATCAGCCATAGGCCTGTTTAATTCGGTTATATCAATGATATTGTTCTACGGAGTCAACTTTATGGCCAGAAAATATTCGGAAACCAGCCTGTGGTAAAGGAGGAGAACAAATGGCAAATAATAAGCAGATTTTATCCCACAGTGACAGGATATTTCATATTTTTAACAATTTATTTTTAATCATATGCTTCATAGTTGTATTTTTTCCGCTGGCAAATGTGGTAGCCCAGTCCTTTAGTTCCCCTGCCAGTGTTGTTTCGGGAAAGGTGCTTTTCCTGCCTGTCAAACCGTCTTTGATAGGGTACAAAAATATAATGGAAGACAGGGAACTGCTGTCGGGCTTTCTTAACTCATTTATTTATACAGTTTTAGGAACCCTGATCAGCGTCGCTCTCACTGTCACAGGAGCATATCCCCTGGCAAGGAAGACCTTTGCCGGCAAAAAGGTTTTTACATGGATTTTCACATTCACCATGATTTTTAACGGGGGCTTGATCCCGACCTATCTATTGGTCAAGGACCTTAATATGCGCGATACCGTTTGGGCAATGGTACTCCCCAATGCTGTAGCTGTGTGGAATCTATTCATTGCCAGGGCGTTTTTTGAGAACACCATACCCGACGGGCTATATGAAGCGGCTGAGCTGGACGGATGCAATGATATAAGAATATTCACCTCCATAGTCCTTCCGCTGTCCAAACCCATCCTGGCCGTTTTGGTGCTGTTTTATGCCATTGGTATATGGAACAACTATTTTGACGGATTGATTTACCTTACAAAGGCATCAAAATTCCCGCTGCAGCTTGTTCTTAGAAATGTGCTTATAAAGTCACAGATGCAGACAATCCTCCAGGCCAGTTCGGGACAGGATCAGAGTGAAATAATGGCCTTGACCGAGGTAATGAAATATTCGATTATTGTCTTTTCAAGTTTACCTGTAATGCTGCTTTATCCGTTTATCCAGAAATACTTCGTAAAAGGGATCATGATTGGATCGGTAAAGGGATAAGGTTCTTATATAATTGAGGAGGTGGTGATTGAAGGATTTATTTGAACAGTAAAATTTTTATTAAAACTAATTAATCAGGAGGAACATGTATGAGAAAAAAATTAGCATTGATACTGGGCTGTGTTTTAAGTGTGTCAACCCTTCTGTCGGCATGCGGAAGCAATGCCCAGTCTGCCGGATCTGCATCGGCATCAAACGTTTCAGCGGCTTCGGGCGCCGATACCGGCCTGTCGGAGCCAGGACAATTTCCCCTTGTGAAAGAGAAGACGACAATAAAAGCCCTGATTGGCTGGGGAACACAGACCGACATAAACAAGAACTGGAACACCCTGGATTATGAGGAGAAGACAAATGTCCATGTTGAATGGCAGGTAGCCTCTGCCGGTGATTTCAGAGAAAAACGCGCACTTGTCATAGCAAGCGGAGATCTGCCCGACGTATTCCTGAACGGATACAACGATTTTACAGCCGCGGATGAAATGCAGTACGGCAGCCAGGGCAGTATCATACCTCTGAACAATATAATTGATAAAAACAGCATATACCTGAAAAAGATTTTTGATGAGAATCCATTATACAGGAAAATAGCTACTTCTCCGGATGGCAATATATATTCGATGCCCACATTTTCAGTTTGCTATCACTGCGACTACTCTCAAAAGATGTGGGTAAATGTGGCCTGGCTCAATAAGCTGAATATGCAAATGCCCACTACCACAGATGAATTTGAACAAATGCTGGCAGCATTTAAGGAAAAGGACCCCAACGGTAATGGAAAGGCGGATGAAATGCCTTTGATGACCACCACCGACGGATGGCATTATCAATTGGAAGGTTTCCTGATGAATGCATTTGTACATTGTGATGCAGATACGCACCTTGCATTAAACAACGGAAATATCGAAATGACGGCAATAAAGCCTGAATTTAAAGAAGGTTTGAAATATTTGAATAATCTGTACAAGAAAAAATTGATTCCTCCCCAGGCGTTTACAACAAATGCAACTTCAATGCAGAAGCTCAATGAAAGCGGAGATGCGGAGGTTGTGGGAGCAATTCCCGGCGGCGCCAACTACATATTTGCAGGCGGCCCTGCCGTATCGGACAGGTGGAGGGATTATGACATACTGCCTCCTATCGCCGGTCCCAACGGTTTCAAATCGGCTCCCAACTATTCTGCAACCAGGGATATAATAACAGGAGATGTTGCCATATCCAGCGCTGCCAAAGACCCTGCTCTTATTATGAGATGGATTGACTGGCTGTACAGTGAGGAAGGAACTCTGTGGCATGATACCAATGGCGGCAGAGAGGGCACTGAATACAGAAAGGCTGACGCCGGTGAAGTGGGTCTCGACGGGAATCCTGCAAAATGGACTTCACTCAAAGTCAGAAAACCTGAAGACAATGTGGTATGGGAACAGTTCTTCCCCAGCAATATGACGAAAGAATTCAGAGCAGGCTGGAAGTCACCCAGGGAATGGAATGTTCCGAACGATTCACAGGCTCCCGAGGTACAATTGTTCCAGGGGACTAAAGCATATGAAGCCGTTGCTCCCAGGAACGAAGACTCCCTGCCCAACCTCTTTGTAACAAGTGACAAGATCTCGGATTACACACGTATAAAAACAGGTATTGATGATTACATCAAGGAATCGGTAGTTAAGTTTATTACCGGAAATATGGATGTCGAAAAGGACTGGGACAGCTATGTTGAAAAGATGAAGAAGATCGGTCTGGACGACTATCTGAAGATGGCCCAGGATGCCTATGATGCTAAATTTAAGAATTAATTGACCAATGAAATATGAGCTGTCACATTTACACAGTGTACCGCCATACCGCCCAATTGGACAAATCGGGCGGTATTTTTTGTATCTGGATAAGCCCCTGCTTTCCGTGTTTTACGTTTCTCTGCTTTTAGCAGTTATAGTATTGCATTTTTTATTTTGGTATGTTATACTTCAAATAAGGTACTATAGTACCTTATTTGAAGTATAACAGTGGGGGTAATCATTTTGTCAATAATTCAAACGAAAAAACTAACAAAAAGATATGGCTCGAAAAATAGTGTTTGCAATATCAGCCTGACAGCAAATGAAGGTGAAATTTATGGCTTTCTAGGCTTGAACGGCGCGGGAAAAACAACCACAATGCGTATGCTGCTGAAAATGGTTCGGCCTACATCGGGTGACATTTATTATTCAGGACAACCCATTTCAAAACTGCCTTCCGAATTTTGGAATCAGGTAGGTTATTTGATTGAAACACCGCATGCCTATCCAAACTTCACAGTTGAAGAAAACCTTATATTATATGCAAAGCAAAGGCTCATTCCCCATTCGGAAATCAAAAAACGAATAGACGGCATCTTGCAGCAGCTATTGTTGGATGCTTACAGACAGGTTAAGGCAAAAGACCTCTCTTTGGGAAACAGTCAAAAAATTGGATTGGCAAAGGCACTGATTCATAGGCCTAAAATCCTTTTGCTGGACGAGCCGGCAAATGGATTGGATCCGGAAGGGCTTGTAGCCGTACGCCATTCTTTAATAGAATTGGCGAAAAATGGTGCCACCATCTTTATATCAAGCCATCTGCTGGACGAAATGGAAAAGCTGGTAAATCGAATTGCAATAGTAGCCAATGGACGTCTGTTAAGGGAAATAAGCCTTTCCGAATTTGAACGGGAAAGACAGTCAAAACTTTATATAAAAACGGTCGGCTCTATTAAAAACCTGGCTGGATACTTTACTGCAAAATACCTGCAAAGCACATTGATAAGTGGGGAAGAGATACTTGTATCGGGCGTATCGATCCCCCAATATTCCACTTTATTAAAACAGCTTGAGCAGCAGAATTTTCATCCGATGATTTTTCGCCCTGTGCAGGAAAGTCTGGAAGCATTCTTTCTTAGAACAATTAAGGAGGTGCATTAATGATGAAACAGATATGGTCAATGATTAAAATTGAAGTTTACAAAATAATACGAGGCCATATACCGATCTATATTCTGGCTTTTTATAGCTTTTTAATATTTATTCACATGCAAAGCAGCACATGGGAAGCTTTTTTGAATAATACTTTCTTTATGTACTCCACCGTCATTGGGCTAATGGGATTCGGTATTTTAAGCAGTTGGGCCTTTGGCCGGGAGTATCAGGATGGAACCTATAAAGATATCCTGTCCTTGCCGATTCCCCGTACAAGCTTGGTCTGTGCAAAGTTTTTGGCATTGGAACTGTGTTTTATCGGTACGACTGTGATTGCTATCGGGGTAACTTTTGGTCTGGGTTCCTGTTTCGGTTTAACAGGCTTTGATTTATTTTTGGCCGGAAGCGTTGTAAAACGGTTGTTTATTGCAACGTTATATAATATCAGCCTTAGTTTCCTGTACCCGTTCATTGCTGGTATTGTGCGGGGAGTTTTAGCTCCGGTCAGTGTTTCTTTCGGTGCTTTAATCATGGCGGTTGTTTTTGGTTCACAACCTGTTGGACGCTATATCCCATGGTCGGTTCCGGGAATATATCTGAGCGATCCTCAGATAGTTAATTCAGCCGGCAGATTGTCGATTTTCATTATAGTAATCATTGGTGTCTATGGTACGATATTATGGTGGAATTATGCCGACCAAAAATAGGAGGAATGTAAAGTGAATGATAATGTTACCCGCCGCCGTGGCGTTACACTGGAAAATGCGATTTTAGACCAGGCCTGGTTATTGCTCCAACAAAAGGGATATGTCAAATTGACCATGGACGATGTGGCTCTTGCTGCAAAAACAAATAAAAATACAATTTATCGACGCTGGCCTCAAAAGAGTCATCTGATTTTTGCCGCTATAAGCCGGCAAGCGCCATCCATAAATTTTGAAATTGGAGATCAGGGCTCGCTGAAAGAAGATTTAACAGCTTTATTTAACAGCTTAAATCCTATTTTTAAGATTATCAAACCCGATGATCTGCGGGAATTGATTTCAGATATGTTTTCCCATACGACATCTTACGATTTATTTAACGGTATTAATCACGAAAATAGTATTCGTAATTCAATTGATACCATAATAACGAGGGCTAATCATCGCAACGAGATTTCACTTTCGATAAATACTATTTCTGAAAGAGCTCTGAACTTACCGTCCCTGCTTATTATCAACGAGATTGTTTTGCATGGAAAGCTCACAGAGACAAGTATTGAGGACATCATCAACAGTATTTTGCTTCCAATATATAGGGCTTGTTTGTAGTTGAAGAAAGTAAATTAATAGGAGGAAAAATAATATGGCAGAGAAATTGTCGAGTTGGTTTGACCGGGTTGAGTCTTCGCAATTTGAAGCATACTCGGAAAAGTACAAGGAAATTATGCTCATGACCCGCCGTAACGGAATTCTTGAGGTAAGACTGCATACCGGCGATGGACCCTTGAAATTCAGTTGGAAAGTACATAGCATGTGGTCACAGGCCTGGATTGACATCGGGCGCGACCCTGAGAATGAGGTAATGATTCTTACAGGAACGGGTGACAGATGGCTGGACGCTGACCCGGAAGTTTGGAAAAGGCCGTTCAGGGAATGGACGCCGGATGATAAGCTCAAGATGTATCACGAATCATTGCGGCTGCTGGAAAATATGATTTTTAATATTGATATTCCGACTATCGCCGCTATCAACGGACCCGGCACACACTGTGAGATTGGAACCCTGTGCGACATTACTATTTGCACCAAAGACGCGGATTTCTTCGATCCCCATTTCATGGGCGGAACGCCTCCCGGAGATGGCATGCTCCTGACATTACAAAATACGATTGGCATCAAGCGCGCATCATACTATGCATATACCGGCCGGAAAATCGACGGGAGAACCGCATTGGAACTTGGTATAGTAAATGAAATATTACCTCGTGAAAAGCTGCTTTCCCGTGCATGGGAACTGGCTGAAATGATGATGGAACGGCCCCGTGCTGCAAGAGAATTGACCCATTCCATTATATCGCGCCCCTGGAAGCAGGCGCTTGTCAATGACCAGGGATTCCATCTTGCACATCAGATGTACCACATGTCGAACGATGAGGATACAGGCTTCCTTGAAAGGTTGATGAAAAACAGAGAGCGTTTTCAGGCCAAGCATGAATAGTAATCTAAAAATATTTGAAGTTGCAAATATCCGTTCTAAAATATTAGTTTTAGACAAAATGATATTAGAAATTTACATTTTAATTTCCCGGTAAATCAGGTAAATTTTATATATTATTAATTGGAAAAAGTGAGGAAGTTATGAACCTTAATTCTATCAGGGGAAATAATAAAAAATTAACACTATGGTATAAGCAGCCTGCTGTCCAATGGCAGCAGGCACTGCCGCTGGGGAACGGGCACATGGGTGCTATGATTTATGGCGGAATAAATACCGAACGGATTGAGCTTACAGAAAACACCTGTTATTCGGGAGAAGCCTCCGGGCGGAATAATCAGGAAGGTGCCGCACAAGCCGTGCCCGAAATAAGGAAGGCCTTGTTTAAGCACGACTATAAAACAGCAGGTGAGCTGTGTGAAAAAATTATAGGCAGGAGATTAAACTATGGAACCAATCTGCCTTTTGGAAACCTGCTGATTGATTTTGAAAATTGTTCTGATGAAATATCCGGCTACAGCAGGGAATTGCAGCTGGATAATGCATTGTCGGCTGTAAGTTACAAAGCAGGTGAAGTTCAATATTCAAGGGAGTTATTTGTTTCCCATCCCCATAAGCTTGCCGTAATGCGTCTCTCCTCCTCTGCCTCAGGAAAACTGTCCTTTACGGCGTCAATCGACGGTGCCAAAAATCCGTTTTCCGTTCATGCTGAAGGCCGTGACCTGGTTTTAGAGGGTAATGCATTTGAAAACATCCATTCCGACGGAAAAACAGGGGTTGCCATTCATGGAAGATTGCGCGTTATAGCAGGGAAGGGGACTTCGGCTGTGGTCGGAAACTCCATATGTGTGTCGGGGGCCGACAGTGCCTTGATTCTTTTGGCCATAGGGACCGACTTTGCTGAAAAGGATATACGGAATGCATGTAAAGATAGGATTGATGCGGCTTCGGGAATAGCTTATGAAACATTAAAGGATGAACATATAAAGGATCACCGGAGTCTGTTCGGGAGAGTCGAACTGGAATTTGAAGATGAATGCGGGGCCGGGGAGGATATGCCCACCGACCAAAGGCTGGACAGGGTGAAAAAGGGAGGGGAAGATCCTTCGCTGACGGCGCTGATGTTCCAGTACGGACGTTATCTGCTGATGTCCAGCTCCCGGGAGGATTCGGCGCTCCCGGCCCATCTGCAGGGCATCTGGAACGACAATGTGGCATGCAGCATGGGCTGGACCTGTGATATGCACCTGGATGTCAATACAGAGATGAATTACTGGCCGTCCGAAGTAACAAACCTGTCGGAATGCAATGTGCCGCTGTTCAAGTGGATCGAGGAGAGACTTGTTCCCTCCGGGCAGCGGACTGCCCAGGTCACATACGGGTTGGAGGGCTGGGCCGCGCATGTGGTATCCAATGCATGGGGATATACGGCTCCGGGCTGGGCAGCCTCGTGGGGCATAAATGTCACAGGTGGGTTATGGGTGGCAACCCATCTGTGGGAGCATTATTTATATACCGGTGACAGGGAATTTCTGTGCAATAAGCTGTATCCCGTCTATCGTGAGGCGGTGAAGTTCTTCCTGAAATACCTGGAAAAGGACCCCGGGAGCGGTTACTATTTATCGGGGCCTTCCATGTCTCCTGAAAACTCCTTTGTGCATGACTGGAACAATCCGGTGGAATGCTCCAATTCAATGGGAACAGTATGTGACACCGTAATGATACGTGAACTTTTCACTTCCTTCATTTCAACCTGCCAGCTTCTGGGAATAAATGATGAACTGCTTGGAGAGGCAAAAGAGAAGCTTGGCAAATTGCCTCCTTTCAAAATCGGTGCAAGGGGACAGCTGCAGGAGTGGTTCTATGATTATGATGAGCCTGATGCCCACCATAGACATACCTCCCATCTGCTTTCGGTCTATCCGTACTGGCAGATCAGCCCCGAAACGACACCTGAGCTGGCGCAGGCCGCAAAGGTAAGCATCCGGAGACGTACCACTCCGGCGTGGAGATGGGAGGACACCGGATGGGCGAGAGCTCTGCTGATACTGTACTCGGCAAGGCTTCTTGAGGCTGAGAACACCTATCGGCACATACTTGCCTTCCAGAGAGGGCTTACCAATGACAACCTGCTTTCCTTCTGCCCTCCGGGAGCCGGGGCCGAAACAGATGTATACGAGATGGACGGGACTACCGGGCTCTGCAGCGGAATAGCCGAAGCACTCCTCCAGAGCCATAACAACCTTATCAATATACTTCCAGCATTGCCTGAAAAGTGGGGCACGGGGTATGTAAAAGGGCTCAGGGCCAGAGGCGGTTATACGGTGGGCATCGTCTGGAGGGACAACGAACTTGAAAGTATTGAATTGGAAGCCCGGAAGGATACCGTCTGCACAATAAAATATAAAGGCAGAAAAGTCGATATCCCTGTGGTTAAAGGAGAAAGATATCTGTTGGACCGAAAATTAAAGGTTATAACAATATAACCTGCATGTCATACTTTACTCGGCGGGAAGTCAGATACTTCCTGCTGTGGATATGCTGTACAAATATACTGGAAATGAGTACGAGAGGAGGAGAACATCATGCCGGTACTTGAAACATACGAGTGGTGTGATTTCTGGTGGGAAAAGACCGACAGAAGGGATAAGCCGAGGGTTTTACTGATAGGTGACTCAATCACCAGGGCATACAGGCCGAAAGTGAACCAGCTGCTTAAGGAGGCTGCATATGTGGATATGCTTGCCACCTCCAGGGCTGTTGACAATCTCTCATTGAAGCATGAAATAGGATATATCCTGTCCCAGGAGGACTTCAGGTATAAAGTTATACATTTTAATAACGGGATACATGGGCTGCACCTGTCCGACCGGGAATATCAAAGGGGCCTGGAGGAGATTGTGGGATATATGATTGAAAATTGCCGGAAAGCAAGGCTTATCTTAGCCCTATCCACACCTGTGACTGTTGAAGGCAGAAAAGAGGTTATCAATACCGAATTGACGGATAAGCTGATTAACAGAAATAATGCCATGAAATTGACAGGAAATAAATATAACCTTCCTATAGATGACTTATATACACCAATGCTTGGAAGGAGCGTTTACAGAGCCGAGGATGGCCTCCACTACAATGCTGAGGGGGAAAATGCCCAGGCAGATATAGTGTCCCTGAAGATAATGGAATTTCTTTAATGATGAAAGTCCCATACAAATGAAATTGTACCTTTATATTTTAGTTTCTTTATATTCCTTCGGAGTACAGCCTGTGATTTTTTTAAATATATAGGAGAAATATTTGTAATCGCCATAACCTACCTTATCAGCCACTTCATAGGTTTTAGAGCCGGCCTCCAGCAGCAGCGCCTTGGCTTTTTCAACTCTGAGCTGATTCAGCCAGTCGATAAAGTTTATATTCATTTCCTCCTTGAAAATACGGCTCAAATAATTGGGAGTTACATATACGATGCTGGCCATTTCACTGAGACTGATATCTTTTTGGTAATTTTCTTCAACATATTGGAGAACGAATTTTATTATACTTTTGTATTTCATGGTTTTGTTTTGCTGAATTAATCCAAGCATTTTATTAAAAAAGTCCAGCAGCCACATATGCAAATTATCCAGAGTATCAAGTTTGTCTATTTCCTTGAAGGGGTTGAAGTTGTTTCCAAGGCTGTTTTCAATGTTGATACCCGTTTCTTCCACACAGTTTACGGTTGTGACAATCAATCTGCTGCAGATGTTTTTTATACTTTCGGGGGCAGTGCCGCTATGGGCAAATCTGCTGAAGATATTGGACAGGGTCTGCCCTATGCCCTCGGTATTTAAGGCCTTTAAATAATTTATAATATCCTTTTCCTCATTATAAGGATAGGGCACCTGGGAGGCAGCCTTCCTTTCAAATTTCCCCGGATTATATAAGTTAATACTGCTTTTGCCTGAAAATATTTTATTTTTCAGGGCTGTAACTGCTTCGGAGTATGACTTTGAAATATCCTTAATGTTTTTATACACATTTCCGATACCGATTGAAATGGATAGTTTCAGGTACTTGTCCATACTGCGCTGTATGCCGGTACATACATTTTTTACCATGGATTCGCTTATATTTTCCGAACTTATTATTCCTATCAAATGCTCAAATTCACTGTAGCATACCAGACCTGCCGCCGAAGCCAGCAAAAGCTCTTCGGCAATATTCATTACGGAAAATTTCATAAGTTCCTTATCAGCGTCGGATAAATTATCCGTCAGTATCAGAAAATCATCAATATCCACAACAAATACGAGATATTGAGGGCCCGAGAGATCATAATTAAGAATTCCGGCCTGTTCAAGAACATTATTATCCGATGGGTACTCACTCTTCAGAAGCTTTGTTATGAAATTGGACTTTATATGAGGCAGGTTTTCATTAAGGATTATATTGTTATGAACACTTCGCTCCTTTTTTAACTGCTCATTTATAATTTCACCGCGGATTTTTGTGATAAGAGAGATCAGTTCCTCGGCTCCGACAGGTTTAAGCAGGTATTCGGTAACTCCTAAACTCAGTGCTTCCCTGGCATAGGAAAAATCCTCGTATCCGCTTAATATAATAACTCTCGTGTCAGGCAGCATTTTCTTAATATTACCGGATAAAACCAGACCGTCCATGACAGGCATGCGGATATCGGTAATTACAATCTCAGGTTTTAAATCCAATACTTTATCCAGGGCATCTTTTCCATTGGAGGCCTCGGCAACAATTTCCACATCGTGTTGTTTCCAGTCTATAGATGTTCTTATCCCTTTTCGAATTACGGTTTCGTCGTCAGCAAGAATAAGTTTCAGCATATTTATTACCTCCGGTTAAATTGTGAAAGTGTATTATGAATGCATATGGTCAAAATTAACCATTCAGGTCAAATGGCTGTCTTACGGTGACTGTGGTGCCGTTTTCGTAAGAACTTGAAAATTTTATTCCGTATTCATTTCCAAAATAAAGCTTTATTCTGTCGTTAACATTTTTAATGCCAAAGCCCCTGTTGTTCTTTTCAACCTTTTCCAAAAGTTTGGTAAGCTCTTCTTCATCGGCCCCTGCGCCGTCATCCTGAATAATATAAACGACATCATTTCCTTCTCTCAAAACGCTTACCGAAATTGTACCCTGACTTCCTTTTTTCTCAATTCCATGATATATTGCATTTTCAACCAGGGGCTGTAAAACCAGCTTAACCACCTTACAGCCCAGAACTTCGTCGGATACGTTTATTTTAAACCTGATAAGCTCCTCAAAACGTTTTTCCTGAATGGTTATATAATTATCCAGGTGGTCAATCTCATGTCTTACGGTGGTAAATTCGTTGCCGCTGTTCAGACTCAGACGGAACAGCCTTGACAGGGCCTGAATCAGATATGAGCTTTCAACGGCGTTTTCCATCCTGCACATCCAGTAAATGGTGTCCAGCGTGTTATAAAGGAAGTGAGGATTTATTTGTGCCTGCAAGGCTTTCAGTTCAGCTTCCTTTTGTTTGATTTGAACCGTATAAACTTCATTTATAAGCTCATTCAGCTTTTTAGACATTTTATTGAAACTTTTGCCTAAAAGCGAGATCTCATCATTTCCCTTCACATTGATGCTGACATTAAAATTTTCGTTTTCAATATATTTCATATACCTTCTAATCTGTTTTAAAGGACTTAAAACCTTAAGTGAAAAGAATAAAATAAGCAGCAGGCAAAGAGCCAGACTTATCAGGACTCCGTAAACAGTTATGCTCCTGATTATCTTTGTATCATCGGATAACTGATCCAGAGGCACGAGGTTTATCAGCTTCCAGCCTGGCCGGGACAGATTTATATAGGTTACAAGAAAGTTATGCTTATCGATCACGGAGTTAAAATACCCGCTTTGAGCAGAATACATTTTGGGGTTGTTGTATTTGGTGTCCAGTTTGGTACCCAGCTTTTGTTTATCCATTGCCGATATTATTGTTTCATTTTCATCTATGATAAAGTAATCGCCTTTTGTTCCCAGCATTTTACTTTGATATATTTTTGATATTTCCTCCTCGGAGATGTTAAGCTTTATAATGGCGAGGTTTGAGGAAAGATCGTCCAGGTCCTTGAGCAATCTCAGCAGGGAAATAACGGCTGTCCTTGAATTGTCATAGTTTTTAACCATATCTGAAATAAGCATGCTTTCACCGCGCAGCGCATACAACTGGCCTTCCTGTTTGCCGGTTATGGTATTCTCAGCACTTGCAGAGTCAAAAACCAGGCCGTTAAAGCCTTTAACGTATATGGAATATATATTTGATTTAAATACTATAAAATTATTTACCGAGTTCTGAGCTGATAATAATTTATTTTCTGAGTTCAGTACCTCGTTTTCAGGCAGCTTGAGATAGCCCATAAACTCTTTGTTTTGCCATAGATATACCGAGGAATTCTGTAAATCGGTAAAAACAAAATTTATATTGTTTGCTATCTGCTTAACCGTATTAAAATTTGACTGGCTGACCCGTTCTTTTATAATTGAGGTTGATTTTATGTACGATAATCCCCCCACAATCAACAGCGGTATTATTACAATGAATACGGATATTGTCATAAATTTGTACTGAAGGCTGAAGAAATGCTTATTAGGAATACTCGTCACCCCCACCGGTTTATATAATGATTATAGTACATCACATGCAAGTTAAAAAGGTCTTGTGTGAAAGGTGTATAAAATCGCTGACATTTTTATAGAATTATCTACTTTTATTAATTTTTTGCGGAGGTTAAAATACTGTCATAAGAAGTCAATTACTTATCAGCTGAAAGCTAGCTTTCGCCTGGAAGGCGAAGGCTTTGAACCGTAATTGACTTTGGCCGGCCGGGATTCCTTATATTTCAAAAACAGGAGGAAATTTTAATGAAAAGATTATTACTTAAGGGTACTTGCACCGCAGTGGTATTGTCGGTTGCAATGTCGGTACTTGCAGGCTGCGGCAGTGGGCAGAACGCAGCTGAACAATCTGCTGCGGCACAGAGTACGGCAGCTTTGGAAACACCTGCCCCCGGATCAAAGTCCGAACCGGTAAAAATATCTTTTATGGATCTTTGGGCCAAGGATAAGGCAGAAAATATATCTACCTCGGTAAGGGAAGCGCTGGCAGATTTTCAGAAAAACAATGCGGATATAATCGTTGAGGAAGAAGCTATAGGTGATCAGACTGCCTATTATACAAAAATAAAAACCCTTGCAGCTTCAAATGAGCTTCCCGACATATTTATCTGCAAAGGTTCAGAACTGGCAATGTTCGCCAAAAATCAGGCAGTTGCACCCCTGGATGAAATACTGGATGCGGATGCGGCCTGGAAGGAAGGTTATGTAACCTCTGCATTTGATGATTTGACCAGTGACGGAAAAATCTATGCGGTACCTTATTCCATGCTCAGTACACATGTTATTTACTACAATAAGAAAATTCTGGCTGATGCAGGGGTGCAGGCATTTCCTGAAACTTGGGCCGATTTCAAAACAATGATAGATAAGATCAAAGCAAAGGGGATAGTGCCCATAGCCCTTGGAAATAAAGAGCAGTGGGTTGCCGAATCCTGTATACTCAGCACGCTTGGTGACAGATTCACCGGGCCTGACTGGTTTAACGGCATAAAGGACAACAAGGGAGCGAAGTTCACAGATCCGGATTTTATCAAATCCCTGGCGGCACTGCAGGAACTCGGTAAGGCCGGCGCTTTCAACAAGGATATGAACAGTATAAACAATGATCAGCAGAAAACCCTTTATTTCAACGGCAAGGCAGCCATGTTTATGGAGGGAAGCTGGGCAATAGGTGCGGTTATGGCCGGACCGGAAGAAATTGCCGGCAATACTGAAGTGGCCGTATTGCCTTCGGTGGACGGAGGAAAAGGTGATCCAAAATCCATGTCAGGCGGTGCAGGCTCAGGTTTTGCTTCGGGAGTCAAGGGATTTGGAAGCAAAAAAGAGGCTGTTGCAAAGGTACTTAAGGCCATAAGCGGTCCCGAATATGCAAAAAGCATAGCTGAAAAGGGTGAACCAACAGCCTATAAGGTTTCGGATTACGACAAAAGCAAAGTATCTCCTCTGGCCGTAAAATATGCTGAGATGGCTTCCAAACTGAAATTCACTCCCATATATGACTCCTACCTCAATCCGGCTGTTGTCAGCAAAATGAATGCCGGCCTGCAGGAACTACTTATCAGTACCATAACACCTGAAGAGCTTGCAAAGAGAATTCAGGCCGAATATGAAAAAGTAAAATAAAAAAGTAAAATAATATGAAAATTTTCCGGAAATCGCATTGGTTTCCGGAAAATTTTTAAGGAGACATCATATGAATCATGCTAATTCACTAAAAATAAAAAATTCAACTCTTTTAAGTCTCCTGGCACCGGGTCTGGCAATCTATTTATTTGTCATAATAGTTCCTTTATTTACCGCGCTGGGATACAGCCTCACAAACTGGATGGGAGGCCTGGATAAAACTTTTATCGGACTTGAAAATTATGCGGCGCTTGTGAAGGATGAAATATTTTGGAGTTCTCTGCGTAACAACCTGCTGATTGTTCTTCTCACGGTTATTATACAAATGGGACTTGCTTTTTTACTCACGGTATTATTCATGTCGAAGGCAATGAAACTGAAGGAGGTACACAGGACAGTAATTTTCCTCCCAGTGGTTTTGTCGGCGGTTGTTGTAGGTTTCATCTGGCAGATGATCTACAGTAATGATTACGGCTTGCTGAATGCAATATTGAAAAGCCTGGGTCTGGAAAATTTGATTTCTCCCTGGCTGGATGACCCCGACCAGGTTATATTTTCGGTGACGGTACCGCTGATCTGGCAATATCTAGGTGTGCCTTTAATTATATTCATGTCGGCTGTACAGGGAATTCCCAAGGATATATATGAGGTCTGCGAGCTGGACGGCGTGGGTGGCATAAAAAAAGCCGTGTTCATAACCTTCCCGCTGATATATGACACCATCAAGGTCGCCATAATGCTGAGCATATCCTCCAATATGCTGGTATTCAGCCATATCTACGTAATGACCGGAGGCGGTCCGGGAACCAGCTCCATGGTATTGGCGCAGTATGCATACAACACCTCTTTTAACAGCATGCAGCTGGGTTACGGCAGTTCTATTGCCATAGGAATATTCATAATAAGTTTCGGAATAATCATCATATTTAAAAAGCTGGCGGAGGTGAAGCAGGAATGAAATCCATACTGAGTAAAATCGGGAAATATGTATTTAATATTATAATGATCATGTTTTCTATTACATGTATTTTCCCTGTGATTTGGATATTATATTCTTCACTGAAAACAAAAGATGAATTTATGCTTGATATTATCTCATTACCTGCCCGCCCCCGGCTTGATAATTACTATCATGCCTTTGTGGAAGGAAAAATGTACACCTATTTTATCAGCAGCATATTTAACAGCTTTACTACGGTTTTCCTCGTAATACTGATAGCTTTTTGCATAGGTTATGTTTTATCCAGATACAGGTTCAAAGGCAGAAATTTTATATATACCTTATTTATAGCAGGAATGCTGATACCGGTGTATGCGCTGATTGTTCCGCTTTTTGTGCAATTCAAGGTTTTAGGGCTTTATGACAGATTTTTTACTCTTGTAATCCCGTATATTGCCATCAGGCTGCCGCTGGCCATATTTCTTTTTGAGAGCTTTATAAAAACCGTTCCCGTCGAGCTTGACGAGGCGGCATATATGGATGGAGCCTCAACCTTCTTTACCATGTCAAGAATTATACTTCCGGTATGCAAGCCTGTATTGTCCACAATTCTGATTCTGGCTTTTCTGGATACCTGGAATGAATTCCCGTTTGCTCTGGTACTGGTAACAAAAGAAATATACAGAACCATTCCTGTCGGTCTCACTAACTTCTACGGACAATATACCACCGATTACACCACATTGATGGCCGCTATGGTCCTGTCAATTCTGCCGGTAATTATTGTTTACCTGCTGTTCAATAAGAAGATTATTCAGGGTATGACCGCCGGTGCAGTTAAAGGGTAATTCAAAAATTAAACAATGGAGGATGGAACATGTTAAAAATAACAAGATGTAAGGCCAATCCAATAGTGTCCCCAGGAATTTATGACTGGCGAAGGGCAGCGGTATTCAATCCCGGAGTGGTTTTTCACAATAATAAATTTTATATGTATGAAAGAGCGGCAGGGTCACTAAAGCCTTTTCAAACCTGTATTGGCCTGCTGGAAAGCGGTGACGGCATAAATTTTTCTCCTGTTTCGGATAAACCGGTATTTACTGCCGGAATGCTGGGTTTTAAAGGAGGGAGTGTGGAGGATGCCAGAGTGGTAAAAATAGAAGGTGTATTTTATATGTGTTATGCCCTTCAGCCTTATGAGTTTGACTGCTGGCCAACAGGCAGGGGAGTGCCCGATTACTTTACCGGCAATTACCCCGGCTGGAAGGAAGGCAATACTGAGCCAATGCTCACAAGATCCGGAATAGCCGTATCGGAAGACGGTGTCAATTTTAAACAATTGTGCTATACCACCCCCGCGGAAATTGACGACAGGGACAACGCTCTGTTCCCTGAGAAAATAGGCGGCAGGTTTGCTCTCCTGAGAAGACCCATGCAATATGTGGGCAAAGAGTATGGTACTGACATACCCGGAATATGGATATCCTATTCGGATGACTTGCAGAAATGGTCTGAGCCTGAGCTGATCGCTGTGGCCGAAAACTTTGGGTGGGAGGGTACCAAAATAGGTGCTGCAGCAACGCCGGTAAAAACGGAAAAAGGCTGGCTGGTTCTTTATCATGGTGTCGATGCAAACTCGATTTACCGTGTAGGGGCGATGCTGCTTGAGCTCGAAAATCCCGGAAAGGTTATTGCAAGATCGGCAGAACCCATAATGGAACCGCAGGAGTATTATGAAAAATACGGTCTTGTAATCCCAAATACGGTATTTCCCACAGCCAATATTGTTAAGGACGGATTACTGTACATATATTACGGATGCTGCGATACCTGTATCTCACTGGCTACTGTTCCGTTAGGTGAATTACTGGATCATTTATTAAAATTATGATTTGCATAGGGATAATTTCCTGAATCCAGGATATCCTCAGGATGCAACAGGTTTATTCTGCGGGATTGCAGCAGGTAAAAACAGATGGCTCAGGCCGTCTGTTTTTGTGTCTTTACGCAAGTACATTTTGATAATAGCTCTTGAAAACGAATTAAAAACCGGCATTTACACATAATAAAAAATAAATTTACAACTTTTTTGCATGGATTTAACAAATCTCAAGAAATATCGAGAAAAATTAAGATTCCTGGGTTATAATTATGTTTAAACAGAATATTTTTGATTTTTATTGATTTTTTCAGATATTTTTTGTATAATCACGCTTGTATTATTGACCGGCGGCAAGCCGGACGGCTTTTTACACCGCTGTATGTAAATGGTGCGGAGTCCGGCTGTTACAAGCCAACTGGAACAAATTCCATCAATATTTTGCGGCCGCTATGTCGGCTCAAAGCCATAGAATGGCTTAGGAGGTTTGCTTGAAAGACTTCACTTGCGTTCGTCTTCCAAGCAAACCTGTGAATTTATAGCCGTGCGAAATATTCAAAGTATTTACCAATACTTTGAAAGCGCACATGGCCAATTAACCTCCTTTATTCGCCACATTGCGGATGAGGAGTGAACAAATTTCATTATTATTTTGTGGCCACAAATGTGGCTCATGGAGGTTAATATGGGAAAAGCTTTAATTATTGGTGCCGGCGGCGTTGCAAGTGTTGTAATCCATAAATGCTGCCAGAACCCCGATGTATTCGAAGAAATATGCATAGCCAGCAGAACAGTTGAAAAGTGTGAGGCCATAAAAGCAAAACTGGATGGAGGAAAAACCAGAATCCAGACTGCCCGGGTTGACGCAGACAACACCGAAATGGTTATTGAACTTATAAATAAATTTAAGCCGGACATAGTTATAAACGTAGCGCTTCCGTATCAGGACCTCACTATTATGGATGCATGTCTTGCCACAGGGGTACACTATCTGGACACTGCAAACTATGAGCCGCCCGAAATACCGAAGTTCGAATATAAATGGCAGTGGGCCTACAGGGAAAGATTTGAAAAGGCAGGTGTCACGGCTCTGTTGGGCAGCGGCTTTGACCCCGGTGTAACAAGTGTTTTTTGCGCTTACGCTCAGAAGCACTATTTTGACGAAATACATTATATTGATATAGTTGACGCCAATGCAGGCGATCACGGCTACCACTTTGCTACAAACTTCAACCCTGAAATCAATATACGTGAAATAACAGCACCTGGCAGCTACTGGGAAAACGGAGAATGGGTGGAGACAGAACCTCTGGAGCTCAAAAAAGTGTATGATCTGCCCGAGATAGGACCCAAGGACATATACCTGCTGCACCATGAGGAAATAGAATCCCTGGCCCTAAATATCAAAGGCGTAAAGAGAATAAGATTCTGGATGACTTTTTCGGAAAAATACCTCACCCACTTGAGAGTGCTTGAAAATGTGGGTATGACTTCAATAGAGCCGATAGAATTCGAAGGCAAAAAAATTATTCCGCTTCAGTTCTTAAAGGCCGTATTACCCGATCCTGCTTCACTTGGACCCAGAACAAAGGGCAAGACCAACATTGGCTGCATCATCCAGGGTATAAAGGACGGAAAACCCAGAACATATTATGTCTACAATGTATGCGTCCATGAGGAATGCTACGCCGAGGTAGGCTCCCAGGCCATATCCTATACAACAGGGGTTCCTGCCATGATAGGTGCCATGATGATATTGAAGGGAATCTGGAAGAAACCGGGAGTATACAATGTGGAAGAGTTCGATCCCGATCCGTTTATGGATGCCCTGAACAAATACGGGCTTCCCTGGAAAGAGGATTTTTCTCCCAGGCTTCTTGATTAATTTCTGATTGTGTTCTGATTGATACGAAATTGAACATACGCCGCTGTTCACATTGCTTGATGCAGGTATGCAGGTGGACAGCGGCGTATAATATATATCCTCATATGGAAAGGCCATGGTAACGGTTATGGATATTAATATTGATATTGATTTTGGGAAATTGCCCACACCCTGTTATATAGTCGATGAAAGACTTCTTATAAAAAATCTTGAAATACTGGATTCGGTCCAAAAAAGGACGGGCTGCAAAATTCTGCTGGCCCAGAAAGGCTTTTCCATGCATGCGGTTTATCCCCTGATTGGAAAGTACCTTAAAGGTGTTACCTCCAGCTCGCTTTTTGAAGCCAGGCTGGGGTATGAAAAAATGGGGAAGGAAGTCCATGTATATGCTCCCGCATATATCGAAGAGGAGTTTGATGAACTGCTGAAATACACAGATCACATAGTGTTCAACTCCTTTGCCCAGTGGGACAGGTTTAAGGCCAGGGTCAGGAGCTACCCCGGCAAAAGGATAGAGTGCGGGATACGCATAAATCCTGAATATTCAGAGCAGGAGCATGCAATATATGATCCCTGCTCCAGGTATTCAAGGCTGGGAGTTACACTGAAAAATTTCAGGCCGGAGCAGCTGGAGGGTATAGACGGGCTGCATTTCCACACCATGTGCGAGCAGAATTCAGACACCCTGGAACGTACTGCCGGAGCAGTGGAAGAGAAGTTCGGGGAGTTTATAAAAAACATGAAGTGGCTGAATTTTGGGGGAGGACACCATATTACAAGGCAGGACTATGATATTGAGACACTTGTCCGGACCATAAGCCGCTTTCAGGAGAAATACGGCGTACAGGTATATCTTGAACCCGGTGAAGCCGTGGCTTTAAACACAGGCTACCTGGTGGCGGAGGTACTGGATATAGTAGAGAATGAAATGAATATAGCAATCCTTGATACTTCGGCGGCCTGCCATATGCCCGATGTGTTGGAGATGCCCTACAGACCCAACATAATAGCTGCCGGGAAACCCGGAGAAAACAGGTATACTTACAGGTTGGGAGGTCCCACCTGCCTGGCGGGAGACATAATAGGAGACTATTCCTTCAAGGAACCCCTGAACCCGGGGGACAGATTGGTGTTCTGTGATATGGCTCATTACACCATGGTAAAGAACAATACCTTCAACGGTGTCAATCTTCCGGCCATAGCACTTTACAGCCAAAAGGACGGGCCGGAAATAGTAAGGAAATTCCAATACAGTGATTTTGAGACAAGATTATCGTAAATATTGTTTAGAATTGAATATTGATTTTTGTATAAACCTAACAAAAAAGTTGGGTTTTTTGCTTCTATATGACACAAAATTATATGAAGAGGTAAGTTTTATAAATTAAATTGATCATCCTTTGATGCTATTATAAATACATAAGGCATGACTGAACATTGAGCTCATGCCAGTATATTAAAGGAGGTCATGAAAATATGAAAAAAGCTATTAGTAAGGCCCTTGCTGCAGGTATGGCTATCGTTATGACGTTATCCATAGCAGCTTGCGGTTCATCGACACCGGCAGCTACTTCAACCTCAACCGCGGCAGCCAGCAGTGCTGCTCCGTCATCAACCGCAGCAGAATCATCTGCACCGGCAGGGGAGCCTGTAAAACTCACATTTTGGCATATCCAGACAACAGAACCTTTCCCGGGGCTTATGGAAGAGTGGATGAAGAATTTCTCGGCAGAAAATCCAAACTATACTGTTGAGGTTACAGCGGTTCAAAATGACGCTTTCAAACAAAAGCTTCTGATTTCAATGAGTTCAAATCAATCGCCGGACATATTCCCTCACTGGTCGGGCGGACCGATGAACCAATATGCCGATGAAGGAAAGATTGCTGACCTAACCACTTACATGAATGAAAATAACTATAAAGACCGCTTCATGACGGCAGCTATAAACCAGGCTACATATAAAGATAAAATTTGGGCAGTGCCTGTTGAAAACACATCGGTGGCAATGTTCTTCTATAACAAGGAGCTGTTTGCCAAGTATAATCTGCAGGTTCCAAAGACAATTAAAGAACTTGAAGCTCTTTGTGACACTTTAAAGAAGAATGGTATCATACCTTTCTCTCTGGCCAACAAGACCCAGTGGACAGGTTCCATGTATTACATGTATCTGGCTGACCGTTTCGGCGGACCCGAACCTTTCAATGCGGCGGCACAGCGTACGGGTTCCTTTGAAAATGAAGCATTTACCCAGGCCGGAAACAAGATCCAGGAATGGGTCAAGAAGGATTACTTCAACAAAGGCTTCAACGGTCTTGATGAAGATTCCGGACAATCACGTACTCTCCTTTATTCAGGAAAAGCTGCAATGACACTTATGGGTTCGTGGTTCCTTTCAACAGTTAAAGGTGAAAACCAGGAATTTTTCGATAAGAACGTAGGTTCATTCCCATTCCCGGCTGCTGACGACGGAAAAGGTGATCCCAATTCAGTTGTCGGTACTGTCGGAGATAACTTCTATTCAGTTTCCGCAACCTCCAAAGATGTTGCAGGAGCCTTCAAAGCTATAACCTACCTTATAGACGACAAGGCTGTGGCTACACGTATTGAAAACGGCAGAGTTCCTCCTGTAAAGGGTGTAAAGGTTACCGACCCGCGCCTCCAGGATGTATTGAATGCAGTTGAAAAGGCCCCTTATGTTCAGCTGTGGTATGATCAGTATCTCCCGGCTGAAGTTGCCCAGGTTCACAAGGATACTTCACAAGCCATATTTGGTCTTGCCAAGACTCCGGAACAGGTAAACAAGGAAATGGAAGCAGCGGCTAAAAAATACTTTGGCAAATAATAATCAGTAAATTAAAGTATCTATAATTGATTGGGTATCACTCATCTGATACCCATCAATTATATTACTGTCAAATATATTACTGTCAAAATATTTATTCCTAAAAATAACCGGTCTGAAATAAGCTGCTTATTCAGAGGGGAGGAGAAACAATGCAAAGTACCAAATCACTCTTAAGCTACAGAAAACGTAATACAGCAATTGCAGCAACAGTATTCCTTATTCCGGTATTCCTCTTTATCTTGATTTTTATAGTTTATCCTATTATCAATTCTTTTTGGCTAAGTCTTCACAATTGGAACGGAATCAGTTCCAAGAAGATTTTTTACGGCTTGGAAAACTGGAAAACACTTGCGACCGACACCGTCTTTTACAAGTCTTTTCTTAATAATATAATAATAGTAATCCTGTCAATAGCTATACAGCTGCCCATAGCCATGGCACTGGCCTTCCTGCTGGATACGGGAGGAAAGAAACTGAATTTCCTCAAGATGGTCTATTTCCTGCCTATGCTCATGTCCTCAGTGGCAGTCGGTTTCCTCTTTAAATATACCTATGACCCCCAGTTCGGACTCATAAGTGCAGTGTCCACATTATTCGGGGGAGAAGGCATGGTGGATCTGCTGGGAAATCCAAAGGTCGCCATTTATGCCGTTATCACTGTCATATGCTGGCAGTACATTCCGTTTTACATGGTATATTTCCTGGCGGCTTTCAGTTCCCTGCCCGAGGAACTTTACGAAGCTTCAATAATCGACGGTGCCACATACGGACAGTATTTCTGGAAAGTTGCACTGCCCTGTATGAAGGGTACTGTAAAGAGCGCTGCGGTTCTTTCGCTGGTGGGTTCGTTAAAATATTTCGATCTTATATACGTTATGACCCAGGGGGGGCCTAACGGTGCGACAGAGCTCATGGCCACGTATATGTACAAAAACGCCTTCCAGACAATGCAAATGAGCTATGGCTCAACTATTGCATCAGGTATGTTCCTTGTAATTACATTGATTTCATTGCTGACCCTCAGGGCATTGAACGGAAGGGAGGAGGCGTAAAGGATGACCAGGAAAAAAATTTCAGCCGGAAAAATAATTATAGCATTATTGGCCTTGTTATGGTTGGTTATAGCAGGAGCTCCATTTTACTTCATGGTAATCTCAGCCTTCAAAGAACAGTTTGAAATTCTCACCACAGGTGTATTTTCAATACCCAAGGGTTTTTATATGGACAACTTTGCAGGTGTTATTAAAAGCCAGTTTTACAAATATTTGCTGAACAGCACCTTTGTGGTGATTGTTTCACTGGTACTTATTCTGGTTACGGCACTGTGTGCGGCATATCCATTTTCAAGATTTAAATTTAAGCTTAACAAGCCCCTGTTCGGACTTGTGGTAGCTGCAATGGCAGTACCCATACACGTGACTCTAATACCAATCTTTCAGCTGACCCAGAAAATACACCTGTATGACACCATTTATGCGCTTATAGGGCCGTACACCGCCTTCAATCTGCCCATATCGGTATTCATCCTGACCAGTTTTATGGCAGAAATACCGAAGGAGCTGGAAGAATCTGCCGAAATAGACGGCTGCGGCAAATACAGGACCTTCTTCCATATCATAGCGCCTTTATCAAAGGCGGGACTGGCCACACTGGCCATTTATAACGCCGTCAACATGTGGAATGAATTCAGCTTCGCACTTGTACTGACCCAGTCGGCAAAGAGCAGGACATTGCCTTTGTCAATATGGGATTTCCAGGGACAATATAATTCCAATGTCCCTATGATAATGGCCGTACTGACCTTTTGCGCACTTCCCATGATAGCTGCCTTTGCCATCGGACAGGATAAGCTGATCAAAGGTATGATGGCAGGAGCAGTAAAAGGCTAGAGCTGAAAATATATAAACTTTTTTGCTGCTACCCGGGGATAAATATAGTGTATAATAAAAGTACATATATTATCCCTGGCGGTTTATACGTACATGGCCGATAACCTCCTTTATCAGCCTTACAGCGTAGAGGAGTGAACAAATTTCATATCTGTTTTGCGGCTGCTGTTGCGGCTCAAAGCCATATCATGTCAAGGCCATAATATGGCTTGGGAGGTTAAGTTGAAAAGATTACTTCTAACCCTTATTGTACTTATAATAGTTCTTCCGCTGTCGGGCTGTTTTTACGACGGGCACATGGGTATGACCACTCAGAGAGTGCAGAAAAAACAGCTGACTCTGTACAGCATTCAGGGGGATTCTGCCGTCAACGAGGTCATTACCGATTCAGTCAACCGGTTTGAAGGCAGCAATAGCGGCTTTGAGGTGGTACATGAATTAATTCCCAATGATGTATACAAGAGCAGACTTTCTGTGTGTGTGGCTACAAATCAGATGCCGGACGTATTTCCCACCTGGTCCGGAAGCATATTGAAGGAATATGTAAGCATCGGGGGAGTGGTAAACCTGAGCAGTTATATGAGCAAGGATGATTATAGCTCCAGATTCAACAAAAAAGCACTTGATATGGTTACCTTCGGAGACGGAATATGGGGTGTTCCGGTAGAAAATATGTCCCTTGCAATGATTTTCTATAACAAGAGTATCTATAAGACGCTTAACCTGTCGGAACCCGCCAATTTCAACCAGCTCAAGAAGAATATCGAGGTGCTTAAAGAACATGGTTATATACCTTTTGCCCTGGCCAACAGAACGGCCTGGACGGGTTCCATGTTCTATATGTATTTTGTGGACCGTCTGGGAGGACCTGAGGTATTTGACAATGCTGCAAACAGGAAAAATAACGGTTCCTTTGACAATGAAGTATTTGTAAAAGCTGGTGAAATGGTACAGCAGCTGGTTGACATGGGAGCTTTTCCCCAGGGGTTCAACTGGATGGATGAGGATGCCGGTGATGCGCGCAATCTTCTCTATAATGAAACAGCAGCCATGACTTTGACCGGAAGCTGGTTTTTGAGCAATGTAAAATATGAAAATCCCGGATTTTATGAAAAGATAGGAGTTTTCCCTTTCCCAGCAATTGAAGGAGGAAAGGGAAATCCAAACAATTCCATAGGTACCCTGGGGGACAATTTTTACTCTGTGGCAGGTTCCTGCAATTACACCGATCAGGCCTTTGAGCTTGTGCAATATCTCATTGACGATACTGCGGTTCTAAAGCGCATTCACGCAGGCAAAATTCCTCCAGTTAACGATGTCAGCATAGAAGATCAGCTGACAAATGAGGTGTTTGATTTTATAAAGAAATCTCCGAATGTTCAATTCTGGTATGACCAATACCTCCCTCCCAAGCTTTCGGAGGCCCATTTAGCCCTTACAAGGCGGATATTTGGGGGTGAGGACCCTAAACATGCTGCAAAGAGTATGGAAGATATAACACGACAGTACTATAGTCAATAAAGGGTGGGCTTATGAAGAACTGGTTATTACAATTAGCTAAAAAGAAAATGAGGAATATTCCTTTCAGATCAAAACTTACTTATTATCTTGTAATAACAATATGCTTGACCGTATTGATTGTGGTGGGCTTTTCATATACTGTGACCAGCCGTTCCATAAAACAGCAGGCAAAAGATATGACAATGCTTCAACTCCAGCAAAACACCTCAAACCTTGAGGACTACCTTCAAAACATTGAAAGTACCCCCGACAGTATAGTCACAGACAGAAGCTTTCAGGAATATCTTTCGAGACACGATGAAGACAGCATGGATTTTTCGGCCACTGTCGACGATGTTTACAGATCCATGTCCAATATAATGGGTTCCAAAAGAGATATATTATATATGTTTCTTTATAAGGCCATCGACAATAATATTCTTTATCTGGGGCCCACAAAAGCCGGACAGGACTCAGACTACTCCAATGTGGCAGCCTACATGTCGAAAAAGGATATTTCAGGAAGTCCCATAAGGGTCAGCTTCAGACAGGATCCCATTTTGCCGAAGAAATATACCCTTACGATATACCAGCCCATATTTGATATATACAGGATAAAGAGACCCATCGGCATGTTGGGCATATCGGTAACAGAGGATGTGGTGGCCAGATTTTATTCCCACAGCAAAAGGGATCTCCCTCTTGATACCTTTATTATGAACGGTCAGGGTACAATTGTTTCCCACACCGACAAGAGTAAAATCAGCTCGAATGCCGAACTGGATGAAATCCTGGATAAGCACGACGGTTCAGCCGAGCTAGGAGGAAAGCTGGTTGTATATAAATACATAGAAAATTGGGATTGGTATGTGGTAGGTACTCTTCCCATCAGCTACCTCCTTAGAGATAATAATGTCATGCTTCTGGCAATACTGGCCATAGTTATTTTCACCATAATCCTGGCATCATTTATCTCATTGATTTTCAGCAGGCATTTGCTGCGGCCCTTTAATGATCTGATATACAGGATGTCAATGGTATCAAAGGGGGACCTGACCACACGCATAAACCTGTCGGACCACGGCTATGATTTCGAACAGGTATCAAAAGGCTTCAACCTCATGGTGGAACAGATAAATGTCCTCATGCAGAGAATATATGATGAACAAAGGCAGTTAAAGGAGATCGAGTTTAAAGCACTCCAGGCACAGATAAATCCTCACTTTCTTTATAACACACTGGAGTCAATACATTGGCAGGCCCTTATGAACGGGCATCATGAGATTTCGACCATGGTAAAAGCCCTGGCCGGTTTCTACCGTATAAGCCTGAGCCGGGGAGAGGCCATTATCCCATTAATGAGTGAGTCCCAGCATGTTGAAAACTATTTGACCATACAGGAAATGCGGTATAAGGACAAGATGGAAAGTTATATAGATATTCCCGAGGAATTTCTCGAGGTAATGATACCTAAAATGACCCTTCAGCCCCTGGTGGAAAACTCGATATATCACGGCCTGAGAGTCAAGCAGTCAAAGGGCTTTATAAAAATAACCGCTGTCCGTGAAGGGGAGGATCTGATCGTAAAAGTCATAGACAATGGTATAGGTATGGTTCCCGACCAGATAAAAAGCCTGAACCGTACACTGGAAGATAACGATTCGGATGTGGGATACGGAGTCAGGAATGTTCACAGGAGAATAAAGCTTTTTTACGGAAACCCCTATGGTTTGTTCTATGAGAGCAACGAGTACGGCGGTGTCACCGTAAATGTCAGATTGCATATTAACCGGGAGGAAAACAATATATAATTTGCAAGGGTTTCTTTATGAGTTGGGAAAATAGACTTAAGAACCTGTTTAGTATCTCATTGCACTCGTCATTTTGGTGTATTTTGCGCCATGCTGCGTTAAATTTTCTAGGAATAAACAAATTATTCCTTCGAAAATTTGCCTTGCCTGGCAGAAAATTCACTCAAAATGCCAAGCACAAGCAGATACTAAACAGGTTCTAAGGGAAAAGGTTGGTGAAGTATATTGTACAAAGTGCTGATAGTTG
This sequence comes from Ruminiclostridium cellobioparum subsp. termitidis CT1112, assembly GCF_000350485.1. Lineage (GTDB taxonomy): Bacteria > Bacillota > Clostridia > Acetivibrionales > DSM-1351 > Ruminiclostridium > Ruminiclostridium termitidis. The sequence goes on from NZ_AORV01000049.1 coordinate 51,747, forward strand.
ACGATGAGGTAATGATACGGAACGGCCTGTATAATATGATCCCATGGAAAAAGCTGGAGATAGGTGACGTCCGGACTGCTTCCTGTGCACAGGAGGCCCTGGAGCTTGCCCGTGAAACCAAGCCCGATATTGTACTGACCGATATATGTATGCCCGAAATGGACGGTCTGGAAATGACCAGGCTTATGCTTGAATTCCTTCCCGATCTGAAGGTGCTTGTACTTACCGGCTATGATGATTTTAAATATGCTCAGAAGAGCTGCTATCTAGGTGTTAAAGAATTCATACTGAAGCCGGTGGATGAAGTCAGCCTGGCAAACAGCATCAAGCTACAGGTGGAAAACATAAAAAACGAGCTGCAGTCCTCCTTGAAATGCAATATCCTAAACAGGAAAAGAGTATTGGAAAATCAGAGGGCCTTTGAAAAATCACTCATGCAGCTGACCGAAAAAGCCAATGAGACCGAAGAAATGGATATTGATGATCTGGTTCTGGAGGAGAACTGCCGGTATCAGGTGGGGCTCATATCACCGGTGCTGTCGGGCGACAGTGTGTGGGTGCAGCATAAAAATCTATTGTTGATTTCAATTAAAACCATTCTTATAGATATGATCGATTCCAATAATTCAGGCTGGACCTTTCAAAACAGGGACGGAGATATTGTTGTGATATTTTACATAAAAAATAGTGATGACAGTGCCGAGGACCAGATATCCAGGCTTCAGGAAATTGTAAATGTGGAATATGACGTGGATCTGGAGACCGGTATCGGTCCCATAGTGGCCAATATTTCCAAAATAAAGACTTCATACAAAAAAGCAAAAGAGAATGTGAAAGCAAACAAAGCGGAATTTAATTTGCAGGAGGACAGCCTGGGTATTGAAGGCTCCAGGCAGAAGGATAAGCTGTCGTACTACAGGAATCAGATGCTGGAGAGCATACCGGATACCGAAGCGGTAAAAAAATACCTTAAGCTGTATATTGACGAGGTAAAAAACTCAGGAATGAAAAAGGTGAATGCCGAGCAGAAATTCTATGAGCTGGCTTCGGCCTTTTACTGGGAATATCTCAAAACCACAGGCTATCAGGCCGACGGCCGTCTGGAGACCCTGATAACGACACTGCGGAGCAACGACCTTGAAAACTGCTGTGTTTTCATAGAAATGTTTATTGCAAAACTGATGTATACCAACAAAAAACAAATGCATGAGATAGTTGAAGCCGCCACCAAATATATTAAGGAGAATCTGACCGAGGACCTTACGGTATTTACCCTGGCAGAGCAGTTCCATGTTGCCCGGAATTATTTTTCCAGGCTGTTCAAGAAGGAAATGGGAGAGGGCTGCAACGAATACATCACCAGGCTCCGCATTGAGAAGGCAAAGCAGCTTTTGGGTGCGTCAAGGCTGAGAACCTACGAGATTGCCGAAAAGGTAGGTTATCACGACACAAATTATTTTTCTCTGGCCTTTAAGAAAAATACCGGATTATCGCCGAAAGAGTTCCGGGAAAAGCTTAACAATCCCGAATAAAATAATTGGTAAACTGTTTTCCAGTCTCATGACAAATTTGCAGGATTTGCATTAAAACTGCGATTATTAAGGAAACTAATACTATAATCATGATCAGGAGGTATTGTACTATGGCAGTAAATACCAGAATTTTTCACTGTGACGAATACTTTCGTCTCCCAAGAAAGGAAAAAAAGGAATTTGACAGTATTATTCTAAAAGAACTGGAAGAGAATCCTGTCAGGCATCTGGAGACTGAATGGGGAAGATTTGAAAATATGCCGCCCATGTCCGAAGAGGAGATTGACAGGCTGGCAGAGGATGTTTTGAGTGAGATGTCCCTGGAGCAGAAGGTTCACCAGATGTCCTGCGATAATTATGCAAGATATGCACCCATTAATCCTCCGAGATATAATTTCATACCCTATTATGCCGGAGAAAACCTGGAACTTGACATACCGGCAGTCAAATTTACAGACGGACCTACGGGAATAGTGCTGGGCTATCACGCCACCGCCTTCCCTGTCTCCATAGCCCGCGGCTCCTCCTGGGATACCGAACTGGAGGAACGTGTAGGAGATGTCATTGGAATAGAGGGCCGCTCGGGCGGCGCAAATTTCTTTGCCGGGGTGTGTATAAACCTGCTGCGCCACCCTGCCTGGGGACGTGCCCAGGAAACCTACGGAGAGGATACTGTTCTGCTGGGTAAAATGGGTGCGGCTTTGACAAAGGGCGTTCAAAAGCACATGATGGCCTGTATAAAACATTACGCCGCAAACAGCATGGAAAACGCCCGCTTCAAGGTTGACGTGCAAATGGACGAGAGGACCCTGCGGGAAATCTATCTCCCCCACTTTAAGGCATGTGTGGATGCGGGCGCAGCTGCGATAATGAGTGCCTACAACCGTGTAAGAGGACAGTGGTGCGGGCACAACAGCTACCTTCTCAATCAGATACTCAACGGTGACTGGGGTTTCGAAGGTCTGGTGATGTCCGACTTCATATGGGGTGTGAGAGACACCGTTGAAGCGGCTAACGGCGGAATGTGCATAGAAATGTATGCGACACAGTATTTCGGAGAAAGACTTGTGGAAGCAGTCAGGGACGGAAGGGTGGACGAAAACAGGATAGATGAGGCAGTCAAGCGCATTCTGAGGCAAAAGATCAGATTTTCCTTTGTGGGTGACAGGGCCCTGTACTCTGAAAATAAGATGGGATCAAAGGAACATGCGGCCCTGGCTCTGGAGGTATCTGAAAAGTCCACGGTCCTTCTTAAGAATGACGGCATATTGCCTCTCGACAGGAACAGAATCAAAAAAATCACTGTGGTAGGAAGGCTGGCAGCCCAGCCCAATACCGGCGACCTGAAGGGCAGCAGTGCCGTATTCCCTCCATATGTGGTCACTCCCCTTCAGGGGCTTGTCAATGAAGCCGGCGGCAGCATTGAGATATGCTATGTTGACGGAAGGACTCCTCACCAGGCTCAGGAACTGTCCAAAAATGCCGATGCAGTGGTTGTTGTTGCAGGTCTTACTTCACTTGACGAGGGCGAATTTATCACAAACGGCGGAGATGTGGGCGGGGACAGAAAAAATTTGGGCCTGCACTCTGAGGATGAAGATCTTATTGAGACGGTTTCCGGGGTCAATCCCAATGTAATAGTGGTATTGCAGGGCGGCAGTACAATAATTGTAGAGCCCTGGAAGAAGTTCGCCAAAGCAATTCTCATGCAGTGGTATCCTGGTATGGAGGGAGGAACTGCACTTGCAAACATTTTGTTCGGGAGGGTGAACCCGTCGGCCAAAATGCCTGTTACGGTTCCGGCGACTCCGCAGCAGCTTCCCTATTATGATATGGATGCCACCGAGATTGTTTATGACTATTACCACGGGTATTTCCTTGCCGATAAAAACGATTATGCCGTCACTTACCCCTTCGGCTTCGGCATGAGTTATACCACCTACAGCTACAGCAACGCCAGGGCTTCGGTGGAAAATGGAAAGATAGCGGTGAGCGTTGATGTTAAGAATACCGGTAAAATGGCCGGAGATGAGGTTGTTCAGCTCTATGTGGGCTATAAAAATTCCGGGGTGGAGCGCCATGTGAAGGACCTGAAGGGCTTTACAAAAGTCAGCCTGGAGCCGGGGCAGGAAAAGGCGGTTACCATTGAGCTTGACAGTCGGGAACTGGCCTATTACTGCGAAACCTCCAAAGGCTGGATAGTGGAAGATATAGTTTATATTGCCATGATAGGAGCATCCTCGGCAGATAAGGAACTTTTAAAGGCAGAATTCACTCTGAAATAGCTGTGGATGACAAGAGGCAGGTAAATAAGCAAAGTTAAATTATAAAATTTTAATAAAACAGTACGGTAAACAGCCGTCAAAACAGCCCGTGTGAGATGTAAAGTGCACCACAAATGTTGGATAAAAAAATCTAACTTTTGGAGGTGTACTTTTTTATGACTGAGTTCAGCAAAGATTTTCGGATTAAATTGGTAAAGGAAGTAAAAGAATTAACCATAGGCAGTATATTGTTTAGATGCTGCAGACTTCTTCATATATTTTTGTCATTAATTCAAAAATTCTATCGTCCATGCTCCAAACCTCCTGAGAATTTAATTATACCATATTACCCTCTATTGACAATGTACAATACGTTTTTGAGTGGTTAATTTGCCCTGCGGCTGCGTGTTGTGCTTTGTCAATAGAGGGTACCGTCAGCATTTATATATGACCGTCACAGAATACAGCCACTTTGTTCATGTATTTGCATTTAATTACTTTTTAGGACTATAATTATGAGATACAGAGTTGAACTCAGACACAAAGAAAAGGTTGGTGATTTTTATGGAAAGAACAAGATTGGGACGGACGGGTCTGATGGTTGCGAGAAGCAGCTTTGGAGCACTTCCCATACAGAGGGTTTCCTTTGATGAAGCAAAAGAACTGTTATTAAAGGCATATGATAATGGAATTAACTTTTTTGATACGGCCAGAGCTTACACCGACAGCGAAGAGAAGATCGGATATGCTCTTTCAGAAGTCAGAAAAGATATTATAATAGCTACTAAAACCTTTGCCAGCGATAAAAAGACACTGTTTGAACACCTTGAGACAAGTCTTAAAAATATGAAAACCGATTATGTGGATATACTTCAGCTTCACAATCCTGCCGAACTGCCTGATCCCAATGATCCGGACAGTACTTATGCAGGACTTCTGGAAGCGAAAAAGAAGGGCATGATACGTTTTATTGGCATCACAAATCATAGAATAAAAACAGCAATGGAGGCAGTTGCATCAGAGTTGTATGATACGATGCAATTTCCTTTGAGCTCCCTATCCTCCGACGTGGATCTGGAGCTGATAGAAGAATGTATAAAATATGATGTGGGCCTGATCGCCATGAAAGCAATGTCAGGCGGTCTTATAACAAATGCCGCGTCAACCTTTGCTTTCCTGCGCCAGTATGAAAATGTCGTACCCATATGGGGCATTCAGCGGGAGAGGGAGCTGGACGAGTTTCTGGCCCTGGAAAAGAATCCTCCTGTGCTGGACCAAGCCTTGTGGGAGGTCATCAATAAAGACAGGGGAGAGCTGGCGGGCAATTTCTGCAGGGGCTGCGGCTACTGTATGCCATGTCCCGCAGGTATAGAGATACCTACCCAGGCAAGAATCTCCCTGCTTTTGAGGAGAGCCCCCTATCAGCAGTTCTTGCAGGATGCTTTCAGGGATAAAATGGAGCTTATAAACAAATGTATAGAATGCGGCCAGTGCAGGGAGCATTGTCCATATAAAATAGATACTCCAAACCTGCTCAAAAGCCAGCTGGCAAATTACACCGAGTTTTATAATGAGCATATGTAAGGCTGCAATAACCACAAATATACTTTAACTTATACACTAAAACAATAAAACACAAAGCGGCAGAGAAACAATATATCTTTACCGGTATGCGAGGACAGAATTAAATTCAAAGGGAGGCACGTGGTCGGTTTTAGCAAGTTGGGAAAATATCTTAAATCCGGAAGGAATTATGCCGGCAGCAGTATTACCGGACTGAACAATACAGATAGACTGCAATAACCACAAAGACTTTTTAACTTATATGCTTAAACAACAAAACACAAAGCGGCAGAAAGACATGGGGTTTACCGGTACGCGAGGACAAAATTAAAGTCAAAGGGAGGCTCGATAGAAAGCAGTTGCTGAATTTTTTGGCAAAGTTCAAATGATGCAGCCGTCAAAGCGACAGGAGGTCGCTTTGAGCATCAAGAGCAGCAGGAGGCTGCTTGTTGTGCGACGGCGGAAGAATTTGAACGAGCCAATAAAAATTCAAGCAACTGCTTGGGGAGCAATCCCTTTGACTTAATTTTTGTACGGGAGTACCGGTAAACCCTATTCCAGCTTACCCCGCCACATTGTGTTTTGTTAGCATAGGAAGTACAAATTAAAAGAGTCAATTGAGGATATTGCAGCTTCTTAATTCTACAATCCGGTAAAAGCCGTTACTGGCATACCTTCCCTGGATTTAATATATTTTTCGGGTCGAAAGCCATCTTAATCCCCCTCATTATCCCCATTATTTCTGGATCAAGAGATTCCTTGAGATAAGGCTTCTTTGCATAACCGATACCGTGCTCTCCAGATACCTGTCCCCGGAGTTCATTTGCCTTTTTATACATTTCCTCCATAGCCAGGGCAAGTCTCTTTTCCCATTCTTCTTCGCTGAGGTCATCCTTGAGAATATATGCATGGAGATTACCGTCTCCGGCATGGCCGAAGCTCTTGATCCTCACGCCTACCTGATCTTGAAGTTTATGGCTGAATTCAACTATTTCGCTTACCTTGTTTCTGGGAACAACCACATCGACTTCGTCCATGTAGGTGGTAGAGGCTTTAATTGCCTCAAGAAATGCGCCCCTGGCCTTCCAGATGGAATCATTCCTTTCCTCGGTATCGGAAATAAGAATATCAATTGCGCCCTGTTCCAGACATATTTTTGCAACCCTGTCGTAGGAGGCTTCGATTTCTTCTGTGGAATTTCCGTCAAATTTCAAGAGCAGATAGGAGTCCGACTGGTTGTCGGGGAACTTTTTGCCCAGAAATTCTTCGGCGTCCATGATTGTCTGTCTCTGCATAAATTCAATAGCGGTGGGAATGGTCTTTGACTTGATAATCAGGGGGACTGTTCCTATAGCCTGCTCCAGAGACGGAAAAGGTATTAAAAGGCTGATTGCCTTCTTGGGCAGAGGCAGAAGCTTTAAGATTGCCTTTGTTATTATGCCAAGAGTGCCCTCGGAGCCAACTATCAGATCCTTCATGGCATAACCCGAACTGTTCTTGACCACCTTGCCGCCGAAACTGACAATATTACCATTGGGCAGAACTATTTCCAAACCTCTGACATAATCCCTGGTAACACCGTATTTTACCGCCCGCATACCTCCGGCATTGGTGTTGATATTGCCTCCGATGGTAGCGGTTTTTTCGCCCGGATCGGGGGGATAGAAAAGATCGTGCTCCTCGACATACTTTGAGAGCTCCATGAGCAGAACGCCCGGTTCAACAGTGACTGTTAAATTTTCCTCATCGAGCTCAAGGAAATGGTTCATAAGGCTCAGGTCCATAACAATCCCCTTGTTTATGGGGACGGCACCTCCCACAAGACCGGTGCCCGAACCTCTGGGTGTAACCGGAATGTTGTTTTCACAGGCATATTTCATTACAGCCGATACTTCTTCGGTTGAAACCGCCCGGACAACAATATCGGGATAGCATTCAGTGCCTCCAAGCTCATCATGGCTGTACTCTTCGTTTATGTTTTCCCTGTAAAGAACTCTCTCTGTGTCGCCTATTATATGGGTTACAGCTTCGAAGTCCTTCTGGCCGAATATTTTGTAATTCATTTATATACCCCTCCTTGATGCTTTGATTTTTTCTATGAGCCTGGGAAGAATATCGTATAAATCCCCGACGATGCCGTAATGTGCTATTTTAAAGATTGATGCCTTTTCATCCTTGTTTATTGCAAATATATAGTCCGAGTTGTTCATACCGGCTGCAAACTGTACCGAACCGGAGACTCCGCAGGTTATTATGAGCTTGGGTCTCACTGTTCTTCCGCTCAGGCCGATCTGTTTTTTGGCGTCAAACCAGCCCGCTTCAATCATGGGTCTGGTGCAGGCAATCTCTCCTCCCAGAAGGTCGGCCAGCTCCTTTATAAGCTTCAGATCCTCCTGTGCTCTGACTCCTCTGCCTGCAACAATCAGAACATCGGCGTTTTCTATGAGATTTTCCTTCGGCTTTTCCACAACTCCCAGGACATCTATTTTGGACTCCAGACACTCCCTGCCAATTTTACAGCTTATTATCCTGCCTGCCGGTTCTGCTTTCCTTTCAGGGGAATTCATAACCTTGTAACGGACTGTAGCCATCTGAGGTCTTGCGTTGGGGGTCATGATCTCTGCCATGATATTTCCTCCGAATGCAGGTCTTATTTGAACAAGATCCGTGTTTTCCCTGATATCCAGGATGGTGCAGTCGGCTGTAAGTCCTGTTCTGAACCTGGCGGCTACCCTGGGGGCAAGCTGTCTCCCGACGCTGGTGGCACCTACCAGGATGGAGGAAGGCTTTATTTTATTTATAAAGTCTTCAAATACGGCGGTATAGCCATCTATTTTAAAGTGATCCAATTCTTCATAGTCATAAACATATACTTCGTCAACTCCGTAGTGAAGCAGCCCGGCTGCACTGTCTCCGATTTTATTGCCCATAAATATGCAGTAAACCTTGTGGTTTATCTTATCTGCCAATTCTCTGGCCTTTCCGATCAATTCGTAGGTTACGGGGTGGATATCCCCGTTAACATGATCCACATAGACCGCTATGCCGTTCCAGGCGGATTTGTCTATACCGGCCTGCTTTTCCTTCAACAGCTCGGCAGCGCCTGCCGGTCCTTTTTTTACGCAGAGTCCGCACATTTTACAGGCACTGTTTACCTCAACCCTGCCATTGTTGTTTTCCAGCGCACCAAATGGGCAAACTGCCATAAATTCTTCGATATTTGTTATTTTATCTTGATGGATTATTAATTTTGACATGGTTTGCCTCCTAAACAAATTTTAATTCTTTGATTTTATTGAATAATTTTTCGGGAATATCCTCGGCGGCATCATTCCAGAGCTCGCGGTGATTGTTGGCCTCGGGAGGAAATATTCTTTGCACTTGTGTGGGAGAACCGTTTAAACCGTATTTCTTTTCATCCTGATCTCCCAGATCATTAAATGAGATGATTTTTATTTCCCGGTTTTTTGTCTCCATTTTTTTGACGTAGGAGGGAAGTCTCGGCTGACAGATATCCTTATCCACTGTCAGAAGGCAGGGGTAGGGGACCTTGGCAATTTCAACTGTATTTGCCATATCCATCTCAACCGTAATATGGCTGTCTCCGATTTCAATTAATTTTTTAACGTTGGATATACTGGGTATATTCAAGTATTCGGCCATTTCCGGGCCTACCTGTGCCGTATCGCCGTCAGTGGTCTGCTTGCCGCACAGTATCAGCTCGAATTTTCCCAGCTGTGCCACCCCCTGGGAAAGGGTATAGCTGGTGGCAAGCACATCGGAACCGCCGAACTTTCTGTCCGAAAGCAGTATGCCCTCATCTGCACCCATTGCAAAGGCTTCCATTATTATCTGCTTTGCCTGGGGAGGCCCCATACTGATTACTGTAACCGAGCCGCCGTGGGCTTCCTTTAATTTCAAAGCTGTTTCAAGAGCATACAGATCATAGGGATTCATTTTTGAATCCACACCATCCCTCTTTAAAACTCCCGTAACCGGATCAACCTCAACCTTATTGGTCCCGGGTACCTGTTTTATACAAACTAAAATATTCATATTAACCTCCTAAGCCATGTATGGCTTTGAGCCGCTTAGCGGCCACAAAACTGTAATGAAATTTGTTCACTCCTCATCCGCAATAAGGCGAATAAACTGCTAGAAACCGAATAATGAACTGCAGAAATAGCTGATTAATCCTAAAATAACTACATATACCGCGCAAACCTTTATGGTGCTTCCGAGAATCTTACCCTCGCTGCCGGCCAGGCCTGTAGCTGCAACCGCTATGGCGATGCTCTGGGGAGAGATCATTTTTCCTGCCGTAGCTCCGCCTGTATTTATGGCAGCTATCCAGTACGGATTTGCTCCGGCTGCCTTTGCAGCCTCGGACTGGAGATTGCCGAACAATACATTTGCCGAGGTATCACTGCCTGTTACAAAGGTTCCCAGGGCTCCTATAAGGGGCGCCACCAGCGGATAGAACGAACCTGTGATCATAACCAGCACTGTGGCTATGGAGTTTATCATTCCGCTGTAACCCATTACTTTGGCCAGGGCAATGATGGAGACTATTGTAATGGTGGATTTAATCAACTGTTTAACCGTTTTTAAAAGTATACCTGTTATTGTTTTGAACTTTACTCCCTGTATCATACCGCCGATATAGGTTGCTATAATAATCAGCGTTCCGGGTGCTGCCAGCCAGGAGAAGGTATAAGGTTTTGCTCCCTCGCCGGTAAAGATTTGAACCGAGGTCTTAACTGCCGACAAAGCCTCGTTTACCGGAGGGATCAGTGTTGAAGAGCACAGTATGAAGAGGAATACCAGTATGAATGGCAGCCAGGCCATCAAGCCCTGTTTTAGTGTTATCTTTTCCTGCTTTGCTGCTCCAGCCGTTTGTATCTGATATTCTTTCGGTACAGGAGCCTTGCCTTTAAAAAGTTTGGCAGCTATTACAGTACATATCATTGAACAAACCGCACCTACGACTGCTGGAAGCTCGGGTCCGAGGTATTTTGCTATGAGGAGCTGGGGTACTGCGAAGGAAATACCCGATACCAGTGTGATGCCGAAGATTCCTTTAACGGCTTTAAAGGATTTGCCTGTAAGCATTACAAGTGCGAAGGGAAGCAGCATTACCAGCGGCAAAAGCTGAATTCCCACGGCATAGGACAGCTGCGATACATCCAGGCCGGTTACCTTGGCCAGGGTAACTACCGGGATACCGATGGCACCGAAGGCAGTGGGAGTTGTGTTGGATATGAGACAGATCACTGCGGCAAAAAGAGGATTGAAACCCAGTGCGACCAGAATTCCGGCCGGTATGGCAACTGCTGTTCCGAAGCCTGCTATGGCTTCGAGAAAACCGCCGAAGCCCCAGGCCAGAATAAGGATCAGTATTCTTTTATCGGTGGTGACACCTGTTATCATTCTTTTAATTACATCCATGCCTCCGGTATGGAGAGACAGATTGTAAGTAAATACTGCCGCTATGATAACAAGGGTTATTGGCCATACTGCCAGAGCCACACCTTCCAGACCTGCGGTAAGAGTGTCCAGCAGATTGAGTTTCCATACAAATACTGCAAGAGCCGCCGTCAGTCCAAAGGCGATGGGACATGCCTTATAACCCGGCCACTTAAGTACACCCAGTGAAACAATAAGCCACATTATGGGTAAAAGAGCTAATACAAATAAAACAGCGATATTCATGGCTTCTCTCCTTTGAAAATCAGTATTGGTTAGCATTGGTTTTAGCTTGAGCATTTAGCATAAAGAAGTGCTGTAAATTGGTATGACCAATTTGATTAAAAAAATAAACAGCTGAATTCAAGTGTTTGTGCATGTTACACATATTGGTCGTACCAATTTGTATCTTTATATTACAATATCACTAAAGCTGTGTAAACAATAGTTATTTATTTAACTATTTATTTTAATTTTACCTGCATATATCTGGAATAAAAAAAGACCTCAATGAGGTCAAATATACCTGAGGGTCAATTGTGCTTAATGTATTGGGCAATGATGTCAAAATGCTGCATGATGGCTTCATGAGTGGCTTTTGAGTCTCTGGCCTTTAAGGAATGGACAATTTTTTCATGAATATTCTGGAGCCTGGATACATTGTCCCTGTTGGATAGAATTTCCTTGCGCCTGTCCTTGATATATATGTTTATCAGTTCCTCCAGAATTTTGAGTATCTGTATGATAATGCTGTTGTGTGAGGCGGCGGCGATTGTGTAATGGAGCTCGCTGTCCAGTGCCACGTTTTTGTTCTCGTCCTCTGTTACAGCCATTTCTCCGACTATTTCCTCAAGCCTTTTTATTTGTTCATCCGTTATGTTTTCAACAGCCAGAAGAGCTGCCTTTGTCTCAAGGGCTTCTCTCAATTCACTTATCTGAAGGCTGTTGAACTGCTGCAGCAGGAACATCATTGACATTGATTCTGTGAGACTCTTTGTGTAATTTCCCGTAATAAAGTTTCCAGAGCCCTGAATGCTTTCAATTACACCCAGTATTTCAAGGGTCCGCAAGGCCTCTCTTATTGATGTACGGCTTACTCCAAACTGTCTGGCCAGATCCCTTTCAGGCGGCAGCTTGTCCCCGGAGGAAAGTTTTCCGGTGATCAGATCGGTTTTTATAGAGTCGATTATTGATTCATAGGTTCTTTTTGAAGAATCCTGTTTTTCCATGTTCATCACCATTTCCGCAGTTTATGAATTGCAGTAACAATATTATCCTATCATCAGTATGGGCTAAAAACAACCCGCTGAAAAATAAATGGTCCGGGTATGTTGAATTAACTTCGATATTGTGATATTTTCAGTGTAAGAAGTAATGGCGGACATTGATGGAAAGGTTGGTCAAATGAAAAACATATTTATTTACAGCACTGCAATCGGTCGCATCGGAATTGCAGAAAAAGATGAGCATATAACAAATATTTTTTTTGAAGGGGAATTGCCGGGAATTGATTTACCGGTTACAAAAGATACAGGTACGGTGACCTTCAGGGGAGGGGAATACGCAATCAGGGAGACAGGTATTATAAAGGAGGCCCGGCAGCAGCTGGAAGAATATTTTTCCGGCAGGCGGAAGATTTTTTCCCTGCCTCTGGCACCCAAGGGTACCGATTTCATGAAAAATGTGTGGCAATGTCTGTGTGAGATTCCTTTCGGAGAGACAAGAAGCTATGGGGAGGTAGCGGCGGCAGCAGGCAACCCAAAGGCTTCAAGGGCAGTGGGACTGGCCAACAACCGAAATCCCATACCTCTTTTTATACCCTGCCACAGGGTTATAGGCTCGAACGGGAAGCTTACAGGCTACAGAGGGGGCCTTGAAACCAAACAGCAGCTTTTGGAGATTGAACAAAAACATGCGGATATTTAATTACGGACAAAAGGAAATTGATTACCTCAGAAAAAAAGATAAAAAGCTTTGTGCGGCAATTGACAGAATAGGCAGGATTGAACGCGAAGTGATACCAGATCTGTTCACTGCGCTTGTAAACAGTATAGTAGGACAGCAGATATCTGCCAAAGCTGCTGAAACGGTCTGGAACAGGGTGACCGGGAAGCTCGGTGAAATAACACCCGGAACCATAGCCGAAATACCTGCCGACCGGATACAGCAGTGTGGATTGTCACACCGGAAGGTACAGTATATCAAAGGTATCGGTCAGGCGGTACTGGACGGAAGAATTGACCTTGAACTGCTTCAAAGGAGTGAGGATGCGGGGGTGATTTCCTGTCTGTCCTCCCTTAACGGAATAGGGAAATGGACTGCCGAAATGCTTTTGATATTTTCAATGGAAAGACCCGATGTGGTCAGCTGGGGAGATCTGGCAATCCAGCGGGGAATGATGAAATTGTATGGATTGAAAACGTTGACAAAAGAACAGTTTGACAGGTATGCAAAAAGATACTCTCCTTACGGGACGGTGGCGTCGCTGTATCTCTGGGAAATTTCCAGAGAATAAATTTAACATGAAATAAAAATCGAAATGAAATAAAAATCAAAACGAAATGAAAATTAAAACGAAAGATATTTTGATAATTGGGTATATATATTTATATACCCGATTTTTATTGTCCAGGAAAGTATAAAGTTTTTGATGAAATTAGCGGTAAGGCCCCTAATAATAAACATTGCAAGGTAAATGCAAAACATTTCCCAGACAATAAAAAACTATTAATTTATGCGCGTGCCAGATTTTCCTTGGCTAATGATAAATTAAAAGATTATTACAGCTAGGAAAGGCACATGCGCAAACAAAGTGGCTTTGCCACCTTTGTTTTTGTCCAGGAAAGTATTTTTCATAGGAACACGCCATATCCGGCTCACGGTATGTGCGTCGTATCATATTTGGTGAGCCGGAAAGGTAGATGGTACTTATATGGGTAAATTCGAGAGATTTGAGAAAGTCGGTTTAAGGGATAGGGAAACAAAAGCACTGATTGCCGTTTATCCTAAAAAGCCGGAGGGAACGGATGACCAGATTGAGGCTGATGTAAAGTACTGGTATTACCAGAGAAGCTGTTCGGCAGAAGAGGAACTGAAGGGTCTTTTTGTGGATCATTTGACAGAACATGAGTTAAAGTCAATTCAATAGTATATTAAAGCATATTAAAAATTTTGATCAGGAAATTGATGGGAATTGCCGGAGCAGGTTTTCGGGCAGTTCCATCCAATTTCCTGCAGAGGTAAACTATGTTTAAACTCAGGAATATATATTTATATCTGGTAAGCTTTGTGTCACTGATGCTGATACTTATAGGGCTGATTTTTACAATTCAGAATTTGACCGACCTGATTTTCCCTACCAACTATTATTATGACACCGCCCCAATAGATAAAACCGGGCAGACCGAAGAGGAAAAAAAGGCCTATGAGGAGAGTCAGAGAAGAAATGAGCAGAACCAGCGAACCCTAAGAGGCAAAGCTGTGGCAAAATCCACGTCTGTAGTTGTCGTGGCGCTGCCCGCCTTCATATATCATTGGAGAAAAATTGAGAAAGAGAAAAGGGAAAAATAATTCGTTATTTATTTTCCTTAATATCCTCAATTTCCTCCTTTAAAAGAATTTTAACCATATTGATGACGTCTTCGTCCACCACTCTGTAGCAGATTTCCAGGCCGTTGCGCACTCCGGCTATTATTCCGGCCGACTTGAGCTTTGCAAGGTGCTGTGAAACCGTTGACTGGGGGAGGCCGAGACATTCCTGTATCCTGGTTACATTACAGCCTCCCTCCATCAGGCCCTTTATGATGCAGAGCCTGTGAGGGTGTGCTATTGCTTTAATTTTATCAGCTTTTTTTTCATATATTTTCAAATCGATCAATGGGGAAACCTCCTTGCAGGTAACTTTTTTCCAATGCTGTAACCAATCATATAAATAAGCTCATATCGGATTCCTCAGCCGAGCCAAGGAAGGATGCCACGCCTCCTATGGTGACGCCGTCAATGAGCTCCTCTTTTTTTATACCCATTATGTCCATTGACATATTGCAGGCAACAAACTCGATACCGTTCTGTTTAGCCTGGTCTATCAGGACTTCCAGGGAAAAGACATCCTTTTTGTTCATAAGGTACCGTATCATCTTTGGTCCCATGCCTGCCATATTCATTTTTGACAGGGATAATTTTTTTGATCCCTTAGGCATCATAACACCAAACATCCTGGAAATAAAGTCTTTTTTTACACCCGGACCGCCGGGCCTTCTTAAAATATTCAGTCCCCAGAAGGTAAAAAACATGGTTACCTTTCTACCCATGGCGGCAGCTCCGTTTGCGATAATAAAGGATGCAATTGCCTTGTCCAGGTCGTTGCTGAATACAATCATCGATTTGTTATTTTTCTTTTCTGCAGGATTATTTTCCTTTTTTATTTCTTTTTTTATTCTTGCGGTGAATACATTTTTGTCATAATTTACTCCCAGCAGTCTGTTGCCGGTGGTTTTGCACCAGGTGCCGATATCCTCCTGGAAAGCCGGGTCAGTTGCCCTGACTTCAAGGATTTCATCATAGTCCAGATCCTTCATGGCATTATAGACCGTCATGATAGGCCCCGGACATTGCAGTCCGCAAGCATCCAGCTGAAGCCTGACCTTTGCCTCTTCGGGCCGGCAGGCAGTTTGCAGGGGAGTTCCTGTTCCTCCGGTACTTGCCGCCACCTCGTTTTCAGCAGAGTAACCGGCTGCAGCGGCATTGTTGTCATTACTGAATATATCTTCATTGGATTGCTTGATTGAAGCCATATGATATGTTTTGTAACCTCCGCTCAAATTTTTAACATTTTTAAAACCCAGCTGCAATAGGATTCTGACGGCAAGATATCCTCTCAGGCCCACCTGGCAGAATATATATATGGTTCTGTCCTTTGGTAGCTCATGGATTCTGCTCCTGAGCCGGTCAAGGGGAATGTTTATTGCGCCTTCGATAGTCCCGAGCAGGGCTTCTTCCTCTTCCCGCACATCCAGCAGGATATCCCTGCCTGTGTCAATTCCTGCCACCTCATCCCAATGAAATACATAGGAATCTTTTTTCAGGATATTATTGGAGGTGTAGCCTGCTATGTTTACAGGATCTTTTGCGGAGGAATAGGGAGGCGCATACGCCAGCTCAAGGGTTTCCAGATCCGAAACCGTCATGCCCGCACGCATGGCTGTTGCCAGTACATCCATTCTTTTGTCCACACCGTCATACCCTACGATTTGCGCACCCAGGAGTTTTCCGCTGTCATTGCTGAAAAGCACTTTTACCGACATTGGAATGGCACCGGGATAATAGCTTGCATGTGAGGCCGTATGCGTGATGGATTTCTCATAAGCGGTGCCGCTGCGCTTTAATACCCTCTCGTTGTCTCCTGAAACAGCTACCGTAAGATCAAATATCTTGACGATTGAAGTTCCCTGGGTGCCCGAGTACTTTTCCTTCAGCCCGCATATATTGTTTGCCGCAATCCGCCCCTGCTTGTTGGCGGGACCTGCAAGCGGGATCAATGCCGGGTTCCGGCTTACAAAATCCTGTACCTCTATTGCATCTCCCACCGCGTAGATATCCGGGTTGGAGGTCTGGAGATACTCATTCACGCATATGCCGCCCGTTTGACCTATTTTCAGCCCGGCTCCCACTGCCAGCCCGGTTTCGGGTCTGACCCCTATTCCCAGTATTACCATATCCGCTCTTAATGTTCTGCCGCCCGACAGTTTGACCCGTATGGAAGTATCGTCTTCCTCAAAGGCCTGGACAGCTTCCTTCAGATAAAGCTCGACTCCCTTTGCCTTCAGATGCTGATGAACAATTGCGGCCATCTCAAAGTCCAGGGGCCCTATGACATGGTCGGCAAGCTCCACAACAGTGACATTGATACCCTGCAAATGAAGGTTTTCCGCCACTTCAAGGCCTATGAAGCCGGCGCCTACAATTACCGCCCTTTTTGGTGAAGCTTTTTCTACAAAGTCCTTGATCCTATATGTGTCGGGTATGTTCCGGAGGGTAAAGATCCTCTTTGCTTCGATTCCCGGCAGGCCAGGCCTGACAGGTTCGGCGCCGGGCGACAGTATTAATTTATCATATGATTCAATATAGGTTTTGTTCTGTAGTTTATCAAATATTTCAACGCTTTTGTTTTCTGTGTTTATACTTTTAACCTCGGAACAAACTCTGACATCTATATTAAAACGTTCCTTCATTTTTTCCGGGGTTTGAACCAAAAGTTTTTCTTTTTCCTTGATGACTTCGCCTATGTAATAGGGAAGACCGCAATTCGCAAAGGATATATGTTCACCCTTTTCTATGAGGATAATCTCAGAATTTTCATCCAGCCTCCTCAACCTGGCTGCGGCACTTGCTCCGCCGGCAACACCACCGACAATGATAACCTTTATACTCATGGACAGACCTCCCAAATTAATTAATATATTATTATATTATGATTTTACGATACAAATGGTACCCAGTCAAGCTTGATTATCCGGGTTATTATATGAATATTAATTTTTTGAGATAACATATTAATTATTAAAGATTGTTAAAAAATAATGTTCAGAAAAAACATCTGAGAAACGGAGATAAATATGCCTACGGATAAAAGAAGCAAAAAAACCAAAGACAAAAGGGAAGACGGAGCTTTTCCCTCAAAAAACATCACCCATGATCCCCAGGCCGAAAGTGCAAGAGCCAAATTCGGTAAAGATACTACGGCCGGGGAGTAACGGATAAAGACAGGAGGAGACAGGATTCTACCCTGAATGCATTGTCCTGAATTGGTTGGGATGGACCCCGTAATACTTTTTAAAAATTGTGCTGAAGTACTGGGGGTTGTCATATCCAACCAATTCTGCAATTTCCAGAATCTTTGAACTGGAATTTTTCAGCAGCTCCTTGGCGGCTTCCATACGGGTCTGTGTAATATATTCCGTTATGCTTTTGCCGGTCTCCTGCTTGAAAATCAACCCTATATAATTCGGAGACATATAAACCTCTCCGGCAATCCTGGATACATTGATATCTTCAGGATAATGCCTTTGGATTATATCCTTGACCTTATTGATTATGTTTGTATTTTTTTGAATATATTTGGAGGAAAAATGTTCGGTAACCTTTATAATTAAGTTTTGCAAATATTCTTTAAGCTCATAAATAGTTGACATTGAGTAAATCCGATTAATTGTCTCAGTCCTGGAGCCCGCCAAATCTGTTATATTGTCGTCAAGCTGGGAGGAGGAGCCGGAAATAATGAAAATCAGTTCAACGCATAAACTTTGAACATAGGATATTGCAACATTGTTGAACCCCAAAATATTGTCAAAAACATCGTCAAGTATTTGCAGGGCAAGTTCCTTATTACCCAGCTTGATATAGTTTGACAGCTCATTTTCAACACTGTGGGTGTCCAGGCTTTCAGGTATTCCGCCAACTTGTTCCACATCGGTTATACAGTTGATATCATCTATATCCAAAATTGAATTCTGCCCTGTATAAAACTTAAACTGTAAGGCAGACATGGAGTCCTTATAGGATAAATTCAACTGGGCAAGCTTGTTGACATATCTGCCAATACCGATAGAAAGAGAGGTTTCAAGAGATTTATTGACGCATGAAATAATCTCCTCACAAATTTCTGGGCATTTATTGATATTCTGGGACATTTGATTGAATATTATTATAAAAGTATTTTCATCCGAGCAAAAACTTATTCCTGCTTTGTAATTGTCTAACATTTCGGTAATTATATTGGATATGGCAAAGCTCAGAAGCTGCTTGTTTTCTTCTGATGAATCCCAGGTGTCTGTATTTGTCCTGTCGATCTGGCAGGTTGCAACAATATATAAATTGCCGGATTTAAAGGGCAGATCAAAATAACTGACCTTGTTGATAATCTCCTCCTCATCTTTAAATATACCTTTTATAAGGTTTCTGAGGAATTTCTCCCTGGCGAAGGAACTGTTTTCACGCAGCTGTTCCCTTAGCTCATGAATTTTTGTCTGGGTATTTCTCTCCAGTTTAATGCGGTTGACTATCTTATGAATTGTGGCTTCCAGTTCGTCCAGCTTGATGGGCTTTAGGATATAGCCTTCAGCATCGACGTCCAGCGCGGTTTTGGCATAGCTGAAGTCCTGGATCCCGCTGATCAGTAAAACCTTTGCGGGACTGCCTTCCTCCTTTAATTTCATCGCCACCTCAAGCCCGTCCATTATGGGCATCCTGATATCTGTAAGGAGAATATCAGGTTTGAGGCTCATACACATATCGTAGGTTTCCTGGCCGTTGACCGCTCCTGCAATCACTTCTATCCCATAATTATTCCAGGGAATTATGTTCATTAAACTATCTCTTACAAGGTATTCGTCATCAGCAATGATCATTTTTAACATTATGTATCCCTCCCAAAAAATTATTGCACTTATTTTTGATCCAGGCTGTTTGTAGCAGGAAAAGTGATTGTTACCGTCAGGCCCGGACCCTCATTTTTTATGAATTGTATACCATAATCAGGGCCAAAGGTGTGCTTGATCCTGTCATTTACATTTTTTATTCCATAGGATTTGGAGGGCCTTGTGGTTTCCTCAAGTAAGGCATTCAGTTCCTCAATATCGGCTCCGGCTCCGTTATCTATAACGGATATGACAATTAAATCCTCCTTCTTATCGGCTTTGATAATTATATTTCCTTTTAATCCGGTTTTTTCTATACCATGAATAATTGAGTTTTCGACTATTGGCTGCAATATTAATTTGATGGTTAAATAGTTCCTCACCTCATGGGAAATATCAAAACTGAAATCTAGTTTGTCCTTAAATCTGATCTGCTGTATTGATAAGTAACTGTTGACCTGGTTAAGTTCATCTGCAATACTGATTATATTCCTGCCTTTGCTCAAACTGTATCTGAAAAAATCTGAAAGTGACGTAACCATTTTACTGATATCGGGTACGTTGTTTCTGATGGCAAGCCAGTTGACGGAGTCCAGGGTGTTGTACAGGAAATGAGGATTTATCTGGGCCTGCAGGGATTTCAGCTCTGCCTCTTTTTTATTTAACTCACTGACGTAGAGTTTGTCAATTAATTCCTTTATCTTCCTTATCATTAAATTATATGTATCCACAAGGTAAGAAAACTCATCATTCCTTTTATAATCAAGGGTATTGTCAAAGTTGCCGTTCTGAACATTGTTCATGGATTTGGCAAGTCTCCTTATAGGATAGGCAATATTCTCCGACAGAAATAATGACATTAATATTCCTATTATGAAAAATATAAAAAACCCCATATACATGACTGCCTTAAAGGTATCCAGTATTCCATAAAGCTTGTTCCGGGGAGATATATTTATTATTGACCAGCCTATGGACTCTATTTTTTTATGTGCAATAAAATAAGCCTCATTATTTATGGAACTATTGAAGGAGCCATATTTTTCATTGAGCAAGTCAACGGAGGAAAATGCCGGAATGATATCATTTATATTTTTGCCTAAAGCCGAGCTGTCCGAGCAGATATTAATGTTCCGGTTATTGTCTATAACATATGTAACGCTGTCAGGCGTCGGTTTTATGTTTTCCAGTATGGCATTGAAATCATCAAGACCTATATCTATGGTGAGGAGCCCGGCATAGGAAATATTAATATCTTTTAATGCATATAGCTTTTTAGCCAGCAGTATGGTGTATTTATGCCCGGAATCCTCTTTTATCTTATTCAGGCCCACCACACTGTATTTGAAACGATAGGGGAGGGATAGATACCATTGCTGGGTATCTATCCTTCCCAAATCAAAAACCTTGTCGGAAAAGCTATATGAATTATATTCGGGTTTGTCACGCATATATATTTTAGGAGTGATATTGGTGGTGTTTAAATTGGAAAAATCATAATTTTCCAGAACTTTATTTAATATTGACAGCTCACTTATAATATCAGCACTGGATTTTGGAAATATCTGTGCTTTAATCGAATCTGGTGTATCAGATAAAATATATGTCAGATTAGGGTTTAAATAAATGTAAGAGGACAGGTCGTCAATTGTTTGAAACTCTTTTATGATATTGGCTTCCACGGTATTCATATCATTTTCCAGTGAGGTGTTAATTCTTTGGGTAATGATTCTGGATGAAATGTTATAGGCGGTTATGGTAATTATACCCGTAGGCAGCAGGACCAACAGGAGAAAGTATATGAGAAGTCGGGTGCGTATGCTTACATTATACAGGCTGTTAAGCAGAAATTTGGATTTTAATGTGTTAATTATCATAATTTTAATTCCCCGTATGGATGTGATATTATATTAAATAGAGAACTAATATCTTATTATTATATAGAAAAAAATGTGGACAATCAATTTAATAAATATTAATAATCATTTCAAAAATTTAGAGGAAAACACCGCAATGATAAAAAAATTCAGAAAAGCTGTTTCAATATTGATATTTTGTGCTGTTGTATTTACCGTAGCGGCCTTATTTATGCTGAACAACCCCGACAGCTTCTTTTACAGTCAATCGAAACAGCAGTCCGCCGGACCGTCTCCGAAAATCACTTTTGCCTATCCGGCCAATGCCTCGGCACAAATCATGGAGGATCTGGTAAATTCCTTTAACAGGGAAAATAATAATATTGTTGAATTTCAAAAAATATCCGATGATAAATACAATGAAACCCTCAACATGTTAATGGCATCGGAAAAAGGTCCGGATGTTTTTTTCATAGACAATCAATGGGTTGATACATATGCAAGATATGACTGGCTGGCCGATCTGTCGGAATCCATTGATGCCGGCTTTTTGGACAGATTTCCTGAAAACAGTCTCCGGCTGTCTCAAAGCAGGGCTGTTAAGGACCGTGTTTACAGTATTTCTTCCGGAGTTATAACCCAGAGGCTTTTGTACAACAAAGCATTGTTCCGGGAAGTAGGCCTGGATCCTGAAGCTCCTCCGAAAACGCTTGAGGAATTTGTCCGCTATTCCCAAAAGATTGCCAACTACAGCTTAAGTGATAAGAAATATTCCTTTGCAATACCTGCGGCCGAAGAGAATGCAGGTTTTGTCGAGGCTATTGAAGCCGCCGGCACATACAGCGGATTATATTATTACGACTTTAAAGAAGGAGAATACAATTTAAACAATTATGCACCCTGGTTGAAATGTATACTGCAATTAAAGGAAGAAAACTGCCTGCTGCCCGGAATGACGGAATTAAGGCAAAGCAATATCGTAACCCAGTTCATGGAGGGCAACCTGGCAATGATGTACGCATCAAGTTCGGAAATCGGGGAGCTCAGGGCCAATCCCGATATTGAAATCGGTATTGCCATGCCCATAGCATATGACGGGCAGCGTATAGGAAAAGGTGCTGTCATCGTGCGCGACACAAATATGTACGCTGTCAATTCGGCGGCAAAAAACATGACCGGCGCTGTAAAGCTGTGGAAATACCTGTATTCCGAAAAGTGTATCGGGGAGCTTTACAGGAGCTGCAACCTCATACCCGGCATGGATAATATAATCAATAATCCCGCTTATACTCCCGAGCTTCAGATATATACACAATTCATCCCGTCCAAAGCCGACTCACACTACCAGACCAGCCCTGCAGGTGTGAACGAATGGTCGAGATTTAAAACGTATGCTTCGGTACTAAACGGTGAAAAGCCGGTGGAAGAAGCCTTATACAAGGAAACTTCATATCTTAACGAACAGCTGAATTCACTTCCCGGAGGCGTATATATACCTCAGGAGAAAAGGAAAATCACTGATTTCGATCCCAGGAATCCATTGAAAAGTGTACTAAATCGTTGATATTTTTATTCAAACGTTTTTCATATTTAACTATAATTATAAGCGTGCAAATAAATTAACATAATTACAGTTTAATTCATGCTTAAAAGGAGAGTTTTATATGCAAAATACGGTTGCGGCTTCAGCTATTGCTTCCAAGCCGGAAAAAAAAGGTCGGGGATTCCTTCATGAGGTCAATAAAAACAAGTCATTATTTTTATTGATGCTGCCTACTTTTTTATTTCTATTGATTAACAATTATATACCTATGCTGGGAACAATAATTGCATTTAAGGATTTGGATTATGCAAAAGGTATATTAAAGAGTGACTGGATAGGTTTCAAAAATTTCGAGTTTTTATTTAAATCTGATGCTGCCTTCAGGATAACAAGAAACACCCTGGGGTATAATGCATTATTCATATTTTTAGGTCTGGTAATAGGCGTAACCTTTGCCATAGCACTTAATGAGGTAAAACAGAAGTTTCTATCAAAAACATATCAAACCATAGTTTTTCTGCCATATTTTCTATCCATGATAGTTGTAGCATATCTGGTATATGCAATGTTAAAACCGGAGAATGGTTTTGTAAACAAATTTGTATTGCCGGCCCTGGGAGTGGAGGCAATGGACTGGTACAGCTCTCCAAATGCCTGGATCATTATACTTCCCGTCGTCTGGGTCTGGAAGTATATAGGGTACGGAGTAGTGCTTTATCTTGCCGGTTTGACCGGTATTGATGAGGAACTGTATGAAGCGGCGGCAATTGATGGAGCAAAACGCTGGCAGCAGATCAAGAGCATTACAATACCGCTCCTGACCCCGCTTATGATAATAACCACTCTGATATCCATAGGAAGTATATTCAGGGCCGATTTCGGACTGTTTTACCAGGTGACGCAGGACGCTGGAATGCTTTATCAGACCACCGACGTAATTGACACATATGTGTACAGGGGACTGCTGATCAGCAATGATATCGGAATGGCTTCGGCTGCGGGCCTGTACCAGTCGTTAATAGGGTTTATAATAGTATCCCTTGCCAATTGGGTTGTGGGGAAAATAAGTCCTGAAAACAAACTTTATTAGAAAGGAGGAGGATACAATGCGAAATGCTTATCAAAATAAAGTCAGTCTCAACGAGAGCTCCAAAATGAGCAATGCAATAATAAATACATTTTTCAGTATATACTCTGTAATTTGTTTGATTCCCATTATTCTGGTTGTTATGATTTCATTTACAGATGAAAAGGCTCTGGAACAATTCGGGTACAGTCTTTTTCCGAAAGAACTGTCGGTCAGCGCCTATAAATTTATTTTTCAGGATCCTTCTCAAATAATCAGAGCCTATGGAATAACAATATTTGTTACTATAGCGGGAACTATCCTGAGTCTGATTATGACGGCCATGTACGCCTATCCCATATCCAGGAAGGATTTTAAATATAAAAACTTTTTTTCCTTCTATGTATATTTCACAATGCTTTTCAGCGGAGGGCTGGTACCCTGGTACATATTGTACAGCAGGTATTTGCACCTGAAGGATACCATATGGGTGCTGATAATACCCTACCTGATCAATGCCTTTAATCTTCTGGTAATGAGAACTTATTTCTCAAACAACATTCCAAGTTCAATTATTGAATCTGCAAAAATAGACGGTGCCTCTGAAATCAGGATTTTTGTCCAGATTGTAATTCCTCTGGCAAAGCCCGTGTTTGCCACAATAGGATTGTTTTCCACATTAACCTACTGGAATGACTGGTGGCTCAGCCTGATATTTATTGTGGATGATAAAAAAGTTAATCTTCAATATCTGATGAACAGGATTTTGAGGACAATTCAATATATAAGCCAGAATAAGTCACAGATGGGCGGTTCGGTTATGGACACGATACCCACCGAGTCGGTGAGGATGGCTATGTGCGTTATTGGTATGGGACCTATATTGTTTGCCTATCCTTTCTTTCAGAAATATTTCATCAAGGGATTGACAGTGGGTGCGGTCAAGGGCTAATCCCGGTGTAAGAGCGTACGGCTTACAACCGGTTAGTATAAATAATACGATTTAATGGAGGATGAAAAATGAGTAAAAGATTGACTGGAAAAATTGCCAAAGCATTATACGCTGTGCTTGCCATGGCATTAACCTTATCATTGTTTGCAGGCTGCGGGTCAGGCAATTCGAAAGAAGGTGCTTCAACAGTGACTTCCACATCCGGTGACAGCTCAAATGCGGCAGCTGAAAACTCTTCCGGACTTAAGCTGGAACCATATGAGATTAAAGCATATATACCCAATTCACCGCAAAATGATCTGGAACTGGTCACTGCTGAAATAAACAAACAGCTTCAGCAAAAGATCAATGCTACAATCAAGATCAACATGTACGGTTTTGACTCCTATCAGGATAAGGTGAACCTTGCAATAGCATCAGGTGAACCGTTTGATGTTTGCTTCTCCGCCAATTGGATGCAATATAGTCAAAACGTTGCAAAAAATGCGTTTACCGAAATCACGGATGAAATGCTTGACAGGGATGCACCCCAGACAAAAGCAAATGTGGGCCGTTTCCTGGATTCCTGTAAAGTTGACGGAAAATTATTTGCAATTCCTACTGAAAAAGAATTTGCCGCCTATTATGGATTGGTAGCCAAAAAAGAGCTGGTGGATAAATACAATTTAGATTTGACAAAACTTAAAACACTGGCTGATATCGAACCGATGCTGAAAACGGTGAAGGAAGGCGAACCTGGTATTTACCCGTTTTATGTATACAAAAATGGCACACCGGTAGGACTCTTATTAAATACCTTTGAAATGGTGGATGGTTCCAACCTCCCCGGCGTACTTAGAAGAAACACCGATTTCAAGGTATATAACCAATATGAGGAACCCGAATACAAAGAGGCATTAAAAATAGCACGTGATTGGTTCCAAAAGGGATATATCAACAAAAATGCAGCTACCATAACAGATACCTCCCCTGATGAAAAGGGCGGTAAGTTCCTGTTTGAGTTACAGGTGTTAAAGCCCGGAAAGGATAACGAACTTGCTCAGTCCTATGGCTACCCGTTGACACAGACTGCATTCCCGGCTGATGTAAAGCCATATACCTCCTGCAATGAGGTGCAGAATTCGATGATGGCTATTTCAAGAACCTCGGAGGATAAGGACAGGGCTCTCATGTTTATTGAACTGCTGCACAATGATAAGGAATTGATGAATACATTTGCATTTGGTATTGAAAATAAGCACTATGTAAAAAAGAGTGAAAATGTTGTTGACTTTGCTCCAGGCTTAAATGCAACATCGACAGGGTATTCCATGGTGGGAATGCAATGGACGCTCGGCAACCAGTTAATTGAATATACATGGACAAACGAAGATCCGGATAAGGCACAGAAATTGAAGGATTTCAACAAGGATGCGGTTGAATCAAAAATTTCGGGCTTCTCCTTCAACAGTGAGCCGGTTAAAACCGAACAGGCTGCAATTTCAAACGTGGTAAAACAGTATGTTCAGTCCTTGGAATCAGGCTCTGTAGATATAGACAGTGTATATCCGAAATTTATTTCCGCCTTGAAAGCGGCAGGGGTGGATAAGTTGATTGCTGAAAAACAAAAACAGATTGATGAGTGGGCTGCAGCCAACGGCAAGAAATAGTATATCCTATAATACTTAATATGCCTGTCTGACTTGTTTAAAAGGAAGTGCAATGGTATCATATCCATTGTACTTCCTTTATACATAAAGGTTTTCTGAAAAGTGCACTGATTTTGCATCCGTTTAAAATACAAAATAGCGGGGATGAATTGAATGAAAACAAATGATCAAATAACGAGCTTTAACAATCCCATTTTATCCGGATTTTACCCGGATCCTTCAATATGCCGTGTTGATGAGGAGTATTATCTTGTCACCTCGAGCTTTACCTATTTTCCCGGAATACCCATATTTCGCAGCAGGGATCTTGTTAACTGGGAACAGCTGGGCCATGTATTGGACAGAGAATCCCAGTTAAATCTGGATAATCTCCGGCAGTCAGAGGGGATATTTGCTCCGACGATAAGGTATCACAACGGGGTTTTTTATGTCATATGCACAAATGTGGGAAAGGGCGGGAATTTTATTGTAACGGCAGAAAATCCTTCAGGTCCGTGGTCGGAGCCTTTTTGGCTGCAGGATGCACCCGGGATAGACCCGTCACTGTTTTTTGATGATGACGGAAAGGCCTATGTAACCGGTACCAGTGAAGCACCCGAAGGCGGACAGTATTACGGCGATAATGAAATATGGTTAAGGGAGCTGGAACTGAAAAGTATGGCCCTGGTGGGCCCCAGATACGGATTGTGGAAGGGCGCCCTCAAAAATGCCGTATGGCCTGAAGGGCCGCATTTATACAGGATCAACGGGACGTACTATTTAATGATAGCAGAGGGAGGCACCGATTATCACCATTCTGTTACCATAGCAAGAAGTGAAAGACTTACAGGCCCATATTACGGTAATCCCGGCAATCCCATTCTCACCCACAGGCACCTGGGAAGGTCTTATCCAATAGCAAATACCGGTCATGCCGACCTGGTTGAAACCCAAAGCGGGGAATGGTGGATGGCAGCTTTAGCCTCCCGCCCATATGGAGGGTATTATAGAAATCTGGGAAGAGAGACATTTCTTGTACCGGTTGTCTGGGAAGACGGGTGGCCCATAGTGAGCCCCGGGACAGGACGCATTGAGTTCCAGTACGGCAAACCTGCACTTCCGGGAGGGGATAAGAATACAAGCCCCGAAAGAGATGATTTTGATGGTTTGGAGCTGGGATTTATATGGAATATGTTACGGACTCCCAGGGAGCGTTTCTGGAGCCTGTCGGAGAGGCCCGGATACTTGAGACTGAGGCTGAGGGCAGCCAGGATAACTGAACAGTCAAATCCCAGCTTTATTGGCCGGCGACAACAGCACATGGCTTTCTCTGCTGCAGCAAAAATGGAGTTTATTCCTGCCGGTGAGGGTGAAACTGCCGGTATTGCTCTATTGCAAAATAACAATTATAATCTGCGAATGGAGCGTACGTTATCCGGAGGGAAAAATATTGTGCAGCTTATCTGCTGCTTTGACGGAAATGAAACAATTATTGCCCGGAAAGAATTTGAAGGCAGGCATTTATACCTTAAGGTTTCGGCATTGGGACAGGATTACAGCTTCTATTGCGGAGCAGATGAAAATGCTTTGCAGGCACTGTCTGAAAATGTGGACGGAAGACTTTTAAGTACCGATGTTGCCGGCGGTTTTGTGGGGGCATATATTGGAATGTACGCCTCAAGCAATGGCAGAGCCAGTACAAATCATGCCGATTTCGACTGGTTCGAATATAAAGGCCTTACGGCTTGTTAATTATATATTGTATATTATATATTATTTATAATGTTAAATTAAAAGTGCGAACCCGCTATAGGAGATCGCACTTTTAATTTACTCCTTTATATCACTTATTTATATTCACTTATCCAATGGTTAACTTATTTTGAATTTAGCCACCAATAGCTTTAATTCGTCAACCAATTCCTTTAACTTCTCACTGGAATTGGAGATTTCTTCAATGGATGCTGTCTGCTCTTCCACAGAAGCCGAAACCTCCTGGGTGCTGGCAGCATTTTGTTCGGCTATGGCAGCCAGATTTTGCATTATATCCAGGATATCTATTTTATTCTGTTCCATTTCGCTGCTCAAGGTATTCAGATTGGAAATCCTGTCCACCGAAACCGAAATGGCATCGGCAATGCTTCTGTACTTGATATCGGTGGCTTCCACACTGTGCTGCTGTTCTTCGATTATTTGCATAACCTGCTGCATTGTCTGTACGGCTTCATTTGAATTTTCCTGCAATTCTTTTACGACAAGATCGATTTGCTTGGTTGAAGTGCTGGATTGTTCGGCAAGCTTTCTGATCTCATCGGCAACCACCGAGAAGCCTTTGCCGTGCTCTCCTGCTCTGGCAGCTTCAATTGCGGCATTCAGGGCAAGCAGGTTTGTCTGTTCAGCTATTGAAGCGATTACGGCGCTTGCTTTACCGATCTTTGCCGAGCTTTCGTTTGTTTTTATGATGCCTTCGAAAATTTGTTTGGTTGCAAGGTCGCTTTGCCTGGTTTTTTCAGTTAATTCCCTTACTTCTTCAAGCCCGTTATTAACAAGTGATACCACATTATCCGAAGACTCATTCAGTTCACTCAAAAGAGCAATGTCTTTCTCAAGAATCCTGCCCAGATTTATGATCATGTCTGCTCCGTTCTGGGTCATCTCCGACTGTTCATTTGCACCTCTGGAAATCTCTTCTATGACTCTTGCGGTTTCCTCAGAGACGCGTGCCGTTTGATCGGTAATATCACTTAGCTTGTCTGAGGACATTTTTACGTCCTCTGCCGAGATGCTGACCTTGTTTATAAAATATCTCAGGTTTTCAATAAGGGACTGAAAGGACTTGCTGAGTACTCCTATTTCATCCTTCTGTTTTAAAAGCTTCTGAGGCAGATCCTCTTTGACATTCAGCTCACCGACAAGTTCGGCATAGGAAGTTACCTGAATGATAGGCTTTGAAATGGAATTGCCCACTGCAAATGTTATCAGAAGAATCAGGAAAATTATAATGACACCGGCTACCAGGGTAAATACCTTATAGCCGTTAAGTGCGGCAAAAATCTCACTTTCACGTTCGCTGGAAATGACGAACCAGTCGGTTCTCTCTATTGGAGCAAATGCCGCATATCTCACTTCTTTATTAAATTCAAATCTATGGACGCCGGTAGCTTTTTTAATGGCTTTTGTCACAATACCTGCAAATTCCTTTGAGGCATTATTTTTTTTCGAATCTTCTATGGGGTTGAAGGCGTTAAATACATAACTGCTTTCAATATGGGAAATAATGGTTCCCCTTTCATCAACCAGCATTGAATATCCGGTTTTATCAAATATGCTCTGATTTGAGAAGGAGGACAGGAAATCTCCGCTCAGCTGGCCGAGGAGAACACTTGTTGTTTTACCGTCAACTGTGATGGGAACTGCAACCAGCAGGATCAGTTTTGTTTCCTCTCCTTCTATAAAGCTCTTCATGGGATTTGAAATGTTTGCCACACCCTTCAGGGCTTTCTGGAAACAATCCTGACCGCTTATATCGATTGTCTTTCCGTCGGGTAAAACAGCTGTACCCTTAAGGTCGCTGATAAAAATCATATTGTATTTGAGTCTTTGAGCTTCCTGTTTCAATTTTTCAGGTGCAGCAGGATCCGAAGTGTCCATAACAGCGGCAAGTGTCGCCATTTCTCTGATTTGAGCATCAACGAACGAGTCTACAAGCCTTGAAGTATCCTTTGCTCTCGTGACTAACTGGGCTTCAGAGGAATCCATTAACAGGTTTGAAACGCTTACATAATTAACTACGCACAATAATACAAAAAATAGAGCCATGAAAGTAGAAAAATATAGTATTAATTTTTGCTTTATACTCTTCATTAAATTTCCTCCCTGATATAAATATATCTTATTATACAATATATGACTTATTATGACACCCGTTCTTAATTCCAAATGTTGAGAATAAGTTTACAATTATTTGTATAAGAAGTATCTTGACAAATCAGGGTATTCCTTTTTTTTACATAAAAAAATACTGAGATAAAGCAAAATATAAACTAATTAGCAAACGTTAAAAAATCTTAAGTAAACCTGCAACAATCACAATTACGGCAAAAATCATTCTGTAATAGGCGAATCCCTTCATAGGCTTTCTCTTGAGGTAGGATATGAACTTGCTTATAACGGCCACCGCCACTATAAAGGACACAATGAAGCCCACAATCAGGGCTGTGATTTCGGTTCCGGACAGTAGATTAAAACCGCCCAGCTTAAATATTTTCAAAAAGCTCATTCCAAACATGACGGGTATTGCCAGAAAGAAGGAAAACTCGGCCGCAACCACGGTTGAAAGCCCTGAAACCCAACCTCCGATTATTGTTGAGGCTGAACGGGACATGCCCGGAATTATTGCGAGACATTGGAAGAGACCTATAATTAAAGCCTGCTTTGGTGTAACGCTGAGTTTCTGTTTTGTCAGATTGTTGTTGCGGAATTTATTTTCCGCATATATCATCCAGATGGCTCCAAGGAAAAGTACAACGGCTACAATTATGGAACCTGAAAGATATTTATCTGCGAGATCGTTGAACAATATACCTAAAATAGCTCCCGGAACGCATGCTATTACAATCATGAACCAAAACTTGAAGCCTGATTTTTCATATCCAACTTTACTTGGGAAGAAATTTATAATGGTATCCTTGATTTTTTTCCAGTAAAGAAGTACTACGGCAAGTATTGCTCCCAGCTGTATAACGTATGTATACATATCAACATAGTGCGGAGTTGTACTCTCAAAATGCATGAGACTTTCAAATATCCTCAGATGTCCTGTCGATGAAATGGGCAGGAACTCGGTAATTCCTTCGACTATACCAAGTACGATTGATTTTAGAACGAACAATAAAAAATCCATTTTCTCCTCCATACTTCCGCTGTACAATTCAGTATTTTGTGAATTGTATAAAAGTACTCTCTATACTTTATGGGAATAAATATATTTATAGCGTACAAAACTGCCGGCCTTAAGTCAAGCTGCAAAAAATTATATTGATAAAGTTATATTAATAACGGAGTTATTGGCTCTTCTGTATTCATTAATGCCGCTGGCCGGGGGATTGACCCTTTATGCTTTTATAAAGTTTACGGCGGGCAAATTGGTTTGTCTGATTAATTTTGGGTACAAATTATTATAGACACATTACCTTACTGAATGTACAATATCTTTTAGCAAGCGTCATTTTATTACTATTTATAGCGTGCAGGAGCACCGATATGGAGGTAAGCGAGTGTGAGACTCAGAAGGAAACCCTGGGCAAGGCCTGAATTGGCAGCATGTCCTTTTTATATTGACAATCCGCCCGAAATGAAGGGAAAATGGAGGGAACTGTTTGGGAATGACAGCCCCATGCATCTGGAACTGGGATGCGGAAAAGGCGGATTTATTTCAAAAGTTGCCGCTGCCAATCAACAAATAAACTATATTGCGGTGGATATAAAAAGTGAAGTGCTTGCGCTTGCAAAGCGCAAGATAGAATCGGAATATTCCGCCGCAGGAATAACTGAAATAAACAACATCAAGCTGATGTCACAAAATATTGAACTGATAGATGACATGCTGGCCCCCACAGATGCAATTGAAAAAATATATATAAATTTCTGCAATCCCTGGCCCAAATCTCCCTATAAAAAGAAGAGGCTGACACACGGGAAACAATTGACAAGATATAAGACTTTTTTAAAGCCTGGCTCTGAGATATGGTTTAAAACGGATAATAACGAACTTTTCAGGGAATCGGTTAAATATTTTGAAGAAAATGGGTTTATAATAAAGTATACCACAGAAGATTTGCATGCCAGCGGCTTTACAGAAAGTGTCCCCACAGAACATGAAATAATGTTTTCCAGGGAGGGCATAAAAATCAAATTCCTGACAGCCGTATATATGGAATAAAGTGCTGGTGTTAATTTATTTGCAATATTAATATATAAACTACCAAAATACAAATTGTTAAGGGATTGAGACATATGGAATTTTACAAACAAATATCGAAATATTATGACTATATCTTTCCTGCGGGTGAAGAGCAGGTAAAGTTTATAAAGGAAGTGGCGGGCAATCCGCCCAGGAACTTACTGGATATAGCATGCGGAACGGGAGGGTATTCCCTGGAACTGGCAGCGCAGGGCTATAATGTGACTGCTGTGGATCAGGATGCCGGAATGCTTGAACAGCTCGACAGTAAAATGAATGGAGCCGGAGGTTCACTGAATATTGTGCAGGCTGATATGCTCGGGGTTGATGAAAAGCTGTCAGCAAAGTTTAACATGGCTTTTTGTATCGGCAATTCCCTGGTTCATCTTGAAAATCTGCAGCAAATAAAAGAGTTTCTGGCAAGCGTGAAAAATACCCTGGAAAGTGACGGTAGTCTTGTACTGCAGATTATAAACTTTGATAGAATATTACTCAGAGAAATAAAAAGCCTGCCCACAATAGAAAATAAAAGTGTCGGGCTTACATTTGAAAGAAATTATGATTACAATAAGCAGGATAATACAATAGCTTTTAATACAAGGCTTACTGTGGAGGGGAAAAGTCTGGATAACCAGGTCACTCTTTACCCTCTGCGGCAGGATGAACTGACAGAGGCTCTCAGCCAGGCCGGCTTTAAAAAGCTAAGGCTCTTTGCCGATTTCAACGGCAATGAATTCGATAAGTATAATTCATTTATGCTGGTATTGTGGGCCAGACAAAAATAAACCGGATGAAAGTGAAGGATAATTTTACATGAGCAGAATTGGTCAGGAAATAAATAAATTAAGGCTGCAAAAGGGATTGTCGGCAAAACAGCTGGGAAGGACTCTGGGAGTTTCGGAAAGTTTTATCCTTGATATAGAGTCGGGAAAGAAGATAATCAGCGACGATATGATAGGGAGGGTATCCAAAGCCCTGGATTTTGAGCTTGGCCCCATAGGCCTGTTTGCCTCAGAGGACAGCAATACCGTCAAGTATGAGGGAAATGTGAAAAATGCCGCGGCAAGCGCTGGCGCCGGAAGGGTTCCGAATACCCCCGTACAGCCCAAAGCACCTCAAAACCAACCTGTACAGGAGGTCTGGGACGATGCCTTTGGAAATATTCTGAAAACCGTGCCGGTATATGACTATAAAATGGACCGGTTGATTGAGAAAAAGCTTTTACCCATCGAAAAGAACAAGGTGGAAGGTTTTCAAAAGGAAAAAGTGTTTTATTTGAATATCCAGGATGCCGATATGTCGGGTTTTAGAATTTTTAAAGGCGACAGAGCCCTTTGTGTATTGACCGGTGATATTGAAACGGATGGAATCTATTTTATTGAATATAATGAGACAAGAGCAGTGAGACAGGTAAAAAGGCTTCAGGCCGACAAGCTATTGCTGGTAAGCAATAAGGGGACTCTGGTTACCGAGACCATCAGCACTAAAAATGTAAAAGTCATTGCCAGACTGGTTAAGCTTGAAATCTCACTTTAGTTATAAATTGTAATTGTATATGAAGGAGTACATATGCAGAAGCTTGTAAAATCCCGTTCAAGAACAATTGGGTTACCACCCGGGACGCTTGTCCACATCGGAGAAAAAAAACGTGAGACCACATTAATAACTCTGATAGATTATGATGAGGAAAACTTTGAGCAAAAGTCCATTGACTCAAGAGGACTGGAAAATCTTCAGAACAGGGAGGCAGGCATAAGATGGCTGAATGTTGAAGGGCTGAGCGATGTAAATGTGCTTGAAACCGTGGGTAGAATATTCAATCTGCACCCGCTTATTTTGGAGGATATCTTAAATACCGACCAGAGACCCAGGATAGATGTCAATGATGACTATATCTTTATCTGTGCCAAAATGCTTTTTTACCATAAGGGCGCTGGAGAATTTGAAATAGATCAGGTGAGTTTCATACTCGGGAGAAATTACGTAATATCCATTTCGGAAAAGGACACCGATGTATTTGAACCTGTGGTAAAAAGATTGCAGCAGGGAATGAGCCGCTTCAGAAAGCTGGGCGCCGATTACCTTGTTTACAGCCTGCTGGATGTAATTGTGGACAATTATTTTGCCGTGCTTGAAGTGTTTGGTGATCAGGTTGAAACAGTTGAGGACGAAATGGTTGTCAGGACCAGCAGGCAAACCCTGGGAACCATTCACAAGCTGAAAAGGCAGATATTGTTCCTGCACAAGTCGGTATGGCCCCTGAGAGAGGTGCTGTCCTTTCTGGAGCGTGGTGAAAGCCTGCTGGTGCAGGAGAGCACCGAAATATATATACGTGATCTGTATGATCATATCGTACAGGTCATGGACACTACCGAAACTCTCAGGGATATTTTATCAAGTATGCTTGATGTGTACCTTTCCAGCAGCAGCAACAGGATGAATGAAATAATGAAGGTTCTCACCATTATTTCTACTGTATTCATGCCGCTCTCCTTTATTGTGGGAGTATACGGAATGAATCTGAAGAATATGCCTGAATTGAACTGGCCCTGGATGTACCCTGTTTTATGGATGATCATGCTGGGAATATCGTTATTCATGCTTATGTATTTTAAAAGGAAAAAATGGTGGTGACTATAAAATATTGTTTTAAATTTCACTTTCTTGGTATATAATATAAATGCGAATGATTCCCGTTTGCGTCATTTATATTAGGAGGATGATTTTGATTACAAATAAAAATATCAGGAAAGAATCTAAAAAGAGGCTGACAGCGCTGATCCTAGCTATTGCCGGCATATTCGGCATAATTACTCTGGCAGGCTGTACGGCGGCCAAAAACAAAAAAATTGATGACGGCACCTACACCATAGTTACATCCTTTTACCCCATTTATGTTTTTACAAAAAATATAACAGCCGATATACCGGATGTGGAGCTTATCAACATGACCGAGCCGCAGA
This sequence comes from Ruminiclostridium cellobioparum subsp. termitidis CT1112, assembly GCF_000350485.1. Taxonomy (GTDB): domain Bacteria; phylum Bacillota; class Clostridia; order Acetivibrionales; family DSM-1351; genus Ruminiclostridium; species Ruminiclostridium termitidis. The sequence continues at coordinate 86,956 of NZ_AORV01000049.1, forward strand.
CCGGCTGTCTTCATGATTATCAATTGATACCCGCAGACCTTAAGACACTGGAAAAGGCGGATGCTTTTGTAATAAACGGAGCGGGCATGGAGGCCTTTATGGATAAAGTCATAAAGCAGCAGCCGGATTTGGACATCATCGAGGCCTCAAAGGGTATTGAACTGTTAAAGGACGACAACGGTGAGGAAAATCCCCATGTTTGGGTGGGTATATCAGGGGCCATCAGTGAGGTGAAAAACATCGCTGAAGGACTGGCGGCCTCCGACACGAAAAATGCCGCCGCCTACAGGGAAAACGCCGATAAATATGTAAAATTGCTGGAACAGCAAAGGGAAAAGATGCACCAGCAGCTGGACGGCTTTAAAAACAAGGATATAGTGACCTTCCATGAAGCGTTCCCATACTTTGCAAAAGAGTTTGGACTGAATATTGTTTCTGTTGTGGAGAGAGAACCCGGAACCGAGCCAAGTGCGGGAGAACTTGCAGAATTGATAGATAAGATCAGAGAAACAAAGGTAAAGGTTCTCTTTGCAGAGCCGCAGTATTCCCAGAAATCAGCCGGGTCTATTGCAAAAGAAACGGGGGCGAAGGTATACATGCTTGATCCTGTTGCCACCGGAGAGAGAAATGCTCCTGCAGACAGCTATATAAAAGCCATGGACCAAAATTTGAAGGTGCTGGTAGAGGCTTTCAGTCAGAATCAATAACGTGTAATGAATATTGATATAGTGCTCCCGTACTAACTACAAAAAATGGATAGCTCACAAAGCACATGCCTGAATTTTGTACAGCTCAGCACAAATGTTTTTGCTGTCGCAGAACACTCGACATCCTGTCTCGGGGTTCTGTTCAAATCGGCTTCCTGCCGATTTGCCAGCAAAAACACTTGTGCTTCGCCTACAAATTCAGGCATGTGCTTTTAATAGAGCTTTCCATTTTTTGAAGTTGTACTCGCGCACTATAATTAATATTAATTCAGGTATTATATCTGTACTTTTTCGTATAAAAAACTGCTTTGGTCCTCATCATCTGGCCCAAAGCAGTTTTTTTATTTCCCGCATTGTCTTGCGGTACAGTTCAACCTATATTCCTATTCTGCCATTTTCTTAAGCTTTGCATATTTCTCTCTGGCATGTTCTTCAGCCTTGCTGAACAAATCTTCGGCCTCTTCAGGGAACTGCTTTGCAAGAGAAGAGTACCTGACCTGGTTCATGAGGAAATCTCTGAAGCTTGACTTCGGTTCTTTCGAATCAAGACTGAAAGGATTCTTGCCTTCCGGTTTGAGATCGGGATTGTATCTGAACAGGTGCCAGTAGCCTGAAGCAACCGCATCGGCAGAGTTTGCTATACTTCTTCCCATACCGTCCTTAATGCCGTGGCTGATACACGGAGCATAAGCTATGATGATTGAAGGCCCCTTATAGGCTTCAGCTTCAGCTATTGCCTTGAGCAGCTGGTTCCTGTCGGCTCCTATTCCGACCTGTGCAACATAGACGTTGCCGTAAGTCATCATCTGGGCTGCCAGGTCTTTTTTTGCGGCTTTCTTTCCTGAGGAGGCAAACTTCGCAATTGCCGAGGTAGGAGTTGCCTTTGAGGCCTGACCGCCTGTATTAGAGTAAATTTCGGTATCAAAGACCAGCACGTTGACGTCATCGCCAGAGGCAAGCACGTGATCCAGTCCGCCGTAGCCGATATCATATGCCCAGCCGTCACCGCCCACAATCCATACCGAACGCTTGACCAGGTAGTCCTGTTTTTCCAAAAGTTCTGCTATCAGCTGTGCCTGTGGCTGGTCTTTTGGAGTATAGGCCTTGATTGCTTCGAGAAGCTCTTCGCTGGCTCCCTTTGAAGCCGCGCCATCCTCAACGCTCTCTGTCCATGCAATGAGCCCTGCTTTGAGGTTTTCGTCCACATCCGTGCCTGCAAGCTGAAGAGCTATGTCGCTGATGCGTTCTCTTATATGCTTGATGCCCAGATACATGCCGTAACCGAATTCGGCATTATCCTCAAACAGTGAGTTGGCCCAGGCAGGACCCTTGCCTTCATTATTTACGGTATATGAGCTGGTCGGGTAGGAGGCGCCCCATATGGATGAGCAGCCTGTGGCATTGGCAATCATCATGCGGTCTCCGAAAAGCTGTGTTACAAGCTTGATGTATGGTGTTTCACCGCAGCCTGCGCAGGCCCCGGAGAATTCCATGAGAGGCTTTCTGAACTGGCTGTCCTTGATTGTCTTGCCGCCGAAATTTCCGCCCTTATATGAAATCTTGTTGGTAGCAAAATCATAGTTGGGGATTTCATGTTCGGTCTGGGTGCTGAGCTTCTTCATAACCAGTGCCTTCGGCTTTGCAGGACATACATCGGCACAGTTGCCGCAGCCGGTACAATCCATAGGACTTATTTGTATTCTGAACTGGTATTCTTCCATTCCCTTGCCCACAGCCTGTTTGGTTATGAAGCTTTCAGGCGCATCAGTCAGTTCTTCCTTTGTTGCAAGAACAGGTCTGATGACTGCATGAGGACATACAAGAGAACAAATATTGCATTGTATGCAGGTATCGTGATTCCATTCAGGAACGTTAACAGCTATGCCGCGCTTTTCATAAGCCGAAGTACCGTTGGGAAGAGTTCCGTCTTCCAGTTCCACAAAGGCACTTACGGGAAGGTCTTCACCTCTCATGGCATTTATGGGACGAAGCATGTTCTTTATGAAATCAGGTTCGTCAAGGGTTGGCTGTGCAGTATCCTGTGCATCCTTCCAGGCTTCGGGAACATTAATTTTGACCACGGAATTTATACCTTTGTCAATTGCTTCCTGATTGATTTTTACAACGTTTTCGCCTTTTCTTCCATAGGTTTTGACAACCCCTTCCTTCAAGTAACGGACAGCGTCATCCAGGGGGATTATGTTGGCCAGTTTGAAGAATGCGGCCTGCATTATCATATTGATTCTGTTTCCAAGGCCGATGTTTTCGGCAATTGAATATGCATTGACGGTATAGAACTGTACATTGTTCCCGGCAATCTGACGCTTTATTTCTGCCGGGAGATGTTCTTCAAGTTCCTTTTCATCCCACAGGCAGTTGAGTACGAAGGTACCACCGTTCTTAATGCCTTTCAGCAGATCGTACTGGTTTACATAGGACTGGTTGTGACAGGCAATGTAATCGGCTTCATGAACAAGGTAGGCAGACTTTATGGGCTGGTCCCCAAATCTCAGATGGGACATGGTAACACCGCCCGATTTCTTTGAATCGTACGCAAAGTAAGCCTGCACATATTTGTCGGTATGATCGCCGATAATTTTTATGGCCTGCTTGTTGGCGCCTACAGTGCCATCGGAACCCAGTCCCCAGAACAGGCTCTTGAAGGTTGATTTGGGAGTGGCATTTATGTGTTCGTTAATATTGAGAGATGTATTTGTCACATCATCCACTATGCCGATTGTAAATCTGTCCTTCGGGCTTGGCTGTTTCAGATTGTCATAAACAGCCTTTATATGAGCCGGGGTTGTATCCTTTGAAGCCAGGCCAAAACGTCCTCCCACAATCAATGGAGCGTTTTCGATTCCGTAATAGGCAGCTTTTACATCAAGGTAAAGGGGTTCGCCGATTGCGCCCGGTTCCTTGGTTCTGTCCAGAACGGCTATTTTTTTAACTGTCTTGGGAATTACCTTCAGTAAATGTTTAATTGAGAAGGGTCTGTATAAATGAACCTTTACAAGGCCGTATTTTTCCCCGCTGCTGTTCAAATAATCAATGGTTTCCTCAATTACGTCGGTGATTGAACCCATTGCTATTATAATGTTTTCAGCATCGGAAGCGCCGTAATAGTCAAAGAGGCCATGTTTTCTGCCTGTGAGCTCTCCGACTTTGTCCATATATTCTTCCACAATGTTGACTATATTGTCGTAGTATGGATTTGAAGCTTCCCGGTTTTGGAAGTATACATCCGGATTCTGAGCTGTTCCTCTGGTAACAGGATGATTGGGTGACAGGGCCCTGTTCCTGAACTCTTTTAAGGCCTGGTAATCTATCAGACTTGCCAGATCATCATATTCGAGGGCCTCTACCTTCTGTATTTCATGGGAAGTCCTGAAGCCGTCAAAGAAATGCATAAAAGGAAGTCTTCCCTTGATTGCCGCCAGGTGCGCTACCGGGGCTATATCCATAATTTCCTGGACCGAGCCTGAAGCAAGCATAACCACACCTGTCTGTCTGGCGGCCATTACATCCTGATGATCTCCGAATATGGACAGAGCCTGGCTTGCTATAGCTCTGGCGCTGACGTGAAAAACGGCAGGCAGGAGTTCTCCCGCTACCTTGTACATGTTGGGTATCATCAATAAAAGTCCCTGGGAAGCAGTAAAGGTGGTGGTCAGAGCTCCCGCCTGCAGTGAACCGTGCAGTGTTCCCGCTGCTCCTGCTTCCGATTGCATTTCTACAACACGGACCTTTTGTCCGAATATATTCTTTTTGCCCTTGGCAGACCATTCATCTACTGATTCTGCCATATTGGACGATGGCGTAATAGGGTAAATGGCAGCCACATCGGTATATGCATAAGAGACATACGCGGCAGCCGTATTACCATCCACCGTCATTTTAATTTTCGACATAAAAAAATCACCCCGTTATTTTATTTTTACTTAGAGTCTACTACCGTTATCTACCCATTTTTTTGCTTCTGAAACGCCTTCTTCATCAGGAATGATGACATCGGTGTGCTTCTGTTTTGTCTTTTCCATGGTCCATGCTGCGGTGCCCTCATTATCTGTGGGTCTGTGCGCTGTCATTCGCCTGTTGTCGTGTCCGTCAAGCTGTGCGTCTTTTTTGCCCATAATTTACCTCCGTACATCGTTATTTTTGGAATTATATTTTAGTTTTTCTTATTTAGGGTTATTTATTCTATATACTTATATTGATACAAATAATTACCACAAATATGATATGTTTATGAAATATAAAATGGAAAACAGGAAAAAAAGAAAAATATAAAACCCATAAAGAATTGATGAAGGTTCGATAAAAGTCGGATGTTAAGAAAATGGCTATACCTAAGCAGGAAATAAATAATACACATAAATAAAATTCCGTCCGGATTATATTTCAGACGGAATTTTCACAAGGGCATACGGGAAATTCAGTCGCCGGTGTCAAAGGACGAAACACCGCCTCGTATGATACCGCGTCTTATTTTTAAATTTTCAATATTGCGGATGAAAACTCCAAAGCATTTGCTCTCAATGGTTCCTCCGTCAATTATTACCCTGGGGCTGTAATATTCGTTCCAGCTGTACAGGGAGCAGGAGGCTTTAATGGTTCCTCCGTACAGATTCAGAGCACCGGAATGGTAAAAATAGATTCCAATACCATTTGAATAAGTATTTTCAATAAATCCGCTTCTGGATGAACTGGAATCCAAAACGGTCAGCGAACCTTCCAGATATATGGTGCCGTCACCGTTGTAACTGCTGATATTATAACCCGCCAGATCAAGAACTATATTCTGGTTTTGGCAGATATAAATGTTTCTGTTAAACAATTTTATATCCGAATGCAGTGTAATCAATGTTTCTTTTGAGGTCGATACGGAATTGATAGCCTCCTGGAGTGTGGTATAATAAACACCGTTGACAGACACCTGCTTAGTGCTTCTTAAAGCGTTGAAAGTCTCCTGAAGTGTAGAATAGGCTACACTGTTAAATGAGAACTGTCTTAAACTTTTTAATTTAAAAGTTGTTATTGTTGATGCTTTAGTTCTGAGCTTATAGTCTGTCTTAAAATTAAATCCCTTTTTATTCATGAAGTATCTCGCCTCTTTTGATATAATTTTAAACTATAATTACTTAACTACTTTTATAAAATTATTTAAATTTTAACATATTTTACTATAAATAATAAGGAGGTCGTGCAATTCAATGTCAAAACGTGCAATTCCATACGAAATAATGTCGAGGCGTTGAAAAAATGCTCTCAAACATGATATAATTCAAGAAAAATAGAGGGAAATTAATATGAAGATAGCCATTTGTGACGATAATAAATTTGACCGGGCTCTATTAAGTGAGTACATACTGCAATACGCCGAAAATACCATGTCCATTGTGGAACTTGTTGAGTTTGACTGTGGAGAGGAGCTTTTAAGCGCTTTTACAAAGGAGCAGTTTAAAATTTTATTTTTGGATATATATATGACGGGTATAAACGGTGTAGCCGTAGCTGAAAAAATCCGGGAAACCGACGAGGAATGTAAAATAATTTTTACTACCTCAAGCCTGGAACATAAGAGCGACGGATTTGAAGTGGCAGCTACTCATTATCTTGTAAAACCCATTACATATGAACAGGTCGGAAAAGCCCTGAATCGCTGTAAGAAGGTTCTCAATTCAAATGCAAGATGTATTGAACTTACCGTTAATAAGGAAATTATAAAAATTAGGTTAAAGGATATTTATTGTATTGAGGCAATCAGGAATGGAGCAGTGATTACTACCAGGCTGGAAACACTCCGGGTTCATTATTCCATGACCAGCATGGAGGAATTATTGACAGATAACAGATTTCTGCGGTGTCACAGAGGGTTCATAATCAATATGGATCACATATCACTCATGAAAGATGATGTGTTCATAATGAAAAACGGGTTTACCATACCAATAAGACAAAGTGGAAGAAAAGCCATAAGGCAGGCTTTCATGGATTACAAAAGTCATCAGTAAGGTTGTATACAAAGCTTCTGCAGAAATGCAGGAGCTTTAATATTTTTTACAGGCATGGAATATTGTATAGGCCAAACTGTATTTTTGTATACTAATTTTGCACTAAGAAGCTTATCATAAATATATAATAAATTAGACAGTCAATTCACTGATAATTAGTACTATGTCAACCCTAATTCTATATATTACCGATGGTTGAATTTCCGTATTACTGCTTTGTCGTTAATCGCAATACATACAGTATTACTCATTCCTCCGCCTTGTACTCATCGGTAATGTACATTTTAGAGTTGACATAGTGCTAGAAGGATGGCTATTATGCAGAAAATAAATCTTAACTTCGGCTGGCAGTACAAAATGGATTTTTGTGAGAAATATTTAACAGGCAGTGATGACAGTAATTTTGAATTGGTCAACATACCCCATACCAATATAATTCTTGATTATAATAATTTTGATGAGTCTGAGTACCAGTTTGTGTCCTGCTACAGAAAGCCGGTTAATATCGCCCGTGAATTAAAGGGAAAAGCTCTCCTTCTGAGGTTTGAAGGAATAGCCTCACATGCCCGGCTATATATAAACGGCAGCTTCATTGCCGAGCATTCGGGCGGTTATACGCCTTTTGACATAGATATTTCTGATCGGGTCATATACGGAGCAGGTAATTTATTTGTTATAGTGTGCGATTCCACCGAGAGAGAAGAGATTCCTCCATTCGGAAAAGTTATTGACTATCTGACATACGGGGGGATATACCGTGAGGTATATCTGGAGGTCCGGGAAAAAACCCATATAAAGGATATATTCGTAAGAACCCTTGATGTACTTGCACCTGCAAAAATCCTGGATATGGATGTGGAGCTTTCCCGGGTGTGTCCGGGAATGTCCGTTGAATTCAAACTTATCAGCAGCCTGAACGAGCCGGTAAGCAGATTTAACTGCACAATTGGGAATTCTGCCAAAGGAAAAGTCACGGGAAAGGTTTCGGGCGTCCGGTTATGGGATATTGAAAACCCCGTACTATATACTTTGCAGGCAATATTAAAAATAAATGATACCGAAGTGGATTCCTATGAGGTCAGGTTTGGGTTCAGAGAGGCCAGATTCAGAACAAACGGCTTTTATCTCAACGGAAAAAGAGTTAAGCTTATGGGCTTGAACAGGCACCAGGCATACCCTTATACGGGTTATGCCATGCCGGAAACAGCCCAGAAGAAGGATGCCGATCTGCTGAAATTCGAACTGGGAGTAAATATGGTGAGAACGTCCCATTATCCCCAATCCCGGCATTTCCTTGACAGGTGTGATGAGATCGGATTGTTGGTATTTGAGGAAATACCGGGCTGGCAGCATATTGGAAATGAAAAGTGGAAGGAATTATCCTGCCGGAATGTAAGGGATATGATCCTCCGGGATAGAAACCATCCCGCCATAGTCCTGTGGGGTGTTAGAATAAATGAATCTGCAGACTGCGATGACCTTTATGTAAAGACAAACAGAATAGCACATGAACTCGATAATACCAGGCAAACCGGTGGAGTCAGGAATTTCAAGGACAGCAGGCTTCTCGAAGATGTATATACCTACAATGACTTTTCTCATCACGGCTCAAATGCTGCGCTGGAGCTGCCCTCAAAGGTTACGGGTACAAACGCCCCTTACCTTGTAACGGAGCACAACGGTCACATGTTTCCCGTAAAGCGCTTTGACAATGAGGGCAGAAGACTTGAACACGCCTTGAGACATATGAGGGTATTGGACAATATGCTGGGCAGTGACCGGATAAGCGGCGCCATAGGATGGTGCATGTCGGACTACAATACCCATAAGGATTTCGGCAGCGGAGACAGAATATGCTATCACGGTGTCAGTGATATGTTCAGGATACCTAAACTGGCGTGGTATGTATATGCATCCCAGCAGGACCATACACCCGTACTTGAAATTTCCTCCTCCATGGATATAGGTGAACATTCCGGAGGAGATCTGGGAACGGTGTATGCCTTCACAAACTGTGACCATATCAAGCTGTACAAGGACAATGAATATATTAAGACCTTTTATCCCGACAGGAAGCTGTTTCCCAATCTTAAGCATCCGCCTGTCAGAATAGATGATTTTATAGGTGATCTCTTGACAAAATATGAGAATATCTCTGCAAAGGATTCGCTCAGGATGAAAAATATTCTCCGTCATGCTTCCAAATATGGAATGAATCTTCCCATGAGTTCAAAGCTGGCGATGGGCAGGCTCATGCTTAAATACAAACTGTCAATGGATGACGGAATGAGGTTGTTTGGCACCTATGTAAGCAATTGGGGAGGCCAGCGGATAAGTTTCAGATTTGAAGGCTGTAAAAACGGCCAAATAGTGAAGAGCGTTGTCAAGTCAACGTCTGAAAGTACACATCTTGAAGTACGGCCCGACAGCAGGGAGTTGATTGAAGCCGATACCTATGATGTCACCAGAATTGTAGTGAGGGCGTTGGATCAGAATGACAACCTGATGAATTACGCAAGTGATGCCATGGTTGTTGAAACCGAAGGACCTATTGAAATCATAGGCCCAAAATGCATAGCACTTATCGGGGGAGTCCGGGCCTTTTGGATAAAGACTGCAGGACGCTCAGGCAGGGCATTTGTAAGAATAAAATCTGAAAAATACGGCATGCATGAGGCCGAGTTTGAGATAAAAAAGTTTTTAAGGTAATGGTTACCGCTGGAACAGTAAATGGATTAACGGGTTGTACCGGTTAATTTTGACGGTTGCTTTACGTGTATGATTTTTATATCAACAGGTTACTTCCGTACTAACTTCATAAAATAAGGGTGCACCC
>NZ_AORV01000050.1 GCF_000350485.1 Ruminiclostridium cellobioparum subsp. termitidis CT1112
AAAGGAAGTTTTGTCTATTAATAAATAACCCATGGAATGCATTATATCACTTCTTAATCAAAACTACAAGCAAAAAATTAAAAAAATTTAATTTTTTGCCACTTTTGTATGCAGTATCCATTTAATGTCAAATCTTCAAACCATCTTCAGTCCATTTAAAGTGAAAATTTTATTTATGTTGAGTATCTCAGCGTCAGATTGGGCCGAATCAAGGGTATCCCTGTACAGCTTCTCAACCAGATCGGTTTTATCCATTTTCTTATACGCTCCGGCGAGACTCACAGCCGCAGTTAATGTGGGTTCAATATTATAAGCCTTCAAAAATAATTTGGAAGCAAGTCTGTATTTACCTTTGGTCATTGATTTTTGACCTGCTTTAAGCAAATCACCAATAGAACCATAATTATCTACCTCTTCATTTTCTTCATTATCCTTTTCAATATCGTTAAGGTTATTAATAGCCCCCCTGTTTTCAGGATCAATATCCAGAGCTTTTAAATACATTTGTTTTGCCTCTTCGATATTATCGTTAAGCCTATAATATTTTGCAAGCCTGGTACAGGCTGCAGAGTTATTCTGATCCCTCTTCAGGATAGCCGCATTAATCTTGTAAGCCCTTTCTCCCCATTCATTTGCTACAGCCATTTCACCTGCTTTAGCTATTAATTGTTGCAAGTTTATACTTCTTTTCATTATATCCTCTTTTCTTTAAAATATATTAAAAGCGGGAAACTCAAATTGAGTTTCCCGCTCTATAATTCTGCGTTTTAAAAATACGCGTCATCAGGCAGTTGAAAAAACAATAATACCTATATTATAACATTAATATTTGTTTTTTTATATGGGAAGTCATGTTTAACCCTATAAAATTTTTGATAATACTATAGAAATCACAATTGGATTAAAATATAAAAATCTTATATTTTTCAGCCCACAATAAACGAGCTGATTTTATCAGGCCTGTGACTGGTAAATTATATCTGCCGTAGTACTGGAGCCCTCCGCGGTGGATCTGTAGGCTATTCTTGCAAAATTTGCGAATCTGGTGGGAGTTAAAATATCTGCAGAGGCCGCAGCTACTTCAAATTCCGTACTGTCATCAATCCACAGGGTATTGTCGGGGCTTATCTGAACTTTTACCGTAACTGAATCCGCACCGGTATTATTAACAAAAAAGGAATATTGATTTTGCAATGAAATATCCCTTGCTGTTGAACCGGTATAGGTATCTGCTGTTGTCACGCTTTCGGACTGGTTTGTAAAAGTCTTGGATGGGGCTACCTGCAGCACTCCGGTTATATCGGTTTTCAACGCCCTGTTGTCGGTGCCGTCGTTACCATAGACTACTATATTGTCCTGGGTGTTTGACAAATTCCTTATATCCAGGTCTGTC
>NZ_AORV01000051.1 GCF_000350485.1 Ruminiclostridium cellobioparum subsp. termitidis CT1112
CTAAAAATTCATAAGGGATATTATATGTTAACTTGATAGATTTTGTATCATGTAATATTTCAGGAGTATAAAGGCAAAATGAATATGCATGAAATATTTCACTGTTTTTAGGAATTAGTTTATTTTTGAGCATTTGTTTAAATGATCTACTTTCATCATCAGCTAACTCATCAGCGAACTTAAGTATAGCAGCAAGTAATCTATTTCTAATACTACCATGCTTTAATTGTTCTGTTTCATAAAGATAATAGATTTTATCTTTGTCACCATTTTCCTTATTTTTACCAGTATGACACTCAGCAATTTTTAAAACTTGCCGTGCCTCAATACTATCGTAATTTATAATCTCGAATATATCTTTGTAGATTTCTCGACCATTTAATTCATGATCTTCTCTTCCAAAAACTACACCTACATCATGTAGTAAAATAGCAATTAATAATATAAATTTTTCATAATCTGATAAATTAATTGTTTCAGTATTTACTAAATCAGAGGCTCTTTTAAGAACTGTTTCTACATGCTCTTTTCCATGGTCATTCAATAATATCTTATTTTCATCTATGATATATTGCCTAAACGGCAATTCTTTATATACTTTATCTACTAAATGAGTTTTAAGCGTTATATATTTGGAGTAAAATTCCTCATGTTTTTTTAATGATTCTTCTAGATACATGCCTTTATGATCCTCACAAAATTATTTTTCCATCTAATATGGATCTTCAAATAAATCAAATAAATTAATTATTCTTCTTTTGTAATTGATTCAAATTTATTTAAAATTACATCCTTTAATTTATTATTAGGTTGCATTCCAAGTAATTCAAGAACTTTTTCTGCAATTGCTCTACCTAACAATGGAGGAACAGCATTACCAACTTGTTGGTATTGTGAATCTTTAGGTCCATAAAAAATAAATTTGTCTGGAAAAGATTGCAATCTCGCTGCTTCCCGAATACTTATAGCCCTATCTTTTGAAGGATGAATCCACATTGATTTCCTAACATTTACAACGGTTCCAGCAGGGACATTATAGTCTAACCTTAGATAAATAGTATTTTGAGTACGTGAAGGGTCACTATATGTTTCTTTTAATTTATCAGTAAGATGGTGGAAGTTCTGTCCTGGAGCAATATTTTTGAAACGCTCAAGAGCAGTTTCTTTAGTATTGGTATTAACATGATTATGAAGAACAAGAGTGTTGCTATTTAAATAATTTTGCAACTGACTTTCCGGTACTATTCCTTTTTTCTTAATAGCATCACTATTTACATCAATTGATGTCTTGTATTCTTCTATGTCTTGTATAGCATCCCCAATAGTATAAAACTCTTTTGTCGTCTTTAATAATGCTTCTGGCATTACTATTTCTTTATCAGAAACTCCCTGCTTTATACCTATTATTATAAACCTTTCTCTACTTTGTGGCACTCCAAAGTTAACAGCATTAACAATACCTTTATTAACGTGATATCCTATCGCCCTAAACTTTTCCATAACATAATTTATAATATTATATGTTTTTACCTTAATACAAAAATTTTTTTTGTCAATAATTATATCTGAAAGTATTATTTTGTTATCTCGAACTTCCTTAATTTTGTAAAAGGCTTTCTGAGTTTCAATAATTATTTTTAATGCATTTTTAAGTTCTTTGAAGTTCTTTTTATGAGTCATAAAATCTATTAGCATCAATTTCGCTTCACAAAAGGTCTTCCTATAGTCTTCACACCAAAATTCTTCATGTAGACTATTCCATATATTTAAAAATTTTGAGACCTGATTACTATATTTTTTTAAGTAGTTAAAGAGTTGATCGTAACTTTTAGCATTTCTAAAAATAGTATTTATTTTGATATAATTCTCTTTCGCCATCGAATATTTGATTAACCTGTCAGACCCACTTAATAAATTTGCAAAAACACATGGTAAAAAAGTCACCTCTGCAATCGGTATAATTTCTTCATTCAAAGGAATATTTAGATTTTCAACATCGTTTCTAATTTTCTCACAGAAAAAAAATTTATGATTATCAGAATTTATCGTCTTTACATTTTCCATTACAAATGCACTAGGTTGCAGTTCTTCCACGGCCTTTATATACTCATTTACTAATTGGTTATTACCAGATACAAGCTCATTTCTTTGCCTGTTTGCATTGGAAAACCCTTGGCAGGGAGGTCCCCCTATAACCACATCAAACGAACCATATTTATCTTTTAATTTCTTATAATTTATTGTACAAATATTATCATATATATCCACACCAAGATGGTTATTTTTATACGTTTCTTGCGCATACTTATTACACTCTACAGCAACTTTAACATCAAAACATCCTGTTTCACAGAACCCATAACTAAGCCCTCCAGCTCCAGCAAAGAGGTCAATGGTATTCAGTTTTTGCATTTTTTACCCCCTTACCATATCGTCACAAAACTATGTCTTCAAATAATAAAGTATTTTATTCTATACCTGCAGCATATCATTTAGAAACTGATAAAGTCAATAAAATTCTTTTCAAATATACTAAAAGCTAATTATATCATATTTTAAATTTGAATAACGAAAATATAGTCAATTTTATCCTAAAAAATTAATACTATAACTCGTTACTTTTATACCTTCTTATTAGTTCAGTCCAACATTCTTCACGTTTACACCATTGTGTTATATTAGTCCCCTCAACGATAGGCTTTGTTATATGTTTCCATACACATATGGACAAGTCACTTATTTCTGCACATAATGTTTTATCAAGCGATTGATTAGCCCAAATCGTGTCAAAATCAATCTTTCCTTTTCTGATTGAAGAAAGTAGTCCTATTGTATAAGTGACAACGTTTGCTTTATAATCACCAAAGTTATTATTTTTTACGATTTTATCACAAGTGCTAAAAAGTATTGCTTTAGCAACTAAGTGTTTGAAATAGTCTTCATTGGGCTGTAAGTCTGGTTTATCCTTAACCATATCGGTGAAAAATACAAAGTTCGTCTCTGCTCCCCTACTCACTATATGAGGGAACTGTAACCATGACATCTCATATTTTGCAGCAGCTGTTTTATTCATCACTTGATTTTTTGGATTTTGTTGCTTAAATAAACGTTTTTTTGATTCCGTGTGCTGCCTATTAAGCTCGACCAAATATTGACCTCGAGCACGTTCATAAAACCATTTCGTTGTCGCTTTACCCTTAACACTTGGAACCCAAACACGTCTTGAAAGGTTTTCCATTGTTACATGGAAATTATCATTCGCACTGAAATCAGACATAGTAATTTTATTTTGACTATTTGCGTATTTAGAAATTGATGTAATAATATCATCCACGTGCTCTTCCTTTTTTATAACGGTTAATTTCATTTGTAAATACACAGAATCTAAGTCTGCCTTACTTTTTAATGCATTATATAAAGAAGCTGTCGTTTGACCGCCATTTACAATTTGCCAGCCGACCATCTCTTTAATTTGTATATAATTATCTATGGGAGACGGATTAAGTACTAATTGCTCAGCTATGGTAGATATGCCATTGTTATATGCCATAAACATTCTAGGGTCTTTGTTTATAGTGTCCCTCAATCCACGGTTAATAGTACCTTTTGCTTGCAGGAATGAACGAACATTGCGTTCAATCAAACGTTGACCCCAGTCATCATATATTTTTGCTAATAGCTTACCTGGAATTATACCTACGTAGCTATCATATATTTCATTATCATCGTCAGTTTTTAAGAAGCCAAGACTCTCTCCGTATATTTCTTCAATCTTTATTCGTATTTCTTCAGGGCCTTTTTGTTGGTACAGAAGTTGATATATTCTTTCAATATCCCAAATATCGTGTGATACGCCGATGCTTTCAATATTACTATCGGATGGTATTTCATTAGTAGCTATTTTGTTTGTTATTATAATTATTTTGAGCTTATCTATATTCCTTTGGTTTGTTTCAATAATATCTGATAAAGCAAAAGCTTCCGTTGAGTCCTCTAGTTTATTCTTTAAACCCTTACATGACTTCTCAAAGAAATTACGTGCTCTTCGAAACAAGGAATCAGACAGTTTACTATTCATTTTTGACATAATACTAAATTGGTCAAAGTCAGAAATAACAAGGGTAAATGTGCCAAAATACTCGTTATATTCATAAGCGTTGATTTTTATATTAAGAACACTTTTTTTAAAATTACATATAACGTAATCCATGCACTGTTCAGCACTTACCAAATAGCCGCAAAATATGTCTGTAAATGCATCTTCCTTTAAAACAACATCAGCGTCAGCTTGACTTAAAACGTCTTCTACAAAACTTTTTGCAAAGTCAGTTAAATTCTCCATAATAGACTCCTTAATTGCTAGTTACTTGTTGCAAAACATGTTCTAAATTGACTTTGAATGGTTCACAAACAGAAATTTGTATTGAATATGAAATATCCCCTATACCATCAGGTACATCAGCGTTTAGTATCCTTGGGAAACCTGCTTTAACAGAAAAAGCAATCACATCTCGAAGTGCATAGCCAGTCTTATATAGGTGTGACTGGTTTTCAACATACCCCGAGAAGAATAATTTTTCTTCAAATTTAAGCTTTGCTTCAGTGTCATTAGCAATCTTCCTACGTATTTGACTAATAATATCAGGTAATGTTTCCCCTCCTTCAAGCATAGGGTGTAATGCTAAAAAAGCCAAGTATAAATTTGCTAAGTTCGTATCATCTAACTGATTCTCGTTATTAATTTTTGCAGAATAAGGCTTGTTGCTAACGGACGTCTTTATTTCAATAGCACTTTTCCCAATCTGAAAATCGTGTGTTGTTTTCTCTATACCTGTCCAATTTTTAACCAAACTAGTTAGGCGTGAGTAATCTATTAACTCTCTGAGAAACCAAAGTTCACCGTAAAGCCCCTGTTGCTCAGTTGAAGATAACCCTTCTCTACTATATAAGGTAAAGAAATACTTCCATTTATCGAGGATCTTTATTAACGTTGGTAACATAGCTTCATTATCATTTAATAGCAATAACTCGTTACATATGTTACTTATAACTGCTTCAAATATATCTTTATCACTTTCATTTGTATGTTTTAATATCAAAAACCACGAGGTTCTAATGTCTAAAATTGTTAATTTCTCCTGCTCGATACTTAGTCCATACCATTTTGGCAAGCTTTCGAGCTTTTCAGGAGTTAGTTTTTCTCGAATTGCTATAAGTAAATGCCTTTTTCTATCATTCTTGCTAACAGCTGCAACTAATTGAACGGCAGAATGACTAGATATTAGCCTTGCAACAAGTGAAGGGGTTGCATTTATATCGTTAAGCCTTGGGTCTTGGTCTATGCTTCTAAGTACATTTTTAATATCAATCATTTTGCTCCATCTCCATAAAAACATTATTTACTGCATATTCTACGGATGTATCATTTCCACTGTCCGGAAAGACTAACGCAATACCAATCGGTACTTGACTTGCAGTTTTTAATAACTCTGTTTCTTTTCTGTCAATTGGATATATAAGCAGTAACCCTTCTTCAGGTGAACGCAATTGTGCACGAATTTGTTCGCTCTTTGTTTTTTCATCATCTGGATTTTTTGCAGATTTTTTTATTTCTAATACACGTCTATGCTGCTCCATACTAAAGTCAAGATACTCATGGTCAGCAGACATAAGTCTTTTTACAGAGACTCTCTTACCTCTTCTATCATCCTCTATACCTTTACGTTCAATTCCTGATTTTATATCATGACCACCAAGTCTAAACCCTGGCTCATTTCCAGTATTAATTAAGACTACAGTCCACCTTACTAGCTCGTCATTCTGCATTTGGGCTTCAATGTAACGACGTAAATACTCACTATTGGCTCTAGGTGCAGTTTTTGCAGTCTTATACTTGGATAGATATTCTATTATGTAGTCTCCAGTTACATTCTCCCAAAATAGGTGTTCTGCTTTGGCATGTGACCTACCCTTCTTAATCAAATAGTCTTCAACAGGCTGCCCCAAGCTCCTAATAAATTGATCGGTTGCCATAAAATTATTATCAAAGAAGGAATCATCAATTTCAAATACAGTAGTTTCACTTACAGTATTCTTATATGATAGACGTTGAACCGTACCGGACTGCATTTTTACTTGACTTGTTATATACATAATTGGATGAGTTTGAATTTTTAGTCCAAATTCTTCGGGTGTTGCTTTTATACTATCCATATAATGTAGAGAGTCTCGCAGCTCTTCTGTCGCTATAGCAATATGTCTAAACCATGATGCAAGATCAGGCGTTGTATAAATCCTGCATAAATCTAAATATCCTGGGCGATAACCAAACCAACGCCCCATCTGCATAAGAGTATCATACATTCTACTAGCACGGAGATAGTAACTAACGGTTAGCCCCTCTAGGGTTAATCCACGTGATAACTTATCCCCACCAATAGCAATTACGTTAAGCCCTGTTGTTTCGTGTTCTTTATAATCTAATGCATCACCGCTAGAACCGTTGATTTCCTTAACTATAATACTTTCAAGTGTCGGCACAAGCTCCTTCTCTATGTCTTCCCATGATGGAATAGAAACATCGCCGACTAATTCAGAAAAGTTCTCTTTCATGTATTCTGATGTTGTACAGTAATTGCTCACCCATAGCTTTTTTAGGGCTAATTTAACATTATTATTACTATTAGGCTCACCATATTTTACCCTACGTTTAATATCATAAAAAACATCCTTAACCATCTCGTATACAATATTTTGAACACTGTTAAAACGTGTGACATGAATAAGCATGGAATTATGAACATTACGCTGTCCTCTGGCCCTTCTAGCTGATGTTGTAAGAATAAATGAATATATTGCTTCAATTAAAGTATCAGGTAATGCAGACGGTGTGTGATTACTTTTGTGTTGTGCAGGCACAAAATCATTGTCATAATTTACCATACTGATTAATGGCATGTATGTATCATCATCTTTATTAAGCCCAAATAGCTCTGCAGGCCCTATATAATTAGCTGGTTTCGGAAGACCTAGAATGAAATCTTTTGGGAATAACTCTGACCCATACAGACCACTGTTGGCTTCATTATGAATAAATATATTTGCAAACGGAGTTGCAGTATATCCAATATATGCTTTTTGGTCAAACGTATAATATATTTGCCGTATTAACCCGTTTATTTTTGACGGATGATAGTCTTCCATAATATTTCCATCATCATCGTATATATCTGCTGTGTTAACTGATGCCTGGTCTGCTTCATCATCTATTAAAAGCAGTGGTATACCAGGTACAGTTTTATACTGAGCAGATGGAGTCGCTAAATGAGCTAAAGGACTATCATTTCTATAGTAATTAAGAATGTTTTGTAAAACACTCACATTCTTTTTTACAACAAGGATGAATGGCTGCATACCTGGATGTACATTTATATTCCTAGCAATCTTCCTGCTAAAATCGCCGGAATTATCACGTGTTGTTAAAGTTCCAATATTAACAAACTTCTCTCCAGGAAGCGTGCTAACTCCAATTAACTTTGCAAGCACCTCATTAGGCTGTCTTAACTGTGTGGTACTAGTTTCAAATCCTAATACTTCTTCGTCAAGTCTCATTTGTGTTTGGCTTCTTAAATCATTATGCATTCCTGATAAAACGATTATTAACTTAAATCCAGCATCAATTGCTTTATTTATCAATGCAGTATAGTTAGCTGTTTTACCGGACTGAACATAACCAATAACTAGCCCTCGTCTGTCATAAATTCTCGTTGTATCAGTAGGGTCTTCGAGAATATCCAATATCTTATCTGTTGTTTCATCAAGACTCTGTACCACTTTTAAAGGCCAATGCTTTTTTTCTAGAAGGTAGCGTTCATACCTATGCCAAAACGTAAGCTTTAGTTCACCCTTTTTGATATTCCACCATGGTATATGTTCACTATCGTTCTTAGAAGTTAACATTGAAGGAAGAGTTACTCCAATATTTAATGATTCTTGAAGGTCTTTGACAAGTTCATTTACACTCACATCCGAATAAAAAGTGATACTTTGTTCAGCTGCCTTGTAAATTGCTTCATTCTCATCAGTTGTTTGTGTCATAAATTTTTTATAGTATAATAGAGCCATAGACCTTGCATCATTATAATTTGACATATCGACATCTCCTCACACAATACAATTAATTTGTTTCTTCCATAAGCCTTTGGAAAAGTCTTTCGTAGGGAATAAATGACTTCATATGTTTAAGTCTATTAACAATTTCATCATCTTTGTAACCTGAAATCCTAAAAGCATATATAATATCGCGTATGTGATTTACGGCATCTTCTGTATCAAGTGCTGAGTTATTGCTATTGCCTTCGTTGTTCTCCTGCTTACCTACAGCATAGGAAAGCAAGTTACTTGGTGTATTTTCTTCTACAATAGCCAAGTAGGCATTAAGCATTCTTTTTTGCTCCGAAGATAATGTAGTTATAAAGTTCAATAAAAGTGAATGGTTGCGGTTAACTTTATGATACAGAATACCATGTTTATAAATCTGTTCCCATACGTAATCAACACTTGATACCGTATTGTCTACTGCGAGTTTTGCACCCCTATGATAGTAAACTCTGTACGAAGCTTCACGGGCTATCTTCGCTATTTTCTCAACTTCATGAACGATTTCTTGTGGAGGTACTGCAGCAGCCTTTTTAATATCTATCTTCCAATCGAAGTCTAAATCACTTGAAATATCAAGCATTATTCTCGCTAACTTAAAAGGTTCTTCCTTTTTAAACATATTAAACCAAGTACCGGCTACAAGGAGACGCTTATTTCGATACACATAAAATCCTTGATGTGCATTCCATCCTTTTAATCCTTCAGCCCTATCAAAAGTACCTTTTGTAATTTTTGAATGGTGAGGTAAGATATACGGAGAAATTGTAATTGTAGTATTACCGAACTTGAATTGTTCAGTGGCAAGCTCTTGTGTCGCTACCTCATTCGTAAGGAATGGGTCCCAAGGCTTTATCTCATTTTCGTTAATATAAATCTTTACTGCTTGAGGTCCTGACAAAAATCTATGGAATATCATACTAATATGTTTTTCAACAGATTCAACTTTCTTCAAAAACTCAGTATATGCCTTTTGATTAAAAGGTGAAGTAATAATCCGGTCTAATTTTTCTAGTAGAACAACAGTACCTGACTCTTTAATCTCATGTTGTTGTAAAAACAAGCTTGAATCATTGTCAGCAGCATGAGTTATAAGTGTCCAATCATTTGTATCCTTAATATAGTCTAAATCCCAACATCGTATAAAGGTTTCATCATGTTTATATCCAGACTTAACTGTCAATCTTTTACATAGTGAGAATGCCGCCGTTTTTAAACCCATTCCAAAACGCCCTAAATCGTTTTTCTCACGTCTGTCTAGAGGGTTTTTAGAACCCATACGCATAGCCTGCCGTAAATCGTTTTCACTCATTCCATTACCGTTATCATGTATGCTGATATAACTGTTATCCATATTCCAGTGAAATCGAATTTTTATCTCGCTGGCTCTCGCCGTTATGCTATTATCTATAATATCAGCAATTGCACTCTGAAGGTTGTATCCAACCGAACGGAGTGACTGTATTACTGAATAAGCGTCTGGAGTGACACTTTCATGATTTGGCAATGTTCGCACCTCTTTGCAATTATCCTTTTGAAAACACAATTTATAATTTCTTATAACAAATTATTCATTTAGAGTATATATTATTTAATAAAAATTGGCAATAAAGTAAGTTTCGCAGCAAAATATGAAGAAATTAGTCTATCTATTTCTTTGCCTTTTGCGATTTAGTTTCTTGCAGTGCAATTCTTGTATTGTCATAATCCATTCAACAACAATCTCTGCGCATCTCTCAATACTCTGCGCCAAAACATGTTTTATCACTTCAAACAGGAAATCTGATTGGTTGCTTAAAGCTTCATTATCCTAATAATCGCAGTTATCAATCGCACTATATAGCAGAATTGACAAAACAGATTCGAAAATTGTCTTTGCGTATTGTAAATTATTACACCACAATATATGTCATTAAGAAAATCTATGTATATAATCGGGTTAGTTGTAGAAAAACAAAAGACTTATAATATATAGAAATTAAAAGCCGTATTATTCGAAAGATTTATCTCATTAAAAATATGGCTTGATTCAGTTGCGTATAAAGTTATCTAATAAAGTTTTAAGTACTTGCATTTTATGATGTAGAATATAAAAAGCTTATAATGTTTAAAAGTCACGCAACACGGACCAATTCCAGCAAACCATTAGTACATACTGCGTGCCGATTATCAACTTTTTTGTGGTACACTGCGCCGCAAATCTAACTCCTCTTTTTCACCGTCGTGTACCTATTCTCATATTTTTCTTTATTCCCTGCTGTTCAAAGTCCATGTACAGCCTGTAAATTCACTTCATAAAGTTCCTCTGTAAGAGAATCTTTTATGAGTAGGCATATCAGTTACCAGAAAACATCTCTCCTGAAATACCTTTTATATTAATGGTATAAATTGAAAACTCCAATAGAATATTTGCTGTCATTATACTTATCTACTCTCAAATGTGAGCTTTATTACTTACTTCAAATCATATCAAAACTAACTAACCATTACAAATGAATATACCAAAAGAAGCTACGTTTCTTAGTAAGAAACGTAGCTTCTTTTGAGGAACCATATATTTTCCTTTTCAAAAAGGAAGCATATCTTTTCAAAACGGAAAATTTATGGGTATTGCAACAGATAAATCAGGCTTTTCAGACAAATTGTGGTGGAGGCGAGGGGAGTTGAACCCCTGTCCGAAACCATATCCTCAAGAACTTCTACGGGTGTAGCCTATGTTTTGTGCAAAGTTACGTATCCCTTGCGGGACGATAACCTTACGTTTCCCTACAGCGGCCCCCCACAGGCAAGGTGCCGCTTTCGGTAGCCTTTAAGTTCCGAAATGGCTCAAGGCTACGGCCAAATCAGTGCTAGCATTTAACCTTCCTATGCAAAAGGGCTGACTTGTCGACGCCAGCTACCCCAGGTGCAGCAACCTGGGACTGACGGGCTGCCATATTAGGCAGCAGCTAAAGCGAAATTATCGTTTTTAGCGTTTAATTTTAAGTTCTCGTTTTTTAAGAGGCCAACGAGAATCCTCTACCCGCTTATCAAGTCTCAACAATCCCGTCGAAACCATTACGCCCCCATATATATGGTACGCTGTGCGTACCTGACAAAATTACCCGGCAGATAAAAGCTTTTACTGTTCCTGCCTCGTAATTATTGTATCATATTGGGTTTTTAAGCTTACTACAAAAATATTTACTTGTCAAATATCAGTTTACATAATTTCAAAACAGTAATCCCTCATTAGTGTCTCAACAGTATCTATTACTGTATTTCAACTTCAATAGTATCCATTAGCATTACTTTTGGCAAGTTCAGCAATTCTCCGGCACATCATGCCAGATACAAGCTTCCTGCTACCTCTGCTGTTCCTTCAGCCTGCGGTCAATTTCCCGTTTTGCATCACGTGCGGCAATATCATCACGTTTGTCGTACAGTTTTTTACCTCTGGCAACTCCAAGTTCTATTTTAACCATACCGCGTTTCAGGTACGCCTGGATAGGTACCAGAGTGAAGCCTTTCTGCTGTGTCAAACCAATGAGCCGGTTTATTTCCGACCTGTGCAGCAGAAGCTTTCTGTCACGTAAAGGATCCTTGTTAAATATGTTGCCCTGCTCATATGGGCTTATATTCATCCCACTCAGGATTACTTCCCCGCCCACAATGGAGGCATAGCTTTCCTTCAGGTTCAGCTTGCCCTGTCTGATGGACTTGACCTCAGTTCCGGACAAAACGATACCTGCCTCAATTGTTTCCTCAATGAAGTAATCATGACGAGCTTTTTTATTTTGTGCAACAACTTTATATGCTTCCTTTACCATTCCTACCACCAATTCCATCGTGTAAAAACCTTATCAGGCATAATTGATCAAGTTCCGTCACAAGGTTAATATACTTAAAGATCACTACCAAAATTATAAACAACATCAGACAAAAATAACCCTCTCGAAAAAGGGCTTCTTCTAAAGTATTCATCTGACAGAACATATTATAGCACCGCAGCACCAAAAGGTCAAGTTCCAGAAGTTTTAAGCCTTTCTAAACTTTTCTAGCACAGTATTAAACAATAAAACTTCATCTTAATGCGGGATATTATGCGGGATATTTTCCGTCATGGCAGGCGGAAAAAGGCACATTAATTGCTTTATGGCTGCTAACGACAACGAAGCATTGGATACCAATCTATGGATGCTGAGCACTGGATACCAAGCACTGGGTGCCAAACATTAGCGCCAAGCATTGCATATCGAAGCATTGGCCAATGAGATATTGCCCGAAAATATCCGTCTTAAAAGGTGGATTTTATTATTTAATCATGCCCTTACTGCTCCTCTAAGCTTCTCCAGAAGCTCATACGGCACCTCAAGCCTTCCTCTTCCCCTTCCAAGTTCGATCCCCGGCTTAAAACTTCCATGAAAGTCACTTCCTCCGGTAACCAACAGTTCATATTTGATGGCAAGTCTCAGAAAGTTACCGGTATCCTCTTTGGAGTTTTCACTGTACAAAGCCTCAATACCCGCCAGACCGAATTCCTTAAGCTCGGCCAGCAGCGTATCCAGTTCACCATGGGATTTTCCCAAAAATACAGGATGTGCCAGTACGGGCAGTCCGCCTGCGTTACGGATAGCGTTAATTCCATCCCCGGGCTTCAGCTCAACCCTTTTGAAGTAAGCAAGGCCTTCCCTGCACAGGTATCTGTCAAAGGCTTCATCTATAGATGAAACAAAACCTCTGTTAACCAAAACCCTCGCAATATGCGGACGCCCCATTATATCTCCCAGGGCCACGCCTTTTACCTCTTCCAGGGTGATATCTATCCCCAGCTCATTAAGCCTGTTTATAATTTTTTTATTCCTTACTTCCCTGCCCTGCTTTACAACCTCAAGCTCCTGCCTGATGCCGGTATAGCCGTTAATATCCGGAAAATAGCCCAATATGTGCATCTCGGGCTTGAAATCCACACTTATTTCAATTCCGGGAATCACTTCCACTCCCGATCTTTTTCCCTCTTCCAGCGCTTCCTCAACCCCGTCAACGGTATCATGATCTGTCAAAGCTATTGCCGAAAGACCTTTCTCACGGGCCAGCCGGACAATTTCGGCAGGGCTCATGCTTCCGTCGGAGGCAGTGCTGTGTGTATGCAAATCAATAAGCTTTGTCGTGTTATTTTTCAATTTTTCCTCCAAGTCCTTAGGGGGCCTGCATCATCTAAAGCGTTATATTGTCCGGCGGGGAAAATTTACTCGGGACAAAGCGGAGAAGGGCGGAATAATCGCTCTATTCCAACGAAGTACTACAAAGCAATACTTTTCGACAACGCAGTCCTGAAGAAATTTAACCGCCGGCAATATATGAGTTTAAATGTTACAGACCACTATTTTATACTTCCCAGTATTTCTGTTCCATACAAATTGCAGGCGGGAAGGTATTCCCATATATGCTTTGCAGTATGGTGTCCATCTTCTTTAAGGATCTGCAGGCCTGCTCCTGTGTAATAAGACCTTGTTCAAGAGCAACCGCCAGTTCATCCGCATCCAGCACTTTCATTGTACCGTCGGGCATCAGTTTGACATCCAGCAGCAGATCTATCAATGTATACCTGTTTAAATCCTTTTCATACTTAACATCAATTATATCGCAATACCAGTAGGCAAACTTTTTGCCGGCATCGTAAAACCTGCTTATTTTAATGCCATCCTTCAAGAAGGTGTATGAAATTCCACCCGATATATCTGCTCTTGGCCTGATTGCTTTCCACCGCGTAATTAAAATCTCTTCATCAATGTATAGTACCTCATCGCTGGAAATATCAACTGTTTCAAATGGAATAAATCTGGTTCTTAAAATATTTGGCTTATTCATATCTTCTCCTAAAATCGTCAAAATTTGCTTATGGCTATTATACATTAGAATCGGCTGTTTTTGAAGGCATATGCAAATTTCTTTTTAAAGAGGTTTTTATTTCCCAATTTTTTACTAAAGGAATATGTTTTGTTATAATGAAGAAAAACTTTTGAACTAAAGGGTGGTCTGATTTATGAAGCGGACAAAATGCTGTAATAATTGTGAACGTGGGACACCTATGCACCTGACCAGGGACATTTTGTGCAAATATCACGGAGTTGTCACTCCTGATTATTGCTGCTTCAAATATAAAGGTTCTGCCGACACCGCAGCCGACCGGCAGAACAGCTATAAGTGCATCCATTGTGAGTACTTCCTTGTGGAGCTGGATTCACCTGATCAGGACTTCGGCAAATGCAAGCTGTTCTCGGCAAGGGAATATGACGGAAATAAAAGAAATGCCTGCTCCAAATTTTCCAGGAAAATGCTTATAGAAGTATCGTAAAGTTTTTACGTTACTCAAAATTATTTGGCAAAAATCCCGCTTAAGGTCTAATTTTTTCAGTACATTCTTCCGATATAGATTATATGGTTTATATTTTTTGACTATAATTCCCCGGACTTTTATATTATAATAGTCTTTATTATGGGTATTGGGAGGTTGTATGAATTTAGACATAAACGCTATATTTAACCAGAAGCTGGCTGAAATTGAAAGCAGGCTGGCCGGTATTGATTCAGGGTTAACTTCAAAGGATGCCGGGACTTCAGATATCCCTTTTGAAAAATATCTGGCCGACGCTTCACTGCTGGGCTTGGACAATCCACTCACAGACGGCTCCTCCTTGACAAACTCCGATACCTGGACAAACCTGTTAAAAAATCTGAACAGGGATGATGATTCCGACTCAGTAAATGTATTGAGAGCACAATTGGCACTTTCCAAATCCACAGCCTACATACCGGGCGATCAAACACAGCTCATGAGCATAATAAATGCTGCCATAGATAATGCGTCGCAAAGGTACGGAGTGGACAAGGATCTCATAAGGGCCGTCATGAAGCAGGAGTCTTCCTTCAATCCCAGGTCCATATCCTCTTCGGGGGCACAGGGACTGATGCAGTTAATGCCCGGAACGGCTGATACGCTTAATGTTTCCGACCCCTTTGATATAGTGCAGAACATTAACGGAGGAACCCGGTATTTAAAGGATCAGCTCTCAAGGTTCGACAACGATTTAGACCTGGCTCTGGCCGCCTATAATGCAGGACCGAATTCTGTTGAAAAGTATGGCGGCATTCCACCCTTTATTGAAACTCATGACTATGTCCAAAAGGTAACCGAATATTATAACCAGTATAAAATGTTAACAAGCCGCTGATGCGGCTTATTATATTTCCTGAAAAATAGAACTTATCCTTAAAAATTATTCACAATATCCACATAATTATCCACAACTCTGTAATACTTATGGCTGTTATATTTCGAGATATTTCCACAGAACCGCAAATTTATTCACAGAAAATTATTCACATTGGTTAAATTCGCAGCCTGAAACCACATTTTACAGGGGGTTGCAGATTTTTTTACATTATATGTCAAAAACTCTTATGACCTTATACCCGTTATTATTACAGTAAAACAAGTTTTTTTCATTTTCTATACAGCCTGTGGATAACTTTTGACAAAGACTGTATATTTATCCCAATTTAAGACCAGGAACGGCATTTAAATCCATACCTGAGCGTTTTCCGTTCTTATATTCAAAATACGCCGCGCAGCCTATCATGGCGGCATTATCCGTGCATAGGATCAAATCGGGATACAGGACTTCTATTCCCTGCTTTTTTGCCTGGCTTTTCATTTCGCTTCTCAGCTGGGAATTGGCTGCCACACCTCCGGCCAATGCAATTTTATCTACACCCTTCTGCTTTGCCGCCCTTATGGTATTTTTCACCAGGACATCAACCACTGCCTGTTGAAAACTTGCAGCCACATCGGGTATGTTTACCTGCTCACCCGTTTGCTCCAGTCTGTTCAGATGATTGAGTACTGCCGTCTTCAGTCCGCTGAAGCTGAAATCCAGAGACCCGTCCTCAAACTGCACCCTGGGGAATTTTACCGCCTTGCTGTTACCCTGGGCCGCATACTTGTCAATCAAAGGTCCTCCTGGATATCCTAACCCTATGGCTCTGGAAATTTTATCAAAGGCTTCTCCGGCGGCATCATCCCTTGTCTGCCCCAATATCTCGAATTTGTCATAGCTTTCAACCAGAACTATATGACTGTGTCCTCCCGAAGCCACAAGACATACGAAGGGAGGTTCCAGTTCGGGATACTGCAAATAGTTGGCCGCTATGTGCCCTTCTATGTGATGGACACCTACAAGAGGCTTTCCTGTTGTAAAAGCTATGGCCTTGGCCGCCGTCAAACCAACCAGAAGAGCACCCACAAGTCCCGGTCCGTAAGTAACCCCTATGGCGTCAATATCATTGAGCGTAACACCCGCTTCCTCCAGAGCCTGGTTTATAACCGGCATAATAAGCTCCACATGCTTTCTGGATGCTATTTCGGGTACAACACCCCCATATTTTTTGTGCAGGTCGATTTGTGAGGAAATTACATTTGACAATATATATCTGCCGTTCTTTATAACTGAAGCAGAAGTTTCATCACAACTGCTTTCTATCCCAAGAATAAGTGTATCCATATTGCGTCAGCCTCCGTAAACAATATAACATTATAAAAATATAATAGCTTAATGGTGGTATTTTATCAAGGCAGGCACCAACAGGGGTACAAAAGGGTACAAAAAAAACATGGAGCCTTACGGGCTCCATGCCCCTAAAAGGAGAAATGCTAATGTTCAACCTTATATTACCAAATTTTATACCATTCTGAAAATAGACAATACCTACCAATAGGGCTAGTCCCAAAGTCCCACTTGGATTTTAGGAAGATCAGCCGACAAAAATCCCGTTTTTTTTAGGTACTTTGCGGAAATTTGCAATATTATTGAGCGGTTATTAAGCGGCTTTACCTTTGGATTTATAGGCTGCCACATATTTTCCCTTACTGTCCTTTATAAACGGTCTGTCTTTTTCGGGTAATTGCCAGAAGCCTTTCTGTTCATTGATGGCAGTATCCTGCAGCTCATTGAAGTATTTCTTCAGCAGGGTATTCGGACTGTAAAAAACGCATATTGCATACCCGTTTTCAACCATATAGGCATTGTAATATGTATTGTCCTCAAGAATAACATGTGCAAGGAGTCTGTCAAACTGATCAGTGGTATCTTTTTCAAAAATCAGCTTGACGTTCTTATTGGCCAGCATTTCTTCCGTGAGCCCGGATGCCTCTTTTGAAAAGGGCTGTGGTTTGACCCCTGCCTTGACCGATTCAGGTGTATCTATGTCCAGCATTCTGACTTTGTAGTCCCTGTTTTCATAGGTTATATGAAAAGTATCACCATCAGTGACTTTTGATACTGTCGCTTTAATATAGCCGAATGGGGCTATACCTTCGGTTTCTGCCTTTAAGAGATTTTCAGGAAAGGTTATTGAAGCCTGATAAGTACCCTCCTGTGAACTGTCTTTAACCCGGCTTGCTTTTACACTGCCTGATTCATGAAAAAAATTGCCAAGAGGATTTTTATCCCCCTGCTCGTTAATTACACCTCCAATTAGAATGACTGCGGCTGTTACTAATGTTGCAAGTGCTGATATGGTTTTTTTCTTCATGGGATTCACCTTTCATTTTGTTTGCAAAGGTAATTATACCACAGAGCATGCAAATTCGGCATATGGTTAAAAACAGCCCGGCAGGATGCTATGTCCGCCAGGCTGTTCTTTCATTAAGTGTATTGGCCGATATCACTTAAGACTTAATTTCATAAGGTTGAAATATTTAGAGTCAGATTAAGACTTATAACGCTATAATGTACACGAATTAATTTCAAGCATTATGCCAGCAGTAAAAAATTGTACTGCTTATACCGGTACTTCCATATTAACTTCAAGCAATGGCTTGCACAACGAATAATTCCCCGATTCATGTTCCCTGAGCTGTCAGCACCGTGACGGGCACCGTGCTGTTTATGACGGCTTCATCCTTTCTTTCTATGACATCCGCATCAAATATCGACTTCATTACCTGCCCGATGTTGTCCACGGCAATTACTTCAATATCCATGTCATCAAATAATTCCTGGTAGTTTTCCCTGGGTATGAATACTTTTTTTATTCCTGCCACTCTGGCTGCCTCCACTTTGGCGACAACTCCCCCGACCGGCTTGACCTTACCCTTTATGGATATTTCACCGGTCATGGCTATATCCCCGCTGACCGGAATATTCCTGACAGCCGAATAAACTGCGGTTGCTATTGTAATTCCGGCCGAGGGCCCATCTATGGGTATACCTCCCGGAAAATTGAGGTGTATTTCATAGTTCTTGAAATCTATATCCAGGTATCTCTTTAAAACTGTCAGAACGTTCTCGACCGAGGCCTTTGCGGAGCTGGTCCTCTTTAGTTTATGGCCCCTGTTGTCCATTTCCTCTTCCTCCACAATTCCGGTTATCTTTATGCCGCCGTTGCCATTTGCCACCTCCATTGCAGTGGCCTCCACATCAATAACCATACCCGTACTGTTTCCGAAAACCGCCAGACCGTTTATGCAACCGATCTGTACGTCTGAATTGACTTTCTTTTCAATGCGCGGGCTGTAATGTCCGAACTCTATAACCCATTCTATATCCTTTACATCAATGGCATTTTTGTTTTCCAGCATGGCAATACCGCCGGCAATCTGGATGATATTCACTGCATCCCTTCCGTTTTGTGCATATCTGGCAACCTGCTCACTGCAGCCTTCCGCAAGGGCGTATCCGCCCTTCAGGGCTGCGTTTTCGCAAATGGTACTGATTTCATCCGCCCTTAAAGGCCTGAAATGGATCTCTACACATCTGGACCTGATAGCCGCAGGTATTTCATCAGGAGTCCTGGTTGTGGCCCCTACAAGCCTGAAATCGGCCGGTAAACCCTTTTGGAATATGTCATGTATATGTGAAGGTATGTTGCTGTCTTCAGAGGTATAATATGCGCTCTCAAAAAAAACCCTCCTGTCCTCCAGCACCTTCAACAGCTTGTTCATCTGTATGGGGTGCAGTTCTCCGATCTCATCGATGAACAGTATCCCGCCATGTGCTTTTGTTACGGCTCCCGGCTTGGGCTGAGGAACACCTGCCGCTCCATACGCTCCCGCTCCCTGGTAGATTGGGTCATGCACCGAACCTATAAGAGGATCTGCAATTCCCCTCTCATCAAACCTTAAAGTTGTGGCATCCATTTCAACAAATTTGGCCTCCTTTTTAAAAGGCGAAATTCCATTGTTTTTTGCTTCTTCAAGGATCACCCTGGCAGCAGCGGTCTTACCCACCCCGGGAGGTCCGTAAATTATCACATGCTGGGGATTTGAGCCGCACAGGGATGCCCTGAGCGCCCTTATCCCCTGTTCCTGGCCTATTATATCCTTCAAGGTAGATGGCCTTGTTTTTTCCGATAAGGGCTCGGTCAAGTGGATATCCCTTAATTTCCTCAGCTTCTCCAGTTCTTTTTTGGACTCCTTGTCAATTGCGCTCCTATTGCCCTGCTGTGTTTTAAGTAAAGTAAAAAAATATATACCAATAATAACTGAAAAGAAAAACTGTATGATAAACATCGTAGTTGTAAACATACATTACCTCCTAAGCTTATTTGCTGCGTACCTATAATATTATTGGCAATGATTTATATTTTATCCAAGTAATTGGAGAAATTTGAATAACAAAAAACTGCCTCCGGCATTTTAAAAATTATCCGGAGGCAGTTACTATGATATTGTTATTAATTTACGATACAGATTCCTTTTTTACTCTTGCCTTCTTGGAACCTGGCTTTTTTAAAGATTTACGGTTCTCGTTCAATACGAGCTCAGGCTGGGAATTATCCTCAATGACCGCCTTGCTGATAATACATTTCTCAACATTGTTCATGGACGGTATATCGTACATCACTCCGAGCATTATTTCTTCCAATATGGCACGAAGCCCCCTGGCACCGGTATTTCTGGCTATTGCCTTTTGTGCGATCAGTTCAAGGGCATCCTCCTGGATCTCCAGCAGCACATCGTCCATTTCAAGCAGCTTCTGGTATTGTTTTACCAGTGCGTTCTTTGGCTCGGTAAGTATCTGCACCAAAGCTTTCTTATCCAGAGACTGCAGTGTGACCACTATGGGAAGTCTTCCCACGAATTCGGGAATAAGCCCGAATTTCAGCAGGTCCTGGGGAAGTATTTCCTTCAGGAGCTCTCCCACATCCCTGTCCTTGTTGCTTTCAATTTTAGCTCCAAAGCCAAGTGACTTTTTGCCTATCCTGTTCTGAATTATCTTGTCAATTCCATCAAATGCACCGCCGCATATGAATAATATGTT
The DNA here is from genome assembly GCF_000350485.1 of Ruminiclostridium cellobioparum subsp. termitidis CT1112. GTDB lineage: Bacteria > Bacillota > Clostridia > Acetivibrionales > DSM-1351 > Ruminiclostridium > Ruminiclostridium termitidis. The sequence goes on from NZ_AORV01000051.1 coordinate 20,460, forward strand.
TGTGGTATCAATTTGAATGAATTCCTGATGAGGATGTTTTCTTCCTCCCTGGGGGGGAACGGAAGCCAACGTACCTTCCAATATTTTAAGTAATGCCTGTTGTACTCCTTCACCGCTGACATCTCTGGTTATGGAAGGATTTTCAGATTTACGGGCTATCTTATCTATTTCATCAATATAGATAATGCCCTTTTCAGCCTTTTCTATATCGTAATCGGCAGCCTGTATCAATCTTAAAAGGATATTTTCAACATCCTCTCCTACATAACCTGCTTCTGTGAGAGAAGTAGCATCTGCGATAGCAAAGGGGACATTCAGTATTTTTGCAAGAGTCTGTGCCAGAAAAGTTTTACCGCTGCCTGTAGGCCCCAGCATCACGATATTGCTCTTCTGTAGTTCAATATCAGAGGACTTTAAATCGCTGTTTATTCTCTTGTAGTGATTGTAAACAGCTACCGAAAGGGATCTCTTTGCAGCCTCCTGACCTATGACATACTGGTCAAGGATCTCTCTGATCTCTTTTGGTTTTGGTATTTCATTAATTTCAGCATCTATTTTGGTATCTTCAAATTCCTCTTCTATAATCTCAGAGCATAATTCAATACATTCGTCGCAAATATAAACTCCAGGACCTGCAACCAGTCTTTTTACCTGCTCTTGAGACTTACCGCAAAAAGAGCATTTTAACTGCTTCTTCTCATCATATCTGGTCATCATTGCACCTCAACTATTATCTTCTAACCATAATGTCGTCAACGAGTCCGTAGGCCTTTGCTTCCTCTGCAGACATAAAATAATCTCTGTCGGTATCTTTTTCGATCTTATCCAGAGGTTGACCTGTTCTGTCGCTTAAAATTCTATTTAATTTATCCTTGGTTTTCAATATATTTTCAGCATGGATCTTGATGTCAGTAGCCTGACCTTTTGCACCGCCAAGAGGCTGGTGAATCATGATTTCACTGTTGGGAAGTGCAAATCTCTTACCCTTTGCTCCGGCAGCCAGCAGGAATGCACCCATACTTGCAGCCATACCCATGCATATGGTTGATACATCGCATTTAACATACTGCATGGTATCATATATTGCAAAACCGGAATGTACAGCTCCTCCGGGGCTGTTTATATAAAACTGTATATCCTTGTCGGGATCCTGGGCTTCCAGGTAAAGCATCTGTGCAACAACCAGGCTTGCAGTAACATCATTAACCTCATCGCTCAACACAATAATTCTATCATTTAACAGTCTGGAAAAAATATCATAAGACCTCTCACCACGATTAGTCTGTTCAACAACCATAGGTACTAAACTCATGACCATACCTCCCTTATTAATATATGTTATTTTTATTGCAACGGTTAAAAATATATCCCGCTAAAACAGATTATGATTTATAACCGTTCCTTGTTCATGATACCCAATGTCAATCAAATTTTTTTAATTACCTGAATACACGATACCATTTAGTTACCCTTATATATTGTTACCCATTTCCGACAATGTCCAACCGCTATTTTCACATAAATGTACGGCTGTTGACGGAGAAGGCATAAAGCCGGCTGATTAAGCCAGCTTTGCGTTTTCTACCAATAACTTGATAGTCTTTCTGAAAGCAACATCTTTCTTAATGTATTCCATATCCTCAGGCCTCAAGGATTTTTTCAAATCTTCGGCCGGCTGCTTGTATGCTTCGGCAGCTTTTGCAATATCTTCGTCAATTTCATCCTCGGACACCTGTACATTTTCAATCTGTGCTATCTTTTCAACTACAAGCTGTACTTTTACTTCGTTTTCAGCTCTTGCTGAGAACTGACCTCTGAAGGCTTCAAAATCCATTCCCATCATATCGAGGTATCTCTGTAAATCAAGTCCCTGGTAACGGAGTCTCATATCGAAGTCCCTGGCCATGGAATCTATTTGTTTTTCTACCATAACCCTTGGTATTTCCACAGTTGCGTTCTCTGCTACCTTCTGGATGACACTTTCTTCATTTTCATGTTCTGCCTTGTGTTTAGCAGTCTCTTCTAATTTATTTCTCAAATCCTTTTTATATTCTTCAAGAGTGTCAAATTCGCTTATATCCTTTGCAAATTCATCATCAACGGCAGGCAATTCTTTTACTTTTATTTCCTTAACCGTCACTTTGAACAATGTGGGCTTTCCGCTCAATTCTTCCTTGCCGTAATCTTCCGGGAAGCTGACATTAACCTCTGCTTCTTCTCCTGCATTCTTGCCGATCAGCTGATCTTCAAAACCTGGAATAAATGAGCCCGAACCTATTACAAGACTGTAGTCCGTTCCTTTTCCGCCTTCAAAAGGCACTGAATCAATAAAGCCTTCAAAGTCGATAACAGCAGTGTCCCCTGATTGAACAGGTCTGTCGGTAACAGTTACCAGACGTGAATTCTTTTCCACTACCTTATTGAATTCGTTTTCAACATCGTCTTCGGTTACGGTAGCATCAGCCCTGGTAACCTCTACACCCATGTATGCGCCTAACTCAACCTCTGGCTTGAGGGTAATTTTTGCAGTGAATATAAGATCCTGGTTGCTTCCGATCTGCACTATGTCAATTTCAGGTCTGTCTACGGGCTCCAGCTGCTTTTCTTCCACAGCCTGGTCATATGCTTCGGAGCAGACTATGTTGATTGCGTCGTCATATAATGCCTGCTCTCCGTAGTAACGTTCAACTATATTTCTCGGAGCCTTGCCCTTTCTAAAACCTGGTACGTTAAACTTTGATGCGTTCTTCTTGAAGGACTGCTGCATACCTTCTTCAAATTTAGCTGCATCAACTTGAATCTCAAGTTGTACAACGTTCTTTTCAACATCTTCCATTTTGTTAACTTTCATTTTCGTAAACTTCCTCCCGGTATTTAGTTTTGTATAATTTTATACATTCAGCTTGTATGCTTGTTTTTTCGCACAAAAAACTACTGGTTTAAAAATTAACCATTCAATTATATCATATTGTTCACATATTTCAAGAATCAATATACCCCGACATCAATGTCCTGTCAACTGCCTGCTGACTATTTACCATCATGGGTACAAAATTCAAATAATCGGCAGATATCAATTTCAGGACAACACCTTCATAATCTCCTTCTACGGCACCTTTAATACCTTCTCCATGAAGGTGTCCGTAAAAGCATCTGGTTATACCGTGTTTTTTCATGACCTCCATAAAACCCGATGTCTGACTTTTGGCAGTTACCGGCGGGTAGTGCATAAAAACCAGCCTTTCCGAATACTCCAGACCCATGGAAGCCTTTATGGAAAGCTCCAGACGTTCGATTTCCCTTAAATAGATTTTTTCATCATCCTTTTTAAAATCATCTTCTCCTGGACATTTCCAGCCCCTTGTACCGCAAACGGCAAAATTTTCAGCTACAAAAGCATTGTTATGCATGAAGAATATGGTTTCAAACTTGTTCTCCATCAGATATTTATTCAATTTTGAACTGGTTGTCCACCAATAATCGTGATTTCCTTTGGAAATAATTTTTTTCCCCGGCAGGACATCTATATATTTGAAATCCTCATAGGCATTCTCAATATATGTAGCCCAGGATATATCACCCGGAATTATGACGGTATCGGATTCCCTGACAGTTTCCAGCCAGTTGTTTTTAAGTTTCTCCATATAATTTGACCATCTGCCCCCGAATACATCCATGGGTTTATCTATTCCCAGAGCCAGGTGTAGATCGGCTATTGCAAAGACTGACATAAAATTTTGTACCTACTTCCTGAAATACTCATAAATTTTTCCGGCCACCTTTTGATTTATTCCATCCACTTCAAGCAGCTGGGATATTTCAGCTTTTTTAACCGCAGCCAGGGATTTAAAATGTCTTATAAGCGCCTTTTTCCTTGTATCTCCTATGCCTTCAATATCATCCAGCTCGGAATGTGTGTATCTCTTCTCCCTCAGCTTTCTGTTGTATTGTACGGCTACCCTGTGTGTTTCATCCTGAATCTCGGTAATCAGCCTCAGCATGGGCATGTTTGAGGACAGTTCATACTCACTGCCCTTGTATACCAGAGCCCTGGTTCTGTGGCGGTCATCCTTGGCCATACCTGCTATAACCAGATCAAAACCCAGTTCATCGGCTATCTGCTGTGCGGCATTGACATGGGCAAGTCCTCCGTCCACCAGAATAAGGTCGGGCAGCTTTGAAAATTTGGCCTGCCCATCCTCTCCCTCGGACTCTCTTCTGGCCCGTGACAGTCTTCTGTACAGAGTTTCCTGCATACTTGCATAATCGTTCTGTTCCTCAACAGACTTCATTTTGAATTTTCTGTACTCATCCCTTGCGGGCCTGCCGTTTTCAAACACCACCATTGATGCAACTATTTCCGAAGAACCCGTATTGGATATATCATAGGATTCTATCCTGTCGGGAATGCATTCAAGCCTGAGAGCTTTTGTGAGTTCCTTCAAGCCCTCCTCATGAATAGAGCCTTCCCGCCTGAGACGCTCACCATACAATTTAAGAGATATTTCTGCGTTTTGTACAACCATTTTTACAAATTTTACAAGTTCGCCCCTCTGAGGAACCCTCAGACTTACTTTAAAGCCCCTCTTTCCGGTAAGCCATTGCTCTATGATACCGCTGTCCTCTATTTCCTGCGGTATAACTATCTCTGAAGGCACAAACTGCACCGTATTGTAAAACTGCTTTATAAAGGTTGAAAGAGAGTATCTCACATCCTCATTTCCCTCTCCTTCAAAAACAAAATGCTCTCTTCCCACCACTCTGCCGTTCCTCACAAAAAATACCTGAATACACAGGTCGGTAGCATTCTGCGCAAAGCCGATGATATCCCTGTCCTGTCCGTCTGCCGACAGTACCTTCTGCGCTTCTGAGAGCTGGACGATGCTGTTGATCTTGTTTCTCAGCTGTGCCGCCTTTTCAAACTCCAGGTTTTGCGCGGCAGTCTCCATCTGGCCCTTGAGATCGTTCAGGATCTCATCGTACTGGCCGCCCAGAAAGGAACAAATCTTTTTCATCATATTCCTGTATTCTTCCCTGTTCACCTCGCCCTGGCAGGGACCCAGACACTGCCTGATGTGATAGTTCAGACAGGGCCTGAATTTTCCTATATCCCTTGGAAGATTCCTGTTGCAGGTTTTTATGGGAAAAAGCTTTTTGATTGTGTCAATGGCATCATTGACCGCAAACGCACTGGAATACGGCCCGAAGTATTTTGCACCGTCCTTTTCCACCCTTCGCGTTTTTAAAATACGCGGGTACTGTTCGTTCATTGTGACCTTGATATACGGGTAATGCTTGTCATCCTTGAGAAGTATATTATATTTGGGTTTGTATTTCTTTATAAGATTGCATTCCAGCATCAGGGCTTCAACTTCGGTATCGGTGACAATATACTCAAATTCATGAATTCTTGAAACCATTGCACAAACTTTGGGAGGATGGTTTGCGGAATTCTGGAAATACTGTCTTACCCGGTTTTTGAGTACCACAGCCTTTCCTACATATATAACAATCCCATTAACATCCTTCATTATATATACACCCGGTTTGTCGGGCAATTTTTTTAATTCTTCCTGTATGTCAAACATCCTGGTCCCCATCTACGTGCCGTGCACGCCGGAAAATAGTAATTAAAACACCTGCGTTTTACACCTTGTCAAATTCCTTAACATAAACAAAAAGTGGTTTGTGCGAACTCACAGGTTCGCAAAAGCCACAACTGTTTATGTTGCATATTTAAATATAGTCTAGATTACAAATTAATTAAAATCCAGTGGAGAAATATTCCGAAATCTCTCTGGAGGCCTTTTCTTCATCTTCCCCATCAGTGATAACTGTTATTGTTGCCTGTCTTTCAACTCCTAATGAAAGCAAGCCGAGTAGACTTTTCGCATTGGCTCTTCTCTCTCCCTTTTCGAGCCAGATGTTTGAGCTGTATTTTGATACCTTTTGTACAAGCAATGCTGCTGCTTTTGAATCCAAACCTGATGGACAATTTATAACGACTTTATTTGAAATCATCTTTCGCTCCCCCGTCTATTTATCTTGACAACTGTATATATAGTATTATACCAAATAAAAGCCAAACAAATCAAACTTTAAATTGCGGGGGAAATAAATTAACACATTGTGCTGTTTGCCTGATCAATTTTCAAATAAAAAATTTTTACCGATCACACCTTGCCGCTTTTCCTTAAAAGCTCCGTGTTCTTGCCAAAACCGGTATCTATCACCGTTCCGATACCAAAGGAAGAAAGGGACAATTGAACTACAACATAACATATCCCATAAATCATCAGTGCCGTATAGGAACCTGAAGGGATAAATATCAAAGGCACTATTTTTATAATGCTGATGAGTATGTGTCCCACAAAGAACTCAATGTAAATGGCAGATCTGTCATAATTGTTTTTGAATATAACCGTTCCAAGGTATATGCTGCCGATAATATCGGCCAGTAGTATAAACAAAAGGTATAAAACAGGAGCCACCAGCAGGAAAATGAGGAATGCAAGGACTATGGTGAGACTCACTACAACCAGTGCTCCCAGCACCATCCGCCTGGGCAGGGCGTTATTCAGCGAATATGACATTACTCTGAATCTGGCGGCAAATATGGTTATCAATATAAGACCTGCCACAAGTGTGAACACTGAGCCTGCTATAAGTGCATTGATCAATATTCCGTTTGATTTGAACATTGAGATAAAGTCGAAGTTCATTGAGACTTTGGTTCCTCTGATTTTTACATCACTGTCTTTTTCAAGCTTCCCCAGCGAAACCAAATTTCCCATTACCTCGGTATCGCCTTTCAGATAAACTTCACCGAAGGCTGAAACAACGTCACCGTTCACTTTTCCGCTTATATTGGCTTTTCCGAATACAACTATCACACTTCCGAGCACATTTGACTTTATGTCGGTGGAACCCAGAACAACAGTGACATTTCCGCAGCTTACATCATCTATGTTTTTATCTTCCAATATTATAAGGTTGCTGATGGTCAGATCATTCCTGGCCGCCAGCACCACACCCGGAATCAATAATGTGAATATGAGCAATACCAGCACAAGTTTAATCGTTTTTTTCATTGCACCGCACCGTTACCCTCTCTGACCATTCTTATAAATACTCCCTGAATGACCAGCAGCAGGACTCCAAGTAAAATGTACAAGTAATAATAAGTCTTGTAAACAGATGCGGCAACACCCATCACAGCAATACCAATCCCTTTTGCCATCGTAACCGCGGCAGAGAAAAATTCCTTTGCAAGATCGGTTGCAATCTGTACATTCTGAAAAAAGCCAAGCGGGTACTTTACAGCTTCGTAAAGGATCCCTCCGAATAAAATCACAAAGATAAAGGATACCGCAACCAATAAAATATCATATACAAATGTATTTTTTTCGGCAGGTTTGGTATACATTACCACTTCTCTTTCCAGCCTGCTCATAACCTGTAGTTCAAAATCCTCCGGAGGCTCAATTGCCAAGTCTTGCTCTATTTCAGAAAATATTTCACTCAGGACTGAAAATTCTTCAGAACACTTTGTGCAGCTTTTGATATGTTGTTTTAACTGGGCCTCTTCAATGTCGTTGATATTTTTATCGAAGAATTTCATCATATAATCCCGTGATTCGTTACATTTCATAATACCTCCTCCTTTCTTGCACTATCAAGTTTTTCCTTTAACATGAGCCTCGCCCTGTAAAGCCGGTTTTTTATTATGGACATGGGCTCATTCAATACCTTTGTCATTTCCTCATAGGACATTCCGTTGTTATGAAAAAGAATTATCAGTATTCTATATTTTTCAGGTAATTCATTAATAGCTTTGTTAATCAATTGCGACCTTTGATTTTTTATCAAGGTTTGTTCAGGTGTATCTATATCGCTTGAAACCCCGATGGCATCATCCAGTGTAACAGTATCCTGTTTTTTCTTTCTTAAGGTGTCCAGACACAAGTTAGAAGTAATCTTTACTATCCATGTTGACATTTTGTATTCCGGATTATATTTGTGAAGAGATTTGTATAATCTGATAAAAACCTCCTGAGATACATCGTTGACTTCCTCTTTATCCGATATCATCTTATATACAACACTGTAAACCAGTTTTTTATATCTTATCACTATTTCTTCAAACGCACTACTATCACCGTCTATACATCGGGATACCAGTTCTGCATCTGTAAGCACCAAAGCTCGATACACCCCCTTTACACAGAAAAATGCCATGCATCTCATGTTGCAGTATATAATAGTTACGTTCGAATTTTAAATTTGTCTGAAATTATTTTCTCCTTCCGGCAGTATTCATAACCGTTTTGGCAAACTTCTCCAGCTTGCTGTTGACCAGATAATTGACCGTTCCTTTTTTATAGCTGCCGTCGGTATTTTTATCCCCGGCCTCCAACCCTGTCAGCAATTGTATTCCCTGGTCAATTGTTGTAACGGGGTATATATGGAACAGTTTTTTTCGTACCGCATCAACAACTTCTTCATTGAGGACAAGGTTTCTGCAATTCTGGTGAGGTATTATTACTCCATGTTTCCCGTCAAGTCCCCTGTGCCTGCACAATTCAAAGAAGCCTTCTATTTTATATGAAACACCGCCCACAGGCTGGATTTCTCCTTTTTGATTCACCGAACCCGTCACTGCAATATACTGCTTTATCGGTACCTCTGCAAGGCTGGACAAAATAGCATACAATTCCGCACTTGAAGCACTGTCTCCGTCAACCCCCCCGTACAGCTGCTCGAAACAAAGGCTGGCGGTAAGTGACAGAGGGAAATCCTGTGCATATTTTTGTCCTATGTACCCGCTAAGTATCAGAACTCCCTTGCTGTGTGAGGTTCCGCTCAAATCAACCTCCCTTTCCACATTCACAATACCGCTTTCTCCAATATAGGTGGAAGCGGTGATTCTTGACGGCTTCCCAAAGGAATAGTCCCCCATGTCCATAACCGTAAGACCGTTTATCTGGCCTATTTCTTCGCCGTTGGTGTCCACCATTATGGTTCCGTCCTCAAGCATTTCCAGCATTTTTTTGTCAACCCGGTCACACCGGGCGGCCTTCTCGACTATAGCCTGTTTTACATGTTTTGCCTTTACAAATCTGGCCTTGTCATCCTCGGCCCACATACAGGCCTCACACAGGATTTCAACAATATCATTGAATCTGGTAGTGAGCTTGTTCTGATCTTCCACAAGCCAGGAAGCGTACTCCACAACCCTGGCTACGCCGGATCTGTCAAAATGAAGAGTTTCTTCCTTTCTGCAAAAACCGCTGATGAACGCTGACAGCTTCAATATATTTTCTTCGCTGCGCTCCATCTCCTCATCAAAATCAACCTTGACCTTGAACAGTTTTCTGAAATCCTCTTCATACTCGTATAAAAGCTGATATATCTGAGTATTCCCAACCAGAATAACCTTTATGTCCACCGGAATGGGCTGAGGTTTCAATGCCGGCACTGCGACCACCCCCGCCTGGTCCTTCATATTTTCAATGTTTATTTTTTTTGTTTTGAGTACCCTGTTTATTGCCTCATAGGCCTGGGGGTTGCCCAGTACATCTTTTGCCTGAAGTATGAGATACCCGCCGTTGGCCAGGTGAAACAGGCCCGGCTTGATTTTTGTATAATCGGTTGAGACAGAACCGAATTCGTTTTCGTACTCTATTTTACCTATCAGATTGGGATAGGTGGGATTGAAATCTATAATAACCGGCGCACCCTTAAGACTGCTGTTGTCCACCAGTACGTTTACCTTGTACTTGTATACCGGAGTTTCTTCCTTTTGCATAAAGGGAATGATGAATTGGGGCTGCTCCTCGCTGACCTCTTCCTCCTGGAAGTCGTCAAGGTTATCCAGTATATCCTTCTGGACATTATCCAGATATTCCATGATGACATCAAACTTCCTATACTTCTCCTTCAGGTCATTCATCTGTACTCCAAGTGCCAGAAGCGCAATTTTGTTTTCCCACTCCGATACCTTTTGTTTTGTTTCTTTCTCGTTGTTTTTGAGTTTTCTTATTATTTCAAGAGTGTCCTGCTGGAGAATATTTGTTTTCTCATTTATTTCTTCCTTGATATTATCATCCAGATTTTCAAATTCCTCTTCACTGATGGCTTTGCCTTCCACGATGGGCAAAAAGTATATTCCGGCGGTGCCTGTATTTACCTTGAAACCATGTGTTTCGGCATCCTCGTTGAGCTTATCCAGCAGTTCATCCTTTTTACTTTCATACTCCTCCATGATCTCAGCCTTTTCCTTCTCGTATTGATCATTGTCAAAAGCATTCACTATCTCCTGCTTGATCACTTTTACGAAGGCTTCCATATCAGCCTGAAATTCCTTGCCCATCCCGGCAGGAAGCTTTATCGCCATGGGCTGATTCGGCTTTGTGAAGTTATATATATAACACCAGTCATCGGGAACGCTCATTGTTGAGGCCATTTCATTCACTATCTGCTTTGCAAAACTTGTTTTTCCCGTACCCGTGGGACCCGACATATATATGTTGTAGCCTCTCATTTTCATTTTGAGGCCAAATTTCATAGCTTTAGAGGCTCTCTCCTGACCTATTATCCCCTCAAAAGTACCCAGTTCCGCAGTACTCTTGAAAGGAAAAACGGCTTCACCGCACCTGTAATCCAAATCCTTATAAGAAAGTTCCCTTGGCTTCATACACTCTCCCATCTGTATGCTTTGCACACATAAATATAGTTATAAAAACATTCGTATTTTTTGAGCGGCTTCTCAATGTGAAACCGCTCAAACAGCTCATTATATAATTTAACCGGCAGTGTGTCTCCACATAATCAGGGCATCTTCCCCCGTGTCGGAGTAATAGCCCTTTCGGAGCCCCTCGGCTTTAAAGCCGTATTTCTCATATAGCTTCTGGGCAGGAAGGTTGCTTTTTCTCACTTCCAGAGTAAGACTTCTGATCCCGTTGATGTCACAAATTTCCAAAAGTTTATCCAGAATACGCGAGCCTGCGCCGCAGCGTCTGAATTCCGGATGTACTGCAATGTTGGTAATATGCCCCTCGTCAAGTATCCTCCACAGACCGCCGTAACCTATGACCTCACTGCCTGAAACAGCCACAACATATAATGCCATCTGGTTGGTGGAAAGTTCATCCATAAAGGCATTTCTGGACCAGGGTATCTTAAAGCTCAGGTTCTCAATGATCATTACACCGTCCAAATGTTCCGGGGTCATTTGAACCACTTCGATATTATTAACCATTCTATTGACCCTTCTCCCTTTCAGCCTGTGACTTTCTCAAATAGAAGGGCTTCATGTCGTAGCAGTTCTCATAAAGGCCTTCTTCAAAAGCCTGTTTTGCAAGTAAGGCAACTGATGAAGCTCTGGCAAGAACTGTATGGGGCGGTGCTGCCGAAGCCCTCTTGCCCAGCCTTTCCCTGAAGAAAGCCTCATGCATGAAGGCGGCATCTCCCGGAAAAATCACATCACCTTCCATAGCCACTAAAATATCCGCTAATTCATTAATATGTATTCCAAGGTAGTCTGTGAGCCTTTCCAGTCTGTCTCCAGAAAATTTATATACAGACGTAAATACCTGATCGTTTCTGGCGTCGATAACAGGACAGATTATGGCTTTTGAGGCTGCCAGATTATATGCCAGGGCATCCAGGGTATACACGCTTATGACAGGCTTTTGGGCTGCAAAAGCCATAGCTTTGACCGTGGTGACGCCTATGCGGAGACCTGTAAAGGAGCCGGGGCCGATGGAAGCTGCAAAGGCATCCATGTCCCGGGCACTTGAACCAACAGCGTCAAGAAGGCTCTGTATCATGGGCATCAGCCTCTGCGAATGGGTCTTTCCCTTATTGCAGCTGTATTCACCTATTATTATGCCATCTTCAAGTATTGCCGCAGTAGCTGCATTTGTTGATGTGTCCAAAGCTAGAATTTTCATTAAATCCTCCATATCCCATATGAGCAGGGTCCGCCGGACAGGCCCTGTAAATTTCCAACAGTTTTTTAGATTTTCAGTTCATACCCGGAATACTTACCCCCGATAAAGTCTATGGAGATCTCTCTGGTATCCAGGCCCTTGCCGGGATTTTTTCCGATATTCACCCTGATTATATCAGAGGGCAGTATGGGCCATATCAATTCCCCCCACTCTATAATGGTGATCCCTTCTCCATTCAGGTACTCCTCAAAGCCGATATCAAACATCTCCTCGGGATCAGCTATTCTATATACGTCAAAGTGGTACAGGGGATACTTTCCCTGATATTCGTTAACCAATGTGAAGGTTGGGCTTGTTATATAGGAATCTATGCCGAGTTCTTTTGCTATTCCGTTTGTAAATGCCGTTTTTCCCGTGCCTAAATCCCCGGACAGACAAACTACGTCACCGGGTTTAAGTATCCTTCCGAATTTTTTTCCCAACTCTACGGTTTCTTCGAAAGAATGCGTTTCGGTATTAATCATTGCGAACCCTTTCATATACCACTGTTCCGTTTATTATGGTTTTCTGAACCTTTGTCATCATTTCCAGGGGATTCCCGTCATAAATGACTATATCGGCATCCTTCCCTTTTTCAAGAGATCCTACCCTGTCAGCGATTCCCACTATTTCGGCGGCGTTGATTGTAATGGCCTTAAGCGCTTCCTTCGGTTCCATGCCCTCTTTTACAGCAAGAGATGCACACATGCATAGATGCTGAACCGGAACACACGGATGGTCGGTCATTATGGCAACTTTTACACCATACTTTGATAGTATGCCCGGATTTTTAAGGTTCTGATTTCTAAGTTCGATCTTTGACCTGTCAGTCAGCATCGGGCCAACAATAACAGGCAGGCCGGCCTCTGCAAGAATATCCTTAATGAGATAACCTTCGGTACAGTGATCAAGGGTAATATTCAAATTGAATTCTTTTGCAATCCTCATAGCGGTAATAATGTCATCAGCCCTGTGTGCATGGGCTTTGAGCGGTATTTCGCCATTGAGCACCTGAACCAGGGCTTCAAGTTTGAAATCAAATTCAGGTTTATCCAGTTCTGCGGTATTTTTTTTGTATTCCTCCCAGAGTTCCTTATATTCCTTTGCCTTGAAGAGGTTTTCTCTTAAAATTGCGGCTGTTGCCATCCTCGTCATAGGTGACTGGTGTTTTTCATTATAAACCGTCTTCGGGTTTTCTCCGAAAGCGACCTTCATGGCAACGGGCTGCTTTATTATCATCTCATCCACACTGCGTCCAAAGGTTTTGATGGCAGCAAACTGGCCGCCTATTACATTTGCACTCCCCGGGCCGGTCACAACAGAGGTAACTCCCCCCTCATAGGCTTCTACAAAAGCCCTGTCGGCATGATAAACAGCATCGATGGCCCTCAGCTGAGGTGTGACAGGGTCTGTGGATTCGTTACCGTCATCACCTTCAAAGCCCACGGCATCCTCCCACATTCCGATATGGCTGTGAGCGTCTATGAAGCCCGGAAGCACATAGCCTCCTCTGCAGTCAATTTTGTTCACCTCAGCAGTTAAAAGTCCATCAACTTCCTTAATATCATTGCCTACAGCTATTATTTTATCTTTATCGCATAAAATATATCCATTGTCATATTCCGTATCTATCATGGTCATTATTTTTCCATTATATATTAAAAGCATATTTCCCCCGTTTATTCTGATTTTTTTTTAAATGTCCTTCAAGTGACAGGACTACATGTACCATATATTCCCTTCTGCTTTCCAGCATAATTAATTTTATTATATTATAGAAGCAAACACAATTTCAAGTCTTGCATTGTGTGGCTATCAGGTTAAATTGCCGCGCTGTACCAATTGAAATTGTACGCGTTAATTTAATATGGCTTATTGCCATATGCAAGTTATATCTCCCGGGATTTTGAATATATTTATTATGGGAACTCTGCAAAAAAAGGATAGTGATCGATGGTGGAAGAAATCTCAAAATTTCATACTGTGCGCGGTTACCAGCTCCTTTCACAGAACAAGAATCTCCTCACTTCCGCTATGGAGGACTACCTTGAGATGATTTACAGAAATAGTCTTGTGGAAGGCTATATGAGAGTCAATACCCTTTCAGAGCTCTTAAATGTTGCCGCTCCATCAGCAACAAAAATGGTTCAAAAGCTGAGTAAATTGGGACTGCTGGATTATAAAAAATACGGCATAATATTTCTTACCGAAAACGGACGTGAAATAGGTAAGTTTCTTTTGGAGCGGCACAATACTATTCAGGAATTCCTTAACAACCTGGGAGTATCCGAGGATATACTGACCGAAACGGAATTAATAGAACATTACGTATCGCTGACAACCCTGAGCAAAATCGGTCTCTTTAATAAGTTTCTGATAAACAATCCCGAAATCTGCAGGAAATTGAGCGAATTCATAAAGCTTAATTCCGAACACACATAAAAACCGTATTAATAATACTGCCGCAAAAATATTCATCCCGGGCACAAAAACAAAAGCATTGTTAACAGCCGCAGCAATTTTATAATTAGTGGTAGGTTGTTAACGATTTAGTTTTTGGAGGTGTGCCCAATGTTGGAATGCAGTTTATGCGATTACTATTCCCAGGAAAAAGGAAAAAAGGTTTGTCTTTTCACCGATCATTTATTTGTAAAAAACCCGTCGGATATGAAATATTATCCCTGCCGGGATATGAGTTATCAGGATTACCTGTCGAAGCAGGAAAAGAAGGAAGATATTGAAATTGTCGCCTGATATCCATGGCTTAATGAGTATTTTTCAGCCGGCTGTATAAAACAGGCGGCTTTTTTTGCTGCCGCAATTTTTTCTGATATCATTATGTAACACTTCCTTCATTCAGCACATATTTTAGATTAGGTAAACGAAATTAGTCTAAGCTAAAGTTATTAGCTTGCCGTAAACATACTTTGAGGTGCTGAAATGCTGGACGAAAGTTACATACCCGCAGCCGGATCACAGACTGATTCTTTGGGTTTTGAAAAAATATTCACCAGAAAGGCCCAACCCTTTTCCAAGGTGCAAACACTGCTGAAATTTCTGGGTCCTGCCTTTATTGTAAGTGTAGCTTATGTAGACCCCGGAAACTTTGCCACAAATATCAGCGGCGGGTCAAAGTTTAATTATAATCTTGTGTGGGTCATTCTATGGAGCAATCTTATGGCCATCTTTTTGCAGTCACTTTCTGCGAAACTTGGTATTGCAACAGGCTATAACCTTCCCCAGATGTGCGGAAAAGTATTTTCCAGGAAGGCCAACTGGGGCTTCTGGGTTGTTGCCGAAATAGCAGCCATGGCAACCAATCTTGCCGAATTTCTTGGCTGTACCCTTGGCCTTTATCTGCTTTTTCGTATTCCCATGGCCTGGGCTGGTCTCATAACAGCTTTCCTGACCTTTTTTATAGTCTACCTGGGCAAATACGGCCAAAGAGTACTGGAAGCAGTTATATCCGTATTGGTGGCTGTGATTTGCGTAGCATATACTCTTGAGCTGTTTCTGGCAAAACCTGATTGGGCACAGGCAGGTCTTCATGTGTTGATGCCGTCACTGCCCAACGGTGAAGCTGTGATGATTGCCGTTGGCATGCTGGGCGCCACCGTCATGCCCCATGTCATATACCTGCACTCGCAGCTGGTGCAGCAGAGAAACGAAAACCTGACCGAGCAGCAGAAGAAAAAGCATTTGAAGATGGAAAGGATAGATATAACCATAGCCATGAATATAGCCTTTGTCATAAATGCCGCAATGGTGATAGTTTCGGCAGCCGTATTTTATAAAAACGGAATGGCTGTCGAAACCATAGAGCAGGCACACCAATCCCTGGCTCCTCTGCTGGGAGCCGCTTCAAGCGGAGCTTTCGGGCTGGCTCTCATCGCTTCGGGACTGTCTTCTTCGGTAGTGGGGACCATGGCCGGCACAACCATAATGCAGGGCTTTGTAGGACTTAAAATAAGTGATAACATAACAAGGCTGGTGACCATGCTGCCGGCCATGCTGATAATTATTCTGGGGATCAACCCCATGCAGGCACTGGTATTCAGCCAGGTAGTGCTGAGTTTCATACTCCCGGCTGCAATTATTCCAATGCTTTTGATAACAAGACGCAAGGATTTGATGGGTTCCCTGGTTAATAAATCAATAACCAATATAGCAGGCTGGATCATTGCTGGCATAATAATTGCAGCCAACGTAGTCCTGCTGGTCCTCACCTTCGGCGGCGGGATCTGAACAGCCGGGATAAGTGTCCTTTTGCCAATCAGCCTATAAGTACCTTCAGTTTTTCCAATTCCTCGTCCGCACGGCTTTTATCAATTCTTTCAAATAAAATTCCCGTTTCGGGCAAGGAATAGCCGGAGGCTACAAATTGCGGTTTCCAGAGATCGTTTAATCCCAGCCACCCCTGCACCTTCTCCGAGGAAAAAGGAAGAAAGGGTTTTAAGAGAACTGCCAGGTTTGCTATGAGCTGCACACAGTTGAAAAGTGTATCCTCACATTTCCGGGGAGCGGCAGTCCTTGTCTCCCATGGCTTCTGAGAATCAAAATATTTATTTGACCACCTCACGAATTCAAATATTCCGTCCAGGGCTTCCTTAAAGGCTCCCTTTTCAATCCTTTTTCCCGTGGCCGCGAACAAAGCATTAAGATTTGCAGAGATTTCAGTATCCAGGATACCTTCCGGCACTGCACCGCCGTAATATTTCGTTATGAATGCCAGATTCCTGTTTGCAAAGTTTCCGTACGCCCCCAGCAATTCCCCGTTATGACTGTTTACAAACTCCCTCCAGGTAAAATCGGTGTCTCTTTTTTCAGGCCCGTTTGTAATCAGAAAATATCTTATGGAATCGGGGTCGAAACTGTCCAGCATCTCCCTGACCCATACGGCATAATTTTTGCTGGTGGAGATTTTTCTGCCCTCCAGGGTAAGATATTCACAGGATACAATTTCATCGGGCAAATGCCAGCCTTCGCCGTTTGCCAGCAGCAGACCAGGAAGTATGATGGAGTGAAAGGGTATGTTGTCTTTGCCATGTACATAGTAGTGTTTTGTATTATTCCCAAACCACAATTCATTAAAGTCGTCACCCCTTTTCAGGGCCGTCTGATAGCTGCCTGACAGGTAGCCCAGAACATTTTCGGCCCAGATATAGATTTTCTTGTTTTTAAAATCCGGATTGGGGACATCTATCCCCCAGTCTAAATCCCTTGTAATGGCTCTGTCCCTCAGGCCTTCATTGATATATTTCTTTGAGAATGCCAGGGCATTTTTTCTCCAGTCGGGATGGCTGCCTATATATGCATTGATTTCCTCCTCCAGCCAGGAAAGTGCTATATAAAGGTGTCTGCTCTCCCTGAACTCGGGAGTTGTCCCGCATACCGAGCATCTGGGATTTTCGAGCAGTTCAGGTTCCAGCAGCTTTCCGCAGGCATCGCACTGATCCCCTCTGGCCTCCTGCCGGCACTCGGGGCATATGCCCTCAACAAACCTGTCGGCCAGAAAACTCTTACAGGTGCTGCAATATGCCTGAGGCACATTCTTTTCATAGATGTATCGCCCATCATACATGGCTTTATGAAACTCTTTTACAAAATTTTTATGCTCTTCCGAGGAAGTCTTGTCGTATAAATCATAGGTAAAACCAAGCCGGTCAAAGCACTCCTTGAATTCCTCGTGGTAATGGTCGCTGATTTCCCCGGGAGTTTTCCCTTCCTGCCTTGCCCTTATGGCCACAGGCGTACCGTGGCAGTCACTGCCCGATACATAGAAAACCCTGTCTCCTATTGCCCTGTGATACCTTGCCAGAATATCTCCGGGTATGAGCGCAGAGACACGCCCTATGTGAAGTGAGCCGTTTGCGTAAGGCCATGCGCCTCCGATCAAAATATTTCTGCAATCTCCGTTATTCATGTTAACCTCCGTAAGCCATTGTTATGGCTTTGAGCCTCAATGGCGGCCCAAACCGTTCTATAAGATCTGCAAATTCCTTCAACATAATTTAAAAATATATATTTTCATATGCATAAAAAAACTCCCACCTCCGAAAATATTATTTTCGGAGACGAGAGTATGACTTCGCGTTACCACTCCAAATTTGTTCCGGCCTCACGGCAGGAACCTCATCGAGTACGGGTCAAATTCCTGCCCCGGAAATTGCCGGGCAAGACCTGTTACCTTATACTCTATCGCTATAACGGGCGAAACCGTCGCAGCCTGGCACGAAATCCCCACAGCCCTCATAATGACGGCAGGCTTCATTCTAAATGTGTTCGGTGCGCAACTCCAAGACCATGTTCAGTATCTTCAAACCATATCCTCTCTCAGCAGCAGGACTCTCTGTAAATGTATCCGGTACTTACTCTTCTTTTCGCAGTCTTTGCATGAAACTATAAAATTATTAATATTCTTACCAATAAAACTTTTATATATTATATGCCGTATGCAATTTTTTTGTCAATTACTTTTTAACGGCCGGACAATCCAGTGTGTTATCCGAACCTTCCAGGTATATTATCTCCCGTAGCTTTACTTTATCCTGCTTATGGACAGGTTGACCTTATAGTTTCCAAATTGCAGTATTCCGTCCAGAAGCTCCTCCAGCATCCCATGGCTTGCAACTTCGGCCTTCAGGCTGTAACAGCCCTCTCCGCTGACCCTGTGGGCCTCTGTGATCATTGTGTTGTCTCTTATATATTTATGAAAAGCCGCATGATTGTTGGTTTTCATGTATACAGTGATATAAGCGGTCAGCCCCAGGCCAAGCTTTGCCATATTGGTCTTTATAGTATAGCCTTCAATGGCACCGAGCTTTTCCAGACGTGTAATTCTGTTTCTGACCGCCTGTCCTGTCAAATGAACCATATTTCCAATCTCCTGCAGCTGCATTCGTGAATTGTTCTGCAGGATTTTAATTATTTCCATATCCACTTCATCAAACATATTAACCTCCATGAGCCACATTCGTGGCCACAAAATGTTATGCAAGTAATTATCCTTTATCGCAATGTGGCGAATAAAGGAGGTTAATTGGCCTTTATAAACTCAACAAATCCGCCAATAAATTTTGAATTTTGAAAATATGCAAGCCCCAACTCTTGGCCCATTAAAGCGCTGCCTGTATTATAATTTTATATAATCAAATTAAATATATTTTTGTTAAGTATATCATATCGAAAGGCTGATAAATATATGTATTTTAGACTTGTGCGCCATGCCACAATAATACTTGGAATAAATAAGAGGAAGCTGCTGGTTGATCCTGTTTTTTCAGATAAGGGAAGTATGGAACCTGCAAAACCGGCTGAAAGTCAAAACAGGAATCCTCTGGTGGAGCTTCCTGTTTCCGGGGAAATGCTGACAGCTTGCGATGCCGTGTTGATCACCCATACCCACAGGGACCATTTTGATGAAGCGGCTGCCAGATTGCTGCCCCGAGATAAGCAGATTTTCTGTCAGCCCCGGGACAGGGATAAATTACTGAATTACGGGTTTGAAAATGTTACTGCCATATGCCGGCACATCAACTGGGAAGGAATACGCATTGCCAGAACTCCTGCCCGGCACGGCCACGGAGCAGCTGCCCTTATGTTTGCACCTGTGTCGGGCTTCGTGATAAGCGCCACCGGGGAGCCTGCCGTTTATATTACCGGCGACAGCGTATTTTATTCGGCAACAAGGAAGGTACTGGACAGGTATAAGCCCGATATAGTTATATGTAACGCAGGAGAAGCCACCTTCTCCTGCGGAAGACCCATTACCATGGGAATTGAAGATATTGCCGCAATATACCGGCATTCCCCCGCCTCCAGAATAATCGCGGTCCACATGGAAAGCTGGAATCACTGCATACTCACAAGAAAGGACCTGGGCAGATATGTTTTGGAAAATAATATGCAGGATAGGATATTTATACCCCGGGACGGAGAGGAAATAGCCCTGTGATTTCATATGAAAAGACAATACAACTAAATATGCTTCAACAGGCATTTAGCTTAAAGATTACGGATTTTCTCAACATTGCGGTTCATCAGCTGCCTTCCGACGTACCTGAATATCACTTTTTTTACCGGACTTGATAATATAATTCATTAATTTCTCAGTATGATTCCTGTAAGTTTGTAATTCTTGTTATGCTTATTATTCTTATTAATTTACCCGTCTGTTTTTGCCCTTCTGTAAAGCAGTATATAAAGCCCTGTGATTATTATAAAATTTATTGAACAGATAATAACAGCCTCAGCCGTCCACTTCTGTCCCCCTATCAAATACTGTATCTGCTGCCCAAAAAGGTATTTTGATATGCTCTCCAGATTTTTATTAAAGTATGAAAGCATGGGAAGAAAGGAAAAGATCATTCCCAGCGGCACCGCAAGACCATTTGTGGCACTGGGGCTCTTTGAATAGGTTCCCACGCACATTCCTATCAATACCGATATGACACTTCCGAAAATTGCGGCAGAGTAAAACAACCCCACATTGATTGAGCCATCTCCCTGCATTAATAAAAAAGAACTTCCGGTCAAGCAGTCCAGAACCACCACAAATACTGCCGTGCTCAAAAAGAATTCCATGGACGAAATGCCCGACATCCTTAGCACACGCAGTGTATTTTTCTCCTTTTCCTCGGCAATCATGCTTGCTGCCACTACAATAGGTGTAAACACGAAATGCATTGTTGCAAACACCCCGATGAAAAATACCTTTTCTCCTCCAATGGATTGTGTCATTATAAAGGCCACAGCGGGATATACAATAAACAAAACAAGTACCTGGATATTCCTGATCACATCTTTTATATCTTTTGCCAGTATGGCAGTCATATGGTTTATCCGAATCATAGGTTCAAGCCCCTCCCCGTCAATTTCATAAATACAGTTCCGAGATTGGGTTCGGAGGAATGGATGGCCTCCACCTTATCTTCACTGAAATATGAGGCTATTTTTTCTGCTGAAGCTGAACTGTTTGGAATCCTGACTGTCTCCCCGTTCTTTAATATAATTTCAACCGTATTTTCCCGGTTGTATTTTCGGCATAACTCTCCGGGAACTCCGTATTCAACAATTTTTCCTTCGTTCAGCAAAGCAATATTATCACATAGCTTATAGGCTTCTTCCATATTGTGAGTTGTCAGGAATATAGTTGTTCCCGCATTTTTAAGTTCATTCAGATATTCGTGGATTTCCTGGGCCGTCGCAGGATCCAAACCGCCTGTTGGCTCATCCAGAAATAAAATTTCCGGTTTATAAAGCACTGCCCTGGCCAGCAGCAATCTCTGCCGCATGCCTTTTGACAGCCTTCCCGCAGGCGTCTTCACGGCTTCCGACAGCCCAACCTTTTTTAGGACAGAATGAATTGTCTGATTATCAATCCTGTATATCCTTGCAAACAGCCTCATATTGTCATAGCAGTTCAATCTTTCATATACTCCGCAATTGTCCAGGACCATCCCGACTTTTGAATAAATTTCATTGCCAAACTTGCTGCAGTCCTTTCCTAATACCCTGGCCTGCCCGCCATACTTCAGCTGTCCCGTCAATATTTTGATCAGGGTGGTCTTACCTGCTCCCGAAGGCCCCAGCAGTCCAAAAAGTTCTCCGCAGGCCACAGTCAGGCAGATATTATCCAGAACCTTTTTTTCTCCAAATATTTTCTCCAGCTTCTCAACCTCAAGACTGTTCATCATCTTCCTCCAATCCATGCTCTTTACGGTAGCGTTCAAAGCCTTTCTCAATCTTTTTGTTTTCCAGTTTTGTCTTTATATATATTACCAGCAGGCTCAGAGCAAAGCAGCTGGAAAAGGCTGTCAGAAAACCGCACCAGGCATACAGATTATTAAGAGGGAACCAGTCAAATACACCGGCAAAAACGGTAATTATCGGTATTACCGATAGTACCATGCCCACTGTTCTCCAAAATGCAGTCATATGTTTAAGCAGCTTTTCAGAAAACCAAAATACTTTTGAACCTTCCATAACCAGGGATACCAGCAGGAATTGAACTATTGTATCAACCGCTATACCGTCACTTCCAAAACTGTAAAGTGATGAAATGGCACCGGCGTCCTTTCCCACAAAACGGGCCGTAAATGCAATACAGATCACCATAATGGAAAATGTGTTAAATGCCTCTGAAAAAAAATCAAATATAGTAAACCTTTTCTCCATATTACTTCACCCCCAGTTTCTTTTTTACAAAAGGTGAATACTGCCTTGAAACATACAGTTTCTCATTATTGCTCATTGTAAGCAGAATCCTCCCGTCCAGATCTGATTTTAAGGATTGGATCTGCTCAAAATTGACAATGCAGGATTTGTTCGCCCTGAAAAATTCTGTTCCTTCAAGCTGTTCCTCCAGCTCATAAAGCCGCAACGGAGTTTCATAAACGTCAGTTTTGGTGTAAAAGAAGGTTTTCTTATCCACCGTATCTATATATAGAATCTTGCTGATATCCAATATATGTATCTGCCCGTTTTTCTCTCCGGTAAACTTCATATCCATAATGCGGATAAGCGAGACAAGCCTTTCAATTTCCGGTGTCAGCTGATTGCAGATAATATTTATCTCGGTCTCCTGTACATTGCTGAAAGTCTGAATGTTAATCTTCATTTACTGACCTCCATATCGCTTTTATAATATCTCCGGCATTTCTTTATTTCAAGTCTGCACAACCTAAGTTGCGGATTTCTGTTACCAAGTTACAAAAAAAGAGACTGTTTAAAAGTCCCTTTGATATCTGTAATTTAAATATATATTGTATGTATAAAACAAAACTGTCCTGCGGCTGCTTTTTCACGGGTTCCTACTGGACGTTTTACCTCCCCATTATATAACAGATTCTCATTAATATCCATGGGGTATCTGCATGCTATGTATATTTCTTTAAATTTTCCTATGTACCACTGCTGCCATATCGCTGTACTCCTTTATTCCATACACATATGGAAATACCAAATGTCAGAACTCCTGCCAGTGGCGCACACCATTGTAAAATATTCTGCCAAATGCCTCCCGGGCTCATACCAAGCAAATATACCACCTCATAATATCCAGTAAAGGCATAGGGAAAAATAAAAGTCAAAAGTATCTGGATTCCTTTATGAAATATGTTGAGGGGGTAATCGGAATAGGTACGCAAGCCATAATCATTACTGGTAAGCAGAGCTGTAAGCTCCGAGCTTTGCACCGTCCAAAAGCTGACCGCACCGGAAAATATGTAAATACCCGAAAATATCAATAATGCGGCAAACATATTTATAATAAGGTATGATATATATAAGGGAGACCATATCACCTGTATCCTTTTAAGGCTATACCACCAGAATATAGCTGCCAGTATCAGTCTCGGCAAAAAGGTATATTGAAACTGCCGTACTACCAGATAAACCAGGGGATTGAGTGGACGAATCAGATACGAATCCATTCCCCCGCTCCTCACCAGCTCCCCCATATCCTTCATTGGCTGCCATAACAGGAAGCTGCTTATTGAGTACGTAAGCCAGTTGGTGGTGAATAGAAACAAGAATTCATATTTACTCCACCCGGCAATATTATTAAAGTTATCAAACAGTATCCATATACCTGAAAAATAAACACCGATAAGTACAAAATTCGCCAGAATTTCAAGGATAAATCCAAACCGGTACTCCAGCTTGCTTTTTAAATAGATCTTAATAAAATTCCCATACAGCCTTCCAAGCTCAGCCACCTTGAACCACCATCCTTTTCCTGCCCAAATACCATACACCCGCGGCAGTTACGAAAAATATACCGGCCCATAGACACTGGGCAGTCAATTCATTTGCAATCTGTTCATAACTTAAATACTGCGTAAAAATCATTGCCGGTACCGCATAAATATAGCGGAACGGCAAGTAATTATTAATACTCTTTAGAAATTCAGGAAATAGAAAAACCGGAATCCACATACCCGACAATAATTTGTATACTGCGGATAGCAGCATATTTAACGGCCAGGTTACAATTAACCAAAAAGCCATTATTCCCACTAAATATGAATACAAAAAATTAATTATGTAACCCAATGCTATGGAAATCAGAAACAAACCCAGCCGGCTATTACAGAACGCAATATTTTTTCCCAGGAGTAATGATATCAATAAAAGCGGCAGCGTTTGAAATATCACGTTCAGCAATGTTTCACCCATCTGCTTGCAAAATGTCATACAGGCAAAATTTAGCGGTCTCATGAGATCGAATACAATATCTCCTGTCCGTATTTCATTGTTTAGCCAGGCGGTTATATTACTTTCCATAAATGTATTCACAATATTTACTACAATGACATAGCTCATTGTTTCGTTAAATCCATGTCCGGTACTTATCTGACCATTGGATTGATATAATGCATTCCATAAACAAACCTGCATAACCAGGAATAAAACCTTGGAGAAGAATTTCATCCATTGATTAAAGGGATATGCCAGGATCGATTCCATTGAGATTTTTGTATAGTTTAAATATCCTCTCATATGCATCCCCCATTATCTATTTCATAATAAATCTTTTTTACAATATCCTCCAGACAGCTATCCTCAACCTGTATATCGGAAAATGTAAACTGATTTACCATGTCTCTTAAAACTTCCTGCGCTGAATACTTTTTTTTATCGAAAACAAGATAAAGTGCATCATCATACCTACAATTTATTTCTTTTGATGAAACACTTTTCTGTATTTCACCGGCAGTTTCCGGACAGCATTTTAATGTAATGGTGCTCATGCCGCCATATCTGGTTTTCAGGTTTTGCAGATTTCCCTGATAAATCAATCCTCCCCGATCAATTACTATCAGCTCATCACTAAGTTCCTCTATATCCTTCATATCATGGGTCGTCAGTAAAACTGTTGTTAACTTTCTCCGATTTATCTCCCGTATAAAATTTCTCATTTTCTCCTTTGTCGCAACATCAATACCTATCGTTGGTTCGTCCAAAAACAATACCGAAGGATTATGCAGCAACGCAGCACATAGATCGGCACGCATTCTCTGCCCCAGACTCAAATGCCTGGTGGGCTGATTCATAAATTCATTCAGTCCGAGAATCTCCTGAAAAATATCAAGGTTCTCTTTATATTCCTGATCCGGTATGCGATACATATCCTTAAACAGCCGGAAAGATTCTATAATGGGGATATCCCACCATAATTGTGTTCTCTGGCCAAATACTACCCCGATTTGATATGCTATCTTTTTTTTATTTACTCCGACCATCTCATCATTAATTCTGATTGTTCCGCGGTCCGGTGTCAGGATTCCAACCATCATCTTAATTGTTGTTGACTTGCCTGCTCCATTTTCACCAATAAACCCAACAATCTTACCGGTTTCAATGTTGAAGGAAATATCGTTTACCGCATTGATTATTGTATAGTGCGGGTGGAAAAATTGCTTTACCGAACCAAGCAGTCCCTTTTCTCTCCTCACAACATGATAACTTTTTGAAATATGCTCCACATTAATTCCCATACTGTATTGATCCCCTTCCGCTTTTACATTATAATAGCATTGTAAACATTATTAGTAAAATTGAATTAATAGATTGCAACTATCGATTTAATTGATATTATGGAGGCAGATACACTGTGAATATTAAACAACTGCACACTTTTCTTGTTCTTACAGAAAAAATGAATTTTACAGAAACAGCTTTACAGATCGGTTACGCACAATCCACTATAACCACTCAGATAAAATTACTTGAGGAGGAGCTGGGCACCCCTCTCTTTGAACGCCTTGGCAAGACCATTGTACTGACTGCCTCCGGCCAGAGATTACTTCCCTATGCAAAAGATATGGTTCAATTAGAGCATAAAATTATATCCCACGTTCCGGAATCAGAATCGCCCTCCGGTACATTGAAAATCGGAGTTGCAGAATCCCTGTGCTATACAAAATTTCCAAAACTCCTGCAGGATTACAAAAGTCTGTATCCAAAGGTTGATATTCAGCTTAAATTTATAAATCACACTACATTTCCCCAACTTCTACAGGAGGGACTGCTGGATTTTGTTTATACAATAAATACAGCATATAAAGACGATAATTTTCTGATTCCATATAGCCAGCCGGAATCCCTTGACTTTCTGGTTTCTCCCAACCACCCGCTGTCCCAATGTAAAATGGTCGTCGAAGAAGATATTGCAAAGTATCCTTTACTGCTTACCGATGCAAATTGCAATTTTCGTATTATGCTTTTATCCGACCTGGCAAGAAAAGGACTCACCTGCAAAATAGCTCTTGAGACATCAAGTAAAGAGATTCTTAAGCAATTTGCCGCTAATGGTCATGGTATTGCTTTCATCCCTTCCATTACAGCACAAAATGAATTGGCGGATCATAGTCTTGTAAAACTTAAATGGGGTGGTATGCAATTTCCCATTATGTCACAGATTATTATCCATAAAAACAAATTAATAATGCCTGAAATAGAAGCTTTCTGGCATATTTATGAGACTTATTCACAAAACCCTTGAGTATACCGGCATACTCAGTAATATTCATCATATTGTGAATATTAATTGCCTGCTTGCAAATACTGTCTTTGGAGGAGGAAATAAATATGAGCGAACTTCAAAGACTCCTGGATGATATAGATAAATTGCGTGAAAATTTACATGAGGTTATAAGTAAAAAAGGCATCAACCTGACTGATCCTGAAATAATCTCAGCCAGCCAAATGCTGAATGCCGCCATAACCAAGTATAACGAAATAATAAACAAAAAGGGCTTATAGACGACAGGCTGCTCTAAAACAAAAACAAATGAGACACATGTGTCTCATTTGTTTTTGTTTTGCAAACAGCCTGTTATTATGCCTGTGGCTATTTATATGAATTAAAGATGTTATAGAGTATCTGTGCCGCTTCAGCCCTGGTCGTCAGCATTTGAGGATTTAACCTGTTATTGGTGCTTCCGCCCACATAACCTGAGGCTATCATTGCAGATACATCGTTAACCGCATATTTTGCAATCTTGCCCGCATCAGAGAATTTTTTCAAATCCACAGGAGTTTTTGAAGGAAGCTCTCCCTTAGCTGCCTGTATGGCTTTTACCGTAAGCACCATCAGATCCTGTCTTGAAATATTGGCATTTGGGCTGAATTTATTTTCTCCGGTACCTGCAGTTATCTTCAGTGCTTTGGCTGTACCGATTTCAGCAGAATATTTATACGCTTCAGGCACATCGCTGAAGTTGGACTTTACCTCAGAGGTAAGACCCAGAGTTCTTATGAGCCAGCCTAAATATTCACCCCTGGTTACAGCCTTGTCAGGACTGAAAACAGTATCCGAAGTTCCCTGGGCAAAGCCGTATGAGGCCACGGTTACAACCGCAGGAGCGTACCATTTTTCACTCTTTACATCCTCAAAGCTCTTCATGATAAATGCTACGGCATATTTGCTGAAATGAGTGACTGTAAAGGCTACAACCTTCTTATCAGCTGAATATCTGGAATTTGGAACAACTATCCTGTTTCCGGTATCGTCTATATACCAGGCAATGATAAACTGAGGATTTTTAGCCTCAAAAGCCGTAGCCGTATAAGGGATGCTTACAGTTACCGGTTTGTCGGGATTACTCCACTTGATTATATTTCCGTCAACTCTAAGGCTTATATCCACTACCGGCTTATCCCC
>NZ_AORV01000052.1 GCF_000350485.1 Ruminiclostridium cellobioparum subsp. termitidis CT1112
GGCAGGTTTCATTACATCAATTTCCTGGGGCTTTGTTATAGTAATCACCAACTTTCAAATATTAGAAATGCAAAATTTATTCCATTTATAACATTCCAAGGAAGCCGGTGTTTAATACTTAAAAGATTTGTTATTTTTAACTCTGGCAGTATTGAGAGATAATTTGACCAGCATAGCGGGTTAATTAATAAGAAATGTGTAACAGAAAAAATAAAAAACCGGATACCTGTCATTTGTTAAGGTATCCGGAGTACTATTGATAAACAATCATAAAACAACATTTATATGCTTTTTAGCCTTGATTTTCCTGTTTCTGCTTTTAGCCAATGCCGCTTCTTCAATCTCCTGCTTCATTCTGTTGCGTCTTCTGCGGGCAGCTACTTCTGCGGCGGCAATACCGAATTCCCTTGACTCCTTGAGATCCCTGTCGATATCCTCCAGCTTCTGAACAAGCTTATCTCCGTGAGCCTTGCCTTCAGCCGAAATCCCTCCTGACAAAGTAACCGAAACTCCCGGTCCGACCATGGTTCTCATTTCACGGGCTTTTCCGTCGGCCGAAAGTAATTTGTTGAAACTGTACCTGTAAAGCACACCTTCATGCCTGGCCAGAATTTTTTCCCTCTCCCGCAGATTCTTTGCCGCGGCTTCCTCTCTTTTCAATCTTTCCAGTTCCAGCTTTCGGGTTTTTTCCTCATAGATTTCCGCCTGTATCTGCCGGTCAATCTCACCCAATTCCATAAGAACCTGCTTTATATCACCGGTATTTTTATCACCTTCACTGGGATTCCCAGCCACAGGCGTATTCCGATCCATTCTTTTTAACAAGGCTTCCCGTCTTTCTCTCAGCGTGTCCAAAGAATTCTTAGGCCGCATTATGGATAACAGGTCATTCAAACTCTTTTGATCTATATTCATGATATCTCACTCCAACATTTATTATTTATTGCCTTTTACTAAATATCGGAATATTTATTAAATAATTAACAGCTTACTTAAAAACATTTATTGCTGCTTCCTGCATTGTATCTGCATGCTGCTATTTGGCTATTTTATAGCCATTTTGACTAAAGGAGGCCGACAATATATTTTTAATTTTAAAAATCCTGTTTTGATTTCTCAGGAAGCAGAAAGCCTTGACATTACCATTATTAATTTCAAATACCTTTATATTTCTTTCGGTAATTTCATCATCCTTCATATAAATAATGGTTATGGGCTGGTTGCGTTCAAGTGAAGCTTTAAGAAAATAATTCACCATAAATATCACCTGCTTAATATGATACTTATATCATATACCGAACATACGTTCGTGTCAAGAGTGAATTATCAGCATACAGGAGCCAGCAATACCCTTCCTGTTCCACGGTACACATTGACAAACCCTTCGCCTGAAACAGCCGAACCAATCAGGCTTTTACTTGACTTTTCAACTCTGAAATCAAGAGTATCCGACCATGCTATTGCATAATTTCCATCAATTCTCAGTTCATCATTTTCCAGAACAAATTCCATAAGCTCATCCCTGGGTACCGGACTCTCAAGCACTGCAACCCCGTTTCCTCTGAGACATAAGTTGAATAGGCCTTCCTTTCCCAAAACAGCCGAGGACAGATTTGATCTTGCAACTACTGTTTGATGTATTCCGGATTCACATGCAAGAAAAAGACCGTCATCCAGTACCAGGCCGCCCCAGTCGGATACCTCTTCCAGCAGGATATGCCTGTATGTGGGTTCCAGCATTAAAAAGCCGTTACCCTGATATTTGGGTTTTATAGCCGATTCTTTTGTTACTTTGGAGGACAGGGCTTTCCCCAACAGGTCACCCAAACCCTTGACATCGGCAGCCATGCTGACCGCACCTGCAGTCCACTGCATAGCTCCGGCGCTTATGGTATACGCACTGTTGTTCAGTTCAATCAAGACCTGTCTCTTTCTTACGTTCATTTCGGATGCATAGTACATAGCCATTGCATTAGCCGCATTTACGCTGATATCCTTTTTGTATTCCAGTACCTTGACAGCCCCCTTGCTTTCAATCACCTCAATATTTTTGTTCTCAAAGAGATTTTTACATGTAACCATTGTTTACCCCCTGCTTTACTTATTATGCGTCATATGATGCCGTTTAGTGAATAAAATCATTAATATTTTCACTAAATCCATATAATATATCGGTATAATCTCTCTTTGACATAATAATTTGAAGGAAATCAATAAATCGGATAATGCTTTTCAGCCCTCACAAACAGAGGTATTTCATTTAACGGTGCGTCAACGGTAACAGTTTGACCGCCTTCAAATACTTCACCTGTTTTTGCATTTTTCCAGGCCTGCTTTTCAGGCAGGTAAACCTCACGGCTTCTCTGTCCCGGCTCAAATACGGGAGCTACCAGGATATCAGGTCCGAACATGTACTGCGATCCGGTATTCCAGCATTGTGCATCCTCAGGGAATTCATAGAACATGGTCCTCATTACAGGTGTGCCTTTAATATGTGCTTCCTTCATACATTCCCTTATATATGGACGCAATCTTTCCCGCATAAATATGTAGTTTTTCATAATTTCATAATTCTCTTCGCCATAGCTCCATATTTCATTTGAACTGCCCGAAGACATCTGGGCAACTCCGTCAATGACTGCCTGTTCGAGCTTAATGTAAGGAACACGTTCTCCATGAAGGCGGAATACCGGTGAAAACACCCCGAACGCAAACCAGCGGAGCAGTAATTCGTGGAAATTTTTGTCCTCCACAAAGCCCCCTAAAAAGCCCCCGATATCGGTGGTCCACCATGGAATTCCCGCAATACCCATATTAAGACCAATTTGCAGCTGCTCTCTCATAGCCCTGAAGGTGGAGGATACATCCCCGGACCATACCAGTGCTCCATAGCGCTGACTTCCGGCCCATGCCGAACGGACCAGATTGCATATGTTTTTTTGACCCTCTGCCGTCATACCGTCGAAATAACCTTTTGCATACATAGCAGGATAAATATTCGTGCACTGCAGCGCGGGACCCTGATGATATCTGTATAGATCAAAATCATACGGGCCATACTCGGGTTCTGCTTCGTCCAGCCAGAAAATCCTGACACCCTTGTCATAATAATTCTTTTTGCAAACCTGCCACACATAATCTCTTGCCTCCGGATGTGTCGCATCAAAAAATACAGTTTCACCCATCCAGTTCATATTTATGTTCATACCTCTGTCGGAAGAGATCAGGTACCCGCTTGAAGCCATCTCCGGATAGTTTTCCGACTTGCTGTCAATTGTAGGCCAAACCGATACCATAAGTTCCATGCCCAGTTCCTTTAATTCGGTAATCATCGCATCGGGATCGGGCCAATCCCTGGGCTCGAATTTGAAGTCCCCCTGTTTGGTCCAGTGGAAGAAATCTATAACAATAACATCAACGGGAACACCGCGGCGTTTATACTCCCTGGCCACATTCAACAGCTCCTCCTGTGTACGGTATCTGAGCTTGCACTGCCAGAAGCCCATCCCGTATTCTGGCATCATGGGTGCCTTTCCTGCCGCATTGGCATATTGTTCTTCAATTTGAGCCGGAGTTTTGCCTGCTGTTATAAAATAGTCCAGCTTCCTCGTGCTTCTGGCGGTCCATTCTGTGCGGTTGGTGCCGAAGGTAACTGTTCCGACGGCAGGATTGTTCCACAGAAAGCCGTACCCGCGGCTTGACAGCATAAAGGGAACACTGGCCTGACAGTTGCGGTGTGCCAGCTCCAAAGCGGCACCTTTTTTGTCTAAAACTTTTTCCTGGTACTGTCCCATACCAAATATCTTTTCATCCTCATATGCTTCAAACCGCATTGTCAGGGTATAATCGCTTGTTCCGGTGACAGGTTTCATTTCCCTTGCTTCGACACGAAGCGGAACACAGTATCTGTCAATGCGGTTTCTGTCACGCCAGTACTCTTCAAGCAGTATTTTCCCCTCACTGTTTTTGAAGGTCAGCCAGCCTTCGGCGTTAAAACAGGCTGTAATCTCACCGTTTTGAATTGATGCAATCTGGCTTTTGAATGCTCTTTCCCCCTTTTCAGACTCATCGACCCAGGGTTCCACCAGTTCGACATCTTCAATAACAATGGTGGTTTCCACAACTTCAGGGGCATCTACAAGTGCCCAATCATTTGGGTCCATAATCGCTTCTTTTGTCATCCTGACACGCAGGGAATTTTGTCCCCAGGGTTCCACCCATATGGTTTCAACACCAGCCCTGCCAATCAGGCGATTTCCGTTTTGCGTAAATTTCATATTAACCTCCATGAGCCACATTTGTGGCCACAAAATGTAATGAAAACCTATATCCCTTATCGCAATGTGCGAATAAAGGAGGTTAATTGGCCATGTGCGCTTTCAAAGTATTGCTAAAATACTTTGAATATTTCGCACGGCCATAAATTCACAGGTTAGTTTGGAAGACGAGTGCAGCGAAGTCTTTCAAGCTAACCTCCCAAGCCATACTATGGCTTTGAGCCGCATTGCGGCCACAAAATAGTAATGAATATTATTCACACTTAATGCTATAATTGTATTATATTCATTATTCAGTCCCCATACTTTAAGTAAATTGACCATTATTAACACAATATTGCTAGAAAACTGAAATGAGATCTGAAAAGAGGAGATAAATTGAAAGCAAAAATACTGTTAAAAGAAAAAGTTACCCATGGTACGGCTTTACTTCCGGTTGCAATACACCATTTAAGCTATGGTCCCAATGAGGATATTTTCTTTTACCTTCACTGGCACTATGAATTTGAGTTTATTGCAGTACTTGAAGGCGCAGTTGTTTATACGGTGGAAGAGCAGGAATATTGCATAATGGCGGGAGAAGGACTTTTCGTGCATTCAAATGAGCTGCATGCGGCAAGGGCCTGTAACGGCATGCCCTGCGAGGCATGTGTTGTTCTGTTCCATCCCAGCCTGTTCGGTGAAAACAAGCAGGGTACGGCATATTCAAAATTTGTTTATCCCATCCTTAACGGTAAAATGATATTTGAGAAGCATTTTAAATCAAGACAATGGCAGCAATCAGTAATTGAACGTATTACTGAAATAGACGCTATGAGAAATGAAAATATTACGGAAAATGAATTGTTATTGAAGAGCAAGCTGTTTGAAATATGGCATCTGTGCTTTAAAAATTCAACCTCCGAAGCCCCTCACCGTCAAGGCAGAAGGAACTACAAGCTGGAAAGGATGCAGCCGGTATTGGATTTTATTCATTTAAATTACAGGGAAGACATTGCTCTCAGGGACCTGGCCCGAATCATACCAATGAGTGAAGGCCAATTTTGTCATGCCTTTAAGGAGGTTGTGAATACACCGCCCATTGCATATGTAATCCGTTACAGGATATTGCAAAGCTGCACCCTTCTGATGGATACCGATAGAAAAATAGCTGATATTGCCAAAAGTGTAGGCTTTAACAATATCAGCTATTTCAACAGAGAATTTATAAAGGCCATAGGCTGTCCGCCCGGCAAATACAGAAGTGAAGGCTGAGGTCATCCGGTCATCTCCCAACCCGCATCAATTCGTCAACGGCGGAATTCAGGCCTCCGGGTTTTACAGCTGCCATTACCGGAGTACTGCTGAAGCGCTCATCTGGAGCTATAATTTTCTGCCATCCTGAATGGCAACCGGGCTCTCCCGCCCTTAGATAAAAGGTTTCACTATATTCTCCGAATTCCCAATGCCATAGGCTGTTATCACAACTTTGAAAACATAAGCCTTCTGGTTCTTTTCCGTGCACCAGCAAACCCAGGCCATTTTTTACATAATCGGGAAACAGGCATAAATGCGGCTTTTCACCGAATGATTTTAATTTACAGCTTTTAGGCCAGTGCAGGTGCAGGGATGAGATATATTTCAAAATGCTTGACCGGGTCCCTCCGTTATAGACCTCGCTCCAGCACCTGACCGCAGAAATATCATTATAGAATTGAAAATGCAGTGTTATTTCAAGAGCTTTTTCTTCATCAATTGTGACAAACTCAATTTTTCTCCCCGTCGGGTTCCTCATATCGGTATGATAACAGTAACACAGACCGTTATTATGTATCAGGCCATTAATCCTTTTAGTTTTTTGTTCTTCGTAGTATTCAGCTTCTGATACCACAAACTCCACCGGATTAAAATTTCTATAATCAAAGTCATTAAATTCCAGATTTCCGTAGGGCAGTGCCGAAAAATACAACAGGCTGAGACAATGCTCCGCGGAGACCGAGAAGACCATATATATCCCATTTTCACAAAACGTAATGTATTCCATTTTATCAACCCTTTGTTTTAAACAGTTATTTGAAGGATATTTCGGTTAAAGCCCCTTCACGGAAAAATACCGGAATAACGTCTATGGGCGCGCTGGAAGTGAAAGTTTGCCCTCCCTCATGGATTTCTCCCGTATTAAGATTACGCCAGCGGCAGCCCTTTGGCAGGTACACCGCCCTGCTTCTTTGACCCTCGTACAGGACGGGGCATACAATAATATCATCTCCAAAGCAGAATTCATCATTAATATTCCATGTATCCATATCCTCCGGAAAATTATAAAACAGGGTACGCATTACAGGTGTACCTTTTTCATGAGCCTGTTTCATGGTATTTGCAATATAAGGTCTGAGGCTTTCACGGAGTCTCATGTATTTCCTGCAGATTGTATAAACCTCTTCACCATAAGACCAGACCTCGTTTTCGGCCCCGCTTGGAGTAGCTCCCCCGCCTGTGGTACCCAATGGTTTCTTATGGGGCTCCCTGTCACCATGCAAGCGGAAAACAGGACAAAAAGCGCCGAACTGGAACCAGCGTACAAGGCATTCCTTGAATTGGGGATCGTTTATATTCCCCCCGTGGAAGCCTCCTATGTCTGTGGTCCACCAGGGTATACCGGCAATACCCATATTCAAACCTGCTGCCAGCTGATATCGCAGAGAACGAAAGCTGGAGTCTATATCTCCAGACCAGACCAGCGCACCGTAACGTTGGGAACCGGCCCATGCACAACGCACCAGGTTAAGTATATTTTTCTGTCCTTCTGAGTTCATACCTTTATATGCCATTTCAGAATAACAGCGCGGATAAAGGTTGCCGATTTCCAGATCAGCTCCCCGCTGATAACGGTAATGGCTGAATTCATATTTTGTAAATTCGGGTTCGGCTTCATCCAGCCAGAAAACTTTGATGCCGTATTTATAGTAATTTTCCTTTATTTTTGACCAGACATACTCCCTGGCATCAGGGTTTGTCATATCCACAAAACACATGTTTCCCAGCTGATTCATTCTAGAACCTGCTTCAGTACGGGTCAGATAACCCAGTTCCTTCATTTCCTCATAATTGACACTTCCCCGCTCCACTGTAGGCCAGATCGAAACCATAAGCTCAATACCCATTTCTTTCAGTTCCCTGACCATGGCTGCAGGATCGGGCCAATACTCCGGATCGAAACACCAGTCTCCCTGGTGCGGCCAGTGGAAGTAATCAATGACAATAACCGAGATGGGCAGATCACGTTTTTTATATTCCCGGGCAATACCCATCAGTTCTTCCTGGGTCTGATAACGGAGTTTGCACTGCCAGAAGCCGGTTCCGTAATCCGGCATCATTGGCACCTTGCCTGCCGCGTCTGCATAGGCTTCCTCTATTTCGGCGGGAGTATCTTCGGCGGTTATCCAGTAATCCATTTGTTTTGTGGACCCCGAATACCATTCGGTCAGATTTTTCCCAAAGGTGACTTTTCCTATGGCAGGGTTGTTCCACAGCAAACCATAACCACGGCTTGAAAGCACAAACGGTACGCTGGCCTGGGAATTTCTCTGGGCCAGTTCAAGAATGCAGCCTTTGAGTTCCAGATCAGGCTGCTGATACTGTCCCATACCGTATAATTTTTCATCCTTTGCTTCAAAACGTACCCACAGCTTGTAGTTATCGGTCCCTGATATTGGAACAAAAGTACGGGGCAATATTTCCAGGGCGCTGTTGAAGCCCTCATCATCGGCACGGAAGCGGTTACGGTCATATTCCTCCAGAAGCAGCTCACCTTTTTGATTATAAAATCCAAGTTTTCCCGACGGGAATACTTCACAGCGAAGCTTTCCATTTATAATGGATGCACGGTTCCCATTTATGGATATTTGAGCAGGTATTTCATCAGGCTCCGGAAGAAGTGCAAAATCTTCATTCGGCAGTATATCCGGCTGGAGAGAAGCACGGACACGGAAACTGTTTTCTCCCCAGGGTTCAATACAAAGCAATTCTGCATCCGATCTGCGAAGCAGCCTGTTATTTTCTTGTCTGAGCATATTCGTTATCTCCTTTTGCAACTAATATTCCTGAAAATAATACTATTCTTTAACCGCCCCCAGCATTATTCCGGTTACAAAGTATTTTTGTAAAAACGGATAAACAACCAGCATGGGGATCATGGCAATAAATACCTTTGCCGCATCCAGGGACTTGTTTGAAAGTTCATTCATCAGTTTGGCCTGATCAGGGGACATACTGGCAGCCTGGACATTTACCACCATTTGCTGGATATATGTTTGCAGCGGGTAATGCTTGTCACCGCTGGAAAGCACCAGTCCCTGAAAAAACTCATTCCAGTAACCCACACTTGTAAATAGTACAATGGTAGCCAATACCGGCTTGGAGCAGGGTACCACAATTCCGAAAAGGATTTTCCAGGGTCCTGCGCCATCCACAACCGCAGCCTCCTCCAGATCCTGAGGCAAATTGCGAAAAAAATTCATTATTAGGATGAGGTTAAACACCGGCAGACCGCCGCAGAGAACCAATCCCCAGATATTATCGATCATTTTATAATTAACCATGGTCATGTACCATGGGATAGTACCGCCGTTAAACACCATACAGAATATTACCACCCACATAAGTATATTGCGCGGCTTATACTGTTCCTTTGTCTTTGAGAGCGGATAGCCCATCAAAATCATTACAAGCATGGATACAACGGTTCCAAGACCTGCTCTCTGGATTGACACCCAGAACGAATGAAAAAACTTCCAGTCCCCCATGATCTCGGTATAGGACCTCAGTGAAAATCCTACGGGATACAGTGTTACCATACCTGAGTTTGAAGCCACCTTTGACGATATGGAGAGACAGAAAGCATACCAGATAGGATATAGACAGCTAAGTGTCAAAACTGCCATCAATATATACAAAAAAACCTTAAAAATCTTTGAACCCAGGGTTTTACTCTGAACCATTCAAATTCTCCCTCCCTAAAATATTTTGTAATCTGCCAGCTTATAAGCAGCCCAGTAGGAAACAACAATCATGATGAAGCTGATGGCAGACTTGAATAAACCGGCAGTGGTTGCCAAGGAAAATTGAAGATTGACAAGACCAATACGGTAAACCCATGTATCCAATATGTCACCGGTTGAATAAACCATTGGGTTATAAAGGTTGTATATCTGGTCAAACCCTGCGTTAAGCACATTACCCAGACCCAGGACTCCCAGAAGTACAATTGTTCCCGTAATACCGGGGATGGTAATATACCATATGGATTTCCACTTGCTGCAGCCGTCAATGGTAGCAGCTTCGTAAAGATTCGGGTTTATGCCTGTAAGTGCTGCCAGAAAAATTACTGCATTAAAGCCAAACTCTTTCCATACATCCGTCCCGATAACCAATTGGCGGAAATAAGAGGCCATACTGAACCAGATAACCGGTTTGCCACCAAATATTCCTGTAATTTGATTGACAATTCCGTCCAGACTGAAGATATTCAATATAACACTGGCAAGAATAACCCAGGATAGAAAATGAGGCAGATATACCGCTGTCTGCACAAACTTTTTATACCTCATATTTGTAACCTCGTTCAAAAGCAAAGCAAATGCCAGCGGAATTACAATATTCAATACAACCTTCGAGCATGCAATAATCAAGGTGTTGATTATTACACGCTGTGCATCGCTCATGGAAAACAAATATTTGAAGTTTTCAAGGCCCACACCGGGAGATTTCCATAACCCCAGCCCCGGGTTGTAATTTTTAAACGCCATCACAACACCTGTCATTGGAACAATGTTAAATAATATCATCCAGAGAACACCTGGTATAACCATAATTGAGTAATGGGTCTGCAGCTTTAAAGAAGACATTCTCTTGTTCAAAATTTTCACTCCTCATTCATATACAAACAGCTGTTCATGCACTTCTTCAAGCAGAACAGCTGTCTGTGGGATAGATCAGTAATTACCGGTTAACTATTTTTTTGAATCCATTTCCTTTTGCACCTCGGCAAGTATTTCAGCTCCGCCTTCATTGTTCCACTTTTTAACATACTCATCGAAAGTACTGGTGCTGTCCTTACCTGTAATAATTTTCAGAGACATTTCCTTCTCGGCGGTCTCCAGGTTTGCCCATTTGGCTTCCATAGCAGGAGTCTGGCTGTAAACCTCGCTGTAGATCAATTTATCCGGTGTAGCCAATGCAGTGGGGCGGGCACCTATAAGTATTGAATACAGGCG
The DNA here is from genome assembly GCF_000350485.1 of Ruminiclostridium cellobioparum subsp. termitidis CT1112. GTDB lineage: Bacteria > Bacillota > Clostridia > Acetivibrionales > DSM-1351 > Ruminiclostridium > Ruminiclostridium termitidis. Next base: position 10,532 of record NZ_AORV01000052.1, read on the forward strand.
GGCAAAATCAGGACTGTTGACGTCAAAATTCGAGATTGAAAGCTGCTTCTCCTTTGAATAGTCCTTTACCACTGTTGTTACATTCTTAGCATCATTATACAGAAGCTTGTAAGGACTTGAAGGATCGTTGAAATCTTCGGCCTTTGCTTCACCGTCAAGAACCTTTATCAGACTTTTATATGAAGTTTCACATTCATCCAGAGCACCCATGGAATTCCTCAGGGGATACCAGTATATGGAGGTATTCTGACTTCCCAGCTTGTTTTCATCACGGACCCAAATGTTATTTATAATGACAGCCGCTTTCGCAATATCTTCTGAAATATTCTTGTTGAAAATAGTATAGGAAGCAACGGGGCACTGCATACGTGTATACCATTTACCGTCATCGGCCTTTACAGGGTATGCCTGCCAATTTGCACCGGGGGTTTTCTTGTAAGCATCGGTAGTACCATAGCCAATGGACCACCATGCACAGAAGTACATACCAACATTGCCCGAGTTAACCAACTCGGTTGAACTGTCACGGACACCCATTTCAGGATCGATCAGGCCCTGCTTGTACCAGTCGGCCAGCCGTTCGAGAGCTTTTTTGCTGTTTTCGGTATTGGTTCCATATACCGCCTTGCCGCTTCCGTCCTTGATCCAGTACCCCGGATAGGCATCATAAGCTGCAAATACAGGTTCAAAACCTGCGAACATAACACCGGCCTGCAGGAAGTTTGTATATACCGAGCTCTTCTTATCCGGTCCGGCTATTGGAATAGTAGAGTTTCCTGCGGGTTTTTTCTCCTTGAATACCTTTGCCACCGCTTCAATTTCGTCAATGGTTGTAGGGGCTTTGAGATTGTACTTATCAAGCCAGTCCTGACGGATGTTAAGCATGGACTGTCCTGACGGAGCAACGTCCACCCCAACCATACTGAGCTGTTTTCCGTTATATTTTGCATATTCATAGGCAATACCGTCACCGGAATCCATGATGGCCTTTACCTGTGGAGAGACATACTTTGGGAATATCTCTGTGAAATCATACAGCATACCGGATTTGGCTGCGCTTAAAAATGCCTTGCGGTCAACCTGCATGCCGTCAGGCAAGGTATTGCTGGCTATACAAAGGTTAACCTTCTGATTGTAATCGTTACCTGTAGCAGCTGACCAGTCTACGACAATTTCAATATTAAAGTTGTCCTTCAGATAGCGGGTAAACACGTTATCTTCATTTGTATCACCCTCCGGGAACTTCTGGGTCGGGTAAGCCTGCTGGCCGACGTGAATAGTTACCGGCTTGTCAAACTTCATGAACGGGTCAGTCTTTTCATCTGCTGCTGCCGTACTGCCGGAAGATGAGACGGCAGTACCGGTGCCTGCAGCTCCGGAATCATTACTGCTGCCACAGCCTGCGAAAACAGAAGTCAGCATGGCAGAAGCCACTATAAATGCACCAAGCTTTTTGTAAAACGTAGACATCTAAATTCCTCCTTGAACCTTTTTTTTATGGCAAGTAAAGGATAACAAAAAAAGTATGGGGGAACAACTTGGATTTGTACCATTTGCACAAAACAGATATTCAGTTTTAACAGTTTTTTGTAGGAATTTAATATATGATTGACCTAAATCCTGTTAATAATCCTCATCCTTTTTTAATTTGGAGGACATTTGTTTTATGTATTCAGAACAATTGACCCCTGTCTGTGTCAGGAAAATATGTGAAAAATACTTACTGTCTTCATAACCAACGGCTTCTGCCACCTCTGACGGTTTTACCTTCCGCTGCTGAAGCAATTTTTTTGCAAGCTCCACTCTTTCATAACGGACAAAATCATTAAAAGTATAGCCCGTAACATTTTTAAAGCTGGTAGAGAAATAACTGCGGCTCATATTTACTTTCTGGGCAACCGTTTCTACTTTCAGGCGTTCGGTAAGATGTTCCTTTATGTACTTAACAGCGTACAGCATACATACCGGGAGAACAGAAAAATCCGTGATGCTGTCAATTATCCCATACAAATTCTCATAACAGCCGGTTAGCCAGTCCACCCCTTCAGATTTCTTTGAAAGAAACGGTACCCTGTTGGTAAATTGAAATACTCTTTCAATCTCCTGGGAAATCAGCATAAGCAGCCTCTCCATCTGCCTCAGACTGATGGGTGACTTGACCACCTCATCCACTTTTTGTATAAACAGGCCTTCATCATAAACCCACCGGCAGCCCTGCCATGAGGCAAGCATTTTTTCAAACTGCTCGGGCTCAAAGCCTTCCGGGTTTATAACTGTTAACTCTTCAGCCTCAATCGTGGCATGGGATATTTCATCAGTTTTACCCATGATTTTTCCTATCCTCTGAAAGATTTCGGTGCAATCCTCTTCTTCCATTCTGAGCTTGGATATATAATCCAGCGCCCCCAGCCGAAGAGCACTCTGTACATACTCAAAATCCTCATGAAAGCTTAAGGCAACATATTGCAGTTTCGGGTAGGTTTTACGGCTTTCCCTTATAAAATCCAGTCCGCTTAATACAGGCATGGAAAGATCCACAACAGCAAGATCCACTTCCTGCGTCTTAAGAAAATTCAGTCCAAGCAAACCGTTTGCAACATCCCCCACAACAGTCATTCCGCATTTTTCCCATGGCACCATTGAAATCAGGCCTTTTCGTGCCAATTTGTCATCGTCAATGATCAGTACCTTATACATATGGCTCGTTTCCTTTCCGGACAGGCAATAACAGAGTTACGACCGTCCCTTCCTCAGGCTCGCTTTTTATATTTAGCTTCGCATCACTTCCATAGAAGGAAAGCAGACTCATCTCCACATACCTGAGACCAATACCCTTGTTTAAACTACCTGCCGTCTGCATATCATTCCGGTACCCTTCAGGATTAAACCCATGTCCGTCATCCTTTATGGATATCATGACATAGTTTTCGTTTTCAAGCCCGATTTCAATCCATAAGTTGCCGAATTCGTTGATATTATGGCATACGGCACTCAGCCAGGGGCTGCATTATAAAACGCGCGCAGGGAGCGTCAAGATAATCCCCCTCTTCAATGTTGAGCCAGACTTCGAAATCATATCTTTCCTTTTGAAGTTCAAGATACAGCTTCAAATATTTAAGTTCTGTCCGGAATGTGGCTTTTGCATTTGTCTTTCCAAGGCTGTAGCCAAGTATATAATTTAATTTATATATGAACCTTTCAATTACAGGCTGCTTATTTATGGTTGCCATGCAGTGGACAGAATGCAGTACATTCATTAGAAAATGAGGATTGATCTGATAATAGAGTTTGTCTATTTCCAGCTGCTGTTTTTCCTTTTCCTGCTGACGCACATTCTCCAAAAGCTGTACAACCTCCTGTTTCATGTCATCAAATCTATTGAAAAGATTGTCAAATTCATCAATCTGAAATGAATGCTTTCCCGGAACAATATTGCCTTTTCCAACCTCCAGCATATCGCGCCCAAGGATTTGCAGGGGCCGGTAAATCAAGTGGACCAGCAAAAACCCGGTAATTGACACAAGTATCACCGCGGCGATAAAAACAAAGAAGACACTTAACTGCCAGGAATTCATCTGCTGGTGATAGCTGGTTTCTGGTACCAGCAGTACATTGTTAAAACCAAACTTGCTAACGGCCGAAAGATATGTGAACTCGCCGATTGCTTGAACAGTACCGTTTTTGGCATTCTTATCCACATTGATTGAGTCTCCGGCCTTGAATGCATCACTGCTGCTGAAACATATCCGGCCGTTATTATCAACCTGCAGCAAATCATATGACACCTTACGGATTTGTGAAAGGGATTGGATGTTTTTTTTCGCACCCGTAAAAATTTCCCCATAGATAAGATAATCCTTGTCATCACTGAAACGCACCCTGCGGGTAAGAGAAACCACATCCTTTGACGACGAATAATTAAGACTCCTATGTATTGAATTCAGACTTATTGTATTTGTTTGAACAATCGTACCCAATTTCATAGGATTTGAATTTTCTTTAACAGGCAAACTGAAAAACAACATTTTTTCGGGTTTATCCACTGCCGTGCCGTCGCTGAAGTAACCGACAAGAGATATGTTTTCATGGCTGAACAGCATGGTATTTATATCGCTTGTGATTCTCCCCGATATTTCTATACGTTCATATCCGCCGCTTTGAGTGACATAATTGTTGACCAGCCTGCCAACGCTGCCCTCAAGTGACATCTGCTGCGACAGCTGCACCAAAGTATAGTAGTCCGAGTCAATTTGCCCGGTCAGTTGAAGCAGATCAGCCTGCATTGTGGTCTCTATCCGGTTTTTTTCAGCTGCCTGCAAGGATATATAGGATACCGATACTACCAGTAAAAAGCATAATATCATACATACACTCAGAATCAAGCTCATCCTCTGCCTCAAAGTACGGATGTGAAACATGGATTTCTTACCCTTTTCATTCATTGTAACTGCTCCTTACATTGATTTTGATAAAAAATTCCAAGTAAATTAATATAAACATTACCAAATTTATAAATATCTTAAAGAGTCATATGTGTAATTTAAATTTTAGCCTGTTAGCATATGTATAGTCAAGTAAAACGGGAAAAGCTGGAAGCATATAAAAAACTGATTGGTTATCCGATCAGTTTTTTATATGCTTCCAGCTTTTATGCATAAATATATGCTCCAGGCCTTTCTCCCGTTTTATGAATTGATTTCATCAAGGGTCCTGCCCTTTGTCTCAATACCCGCTGCGGCAACAACAACAGCCACTATGGCAAATACGGCTGTCAATATCAGAAATACGTTGTTGAACCCTGCCTGGTTGCCGTTTTCCTGATAAATCCTTCCCACAATATAGGGGGCCGCAATTGCGCCGATACGGCCTATGGCGGCAGCCCAGCCTGTTCCGCTGCCCCTCACTTTCGTCGGATACACTTCGGGAGTATAGGCATACACCGCCCCCCATGCTCCAAGACTGAAAAAATATAACAGGCAGCCTGAAATAAGTATGGCATTTACGCTTTCCCCATGGCCAAAAAGATAAGCAGACAAAGCAGTACCTGCCAGATAAATGACCAAAACCGGCTTACGTCCTATTTTTTCTATCAAATAGGCTGAGCTGTAGTACCCGGGCAGCTGGGCAATACACATTATCAATGTAAATTCAAAGCCCTTTACAAGGCTGAAGCCCTTGCCGACCAGAAGAGTCGGCGTCCACAATACAAAACCGTAATAGCCGAAATTAATACCCAGCCATAGTATCCACAGAACAACAGTCCGCCTTAAGTATGTCCTGGACCATAATTCCCGTAACATTACCCGCTGCTTTTTGTCCTGTTTATTCAGGTTTTGGGGTGTTGTACCCTCATTTTGGATTCCGGCCTGCTGTTCCATTTTACTTACTATTTCATCAGCTTCCTTCAAAAGTCCTTTTTGTTCCAGATATCTTGGAGATTCCGGAATTCCTTTTCTCAGGTAAGCCGCATACAAGGCAGGAATCCCTCCCAGCAAGAACCCGATTCTCCAACCGTATACCGGCAGCAGCAGGTAAGCTATCAATGCGGCCACAATCCATCCCCAGGCCCAGAAGCTTTCCAGAAGCACCACCATTTTTCCCCTTGCCTTTGCCGGAGAAAATTCACTTACAAGTGTTGAAGCGGCAGGCAATTCTCCCCCCAAACCAAGCCCTGTCAAAAATCTGAAAAACAGAAGAAGTCCAAAATTCGGCGCAAATGCAGACATGGCACTGGCTATCCCAAACAATATAAGCGTATAGGTAACCACCGTCCTCCTGCCCCATCTGTCGGATATCATACCGGCTGCTGCGGCCCCCACAGCCATACCCACAGCCGAAGCGCTTCCCAGCAAACCCAGATCTGTGGCAGAAAGCTGCCATTCTTTTCCGATTGATGCCATAACACCCGACACCATACCCTGATCCATGGCATCAAACATCCAGCCTAAACCGGTTAGAAACAATACCCTCCGAAGCATGGGAGTAGCAGGCAGTCTGTCGATTCTTTGTGAAATACTGCTCATTTATTTCCTCCTACATGAAAACATAATATCTGACTTATACCATTTTTTATGCAATATATCAAGAGCTTAATAAACCCGGTCGCCATTAAAGATTGAATTCTTTACTACCACATAATCGACATTTCTAAGCGCCTCGAGTGAATTTCCTCCTGCGTAGGAAATAGATGACTGAAGGTCCTGCTCCATTTCTGTCAATGTATTTTTCAACGGTCCTCTGTATTCAACAAACATTTTTTTGCCTTCTACATTCTTCCTTTCTCCTTTTTGAAATTCGGAAGCCGAACCGAAATATTCCTTATAAAGTTTTCCGTCAATAGTGATTGTTTCACCGGGGGATTCTTCATGTCCCGCAAATAAAGAACCGATCATTACCATTTTTGCGCCGAATCTTATAGATTTAGCTATGTCGCCATGTGTTCTGATCCCACCGTCGGCAATAATAGGCTTGTTGGCAGCTTTTGAACACCACCGGAGTGCTGCCAGCTGCCAGCCGCCGGTCCCGAAACCCGTCTTGATTTTTGTTATGCACACCTTTCCGGGACCTATTCCGACTTTGGTGGCATCAGCACCTGCATGTTCCAGTTCTCTGACAGCTTCCGGAGTCCCAATATTTCCGGCAATAACAAAGCTGCCGGGCAAAAGCTTTTTTATATGCCGGAGCATTTTCAATACGGCATTGGAATGCCCATGTGCAATATCAATGGTAATATATTCGGGTGAAAGTCTTTCATCCGCCAGCTGCTGAATAAATTGATGTTCTTCCTCTTTTACCCCGACACTGACCGAAGCATACAACCCTTTCGACTTCATATTCTTAATAAAAGCTAGCCGCTTTTCAGGACAGAAGCGGTGCATAATATAGAAGTACCCATTTTGAGCCAAATACTCAGATATATTCTCATCAATAATAGTCTGCATGTTTGCAGGTACCACCGGCAGTCTGAACTTTATTCCTCCGAGCTGCACCGACGTATCACATTCCGTCCTGCTGTCAACTATACATTTGGCGGGAATCAGCTGGATATCTTCATAATCAAATACATTCTCCATGTTAATACCTCAAGATAATTGTTTACAATAATTGAAAGTTACGAAATAGTTGTAATTTTGCCTGGCATAAACGAATTTTAGAATTACAAGGTATAGTATTTCACAGTTCTGCTGTAATATATCCTTTTTATGTCCTTTGAAAAAATTAAGAGGTAAAATGTTCTCTGTGTCGACTCCGCAGGGTACATTTTACCTCTTTTGCACGCTATTTTCCTTAATTAACGTTGTCGGTTAAAATCAGCTTTCAGCTTTGCAGTCAAATAGATTATTGCGATTTTACCGGATTTAACTATAATGCTGAGAGTTAATTTAACGCTTTGCGCCAATTAATATTTTTATTTTGCTTACGGATAGATTCAACCTTAAATCAACTGGTACGCGAGGACAACTTCATGAAATAAGACGCACGGTTAAAAACAATTGCAATAAATTGTCGACAAAGGTAAAGTGGTTTTGCCGGCAAAGCAGCAGGACGCTGCTTTGAGCTTCAAACCGAGACAGGATGTCGAGTTTGAGCGGCGGAAAAACCGCTTTAACTGAGTCGATACAATTTATTGCAATTGTTTTGGGTGCGTCTTTATTTCATGAAGTTAGTGCGGAAGTTACCAGTTGATTTAAAAATTACACAGGTAAAGCAAAATTTAAATTAGCCGGCACACCACGTTAATTCAGTTTATTACTGATAACGCTTTTTAGTTTATTGACGGTGTTGAGATTTTGAAGCAAAAGTTCATCATCCTCAAAGGCAATATTGAACTCCTCTTCAAGACTGATAACAATCTCAATAAAATTAACCGAATCCACACCTATTCTGTTTAAGGTCTCATCCGGCGATAATTCTTTTATAATTTCCGGCTGGATTTTTAAAACGTTCAATATAATATTTTCAATTTTCTCTTCCAATTCCATAATAATATTCTCCTTCCCAATTGGATGCTTAAACCCGTGAAAACGAATGTATAACCTTTTCAAGCTTTAAATTGTATTCATTAATTTTCTCCCGGCTGTCTGAAACTACCAATACAAATACCCGGCCCACGTAATAATCGGAACCCTCGTTCAATTGGTACGGGAGTGTGCCCGCAGTATAAACCAGAACACCTTCCCTTTGTTCAGGTTTTATCAGGATGCCCTCTCTGTCAAGAGCCCTGCAGATATTCCCGTATCCCACCGCATTATCGGGCAGCAGTCTGAAATACCTGGATAATATTTTTTTGCCGCCGAGGTTATGTTCCAGAAAGGAAATATAGGTGGATAAAGTAAAGCGCCCATTTATTTCGATGATAGGAATGATCTCGTCCCTGTCGGTGATTATTGAATCAATCCCCGCAACACCTGTAAAACCCATTTCAAAAAGGTATTTCCCCACTTTCCTTCCATATTCCATATAGGAATCCATGATATCGGCCTCTATATCCGGAGGCAGAACAGAGCCTATATAGACCGTATCCCTCAGCAACTGCTGCTTGACCGAAAAGACCTCCACCTCTCCTCCGGGAGACACATATATCTGATAGTTTATGTCAAACTTTTTATTATACCAGCCCTCAACCAGCCATTTGGGATTGGTCCTTCCCCGGGAAAACCTGGCTATCATCCGAAGTCCCGGCTCAAGCTTGTCCCTGTTTTCTATTATGTACAACCCCTTGCCCGAAGCTCCGTTTGGCTCTTTCACAATCACTTTCTCAAAAAAAGGCTTACTGCCTGTCAGTTCTTCATATTCCTGCCGGATTTCATCAACCGAACCGCAGATTTTCCCCTTGCAGACATTGAACCCAAGCTTTTCAGATACTTCTCTGTTGAAGATCTTGTCATTTATCCTGGCATTTACATGGGATGGAGCTCCCATCAGCCGTAAACCGGCCTTTTCTGCTATTTCTTCTTCAAGATAAGTTACTGCATAGGGAACAAAATAGACGTTTTGGTTTCCTGAAGCTATTTCCTTCAGCCTCTGCAATAACTTTTCATCCTTTACCACAAGCTCTGAAACAGGAGTCAGCAAATCGGCATTTTCGGGGGTCAGTATGGAGGGTATGGAGAACCCAAGCCCTTTTAAATCACTGAGATACTTTTGATCAGGCATTTTTCTCAGTATGATAATATCCTGCTCCCTGCAGATAAGCAGGTTCATTTCTTCTATCCGGTTTACAGGGATGTCTTCATTTATGTCCACAATACCGCTGCCGGTTTTATTCCAGTATTTTTCGGCACCAATGTTGCACAGCCACACAATAATACCTTTATCCCTGTCCTTTGTCACGTATCTGATCAAATTAAAATCCTTATCCATAAATTTCCCATCCATATGTATTGAAGAATTCATCCAGCTCTTTCTGACCTTTTATGAAATCTTCCCTTCCCCACCTTTCTCTCAGAATATACGTTTTGCCTTTGCAGTACTGTACCTCTGCCGCCAGGGGATGGCTCAGGAACAGACCGGGACTCTGGGTGCTTCCGTATGCTCCCGACTTGTCGATTGCAAGTATGTCTCCCGGGACTGCCTCAGGCAGCAGCACATTTTGTCCTATAATATCGGTGGGCGTGCATAATGGCCCTGCAACATTTACCTGCTCTTCATTTTGGGTTTTATTCAGAATGTGCATGGGGAAATTATTGCGGATATATCTCCCAAGGAAAGCGGAAGACGCATGCTGGTTTGAACCCCCGTCACAAACCAGATATCTCCTGCCCTTGCATTCCTTTTTATATAGAATCCTGGTGAGATAGGTTCCGGCCTCGGCCATCAGAAACCTTCCGCTTTCAACAAATACCTTTGTCCCGGAAAGCTTCTCCCTGTATCCCTCCCACATCAGTGAAAAATCGTTTTTAAAAGCATCCATGTCAAGGGAAGAGTCGTCTTTGAAATACGGTACTCCAAAACCGCCTCCCAGATTTAAAAACTTTAATTCAAGGCTGCAATTCTCTGATAATTCAAGTGAAAGCTTGATGATCTGTTCCATGCTGAGAATTATGTTATGTGCATTCAAGGCCTGTGTCCCTGTGTAGATATGTATCCCGACAATTTTTATATTTGAAAGTGAACCTATGAATTCCAGAGCGGCTTCGGTTTCTATCCGGTCTATTCCGAATTGAGTGGGCACACCCGTCATCTTTATGTTTGAACCTGCCACATCAAAATCCGGATTAATGCGTATTGAAATATTGACTTTCCTGCCCTTTTGCCCGGCAAGCTCATCAATCAGTGCAGCCTCTTCCACCGACTCCACATTTATGCTGCAGATTCCTGTTTCAATGGCATACTCCAGCTCTTCACAGTTTTTTCCCGGACTTGTGAAAACAATACTGTCAGGTGCAAAGCCTGCAGCAAGGGCCGTATATAATTCTCCCGAAGATGCCACCTCTATCCCGCTGCCCAGCTTTCTGAACAGCTGGCACATTCCCAGCAGCGGGTTTGCCTTCATGGAATATAATATTCCGAACTCTTCTGGCAGGCTGTCTCTCAATATCCCGTACTGTGAAATGATTTTGTCTGTGTCATACACATAAAGCGGAGTACCGTATCGGACTGCAATGTTCTCCAGTATTTTATCCTCCATATGCTCCCTCCCGTCCGGTATCGACAAGTGTACCGTTTATGATCCGGGTTATTTCCCCGGCATGTTTATGCAGGTAGAAATGTCCTCCCTCAAAATAATAAAAATTGCATTGCCCGCCGCAATAGTTTTTCCATTTATCCATATCGGCCGGTTGAGCCAATTCATCCTCCTTACCGGCAAATACTGAAATATTAAAATCAAACCTTCTTTTCAAAGCCTTTGACTCATAGGTTTCCAGGAGTTTATAATCCGCCCTTAAGGTTTGCATCGCCGATTTCAGCAGTCCCTTCATTTTCAGCAGGTTATCAGATATTCCTCCCAGCTTCAGAGCCTCCTTTTCAAACTCGGGTTCAGGCAGGCTATGAAGGTTTCTATCCTCTTTCCTGATGCAGGGAGGATATCTTCCTGAAAAGAAAACATGCACCGGCAGTCTTAAATTTTTTTCCTGGAGCACACATATGGTCTCATAGGCTAAAATACTGCCCAGACTGTGGCCCCAGACAGCATATTCACTGTCTCGGCACTCTTCTTCAAGCATTTCGACTATATCGGCAACTGCCTCATTAACGGTATTATAGTAAGGCTCCCGGTATCTGCCTGCTCTTCCTGCCAGTTCAAAAGGATAAAGCTTTATTGCTCCGTCCAGCAATTTGCTCCATTTTGAATAAATTGCCGCAGAACCTCCCGCATAGGGTAAACAAAAAAGCTTGATGCCACTCATTATAACCTCCATACCAATATTTGCATTATTTTAAGTCACCCCGTCCATTAACTTTATCTCAGACAAAGCAGCTTTTCCACCGCCCGGCTTTCATTATCCCTTATCAATTCCAGCTGACTGCACAGGTTATCGATTGAACCTGCATTTTTTGTAATTGCCAGCCTCAGTGAGAGATTTGATATTATCTCCCATCTTCTGGCAGACTCCTCAAGGTATATGTTCGCCTCATTGACAGGCTTACCGGGGAGTTTTTCCTCAAGCTGCCTTAGAAAAACTCCGAAGCGTATTCTGCTCCGGGATAGTATTTTAAAAGCAAAATTATAATAGTATCTGTACTCCTGAAAAATTTCTTCTTCCGGAAGCTCCTGTTTTTTTAAAAGAAGTTCCCTTCTGAAGCTGTCAATAACCTGAAGCCCGCAGCTGCAACCCAGGATGTCCTTTTCACCCAGCATCCTCTTACAGCTTTCTTCAATAACAGTCTTCCATCTTATATCGTTGTAATAAAACCGGCTGCTCTTGCCGACTTCCATCCACATATTCCTTATTGGCTTGGAATACGAACCGAGACAGTTTTCGGAACTCCGTGCCAGCAGCAGTTCCTCCAATGGTATTCTTCCGTCAAAATCGCTGCTGGAAAGGCTGTATTTGTCAAAAAGTTCAACATAGCCCTCTTCCTCGTTATAGCCTGTTACAACCACCGCATGTGCTCCGTGTTCTTTTTGAAAGGCACGGTGATATCTCATATGGTACAGGTCCACAACTACTACAACGGGCACTTCCATATGAATCAATTCCTTTAGCCTTTCATATGCTGTTTTCCCATCATCCTCCATGTAAATGGAAATCTTTATTTTATCCGGCGGAAGTTGATCTACATTTTCTGGAATACGCTTGTCAAAGCAGGTGACTGCCGGGAAACAAGCGTATTCCAGAGATGTATTTAATTCCTCTCTGGTGAATAAGAAGGATTTGGAGGGTTTATGTAAAAAATTGATTCCTATGTACCCGGTTTCAGAATCAAACATAAAGGAAAGATAGTCGGCAAGAATAATATCAGGGTTTAAATTCAAATATGCAACAAGTGCTCCGTATGCATTTTGAAAGCAATCGGCGACATATGGCACAAAGTACCGCGGAACGCCGCTAATTGAATATTTTGACATATTCCTTCATCTCCCCCTTGTCAGAAATATAGTCATCTGCATATTTTATAACACTGTCATCACTGTTTCTGAGCCAGATTATGTTTGTATCATTTTTTACTGTGTTATTATTAAACAGCAGCAAATATTCCTTTCTCAATTTCATAAGATAAAACAGGTCCTTGTTTTTGATCATGCCGCTTTTCTTAATGACTCTATTTGTGTAGAACAAGGGTTTTCCGCGTTTTTGAATTCGTTTGTAGCATATCCTTGGATCTATATCCTGAAAAAATACCAGGTCAGGCTTCAATATTCTGCCATATATTGCTTTGCCGGGCTTAACTCCCGTCCCGTTGGCGTTATCCCTGGTCAGACCTGTATAAACATACCTGTCTGCCAGTAATATATATTGTTTTTTTAATAAAGGAAGTATTTTAAAATAGTAATCCTGCATGAAGCCAAACCATTGAAAAAAACTGTAAATTTCAGGGGTAAGCAGTCTGACGGAATCCATCCTTTTGATTATTCCACGGATAAGCTTATTTGAATTCCACTCAATTAAGCCTACTTTATACCCCTTTCCCACCAGATGGCTTCGCAGGCTTGCGACATTCTCGCTTTTACCGCAGCCGCTGATGCCCTCAAAAACTATTAAAATACCCCTGCCTCCATTGATTTTTAAGTTTTCCTTCATCAAAGCCTCTCATAACAAAATTGTAATAGTCAAAGATTATTTCTGAGTTTATATGCCTCGGTAAAGTCAACAGCAGCATTTCTGCCAATCAGCAGATTTTCATGAAGCCGTTCCAATATTTCCATGGAAAAATTCATTGCCTCCCAATTGGTGTAGGAGATGCCAAAACCAAGATTTTCCCACAGGCCGGTGTTCTTTTTTTCATGCTCGCCGAAAGGTTCCAGCATAATTAACGGGGTTGCTGAAGCAAGTGAGTCCATCATTGTACCGGCGCCGGGCTTTCCCACGATGGCCCTGGCTGTTGCCGTTACATCAAACAGGTCATGGTATTCGTACTTATTAGAAAAAAACGGTGGCCTGGATTGACATATTTCACCTATGGGAGGAAATTCAAATACACCTTTTTTGTTTTTATTCCAGGCACACCAGTTGGGATCAACCATAAAACATCTGTCTCCGGGTGTAATGTCCATGGCTTCCTGCAGCTCGTAGGCAACAATGTCCAGGGACAATCCCCTGCTCCGGAGTTGTGGAATTTTGGACCTGTAGGTTCCCATTCCCCAGCCGCCTCCATGGATAATAAATCTATCCGGCCTCCGGGAATAGGGTAATGGTTCCTCTTTTGAAACAGGAATCTGGTATTGAAGTTTCATGTTTTCAAAATCGTAGAGCCAAAATTCACTGAAACGGGTATTATAATCGGGAACATACTGCTGCAGGCTCTTCCATGAAGGGGGCAAATCACAGTCTACGTACAGTATTTCAGCATTTAGGGTACCAGGTGCCGATCTGGTTCTGTATTCTTCCATAACATACAGCCAGTGCCCTGAAAGAATGATGAAATCTCGTCTGTCCTCTTTTAACCAAACCTCCAGAAGCCGGTCAACAAGCTCTCGGTCCATACTTTTACGTATGTCCATAGGCATTCTGGCCGACATTTGCGCCAACGCGAAATTGCCATGATATGCCTTCCTGCTCCTTCGTATATTCTCCCTCTTGTCTTCGGAAATAAGATTCTCAAAAACTTCCACACAGGTTGGAACGTTCTTTTCCTCAAGTCTCCGGGCGGCCAGCAGACCGGGTATGTATAACCCAAGTCCAAAGCCTGAGCAGAGTATCGTAACAGTTCTTTTTTCCATTTACTCACGCTCCTTGACTTAAAACGCGTTCATAGTTTTTTTTAATTAACCGAATTTTGCGTCAAGAAATCTGTTCATACCCTCTGCTTTGCTTTTATCTATACTCAAAATTCTATTTACGTCAAATAGACGTGTAAAGAAATCAAATTGCCATTTGGACGGTTCTTTATTCTCAATTGCATATTCGTCAAGATAGGACAGGTCGTCAGGCTTAAAGCTGTCTTTTACAAATTCCGGTACTATTTCTCCGAACATAAGCTCAATGTAATGGAAGTTATAGTAAACTATCTTGTCCAGGTTATATTCCTTGACCCTGCCCACCAGCATGTTCCAATCTATCTTCTCGGAGAACTTGCGTATGTACATGTACAAATCGGCAAACTTATAGAGTTTCAAATCTTTCAAACTGGCTATCCATATCATGAGGCAGGCTTCCTTGTACAGGTGGCAGCACAGTTGAATGATGTTATCTATATAATCCAGCATATAGCCTTTTATATGATGGATATCCACCGGAACGGCTCTCTGGATCAAATCCTTTGTCTGAACCTTATAAGGACAGTTTCCTTTCCAGAGAATATCGTGATTCACATCCACCTCCACCAGCTTTGCAAACTTATTATCGCTAAGCTTAAGAAATTGGTGTATTTCATGGGTAGCCATCTGGTGAAGTACTTTTTCCTTTCTGGAAACCTCCACTATGGCCTCCTTTTCTTCATCATAGTTCCCCTGAATGTAACCCAGACTCTCAAGAGCTTCAACAACAGGTACAACGTCTTCAAGCTTCATCAGCATATCCAGATCATTGAAGATCCTTGTTTCAATTTCAGGGTAAACAATACTCGCCAGAAGGTTTCCTTTTAAAACAGGTATGATAAGCTTACGTTTTTCAAACTCCCCTAAAATCTCCTGAAGCTTTTGGAGATAACAGCTGTTACGTTCTCCGAACACTGCCCACTGTGTATCCATCAGCCTTTGAAGTTCCTTTTCAAGATTATCGTACAGGTTGAATTTTTTCAGATTATAGCGAAACATATTTAAAGTCCTGTGAGTTATCATCTGGTATATTACCTCAGACCACTCTATGTTGCCTGATAGTATGCGCTTCAGAACCTCCTCCTGGGAAGCCTCCATTTCCACCGCTGTCAAAAGCACCAACTGTCTTTCGATTGATATATCTTCCTTCCTCATTACATAGCCTCCTGTCTGGTTATTAACCACTCAAAAACGTATTGTACATTGTCAATAGAGGGTAAAGGTCTTTTATATCTTTCTTGCTGATCTTTCCTATTACATTTCTCGGTATTTCGGGAATAATATATATTTCCTTTGGAACCTTCCTGTCTTCAAGCTGCGCCACACACCATTTATATATGTCTTTTACCTCTGCCTGGCACTGCTCCTTCAAAACCACCAAAGCGACTATTTTCTGCCCCAGTCTTTCGTCGTCGACACCTATAACGGCAGCTTCCTTTACAGCAGGGTTTTTCAGCAGCACTTCCTCAATGTCGATGGGATAAGCTCTGCTCCCTCCCTGCATTATCATGTCGTCATTCCTGCTGAGCACGAAAAACCTGCCTTCTTCATCCCTGTAGCCCAGATCTCTCACCCGGAAGCCCTTAGGTCCCAGTACTTCTCCGGTCAGCTCAGCCGATTTGTAATAACCGTCCATCATATAATCGCTTGTTATGTACAATTCTCCGGTCTCTCCGACGGCAGCTTCAGTTCCGTCCTCCCTGTAAATCCTGATGCCGCAGCCCCTCATTGGCTTTCCGATCACACAGGGCAGGGAAACCACATCCTCATGCTCTCCGAAGGTAACTCTGGCAGAAGCTTCCGAGGTACCATATGCGTTAAATACCCGCACCCCGGGAAAGGCGGCGGCTGTCCTCTGATATATTGTCAGCGGATTTACCATTCCTCCTATAAGTATTCTCCTTACGGAGCTCAGATCATAGTTTTTTAATTGGGAATACTCAAGTATTTGCAGGAGCATGGTTCTGACGATATAAAAATTCGTTGCCCGGTATTCCTGTACAGCCTTCAGGAATATTGCAGGATGAAATACATTATTCAGGAGTATGATACCTCCTCCCCGGCTTATGGCCATTAGAACGTCTCCTGAAATAGGGCTCGCCTGGGCCAGTGATCTCGGAATAATTGTCCTTTCTTCTGATGAAAAACCAAGATGTTCGGCAACAGCAAGTGCATTGCCGGTTATAGCTGAGTTGGACAATACTATTCCCTTTGGTCGTGATGTCGAACCGGATGTAAAGCATATACCAAAGGTATCTTCTGAAATCCCAGGCAAATCCCTAAACTTTTTGTTCTCATATTTATTAATGATGAAGGAGCCGTTTTCCTGTAAAACAAGTACAATCCTTATGTTCATTGCAGCCATACCGTCCCGTAATGCTGCAAAGCCTTTTGCATCTGTGATTAAAAGCTCCACATCGGTATAGTTTATCAACTCGGTCAATGTTTCTCCCTTGAGCTGGTATGACAAAGATACAAATACTTTTTTCATCCTGTTCAGGGCCAGCATACCTGTAAGAAATTCGGTGCAATTTGGGAGATAAACCCCTCCTATTGTAAAATCCCATTTTTCAAAAAGGCCGCAGAACTCGAGTACCTTGCGGTATATTTCACTATAGGTATATTTATTGTCGTTATATATCAGCAATGTGTTATCACCGTATTTCTCACAGCTGCCGCAAAACATATTCCATGGTGAATAGTCTCTTTTCTCCACTTATACCTCTCCTTTTATTTGCGTGCGAATATAAATATTTTTAGGAAATCTTCTTGAAGTTATTTATGTCAAACCCTGTTGCCAATATAATTTTCAAGTTCCTCTACCAGACAGCTCTCCAGATTACGAACTTCACTGAGCTGTTTAACCAGTTCATCGGTTAAATCAAGTGATTTTTTGATTCCCAGCTTCAGTGCAATACTTGCGGAAATATCCCAGTGTTTTGAAGACTCGTCCAGGTATCTGCATACCTCCTGTGCAAGATTTTCCCGAAGCAAGCTGCTTATTTCATTTACAAAGACCATAAATCTTTTTCTGTTTCGGACAATATTTTTAAAACTCATATTCAAATAAGTCCTGTACCAGTCTATATCCGCATTTTCAAGCCCTTTCTCCTTTTTCAGGAGCAAATCGTTAATAAAGGAATCCAATGCCTTAAGTCCGCACTCCTGTCCGAGTACCCGTTTCTGTCCTGTCATTCTGCTGCAGCTTTCAGCCAGAATATTCATTAACTTCTCATTTGATATTTTAAAATCGTTTTCTGCATAAATTTCTATCCAGAGATTTCTAACAGGTCTTTTAAGAATATTATTTGACAGGGCAAGGGGATTTTCAGATGCTCTGCCCTGGTTGACCTCCTTAATTGAAATCCTGCCGTCAAAATCACTGCTGGAAAGTTTGAATTTGTCGAAAAGTTCAAACCAGCCCTCCTTTTCGTCATAGCCTGTAATAACTATGCAATGTAAACCATGTTCCTTCATATATGCCCTGTGATAACTCATATAATACAAATCAACTGCTGCAATCACAGGCTTTCGGCTGTCGACCAGGAACTTTAGCCTTGAGTAGGCCATGTCGGTATTGTCGTCTATATACATGTTGATGTTTATCCTGTCTTTATACCTGACTTCCCCGGTAATTCCTCCTGCCGGGCCGCTGTAAATTTTTGTAGCCGGCAAATATACAAATTCCATTGAGGTGTTCAGTTCTTCCTCTGTAAACTCTACCGAGGTATTCATCCGGTAAGGATAATTCACCCCGATATTGCCGTTGACCGGGTCATACATAAAAGAAAGATAATCCGCCAGAATCAGTCTGGTGTTCAACCCCATATACTCAAGCACTGCCGCATAGGCATTATGAAAGCAATCATTTACATAAGGCTCAAAATATCTCGGTACCTTCTCTGTTAAATTATTTTTCATGGTGCACCCTTAATTAATGCTGACACAATCAGAGTTTAGTTTGTTGTAAACATAATCGGTGATTGAACGCACCGTTGAGAATGTCTCATAAGTTAAAAAACTGCTGTCAAAGGTTATTCCGAAAACTTCCTCTATCTCTACAAGGAGTTCTACCAATACTATTGAGTCCACTCCATAGTTGTCTCTCAAATCGCTGTCAATCTGAACATTGTCATTATTAAACTGCCCAAGCCTGCTGACTGCCTCACATACCTTTGTTTCAATCTCGTGCTTCTGCATAAATTATTACTCCTTTTCTTAGAAAATTATATTTAGAAGGTAAATCAAATGCTACTTGTATCGTTCATTTACAGCCTTTATTCTGCCCTCAACCTTTATGTCAAGCTCACCTTTACCCCTGATATACTTGGACAGTACATCCTTTAAGAGTTCCCCCTTGTTGAGGAGTTTGGCTTTTCTCAGTTCCTCATAGCCGTCTCCGCCGTTGTAAAGGTAATCATTTGTGGCCACCTTGTAATATTTGTCCTTATCCAGTGCTCTGCCGTCGGAGGTGGTAATGCTCACCAGCCTTTTTCCGGCCGGCTTTGATGCATCAAACTCATATTTTATTCCTGAAACCTGCAGGAAACCTCCGTTGGAACCGCCATCAGGATAGAGTCTGATGCCCCTTTCTATGGCACTGTATATGTCTTCCCCTTTGGCTTCTATTGTTACCAGTGAATTTACAAATGGAAGCGCCTTGCCTATTGAATAAAGATTTATATCCCCGGCCGGTATACTCTCTCTGATACCTCCCCCGTTCATAAGGGCTATATCGGCTTTGCCCGTCTCACGCATGGCGTCTGTGAGCAAATCGGCAAGAGTTGTTTCTTTGGTCCTGACATTGGATCTGAAGCCGTCAAGCTTATCTTTGGTTTTTGCCACGACTTCCTTTGCAGACTCAAAAGCAATGGTATGATATTTCTGTGCAACCGCATCCAAAACGGGATCGGCTTTGGATTTATCCTTGATATTTTTTGGGGTCCAGTCAAGCTTGGCCAGTTTGCCGTCCTTGAAATACATATCTGCCTGGCCCACATGAGTACTGTATCCGCCCGACTCCACAAGGTATGTATTGTTCACCTTATCGGCTTTTTCATACAGGAAATGGTGATGCCCGCACAGAATCAGGTCTATACCGTCAACCTTTTTTACAAGTTCTCTGTCTACATCATCTCCCAGGTGTGATATCAAAATGACCACATCCGCCTTGTCCTTCAGTTCTTCTATAATCCTCCTGGCGCATTTTACAGGGTCCTCCAGGGTCACACCTTCGTTATCCCTTGAATTGGTGTTTATAAGAGCTCCAACTTCGGTCAAACCAAACAAACCGATCCTTTTATTCCCTGCATTTACAACTTTGTATTCGTCAAAAGCCGGCTTGCCGTCTTTATATATGTTTGCCGAGAGTACGGGAAAATTGAGCTGCCCCCTTATTTCCAGCAACCTGTCAAACCCGAAGTTAAAATCGTGGTTCCCGGGTGTCATTGCATCGTACCCCATGAGATTGGCTACTTCAACCACACCTTTTCCCTTCTCGATATTGGCTTCGTTTGTTCCGTGGAACAAATCCCCCGAGTCCAGCAAAAGAGTATTTTTATTTTCGTTTCTGACCTCATCGATTATATGCTTCATCAAGGGCATACCCATCATTACGCTGACTTCATCCAGGGTATAATAACCTCCGGTCTCCTCATCGTAAACTATATGTCCGTGTATATCGGCAGTACTTAAAATAGTTATCCTCTCCTGGTAGTATCCCGCGTTCACAAGCACAGAATCAAGGTTTACGAATTTTGCAACCAGGAATACCGCTGCGCCCAGAAGCAGCAAACCGATTATTATAAGATTTTTATAGCTTTTCATTTTATACTCCCATCTGCGTGCCACTCTCCAGGTAAAGTACGCATATAATTGTGAAAAAGCAATCGATTTTTGTTAACAGATGAAAATCAACAGATGAATAAACAGGTTAACAATCACCTTGAGGTCCCGGTACTGGAATAATGCCTGACTCCCTGTCTCCAGAACATATATACAAGAACAAACATTATTGCTCCAACCGCCGGAGAGAGGTACAGGAAACCATTCCAGAAAGAATTTATTTCAGCCTTGTTAAGATAGAACTGTGCCGGAAAATAATTGACAAATGCAAAAGGAATTACAAACATCAACAGCTTTTGAATTATTCCCGGGTAAAAGCTTATGGGATATCCTGAAAATCTTCTTGCATTAAAAAATATCATATTCCGCAGATTGTCGGTTTTAACTGTCCAGAAGCTGAAGCAGGATGCAAACAGGAATATCGATGCCTGAATGACGGCCCCGCTGATTAAAATGACAATATAATAAACGATATTTTTTATATTCCAGTCAATACCCACCGAAAAAGCAGTTTTGGTAAAAAGGATCACTCCCACTATTCCATGTCCCAAACCTGCGCTCAAATCAATTTTTGAGGCTATGATCTGGTACATCAGTCCGAGTGGTCTGGTAAGGACCCGGTCGAACTCCCCGGAATAAATCATTTCTGCGAAATCTCTCATGCCTGCAAAAAACAGTACAAAGATGCTGTAGGATAAAAACAGAAAGCTGTAAAGAAAGAACATTTCATTATATTCCCAGCCCTTTATATGTACAAACCTTACCAGAATAAGAAACATGACCACTACACTTATCATTTCCCTGCAAACAATGGCAATTGTTATAAAGGTTCTGTCAAACTTGTATTCCAGAATGGATTTCAGGCTGAGTTTTGCATATTTGAGCAGTAGAACGAATAACTCAAATATATTGAATAATGGTTTTTTACCCACTTGTTTATCCTCCCTGTACCACCAGTTTTTTCAGAGCGGTTTTCCATAAAAGCTTCCCAGCTATAAACAAGCCCAGTGCCCAAATCAGCTGTTTTGCCATAACCAACGCTATCTCTTCCATGGGTACCTGTCCCAGATATATGGTTATTGGTACATAGTATATGGAAGCAAACGGTGTCAGGTTTATAAAGTCCACCAGTGCCTGGGGCATAAACCAGAGAGGAAGCAGAGCTCCCGACAGTATCATTACCGCTGCGTCCTTTATGGTAACGAGACTGAAGGTCCAGTAAAACCAGAAAGAACTTATCCACACTATAAAATTTAAATTATACAAAACCAGATACCCCAATATTGTGCTTATTAGAAAGTATATTGCCATCGATAACGAGAAGGGCGGATACATTTTAAAAAGAACGATTGATACTATCAATGCAGGTATTAGCTGCATAACCACTCTGAATACCAGTATTCCGATATTGTATGAAAAAATGTAACCGCTGAAGCTCATGGGTTTCAGCAAGTCCAGACCAATGGCCCCGGACCGCACCTTGTATTCAATATGGTATTCATCCATCGCATATATGCACTGCATGAGAAAGGATATAACCACATAGGTGATCAATATTTTGAACTGTACTCCGTCAACAGTCTGTTCATCTTCGTAAATTGCCTTCCAGATGCAGATATTTACAAATATCATTACGATTGCATTAATTACTCCGGCTACATAGTCGGCTCTGTAAGCAATATTATTCTGGAAAGCTTTTTTAGCAAACTCTACATAGGCTCTCATCAATCTTTATTCCTCCCTGGTAGATTTCTCTGATAATACCTTCAATCTCCGGTTCCTGGACTGTCAGATCGATGATCCCGTATTTTTGTGTAAGTTCATATATAAGATTGGAAACCTGAACCTCATCCTTTTGAAATCTGAGCCACTTTTTCCTGCCTTTCTCCTCTATCACCTCAACACCAGGTATATCAATGCTGTGGATGACTTCCGGGAAATCTGCCACGAGAGTCCTGCTGGTACCGTAGCTTTCCTTTATATGCTCCACCGTACCGTCATATATTGTAGTTCCTTCGTCAATGATAATCATTCTCCGGCAGGTTTTTTCTATATCCTGCATATCATGAGTGGTAAAAAGCATTGTTGTTCCTTTTTCCCTGTTGATATACCGGATAAATTCCCGTACCTTTTCCTTTGCTATGACGTCAAGCCCTATGGTAGGCTCATCAAAAAATATTATCTCGGGGTTATGCAGCAGCGCCGCCGCAATATCTGCCCTCATCCTCTGTCCGAGACTGAGCTGTCTGACCGGCTGTGACATGAATTCATTGATCTCCAGCAAATCGTTGAATAAGTTCATATTTTGCCTGTAGATTTTCTCAGGTATCTTATATATGTACCTGAGCAGTTCGAAAGTATCGATTGCAGGCAAATCCCACCAGAGCTGCGTTCTCTGACCAAATACCACACCCAGCCGCATGGCATTTTTTCTCCTGTCCCTGTGAGGTGACAGCCCTCCTATTGAAATTTGACCGGAAGTGGGCACCAGAATCCCTGTCAGCATCTTTACCGTTGTGGATTTTCCTGCTCCGTTGGGTCCGATAAAACCCACCATTTCACCTTTATTTATGGAAAAACTGATGTTGTCGACTGCTCTTTTCATTTTATATTCCGGAACAAGCAAGCTGTGTATTGAGCCTAATAAACCTTTTTTTCTCACATTCAGCTTATAATCCTTTACAAGGTTGTTTACTTCGATTAGCGGCATTTTCGACATCCTTCTCTCCCTTATTATTATAAAAGCCGGTTTGATTTGCTAAAATAAAGGTTTCTTGAAAATATATGTTTACTCTTGCATAATTTTGTAACTTATGTTTGTTAATACATATTTTAACAGTAATCGTGTTCACCGCCACTATGCATTCGGGTAGTTAAATGCAAAAAGTACGTAAAACTACTCTTATAGGTAGGCTCAAAATACTCCGAATTCATTAACAATCTATCTCATCTATACTTAAAAGGTTTAGTTTGATACACTTTATAACAGCCTGGGCAGTGCACTCCACATCCAGTTTTTTAAATATAAATTTTTTGTGGTATTTAACTGTATTTATGCTTACAGCCTGATTTGAGGCGATAATCTTGTCAGGCAGACCTGTAGCCATAAGCTTTAGAATTTCCACTTCTTTTTTTGTCAGGGAATAAGTTTTTTCGGATGAAATAAGAGAATTGTTCATTTGAGTTTTAAACTCATTGACCAGCTTGTAAGCCGTATAATCGGTAACAATCTTAAGATCGATTTCTATTTTTTCATTTAATCTGCACAGTACCAGATATCCCAATACCTCTCCCTTAAAAAACAGCGGAACAGCATAAAGGAAAAATTCCTTCAGCAGATCACTATAATGATGCTGAGGAATAGTATAAACCACTTTTTTTAACTTGATTGACAATGCAATGGCATTTGTGCCGATTGCCCTTTCTGAAAAAGACATTCCTTCTTTAATTCCCAGTTTTTCAACTTTTCTTCCTAACTCCCTGCAGCATTTTTTTTTAATAGTAAACCCTCAGAATTAACAAGTAAAAGGACTAAATTTCTTTCGAGGGATAAATCCTCGAAATCGCTTTCAAGATTTCCGAATATTGATACCAGTTCTTTGTTTTCATTCAGCGCATTTTGTAAACCCTCCTCATTAATACTGCTGCTCATAACACTTGCTGAATTATCAACCCCAATATTTACGCATCTCCTCCATGAAGCGAAAATTTCATCTACCGGCTGCAGTGTTATCATATGTATACTCCTCTCATTTTAATATTGCATTCTAGAACCACTTTCAACCATTTCTTATATACAAGTTGTAGTAAAAGATTTAAGTCAATACTAAGAAAAGGAATAATATCTTTTATATACCAATATATTACCATTTTTAACATACAATTACAAATTATTTTGTTTTTTGGTAAAATTTTCACATACTGCAGCTATATTTTTCCTCATAACCAGAGAATCCAGCCTTTATTGCATAAAAAAACAGAAGTCTTAGAACGGCTCCTGTCTTTTTATTTTGTTAGTTGAAAATTTTTATCAGGTTTTCTTTACTTCCTGCTTTCCTGTGACCTTGCTGTCACCATCCATTTTAAACGTTTTCTTGGCTTCCTCGGTGGTAAAATAAACATTGCCTTCAACTTTCGTATCTACTAACTGGAAATTCTTAACGGTAACATACAGATCTCCCTTGAAGGTCCCGTGCTGAATACTGGCTTCCGGGCTGTTTATTGTAAACTTCGGTGCTGTCAGGGTGTACCTTGCAGTAATTTTACGATCCTTATCCTGAGCATATAAAGCAACCTTTCTCTGTATAACATCCTTACCGGCGGTATCTTTCTTTCCGTTCTTGTACTCACCGTCAAGCGAGATGTCCTTATTTATGGTGAGATCCTTTGTAATTGCAATAATCCAGGTCCCGCCACTGCTTATGGCCTTTTCAAAGGCTGCCGCATTATCCACTATAGAAGCGGAAGTTATTGCATCGGCGGTAGAGGTAGCTGCCGAAGTTGACCCTGCTGCTGTCGAACCTGCAGCTGTGGTAATTGCTGCTGTTGTCGGCGTTGTTGTTTGCGGAGTGGTTGAAGTACCGGGCAGCTGTTCCTTCTTTGCACAACCTGAAAATAACGAAATTGTAAGTACTAATACTGCTGCGACCAATAAATTTCTATTTTTCATATTTAATACCTCCTAAATATTATGGTATTTACCAATGTTTAGTATGACCACTAATCTTGAAATTATTAGGGAAAATGAAAAATATATGAAATTTTTTTTGACTATTGTTTTTATCCCGATAACTGTATATCATTTAGAATGAATTAATTCTAGAATCAGAGGAGTAACAACAACATATGAACCTTTATCTGGCCCCGGTTCAGGGAATGACCATAGCAGGCTACAGAAATGCATTTGCAAGGATATTCGGCGGTATTGACGAGTTTTATTCACCGTTTGTTGCCACTGCCGATCACAAAAAAATCAGCACTTCACTACTAAAGGATATTCTTCCTGAACATAATGCTGCCCAGGTCAAGGTCATCCCCCAGCTTCTGGGCAACAACGGAGACGATTTCAGTATATTTTCCTCGGCCATATATGAAATGGGCTATAAAGAAATAAACTGGAATATCGGCTGTCCCTTTCCCATGGTAACAAACAAAAAAAAGGGTTCGGGCATCCTGCCTTATCCTGATATGATAGAAAACTTTCTTGATATTGTCTGTGCCCGCAAGCCCTATACTTTGACAGTTAAAATGAGGCTGGGGTTAGAAAGTTCCGAAGAAGGGCTGCGCGTAATGGAAATTCTCAACCGCTATCCTCTGGGAGGTGTCATCATACATGCCCGCACCGGTATCCAGATGTATACCGGCAGCGTTGACCCTGATTCCTTTGAGGCTCTTGCCTCGGCCTGCAGACATCAGATAACCTATAACGGCGACATATTCACTTATGATGACTATATACGTGTAAGTAAACGCTTCCCATATATAAAGAACTTTATGCTGGGCAGAGGTGCGCTGAGTGATCCGTTTCTGCCGGCTCTCATAAAGGGAAAAACCGTTCCTCCCGCCCATAAAATGAGCATGATAAAGGAATTTCACGATGAAATTTACATGTATTATCAAAACATACTCTCGGGAGACAAACATCTGTGTGACAAGATGAAAGAGTTCTGGTCGTATATTTCGGTTCACACCGACAGGGACGGCAAGCTTATGAAAAAGATAAAGAAATGTCATACCTCTGCCAATTATCTGCAGGCTGTAAACCAAATCCTCTGCTCCCCGGACGGCTGGAGCGGCACTCCTTTGCGATGATGCCTATAAGCCATGCCCGGATCTGATTTTTCCTTCTGATCGGGCATGGCTGACTGCTGCCAAATTTCTTATTTAAAAGGCAAAGTTGCCCGAGCGGAAGACCGGTATCTCTTCGCCCGAGGATTTTATTCCGGTAATCTCCAGATCGGCTGTCCCTACCATAAAATCCACGTGCTCAAGAGAGTCATTCACTCCCCGCTCCTCCAAATCCTTCTCATTCAGTTCCGGAGCATCTTTGAAGCAGGGATATGCCTTCCCTATGGCCAGGTGGCAGGAGGCGTTTTCATCAAAAAGTGTATTGTAAAATAAGATTTTGGAATTTGATATGGGTGAATCATAGGGAACCAGAGCCACCTCACCCAGATAATGTGAGCCTTCATCGGTTTCAATGAGATGTTTAAGGGCCTCATATCCTTTTTTTGCAGAGAAATCCACTATCTTCCCATTCTCAAAGCTGAGGGAGAAGTCCTCAATTAGGCTTCCGTTATAGTTCAGAGGCATTGAACTCACAACCACACCGTTGACCCCGGTCTTTACAGGCAGTGTAAAAACCTCTTCGGTGGGCATGTTGGGAATGAAAACCTGACCTTCGGGAGTATTCTCCGAACCCGCCATCCATGCATGATTTTTGGGAAGCTCAATCTTTAAAGCAGTTCCAAGAGAATTTTTATAAACAAGGTATTTAAAATTATTGGAATTTAAAAATTCCAGACTTCTGCTGAGCTTCAGCTTGTGTTCCTCCCATGCTGCAACGGGATCTGCCACATCTGCCCGAACCGAAGCCAGTATGGCACCCCAGAGCTTTTCCACCGCCTCTTTTCCCGGTACTCCCGGGAAAACCTTTTTGGCCCATTCAATTGTCGGAACCGATATGACGCACCAGGGGTTCTTACTGCTCATCAATCTGTTGGAATATTCCTTAAGAGCGGTACTTTTAGCTTTATTTGCCCTGGCAATGCGTTCTGAATCCACATCCTTCATAAGCTCGGGGTCGGAAGCCGAAATGCTTAAAAACGCAGCTCCCTCCCGGGCATAGGACATGTATAGCTCTTTATTCCACTCAGGGAATTGTTCAAGTGCCTTATCAGGAGCATTCACCAACCGGATTTTTGTAAAAAGCTCATCCCTCCAATTGATCACTACATCCCCGGCACCGGCAGCATAGGCTGTCCTGGCAATTAATCTTGTAAAATCGGCACACTCTATGGGTGAATTGATGAATAATACCTGATTCTTTTGAATGTTTATACCGGCTTTTACCACCAGCTGTGCATATTTTTCTATCATTCCATAATCCATTTTTGATTAATCCCTTTCCATATTTCTATATTTATCTATTGAAATTTTATCATAAATTATGTATGGCAGAGATAATTTTTTCGAATAACTTCTGAATAAAGAGAAAGCGCCGCAAAACTAAAACAATCATTTTGCGGCACTTTCGTGTATAATTCGTATAAAACTCAAGTATTTATTTTTTCAGCTCCATCAGGAACCGGAAGCTGCGGTCGTTCTGATCGGGCAGCGTCTCATGCCCGTAGTCCGGGAAAATCACCGCTTCCTTTTTTGAATTTATTTTGTTAAATGCGGCAAATTGGGTTGACGGAGGACAAATATTGTCCATCAATGTAATAGCCATCAGCACTTCACCCTTTATACGCGGCACAAGGTTCTGAATATCTATATAACCAAGCTTTTCAAAAATTTCGTTTTCTCTGGTATGAAGCGGGTCAAAAAAACGGAAATGTGTCCGCAGCTCCTCATAGGCATCCTTTGCCAGATCTATGTCCCACACCCGTTTGTAGTCACTCAGAAAGGGATACATCACAGCGCTTCTGCTGATGCGTGGTTCCAGGGCTGCACAGGCAAGAGAAAGCCCTCCTCCCTGAGAAACACCATATGTACCGACCCTTGTTTCATCAACCTGCTCCATTTCCATAAGGATTTTTGCAAGCTGGGCCGTATCCAGAAAAATATTGCGCATCAGCATATTGTCAGGCTCTCCGTCAATACCCCTGATGAAATGTCCGCGCATGGTATTTCCCCTGACTCCTCCCGTATCCTCCGATCTGCCTCCCTGTCCGCGGCAGTCAAGAGCTGCCACCACAAATCCCGCAGCGGCAAAGGGCAGCTTGTCGAACCAGTCGCCCGAATGTCCGGTATATCCATGGAAATTCAGTACCGCAGGGCACTTGCCCTGTACATTTTTGGGAATCAGTAATTTTGCATAAACCCTTGCATTCTTAACACCTGTAAAATATAAATGGTAACAGTCTGCATATGGAGATTTAAATTCAGCCGGAACAAGCTCCACATTGCTGTCGGTTCGGTGCATCTCCTCCACTGCCCTGCTCCAGTATTCGTCAAAGTCCCTGGGCCTGGGCGTACTCCCCTGATAGCTCCGGAGCTCCTCCAGCGGCATATCCAGCATTGGCATAAAAAAAGCCTCCTTTGATACTTAAATTTGGATTATTAATATATAATTTAGGCTTTTATAACTTTACCATATTTTGATTCCATATTCAAAGCTTTGTTTCCTATGGTTTTAAACCTTTTACCTTTCACTCCTCCCTGTTTCTTCCGTACCTGAGCGGAATGGCAACCTTCCGGTTGAATACCGCAATGACAGGTCCCATGAAAAAAGCAGTTATAAGCGTCCCTATTCCCACAGTTGCACCAAATAAGTATCCGCATACGGTGCAGATGAAATCTGAACCGATTCTGCAGAACTGAAACCTGGCAACCTTCTTTTCGGACAGGATAAGCGCCACCGCGTCATAAGTCGAAACTCCAAGGTCGCCTGTAAAGTATAAGGAAGAACCAAAACACATGATCACTACAGCGATAATTAAAAACAACAGCTTGATTCCCAATGACGGATTGGGCATCCATGAATCAAATAACCAGGATGAAAACTGTACCACATATCCCAATAAAAAAATATTTATAAAGGTCCCAAGACCGATTTTACGCCGGTCCACAAAAAATATAACAATTAACATAAGTAAATTCAAAATTGAATAAAAAGTCCCATAACCCAGCGGCATATGCATTGAAATACCGTGCGCAAGTACCTGGAACGGATCCATCCCAAAAGCTGAAAAATTGAACATTCCCACACTAAAGCCCGCTGTCAGCACACCGAACACGGTCATTACAACTCTTCTGTATTTCTCACTCATTTACATTTCTCCCCGTTTTAACTCCGAATCATTACTTTATATAAATCCAATTCCAATACATATTATATTTGATCATATCTGCTGGAATTACATCTATGCAATATCTTGCACCGGTTTGCTGTTTCATGGGCTCACGGCCATAACAATTATAAACAAAAATGCGGCCGAATACAACCTTCTCTTTTACCAGGCCAAATCACTGCGTATTGCCGCAGCAAGCTGATTTGCCATTAGTTCATGTGGTTTAAAGCTTGACAGTCCCCCTTACCAGATCTTCATCACAGGAGCTTGTTCCGATGTACAATTCGTATTCCATGTGTTCAAGTTCCATTTGATTTGTTTTTTCATTGAAGTAGCACAGCTTTTCTACAGGGCAGGAAATACTTACATGCCTTTCCTCGCCCGGCTTCAGCGTCACTCTGGCAAACCCTCTGAGAACCTTTGCCGGCCTGTCTACGGAGGAATTCCTGAAACCCGCATACAGCTGGACAACCTCTGTTCCTTCCAGATTTCCGGCATTCTTCAGCCTGCAGGAAGCGGACACCTTATTGCCTTCGGCCCCAAAAGAGGCATCCGATACGCTGAAAGTGGTATAGGACATTCCAAAGCCGTATGGCAGGAGCGGTTTGACACCCTCTTTCTCAAGCTTTGTATAGCCGTGATAATAGTCATAATATTGGGAGGTGGTATCCCACTCAACCTTTGGCAGGTCACTTTCCTTATAAGGAAGAACAAAGGGGAGCTTTCCGCTTGGATTGACATCGCCGAACAAGATTTCAGCTATAGCCCTTCCCCCTTCCATTCCCGGGTAATATGCCATAAGTATTGAGCTGACACAGTCCTTCCACTCCGTTATCATTATCATGTTTCCGCCGAACAATACTGCGGCCGAATTACTGTTTACCGGTCCTACAGCCTTTATCAGGTCAATCTCGTTCGGGTGGAGTCCCAGTGAAAATCTGCGGTCTCCTCCCATTGTGCCCGTATAGCCTTCAGCTTCATCCTCTGAAACAAATTCCCCTTCATCGTTATGGTCGTAACCTACCACAAATACTACCGCATCTGCTTCCCCGGCAAGCGCTTTAGCCCTTTCGAGGTCATCTCCCCTGTCATAGGCAATCTGTGTTTCGGGCGAAACCATTTGCAGACCCTGAACGGGTGAAATTACATATGGGGGACGTACCCAGCTTGAGCCGTGGTCTCCTATAGGCTCCAGTTCGCCCAGTGCTCCCAGTACCAACAAATTCTTCACCTGCTTTTTATTGAACGGAAGAACATTGTCTTTGTTCTGGAGCAGCGTTATTCCCTTTCTCGCACTTTCCAGAGCAAGTGAAATATGCTCCCTGCATGCCAGCACCGACTGGTCTGCAGCTGTTTCATGCCGGCTGGTAAATGCCAGCAGGGTGCGGATTATACGCAATGCCGCATCGTTTATCCTCTCTTCGGGTACCAGGCCATCCTTTACTGCCTTGACAAGTTTATCCCCAAAGTACATGGTATGTGCCATTTCAATGTCCTGACCGCCATTTGCCGCCTCAACGGTATCCTTTACACCCCAGTAAAAGTCACTCATGACAAAACCGTCAAAACCCCATTCATCCTTCAGTACTTCGTTGAGAAGATAATTGTGATGGCCGCACTGGGTACCCTTGTACAGGTTGTAGGAACTCATTACACTGGCGGCTCCGGCGTCAATGCAATCCTTGAAGTGGGCAAGGTAAACCTCCCGTTCGCTTCTCCTGTCACACTCCACACTTACCTTGAAGCGGGAATTTTCCATCTGGTTAAAGGCATAGTGCTTGATACAGGCTATTACATCCTCTTCCTGCACGCCGCGAACCAGTGCCGAACCCATCTGTCCCAGATGGAAGGACTCTTCCCCATAAGTTTCCTGACTTCTGCCCCAACCCGGATTGTAGGGCAGGTTTATACAAACCCCTCCGAAAAGATTACCTCCAAAAGCCCGGATTTCCTTTCCTATGGCATGCCCTACCCTCTCTTCCAGTTCGGTGTCGAAGCTTGCACCCCTTAACATGGATACAGGGAAACAGGTGGTTTTACCATTGCCGCATACCACACCTCTGGGTCCGTCGCAAAACAGCATGGGCGGAAGCTCCTCACGCTCAATACCCCCTGCCGGATACGGAAAATAATTATAGTGCAGATTATCCGGATCTTTTTGTATGTTGGCCAATTCATCCTGCAGCTTTATCTGCCCGCTCATCAGCCAGACCTTTTCTTCCAGAGTCAAGCCTGACAGAATTGTCCGGGCTTTTTCAGTGAATCCTAAACGGTACTCCTTGTTACACTTCATCTGGTATCCTCCTTAAAAAAATCATTGATATAATTAATATAGCTTCAATTTCATAAACTATCTCGCAATATATTAACATGATATGGACATACATTGCTGTGCAATGGTATATTTAAAATACAGCAGACAAAGTAAATGGGCCTTTAAAAGCCATTCAACGGAGGTAATTCATGTACCCCTATTATGAGACGATAAGTACCAGGGAACCTGATGGTTTCACCATAATATTTGAAGAAAACTTTACTTTTCCCGCCCATCTTCATTCCCACATGGAGTTTGTATACATTCTTGAAGGTGAAGTGACGGTCTGGGTAAACGACATCAGAAAGGACCTGGAAAAAGGTGATATAGCCGTATGCTTTCCCAATGATATCCACAGCTATAACAGCAGTGCCCCGTCAAAATTAATGATTCTTATTTTCTCTCCGGATATTATAAGGGGATATTTGAGCGAACGGACCGGCAAGACTCTGGAGTACCCCTTTTTTGAAAAAGGTTCCTTCGGTGACGACATTAATATCCTGCTCGACATGATTGTTGCAGAAAATTCAGGCAATAGAAATGAATATGTTGTAAAAGGCCTGCTATATACCATTTTCGGCAAGCTGGACAGGATTTTTGTATTTAAGGACGGCAGGCAGCTGCATGACACAACAATCCAAAAATTATTAAGATACATTGGCAGCCATTTCAACGAAAATATTACACTTGACAGTATTGCAAAAGACCTGGGTTTCAGTAAGTTTCACATATCCCGCCTGTTTAACAGCAAGATCGGAGAACAGTTTAATGATTATGTAAATAAACTTCGTGTCAACATGGCCCAGAGCCTGTTAACCGGAACAGATTCCAGCATTTCCAACATAGCCCTGGAATGCGGTTTTGAAAGTATCAGAAATTTCAACAGGGTATTTAAGGCATACAGCAGCATGACCCCTAAAGAATTCCGAAGCAGCAGGAAAAGGTAGCTTTACTTTTGTCCGGCAAGTTTTCTCATGTCGGCACTCAATTTCTCAATATTTTTTATTATATTTACCATTTCACCTATTTTCATATTCTGTTCATCCATAGTTCCGGTGATCTCTTCAGTGGTTGCAGAATGCTCCTGCATTATTGCCGCATTATTTTCGAGATGCAAATCTATTTCACTGAATAAACCGGCAATTTCATTTACAGATTCAAATTCAGACTGTATGTAATTCTGCATCCTTCCAAAAGACTCCACCATATTATCAATACTATGGTTAAGTTTTTCCACTGCAGTGCTTCCTTCAATTACAGATGCATTTCCCATACGTGCCGTTTCCACTGCAACACTCGCTTTCTTTTGCAAAGCCGTTACAATTTGACCTATTTCATTGGCGGTTTTATTGCTTTCATCCGAAAGTTTGCGTATTTCATCAGCCACAACGGCAAATCCCTTACCTGCCTCTCCCGCCCTGGCGGCTTCGATTGCAGCATTTAACGCCAGCAGATTTGTCTGTTCTGCAATTCCTGTGATTGAAGAAAGGAAATTGCGTATGTGCTCCATGCTCTCTCCCAGTTCACTGACTGTTTGCAGCCCCTGCTCCACCGCCGAATTAATTGTTCCCATGCGCTCCTTCATATCGGCAATTTCTCTGCCGTTTTCCTGTGCAATGCCGTCAACTTCCCTGGATATGGTTTCAATGGCTTTGGACTGCTCATACATGTATTTAAGTTTATCACGGGATTGCTTCATCATAATGGAAATTGACGTAACAGCATTGGCTTCCTCCTCGGTGCCTTTGGCCATTTCATGCATGCCCTTCGTCACAGCCTCACTGCTCTGTAATGCAAGCTCTGTATAACCTGTAAAGTTTGAAAGGTTTTCATTCAGGGTAACCGCTGTCTGCTCAACCATATCAAAAGTCTTCTTCAGTTCTTCATAAAAAGTCATGGCTTTTTCCTCGTTTTTGGAAGCCGATTTCAGATAGTCATTCCCCCATTTTGTAAGAAAATACAGGACAATCATACCTATATTTATCATGCCCAGCTGAATAATTGCTTCCTTTGCCGGAATTGTACCTCCCATCAGGGGACTGTTAAAAGCAAAATTACATGTAACAACCATAATATCAAGTATTACAATATATATCATCAGTGTCATCCTGTTAAAATATAGTGCCGCCATACAACAGGTGACCATGTAGACAATAAAAATCCTCAGAGAACCGCCTTCTATAATTGTCAGAATGGTTACCGCCACAGCCGGACACAGTGGAATGATTATTGCTGCCACCCTGGTATGCACTCTGAATAGGTGGACGGCAGAAGCAACCACACCTGCACCTGCCGTTGCGGCAAACACAAGCAGCCCTCTGTCTGTTCCTGTTAATGCAAAGGCCTGAGCTGTCAATAGAAGAGTAAATATCCATATTAAATAAATGTTGAATCTGCTAACCCGCCGTATATCCATCTGTAAATCCTCCATAGTTTTGACTTCCCTTTACAATAAATCGGCATTTTTAAGTTCTGTTTTAATAATCGTATTTTATTGATTTTATATTGCAATTAATTTCATGTTAACAGTATGTTATTTCAGCAATGCATCCACGTGCAGCTTCAGTCCTTTCCTGACAGAGGTCCCGGGCATTTTTGCCCCTGCGGCCTTCAATTCTGAAAGGTCATATATTCTGTGACATACCGAAGGCACTGCCTCCGGGTGGGAAGGTAAAAAATCCTCAATAGGGATATCCTCAATTTTAATATCAACCTTTAAAATATCGGCAATAATCTGATAATATTTTCTGCACTCTATTACCTCCGGGCCGCCCACGCAAAAAATCCGGTTGCGGGCTTTTTGATTCCCAAGCAGGTCCAGCATCAGCTCGCACAGGTCAGTCACATATACCGGGTGCAGAAGGAAATGTCCTCCCCCGACCAGGGATATTGGTTCATGGGCCATAAGCCTTTTAATCAGTTGGGGATCACGCTGGTGCAGAGGCAGGCAGCCAAGCTGTGAACCAGGCCCGAATATATGCCCCGGCCTGAGTATGGTCCAGGACATTCCACCTGTATCGGCATTTAAAAGCTCCAGCTCACAGAGACGTTTGTTTCCCGCATAGCCATCCGCAACCCAGTTTTCACATTCCTCTGCCTGGGGGAACTTTCTTGCCGCCGGTTCATATACTATATCGGTAGAAATGACCAGAAGCTGCTTTGTTCTGTCCCTGAACACCTCCACATCCTGTCTGGCAGCTTCGGCATTCATGCATATGCAGTCCAGGACAGCGTCCCAGCTGATACCGGCATCCTCAATCACCTTTTTGAAGGCCCGGCAGTCGGAACGGTCGGCCTGCAGGGAAATGGCCCCGGCCGGTACAGGTTTGCTGCCTCTGGTCAACACCCATACTTCATGCCCGTATTCCAGTGCTTTTTGGACAAGATGGCCGCTTACAAAACCACTGCCGCCCAGGATAAGTAATTTCAATTTATTATTTTTAGATAACACAGAACCACTCCCATATTTATTATCGACATAACATTATTATAGCACCTAACAGATTTATGGCATTCTTAAAAGTGTTAAAATACCTACCAATTAATATATTTATACCTAATCAGAACAAGCATGGACTTCATTTTGCCCGGTTAAATATTTGGGCCAACTCACTTATAATATTTAGACTCATATTTCTTTACCTGTGTAATTTTTTATATCAGCTGGTAACGTGAGGACAACTTCATGAAACAGGATGCATGGTTAAAAACAATTTTCGTAATTGTTTTTGGTGCGCCTGTTTCATGAAGTTACCAGACTGAAAACTAATATTCAAATTACAGCAAATCGGGTATAGATCAGCAGGCTATGATTTCCTTAATCACGAATTCTTTTCCGCAAAGAATCTCCCAGTCGGTACTGCCACATTTAGGGCATTTGCTGCTGTTTTCAACAAGTCTGAATACCTTGCTGCACTTTGTACAAATGGCATTGCCGGGCAGAATTTCTATTTTTAATTTGGTATCCTGCAATAAAGTACCGTCAACGGCAGCAGGATAACAAGCCTCAATGTATTTCGGAATCATTGACGACAGTTCACCGACCTGGATAACCAGCGTATCAATTTTTGTCAATCCATTGCTTTTGGCAAAGTTCTCTACTGTCTTAATAACTTCAAGTATAACTCCCAACTCGTGCACCTGCCATCCCTCCTGTGGGTATCCAAGCCGGCCTGGATAAGCTCTCCCGGCCGGCCGTATTTGTCCTTTACTTTCCCCTGCCCGTGCTTTGACCTGCAAAAACAGCTTTGAAGGACCGTTTTACCTTTTTAACGGCAATCCTTCCCTGCCGTTTAATAACATGCTTTATGACAATGGGTTTCATTTTATTGAACTCAACACCTGCGCTGTCATATTTCCTCACCAGCAAAACAGCGTCAAATTTGCACCTGGTGGTACAGACACCGCAGCCGACGCACTGATATTCGTCCACAACCACGGCACCGCAGCCCAGACAGCGTTCTGTCTCCCTTTTGAGCTGCTCTTCGGTAAAGGTCCGCCGCAAGTCCTCAAAGGTCTCTCTGGCTTCACTGCCGTCTATGTGCAGAGCCCTTTGCCTTGGCAAACGGTCGTAGCCCTCAAGGTTTAACTGCTCCCTGTCCAGTGCATGATATTCCCTCTCCCGGCCTATGGTCAAATTGTCCCCGTTGACATAGCGGTGAATGGAAACGGCACCCTGCTTGCCCAAGGCTATTGCATCTATGGCAAATTTGGGACCGGTCAGAGCATCTCCTCCCGCAAACATGTCGGGCTGGCCTGTCTGGAAAGTCACGGGATGGGCTTTGACCGTTTTATTGGGTTTCAGTTCCACTGCTGAGTCTTTCAGCAAATCTCCCCATTCGATGGCTTGACCTATTGAAATCAAAACATTTCCGGCCTGGACTACAGTGGTTTCATTTTCATCAAAAGAGGGATTGAATTTCCCGTCTTTGTCAAAAACTGATGTGCATTTCTTGAATTCCACACCTGAAACCCGCCCGTTTTCTGTAAGAATTCTCTTTGGCCCCCAGGAATTGTTTATGATAATTCCTTCCGACAGGGCCTCCTGGATTTCTTCGTCAAGGGCAGGCATCTCACTGCGGCCTTCAAGGCAGTACATATCCACCCGGGCTGCTCCGGTTCTGGCAGCAGTTCTTGCCACGTCGACGGCAACATTCCCTCCGCCGATAACTATGGTTGGTCCCTCCAGCTTCAGAGCATCGCCAAGATTTACCCTCCGCAAGAATTCAACTCCGGTCATGGCCCCTTCGGCAGTCTCCCCCTCCAGGTTCAGGCCTCTGCCGGCCCCGGCTCCTATGGCGGCATAGAATGCTTTATAGCCCTGACTCCTGAGTTCGGGTATGGTAACATCCCGGCCCACCTCGACACCGGTCCTGAATTCAACTCCTATTTGCTTCAAAATGTCTATCTCGGCATTAACTACTTCTTTTCCCAGCCTGAAGGAAGGAATCCCCAGTGTCAGCATTCCCCCCGGTATTATCTCCTTTTCAAATACAGTGACCTGATAACCCTCCACCGCCAGGAAATAGGCGCAGGACAGTCCGGCAGGCCCGGCTCCTATCACGGCTATCTTTATCTGCCTGCCGGGTCTCTTTTCGGGAATATACCGGTGCTCTGCCTTCAGATCCTGGTCTGCGATAAATTTTTTGATTTCATCCACGGCCAGAGGCTCATCAACACCTGCTCTTGTACAGGCCGACTCGCAGTTTCTGGGGCAGATGCGCCCGCAGACGGCAGGAAAGGGATTTTCCTTCTTTATGAGCTCCAGAGCCTCCCGGTATCTGCCCTGGGATGCCATTTTGATATAGCCCTGGATGGCTATATGTGCCGGACATTCCGATTTGCAGGGGCTGGTGCCGTCCTCGGTGACCACCTTCCTGTGCCGGTAATCAGGATCCCACCTGTCGGGCCCCCAGGCCGTATCATACGGTGTGTCTTTTTCCCGGGCCCCGGCAGGCTTCTGCTCTTTGCACAGATTTTCACCCAGCTTCAATGCATTTACCGGACAGTTTTCTACGCATTCACCGCAGGCGACGCACTTGTCCCTGTCCACCTTCGCAGCATAATTTGACCTTGAAAAATCAGGGTTTCTGTACAGGTTGGCATTTCTCAGCCCAAAACAGGAGCAGCCGCAGCAGTTGCAAATGGCAAGAGCCTTTCCCGGACCTGAGAGATTTGGTATCTGATGGGCCAGGCCTTCTCTTTCAGCCTGCCTGCAGATGGCGATTGCCTCTTCCCTTGTGATTTGCCTGCCCCTTCCTGTGCGGATATAGAAATCGGCGGCAGGTCCCAGCTGGATGCACATTTCTTCAATGGTATGGCCGCAGCCCTGTCCCATGACCCTCATGGAGGTGCGGCAGGCACAGTCGGTAACCGAGAATATCTCATGTTTATTGAGCAGCTCGGTAATTTCCTCATAGGAGGCTTTTCTTGTGTCGGCTTCAATGGCACTGTCAATGGGAATAACCCTCATAACTCCCATCCCCACCGGGAGGTTTCCAGCCAGCACCACACCCAGTTTTCTTGTGTATTCCTCAAAGCACTCTGCAATCACAGGATACTTTGCAACATTTTCCTTGTTTGCAACCATATATTCCATTACACCCGGAACGTAAAGCTCCAGAAAATACTTATCCTCACCGTTTTCTTTTTCAAACTTTACCGAGCCGTCCACAGCCATCCTGTATAATATTTTTTCCACCCCGGCTTCAGGTCTCCGGCAGAGCGCAGCCACTTCCCCGATGCTCCTGGGTTTCCGTATTTCAAGGCATAGTGCCACTTCTGCCATTTCATCGGTGGTAACCGGCTCGAGGATTTTATATTCCGGGTCTGTGGGCTTGACTTTTACCAGCCCGCCTGTAACACCTCCGGCAATCTTGTTCGCCAGCTCCAAAACTTTTGGTTTTACCATGTCAATTCCCCCTGTCTTTCCAATTCTCCACCTGTTCACGCAACCAGGCTGCCCATTCGTCCATACCCTCTCCTGTCTTTGCCGAGACGGGTATGACCCGGATATCCGGGTTCAACTTTTTTACACGTTCCTTCACTGCCTCAAAATCAAAATTGAAATAGTCTTTTGCATCTATTTTATTGATCAATAAAACATCCACAACAGAAAACATCAAAGGATATTTTAGAGGTTTGTCGTCCCCTTCGGGCACACTCAAAATCATGGCATTTTTTACGGCTCCGGTGTCAAATTCGGCAGGACAGATCAAATTACCTATATTCTCCAGTATCACAAGGTCCAGCCCCTCTGCTTCAAGCCCGTTAAGGCCCTGTCTGGTCATATCGGCATCCAGGTGGCACATCCCTCCGGTGTGCAGCTGTATGACCTTTGTGCCTGCACCGGCCACGGTACCGGCATCCACATCGGAGTCAATATCGGCCTCCAGCACTCCTATTTTCATTTCCTCCCTCAGTGCTTCTATAGTTCTGAGAATTGTCGTTGTCTTGCCTGAACCGGGAGACGACATTAAATTCAGCAAAAAGGTCTTTCTCTTTTTCAATTCCTCCCGGAACAGATCGGCCTGACGGTTGTTGTCTTCAAAAATACTTTTCTTTATCTCTATAACCTTATATTGTTCCATTGCATCACCACCTCATTAAACCTGCTCTGCCGGCAGTTTCACGGCCTGGGGCAGGTTTGCCTCCGCGAGTGCCTTTATTTCCTTATACTGCTTCAAATCGGTATAGAGCTCTCCAAGATATGGATTTCTCCTTGTCCTGAACACTTTGTAAATCATGTAGGCAAATACTGCTATATTTGAAGCCAATGCGGCTATGCTGAAGGCGTACAACGGCACTTCACTATAAGAGGACGCCACGGCAAAGGCACCTTTATCAATAAATGCTGGGAAAGTCTGTGCAAACATGCACCAGATGGCAAGCGTCTGGGCACGGTGCTGGAGCCAAGCTCCCTTTCCGACGGTAAAGGAGCAAAGTGTGGCTGCCAGAAGGAGAGCGAAACCGCAATACCAGGAGTGGCCCGGCAGGCAGTTGTATGTATAGTCAAAATTCCACAGGTCATAGGCTATTATCCAGAACCACAGCATGTCGGGCCACAGCATGTCCCTGCTGCCGTCCTTTGCAGTCTTCTTCCTGATGCATATCCCCAACCAGCCGGTTATGGTTATGATATTCAGGATTCCGGCAATACCGTTCATGAAATTCCAGGGTCCGCCCAGAACATACATGGCTTCGTCAGCCAGTGTTCCGCCCCCGCGGTATTGGATCCCCACCTGGAAATCCCGCAGTACCGCCTCAAGAATATTTATGGCAAGAATCAGGGGCGGAAAGCACAAGGCCCATTTCTTGTCGGATAATCTCCATTCCCTGCCGGTATGCTTGTTTTTGAAGCTGACATGTCTGATGCACCAGAAGCCTATACAACCGGCTGTGGAAGAGTATACCTTGGCCAGGTGGAACCAGTCTGTATAGGTCGTATCACTTAATACTGTAAACCAAAGTATTGACAGGATCAGAGGTAAAATAACAAAACTTGCAAATCCAACATATTTCCATCTCCGTGCTGCTTCATTGAAGCCAAAAAGTACCGCAAAGACGATTATCCAGACACCCCATACGCCTAATGCCGTTGCACCGTCCGCATAGTTGAACACAAACATACTACAACCCCCAATTTTATTAATTTTTAGTATTATTTCAAATTCATTGTATAATTTCATCCAAATACTGTTCAATAGACAAAAAAAAGAAAGTGTCTATTTCACACTTTCTTTTTGCATACGCTTCTAGATCAATCGTTAGACCAATACTTTTATATCAGGCTTTATCCCATTTTTCCCTCTTCCGCAAAGGCGGCAACCGAACGGGGGATACTCCCCGTTATCATGACAAGCAGCTTCCTGAGTATGAGCTCGGGCTCTTCTTCCATTCCTTCATTTACCCATTCCATCATCAAGCCGTTGAACACATGCCT
This sequence comes from Ruminiclostridium cellobioparum subsp. termitidis CT1112, assembly GCF_000350485.1. Taxonomy (GTDB): domain Bacteria; phylum Bacillota; class Clostridia; order Acetivibrionales; family DSM-1351; genus Ruminiclostridium; species Ruminiclostridium termitidis. The sequence goes on from NZ_AORV01000052.1 coordinate 51,007, forward strand.
GTAAAAATTCACGATAAACCTTCTGTCATTGTCCTTTAATTCTACTTTGAGTTTGACGATGCATTCCTCCACTACGTCATCCAGCAGCCTGTTGGAGATGTTTATAAAAAAGGTATTTGCCTCTGACCTGTAGGAAGAATAATACACATGCAGTATCATTTTTGAATTTCTTTTCAGATAATTCATTGTAGCCAGAAATCCGCCGCTCCATGTATCAAACGTCCTGTTCTGGGCAATTTCCTTTGTGATTTCTCCATAGAACACAAATTTAAAGATATCAAAAATATCGTTGAAATGATTGTAAAAGGTTTGCCTGTTTAAGTCACAATGTTCGCAAATCCCCTTTACCGTGATCTTATCTATGGATCTGGTTTTAATAATTTGTTTAAATGCTTCAGCTATGGCAGCTTTGGCGGTCTGCTTCATAGATTTCTCCTCATCTGAAAAAAAATAAGTTTTTCAGTTTCATTCAAACATCCATTCAGCCGGAATATTCCGTCGTTTTTAAACATTTAGGTGTTGTTCCCAACAATAGTATAATATATAAACCAGTAGAATACAAATATGGAAATGAAATATTATTCAGCTTGTTTTTCCCAGTTACAGATAATGTTATTGATCCTGTCCACCAGCATTGAAAAAGCCACATTGTTCATACCGCCCTCAGGAATAATAACGTCGGCATTTTTTTTGCTGGGCTCAATAAAGGCCTCGTGCATGGGTTTTACCGTATTCAGGTACTGGTTGATCACCGAATCCAGATTTCTGCCCCTTTCGTGAATATCCCGCATGAGCCTTCTGGCCAGCCTGATATCGGCATCGGTATCTACAAATACCTTGATGTCCATAATATCGGCCAATTCAGGGTTCTCAAAAATCAAAATCCCTTCCAGTATAATGACACGTTTGGGCTCCTCCCTGACGGTCTCATCCAGCCTTCTGTATTCCACAAAAGAATAGGTGGGTCTTTCCACAGACTCAAACCTCTTAAGCTGTTTTAACTGTTCTATCAGGAGCTTTGAGTCGAAAGCGCCGGGATGGTCGAAATTAAGCAGTTTTCTTTCCTCATAGGAAAGGTGGTCAAAGGAATTATAATAAAAATCCTGGCACAGCAGAACTACATCGTCGCCAAAAGTAGTCTTCAGCCTTTTTGCAAGAGTGGTCTTGCCGGAGCCGGTACCGCCGGCTATTCCAATAAGTACAGCATGTTTCATGTCGCATCTCCAAATTATTTGTAATGTGCTTTCTTCAAAGATTATACCAATGTTTTTTTGCAGTTATTATTATTTTTATAACCTATACATTCATATACTTCCATCTGCCCCTGTTCATCCTTACCAGATACATGACCGATCTTATGCAAAAGTCAAAGAATATACCGACCATAACTCCAAACAAGCCCATTCCGAAAAAGTGGATGAGTACAAAGGACAAACCCACCCTGAACGTCCAGAGTCCTACGAAGGAAGTGACCATAACATACTTGATGTCACCCGCCGCCTTCAAGGTTGCCGAGCACAGATTCAAAACCGCAAGTAGCGGCTCTATTAAGCCAAATGTGCAAACTATGGCCACCGACTCCTCTATTACGAGATGATCATTGGAGTACATGGCCGCCAGCTGTTTTGAAAATATGACCATGAGTATGCCTATGACAAAACCCACAGCCATTGTTATCTTCAAGCTGTCATAAGCGTAGGTTTCTGCCTTTTCATAATCCCTTGCCCCAAGGCTTTGTCCCACAAGGGTAGTGTTGGCAATGGCAAACCCGAATATGGGGAAGAAAGCAAGGGCATTTATGTTTAATCCTATCTGGTATGCAGCCATAGCAACCGTTCCAAGGGAGACGATTATGATCTGGAGCACAAGAAATCCTCCCTGCATGACGGCTTGCTCTATAAAGCCCGGAACGCCTATACTGACTATCCTCTTCATCATTTCGGGCCTGATTGTGTAGTCATCCTTCAAACTCAGGTTGAGTTTGAGCTTTTTACGGTTGTACAAAACCAGCACTCGCACCGTAACACCTACAATTCTTGAAACTGTTACGGCTATAGCCGAGCCGACTATCCCGTAGGCAGGTATATGAAGTGCCGGAACGCCAAATATAAGTACGGTATTTAATATTATGTTCAAAATGTTGACTCCGCCTGTAATGACCATTGGAGTTTTTGTATCCCCGGCCCCTCTCATGGCTCCTGATATTATGATATCAAGCACAAGAAACGGCAAATTGAAAAGCACAATATTAAAATAGCTCATTCCTGCTTTTAAAACTTCCTTTTCGGCTCCCCCGAAAAACAAACCCAGAATATTAAATGAAAACAACCTGCCCGGGATTACCATTATCAATCCCACAAGAATTGCCATGTAGCCCGATTGTATAAGTGCTCTCTTGGCATCTTCCCTGTTGCCTTCACCTGTGACTCTGGCGATAACCACCGTTGTACCTATTGATAAGCCCGAGAAAACCGTCTGCATGAACCCCATCAGCATATTAACCATGCCGACCGCGGCAACTGCATATGTGCCTATACGGCCCATGAATATTGTGGAAACCATTCCAACCATCATTTCAAGTATTTGTTCTGTTATTGAAGGCCAGGCCATAGATATGATTTCTTTATCCGCTTTAGCGTTTAGTTTGTACCATTTTTTCTTCATCATTAACCCCATTTTTAAACTGTCCTGAAAAAAATATCCTACAAAATAATAATTATAAGAGAATTTATAATATTGTGTCAAATGCCATTATTGGAGTTAAAGCCCCATTATATATGGATCTGCCCTGAATTATTAAATTGTTGTCTGGAGACGTGCAAAGTCATAATTTTCTGTTTTTAACAACACTTCAAAAAATCCCCCGACAGCATAATAATACTGCATACCCTTCAAAAGTATGCAGTAAAAAAAATCAAATTGCCTATCATTTTTTAACCATAGTCCGTCAATACGCTTTAAAGAACATTACCTGCGGATTTTCATCATACGGCTTCTATGCCGTACTTAGCCCGGGAAATTAGTTATCATGCCCAACAAATATTTTTTCATAACTGCAAAGTCCAGTGCATCTACCTGCCCATCCCCGTTGACATCTGCATTGGCAAGATTTGTTCCGGTAAGCGGAGCGGCGCCCATCAAATGTGCCCGAAGTGCTGCGAAGTCAAGCGAATTGACATTTCCATCCCCGTTTAAATCACCTTTTGTCTGAGGGTTGCCGATATTAATCGACATGCTGGTTACATCAGCTCTTCCGCTGCTTTGATATCCCTCAACCACAAGCGAGACTTCATACATCTTCCCCATTTGCATTCCCCGGCTTTCCCATGTCTTAAAGTGATCGCTGACAGATATGGTTCCGCTGGTGCGTTTTGATGTCCGGACACTCCAATACTGCTGGAAAGTTGCAGTGCCTTTAATGGATGGCTGGTTGACCCGCGTGGTCTCGTATAAGTCATATGTTGCGCCATCAACTATAATGGTGCCCTTTGACGTTGCTCCAGGCGGTCTCCAGCTGCCCCAGCTCTCTACTATGTAATATTCTACAAGGGGACTGGTGGTCCACCCATAGACAGCCAGGTATGAATTGCCGGAGGGCTGGTAGTTGCAGGCATAGTTCATTGTTATATTACCAAGCTGCTGGTGCGTCTGGGTCTCATTGTATTTCTTGCCTGTCCGGAACAGTGCATTATTGATATTGCTCCACTGGCAGCTGAATGTCCCGCCGCCGTTGAGAGTCATGCTGGTTGTCCCGCTGTCCTTCCACAGTTCATAGTTGTACCCGTCAATTGTGCCGGTTTGATTTGAGGTGATTGTTATTGCCGCATGTACATTCAATACAAACATGGAAAGTAAAATGGCAAAACACATTATGATCCGTGTGGTTACCGTCATTTTCCGTTTCATTTTTCACACCTCCTTTCTTTAGCTTATTAATAAAATGCATTTTATTTGATAATTATATCATATTTTGTTAAATATTACCATATAGGAAAACAATATATCCCACAGGTTTGTATTTGCCATGCACCGAAAGAATTAGAGGTCGGAAAAATGAATAAGGAGTCTACATATGTAAACTCCTTAAAATTATCCATATAAAGTTTTCATTACATTAAATTTATATCAGCTTCACATCAGCTTTCTGAATAAGCCGATCAAATCTTCCACACAGGTATCCTTCGGATTGCCCGGACGACATGCATCCGCATATGCCGACTCTGCAAGGAACTGGAGATCAGCTTCCTTGATGGCGTCCAGTTTTGCCGGAATGCCTACATCGGCAGACAGCTTCTTCACTGCCTCAATTGCAGCCCTGCGGTAATCATCCCGGGTCATGGAGCCGGTACCTTCAACTCCCATGGCCGCTGCTATTGCCTTATATTTTTCACCGGTGCACTCGGCATTGTATTCCATAACTAAAGGCAGCATCATGGCACAGGCAACTCCATGAGGTGTGTCATATGTAGCACCCAGTGTATGTGCCATGGAGTGGGCTATACCCAGGCCCACATTGGAAAAGCCCATTCCGGCTATGTACTGTCCCAATGCCATACCTTCGCGGCCTTCTTTGGTGTTCTCAACAGCACCTCTTAAATTCCCTGCTATAATTTCGATTGCCTTGATATGGAACATGTCGGTCATTTCCCATGCAGCTTTGGTAATATAACCTTCTATGGCATGGGTCAGCGCATCCATACCTGTTGCAGCGGTAAGCCCCCTGGGCATGGAGGACATCATATCGGGATCGATGATTGCTATGACCGGCATATCATGCGGGTCAACACAGACAAACTTTCTTTTCCTCTCAATATCGGTAATAACATAATTTATTGTAACCTCGGCTGCAGTACCTGCAGTGGTAGGGACCGCAATAATAGGTATGCTCGGCTTTTTAGTTGGAGCCACTCCCTCCAGGCTTCTCACATCTTCAAATTCAGGATTGGCTATGATTATACCGATAGCTTTGGCGGTATCCATGGAAGACCCTCCGCCTATTGCAATTATATAATCTGCCTTGGAAGCCTTAAATGCCGCCACACCGCTCTGTACATTTTCAATTGTGGGGTTTGGTTTAATGTTGGAATAGATTTCGTATTTCAAGCCTGCTGCTTCCATTAAACCAGTAACTCTTGATGTTATATTCAATTTGACCAAATCCGGGTCACTGCATATAAAGGCTTTGGAAAAGCCCCTTATTTTAACTTCATTTACAATTTCATTAACCGCACCTGACCCATGGTAGGATGTTTCATTTAACATAATTCTATATGGCATGATATATTCCACCTCGCTATATTTACTTTACAGCAGCTGCTATATACGCCATCATTATATCCATAATCATATTAATTATAAAGTTACAAAACAGCCGAGTTGTAACATATTACAATTGCTTAATTTTCAATGAGTCCCAGGGTTTTAAACAGCCGGGCCAATTTTTCAGGAACTGCACCGATAAGGTGTCCTGACAGTTCTTCCGGCGACGCTTTCATGCCCTCCATCACCCATTTCACAGTCATGTAAATGGAGCCCTGGCAGTACATCTCCAGCAGGAACTGCATATCCTCCTCCAGAGGTTTCCCGGTTCTTTCCCGGATTCTATCTGTATAGAACTGCAATATCAGGTGGAAATCATATTCTTTAAGACAGTTTTGTTCGTCCAGCTTGAAGGCTTTTTTAAAGAATTCCTGCTCCTGCTTTATAAACCTGAACTTTTTGACGAGCCCCTCATAGATTGTAGCGCCTTTGCCCATTTGAGCAAAGGATTCAAGCAGCAGCATTTCAAAATACCGGTTTATCAAATCATACTTGTCCTGAAAATAACGGTAAAAGGTCTGCCTTGTAGTACCGCATACTTCCACAATTTGCTGCACAGTGATTTTTTCTATGGCGGTTGTTTTCATGCATTGCTTGATAGCCCCGGCCAACCGCTCTTTCATTTGAATCTGTTCTCTCCTGTCCATTACCCGTTACCCCACTTCAATCAAAATCAGTGATAAAAGGGTCATATCAACATATCTAATTTCTCTTTTTCCTTATCAAGTATTTCAATACACATTTTAAAAATTATTTTTTTTCTTTTATCATATTGTTGTGACGTCGAAAAAATATCCAATAGACATAATATATATATCACAACTCCGCAAAATAAAAGATAAATAAAAATAGTGCTTATCCCAATTTGCATAAGAGCTATCAAAATAAACATCAAAGCCAGTCCGGAAATAGTTAATGAGGATACTCCGCTCACCCTGGCTATAGAATCACTCGTATCCAGATTATCTATTTCAGACGACAGGGTGATTTTTAACTTGTCATGATCGTCCAATTCAATCCTGTAAGTGTACATGAACAGCTGCAGCTTGACCATGACCCTGTCATACAAATATGATAAATCATTAATATTTTCCTTACTCAATGCTTCAAGAGAAGCTTTCAGTTCGGAATAACAACCTGTTAACTCCATATTAAAACTTCAGATATTATATATATTAGATTCAGTATGTTATAATATCTGCCTCCTATGATAATATATAAAAGACGAATTTCTTTTCATTAAAGCTCCGAACAGATGGACGAAGACTAAAATTTCCCTAAAAAATTTTAAGCTCCTATTATATTATCGGAGTTATGATAAAGAAAATTAAGGAAAAAATATTATGTATAATAAAATCTCCTGAAAACAGCTAAACTTCTGCCTTCAGGAGATAAATAATATTTATAAAATTATCTGTAACAATTAACCGTAATCATTATTTATTGTAATTATTAATTATAATCACTAACATGAATCCTCAGATTTCAGCTCCGGAGCCAAAACTGCAGCCTCTGCAGCACCCGCATTCAGTACAGCTCTTCTGCTTTGGAAAATCTTCATTCCTTCGCCATAAGTGTTCGGCTGCCACCGACCAGTTGTCGGCTGCCTCCCTGCATTTTCCGGCAAGCTCGGTTACATCCTCGGGAGCTCTCATATCCGTGGACACGGCTCCTGAGACTTCTACCATATCTATCAGCCTGTCGGGATTATCCAACAGGGGACAGGGTCTCAGAAGATTTTCATTAAAGGGCTGATTCCTGTAATATTGCATGAACAACGGCGATTTCAGAGCCTCCAATAAAGTTTTATCCCGGATATTGGAGTCGGAATAGTGAATGAATGCACATGGCTCTATGTCTCCGTTTGCATTTATGTGGACATAATACCGTCCGCCGGCTACACACCCTCCTACGTACTCCCCGTCATTCCAGAAATCCAGTGTAAAAATGGATTTTGTGGACCTGAAGCTGCGTATCTGCCGGTACATAAATTCCCGCTGCTCTGCCGTGACCATAAGATCAGTCGGCGCACCGGTTCCTATGGGCATATAGGTAAAGAACCATGCAAATTTTGCTCCAAGTGAAATCATTTCGTCGAAATATTCTTCACTGCCTATTATTTCAGTATTCTCACGGGTGTAGCAACAGGATACTCCGAACAGGAGCTTTTTATTTTTCAGTATTTTCATTGCTTCTGTGGCTGAATTATATACCCCTGATCCTCTCCGCGCATCCGTCTCCTTTTCAAAGCCTTCAATACTGATGGCCGGGATAAAATTTTTAACGCGAAGCATCTCATCTGCAAATTCTTCATCTATAAGTGTGCCGTTTGTAAAAGCTAAAAACAGACAGTCGCCATGTTTTTCGCATAAGCGGACAATATCCTTTTTTCTTACCAGAGGCTCTCCGCCGGAAAATAAAAAGGTGTAAACACCCATTTCCTTTGCCTGCAGGATAATGTCATCCATTAAATCATAACTCATCTGGAGACCATTTTTGTACTCAGCCGCCCAGCAGCCTATGCAATTCAAGTTGCATGCCGTGGTGGGGTCCATCAGTATGGTCCATGGTATGTTGCAATTGTTAGCTTCTCTGGTTTTATCCTGTTTTGGACTACCTATTATTGTGGAATTGATGACGAGATTTTCAAAGACCTTTCTGCGCACTCCTTTGTCTATATCAGTCCAAAGACTCATTATTAATTTATACCAGTTTCCCTCTTTATCCTCCATAGCATTCCTAACAGTTTTAACCTGTCCCTTGACAATTTTGGTTTTGTCAAATTTCTCAATCCACTTTAGAATTGCAGGTATGCTTTTTACAGGGTCGCTTTCCATATATTTAAGAACTTTTTTAATAAAGAGAATCTTAAAAAAGTTTTTTATTTTTTGAAACATGATGAAATACCTCCGGAGACATATATTACTGTATCATATGCATAGGAGGTATGAAACGTCACAAAACCAGGAACAATTTTACATTTAATCCCATATATCAGTTTACATAATCTTAAATTATTGCACCCTGTCATTGATCAAAGCATAATATATTATAGTATATTATGGAACAATATGCAGGAGATTCGATAAATATGAAGTATATAAAACTGCTTATTTTATTTGCAATCGGAGGATTTTTCTACTATTTTATTGAACGTATGTATAATGGATACTCCGCATGGCCCATGATCATTGTGGGCGGTGTCTGTTTTGTACTCATAGGGCTGATAAACGAACTTTTCACATGGTCGATACCCTTATGGCTGCAAGGCATTATATCAGCTGTTATGGTTACCGTCGTAGAATATGTAAGCGGCGTTATCTTAAATATATGGCTGAAGCTGAATATATGGGATTACAGCAATTTACCGTACAATCTTCACGGACAGATCTGTCTTTACTATGGAGTTCTTTGGATTTTTATAAGCCTTGGAGCTATTATTTTTGATGATTGGCTCCGGTATTGGCTTTTTGACGAGGAAAAACCCAAATACAAGTTGTTTTAAACCGGTTGTCTTAACCGTGCCGGGGAACCGGGTATGCCGGAAAGGACAAGAGCATCCAAACCGCTCTCAAGCCGTCTGGATGCTCCCATGTTTGAAACTATGTCTTATTCAATGTTGATGTTCAAATCCTGACTCTTCTTTTTCTCAAGTAATTTCTTGGCGATATATACTGCACCCCCGGTACCAATGGCAGTTGCTCCGCCTAACAGGCATCCTTTGGCAACATCATTTTTCCGGACTGCCTGGCTTAAGCTTAACATTAATTTTAAAAATTCCATTTGTTTACCCTCCAGATAAATGTAATTAATGTAATTAATACATTATATTAATCTTTATCTGAATCAGTGAACATAATTGTGAATTGTTCCATTCTCTGGTTCTGATTGCGGTAAAACACGGCAGTCGCCAGGACACCCAACAGCAGCAGTGAAATACTCAGAACAAAGGGCAATGCCCTGGAGATATCACTCAGCAGTCCGCCTATGTATCCAAATGGGACGCTCACCAGCATAACCACCGTCTGAAGCAAAGCCATAATTCCCGAACGCTCCTCGGGATTGACATGTATGGCAACCAGCGACTCCCTGAGTGTGCTTAATACGGCCGAGCCCAGAGCTTCAAACAATATGGACACCGAGAGTATTACATATCCCCAAACTCCGGTGTTTGATATGGTAATCAACAATACACAGCTGATAATTGCGCTGAAAAATCCCCCGTATAGCGGCCATTTAAGATTTGATTGCTTGATTCGTGAAATTATCGTGAAAAAAAGCAGGATAGCCAGCATGCTCCGTACCATCGGAAAGATAGGCAGCAGCGTATCGGGAACTCCAATACGGCGGGATGCAATAATCTGCCAGAAGGTCATTCCAATCATTGCTACAATCTCAACCAGCACGCTGATAATTATGGCAAATATCGTACCCTGGGAGGCAAGTATCATGCGTGCCGCTCCTCTGTATCCCGACAGCATTTCTCCCCATGACTTTTTCCGGGCCGCCTCACGCCTGACTTTTCCAATAGCCGTTTCTGTAGAAAATTTGTACAGAATGAGCAGTTTTACCGTCATAATAATGAAAGCATTGATATAGAGTATTCTTATGGCCGGTGTCAATGTCAGCCTGGCAACCAAAATCGAAGATATTGGCGCAAAGAGCGCCGAGAGATTTCCGCAGATGATGACCCATGAGTAGATATGCGTTATCTTATCCCTTGGTGCGTCCTCCACCAGCAGGCAGTCCCATGATACCGTGGTTATCTTCATTGTACCGTTTAGCAGTGCCGCCACGGCAAAGAACCAGAAGCCCTGACTGGATGCCCATATCAGACAGGGCAGGCTCCATGCCAGGAAGTCAAATACCATGGTGCTCAACCTGCGCCCCATCTTATCGATGATGATACCGGACAGGAAGGCAAACACCATTTGAGAAAACATATAAATCGATGTAACTATTCCCACCTGTATGTCGCTCATGCCGAAGGTCAGCATGTATACCGTGGCATATGGCAAACAGAGATTCATTGACAGCCCCCACATGGGTTCTGTGTATACACAAGCCCGGGGATTGCCGCGAAGTTCCACAAGTGTACGCAATAAATGGTGCTTTAATAAGAAATTTTTCATATTCCCTCCTGGACAATATAAGAAACACCTGAATTATTACATAAGATAGGGGGCCTGTCAACCGATAGCCCCTCTAAATTTCCAGCATATTGCCGCCCCTGCACTTCAGCGCTGAAAATAATATGCCGGGTAACAATCTAAAGGGAGAACTGCCACTTTAAGTGGTTTGCAGTTCTCCCTTTTCTTTAACGCTCTGACGTTGATTTCTTCTATAACTAATCATATCCCCAGTTCCTGTATTAATTTTTTAAATGTATAGTAAGCCGGTTTGGGCGTATAATCATCCCGCATAATGCCATACTGATGAAAGAGATCGTCTTTGGAACTGTCTGCATCCCGCAGCCCAAAAAGTTCAAAGTGAGATATATTCAGCTCTTGCCGTAAATCATATATTGTTTGTACAACTGTCTCAAGAACTTTGGTTTGATGCTCATAAGGTCTCTCTATATTTGTAATGGGGTTCTTACCCGTAGGCCATCCATTCTCAGTAATACGTATAGGGACTGAAGCCGGTATACCGGCTTCGGCAAGGTCTTTTTCCCTTAGACTGCGGAGCGTATGTTCTACTGAAACCGGTATATCACTCAAATCGAGAGGTTGTTCTTCAAATACGTCCACATAAAAGTTATGTCCGACAAAATCCACCGAATCTATAAATGTTTTTCCTCCGGCTTTTGAGATGTTTTCCCAAAAATGAGGCACTGCCGCCGGACTCTCCGGAACGGAGCCAAATCCAATCTTTATGGGCAGCCCGGACTTCTGTGTTTCTTTCTTTGCCGTAATAACTCCTTCTATTAATGCTTGCATTATATATGGTTTTGAACCTTCCATAAACGACAAATTGGGTTCATTCGTAATTTGAAGAGAAGCCAAATGAGAACCGTATCTGTTAATGACTTTTCGAATAAACCCAAGCCAGTTGTCAAGTTCTATACCTGCCTCCTGATGGTTGGTCCAATCTCCGCATCCTATGGTCAAGTCCCCCAATAACCCGGCCTTAAGATAGCCATCCGCATTTGATAACATTTTTGCTTCCCATTCCTTTGTGTAAATGAGATAATTTCTTGGAAACAGCTTTTTAGAATCACCTCGAAGGTCCCGGAGAACAAGTTGAATTTTTTCATAATTATCTTCCGGCCCCACAGCCAAACCGAAAGGCGTACCTGCCGCGCTTAGTGGGTAAATCCCAAATGTTAATCCTGACAAAGCCATAATGTTTAACTCCTGTTTCTTATATTTTTAATCCTGCTGGAAAATACTTTTCAATATATTATACCCCAACATCACGTTATAGAACATCTATCAACCTGTTAAATACATTAATTGCAGGTTGGTGAAACTCTTAAAATTCTGATATTGCATGAGCGTAAACATGCTTTATGAAATAAAAGCGTACCTGCCGGCATAATGCCAATGGATACGCTTGTGTGCGGTATATTTCTTTTCTTGGTTAGTGATGAAGCCAAGCCTGTTTCAAATGGAAATGCTTATTTTCCTCATCAATCATGCCGCGTTTCCGGCAAACTGGCTGTTGTAAATATCCGCATATGTGCCGTTTTGCGCCAGCAATTCCCTATGCGTACCCGTTTCTACAATATCTCCTTTATCCATTACGAGGATGCGGTCGGCGTCGTAGATGGTGGAGAGCCGGTGAGCTACCACAAAACTGGTACGGCCTTTCAGGAGGCGCTTCATGGCCTGCTGAATAACAAGCTCTGTGCGGCTGTCAACATTGGAGGTGGCCTCATCCAGAATCAGAATCTCCGGGTCGGAGACAAATGCCCGCGCAATGGTGATAAGCTGTCGCTGTCCCTGCGAGATATTGCCCGCGTCCTCATTCAATACCGTGTTGTACCCATCCGGCAGCTTTTGAATGAAATCGTCGGCATAGGCAGCTTTAGCAGCGGCATAAATCTGTTCGTCGGTGGCGCTCTCGTTTCCGTATTTGATATTATCATAAATTGTACCGGAAAAGAGCCATGTGTCCTGCAGCACCATGCCGATGCGCCTTCTCAAAGTCTGCCTCTCCACATTGCGGATATCCTCACCGTCTATGCGCAGGCTGCCGTCCTGGATTTCATAAAAACGCTCCAGCAGGTTGATAAGCGTAGTCTTGCCTGCGCCGGTATGTCCGACAATAGCCACCATCTGGCCATCCTCCACTTCCATGCTGAAATCTGTCATCAGCGGCGTGTCGGTGTAGCTGAATTTTACATGTTCAAACACAACTTTAGCGATTTCATCCTCATGTTTTGCATATTCGGTTTTTGTTTCAGACATTTCCTCGGCATCCAGCATTTCAAACACACGCTCGGCGGAGGCAATCATGGACAGAATACTGCTCCAAATCTGTGAAAACTGCATCAGCGGCTGGCTAAACTGGAGAGAATATTGTAAAAACGCCTGCATGTTACCAATTGTAATGGCGCCTGATACCACGTTTACACAGCCGACAGCGGCGATCAGAACATAAATGATGTTTTGCACCAGCAGCATGCCCGGCATGCTGATACCACCTATAAAGCGTGCTTTCCAGCCGGTTTCATACATCCCGGTGTTGACTTCGTCAAACTTTTTGAGAGCCTCCTCTTCACCGTTAAAGCTTTTGACCACTGTGAACCCTTGATAAGTTTCCTCTATCTGGCTGTTCAGCCTGCCTAAGGAAGTATAATATTCCTTGCTGTACTTCTTTGTTTTCGGTGTGATCAGCTTCATGACCAAAAGGCTACCGGGAAGCATAATGGCCGCCAGCAAGGTGAGCAGCGGACTGATGGAAAGCATCATCCATACCACGCCGACTACAATTACGGCACTGGAAATCAAAGCAGTCAGACTTTGCTGCAAATTGGTGACGACGTTGTCCACATCGTTGACCGCCACACTCATCAGGTCACCATTTTGGCGCTTGTCAAAGTAAGATACAGGCACCCTGTTCATCTTAGCCTTAAGTTCATTGCGCAGAGTATAAGTGGTTTTCTGCGAGACCACTGTCATAATGCGCTGCTGCAAAAAGGAAGAGACAAATGCGCCTGCATACAGCGCCGCTACCGACAGCAAAATTGTTCTGAGCAAGGCAAAATCAATGCCGGTGTGTGACCCCAATCCATCAAAGATAACCGTGGTCGCACTTCCTAAAAGTTTAGGGCTGAACACCTGCATTACAGTGCCGCCAATGGCAATAGCGACGGTAAGTGCAATCTGCAGGCTTGACTTTTTCATATATCTCATGAGCCGCTTAACGGTACCCCATATATTTTTGGGCTTTGCCACCGGAGCGCCCATCCTTCCCATAACGGGTTTATTGTTTGCCGCCATGTCATGCCACCTCCTTATAAGTTTGCGAATCGACAATCTGCCTGTAAACAGGATTGCTTTCTTTCAACTCATCATGTGTGCCAAGTCCCGCCAGTACGCCGTTGTCCAGCACAGCGATCAGGTCGGCGCCTTGCACGGTGGAAATACGCTGCGCCACAATAACGGTAATCGCATCCTTCACTTTTTCCCTCATGGCAGAGCGCACAGCCGCATCCGTCTTGAAATCCAGGGCGGAAAAAGAATCGTCAAAAATGTAGACATTTGCATTTTTTAGAAGCGCTCGCGCAATACAAAGTCTCTGTTTTTGCCCTCCTGAAAAATTGCCGCCCGCTTTTTCCACCATGCTGTCCAGCCCTTTGTCAAGCATTTTTACAAATTCCGTGGCCTGTGCCAGATCAAGCGCCTCCCAGATTTCATCGTCGGTGGCATCCGGCTTGCCGATCTGCATATTGGAGCGGATGGTACCAAAGAAGAGCGTGGAAGTCTGCGGTGCAAAGCTGACCTTATCATGCAGCGTCTTTTGTGGTATTTCACGTACATCGGCTCCGCAAAGACGCACTTGCCCGCTTTCTATATCGTAAAGACGCAAAATGAGATTGACAAGCGAGGTCTTGCCATCGCCGGTAGAACCAATCAGGGCCAGTGTCTGTCCGCCGTACACCGTAAAGCTGATATCGGACAAGGTTTTCTTTTCGGCTCCGAAATATCGGAAATCCACATTCTCAAAGGTGAGGGATTTTTCATCGGTTACGGTCTCATGTGCATTTTTGCCGTCTTCAATGGAAAGCGGCATATACAGCACCTCATTAATGCGTTTTGCCGAGGTCTGACCGCGCGGTACGGCTAAAATCACCTGTGTCAGCATGGCAAACGCCATCAGAATCTGTGCGCCGTAATTGATAGCGCCGATAATAGCGCCAACTTCTATCGTTCCCTTTGCGATACCGTGGCCGCCAACCCACACAATCAAAAGCGTGGTCAGACTGATCAGCATGGTGAGAACCGGAATAAAAAAGCTCATAATGGTACCGGCTGTAATTGAAGCACGGGTGTATTCGCGGTTGACTTCAAGATATTTGTTATATTCCTGCTCTTCCTTATCAAAAGCACGAATCACCTTTACTCCTGTAAGCCCCTCTTTGAAATAGAGGTTCAGTTTGTCAAGCAACTGCTGCATTTTTGCATAAAGGGGACTTGCAAATCTGTTAATGATAAAATAGGCAATCGCAAGGAACGGAATCATACATACGAAAATCAGTGCTAAAGATGGGGAAAGCAGGACAGTCATCAAAATTCCGCCAACCATTTGTATGGGTGCGAGAATCAAAAATTTAAGTCCCATTTCAATCAGTGTCTGCACCTGTGTTACATCATTTGTATTGCGGGTTATCAGAGACGACGCGCCAAATTTGTCAAATTCGTTTCTAGCAAATTTCAGCGCTTTGCGGTAAACATCCGAGCGAAGTTCTTCCCCCAACTTATAGGATATTCTTGAAAAAAGCAGGGTGTTGAAAATGGCGCCGAAAAGGCTGAGAACAGATAAGCCTATCATCAACGTGCCCTGCGACCAGATATAGGCCGTGTCGCCTTTGACAACGCCGTTGTTGATGATATGCGCCGTCACATAGGGCTGATAAAGCGAGCAACCGATTTGAACCAGAAGGAATGCAATGGCTGCAAGCGTTTGGGCAGGCGGCAGACGTTTAATTATTTTAAACATGAAAAAACCTCCGTTTCTGATTGTTTTGTATTGGTTCATGGTAAAATTGGCGCAAAAAAGAAAGGGTACTGCCGTTTGGCTTTTTTTACAGCAGCACCACTTTAATTCTGCTAATGGTATTTAGTTATTCATCGTCTGAATCGTCAGGACTAAGATCGTCCCCATGACCTTTCGGCGGGGCTGGCGGTGGAGGGATTCTCTGTTTATTGCCGAAAAACATCATTCCCGGCATCCAACCGCCACTTTCTCTTAAATGCTGCATCATCTCCGGCATCGAGCCACGTGGGCCCCAGGCATCGGGAAAATCGATTTCGCCGCCCATCTGTTTTTCAAGTTGGGTGATAATCCGGGCTAAATATTCACTCAGGTTTTTACGTTCCTCTTCGTTCAAACAGTCGAAGATCTGGCCGGAATCCTGTTTGCCTTGCTCAGCTTGATTGGCCGCCTCTTCGCCCTCTTTTGTGAGCCTGATGTCCATGACACGGCGATCTGTTTCCGACTGCGTACGGGTTATGAACCCGGCTTTTTCCAGTTTGGTCAACAGCTCGCTTAAAGACTGGTTCCGCATATCCAGAAGATAAGACATGTCTTTCTGGCTGATTTCCGGCTGCATTTTAAGCAGCGCTAAAATCCGTCCCTGGCCACGGTGCGGGTCTGCAAACGGCCCCTGTTCTTTCCTGCTGTGGTGCTGATATCTATGAAGAAGCATCATCGCACGAGAGAATTGCTCCATTAAATTCGTATTGTTTTCCATGATTAAATCCTCCGTTAACTTTTCGTTCGGTACCTGACTTTCCAGTACCTGATAATAATATATCAGGTACCGAACTATTCGTCAATACATTTTCAAAAAAATATTCAGGTGCCTGACAAAAATAGAGAAGATTGATAGGAGCCGCTGATGACGGCAAGCAGTCAAGATAGCCCTGTTAGAGTTATTGATGCATTTATCGGTGGAATTGACCTTGATGAAGCGGGTTTTAAAAGAGCTGCACTTAATATTGCCGGCAGACCTCCACACGATCCTCAAGCTCTTCTTAAACCCTGAAGGATGTATTCAGGCAGGAAAACATGAAAACATAAGATGTGAGCTTACTTCGATCCCTGGAAATATTCCGTTAAATCCAGTGCTATTTTCTTGTTAAAGCACCTAAAAGCCTGATAAAATCAGGCTTTTAGGTCAAATTGCGGAAAGTTAGGTTAAAAAGATGTAAAGCTTTTTTAAAAAAATTCTTATATGCGAAAATGCAAAAGAGTGATTTTATAGTGAATGATTTTATAGGTCTTGTGTATTGTAGAGCTTTGCATATACGCTGTCCAGCGCGTACAACTGTTCATGCGTACCTTGTTCTGCAATCCCTTCCTTTGTTAGAACCACTATACGGTCAGCACTTCTCACCGTACTCAGCCTATGTGCAATGATAAACAGCGTGCGCCCTTTCGCCAATGTTCTCAGGCTATCCATAACGGCTTTTTCACTATTATAATCCAAGGCGCTGGTCGCCTCATCAAAAATAAGAACGGGAGGATTCTTCAAAAAAACCCGAGCTATACTGATACGTTGCTGCTGTCCGCCTGAGAGTTTTACACCGCGCTGTCCAATGTCGGTGTCATATCCGTTCGGCAGTTCCATAACAAACTCATGCGCGTTTGCCTTTTTCGCAGCTTCAACGGCTTCATCGGCGGTAGCGCCGGGTCTGCCATATAAAATGTTTTCCATAACCGTGCCCCCAAACAGGAATGTTTCCTGCCGAACGACGCCGATTTGTTGCCGGAGCGGACATAATGCCGCGTCCCGGACATTTATTCCGTCAATGAGGATTTCACCTTCAATGACGTCATAAAACCTGGGAATAAGCGAACACAAGGTCGATTTTCCGATACCGGAACTCCCCACAATAGCAACAGTTTCACCCGCTTGGACATCAAGACTGACATTTCTCAACACATAATCCTGTTCCTCGTTGTATCGGAAGGTTACATTGCGAAACTCCACATGTCCTCGTGTAATTTGTATTTCTAAAGCGTTTTCGGCATCACGTATTTCAGGAATCGTATCCATAATCTCCCGGAAACGCCGATAGCCGGATAATCCATCCTGATATTGCTGTACCATAAATGCAAGCTTTGGGACGGGCGACGTAAGATAG
Organism: Ruminiclostridium cellobioparum subsp. termitidis CT1112; assembly: GCF_000350485.1. GTDB lineage: Bacteria > Bacillota > Clostridia > Acetivibrionales > DSM-1351 > Ruminiclostridium > Ruminiclostridium termitidis. The sequence continues at coordinate 68,643 of NZ_AORV01000052.1, forward strand.
GCGGCATACAAGATGAATACCAGAAGATCGGGCACATCCAGTGCAGCGCCGGCAATCCAAATTCCGCCAACTACAATAATCGCTACCGTAATAAGCTGCGTGAAAAATTTTTCTATTACCGTAAAATGCAGTGCCTCGTTCTTATATATATTTGCACGGCTTTGATAAAAATAGCTGTTCTCCGCGGAGAACTTTTTAATTTCAAGTTCTTCGTTAGCAAAGCTTTTGACTACTCGGATACCAGATAAATTTTCTTCTGCCTGCATGTTAACATCGGCGATACGACTGCGACTCCTTGCATAGGCTTTTTGGAGCCTATGATAAAAAACAAACGAATATATAGCCATAAAGGGTAAAAACAGACAGATAACCAATGTTAATTTTAAATTGATGTGGAGCAGAATAACAAGTGAGCCGATAAATTGTGTACCGTAAATGACGAGATTCTCCGGCCCGTGATGATACAACTCCGCTAAGTTCAAAAGGTCATTTGTCAAACGCGACATCAGTTGACCCGTTTTTTGGCTGTCGTAAAAACCAAATGAGAGCTTTTGCAAATGCTCAAACAGTTCCATGCGCATATCACGCTCAATTTTTGCGCCCATATCATGGCCCTTGTAGTCAAAAAACATTGCAAAGCCGGTCTGAACCACGATTATGGCCAACATCAGGGCACCCATTTGTAAAATAGTAGCTAAAATGTTTTCTGTACCGTTTTCCAAAACGTCTTTTGTGATGTATCTTACACAGACTGGTAAAATAAGCGCAAGAGCTGCAATAAAAATGCTGGAAAAGAGATCCGCAATCAGCAATCCTTTATATGGCGCATAATACGATAGAAATTTACGTATCCTTTGAGTTTTTTTGCTTAATGTCATGCAATCCTCCATATTAGGAGGGCTAAAGTATAGTCACCCTCCTTGATTCGTTTCCGGTAACTATAACTATGTTTTTCATGTTTTTACACCCTTTCTCTCTATAAATTATTACAGCAAATTATTACATCGCAGGTTTCTTTGCGGCATAACCAATATAAATCATATGAACTGTAATTAATAAATATTTTATGGCTGATCGTGTGAGAAAGCAATCTACAGAACGGTTATAATCATTTTCTACCACATCTGCATTTCACAAACCAGTATGCAGCATATAAGCAATATAATCCATAGTATTTTACTACATAAGTTAAAAGGGCAATAAATATCATAGGAACAAAGAAATTAATAGAAGCAATGCAGGGATAAAAAAGAGGAAACTCTTTTTTATTGAAAAATTATAATGAAAAAAGCCCGCAAACGCACTAAAATTTTATGTATAAAACGCTGAAAAGCCTGATTGTGGCAATGCTTATATCTTTTCCTCCAGAGGAACCATATCTTTTCCAAAAAAGACCCCTTTTCGGGGTCTTTTGGATTAAATTTTATTGTCCATGGAAGCATAACTTTTCCTATAGTCCAAAAAGGAAGCATAACTTTTCTTTGTGCCAGAGAATAAATAAGTTATTTTGTCAGCAATTGAAGTATAAATGAGCATATTATTTTACTCCCACGATAAAGTACTCATTTTATCTACTACTTTCAATACTCACATTATCTTTCAACTATTCACTATACGTGGAACATTATATGGGAAGTTAGTATTTATCATATCCATGATATTGAGCAGTAACCACGCTTAAACTCTGCGAAGGACTGCGGTACTTTAGTCGCAAAAAACCTTTCAAAAGCCATTCACTTACACAATTCAACTATTAACAAAACTATTTTTCTTGGTGAGAAATGTATTGTTTACTGTATCGTGGCAGACCAGTGCTTTAGAGCCAGATGCTGAGCCTCAAATTGAATTCTAATATTTAAACAGATATTCTTTTCACTAGCACTTCAAACTGTTCTATACCTTGAAGTATATAATTAAGAGTCTGAATCTCAGTTCCTAAATCAATTGGTTGCTGAGTTCTTGCTGAAGTATGAGCAGTATTCCCACGTCCAGCTCCATAAGAGTCAATAGTTGAAAGCCAAGTCGAATCAAACTCATCTTTATCAATTCCTAAAGGAACAAAAAGCTTTATAAGGTTTTCTTCCTTTATTCCATGGTTAGATTTTATTCGTTGCTCTTCAAAGCTCCTTATTACTTGATTTATTTTCGTATTAAGTGGAATGTTCTTTTCTATTCTTTCAAAGTTTGCGAACAAAGCAGCTACTGTTATATTCACTTTTTTTTGTCTATCCCATCGTTTTTTTGCTTGGATAAGTAAATATCTTGCAACGTCTTCAAAATAGGCTTCGATCTCGGCATGACATAAAACCCTAAATCCCCTCGCTAAATCCATTTGCCTTAAGGTAAAATCAGGTATATTCTTAGTCTTAAAACTCTTTATAAAATGTTTCTCTAGTTCATTTATTCTTTTTATTAAATCTCTATATTGTTTTGATTTTTTATCTGTAGCCATGACCATCCTCTACTCAACTATTTCTATTCTTCCGTCATGTAATTGAAATCTAGGTATTGTAACATCATCAAAAAGTTCTTTTATTATCCTATAAATGCAATCAAAGCGATATACTGTTTTCCCAATATCTTTAGTTGTAGAACTAATTGAATCAATGAACTGACTATCTGTATCGTTTAGGCATTCAAATTTTTGTAAAAATAAATCCTTTCTTTGAATTACTAAATCTCTTATTTCCGAAAAAGCAAAATAATACGTGAATACTTCATATAGAGCACGATTAAACCTTGAACTATACTTATTTGTTTTCCAACGGCTAAAGGCATCTTTTTCTCCAAAGATCTCCATTGTAAATTGAATAGCTTTCTCTAGATTTCCAAAACCCATTTCTATTTCTAATTTTTTATTTATCCATCTACTATTTAACAATTTACATGTATCATCTAAAAATTCTTTTAAGTTACCTCTATAATTTGTTATATTATATTTTATTGCATAGAATCTTAATGCCAGCTCTATATCTCGCATTCTCGGATCGGCGTTCTCATTTCTTAAGATTTTCCTAAACATATTACTATTACCTGTAGCTTCATCTAAGAAATCAAGAAACATTCCAGGATGTAAAGCTTGTCGTAATTCTTGTGGTGAAAGCTTTTTACTTCCAGTATTCAATCTTAAAAATACAGAATACAGAAATTTTTCATTAGGCCAATTTTTTATAACAACAGTTCTAATTGTTTGATTTTCATATTGAGTTCTAAATTGACTATATTCAATGCTACTTTCAATATCACTAAAGGTCTTGCCATTTAACGACTTTAAGAATTGCATATCTTTTAAAATTAAAGTGTTAAATAAATGTTCATCTTGTTTAGAACTAAATTGTCTTAAACTCAATAACCGTTGTTTTCCATCAATAACAATGTATTTATTCTTTTCATCTTTTCGTTCAGCCAATATTATTGGGGGAACAGGGAGTCCTAAAATAAGCGATTCGATCAACCTGCTTTTATCATGGTCATCCCATGCATCTCTTCTCTGAAATTTAGGATTTAAGTCTATATTGCCTTTTCTTAATTGAGATACTATTGTTTCGGTTGTCCAATCAGTGCCCCATATAACTGCCTGATTAAATACATCTAAATTTTCGATGAGTAAGTCTTCCTCATTTTCCTCACCATATATTTCAAATTCCTCATCATAACCTTGACGTACCATAAGTCACACCTCAAAAAAATTAATTGTTTTAGCAAATTATATCATATATGTAAACGTTTTAGAAATAAATGTTGACTTCTTAATCTTTCTACTGAAATCAGTATTAAATTAGAATTGCAATCTTAAAATTTTACAAAACACTCACGTTACTACTTCATAGAACTTCGCAATTTTAGCCTTATCAGATGTTTGCTTTGAAAAATTAAGTCAAAAAGAATATATCCCTTATTTCACACCATATTTTTCGTTTGCTACAACTTCAATTTCTTTCAAGATAGAGATTGCTTCATACCATGTAAACTCTTTTTGTGCTTCTTCTCCGAAAACGATATAAGAGATAACGTCATACATAATTTTTTCATTCCAAACCTTATCCCAATGGTCGCAAATATCTTCTCCAAAGTTACCAAGACACGCATTAAAAGATCTATAATTTGGGTCACATTCTTTTAATTTGGATTCTGCCTGACTAAACATTTCTTTTACAAAGTCGTTTCGATTATCCTCTTGTGTTACCGACCACGGGGTACAAGTGAAGTGCAAAAGAATGCTTTTTAGAATATTACAGTTTTCAACGGGGTATTTACCTAGCCATGTAACACCCCGAGATATGCTTTGCTTTATCGTCCATTGGTCGAGCTCCCCAGCTTCCTCCTGCTGTAGGATAAAACTAGCCTCTACCTGTAAAGTCTTTGCTGCTGGCAAAAACCAGCAATAAATAGCATTGTTGAATAACTTTCCGATCTTTACACCCGATTTTCGTGCATATTCGTTAATAAGCATATCAACACCTTTTTCGCTATCAAAAATACGTTTCATGACCATACCTCCTTTTATATTCTTATATAATTATATATAATTAAAAATATTATACCATAAAAATATGGCAATGCAATAATTTGTATAATGATCGGGGGGGAATTATTGAAAATTACACAAGAACCAGTGATAGTATAAATTCTGTACCTCTCTCTTGTGGGGGTGGGTTTTAAATAGCCCCTTCAATTCCCATGGCAAGGTTATTGGAGACCACGAATTTCTATATCAGTCTCAATGTGTTAAGCTAATGCGAAACCCAAAGCCGTCTTGAACCACTTGGATCAAGACGGTTCAGTATAAAATAAAAACCACTGTTGCATATCTTATCAAAAAAAGACCTCATTTCTAGGTCTTTTTTAATGAAATTTATAACTCATGGAAAATAGATTTCCTCAGCCCAAAGTGGAATTAACTTATTTCCTTCTTTTCAAATACTATAACCTTCTTTTGTGCACCCTAACTCTTCTAGTGTCTCTTTCCAAACTCTTATTTCTTCCTCGCATCTTACTATATCTTTACCAAGTTCATATTTTATAGCATTCTTGCTTGGGAAAACACCTTTATGTAATAATAATTTCATTGTATTTTTAATTAAACTAAGTTTTTCTTTTTTTTGAACTTTTAAATAATTATTATAGTTTTCTTTTAAAATTTCAACTTCTTTAGGAAAGTACTTTTTGATAGTTGCATTTTTAATATTAACCTGATTAGAAAGTTTCGTAAGCGATACTCCATTTTTAGAAATTGCCTCGTCTAAATCTCTTTTTAGTTCTTTTATATCAGTTTTATTTCTAAAACTCTTATTTTTCATTATTATCTTTCTATTCAAAAACAAATCGGTAAAAGTTTCGATATCTTGTGTAAGTAATTCATATACAAAATATCCCACTTTAAACGAAAGCCTTAGCACATCAGACAAACATGGTTTAACTTCCGCCCATTTATAAGGTAAACCATACGTTACATTTATTTCATTACATATCCTTTTCATAGAAATATTTAGTCCACCTATATTTTTGCGAAACTGTAAGAGATTTGCCCCTTTTAGTATGGGAAGCACAGCAAGTAATTGTCCAATATTGTCATAACTCCAAGTATGCCATTCGTCATTTACTAATGGAATTTTGCCGTTTTCATAACCACTTAAACCAAGCCAATAATTGCATTTACTACAGTATCCTACTCTGGATTGAGAAATAAAGATATTTAATTCATTGCAGTAAGGGCATCTTTGTATTAACGGTGTTTGATGTTTTCCACATATATCTACATCTCTAAATGTCCATATTAATTGTTCATATAGAGGTTCGTTTGATTTTAGACTTTCCTCAAAACAAAAGGGACACCACGCATTATTCTTTCGAAATGTACTTCTTGATTCAAAACATTCTTTCCATGCACTCATTGTTAAATGTCTGAGAGAATAATTGCAAGTTTTTTTCCCTAATATTCGAACTATGCAATCAGATACATCTGATTGCATAGCATTTATTTTCATTGCATTACCTCTTGCAAAATGAGTAATCATCAGATAATCTCTACCCATATCTGGAATCAATTCTTTTCGTATTAATGTTCCAACCGAAACACTATGAGCCTCTGCTAACCTTTTAATATAGCTTGTTAAACTTTCTACATACGGGGTGCCTATACCTATCGGTTTTAGATTATATAAATGGCTAATATTATATATATTATAGAATTCATTGTGCATAATGTTTTATACCTCATAAATATTCATAAGTTTATTTAAAACAAATTAATATTTTTGCCTACCGATTATTAACGATATCCCTCTTAGGATTCCTTTCAAATGGTTTTGATTTGACCCTAGAAGTACCCATATTACGATCGAGTCGAGATTTATTTTCATTTTTCTCGAAACCTAACTTTTCTTCAATATTGCCCTCAGATAGTATCTTTTCCATTTTACTTTCTCCTTCTTCAATGCTTTGAAGTAATGCCGAACATGTATGCCCAGACTTTCTACTCTTCTCTAAATGTTCTATAGTTAATGTTTTCGCTTTTTCTTCTAATGCCAGAGAATAGGCATCTTTCAGCCAAATCTTTAAAGTACCAATACAACCAAGAGAATATTTATACAAATATTTCCACTCTTTATCAGCAAGTTTTTCTGCACTCTGTTCAAGTGGTAAATGAAGTAAAAGCTTTTTTGCTGTCTTGCCAAAAATCATAACTTCATCTCTGTTCTTACAGCTATAATGTCGAAAATGGACTATCTTCGTCCTTTGATTTATCTGATCTGTTATACTTTTATCTATATCCTCCAGGAATGTTGTTAGCTCATATGTCCCAATAAGTACAATAGGGGTTTGACTGGAATTCGTCAAAGACTTTAGAAGGTCAGCAGACCAATTTATCTTTTTTCCACTAGAAACCCTCAACATATGATGTGCTTCATCTATAATTAATGCGCCTACCGTTCTATATCTGAGCGCTTTTTGAAGTACTTCTTGATAATCTGCTTTTTGTATCCTCGATATGGGAACACTCCGCCCAAAAGCATCAAACCCGTCTATCTTCCTATAGGAGACTTTATTCTCTATCATAGGTTCATTCAGTTTTTCAAGTGCACTCATCCATAAATTCCGAAAATTAAAGCTGCCTTGTTCTGGAGCTATTGCCTCAACATTAATTACAGGAACACATCCGGGATTCTCTATTAATGCTGGTCTTTTAAATTCAATGATTTTCTCTTTTATAGATTTAATAAGCTCTTTCTTGCCAACACCCGATGGACCACATACAAAAACAAGTCTTTCGGATACATGAGATGTAATGAAGCTTATTGTGCTGCTAATAGCTTCATCTAAAAACTTATGTGATACTGTATAATTATCAAAATAAGTTTTTCGTTCTTCAACACTACTTTGTAGCAATTCTTCAGGAAATTTATACTTTTCCACATTATTATTTAAACTTTTTATGTGTTCCATTCAGTATTATCACACCCTTTAAGCATCAACTGCATAAAAAATAATTGTTCAACTAGTCTTCATCTAGATCGAAATATATGTCCTCATCAATATCAAAGTTTCGATCATAAAATTCCTCGCTCTTCTCATTCGAACTACTATTAGAGCATCCATTAATTACATAGAGTTGCGTATCTATTTCTTCATCAAATATGCATTGCTTCAAATACTCTTCAGTCTTTTCAGCCTTCAAAATAAAATTAGCTAATTCCTTAGCTGAAACACCCGATTTTCTAGCGTAATTTTGCTTTTGAGCCAGTAATTCTTGTGAAGCAATTGAAATCTCACTTTCAGTTTTACCCTTTAATATACTGTAATATTGGGAATAACACTTCTCCCATTGCCCGCGAACATAACAGTATACAATACCAATATCCCATGGGTCAAAACGAGTGGGGACTCGTGTTCCTGCTACATCAGGTTTGTTGAAATTTTTACAATAATAATAAAAGTATTGAACCTTAACTCCACGCTGTAAGTCAACTAGAGAAGTACCATTGTTTCTCTTTGCTACTGGAAGAGTCATAATTTTAAACTCATCATTATAAGGAATAAATCGTAATTTCCTTTTCCCGGAAATTTTAATGCTACGTTCAAATGCCTCTCTTGGACTTTCTCCTAATGCGGTATGCTCATTTACATCATAAAACTCATAAAGGTATTCTTTTAATAATTCATATAAATTGGGTAGAGTCCAAACAGCATGATTCTTGGGATTGACTGATTTCGTAACTTGTCGAACATTTTTTATAATTTTTGTATTACCCTGCAAATTGTGAATTAATTGATGCATTACTGTACCAAAGAGCCGTTCTCCAACGGAACCAAATCTTGCTTTATGTGGGGGTCGTCTTTTAACTGTAACCCCATAAAATGCAAATAAAGTTTCAAAATAGGTACTCCTAAAATCACGACCATTATCTGTAATAATTATCTGAGGGAGTCTATTAAACCTTCTTACACATTCCCGTATAACCATCATATCACTCCTGTAAGATGGCTCATCAAATGTAATAAAGAAAGCTAATACTCTCCTTGTAAAGGCATCCATCAGAATTGTGATCCATGCTTTACCAAGTTTTTTCCCTGTTTTTGAATGTACCATCTCTAGATCGATTTCAGTATGGTCTATATGAGCAATGTGAAATGCTCTCTCCCCATGTCTTGGAGTAGTCATATCTAATTCCCAATAGAACTCCTCTTGCGCATATGCGGCTCTACTCCCTTGCGTCTGCAAAATTCTTTGGTATTTGGGCCTTGATTTAATTATTCTGCCAAAACTTTTTTGGCTCGGCGCAATTAATCCTTTATTTGTACAAACTTTAATAAATTTTCCATAAAGGACTTTAACGCTCTGATTTGTAACTGTTTCATTCTCATCTAAAAACATATTAACGAAATCTAGCATATCATCTGGAAGATGAGGGGTCCTATTACCACGATCTTTTATTTTAGGAATAAGCCCTATATATCCAGAACCATATTGTTGCTCCGCTTGTTTGAAGTCATTTACCCAATTACGAATTGTTCTCTGAGTTACTTTTATACCTTCTTTTATATCTTTAATGGGGATTCCCTCTAAAATGGGAAGAATAATTTCATACCTAAAGTTAGCTATTTTAAGATCTTGCTCACTTGCTTTTGCAATAATTGTCATAATAGTCGAGTCTATTGCCTTGATAATTTCATTTTCTTCCCTCTTAATGCGATTTTCAGAAACCATGTTAAAGAACTGTTCTTTCCCTATCTCAATAATCTTTCCTTCTTCTGAGCTTAGTGAAATGTTTTTTTCGCCCAAGTTCGCTATCACCCAGGGGTTTTTATCCCATATAATTTTATTACCAGGAGCAACCTCTATTGTATGGTCAGTGAACAAAGGTATATTTTTACGAGTTGTAAGCGTTTTATAAGCATATGCTGTTTGTTTATCTATAAAAACACAAGTGAAATCAGGTTCACTTAGCAGCTCTTGCTCAATATTTATATATATTTCTCCCCTCGCTACCATATAGTAAATATCATCTACTTCCACACAATCAATTTTTAGTAGTTCAATCAAGGATATACCAGGGTTGCTACGAACACGTGATAAAACCTTATTGATTGATTTCAGCGAAACACATGTTTTGGTATCAAATAAATAATCTTCTAGGAATTCCAAATTCCTTTGAAGAGTCCAATTAATCTCACTTGAGGATTTTACCCAGTAGTGAAGTCCAAATTGCTTAGCATATTCCTCCCCAGGAGGGCAGCTCCATTTTCCATTAATCAAAACATACCTGTTGGGTGAGTCCTTTGCAAGCTCTAGTAACTCTTCTTCAGTCTTCCATTCTTCCCATCCTGCTCTATCATTGTAAAGTACAAAGTAATCTGGTGTATGATATATTGTTACTACTTTTTCTTTAGCAGATTTATAGGATATTTTTATTGCGGGTGGCTGATCATACATTTCTATTACAGAATCGTCATGTTCTTTAAGATACAATCCAGGTAATTCAACTTTATGGCTCTCAAACTGGATTGTCTTGCCCATTTTTCCACTGGGGTATAGCCCAAACATATTTTTCCTTCCGCCTCCAACATTGCGAGATGGTTCACTTTCTCGAATTCTACTTATCAATTCAGTAGTAGATTCAGAGTAACCAAGTTCTTTACACCATTTTTTGAACTCATCATTTGTAAACATTTACAATCCTCCTTAGATACAATAGGTTCCATACCTCTCATTAAAAATTTAACCACAGTAAAAGTCATTATAAAATCCATATCTTCTACTCCGAGTGCCTGTACAAGTTTGTCTTCCTGTTAAGGCTATCAACTACCATTTAAAAATTTTAGCTATTACCGAATATCTTGATTCCCAACTGTTTTTTGAAAATGATAACCTAAAAATAATAATAGGCAAAAAAAGCAAAAGCTCAGAGAATGTAGCTAAATGAGATCCAAAAAAATCTCTTTTAAAGCAGCGTCGTGTTACACGCCATATACACCCTCCGAGCGTCTTATTCTAACCGTAAAAATACAATCCGATTAGATGCCTCTCAATATTCACTTAATTGATAATTTGTATATCGAAAACAACTATAATTTACTTTTCGGTCTATAATATTTAATACGCAATTCTTCCTGATGCGATTTTCTATTCATTACATCCTCTAGAAGAAATATGTTCCGTTTTATAGGGTTAAGTTTTCCACTTTTAACCAATTGACTTAATCGTGCTCTCTTTATATCAAGTATTTGTAAGACTTCACATGAAGTTACTATTGCACTTTTTATCTGCTCGTTATTATACATTTTCATCAATTCCCTTTTTATTCCTTACCATAATATACTAATATCATATCTATAAATATTTGTAAATAGGTTTAAAAAATAATTGGAATTTACCTTCATATGTTAAATAAAAAATCTCAATTTAAAACTTATATGTAATAACATGAAAACGATAGAATACATTCCATGCAACAAGAAAAGGGCTTTATAAAACTAACTTTATAAGTTTGCTGTGTATCCCTCCTTCTTAAATCAAATAATAATAAATACATTCTTTTTTTCGCCTTGACTTTTTATCCATTTGCTAACACTATTTTTTTCGGTGTAAATATCGCTATTACAATATTACATTTTGTCTATAATAATATCTTACATACATCCTATTGCATAAGCTATATGTTATGGTGTTAGGGGCTTAACTTATAAGCATGCTAAATAAAATAGATGTTTATTTTCCCAAGCCATTCATTCCAAGTTTAGACTTCCATGCTTCTTTTGCAACTTTTTCCCTCAGTATTATTTTGTTTGAAAGATTCATTTCTATCTTCCTTCTCCCCGGATATTGGCCATTTGCTAATAGATTCTCTATTGTATAATCTATTTCTTGTTTTACTTTTTGTGCTCTTTCAATACCGCTTTTTTCTAAGCTCTGCTTATGATTTTTTGAGATCTGCTTGCATAAATCAGGAAAAATCCTATACAATACTCTTTTATTAATTCCAATCTTTTGCGCTACCTGTGACATCGGAATATTTTTATCTTTTCGTAAATACTTTTCTAATTCTTCCCTTACTTGATCGTAACAAAGTTTTTTTCTTCCTATATACTTATTTTCGGTTACAATACTTGCCTCCCCTCCTATTAAACGACTTGTCTTTGCTGTAATATCAGCGTTTATTAGCATGTCTTTCAACATCACTCCAAATCTATATCCTATAAATAACAATTTATCGAGTGTTGGTATTGATTTACCGCTTGACCAGTCAGATACAGTTGCCTTTGAAAAACCTGTAAATCTACCAAAGTCCAAAATCCCATTACAGGTATTATAAATTAGGTAATTTATATTATTGGTTAGGTTCTCCCTTTTGGGAAAGCAATTTAATGTAGGAGCTAAACGAAGTAGTTCCCCAATATTAGAATTTACCCAACTCTGATATTTAATATCACTTCCGGATTTATTATTATTGTCTTTAGGACTATCCCCAAGCCATGCATTGCATTTTGGGCAAAACCCATTACATCCTTTCCGGTGTAGATACGGAATTTTACTATTACAATTAGGACATACGCTGGCTAATCTAATACCATGTTTTTCGCATATCTCAGCAACCTTAAAATTCCACAGTAATGGAGAAAAAATTGGCAAGCTACTCTTTCTTAATTCTTCATAGCATTCCGGGCACCATGATAGTGTGCCCTTTAATAAACCTTTTGCAGGAATAACGTCTCTCCATGTAGTCATGGTCATATATTGTATATCATTTCGACATGTCAATGCTGAAATAATCCCGGCAAAATCAGAAGCATTTTTGTGGGTTCCATTTAAAGCATGGGCTGAATCTAAGAAGCCATTTCCACCATTTACTGCGTATTTAGAGATATATTCCCTATTAAGTCTTTGCGCTAATACCCTATTTAACAATGTGCCAGTATATACAGAATGCGCTTCTGAAAGTCTTGTTATATAACTTGTGAGACTTTCAATATATTCTGTTTTCAATCCCCCAGGTTCAATATTATATAGGTAACTATGCTGAAAAAAATAAATCTCTTCCATCTGCGCTTGACTCCTTATGCCTTTAAGGAGATTATTAACATTCAATATCAAGTTTAGATTATCTGAATATATTTCCTAACTAAAAGTTAAATAAATTTTGGGCTGTTAGCACTTTACAAAAGAAGTAGGTTAAGTGTGTGCCCTCCACAGCAACTTTAAAATAAAGTTTGTATGCCTTAAAATCTTATAGCAAAAACAGCCTCCTACGACTTTATTATGTCATAGAAGGCTATATATTAGTATTTCAGACATTTATTCACAGGATCTAAAAAATATTTTTAAACATATGAACATTTTCTCCATGCATTGAATAATTGAACTTGTTGTATACCTCTGCAGAAATATAAGACAATTGAATATCTTTGTTACTAATTCCTAATAGCCCGCATGCAATCGTAGAAATTTTATTATTCATAGGTATGATAACATTATTGCAATTGTTATAAATATCTAAATATGCTTCTATATGCTTTTTGCATTTAATTATATCAATTACTGAAACTTCTATATTGTTAATATTCGGAAATAACTCAATTAAATTGTTGCATTTACTTTTATTTATCGCATAATGTTCATTATTAATTGATTCTTCAATTGCGCCATTAATTAAAGTGATGTGTTCATAATCAAAAATTTCAATTATTTTTTTTGTCCTTTCGTTCTCAAATCCCATTATAATTAATAAATGATTTTCTTTAGATGGATCAAAGTTCCCAGGATAGCCTATTATTGTTCTTACTTCTTTTATGCCCTTAGTTAACCACTTCTTGTCGTAATCTTTTTCATCAATTGAATACTCTTTAGATTCTAAATAGCAAAAAACAATTTTATCAGTAAGATTTTGATACTCACTAATAATTTTAATAAACATCAAAAGATGTTCGTGAGAAAAAGTTGTTATATCAATCAATATCTTCCCAGAAATATTAATACCGTTTAAATTGTTTTCTATAACTTCTTTAATTGCTTTATATGAGAAACTAGGGTTATTATACTTTAGCTCAACTCTTTGCTTAAAATTTGAATTCAGAATGGAATATATTTTGTCTGCATTATTAATATTTTCAATATAAAAGTCATTTATGTAAAATATTATGCTATTAGGAATTTCTATAGTCGCTAAAGCCGTAGGTATAATATAGCTTCGATTTTCAAAACCAGCCGCACAAATAAAAACATCAATATTTTTCAAGGTATCTAAATCTTTTAATGTAAATATTTCTTTCATAGTTTGCTCCTTAAATTAATGGTAGCTGAACATGTTTATCTTCAGGATCTAACCATTTTTCACCCTTCATTTTAAAATTATTAACAAATGTTGTTGGGTTATACATTGCCAGGCATAAACTTTCACAAGTAATAAACTTATATCCTGTAAAGCCACTTGGGTCTAGCTTGAAAAATGGTGCAAATATCCTATTTAGAGTATACAATGAAGTCTTTCCTGTACCCATTTTATTACTTATTAAAGATTTATGGAAGTAACCATGCTCTACTCCTAATTCTAGTACTTCTTTCAATTCGCTATTTGGCTTGTTTTGTAGCGCAAATGAAAAGACCCTTCTTTCAGCATATTCAGACAGTAGAATTAAATGAAATATTTGTCCAAGAGCGTTAATCAAATTTCTTAACTTTTCTATCTTTTCCAACTGGACATTATTGTTTTCACAATCATCTTCATATTTTGAAAAGTTAGTGTCATAATAACTATTCGAATATTCTTTAATTATCGCATCCTGAATACCAGGTTTAAGATATTTAATACTCTCAGATGGGTAATCTGTAATTTGCCGATTAAACATACTTGCAGAAAAGTCAATAAAATGTCTCATAACACCAGATGAAATATTAACTAGATTTTCAAATCCCGAATAACTGTATGTATATCTATTCTTAAGGTTTTTCATGTAAATTGCACTTGAATACCTATATGCATAATCATATGCCTTTCTTTCCACATCTTCAACATTTGCATTCTCTTTCAGGTATTGTTCTTTAAGGCTGTTAGTTATTATCTCTAGTCCAGTTGCTTGTTCTTTATCAGCGGGGAAAAAATCTTGTGTATCTTGAGTATTATATCCAAATTTATTTAATCTCTTTTTTATAACCTCTTCAAGTCTAGGCTTGTATCTACTTTTCTTAGTAGTATATAAATCTGCCAAGTTAACTTCTGAGTAATCGTGTGGTGTTGTTATTAGCTGATTATTTGTAGTTTTATATGTTTTGTAATTCATTTGAGTTGAAATCTTCAAACTAACAACCTTAGTTGTCCTATAAGATACCCAAGTATTGAGTATTTTGGTTTGGGCTAAATTCAAATTATCCGCATCGTCAATAAGTAAGTAAATTGGTGATTTTGGCATAAACGCTAACTTTTGCAACGCTTTTAATAGCGGATATAGAAAATCCTCAAAAACACATATCTGACCATTGTAATCGATAATTCCATTTCTATTATCAAGCTTGAGTAAAACTTTACGTGAAAAATCACTATTTAAATCTTCAAATAGTCTAAGCACATATTCTAGGATTTCCTTACAAATTCTTTTATCTGTATAAATATCAGAATCATAACCAGATAGACTAAATATTCTTTTTAAATCTTTATTAACAAATTCTAGGCAAGACTGTAGATTTTCTTCGTTTTCATCAATATCAAGTTCAATAATTGATTGAATAATAAAATTAGAAAATCTTATTATCATAAAATGTTCTGTTAATAAATATTCTCCATGATTATTGTTTAGTAAGTCTAAATCTCTTAAGTTAAACAACCCATTTTTTATCGGTATCGTTATAGCAAAATAATCTAAATCCTTTATATCTTTATTAAACTTTAACCTCTGGCAATCTGGGTTCATAAATCTAAACATCATACTTTTTCCAGAGCCTCTTGGGCCATGTATAAATGTATGCCCAGTCAAAAGAACACTTTCAAAATCACTAAAAACATTTACAAATAAATCCA
>NZ_AORV01000053.1 GCF_000350485.1 Ruminiclostridium cellobioparum subsp. termitidis CT1112
CGTGTTCGCAAATATCAAGTTTACTTTGAAGAGCACAGCACAGAATGTCACAACACCTATAACCCATAAGACGGGCGGAGCTTTTGGCGACGGCGCTATGAACAAGATAAATAATGTCATTAAGACAGACGGCAGCGTTACCATTTCAGTTCCCGGTACCTTAAATCCAAGCATTACTCCTGTAACCTCAACTTTTGAACAGGGTAAGGCTAATGATATAACTGTAACCCTCACTCCTAACGGCAATACCTTCAGGGGAATAACCGGTCTGGTACAGGGTACCAATTATACTGTATCGGGTAATACTGTAGTGATTTTAAAGAGTTACCTCAACACTCTTACGGCAGGTACAAAGGTGCTTGCTTTCGATTTTGGCGTAGCATCCAATCCTAATTTAACTATTACCGTAACTCCCGGCAGCACCGGAGAGAGTCTTGGAGTAGCAGTAGGTACAGCAGCAGGCAAATCGGGAGAAGTTGTGACCGTACCTGTTACCTTCGCAAATGTTACCAAAGTTAATAATGTAGGAACCTGTAATTTCTATTTAGGTTATGATACAACTCTTCTGGAGGCTGTATCCGTTGAGGCAGGTCCTATAGTTACCAATGCGGCCTCAAACTTCTCAAGTGCCATAAATAACGGGA
>NZ_AORV01000054.1 GCF_000350485.1 Ruminiclostridium cellobioparum subsp. termitidis CT1112
GATATTCTTTATTCATTAATTCTTGAAAAGTTCTTATTTGATTGAGAATCATCGTGCCCACAACGTCTTTAAATCTTTGCGGCGGTATTAATCCATTGTAAATTGTTCTTTCAAACAGTTTCTCTACACATTCATTCACTTTTTCTCCCTGCAATTGCCGGATTGCTATCATGAGCTCTTTTTCTTCTTTGAGCACGTTTGTCTGAGATACATTGTTTTCATCACTGATTTGAGAAAAAGAAATAATACTGTCTTTTTCAAAATAAAACCTGTAGCTTAAAGCTGTAACAGCTTGCATATACGCTCTTCTAATCTGGTCAAATATATTATCGTTCTCATCACTAAGCCCTATCGTAATTTTAATTCCATAGCTTAATTTTACATGCTCGATTAATTCATTAAATATATTCAGTTTTTCTGAAAAATGAAATTCAATCTCTTTAGATACATTTAAAATTGTAATCATTATTTGTTCATCACTATGAAGAAAAAAAGAAAGTGAATGTCCCAAAGAATTCAGGGCCTCTTTCATCCAATATTTAATGCTTTGTTTGATTTCCTCTTTTTCTTCAGGGTCATAATTTTCATCTTTATTTTTGCTCCCTTCAATTTCACAGGCAATAATTGCACCTTTTCCTTTAAAAGGGAAAATCTGCGATATTTCCTTTAATTCATTTTCGTTTAACCCTTTATTCACCCATTTATTAAGCTGCATTTCAAGGTATACAGGCAAAGTATTTTTAAGCTGGGCTTCCAATTGCTTTTTCTCCAGTAGCGTTCTCCGTTCAAGTTTGATCCTGTCTTCTACCTTTCCGAGCATTACAGCAATTCCTTCACTGTCAATGGGTTTTAGTAAATAATCAAAGGCGCCAAGAGCTATAGCTTTTTGGGCATACTCAAAATGGGCATAAGCACTCAGGATTATGACTTTTATATCTTTCTTCAATGCCATAACCCTTTTTGTCAGTTCCAATCCATCCATAATCGGCATTTTTACATCTGTAATAAGGATTTCAATATCGTTGGATAGAATGAATTCTAACGCCTCTTGCCCATTTTTTGCTCCGTTTACATTATAATCTGGTCTGAATTGTTTGATTAAATTAATAAGGCCTTTTCTATGTTTTGGTTCATCGTCAACCACTAAAGTGCTATACAAAGAATAGATCACCCCTATTATTGTTTGATTTAAATAAAATATTCGACAAAATTTTATTTTAACCTTCATATTATGCGGTGGATAATCTGTTGAATGGTGGACTAATCGATATAACATGGTGAACTTTATCATCGTAGAAAGCTATTTACAGAAAAACTTTCACACTCAGGGGTGCTTTTATTTTTATATTACCTACTTTCTCCTCTGCTGTCTGCCCTTAATAATAAATGGATAAATTTATGTTTTTGCAGGAAAGTACCCATCCGGTAATATTCAACAATTTGTTTACTGTGTATGCCCTATGAAATGAATAGAAGGTAGTAAATGAAGTGTTAAAGATTATTCTAAAAAAGACCTCTGGAAATCATCCAAAGGCCTCTTCATCAAGTTATTTTCACTTTTTTCTCAAAATGATTAGACTGTCAAGGTCAATAACAGCTTTTGTAAACCTTAAAAAGTCTAGACCTAATGGTTTACACAGAAAATTACTCTGTATTACCTTTACATTTTAGATTATTGCCCTGGTGTTAATTCACCGGCTGCTTTAACTTCGAAAGGTATCTGATGTGCAAACGAGTATCTATCGGCATAGGAACCCCATGAACCATAGAGCGTCAAATTATAGCAGTCACTAAATGCAAAACCGCTCATATCTGTCATACTGTCCGGAACCATCACACTCACTAAACTGCCGCAATTATAAAATGCAAAATCTGCAATACTTTTCGTGCCCTCTTCAATAATTACTTTTTCTAACCCTGTACATTCAGCAAACGCATACTCTCCAATGCTCTTAACATTCTTGGGAATAGTTACGCTTTTTAAACTGCTGCATAATTTAAACGCTCCATCGCTTATCTCTGTAATACTGCTTGGAATCACCACTCCGGTCAAGTTTTGGCAATTTAAAAAGGCACCAACACTAATACTTTTGATATTGTCCGGAATAATTACCTCACCGCCCTTGCCCTTGTATCGCACTAATATACCATCTCCAGCCACAACAAAATCGCCCTGATAATTTTTTTGCCACGGAGTGTTTTCAAAAGCCAGTTTACCAATATAAGTAACACTCTTTGGGATAGTTATACTCTTTAAGTTTTCGCAGTTACTAAAAACATTATCTCCGATGAAGGTTACACTGCCTGGAATTTTTACACTTTTTATTTGGGAGTTATAGTGGAATGCCTCATGGTAAATGCTTTTAACTCCATTAGGTATGGATACGGCACTTTCATTTCCGTTATAGCTCAATAATATATTGTCCCCTGCAATAACAAAAATATCTTTATTTTCGTATAACCACGGGACACCATCTAATGCATAATAGCCGATATTTGTAACACTCTTTGGTATTACCAGTTTTTTTAAACTGGAACAAAATTTAAATGCAAAATCCTCAATACTTGTAACACCATCGGGAATGGTTACACTCGTCAAATCTGTGCAATCACTGAAGCACATCCATTCAATTTTGGTTACACCCTTTGGAATTACTATCTCTTTCAAACCGGAGCTCGCAAAGGCCTGACCTCCTATTCTTTCAATTCCGCTTGGAAGATTTATACTTTTTAAACTTTTGCAATCAGAAAACGCAAGGTTTTCAATACTTTTAAGACTGCTTGGAATTGTTACGCTTTTCAGATTGGTGCAAGCAATAAAAGCATCATTTCCAATGGTTTTAACCCCCTCCGGGATAATTATGCTTTCCAGGCTTGTGCATCTATTAAACATATTGCTGCCTATGTTAATGGCATTTTGGGAAATCTTTATGCTTTCTAAATTTTCACAATTAGAGAAGACACATTCTCCAATATTTGTGACACTGTCCGGCATTATAACACTTTTCAAACTACTGCATTCCGAAAATGCAAAATAAGCGATAAATTTTATTCCTTCCGGTATGGTTACTGCTTCATCCGTACCGTTATATTTCACTAAAACATTACCATTTGCCACGGTAAAATCACCTGGGATATCTTTAATCAATGGAGTATCCTTAAAAACATAAAGGCCAATGCTTATAACACTGTCCGGGATATTTACGCTTGTCAGACTGGTACACCCTGAAAATGCACCTTGCCGGATGATCGTGACGCCGTCAGGAATCTTTATGCTGGTCACTTCCGTGTTGTTCTGAAATGCATATACATCTATACCTGTAACTTCATCCGGGATAACTACGGCTCTGTCTGAGCCATAATAGCGTTTCAGCATACCGTCTTGAATAAGAAAATCGTCATCCCCCTGCGCCTGAGCAGGAAGTGCTGGTATGACAGCCAGTATGACTAAAAAAAAGAAACTGATTATAATTTTTTTTGCATTTAATGATTTCATTGTTTTTTCCCTTTTATATACAATTTTTGCTATAATTCGAAATTAATTAGATGATACCATATTTTTGTGGAAAATTCTACATAAATTTTGTTTGAAAATGTGGGCATGTCATTAATTAATTGACTTTTAGGGTTCCCTATTTTCTCTGCTGTCTGCCCTGATCGTCGATATAATAATTATCTTTCATTATCAGCTCCGATACCGGAACAAAATCAAGTCCTTTGGCCTTGAGCTGGGAAATGATCTGAGGCAGCAGCTCTACGGTATATTGGGTATCATTGTGAAAAAGTATGATTGAACCGGGTTTTGTTCTTTTCATGATCCTCTCCAGAATAGCCTGCCTGCTCATTTCCTTTTTCCAGTCCAGGCTGTCAACATTCCACTGAATAGGATAGCTCCCCAATTCATTGCAGGTTTCAATAACGGTATTGTTATAATCACCATATGGCGGTCTGAATAATATGACCTTGGTACCGGATATTTCCCCAAGTTTCTGATTGCACAGTTCAATTTCGGATCTGCACTTTTCCTTGCCGATAGTGCTCATTCTTAAATGAGAATAGCCGTGGTTGGCCACATCATGTCCGTCGTTTGCAATAAGTTTTACCGCATCGGGATATTTTTCACCCCACTGTCCCACCATAAAAAAACTGGCCCTGACATTCTCCTTTTTCAGTATTTCCAATATTGTAGGTATATCACCGGCCCCCCAGGCACAGTCAAAGGTTATTGAAACCAGGTTTCTATCTGTTTCCACACTATAAATAGGAAGCACTCTCTGGTTGCTGAAAACATTTATAGAGTTAAAAACTCCTGAACGTCCTATAGTTATAAATAACGCTATAAGTCCCATTCCAATCACCAAAATAAATAAGTAACTCGAAAACCTCTTCCGGTTTATAATAATAAACTTCATTATAAAACTCCTTAAATAATAAAATATTTATAATATATAATATTTTATTATTTAAGGAGTTATGTTAGTAGTACAACAATGCAATGGAATCTACTGTTAATCATGTATTAATTTTAGTTGAGCATTTTACTGTATTTCTTCCATTTCCAGTTTCCAAAGATAATTGATACGAAACTAAACATAACAATATTAATCATGACATTGGTTATAAACCGACTAAAAGTATAATCACTATTAAAGAAAATTCTGAATACCGGTAAAACAACTCCCAGTGGTAAGGCAACAGTTATAATCCAATGAAACAGTATGTATTTGAATTTACCTTGTTCCCTAATTTTTATCCATTGTTCCTTTGTTATATCAATTTGCATTTTTAGAACCATCCTTGTAAATTTTATAGCCACACCAAAATATTACTATATATTACAGTAAATTCATAGAGTGTATAATATTAATAATGGTATTTATAAATATGAGTTCTCTTTTCAAAACTATCATATCACTCCCTTCAGTTGTTTTAAAATTAGCCCAAAAATACTTTTACATTTTTAAATATAATTTCTATTGTATTTCCCGTACTTAAAAGGAACTCATGCATTAAATAATTTTTATTTTTTTCAGTTAATTCATCGTAACCGATATAACCCAAGTTATCATTAATATCTTCAAATTTTTGATTTTCAACTGAATATTTAAAATTAATGTCCGTTACATTTTTATACTCAAATATAAGTATATTATCATCAATTGATATCTTTAAAGTCACACAAATTGATTTATTGGATCTTTTTGACTTATTGGACCTTTTTATAGGTGAGTAATTTACTGCTTCAAGAGATACTATCCTGCTATCATGAAGACTATATTGTTTATAAATTTCGTACACGTCAACAGGCAGCCTTGACTTTAGTCCTTCAAACTGTTTGTGGTACTCAGATACCGCATTGTCCCATAAATCTCTGGTTTCTTCATATTTTTTTTCATTTTGAATATCTGCCCATAACTTTTTAGTAAAATATTTCATATGATTTGCTGCCTCCTGTTTAAGAATAACCAAAAACCAAATATGTATCCGTTCTGTTCCTCCTTTGAGGTAATACTGCCACACTCTAATCAATCTGTTTTCATATCAGTTGATATATGCATTTTGATATAGTATTATAAGTATGTAAAAATAACCATAACCTGAAAGGTATAAATATGAACAAACTTTTATCCGGTATCAGCTTAATGTTTTTTGGTATTATTCTCTTTTGTATTGCTCATATTCAAAGCAGTCATTTATATATAAAACTTGGTTCCTGGAATACGCCTCCGGGAAAATATCTTACTTCAGTCATAGAAACAGGAGGATTACTACCCTTTATATCAGGATTATTTTTAATGTTCCTTGGCTTAATCTTTGTTTTATATGGAGCTCTTAGAAACAAATAGGCAGAAATAGGATATCTTTGTACAAACCATTATTTATCATACCATACCAGGAAATCCTATTTTCCTGACCATTGAAAATCAGCCGGTTTCTCAAGCTTAGGATAACCGTCATTGGAACATTTATTGGGCATAATCCTTTCATACTTATCTTTTTCACAGTTGTATACCGCATAACCGGACTGCCACTTTTCCATATCTTCGGCAAAATAATATGAAAGCAATACCTTTTTGCTGTCGGGACTCCATTCAAGGAAGCGCACCGATGGATCAGACCGTTGATAACCGCCTATTTTGTAGCCAAACTTCCCACTATTTTCTCCAAGGTATGAAAACAACTCTTGTTTATTTGCAGTCAAAGTAGCTAATTTTAATATAACAGTGTTTGACCATAGCCGGCCGCCATCGCCAACCGCCAACCTGGACCCATCAGGACTCCAATGTATATAGCCCGCTACACCTCCATCTCCTCCAACACTTACAAGCTGCAAAACCATTGATATTTGCCTGGTTTCTCCGGAATATACCCATAATTTTCCATCATTGAAACGCGTATTTAAAAAAGAACAAAATGCCACATCTTTGCCATTGGGAGAATGGACAAATTCAGGACCTGAAAATGTTTCAGACAATATCTCCGTGGAAAATTCAGCTGCCTCCCGCACTTGTTGAACAGGATCATTCAGCAATGGCTTCAGAGCTCTGATAATATCAGGTTTTCTTGCATCCCAATAATAATCAAATGCTTTGTATGCGCACGACCATCGAACGTATGAATCCTTATGCTGCATACCTGCAATGTATAAAGGTAATAAGTCAGCATTCATGGGCATTTCACTAAAGCTAGCCTTGGAGCCGCCATAACTTTTAGCATAGTCATCCCAAAAGGAAACCAAATTAGTATTAGGTAACCCTTGTGATTTGGTTTCAAATACATCATTCGCTTGATTGTCGGATACGTAATTTATCTCTGACGACGCAACACCGGCCTGATTTACAGGATTCGCCAATGCGTCCGAATGACTTTCCAATACATTTTGATTTTGACAACCTGATAAACATAAAACAACAATTCCAATAATTGAAATTATAAATAGTCTCCGTTTCATTCTATCCTCCCAGAACACAAAAGTAACATTCCCATATCAGTAAAATGAGATTTGCTGCCTGTCACCGCATGTTAAATTTATAAAAATTAATTTTCAATTGTATAAATTAATTTTGGGATTATACGTCCTTTTTTAAGAAGTGATTCTACCTCCCCGCATAAAACAGCCCCCATTCCAATATAAAATTCCCTGGCCTGAGGACTGGTAACCAAGCTGAATTCTTTTATCCCACGACTCCTGCAATCCTTAATCAAGTGGTTCCAAAGCAGTTTTCCATAGCCTTTACCTATGTATTCAGGAGCAATATAGAAATACTCCAGGGAAGTTTCCCTCTCATCATTAATTACACTGTAGAATCCGATTATATTATTATCTTCTTCTAAGATAATTGTTATATTATTATTTATAAATTCTTCACTTACACTATAAACAGCTCTGAACATATTCATATATTCCGGATCATATCCCCAATAAGCTTCAGAATTAATTGCTAAATCCGTTAATATATTATGCTCGTATTCTTTAGCACTTCTAATTTTTATCATTTACGAAAATCTCCCTTATAAATTAATATAATTCAAATCTCCATACTACTTCATTGAATTTATACTTAATTTATAAGTATTCATAAATTCTTTTCAAATTCAATCTCATGCATTATGGGAATATCATCCATTCCAAGCAGCGGTATTTGAGGTTTTATCTTTCTGGATTCCTGTATTGCATTTATATATAAACCCGTAAAATTAAAGCCTCGCCTTTGGTAAAACCGGATGGCATGCGTATTATCATTTGTTGTTATTAACCAAACCCTTTTGCATTTATGTGCTTTCGCTTCCTCAATTACTTTATCTATTAGCATTGACCCTATCCCCTGCTTTTCTATTAAACTATCAAGAGATACAATTTCACAATCCTCATTTTGGATATTGTATGTTATTAACCCCTTCAGTTTATCATCTTCAACAGCCACAAAGCCAGGTAAATATCCGGCATAATGTATTATTCCTTTAGTAACAATTACAGGACCGCCCCATTGCTCATTAATTAAATTAATGACATCTTCCCTCGTCTTTATATCAATGGGCTTTACTTCAAACATATGTAACCTCCTGTTTTGTGACACTATCAAATTTTCATTATAATCGTTTATTAATGCTTGTTAAGCAAATTCCATATGATTAAGTCAGATGATATCGAAAAATATTCATTGGTCAGTGAATCCCATTCATCTTTGGAAACTTCTTTATCTTCGTATATAAATACATCATAATCGTTACTTTCATTCAAGCCACTTTCATCGACGCTGTGATACTTTGAGAAATATACTCTTGAGATTTCATTTCCATCGGAGTCCAAAACTAAATAATAATAGTTTATGTGAGTCGGTGCTGCACCATCGCGTTCATATAAGATTGCTCCGTTGTTTAATGGAGATTCATAATCGGGACCTTCATGCCACAAGACAATTTGTCCGTTAAGATATGTAAAAATAGCATAACTGCCACCAACTATAGGGCGCAGATGAAGTTCCGGTATTCCATCCCCGTTCATATCAAATAAGGCGTAATAAGTTTTTAAATCCGGCTCCAAAGAAATATCTTTAATATTAACGGCTCCATCACTTATCTCATGTTTTGAGTCTTGTGCTTTTATACTTCCTGCTAAGAAATTGTTATATGCTGCAAGCGCATCATTATATCCTGATGGTACATCATCAGATACCTGTGGAGAACTATTATCAGAAGGTTGGACAGGATTCGCCGTAACCATCGCACTTACACTTGGTGTGGATGATGCAGCCGTGGTCGACGGAGTGCTGACACTGTTTTGTCCGCAGGCGTAGAGAGCAAACAGAAATATAGATGAGAGCAAAAGGAAAAGGGTCTTCTTGAGAAAAAGGTTGTGTTTCATGACGGCCTCCTAAGTTTTTTTGTTTTACTATATATAATTCAAGTGTCAAAAATACTTTTTAAAAATTTGTTCATTTTGTGCAAAAAATCGGACTTTTGACCTCTAGTCATATCATAGTTTATTTATATTTTTTTTACAACCTTTTGCATTCTCTTTGTACAGCACCATTAAAACATGTGGAATTCCATCCTCTAAAAACTCCTCTGATATTTGCCTAAATCCTGCTTTTTCATAAAATTCTTTTGCATAAGATTGAGCTTCTATTTTTATTTTATCTGCATTCATTCTCTCTTTCGCAATCTTTATGCCCTCCAAAAGAATTCTATACCCTAATCCGCATCCTCTTTTCAGGGTCAGCACTCGTCCAATTGATACCTCTTCAAAAGAGACTCCTTTATTGACAACTCTTAAATAGGCTTTAATTCCCGTATCATCTTTTAAAAACACGTGGTATGAATATTGGTCTTTATCATCTATTTCCTGATATGCACAATTCTGTTCCACAACAAATACCTTAACTCTGATTTGCAATATTTCATATAATTCCTCAACGGATAATTCTCCAAATTGTTTTACAATCAAATCCATATTTTTCCCTCCGTCAAATTTCTGTTTATCTGTAAGATTATATAAATAATCGATAGTTCATAGTTTAATACAATGCTCAACTTAAAAGCAAACTCAATTTGTTTTCTTTGGTTTATTGTTTACAGGAAGCTTGAAAGTAAAGCTTGTCCCTTTTCCATATTCGCTTTCAACAGACAATTGCCCGTTATGCCGGCTGATAATATTATAGGCTATTGTTAATCCCATTCCTGATCCCTGACCTACAGGCTTTGTAGTAAAAAAAGGATCAAAAATTTTATTCAGATTATCTTTGGATATGCCGGCACCATTATCTTCGATTTGACAGTATACATATCTTTTGTCATTATATGTTCTGACTTTAAGTTCTCCTTTTCCATTTACATGCTTGCGGGATATTGCATAAAGGGCATTTTCAATCAAGTTCACAATCACTTGATTAATTTGATCTCCCATAACCTGAATATCAGGCACTTTATTAAGCTCCTTTTTTACCTCGGCATGTTGCTTCAAATCACTTTGCAATATCTCAAGGGTATTGTCGACAGCGGCGCTCAGATCATATTCCATAATCTTATCATGCGGCTCTTCTCTGATATAAGTACCAAGTCCGCTTACAATATTTGTAATCCTGGTCAGCCCGTCATTACAGTCATTAAAAATATCATTAATATCACTTAATAAAAAATCGATATTATACTTTTCTTCAAGTTCTTCCAGGACACTTATGTTTTGAACCGCAAGTTGGTACTCGTTATTTTTTATATGATTTTTGAAAATTCTATATGCCTGTATTAAATCACCGAACCGTTCACAATACTTGCTTAACATATCAAAGTTACTTATGACGAACCCCAGCGGATTGTTGATTTCATGGGCGGCCCCGGCAGCAAGATGTCCAATGCCCGTGAGTTTTTCCTGCTGAATCTTCTGCTTCTGCATCACCTTTAGTTTCATAACCTCTTTCACCAGATTCCTGTGCTTTTCCTCAAGTTCCTGCTGAAATTTTTTCTTATCCGAAATATCCTCTTGAATTAATATATAATTGGTTGTATTCCCATTTCTGTCCCTGACCGGCGAAACGGAAGCAGAAACCCAATAGAGCTCGCCATTCTTTTTTTTGCTTATAAACTCCCCTTCCCAGGATTCATCATTTCTGAATTTTTCTTTCATCTCATTCAGTATATGCTTCGGAACCATCTCTGATTTGAGGAGGTTTATATTCCTGCTGTTAGCGTCCTTAAAGCTGAATCCGGTAACCGATGTAACCTTTGAATTAATATACTCCATGATTCCATCAGGATTGGTGATTATGACCATCACCGGACTCCGCTCAAAAGCAGCGGCCAGCTTTTCAATTTCTGCTTCAATCTTTTTTTGCTCTGTAATATCTGTAAAAATACTAACAAAATATCCTGGACAGGGACTGTATGCAGATACTGAGTAAACCTTCTCCCTATAATTCATTTTACATTCAAAAACCCTTTTCTCTCCGGTTATGGCAACCCGGCCGCATATTTCAATCAAATCAGGTTCAGTTTCATTAGTTCCAAAATTTGTTTCTGCAGCTCTCCTGTTCAATATTTCAAATCTTTGATTGCCGGTCATTAACTCAAAAGCATGATTTGTATCAAGTATCACATAATCGACCGGCTTCCCCTGCCGGTCACAAATGACCTTCCCGTAAAGAAAAGCCTCGGTCATATTTGCAAACAGAATAGAACCCTTGTGCTCCATCTCCGCCGGTCCATATTCTGCCTCATATCTGCCGACCTGCTTGTCAGCAGAGTACCCTTGGGTCAGCACATGCCTGTGACTTGGCAGATTGCGCAATATACGGCAAATGACCTGTCTCAGGCGGGATAATTCCTTTTTGGGGACACTGTCGTCTATACCTGCCTCGATTAATTCAAGTACATTTTCCTCGGATAAATCATCTGAAAGGACAATTATCGGAATATGACAATAGGTTTTTTTTAACTTCTTTAATACATCAAATGCAATAACTCCGGAATATTTATATTCACTTATTACAACATCCCACAGTCCGCTGTTTAACAAGTTATTCAAATCCTTGAGAGAGGTTGCCTGTTTCTGACAAACTGGAATATCCCACATTGCAAGCTTTTCCATTACAATACTTGCGGTCTCCGGAGATTCATTTATAAACAAAACTCTATCATTACTTTCCATTGATTTTCTCCTATCTTAATTTTCCCTCTAAATAATAATTGTACTATAAATCGAGACCAACAAAACTGAGAAAATAGTCCATATTATCAAAAGTGTTATAAAAAAACCTCCTGAGCTTATTGTGGCAATACTTGTTTTACATTCAATTCATTTTTTCATTATTTATCTGTGTACCGGAAGTCTGACAGTAAATTTAGAACCAACGTCCGGTTTACTGTCAACCAGTAATTCTCCTTTATGTTTATTTACGATTATATCATAGGCTATGCTGAGTCCCAACCCGGTTCCCTGTCCGACCGGCTTGGTTGTATAAAAGGGATCAAAAATTCTGCCGATAATATTTTCGGGTATTCCCGTCCCGTTATCCTCAATTTCACAACTGGCATAACGCTCATCACTGTACGTCCTGACAGTTATTAAACTTGAATTTATATCCTCTTTTGATTTTGTTGCATGAACAGCATTTATAATTATATTCAGAAGAACCTGATTTATTTGCCCTCCGTTTGCATATATATTCGGTATATCACCTAAAAACAGTTCAACCTTTGCATGGTATTTTATCTCATTATTGGCGACCAGCAAGGTGTTCTGTATTCCGTTATTCAGATCGTATTCCTCAAATTCGTTCTGCTGATCGACTCTGGAAAAGGTGCGCAAGCCCATAACAATCTTGCTTATACGCTCCAAGCCATCACTCACATCATTAAACAGGTCAGTAATATCCGAATTAATAAAATCAATGTTTATTTTATTTTCAGTATTATAAACAGTATTTATTCCAGGTATTGATTGATTGGGACATAGTTTACATACTTCTTTATAGAAATTTCGATAAGTGTCCAGCATAGTCCTGTAATTCATGATATAGTTTTTCAAGGTCTCAATATTACTGGATACATACCCCAGAGGGGTGTTAATCTCATGGGCAACACCCGCTGCCAGCTGACCTATCCCCGCCAGCTTTTCCTGATTTATCAATTGCATTTGAAGCTGTTTAAGCTTTTTCAGCGTGTCCTGGGCAAGCTGTTCCCTCTCGATTATTATGGCCTGCTTTTCCTCCAGTTCACAAATATGCTCTTTTTCCTTTTGCTGAATCTTGTTGAAAGCAACGACCAGATCTCCAAGCTCGTCATTGGATATGACCGCAAGTTCTCTATCCAGATCCACATTTTCTCCTTCAGCTATTTCAGTAAGATTTTCAGCCACCAGTGAAATCTCGTCTGCTAGAGATTTTGAGAAATAGTACAAAACAAAAACATTAAGGAAAAGCAATGCCAGAAATCCCAGCAGAAAGAACATCAGAACATTTCCCGATGCCACTTTGAAAATAACACCCATCCGCCACTCTGCCCCGTTACTGTCAATTACTGCAACTATACCCTGAGTTTCAGAATTTATATCAAAGATTCTGTCCCCCTCATAGGGGTTTGAAATAAAGTAAGTCAGATAGCCGCCAATATTTTTGTTATCCGAAGTAAGGATATCACCCCCGGGAGTTTTGACAAAATATATTGGTTCATTGCTATTAAATTTAATTTCTTTTAATATGTTAAAAGCCTGTTCCGGATTTTTCAGGTCGGTATTCATGTTATCAATACTTTCGGACAGCTGCATTTTGTATAGGCTGTACAGCATATCGCCTTTCTCGTCTACCAGCCTTGAGTACCCTATAAGCGCGGTGAAAAGCATTGTCAGAATCAGCATGGGTATTATCTGAAAAAATATCTTATTCTTTAAGCCTATCCTTATTCCTTCCTTTTCCCCTCCTGTATACGTTCTCAGTAAAATAATTTTAAACAGTCTCCTTGAAAAGGTATGCGATATAACCGCTGCAAGACACATAAGCGAAAATACCATTATCAAAACCTTTATCACGGCCAGCAAGGATATGTTGTTCAAATTTCTGACAAGTAAAAGTACCGGTATCAGAGGGATATTCACTATCAGCGCCTGGCCGAGAAAAACCAGGTAAGGAATATTTATGCATTTTTTTCTGATGGCATTCAGTTCTTTGAGATCCTCCTCTTTTCTTGGATCCAGTTTATCCCAGTTATTAATGCCTCTGAATGTTCTTATGAAAAGAAAAGTACCGATTAACATGGAAAGAAATACAATAATTATGTACTGGCCTATATTGCTGGTACCAAGCCGCACACTCACCTCCTCATTATTTGGAGGGTAGTTCAGCAGCATCTGGACCATTGGATAAAAGATAACACTGACAATAACCGTCACCAGATAATACAGCAGAATAATACTGGTAACAACATTATTATTGACAATACTTTTTACCAATTTTGATTTTTTACGTATTGTATCCAATTTCATTTTAAGCCCCCTAAAATTTTTACATTATTTTATGTGATAAAGCCTGCTTTTTTCATGTATTTATATATTTTGTATATATAACCGGCATTAATATCCGGCCATTCAAAACCTGCCGGCTTTAAATATTCTTTTGTAATTTCCGAATTCACTGTCACAGACGGCTTAAGGCCGAATGTCCCCTCCCTACGCAGATCATTTATAATATTGACCATCATTTCCTTTGTATCAAGGCTTTTTAATAAAGCTGCCATTCTGGTTCTGTACTGTTCATTATCAAGCAAATCAATTTTGCAGCCCACAAACCTGAATACCTGTATAATCTCCCGGATTTCGGTTTTTTTGTCATTAAACAAATGGAATATACTTAACCGGTCCATATCAAGCTCAGCCAATTTCACAATAGCATCCGAACATATGTCCACAGGTGTGAATTCCGCCTTCAGCCGGCAGATATCCCTTGAAACAACTCCTGATTGTATGAAGAAGTTCAGTATGCCGTAAAATCTGTTTTCACTGATATTGGGCTGAAAATGACCGTCGTTGTACCTGCCTGTTAAA
Organism: Ruminiclostridium cellobioparum subsp. termitidis CT1112; assembly: GCF_000350485.1. Lineage (GTDB taxonomy): Bacteria > Bacillota > Clostridia > Acetivibrionales > DSM-1351 > Ruminiclostridium > Ruminiclostridium termitidis. The sequence goes on from NZ_AORV01000054.1 coordinate 14,534, forward strand.
TTTCCTATCCTGAATATTGACGCATTTAAAGAATTCCCGGAATATTGAAAAATAAGTTTTTCGGCTTCAAATTTACTTTTTACATAAACATTGTCATCAAAATTCTGTCCGATAAAAAGATCATTTTCAGTAAAAATTAAATTCCCGGAGCTTTGCTTGAAAAAATCTCCGGATATACTTGCGGTTGAAATATAATTAAGCTTGGCACCGCTTGAAATACAGAACTCAAGCATCCTTTGCGTTCCCATGACATTTGTTTTTTCAAAACGGGAATAGTCGCCGAAATGCTTGACTATTGCGGCAGAATGTATCACTGTATCAATTTCCCTGATCAATTCCTCATATGCCTGAATATCCAGACCGAACCTTTCACAGGTAATGTCGCCGTTTACGACAATTATGCGGTTGTTTAGAAAGCTGTCATAGCTGCTGCCAAAATAAAAATGCAGCTTTTCCATGAGTTTGTTTACGGCCAGGTCCATACTTTCAGCCCTTACAAGGCAATATATATTTGCTTGTGTGCCAGCCAGCATTTTCTCAAGGAGGTGTGCTCCCAGAAAACCGGTAGACCCGGTTAAAAGCACATTCTTATATATTCTTTTTTTATAATCTATCGAAAGACTCATCCTTCCCTGCAGGCTGATGTTCTGATCTGCGGCGGGAATTTCCTCATACGCTGCTCCCGGGTCTTTGTTCATAATTATTTCGGCCATAGCCTCTACAGTCGGATATTTGTAGAAATCCTGCATTGCGACATTCCAGCCGTACTCCAGAACTTCTACCAGCACCCTCATGATTGTAAGGGAATCAATCCCATATTCAAACAAGTTGTCCTTTACACCTATGCCGGTAATCCTGAGGACTTTTTGCCAGGCTTTCAGCAGATTTTCTTCAACCTCATTGGAGGGAGGTGAAAAGTCCTTATTTACATTATTTTTCCTGTCAGGCTCGGGTAAAAGCAACTTGTCAATCTTGCCGTTATAGGTCAAAGGCATTTCTGCAAGCTGGATGAAAAATCCGGGCACCATATATTCAGGCATAAATTTTAATAAATGAGCTGTGATCTCATTTTTACTTAACTTCTCAGTAGCTGTAAAATATGCACATAAATATTTATTCCCATCTTCATCCTGCTTTGCCATAACAACTGTTCCGGTTATACGACTCATTTTTGACAGCAGATTTTCTATCTCTCCCAGCTCTATCCTCAGACCTCTTATTTTAACCTGATTATCAGCCCTTCCAATGAATTGGATATTCCCGTCAGGCAGCCATCTGGCATAGTCGCCTGATTTGTACATCCTTCCTTCCGAATATGGGTTTTGTACAAACTTCTTCCCGGTAAATCCGGAATTATTCAGATATCCCCTTGCAAGGCAATCTCCGGCAATATATATTTCGCCGGCGGTATTGACTGGCACCGGCAGCAGCTCCTTATCCAGTATGTAAATTTTCGTATTGCTGACCGGCTTCCCGACCGATATGTAGGATTCCTTGTCATCTTCCAGCCTGAAAGGATAAAAGGACGCAACTATAGTAGTTTCAGTGGGACCGTACCCATTGAGAATTTTCATACAGGGATTTATTGACAGGTATTCATCCATAACTCTCACTTTTATGGGCTCGGCACCTACAAACATTTTGTCCAGCTTTACTCTGCCGGGATATTTTTTTAAAAGCCCGGACAGTTCTTTAAGCATGGATGGGGGAATGTACGTAAAGTTAACGGACTTTTGCACAATAATTTCTGATAACTTTACAACATCCAGATAGTCCGAATCACTGTTAAGTACAAGACATGCTCCAAATACAAGAGGCATGAATATTTCACAGACACTTGCATCAAAGGATATATTGGTGAGGCTCAGACACCTGTCACCGGCATTGAAATCACAATCGTACATCTCATACATGGAATATAAGAAATTGACCAGGGATCTGTGTTCTATCATAACCCCCTTTGGTTCTCCCGTTGAACCTGATGTATAAATAACATATGCAAGGTCATCAGGCTTATTGAGATTTACCGGATTATTCTGTTCATATGTATTCAGCTGTATTGTTCCCATATCCAGAATTTCTCCGTCAAAGTCAATACTGCCGTTAAGGCTTCCGTTGATAAGCAGTATTTGAGTTCCGCTGTCCTGTAAAATGTAATTGATCCTTGCCGCAGGATACTTTGGATTTATCGGCAAATAAGCCCCGCCTGCCTTTAATATTCCTAAAATGCCTATTATCAGCTCTACAGAACGCTCCATACTGATACCTACAACACTGTCAGACTTGACACCTCTCTCCCTCAATAAAGCGGCAAGAGAATTGGCCCTGATATTCAACTCTTTATATGTAAGCTCTTTATGTCCAAATTCTACTGCTATATCGTTAAAATTTTTCCCGGACTGAATTTCAATCAATTCCTGTATGGTTTTATCCTTTGGGTAATCTCTTTCAGTATTATTAAAATCATACAGCACCTGCCTTCTTTCAATTTCCGGCAGGATATTCAGTTTCCCGAGTTTCTCTCCGGGATGGCTGACAGCCTCATCCAGCAGGTTTACAAAATACCTGCTCATCCTTTCGATCTCATCAGCGGAGAACACATCTTCAAGATAATCAAAATCCAATACGTAAGTACCCGTATCCTCCCAGTCCCTTACGTGTATTTGAAGAGAATTGGCCTGGTAGCCGCAAAAATGCCATGACAGTTCATAATCCTCGGTAAATTCATCCTTGTCAAGCTTAACATTTTGATATGACAACACTACGTCCGAAAGACTGTCTGTGACCTGGTGCCTTTCCCTGAATTCCTTCTGTATAAGTTCATAAGGATATTTTTGGTTTCTCAGCAGGGTGAGCCATTCTTTTGAGAGGGCATGGGCAAATGAAATAAGATTCTGTTCACAATCCACAGCATACCGGACAGGCAATATATTAATAAACATTCCTGTCATCTTTTTTTCACGTGCATTTGTCCTGTTAAGCACCGGAGTTCCCAACACAATATCTGATTTGGATGTAATTCTGCTAATAAATATATAAAGTATTGAAAGGAAGGTGATAAACGGAGACTGTCTGTTTGAAATGCAGAACTCCTGGATATTACCTGCCAGCTCCGGTGAAATTTTTACACTTTTTCTGGAAGCCTTTAATTTTTTATAAACAGCTCCTCTGGTTTTAAAGCTTAAAAATTCAGGTACCGTACTGAATTTCTCACTCCAAAACCTTTCATGCTCCTCAAACCTCTTCGAATGCAGATAATCCTCCTCCGCCATTACAAAATCAATATATGACGGTTTACTCCCGGAGATAAAATTTATACCATTCCGTAATTTGGAATAGTATTCCATAATTTTGCTGATCTGTGTTACACCGGTCCAGGCATCTGATATGATGTGATGGGTTTTATAAAAAAAGCCCCCCTCGTTTTCACTGATTTTAAATAATGCAAAATAATATAAATCGGAATTGTGCAGGTTGAAAGGTTCAACAGTCTTAATACCACTCCACTTCATGTATTCTTCATTAGCTCCTGACCCGCTGAAATCAAAAAAATCAACCTTGAAATATCTGTATTCTGCAAAATACTGTTTTTCTGTTTCCTCCCCCTCTTCAATCCTTGTACGGTAGCTGTCATTCTCCCGGACAACCTGGTTTATGGCATTTTCCAAAAGCTCAAAATCCACTTTTCCGTTTATTCGCGCAGTACCGGCTATATTTCCAAAACCTGTGCCGGGAAAAACCTTCTCGGTATGCCATATAGACAACTGGGGATATGTAAGTTTTCTGTATCTGTTAAAGTCAATGAAATTATCTTTTAACAATTTTTTATATTCTCTCATTCCCTCACGGTTCATAAACATACCTGCAAATTTATCCTTAAATTCTACTCCCTTTAAACTGAATTGTGACCTTAACTGCTCATTGACACTCAATAAAAGATTGAAGCTCACCTTTCCCCGTTCATGAAAAAAAGCGGCAATTTCAGGCAATACGGCAGCTGTAATCTGCTCTATATCAGAATCTTTACTTACATAATATAATCTGCAGACATCGTGAAATATATTGAATTTCAAGATATCAGAACTCGATTCTGCAACAGCAAAAGCAATTATTTTTTCCTCCTTTTTAACGCAATAAAGGCTTCTGTCGGTGAAATAGCTATCTGACTTACAGACCTGCCGTATTTCATCAAGAAAAAAGCTGTCCTGCTCATAACCCAGCGCTTTAACTATCAGCGGCTCCAGACTGCCAGCACAATATTTTATAAAAGCCGCACAGTCATTTATTGCCTGGCAGTTATACTCCTGCTTTGTATCATAATACATCAAACTCGAAGTGTCGCAGATATATCCATAAACGGTATCAATTACAAACCTGCTCCTGTCCCCCACAAACCTTTCAATAGCCGACATGCTTTCAATCTGCCATTGGCAGGCAGCTGGCAAATACATTATGAAATTCTCACAACAGGGATGGAGATGGAGATAATCTGCTATTCCTCCGTAAATTTCAGTCCAGGCTTCCGGATTAAACTTTTCCTCTTTCAGGTATACAGCCGGCTGTCCCATAAATGTTTTGGGATATATACGCAGAACAGTGCCCAAAGCCATATCAATTTCCGAGTTTCCATAGGAAAAGCCTGCAAAAATCGGAGCAATGTTTTTTAAAAACCCGGGATGAGGAAAACCGTATTGCAAAAGAAGGTTTTTGAAACCTGTATAAACAACAAAGGGCTTTTGTATATCGAAAGAGTTCCCAACAGATGAGCCGACAGCCGCCGTCTTGAAAAATACGGTAAATTCCCTGTCCGAAAAGGAAACCGCCATTTCTTCGCCGGCATTTATTTGAATATTTTCATTGCCCGGGCAGACTATTGAAGGTTGGCTGCCCTTCCTGGGGGAGAATGACATTTCTGCAATTTGACGCTTGTTTCTAATTGTTATAATAACTGAAATACAATTTTTTCTCGCAAGATTTCTAAATAAGTCTTCAATACGTTTAATATCATTTACAGGTTTAAATCTATTCATGTAAGACCTCTGTCCCTTCCGAGCCTGTGCCGGGTAATCATACACTCTTCGGCACAAACATTGTTTTGTACTTTAATTGAATAACGTTATTTTGATTCCTAATGCGGACAATCACACCAAGCTCCTTCAATGTAGTATTTATAAGCTTTTCAACCAGCATAAGATTATTCTGCATGGTATAATCCGATTTATAAACCGTTCTGATATCAGCATAAATTTCAGTATCGATATATTTTAATTCATTTTTTGTAATAATGCCCATATTCAGCTCCCCGGCAGTATTTTGCGTGCTTATATAATTTAAAATATATATCACTGTATAAAGAGTTAATTTATAGTTTCCACAACAGATAATGTTGTTATGATCTTCATTTTTAATGTAGACTTTTTCAAATATTTTGTATCTGGAAACACTGGCTGTTATTCCCTCCAATAAAACGGCAGCCTTAAATTCACTTATTTCGGTAGGAATTGTATTCAGAAAACCCTGGCAGAACCTTTGTACCATATCAAAAAAAGCAGCAGTATCAGTGTTTGTCTGTGCCGGATTTATCATTTCACTCATTAGGAATGCCATAATGCCTCCTATGAACTTTTTAACATTGTCATAATCTTTTCTGCTGATTGACAGTTTTTCATTCATAACGTTAAGTATGTTCTGGATAGAAGCATTTTTAAATTCAAGAGCTTTCTGCAGTTCCTCCTTTCCGGCTAGCAGCTGGTAATATTCAACAGCCTGCCGGATAACCGGTTTGAACTCATCTTCCACTTTCCACGGTTTTGTAATATATCTGTAAATGTCACCCTGATTGATTGCCAGAACTACCTGCTGAAGATGTGTATATCCCGACAATACTACTCTTACGGTATTAGGATATTTTTCTTTCAATATCCTTAAAAGCGCCAGACCGTCCATCCCCGGCATTTTCATATCCGTCACAATTACGGCTATTTTGTGTTCTTCCATAATTTTAAGGGCTTCCCCCGCACTTTCGGCAAACATGCACCTGTAATCTTCCTTATACAAGCCTCTTTTAAGGGAACTTAGCACATTTACTTCATCATCTACAAATAATACTGTTATATCTTCCATACACTGCCTCCTGCCAAATTAAACAAATCATAATATGAGTTACAGACCTTTATATATATTCCTTACAATTTTCCTGCACTCCGCCATGGATATATTCAAATTGTCCATGACATCAATATCCAAAGAATTCATACTGTTTGTGCCCATCAATTCCCACACAAAGTAATCTGCAATATGTACAATTGATACAAGTTCCTTATTTAAAATTTTGTCCAGACCGGGTGAATGATGATATAACGCCGCTTCAACTATTGGGAGGGGCAATTCCCACCAATCCAGCAAATACCCTCCCATTTCCTGGTGAGATACAGAAAATGCTTCCGTTTCCACATCAACGAAGGACTTGCTTTTATCAGTGTCTATAGTTTTTATCAGCCTGGAATACCCCTCAGGAAAATTGCTTATAAATACTATTCTTCCGATATCATGCAACAAACCCGCTGATGCATATATTTCAGGAAGTCTTTTTCCTAGAAGTTTTTCATGCAGCAAAATCACCGCTTTATTGCATAAACAGGCATGTTCCCATAATTCCTCCCTGAGATTCAAAAGCTTTTCACGGGAATTCATCCTGTCAAATACAGTAGCTGTCAATACTATATTTTTTATGTTATCCAGACCCATGTACATAATTGCCTGGCTTATGGACCCGGTCTTGGCACCAAAAAAGGCTGAATTGGCATAGTGCAATACTTTTGCAGCAATACTGGGATCTTCTTCGATCAAGGCTGAAAACTCCCTTACATCCGCATCAATATCAATAAGAGAACAAAACCGGTTGTAGGTATCGCTTATGGTAGGCAGTTCCTCAAGATTGCTTACAATGCTTAAAAGATTTTTATCCTTTAATACTTTTTCAGTCTCAAACACCCTGTCTATAATTGACATCAGCTGGCTATTATCCCAGGGCTTAAACAAATAGAGCTTGGCAAGGTTTTGCCGGAATGACTTGAATACCACCTCTCCCTCGGCATATCCGCTCAAAATAATTCTTATAACTGAAGGAAACTCTTCTTTCACCGCTTTTAACAGCTGATAACCATCCATACCCGGCATCCTCATATCTGATATCAGCATATCAATATTCTCTTTTTCCAGGATATTTAAAGCATCTTCACCGTTATCGGCCATAAATACAGTGTATTTACTATCCATAAACAACCTGTTTACGGCTCTGAGAATCTGTTTTTCATCGTCCACAAAAAGAATATTCTTTTTCATTCCCATTCCTCCCCGAAAATTCCAGAATTCAAATGATTACTCTGTTTCTTAATCCAATAATATTATCAACGCAATAAAGACAAAAAAAATGGTTTTCCCATAAAGGGCACCATTTTTTCTATGAAACGCATTTTTTATCTGTTTTAATGTAATAATTCTCAAATTTAATCAGTAAAACCAGGCCTTCTACCTGATTGATTCTGAATAAATTTTTTCAAAGGTTTGATATATGACTTACTTGAGTAGATAGTATCGCCAATGTCATGGAATTCCAGATTATATGTATCCTTGAACCAGGAGGTTATTTTTTTTATTTTGGCAACGTTTACTATATAACTCCTGTGGCACCTGAAAAATCCGTTATTCTTCAGTTTTTCCTCCCAGGCCTTCAAAGAATCCCAGCTGTAATATTGACTGTTTACAGTAACTAACGTAACTTTTCCCTCTGAAGATGCCAGGTAATATATTTCTGAAGGTTTCAGGAATAATATGCTGTCATCCTTTTTGAGAGTTAATATTTCCTCTTTGTCATATTCTTCCTCTGTTTTTTCAACAGGAGATTCCTCCTCTTTAAAAATATTCCGGGAACCGTCAAGAATATTAAGAATTCCCTCTATGTAACTCTTATAGCCCAGCAAGTTATTTAATATACTGTCCTTTTTCCCTTTAACCTGCTTATCGGAGAGAGTCTTTCTTATAACCTCAATAAGAATACTGTTATCCCACGGCTTTGGAAAATAATAATGAATTCTGCACTTATTTATTGCATCCTCCATAACTTTAAAATCCGAGTATCCGGTGATTAAAATTCTAATTGTATCCGGTGACACCCTGCTGGAATACTCAAGTAGGTCTATACCACTCAATCCCGGCATTTTCTGGTCACAAATGATTAAATCGTACCTGTTGCTGCCTATCATTTTTATAGCTTTATCTGATTTTGTTGCACAATGAATCTCATATCCCTCACAGGCTAATACACGTTTTAGAGCCCTTAATATATTGATTTCATCATCTACTAACAATATTGCTGCAATTTTCTCGTTCATCTCAACAATCCACCTTGAATTTATTACTCCCTATCATATCAACATAATTAATATACCTCTGCCAATTTTATAATTATATCTGTAATTGTCCTGCTTCATCAAGTCTCGTATTCTGCATACCAGCATATTTTTATCAACAGACCGCCCCATCAAAACACCATCAAAATCGGGCATAAAAAACGCACCTCCTGTTTGGGAACGTGCGACAGTTCTTAATTATAATTTATTTAATTTATTTCTGGCATTGTGTGCACCATTTTATCTTTTACTTCTTCAGTTTGAATCTCATTAATTCTTTCCAATTCGGATATTCTTGCTTTCTGCAGTTTTATAATCCTTCCCAGTTCCCTATTTTCTTCCTTTAATTCTTCTTTTTCACGCCAGAGCTTCGAATTCTCCATAGATTTTTTTTCAAATTCATCCGAAAAACTTACAAGTCTATCCAGACTGTTTTTTATTTCCCTTTGCTTATCTGACAGTCTTTCAAACTGTAACCGTTTATTTTCTTTCTCATTTACAAGATCTTTATCAATTGCTTCTATTTTTCCATTAAGGTTTTCACTAATCTTTAGAATTATCCTGTTATCGACTCTTAGAGCATTTGTATCCTCCAATATTCTATTATGGTCTGCCGCCTGGTTGTCATGCGCGCTTATTATTATTGTCCGATGCCTTTCAATCAGGCTGAGAATTTTTGAACCGAATAGCAATTCACCAAGTATCAGCACTATTATAGTAGTCCCTGCCGATACCAAGCCTATAAAAACACTAGTCATAATTTAATCCTCCATATACCGAAGATACTTTCATTCTATCAAAATATGGAAATATGTCAAACAGTAAACACCTGTGAAGGTGCCGTAAAATAAAAACGGATTTAATAATATATCCGGATAAATATATAGACAATGCCTCCGGTAGTAAACCGAAGGCACGCCAGTTTAGTTAAAGTAACTATTATTTTTTTTGCTTTAAAATTAATTTAATTTGATTTCACTTTTATATGAATCTGAGTATACAAGGCTTTCAATTTCAACCTCGAGCTTTTTATGTTCTCCATCAACTTGTATTGATTTCTTTAACGGTGACTTTTTCCCGTCCTGAGAGGTCAGACCGAATCCTTCTTTAAGCTTATCAAAAATATTTTTAAATTCATCCGAACTCGAGCTTGAGGACCATGAGAGATGTTGAGTATCAGCTTTTATTCCAACATCAAAGTCACTGAATTTTCTGTTGCTGTCATTTACCTCCAAATCAAAGCATGTTGTTTTTCCATCCTTGATTTTCAAATTTGTCACTTGAATTTCAGAACCGTCCACTTTGATTTTATAATCCTCCGGTGTCTTGTCAAAATCAATTTTTATGCTCTGCCCATATTTTATACTTCTTTTTACTGAATCCACATAAAACGTTACATCCTTAAGGTCTTTCCGGGTTATGGGATATTTAAATATTATTTTACCGGCAAGATCGCCATTTGAAGTTGACCCCTGGACATTTTTGTTTCTTATGTTCATTGAAACCAAAGGCTCAAGTCTGGTCACTTCATAACCCTTATCCGGTATAAATTCATAATCAAGATAAGTGCTTGCCGAACCAAGGTATATGTTTTTTATCTTAAAGCTGCCGCCCTCACTTTTATACTCCTTGTTAACACTAACAGTTTCAACTTCTGCCTTTTTAACCGGTATGGGCAGGCTCCAATTTGCAACCTTCTCACTGCATATAACTGATATTGTGACCGGTTTGTTGAGTTCAGGCATTCCGTCAAAATACAGGCTGCCATACTTACCTTCATCCCCCGAACTTCTGCCATTGGCGCGAAAAACTTTTTTGTTGGCATCTGTCAGAGTGATTTGAGGGAATAAGTCGTGAACAAAAATATTAGTATCCGGATCACTTTTGGTTAATTCTTTTATTTCCTGTATATAGTCAAAAGTATAATCGATACTCAGTCTTTCCCTTGAGTTACTTGCTGTTACAAACTTTAAAGTGCCATAGTCCGTTTTAATTTCTTTTCCGGGATTGTATTTTGCTCCGTCAGCGGACAGGGATTTATCAAGCACCATTGTATAGGTATAATCAGGCTTTTCTCTTCCTGCTTTGCGCAACGTATGTATTTTTAAATATAATTTATCACCCTTGATTAGTTCCCTATTCAGATTAAACTCCAGAACTCCTTTTCCATTTCCGCCGTATTCACTGCCATGACCCTGGCTTACAGATCTTCCTTCTTCATTTACAAGAGATATCTGTGACGGCAAGACTGAATCCTCTTTGTCTGCATCCGGAACAGAAAAGGCTACTAAAAGCGCATAGTCCTCCCAAACGGCATTTTCAAATTTTATTTTGTGATCTCCGTATTCGAATATTTTATTAAGTTCGACGGCTTTACCGTTTTCAACAGCAGTATTAATACCGCCTGTCCATCCCCAATCGGGTTCTGCTCCTGCAGCAAACGCTGAAAAAGGCAGCGTGACCGCCATAATCACGGCCAGCAATAATATCTTTGCCTTATTTGCATACTTCATAAAATAATCCTCCAATTCTAAATTCTTCACCAGAAATATACCATTGTTAAGTTGCAGCCTCCAATATTTCCCAATGGCAATAATTTCCGTATTTACTGGTATATTATAACACACCTGTATTAAGTAGTATTTTCGGTCACACAAATTTAATCTTTATGTAGATCTTTCGGAAACGGAATAAACCTGCCCATATTATCTGATGGCCAAAACTTTTCTCAGATCTGCTTCCTTTAGATTGTTACCCATTTTCAATCCTGTATCTATTATATAACATCCTGCCTCAGCTTTTTCCAGGTCAGCACATTTGTCAAGCCAACCGGCCGGAGCCCAATCCGCAACCCTGTCATACACATTTGCAGGCCACCCGTATGGCTCACCCGATTTTCCGATTTTTCTCCGGTTACCTGCAACAGTGATATAATAGTGTTTTTGAAGTTCAACGATTGCACGGTCCACTTTGCTGCCGCCTTTTTTACCGACACCCGCCTCGCGTCTTATATCACTTGTATTGAGTAGTGTTTTAGTCTCGAACAGCTTCCAGAGTTCTTTTACCTCAGGGCTTACCACTCCCTGCCTCCACCTTTCTTCCATCGTTTCCTCCGGCCGGCAGCAAGCATAAAAGTATGGATACATGCCAGGCGAAACAAACCCCTTATGCCCTCCAAGAATACACCCAAAAGCCAGCTGCTTTTCTTCTGCCGCTTTATCCTTCCAGCACCAGGGGTCGGTATCAAAATCACCGGTATGCCAGGCCTCTTTCCTGGTTTCAGCGGCTAATGAAGGAAGACCGGGAAGTATATCTGATAATGGCATAAAACCCAACTCATTTACTCTTTCTATAAATTCACCGTAATTTTTAATAAAAGCCATAATTACTCCTTTTGACGGTTAACCGGTCCGGTAATCCATCTGTTTTCATACTGCAATAATATCCTTTTCTCCGCCGGTAATCAGCTGTCCGCCCTCCGGAGTCACTATATAGGTATCCTCAACACCTACCATGCCCACTCCGGCTATCCCTTTTTTTGGTTCCAGGGCAATAACCATATTTTCTTCAAGAGGGCTGTCAAAACCTTCCGCTATGGCAGGAGGCTCATCGATGTGAAGGCCTATTCCATGGCCCAGGAACTTGACCTTCCTGCTCCCGAAGCCCATAAAGTTCTCAAGAAACTCCTCCTCTATTCCAGACATTACCGATTCATATATCCGGGACGGAATGCTGTCGGGCTTCAATAATTCTGCAGCCTGTTTCTGTATCTCAATGCATTTGCGGTGAGCCCTGACAACTTCTGCAGATGGAGTTTCACCAAACATGTAAACCTGTGTTCTGTCACTGTGATAACCATACATTCCGAATCCGATATCCACAAAAACCAGATCACCTTTCCTCAGAAACCTGTCCCTGCTGCCTATAATGGGAACTGCTGCACTCATCCCCTTCATGCCGCCAGGTCCATCAAAATTCGTATGGTATAAAGAATTTTCGCCAAATGCGATTTGACCCGCTATCATTTCGGTCTGATATCTGGAAAACCGTGAAACCCCATGGAAGCCTATTTTCAGCATGTGCCTGTATAACTCTGCAGTAAAGTCCACTTCACTCATGCCTTCTTTCAAAATTGAAGGCACTATTTCGTCAAGCAGCTTTTGGTGCTGCTTTCCGGATTCCTTCATGCAGTGTAGTTCGTATGGGCTCTTTATGGCTCTAACTTCAAAAATAATGTTGTCCAGGCTGTACATTTTTTCTATTGAAAAATGCCTTTTAATCCTTTCCAGAGTTCCAACGGTTAACAGTTCTGTTTCAAACAAAGTATTTCCCAGCTCGCGGCCTGCCGCCGCTGCCGCATCTCTATAGCTTTCCATGGGATATATGCATGCAAGAGGCGATTCAATCCTTGCCCTGTCGTAGCTTCTCCTGGCAAAATACATCGCCTCCCCGTTCTTCTTTATTATAAGTATTCCATCCTGCATGGTACCTGTAAAATAATATTGACTGACACGGCTTAAAATCACTGCCGTGTCCCATTCGTCATACCTTTTGGTGATTGCCTTGCAAAGTCTTTCTATTCTATCCCTTAATTCTCTTTCAGTAACCTTTATATCCATTAATCAATAAAGTCTCCTTCAGCTGTAATAAGAATAATCTGTTATATGTTATATAGCAGTGTTATGTAATAATGCTCCATCCAACTTAATTTTACCATAAGGAGTAATGATAGACAAAAATTAATATATCAGCTCATGAATAATAAATGTCTGAAAACTCAATATTTATACGCTCGATCCTTCTCTGCGTTTCAACCTCCTCAAGGTAAAACTCATCCCTCTTGTTTTCCATGGTTGTCACAGGCAGGTCTATAATAAACTCACTTCCCTTACCATACTCACTGACAGCAGTTATTGTACCCCCATGCATCTCAACAAAAGATTTCACCATAGCCAGGCCTATACCGCTGCCATCCTTATTCTTTGTCAGTGTCTGCTCGACCTGGACAAAACGTTCAAAAATGGCAGCCTGCTTGTCCCTAGGTATGCCTATGCCAGTATCCTTTACGGATATTACAACATTTTCACCTCTGTCCTGAACCTTAACATAAATACTGCCTCCCTGATCGGTAAACTTAATTGCATTTGAGATAAGATTGAGCATAATTCTCTCTATCTTATCTACATCACAGGCAATTACCTTCTCCTCGGAATTTTTTTCAAAAGACAGATTAATCCCTTTGTTTTGGGTAAATTCCTGTATGGACATGGTTATATCTTCAACTATTTTTACTATGTTATTATTGCCTGCATGTTTTTCGAGAAATCCCACGTCAATCTTTGTTGTATCAATTAAATTATTTACAAGCCTCATAAGTCTATAACAGTTCTGCTTAATGGTCTTTAAGTGTTTTGACATATTGACGTTATGAGTTTCCTTCTCCTTTTCAAAATAAAGTTTACAGAGCTGTATCGACGCCAGAATCACATTAAGGGGAGTCCTTAGTTCATGTGTGATATTGGCAAAAAATTGTGTTCTTAACTTTTCCAGCTCAGAGGATTCCTTTAATAGACGTTTATCCTCCTCAACCCGAAGTTCAAGATCTTGAACAGTTTTCCTTTTAAATAAATACCCTGCTAATAAAAGACAGCAAAATATACAGAATGTTATGGTTATGAGTATCAGTGAAAAGAACTTCTTTTTGAGGATATCCAGCTTTTGAAAAACCTCCTGCTCGGGAGCTGTTAATGCTAAAAACCATTCGGTATCTGCAATTTTTGAATATGTAGTAAAGTAATCCTTTCCTGCGTAATTGTATAAGGCATATCCTTTTTCCCGGGAGCTCATTTCATGAATAAAATCTCCAAATTCGGGATTTTCATTGATATTTGACTGCCTGGCCAGTAATTTTTCCCTGTCGGGGCATGCAATTATTCTTCCATCTTTATCTATTATGAATCCGAATCCGGTTTCACCCATCTGTAAATTGCTTATACTGTCAATTAAAAAATGAGAGTCCAATGAAGCTGTCAAAGCTCCGACAATATCCTTCTTTTTATTTTTTATGGGCACAGAGCACGCCATAATTGCCCTCTTGCCGGCACTTTCCTGAAATGGCTCAGATATGTACGCTTCACCCTTTAAGGCACTATGAACCCCTTCCAGGCCGGGCAGATCGAACTGACCTTCCGGGGTGGATTGGGAATATCCCGCCAGATCTGTTATCTGAAACCTCATAACATTTAATCTCTCAGCTTCTTCAAGTAAAACCGGCTTTTGGGCCGACCAATCCATTGACTGAATTTCAGTTCTGAAGCTCACTCCTTCAATAATTGTCTTTAGTTCTTTTAAATGCTGTTTCAGCAGATTGGAATTATCGGCAGCCATGCAAATGTTTGAATCAACAATGCTATTTTTCAAGACAATAGATGTATTCTGATATGATATAATTCCGAACGCTCCAAATATGATTAAAATTGATATAAAAATCATTGCTAGGAAATCTATCCCGGGAATATGTTTTGATTTGAGTCTCATTTTATTCAATCCCCTATCAGAAGCTATTATATTAAAATGTTTTCATGGAATCTATATCATTTTACTACTTTCTTACATTAATTTCTATATTTTCTAAGTAATTTAACACTTTCCTAAAAATTTTAGGATTTTAATTACCACTCCCCCTGAATTTCATCATTTTTATGATCAAGAGAAAATTTTGCTGTGTCAAAGTAATTTCCGCCGTTTACTCCAAAAGTGCAGTCTACATTGACCCATCTTTTTGACTGGGAATCGTAAAATTGATTCCAGGCGTGATCTCCCCATGAAAGGCCGCTGTATCCCAGCCCTGTTACCAGCCTTACCTTAATTCCGTTTGCCTGGCACATGGATATAAATAAACTTGAATAATCGAAGCATATCCCTTGTTTGGTCTGGTAGCATATTATTGTTCCGGATTGTGTATCCTTTGTCTCCTTTGCTATTTTTCTCGCTTTTTCATAGTCATATTTTATATTGGCTGTTATCCATCTGTATAATTTTTTACTTTTTGGGTAGTCCCCGGATTCCCCCTTTGTGAGCTCAACAGCAAGCTTATCTATTTCAGGCGTTGATTTTACGGCATCATCCAGAGTTACACCGTTAAAGTACTGAATCACCTTTATATTATAATTTCCAAGAGCATCCTTGATATTTTCGGCAATTTTTGCTCTTTGCTCACCAGCACCCTGCTGCTTGTTGAACTGGTCATTTATGATTACAGGTATTTTCTTTGCAACATCCGAATCAATGACAGGCTTTAAAGCAGTATCATACACCGAATTCAACACCCTGGATTCATCGATGTATTTTGAGAGTCCCGGCACTGTAAAGTAATATGAAAAAAAGTAAAATATGAAACTCAGACATATTAATGTTACCAGCGCTCTGGGAACACTGCATATTAAAGAAATCAACTTTTTTGAGATGGGGCCCATGGAGCTCATGGATTTGTATATCCTGTTGGCAATACCGTCGAAAACATAGTTGTACAAGGGATAGGTTATCAGTCTTAGCAAGAGAACCACAATAATAAGAATTATAAAAGCAACACATAGATAAGTATAAATATTATTGGCAGCCAAACTGGATTTGACAGCCGCAGGTAAAAAATCATAAATAAATTTGAAAACCGCATTGCTTTTATCAAAAAGTATGCCTTTAGTTATAAATAGTGCTATCAGCAGGGCTGTTATAAATTCAATATTGTTCACAATTGAATAAAACCCGTTTAGAATCCTGTCACGGCTGAATGAAGTAAACAAAGCCGAAATCAGTATAAATGCCACGGGAACAATTAATATCAGGCTGACGGGATTAAAATCTATGTTAATATGCATTACCACCTTTATTATATCTATTTAAGTTCTGGATTGTTCCGGTTGAGAGAACATGTCAAAAAAGAGCCTGAGGCTAACATAATTAGTATTATAGCACAGTTGCTCCCGTATTTTAAATTTCCCTGTTAAAAAGTCAATTACTATCGGCTGAATGCGAAAGTTCTCAACCGTAATTGACTTTGGTAATATTTCTGTAAAAGAACATTATTATGGTCAGAAATGGGCATATTTTTTTGAAGCAAAAATCAAGCAACTTGCAATTTTTCCGATTACCCTTCATAAACAATATTTTTTATTTTTCACAAAAACAGCTATTTTCAGGCAATACATATTTATTTAAAAAAATCATCTCAATCCCAAAAAGACGTAATGATTTTTTTCTCTTGCAATTATAATTAAAAAATTGTATCTTTTAATAGTATAAATTAATATGAGTATAAATTAATAAGATAATAAGTAACTTGGTTTCCAAGCTGCTTTTAATAATTTTTTATGAGGTGATTTATGAGTCATATAAGTGAGATCTTTGGTTCCAGTGTATTCAACGATTCGGTAATGAGAGAAAGACTCCCAAAAGCCACGTATAAAGCACTTAGAAAGACTATTGACGAAGGACTTCCTCTCACGCTGGAAATCTCAGAAGTAGTTTCCAGCTGTATGAAGGATTGGGCAATAGAAAAGGGCGCAACCCATTTTACACATTGGTTTCAGCCAATGACAGGAATTACGGCCGAAAAGCATGATTCTTTCATCAACCCTACTGAGGATGGCAAGGTCATATTGGAATTTTCGGGTAAGGAATTGAGCAAGGGTGAAGCCGACGGTTCCTCCTTCCCTTCGGGGGGTTTGCGCGCCACCTTTGAAGCCAGGGGATATACCGCCTGGGATTGTACTTCTCCGGCATTTATTAAGAACAATACTTTATATATACCTACAGTTTTTTGTTCCTATACCGGCGAAACCCTCGACAAGAAAACCCCTTTGCTCAGATCCATGGAATGTCTCTCTAAAAGCGCTATACGGGTACTTCACCTCTTTGGCAACGAAAAGGTTACAAAGGTTACCCCCACTGTTGGTCCCGAACAGGAATATTTCCTTATCGACAAAAAAATCTATGACAGGCGTAAGGATCTGATCTTTACCGGCAGGACCCTCTTTGGTGCAAAAGCTCCCAAGGGTCAGGAAATGGAAGATCATTACTATGGAAGCATAAAACAGCGTGTTTCAGCCTTCATGAAGGATCTTGATGAAGAGCTGTGGAAATTGGGTATCTCCGCCAAGACAGAACATAATGAAGTTGCTCCTGCACAGCATGAGCTTGCACCCATTTTTACCACTGCAAATATAGCTACCGATCACAATCAGCTCACCATGGAGCTGTTAAAATCCGTAGCCTTGAAACATGGCCTGGTTTGCCTGCTTCATGAGAAGCCCTTTGCAGGAGTTAACGGTTCCGGAAAACACAATAACTGGTCATTGTCCACCAATGACGGTCAAAACCTGCTGGATCCCGGCAAAACACCCCATGAAAATGCCCAGTTCCTTATTTTCCTATGTTCTGTAATCAAAGCGGTTGACGAATATGCCGACCTTTTGAGACTTGCTGCAGGCAACCCCGGAAATGACCACAGACTGGGTGCAAATGAAGCACCTCCCGCCATAATATCGGTCTTCCTGGGTGACGAGCTTACAAAAATATTGGATCAGATTGCTTCGGGCGGAGATATAAGTACCAACAAGGCAGGTAAATTAACCGTCGGTGTATCCACTCTGCCTGCCTTTCCAAGGGATACAACCGATAGAAACAGAACCTCTCCGTTGGCATTCACAGGCAATAAATTTGAATTCAGGATGGTTGGCTCCTCTGCCTCCATCGCATCCTCAAATTTCTTCCTGAATACAACCGTTGCCGAAGTTCTGGAAAATTTCGCCGACAGGCTGGAAAAGGCCTCGGACATCAATGCTGAAGTCAGCAGCATTATAAAAGATGTTGTTAAACATAACGGCCGGGTTATTTTCAACGGAAACGGCTACTCGGAGGAATGGGTGGCCGAAGCTGAAAAAAGAGGGCTGCCCAATATCAAGAGTTATGTTGAATCCATAAAATGTCTGCTGGAGGAAAAAAATATCTCTGTTATGGAAAAGCACAAGGTATTCAGCAGAGTGGAAATGCATTCCAGGTACGAAATATCCCTCGAAAAGTATATAAAGACAATAAACATCGAAGCCCTGACCATGCTGGAGATGTCCAGACGGCAAATCCTCCCGGCGGTAATAAGCTTCGGTGCCCAACTGGCAAACTCCATAAACCAGATAAAGAGCTGCGGAGTGGATGCCGATATCAGTGCCAATGCCGAGCTTCTGAAAGAAGTGACTTCACTGACAACACAGTTAAGCAAGGAAATCACCCTGCTTGACAAAAAGGTTTCCGAGGCTCAGGAAGCAACCCATGACAGCTATGCACAGGCTATGCTTTATAGAACCGGAGTATTTGCCCAAATGGGAAGTCTAAGGGCTGTAGCCGACAAACTTGAGTGCATTGTGGATTCAAAATTGTGGCCATTCCCAACCTATGCCGATATATTGTTTAACATTTAGCATTTGCCGGGAACATGTTTAAATAACTAAAATAATTTATAATTTAAAGGGGCTGTTGCACAATGAATACATTTTATTTACCTTGGCAGCAGTTCCTTCTTTATCCTTAAAATGGTAAAACGGATGTCTCAAAAGGAGAGAATTGTAAATAATGGAATACTTATAGTGCGCGAGTACAACTTCGATAAATGGGAAGCTCTGTTAAAAGTACATGCCTGAAATTGTAGGTGAAACACAAGTGTTTTAGCTGACAAATCGGCAGGAAGCCGATTTGAGCAGAACCCAAGACAGGATGTTGAGTGTTCTGCGACAGCTTAAAAATACTTGTGGTGAATCATACAAATTTCAGGTATGTGCTTTGTGAGCAATCCATTTATTGAAGTTGGTATGGGAGCACGATTATAATTTTCCATATATATTTCAATTGTGTCAGTTTTGCGACATCCCCTTCATTATCATCCCTTACCTTTTCAGCAGCAGAAAAACTGAAAAGATACTCCCTTCCCCAGGTTTTGACTTTACCTTTATATACCCGTTCTGTCTTGTCACTATCTCTCTGGACAGGTACAGACCAATACCTGCTCCGTCCTGCTGCCTGGCGTTGGGACCCCTGTAGAAGCGTTTAAATATATTATTTATCTCCGCTTCCTCAAAACCGGGGCCATTGTCTCTTATATCTATTCTGGCGTACATTTCATATTTATAAACATTAATTGCTATTCTGCCGCCATCTCCCGTATACTTGACTGCATTTTCCAGTATGTTTGTAATGGCTTCCGACGTCCACTTGATATCGGCTGTCAGCTTAATATCTTCATCCGGGATGAACTCCATATCCATACCTTTTCTTTCAGCCTTGTGATAAACCTGCTTCAAGGAGGTTAACAGCAATTCATTAACAGAGCTTTCTTCAGGCTTTAATTGAATGATCCCGCTCTCCAGCCGCGACATTTTTATCATGCTTTCCATTAGCCAGTTCAACTTTTCCAGCTGGTTGGAGATATTATTTACATATTCCTGTCTGCTTGATTCATCCAGACACCTATCTTTAAGAAAAGAAATATATAGATTCAGGTTGGACAAGGGATTTTTCAACTGATGTGCAATATCTGATATCAGGGACTTTATTTCATTTTTTTCCTTTTCGAGTTTGCTGTTCTGCATTTTAAGAATTCCGGAAAGCTTTATTACCTGGGACTGCAGCTTTGAGAGCATATTGTCATCCAATACCGAAAATATTTCAGTTTCCCGCATGTCAGTGATGGCAGCTATAACCTCCGACAGCTGCAAAAAGACGTCCTGCATCTGCTTTTTCACTGCTGTGTAGAATATAAAACCGGCAGCCGCTTCAAAGCACATCAGGCAGACATTTATAATGATTTCAATAAAGCTTTTGGAAATTATTATGCCGTAAAACAGGTATACCAGGTTAACAGTGATAAACAAAGTTACTATTACGGCTATTTTTCTGTTGAAATTCATGATAACTCTCCATCCTGGCAGCTTTGTAAAACCAATGATACCGGTATTGAATAATACCTACCAGCCTCCCCAGGTATACCCTATACCAAAAACAGTTTTAATATAATAAGGTTTTTTAGGATCCTTTTCAAGTTTCTGCCGGAGCCTTCTCATATTGACACTCAGTGCATTCTCGTCAACAAAGGCCTCATCCACGTCCCACAATTTTTCTAAAATACTCCGGCGGGTGAGAACCTGACCGCTGTTTTTTGTGAGCAGTGTAAGAAGCCTATACTCGGTGGCAGTCAATTTTACTGTTTCATCCGCCCTCTTTACCTGCATCTTATCATAATCAATCAGTATCTCTCCCGAACTGAAAACATTGTTTTCAGTTTTTCCCATTCTCCTTAAAACAGCCTGGATTCTGCGGTACAGCACCTCCAGGGAAAACGGTTTTGCCATGTAGTCGTCACAGCCTGACAGAAAACCCCTGACAACATCCTGCTCGGTATCATTAGCTGTGATAAAGATAATGGGAACCTGTGAAGTTTTTCTGATTTGATTACAAAGCTCCAATCCACTTTTATCAGGAAGATTTATGTCAAGTAATATCAGATTAAAGCTCTCGGCCGTAAAATAGGAATACCCCTCAGAATATGTATAAGTGCAGGCTACCGAATAATTATTTTTTTCAAGAGCTAATTTTATACCTCTGTTTAGCAGGATATCATCCTCTACAATAAGTATTTTGTCCATTAATCTTTACCCTCGGCGATAAATTTATCTTCGTAATTTATTGTAGCCTAACCCTCAATACTTCTCAACCTTTCGGTAACACTTTGTTTTGATATCAATTTAAAGGTTATTTCCGGTACCGTAAGACATACCGTGAAAATTAATAGAAATGAAACCAGCAGCGCTGTAAATGGAAAGGAATAAACTGCATATGTAGCTTCAGTTTTAAACAACGCAAATAATCCGTATGAGATACCATTGCCTAAAAGTAAAACCAGAATACAGGTTATTGCCGCATACGCACCCCCTTCAAACAGCAGCATTCTTCTTATCTGTACGGTGGTCATTCCCACACTCTCCAGTACTGCAAGTTCATGCCTTCTGACGTTAATACCGGTTATCATAACATTAACAAAGTTCATTATTCCGATGAAAGCAAGTATCATGGACATTCCTCCTCCGAGGACAAACATTACAAGTTTTGCACCTTTAAACTGTTCAAGCATCTTGATTCTGGAATCCAAGGTAATTTCTCTGTCCCCGCCGGTCAATGCCTGTAATTGGGCTAATACCTCTTTCTCAGCTCCATCTTCAGCCTCAAGTGTAACAGCATATATGACCGGGTCACCGTATAACTGATGCATTTTGGCATTGCTGATATAAATTACTGGAGCAAGCCCCCTGAAACCTTTATATGGCGCATCCTCCGGTATAATTCCTCCCAATTTGGCCATGGTCTTTTTACCGGTATCTTTATCCATGAAAGCAATATCTGCTCCAATACTGTATAGTTCCGGCTTGTCAGATGAAAACAGAACTATCTGCCCTTTTTCAAATGCGCCGGTATCAACAGGTGTTTCAAGCTTTTCATTAAGTTCCCTGATATAATCTGTATCAACTCCCACCAGACATGTCCAGAATAAATCAGGATTCTTTATAAACTGTTCCTGGTTATAGGGCGGCAATTTGTACCTTTTTTCCGAATCCGCCATATGCCTGCCGAATATTTCTTCTGAATACTCAACGTTTACCGCATGCATGGATATTTGTCTTATACTGTTGACAGACTTCAGCGATTTCAATCCTGATAAAAAATCATTGTCAAATTTCTGCCTGACTGTTGCTCCATATACCATAGTATTATTGGTTAACCTAAAATCGTTTTTTATATACTCCGAAACAAGATTTTTTACATCCATGCTTTGAACAATTGTATTTACTGCCAGAAAGGTTGTAATACCCAGGAAAAGTGATACCAGAACAAGCGCCGCTCTCCTCCTGTCCCTGAAAATATTTTTAAGGGCCATTCTGTGAACTTTACCTCCTCCGGTCGACCTGTTTGTATTTCTTTTAACTGTTAGTCCTGTATATCGCATTGCCTCAACCGGAGAAATATTTCCTGCTTTCCCGGCAGGTTTCATACTGCCTATCAGTGTTGTAACCAGGGTAAAAAACGCCGCTCCCATATATATAACCGGGTTAAATGAAACCTTAACTCCAAGGTCGCCGCCTTCAAAATTTAATAGGGAAAGTGCTGTCGGCACCGTAAAAAGTGAAATAAAACCACCCAGCAGCAGCCCTGCCGGAATTCCGACCACCGTAAGCCGAAATGCCTGTCCCATCACTATTTTGCTCAGCTGTACCGGTGTTGTACCTATGGTTTTCAACAATCCATAATATCTTATATCCTTTGAGACTGACAGGGATAAAACGTTGTATATCAGCAGGTATCCGCTTGACATTATAATAAATACAATAAAAACCATTGCCAGCAGCGTACCGGCATCAGCCATACTTCCATTATCATACAAGGGTACGACTTTAAGCTTCTGGTCACCGGAAAGCTTTACATCTCTTTCCAATTCCTGAACCTTGTAATCCATATTATTATCCGATTTAAATAATATAGAGGCGGCACCGGATTTTTGAGGTGACTTTCCCTCTCCTTTCAAAAATTCTTCTGAAACAAGCATGGCTCCGATATTGTCAGAACGCAAATTCATATACTCGGTGTAATAACCGGATAAAATGAATTTCCGGCTCTTTTCTTCTGAAGTCATGCCATTCGGGGAAACTCTGTATTTTAAATCTATTTCCATTCCAATTTCAGGTGCATTTATTCCCATTCGTTTGAGAATCCACCCGGCAATCATTATTTCATTGGCTTTCTTAGGGTATGAACCTGTAATATCACTTACTGTGGGCTTGCGTAAAACCTCCCATTCGGTTTTGTCATACCAGTGAAGTGAAAGTACCATATTCCCCATTTCGGGAGTTTCCGATACATCTGCCACATTTGCCTGCAAACCTACTGCTTTAATATAGTCCAGGGTGTGAATCTCCTGTATCTGCCGGTCGGTGGGATAGGTCAGTGCCAAATGCGCAGTTGTGCCCATAGCTCTCAATTGCTGAAGTTTCAATGATTCAACAGTACTCATTCCAATACTGAAAACCGTGGTGAGCAAAAAAGCTGTTAAACCTACGGCAAGTATGACAAAAGTGTTGCGAAGCCTGTTAGCCCGCATTGTACGTATTGTCAGCTTTTTAACTAAGAATTTGTTATTGGTGGGGAATTTCATTTATCTTCACCCCCGGCGATTTTACCGTCTTCCATGCGTATGACCCTGTCAGCCAGCTGCGCAAGTTCCTCGTTATGTGTTATCATAACAATGGTCTGGTTAAATAAGCTGCTGGTCATTTTCAGCAGCCCCACCACTTCAAAGCCTGTTTTGCTGTCAAGGTTTCCGGTGGGTTCATCTGCAAGAATTATTGCCGGCTTGGCGGCCAGGGCTCTGGCCATGGCGACTCTCTGCTGCTGTCCTCCCGAAAGATTATTCGGAAGATTGTTCAGTTTGCCCGACAGCCCCAGGGTTTCGATAATATTTTGGAGATATGTTTTATCGAGGGTTCCACCATCAAGCTCAACCGGAAGCGTAATATTTTCATAGACATTGAGAACCGGTACCAGATTGTAATTTTGAAAAACAAAACCTATATTTCTTCTGCGGAAAATTGTCTTTTGTTCATCATTCATTTTAAAGATTTCCCTGCCTGCTACCAAAACAGTTCCGGAAGTAGCATTATCAAGTCCTCCCAGCATATGCAACAGCGTTGATTTTCCGCTTCCCGAGGAACCCACAACAGCCACAAATTCTCCTTCAACTATTTCCATACTCACTCCATCAAGAGCTTTGACCAGATTTTCGCTGTCACCGTAATACTTCTTCAGATCAATAGTCTGCAAAATACTCATAAATTTTCTACTCCTGTTTCTGCACAAAAAAATTCAGACCATAAACTAGTTTATAGTCTGAATTATAATTTAAAGTTCTTACAATTTAGTGACAAAATTTATTAAATTTATTTTAATAGTCATGTCCAAGATTCAGGGCCTTCATTTCCTCTGGAATCATGTGGTGCTTCTTGGCAGGCAGTACTTTTTTCAGGGCGGTTTCAAAGCTTTCCCTGGACACTATGCCTGTTTTGGCAAGTAATTTCCCTAAAATAATAATGTTGGCGTATGTGAGGTTCCCCATATCCGATGCGATTTGAGTTGCAGGAACTCCTGAAAAATCGATGTCGGTTCTCTTTGGCTTTGCCTCTACCAACGAGCTGTCGGAAATGATCAAACCATCCGGTTCAACCACTTTCTCAAATTTCTCAAGTGAGGGGCCGTTCATAACCACCAGAACATTTGCCGTGTCAAGTATGGGTGAACCCACAGGCTCATCGGATATTACGACACTGCAGTTTGCAGTTCCGCCTCTCATTTCAGGGCCGTAGGACGGAAGCCATGAAACATATTTTCCTTCCAGCATGCCGGCGTATGCAAGCAATCTGCCTGCCGACAGTATTCCCTGTCCGCCGAAGCCGGCAATAATCAATTCCAACTGTTTCATTATAGCACCTCCAAATCCTTTCCTTTAAAGTTTCCCAAAGGATAGAAGGGCATCATATTCTGTTCAAGCCATTTTAATGAATCAACAGGATTTATGCCCCAGTTTGTAGGACAGGTTGAGAGAACTTCAACTATTGAGAAGCCCTTTTTAGCCTTCTGCACCTGGAAGGCCTTCTTTATTGCCGCTTTCGTTTTGTTTATATTTTTAACGTCATGGACTGAAGTTCTTTCAACATAAACAGCACCTTCAAGTGTGGAAAGCATTTCACAGACTTTAACGGGGTAACCGTGTATTTCAGGCTTTCTGCCGTATGGGGATGTAGTAGTCACCTGATTTAACAGGGTGGTTGGTGCCATCTGGCCCGAGGTCATGCCATAGATGGCGTTGTTGACGAAGACAGTTGTAATATTTTCTCCCCTGGTAGCTGCGTGAACGATTTCGGCAGTACCTATTGCAGCAAGGTCTCCGTCTCCCTGATATGTGAATACGTAGTTGTCGGGATGCACTCTTTTTATGCCCGTAGCAACTGCAGGAGCTCTTCCGTGAGCCGCCTGAACGAAATCACAGTTGAAATATTCGTAGTTATTGTAAGCACAGCCAACCGGCGACACGCCTATTGTAGTACCTTC
Organism: Ruminiclostridium cellobioparum subsp. termitidis CT1112; assembly: GCF_000350485.1. Classification (GTDB taxonomy): domain Bacteria; phylum Bacillota; class Clostridia; order Acetivibrionales; family DSM-1351; genus Ruminiclostridium; species Ruminiclostridium termitidis. Next base: position 40,144 of record NZ_AORV01000054.1, read on the forward strand.
TATTTCAAGCTCGTCTATTACTTCCGCTATTATTCTGTGAATGATTCCGTGTGTACATCCGGGACAATAGTGAAGTGGCAGATCTTTTAAAGCATGTGGTTTTTTAAACACCGTTGCCATATAACCTCCATTCCGCTGCTGTGCAGCGATACAATAGTAAGTATTAAAAACCCGCTTGAGGGTTTTATTTTAAAATTTCCTTGATCTTATTAAGAATTTCCTTCTGGCTGGGAACCATACCACCCATACGTCCGTAGAAATACACCGGACATTTGCCGTTTACTGCAAGACGGACGTCTTCCACCATTTGGCCGGCACTTAATTCAACGCTGAGGAATGCCTTTGGCGTCTCAGCATATTTTTCAAAGGCAGCTGTCGGGAATGGCCAGAGTGTGACAGGACGGATAAGTCCAACCTTAATACCTTCTTTTTCGGCTGACTTTATAACATTCTTGATGATACGTGCAACAGTACCATAGGCAGTTACTATTATATCGGCATTTTCACAGTTGTAGGTTTCAACGCGCACTTCATTCTGCTCTATTTGCCTGTATTTGGCCTGAAGCTTCAGATTATGTTTTTCAAGCACTTCGGGATTGATATATATGGAAGTTACATCGTTGCTTTCCCTCTGCATTTTTGTTCCCGTGGTAGCCCACTTCTTGTCATCGTGATATATTTCTTCCTTGGCTTTAAATTCTACAGCCTCCATCATCTGTCCCAGCATGCCGTCGCCCATTATCATGGTGCAGATCCTGTACCTGTCGGCAATATTAAAGGATTCGACTGTCAATTCGTACAGTTCCTGAACACTGGAAGGCGCAAGCACTACCATCTTGTAGTCCCCGTGTCCTCCGCCCTTGACTGCCTGGAAATAGTCGCACTGTGCCGGTAATATTCCGCCCAGACCAGGTCCGCAGCGTACTATATTGACAATAACGCAGGGAAGCTCGGCACCTGCGATATATGAGATACCTTCCTGTTTGAGGCTGATTCCGGGGCTTGACGAGGATGTAAGCACACGTGCACCTGCTGCTGCTGCTCCGTATACCATATTTATAGCAGCTACTTCACTCTCGGCCTGAACAAATGTACCATTGATTTCAGGCATTTTCTTTGCCATGTAATGCGCTACTTCGGTTTGTGGTGTTATGGGATATCCGAAATAGTGTTTGCAGCCGGCTCTTAAGGCGGCTTCTGCAATAACTTCGTTACCCTTCATTAATAATTTTTCAGACATTTTTTATCCTCCCAAATAAATTCTCAACATTTCAAAACACGGGGAACTGCATGTTTGCAGCATTGTATGCCGCCGCGCTTTATTTTTCGACCTCAATGACGCAATCAGGACAAATGGTGGCACAGAAAGCACAGCCGATGCATTTTTCCATTTCGTCCACACCTGCAGGATGAAAGCCCTTCTGATTCAATTTGTCGGATTTCATTATGACAATTTTTTTGGGACATACTGTTACACAAAGCTTGCAGCCCTTGCATCTTTCCTCATGGAATATTACTTTTGCCATTGTCAAAACCTCACTTGTATTTGATTTAAATAATAAATTTAAATAATTGATTTGAAATTATTTACTGATTTAACGAACTAAAACTATTGTTTATTATAAAACTCTTTACTTGTATTTGCAAGTCAATTACTAGCAGCTGAAAGCCGGCAGCAATTGACTTTGATAAAAATCAGTCCGGCAATTCTTTGAACCTGTCCCCGCTGTATCCCGAGAGCTCCATGATCAGCTGCTGCAAAGTTTTGCCCTGATTTTTCAAATCATCTATATAAACATCTGCCGCTATCCTTCCGCGCCGGAGAATGATGGCCCTGTCAAGAAAATTTTCTATTTCATTGACATGGTGGGTGCTGACAAGAATGGTCTCATCTTCTTTAATGCTTGAGGCCATGAGCTTTATAAAATCCTGGCGGGTTAGAATGTCTTCTCCTAAAAACGGCTCATCCATTATAATGTATCTGGCCATTTTGGACAGGCCGGCACACATCTCCAGCCTGGCTTTCTGACCATGGGAAAAGGTTTTTATTTTAGTGCCCGGCTCCAGTTCAAAAAATTTCAGAAGCTTCTCATAGCGTTCTTTATTAAAACCCGGGAAATATTCCGAAAGGAACTCGCCGTACCCCCGGGGTGTCAAATGGGGAAAGTAGCTGCCTTCATGTGTGATAAAAGCCATTTCCCGGTGCATTTCGACGGGAGTTTTTCCTTCAATGAGCACCTGGCCGGCGGTCAATTCCGTCAGTCCCATAACGGCCTTCAAAAGCGTGCTTTTACCGGCCCCGTTTTGGCCCAGAATACCTACTACCTCACCGGAATTTATAAGGGCACTTTCATCCATAAGTCCAAGTGACTTTGTGCCATAGTACTTTTTTACATGTTTTATTTCGATCATTTCAGCCTCCGCTTTCCGATGCGGAGTATACCCTTACCGCATCAAACTGCCGGTAGTCATATAAACTGTAGCCCCCTGAATTTGCCAGGTTCTGTCTGTCATATTGGGTATCCTCATTTGCATCGGATACAAGCTCCCCTTTGTACAGGAGCTTTCCGGAAGAATCCGTCCTGTCATATACCAGCAGTAAGAATTTTCTCCGTTTTAATATACTTACTGAAATACCGCTGTCCGTTTCGTCGGTTACATAGGTGAATATAAAGAGCTTCCCATTCACAGCCGCAGCATTGTCCAGCATGGTGACCTCCTCCCTGACTCCGTCAAGAGCCAGGGAATCTGCAAAATGCTCAAGTGTGAGCTGGCCTTCAAATTTGACCGTGGCAACCATTTTGCTTTTATTCATAAAACAGACGGTCAGATATTTACCCTGCTGGAACACCTGATAAAAGTTATTTTTTTCATTAACAACCGCCTGCTTCAGGGTCAGCTCGTCAATAAGCGCTCCCGTATCAGGCTCATATGCCCTGAAAGCGAGAACATTATCGATCAGCATATACATAACAAGCTTATCGTCCACATTCTCCAGTCCCAATATATCAATATTGTGACCCTCCAGGCCAATATTGACTATTTTTTCAAACCCGCCATAGTTCTCCATGTTATCCCAGTTCGGCCAGGTTTTCCACTCGTCAATGCGGAATATGCCGTTGCTCCCCGAAGCCCGCTTATCGGTGAGAACCGTAAAATACAGCTTACCCTTTATAACAACAAAACTGTTATTTGCGTTATCACGGGTAACAAGACCGATATTTGAGTTTTCAGATATAACATTCCTTACCGGAGGAGCTTCATTTTCATTTATATAATAAGTTTTATTAAATAAAAACTCTTTTTCCTGTGATTTTATTTGTATGCCGGTATTTACCCTGACGACAGCTTCTCTCATTCCCTTCACCATATTTACAAACAGGTCAATTTTATCTGCCCTGGTGACTTCCTCAATATACCTGATACTCTCGGGCAGCGGTCTGCCGGCTTCCGAAGCCGTAATCCCCGCCGGCTCCCAGGGCTTGCTTTCCAGCTCCACATTTGCATCCCTGGAGGGCCTGGCATCTATTGTCTGATAATACTGGATTCCATCTATATATTTTGTATTCCCATAAGGTCTCTGGGAGGACATAACCAGGTCCGAGCCCTCATCGTAAAACCTGAAGCCCTGTTTCAGGTTTCCGCCCTTTATTGAAAAGTCCTGTCCATGCCAGCGATCCTGAAGCACTCCGTCAATAACCACATCTCCCAGGACCTGTCTGTTTCCCTGAATATCCTTCAAATAAAGGGTTCCTTTATTTTGTGCGCTTATTATGCCTCCACCCAGAATACCTGTAACAAGCAGCGCAATCAGAGCGGCAACTGCAGCAGCATTTTTTTTGAAAATATTCATACGTCATCCTCCTATCGGGCGTGTCACCCCAAGATCGCGCTGCTTCTTATCCATCTGATACTTTGATATATATAAAACACGCTAAAGACAAACAAAACGATACTGGATACATACAGATTCCGATTCATATCAGCTAATACCGAAGCATTTCTTTTATTGACCTCAAAAATAATTATCATAATATTTATAAGGGGAAATACCAGCTGCCAATACCTGCGGGCCAATACAGCGTAGCTCATGAAAAATATCCCCAGTATCAAGGATATTTCCATCAAAAAGGTAGAAGAAAAGCTCTCCGCACTCAAAGGAAACAGAAGCCTCAGGAAATCCGAACGCACAAAGGCCAGAAATAAACCGTTTACAGGCCTGGAGTAACTAATAAGCCCATCAGTCACAACAGCTGAAAAAGGGGTTGAAAAGAGCATATACCCTGTCAGTATGCTGATAAGCTGGGAACATATGAGCATGAGCAAATAAATAAAGCCCGGTATGACTTTGGAGAAATAAATGGCAGACCTGCCGTCAGGAATCGCCATAAGCGTATAGATGCCCCTGCTGCCTGAATAATCGGACAGAACACTGTAAACACATCCCGCAAGAGTTAATGCAAAACCAATATAAAATACCGAGGATACACCCGAAAGTGCTATCAGCTTTTCAAAGGGTATATACCTGTCGGCGGGATAATCCCCGGCCGTTATGTAAAGGAGCATGTTCTGCGCCACGATGAGCATTAAACACTCAAGCAATACAAGCCTGGAAATAAACCCGAACTGGAAATTTATCAATTTATACAACTTCTTCATATATTCACCCCCGCTTGTATTACAGCTATAATACACTAATCCGTTAAATATCCCATTTATCCGTTATAAGGCGGATTACTTTTTTATAGGACAGGTTTACTTCTCTGGCCGCAGAAATAAAGTCACTGACCAAAGACTCGGTAAGCTCGGACTCGATCCTGGAATATATTTGATCATTTATGCAGATCACGCTGCCCACATTTGTGCTGGTGACGATAAATCCCTCGTCCTCCATCAGTTTGTATGCCTTCTGGGCGGTATTGGGATTGATGTTCAAGGCGGCGGCCAGCTCACGTCTTGAAGGAAGTCCGGTGCCGTTTTCCGCATGCCCCAGCAGTATTTTCTTTTTTACATAATTAGATATTTGTATATATACAGGATCCTTGTTATTTAGTATCAGTCCTGAAAAATCCAACACTGCCAGGTCACCTCCGCCATCCAGGTGTATTATACCACTAATACACCTGGATGTAAATAATTAATACATTTACTTGCAAACAATGACACTATCTTGCCTGTACAAATTCCGCAGTCAATTCAATTCAATTGCCTCCCATACGCCCCCACTGACCCTTACTGATAAATTCTCCGGCTCTGTTTTCTGCATTTTCCACCATTTCTGCATCATAGCCGAGAATTTTCAGCAGCTTTATTGCATTGCGCGTAGAAGCCTGTCCAGGATAGATTTTATAATCAAAGGCAATCTTCTCCTGGTCAAAAAACTCCTGAAAATGATAATTGTCCACCCTGTCATTTAATATCTGGGCCAGCTCTATATCATGTGTGGCGCACAGGCAAATACAGTTGCTCTGTGAAATATAAGCCACTATTTCGGAAGAAGCCGCTATCCTCTCAATTGTATTGGTTCCCCTGAGCACCTCATCAATGACACAGAGGACGGGAATGTCAGGATTAATACCCTGAAGGATACGTTTTAACGACTTTATTTCAACAATATAATAACTCTCCTTTGCTTCCAGATTGTCATTAAGTGCCATTGAGCTGTAAATATTGAAAAAGCAGGAACTGTATTCCTTTGCCAGACAGGTGCAGATGGTCTGGGCAAATATGGCATTTATGGCTGCCGACTTTAAGAAGGTCGACTTTCCTGAAGCATTTGAACCTGTAATAAGTGCTGATTTTAATGTATCAAAGCTGTTTGCCACCGGATTATCTATCAGCGGGTGGTATAATTCTGTAAAATGAAATTTTTTATTGTTGTTTTGGTCATTATTTTTGCAATTTATTGTATTGCAAAGTTCGAGTTCAGGCAGCGTATAATATTCGAGGCTCTCCCTGTATGAAGCGACAGCTATAAGGCTTTCAAGTTCGCCCAATGTCTCATAAATGGTCTTCAGCTCTCCTCTGTACTTCTCGATCAGCCTGAAAATACTGTGATAGGCAATGGGTTCACCCAGAAAGAATATTTTGATAATCTCAAAAAAATAATTCTCAGTTGTATAGAACATAAAAAAGAAAGTGTTAAGGCTGATGCCTTTGATCCTGTTTGTACACTTCTTCAATTTTTCTGTATAGGACCCGATTTGCCCATAGGGCAGCCTGACAATCCTTTTTGCGGTACCGATCATGTTTACCAGGTAACCCAGCGCCTGCAAATGACCGACTATCTGATCCCTTGCCTTGAAGTACATTGATATATTCAAGGCCATTGATATGAAAAACAGGACAACGGCAGGAGGATAAACAGCTGCTGCAAAAGGTGTAACAATAAAAGCAGCGGATAAAATTTTATAGAATAGTCCGCTTTTTCCGAGACCCTTTCTTTTTCCGCTTATGTATTCGAATAAATTTAAGAATCTCAGTTTGCCCAATTGAAACAGCAATATCTGTATTTTTTCTCTTTCGGTGTCATTGCAGCGAAAGTACTCTATCATATCGTTTCTGTTCCGCAATATTTCCTTATCGTATTGAAGCTCTCTAAGAGTCTTGTACAGATATTCCTCACCAATATCGGTCTGCGTGTTATTGATTCTGGAAAAAACCCTGTTCATATCAAGGTCGTTCCAGGTTATATCATCTATATAAAATTTTTCACTGTTTTCTTTGATATTGTTAAAATAGCTGCCGATAGAGATATAATCATTGGGGGTGCACTCTTTTGCGGGTTTCTTTCCCCATTGGGACTGTACATTCTTCCGGCATTTCCTGTCATGTGCGACTTTTCCGTAAGCACTGAAAATAATATAACCCGCTATAACCGCTAAAAAGAAATATAAAACCATCATGATATATTACCTCCATTATGGAAGCTCAGGTATCAAATGGGCTCCCCTTGCCGCCCTCAGCCCCTGTTCCAGGGCAGATGAATCTGCTTCCTCAGTGGCAGCAGCTCGGAACCGCTGAGTCTGCTGCTTTCAAGACGGCTTATGACCCCTTCCAGACCTGCTGTTATACTCAGTGGAATGCCGAGCTTTTCAGACACCTCAGAAATTATTCCATTGCCTTCAAGAATAATTTCAGGAGTGGTCTCCTCAAGAAGGTTGCTGTTGTTGATAAGCCTGGTGACCTTGATATTGGCACTGTATTCTACCAGCGCTATCATCTCAAGGATTTTTTCAGGAGTATCAGTCATACCCCTCCTTGTGTTGATGACAAAAAACATTTCATAATCATCACTGAGTATTTCCTCTTTAAACCTGGATACCGCCTTCGCCCCCAGGTCGTCTCCTCCCACATCCAGAACGGCCTTGTATTCCTTTTTCTGAAAGAGGGAGTATATTTCGGAGGGTATGGCCGGAACATCCACATTGGTATTTGCATACATGGGCAGAATAACCCAGATGTTGTTCTTTTCCAGTTCTTCCTTTGCATCGGCTGTCCTGAAATAAGGATTTACTATATCAAAGTCCACTATTGCGGTCTTATAATGGGCCTCTGCAAGCTTCAGGGCATAATTGACCGCAACTTCGGTCTTTCCGCTCCCGAAATGGCCGGTAAAAATATTTATACGCTTCTCAAACATGCTGTTTCTCCCATTCGATAATATCCTTTATAACTTCACCGGCTATGATCAAACCCATAACCGACGGTACAAAGGGAAGACTTCCCGGAATCTGGTGCTTGACAGTGCATTTTCTGGCAGACCCCTTCGGGCAGATGCACCCTGCGCTGCAGCTGGAGCTTTCAGTTTCAACGGGCTTGCGCGGCTCCTCCTTTGAGTACACCACCTTGAGCTTCTTTATTCCCCTTAAGCGCAATTCCTTCCTGACCACCTTTGCCAGTGGATCCACCGAAGTTTTATATATATCCGACACCTCAAACTTTGTGGGGTCAAGCTTGTTTCCTGCTCCCATTGCGCTTATTACCGGTATCCCCAGCTCATTCGCCCTTACGACAAGGTCAATTTTTGCTGTCACTGTATCTATGGCATCCACAATATAGTCGCAGCTTTTATCCAGTATCTCTTCGGCCACATCCGGCATATAAAACTTCTGTATAATTGTAACCTCACACTTGGGGTTAATTTCCAGAACTCTGTCCCTCATAGCTTCAACCTTGGGTTTTCCCACCGTTTTCCTTGTTGCGTGCAGCTGCCTGTTCAGATTTGTAAGGCAGACACAGTCGTCATCTATGAGTACAATTTTTCCCAGCCCGCATCTGACCAGAGCCTCGACGGTGTATGAGCCAACACCCCCTACGCCAAAAACTGCAACCTTGCTGTTTTGCAGCTTCTCAAGGCCTTCTTTTCCTATTATCAATTCATTTCTTGAAAATTCATTCAGCATACAATTACTCCATTTTATTCTATAAATAATTAAATTCTTGTCTATGCAGAATTATTAAGAAACTCTACAGTTGTTATTTTATCAGGTTAATTGAACCGTATTCCTTCTGTGGCTTTGCAGACTTCGACCATTCTTTTTGCCGAAATAACCGCCCTTTTCACAGCGTTTTCATCATCCCTGGCAGGTCTCATGGCACATACCCCGTGGTGTCCGCAGTCATCGTCAATATACCCGTCCCCCACAATTATCATACCGTTGACCAGCATCATATCGTGCATTGCCTTCAGAGCAGCTTCCTGTCCGCCGAATCTTGCGTTTCCTACGCTGACTCCAAGCCCTACCTTATTATAAAACCACTTGTTCACTCTGGCTTTTCTTGTTTTATCAAACATTGCCTTGAGCTGTGCCGATACGCTTCCGAAGTATACGGGGCTTCCAATCACAATGCCGTCGGCTTTTTTCATAAGCTCAAAAGCTTCTTCCAGTGCGGTGCCTTTATAGCAGCTGCCTGTACACGGATTTGAGCACACCGTACAGTATCCGCACTTCTGCTCACCCATTATTTTTCCTATATCCAGTAAAATAGTCCGTGCTCCGAGCTTTGAACATTCCTCAAGCACTCTGCCTATGAGAAAGCTTGTATTTCCCTCCATGTTCGGGCTGCCGTTGAGTCCAACAATATACACTTAACATCACTCCAAAAGAAAAAAATATGCGTACTTCTAAAAGGATACACCAATTGGGTGATGAAAACAAGTTGTCCTGCTTGTATTAGCCTGTATTAAGCCTTATTGGACGGTAAATAAAAAGAAATTATTCATTTTATGACCTTTCGAGAGTTCAAATCAAACAGCAGGGATTTTTTTATTGCCTTTTCTGCTCCGTCCTTTGCCCTGATTTCCCGGCTGAGTTCAAAGGTATGGTTATCCCGCCATTTTACAAAATCATAACTATATACATACAACCCACTTATCAGATATTTTTTATCCCTGGCCATATCCCTGCTGCTGTCAAATATCTGTTTGTTATCCCGGCAGTTAAAAACTATAACATTGTCTTCCTCATTGCAGGGAATATTCTGCTGACTGGCAGAATACCAGCAGGCATTATATTTTCCGTCAGGTGTTATTGCAAAACCTTTAAAAACTCCAACATCATAATGGATTTTTTCCAGGCGGGAGTTCTCCAGGTCGTAAGAATACAGAGTCGTGCGGTAAAACCTGTCTTCATTTTTTCCTTCCACGGCAAAGTAAAGCCTCTTCATTTTCTCATTCAGCAGCATATGCTTTATATCATATCCGTTTCGGTACTTTTCCCTGAATCCGAAGATATTTCTTATTTCCTTCATTTGAAAAGCATCGATATTGCCGGTTACCGGTCTACCGCCAAGCTTATAGTCAAGCTTCAGCGTAACAAGACCATAGTTGTCTTCGGTCAGATACACCTTTAAATCCAGTTTTGCCGCATTATTGGATACATTTATTTTTTCCTGCCTTCTCGCAGTACGTTCATTCTGAATTTTAACAGAATCCCTTTCAGCAAAGGACCTGGTCTGAGGACCGGAACTGTCCGGGTTTATTTTATGTGAATAGGCACTGTTATTAATATTGGCCTGGGATTTGCTGAATAAAATAGTCCCGCTGACCAAAACTGAAATCATAACCACATATAGGATCGATAGATATAGTCTTTTCATAAATACCTCCCATCCAAAAATATCTATATTGTATTTTATACAAAAATAGAAAATGTATTTACAATAAATATTCCTGGTGTGTTTTCAAGGTATTTTAAAAGCCCGGTAATTTGAAAATTATCTCAGAAAGGCATCAATAGCCAGCAGGAAGACACCTGTGAAGACGGATGTGAAACCGTTTAAACCAAGAAGAATCAACCGTGTCCCTTCATCCGTTATTTCGCCTTTGTCATGTTTTGGTTCTGCTGCATCAACCCCAGTGGCTCTATTCTGATTTTTGGATATTATGATCACAATCCCTGCTAAAACCAGAACAAGTCCTATCAGAAAAAGTGTCTCAATAAAATTGTAACTAATCCTTAGTGAAATCAGATATCCTGCCAGACAAAAAAGTACAGATAGAACAGCACTGTATGCCAGGGTTAAAATACTCTTGAGCTTCAATTTGCCCATATGTCTACCCTCTTTCCTATTCGAGCTGAAATATTCTTTTGGCGTTTTCGTTAAAAATCAGTCTTTTCTGACTTATATCAAGGTTAAAATTCATAATCCTTTTTAAATCATGTATGGGACTTCCCCAGGGAAAATCCGACCCGAATATAATCCTGTCAGCACCGATTTCATTTATTATTGAAGTAACTTCACCATCATCAAGCCAGCTTGGTTCATTGACATTCATTATTTCAGGATAACCGGTTATGACAATCGATGTATCCAGATAAACGTTTTTATATTTTTTTGAAACTTCCAGACACTTTTTAACACTGCCGTCGGCCATGTGCGCGAGAATTATCGGCAGGTCGGTATATCTTTCAATAACCGGCAATATACATTCAAAATCAGAATATTCATTTAATCTTGCATTGGAAACACGTCCACAGTGGATTAATATTGCAAAACGCTTTTCATTGCAGCTTTCATAAAGTTTTTGCATCCTTTCGTCCCTGACGTCAAACCCTTGAGCCATAGGATGAAGTTTTATGCCTCTGGCACCCATATTTATATAGTTTTCAAGGTGTTCCGTCAATATTCCTTCCATTTCCGGATGAAAACTTACCAGGGGAATTAATTTTCCGCATGAATTTTTTCCAGTTTCCAGTGTCCAAAGATTGTTTTGATGAATTATCCTGGGCGGAGCGAAGTTAACCATTACAGTGCGGTCTATTCCACCCGTCTTCATATTCTCCAGAACATTGTCAATTGTCCCGTTTCCCGGATTTGTGAACTCAATATCATAAAGCTTGTTAAAGGAAGATATTATCCTTCCCGCTATTTCATCACTGGCGAAAGTGTGTACATGACTGTCAATAATCTCTATGCCGCTTATCATTTTTCCCTCTAGATCTGCTGTACCGTAGCTATATAATCCCGGTGGCCTGTCACATTTTAGACATTACAGCCCACTTGTATGTTTTGTTATTTTTAATATAACTCAAGTTTTTTATAAAATCAATATAAAAGCAGTATATTGTATACACATTTTATAAAATCATATTACAGGCATATTATCAGGAATTTATGTAATAATAACTTTAAAATAAATTAACAGGAGGTAATTTATGAGAGCATCTGTAGATCAGGATGGCTGCATCAGCTGTGAATTATGCGTTTCCATATGCCCGTCGGTATTCAGCATGAATGAGGACAACAAGGCCGAAGCCATTGAAGACGATATCGCCGAAGAGTTTGAACAGGATGCTGAAGATGCCAGAGATGGCTGTCCTGTAAGCGTTATAGATTTGGAACAATAGAGTAGATTGATACCACAAGTAAAATCCACCCTTCATAACATCCGGGTGGATTTTTGTTAATCTAAATTACAGCACCGGTATCCAGATTTCAACCAGATAATCTCCGGAATTCACATCATTTGAAAAATACTTCTCTATCGTTGGCAGCGAGGACTGCTTGTAAATGCTCTGGGGCAGGAACTCCCCATAAATTCTGCTCCAGGTATTGCCCAGCGTGGGATTTATGGGACCTGCTGACTCAAATACCAGCCAGGTGGACCTGGGAACAGTTACAGTCTTTAAGCCGGCTGCATCTTCTTTAACTGTTTCAATACCCACCATGTAATCATTGAAACCTTCCTCGTTATAGCCGAAACACATACCATAAGTACTTGTATCAATGCCCACCTCAAGCAGTTTTTCAATGGTGCCGTCCCTTTTGCATTGATCCCAGAACTGCGGGATCACATTGTTTTCCAGTGATGACGTAACTACTTTCCCTGCAACTCTAAAACTTTCCCTCTCAACAACCCGGTAATTCATTTCTGCATCTCCTTTAATGGTTAATGTAAAGGACAAGCGTGGAAAGGATTTCAGCTTGATATTCTGCTGCCGTGCATTTGCCGGCGGAATACCGTGCATCTTCTTGAAGGCCACACAAAAGGCATCTGAGGATTCATACCCGTATTTCACAGCAAGATCAATCACTTTGCAGTCTGTGGACTGAAGTTCGAAAGCCGCCATAGTAAGCTTTCTTCTCCGGATATACTCGGAAAGTGTTATTCCGGTCAATAAGGAGAAGGTCCTCAGAAACGGTCCAACCGGACATAACACTTTCCTTCCTATTTCATCATTTCTTATTTCTGTGTCAAGATGCTCTTCAATATAGTCAATAACAGAGTTAAGTCTCTCAATCCATTCCATTCCGGCTCTCCCTCCATATCCAATTATAAGGAGTATCAATTTAAAATTCCCGTTATTTAAAATACAAAAATTAACGGGTTACACCATACAAATTAATACTATATATGGAGTATAATTTAGTCAAGCTTCCGGCATGTATATATTTCCGGCACAAGACAGGTTAATTTCTACCTGACAAGTATATCCGGTCTCATAATCTCCTGCCCGTCAATTATTATCTTTCTCATAGGCCAGCCGGGTATTTCGGTCAAAATCCTGGGACCCTGGAGAGTTGCCAATATGGTATCCTCGCTTTTGGTTCCTGAAATAGTTGGGTTCCAGGCATACATCTGGTTTTCCTGGACCAGCTCCTCTGTGTCAAAGTTCCCAAGGAATTCTCTGGCCCTGTACCCGGCTGCCCCGCCCTGATGATGGAATTTCCATTCCCCGGCAAAGCCTGTCATTTCATATTTATTGACAGCTGCTTTGAAAATATCGGATACACCGGTACCAACAACGGTATTCCTTATCAAAGCGGCATCAACCTCCAGACAGGCTTTCTGCTTTCTCAGAATTTCGTCATCAGGTTCTCCAAAGCTCACCATTCTGCTCATTGATACATACAAACCGTACTTTTCGGCCCCAACTACAACTAAAGCATATTTTTTCACCTTATTTCCTGTGGGAACGGGATGCCTGTACTTTCTGATCCTGTCGTCGGCCGCAATGAGGCAGACAGGCAGCTGAATCCCCTGCTTCATAAGTTTGCTGCCAATGTTTGCAGCTATTTCGTGTTCGGTATCTCCCACATATATTTCCCTGCAGGTTTCCTGTACGGCAATTGCAATCCTGCTGCAAAGTTCCTCCAGTCTCCCGGTTTCTTCGGCGCACAGAGAAAATCTCAGCCTTCTGAAATCTTCACAAAGGTTCGGCGTATTGAAATTTCCCGTATCACTGGCAACCTTCCTGCCTCGGGTCAACTGGCCGATAACATCATTTTTATTCCTGTACCAGTCAAAACTCACAAGCTCAAAATCCGGTATTTTTATCTCCTCGTCCATCATCCTGCAGCGCTCTATCTCGGAGACTGCCACATAACATTTGTCCTTCATAACTATCAGGTCGGCAACTCCTGTTTCTGAAAATTTGGCTACAAAATCATGAGCTCCGCAGGTCAGCCAGGAAAAGGATTCTCTTTTGGATAAAATTATGCCGTCCGAACCTTTTTCATCCAGGAACCTCTTCACCTTATCAAGTTTTGTTTGAAATTCGTTCATAGTCCAATTCTCCTTTTACTTTCGGTCTATAGTGTATTAATTAAAGTAAACAGAGCTTTTGTTGAAGCCAATGTTCCGTCGGCACTTTTTTCCATAGCTTCCTTCAGGCCGGGATATGACAATATCTTCTTTAAATATTCCCTATCCATCCTGCCCAGGATTTCGGCAAAGGAAAGGTGTGTCAGCTCTGATACGGCAGCCAGCTGCTTCCTTGCTCCGGCCTGAACCTCTTTTCTGTGCGCCGGATATCCTGTTCCGAATTCCACACTGAAAAGCTTCTCAAAGATAAACTCAAGATTTACGTCCCCAGCCCATCCAAAGCCCTTGTTCAGCGCCAGTGAAATGCTGTTCCCGCCGTTTATCTGCCCATAGAGCCAGGCGTCAAGAGGCTCTGAAATAAGACCGCAGACTACTCCGGGATACTGAACTATGGCGTTTACAAAGCCCTGTCCCGTACCGCAGCCTCCCACTACAAAATCCACACAGCCGGTATTGAGGAGCAATGCCCCCATAAAGCCGGTATCAATATATGAAACCGCCGGCTCACCGTCCACACCGTACATACCAAGATTGATTATTTCATGTCCTGTCTTGTTCAAAGCGGCTTCCACCATTGAGTTTTTAGCTGCCGAACTTGATTCGGTAACAATTGCTATCTTCATGCAATCAGTCCTTTCGTTTTTATCCCATCTGTTTGAAATACACGTTTGTAAATTTTTTATTTAAAAATCATCTTATCAGGAAGTTTTCAATTTCTTCCCTTGTAGGATCCACAGGGTCGGGAGTAAGTCCCGGAATATACTTACAGGCCTCATACAGAGCTGCGGCAACCTTTCCGTGAACTCCGGTACAATGGTGTATATAAGGGCCATTGATAAGGCGGTTCTCCATCTTCATCCAGTCCTTAAATTCAACCCACACGTATGTGCCGTTGTTTTTCGGGCCCTGAATTCCCCTGCCTTCAGCCAGCAAAAGCTTATACTCTCCCCTGACTCCGTCAAATCTGGAAACTGTTATATCCCCGCCCTTTATTTCCCACTCACAGGCACCGGGGAAATTGGCTCCATAGTGGTTATTCAGCACTGTCTTTGAGTTCCTGCTCTTAAGACTTTGAGGGAAAACACCACAGTGCCACAACAGCTCGGCATTGTCATTTTCAGGATGCCGGACAGTCATGTCCGCAAGAAAAGTAGCACTGTCTCCAAGAACTGCCGCCTGAGTCATAATGGAAGTTACCGCACCATGTATATCAGTTTCGCATATGACCGGAAGTCCGTCATCTGTCAGGTCCGACATTGTGAAGCAGGGAGTGATGCCGAAGGCTTCCCTTACAGGTTTATTGCAAAGCATGGCAATAGCTGAAAGTCCTTCGGCATCGGCCCATTGCCTGATGGCAATCTTCAGGGCCGCCGTTTTTTGCAGGGCTTCGTCATTTATATCTATTCTGTCAATCTTTATTTTAATATCATTAATGGTCTCTTTGAGTATAACAGGCTTCACTGACAGAATTTCATCCATTGAACTTTTGATTTCGGGTATTGTTACAGGTACCACTTCAATGCCAAAGCGTTCAAGCAGCTCTTCCTCGTTGCACTTTACAGTCCAGAAGCCTGCGGGACGTGTTCCTATCTGACCGATTCTCAAATTTGTCATTGACTTGACAACAGCCGCTGCCGATATAAAATTCTTCAATCCTTTTTTAAACAGTGCATCCTCAACTCGGGTATTCGGTATATATGTAAATGGAACCCCGAATTGCTGAAGAACCTTTGAGGTGGCAAAAAGACCGCACTGGCTGTCTCTCTCACGGCTTCCGTCCTGCTTTGGAGCTCCGTCCCTGGGGCCCCACAATAACAGCGGCTTGTTAACTTTTTTAGCCAGCTTTGCAACTGCATCTTCAGTCCCGAAATTGCAGTGTGGTGCAAAGATGGCATCCACACCTGCTTCGATGAATTTTTTAGCCGCTCTGTCGGAATCACAGCCCTGATAAAGCAAACCTTCTTCATTAAGAAAATCCAGATTTACATATTCTATTCCGTTCTGATCCAGAGTGTCTTCTATAATATCTTTTTCTTTTATGGCATCGGCTTTGTCAAAAAAGTTCTTTCTGGTCAGAATTCTTCTTGTCGGAGCTAAACCGATCTTTACCCTGTGCTTTTGCTTGTATTCCTCCAGCATAAAATACCTCCTCAGCGTGCTTTTATATGTGCACGTATACTAAATTGACCTGTTTATATTGATTTTCCTTGTGTTTTTCATAAACTCCATAACCTGGTCCCTACTGTGTACAGCGCCATTTGAGCCAACCTTTCCCACCGCCAGCGATCCCACGGCGTTCGCCAGCTCTATGCATCTGCTCAGCTCCCAATTCATGTTCAAGCCGGTCAAAAAGCCTGCGACAAAGTTGTCTCCCGCACCTGTCGTGTCCACTACCTCAGCCTCATAGGGAGCTTCATAAAAACTTTGTTTATCATTGGAAACAAAGCAGCCCTTTGCGCCCAATTTGATTATCACATTCTTTATACCTACATCCAGCAGCTTTTCTGCTATCTTTTCAACCCTTGTTTCTCCTGTTATTGCTGCAGCCTCATCATAACTGGGAATAAAATAATCCAGCTTGCCCAATGCTCCCTTTATTGCAGCAAAGCCTTTTCCGTATGTGTCACACATCATGTCCGCGCATGTAATGACTCCATTTTTGCGCGCTTCAAGTAGAATAGTCTCTACACCTTCCCCGTCGAGCTTTTTCAAGGCATATATACTTCCTATGTTTACAATTTTGGTTTGCTTTAGAATCGAAAGATCTATGTCCTCCAGAGAAAATTCACAGTTTGCGCCTCTGTGAGATGCGAAATTGCGGCTTCCGTCCTGATTGACCAGCATTACACATACACTCGTACTAGCATTTTTATCCTTACATATGTATTTCGTGTCAACTCCTGCCCTGGAGGTCATCTCCAGCAGCATTTGACCGAAAATGTCCTCTCCGATTTTCCCCACAAGTCCCACTCTGTTGCCAAGCCTGCTCAGGGTAATGGCTTCATTCATGGCATCTCCGCCCGGCATTATATCAATTGCATCCACCATTGTCACATCCCTGTCAAAAACACCTTTATCAACCGGTCTGACAGGCATGTTCATATTTATAAGCCCAATGCACAGCACATCGTATTCGCGGTTAATATTAACCTCAGAATCTCTCAAACTATTCTCCCCCTTTCTTTAAGCTTGCGGCCCGGATAATTTTTAAGCAAATTGTTTTCCGGGCTGTCTCAAAACAAATGAAAATAATGTGTTACTGATCATAGTGCGCGAGTACAACTTCAAAAAATGATAAGCTCTATTAAAAGTACCTGTGATGAGCCGTACAAATTTAAGGCATGTACTTTGTGAGCTATCCATTTTTTGAAGTTAGTACGAGGGCACTAAAGTTTCACATGGATTTAAATTGTATTAGTTTTGCGATACATCCTTTGTAAACAAGTTGCTTATTATAAAGAACCATCCCAGGTACTGACGTTCTTATTATTTTTTTCAGCATCGTCAAACCATCTGGTAGTTACCGCCTTTGTCTCGGTAAAGAACCTGACTCCGTCTTTTCCGATGGCATGCAAATCTCCAAAGAAGGATTGTTTGTGGCCTGTAAACGGGAATATACCTACCGGAACAGGAATGCCCACATTTATCCCCACCATGCCTCCGTCTGTTTTCTTTGCAAATTCCCTGCTGTAATATCCGCTTTGAGTAAATATTACCGAGCCGTTTGCAAACCGGTTTGCATTCATTACTGCAAGGCCTTCTTCAAAGTCCTTGACACGCTTTATGCATAAAACAGGCCCGAAGATCTCATCATCACCCACAGTCATATCAGATGTCACCTGGTCAAATATGGTCGGCCCGATGTAGTATCCGCCTTCATTTCCATCCACCTTCACAGCTCTGCCGTCAAGCACCAGCTTTGCCCCTTCGGAAATTCCCTTTCCGATCCAATTGAGCACCCATTCCTTGTGGGAGGATGAAATAACCGGACCCAGGGTTGATGTTCTATCATAGGCAGGTCCGATTTTAAGCTCTTTAGCGTATTTGACCAGTAAGCCGGTCAATTTGTCGGCTATGCTCTCCTGTGCCACAATCACCGGCAGTGCCATACATCTTTCACCCGCACAGCCAAAGGTTGCATTGATTATTCCCCTTGCAGTTCTCTCCAACGGTGCGTCTTCCAGCACCAGTGCGTGATTTTTGGCTTCGGTCAATGCCTGGACTCTCTTTCCGCTGGCAGCTGCGGTTTTGTATACATGAGCACCTATCGAGGTTGAACCCACAAAGCTTACACCCTTTATTGCAGGATCTGTCAATAAAATTTCCGCTTCATTCCTGCTGCAGGTTACAGCATTTATAACTCCGGCCGGCAAACCTGCTTCCTGCATAAGTTCCAGACAGCGGATGGAAGTCATGGGCGTCATACTTGCAAGCTTAAGCACCATTGTGTTGCCGGTGGCTATACACAAGGGCATCATCCAGCCCATAGGGATCATTCCGGGGAAATTAAACGGTGCAATTCCTGCAAAGACTCCCACAGGTTCACGGTATAGCACCGTATCATATCCGGCCGAAGTATTCATCAGAGATTCCCCCATCATCAGAGACGGAATACCGCAGGCATGTTCTGTTATCTCTTTTACCTTTAAAATATCACCTTTGGCTTCTTCCCACACTTTTCCGTTTTCCCGCGCACAAATGTATGTAAGCTCATCCAGATGCTCTTCTATCAGACTTCTGAACTTATATAAAATTTGCACTCTTTTAATTGCAGGCGTATCGGACCATGCAGGAAATGCGTCATTTGCAGCCTTAACGGCCAGCTCTACCTCTTCCTGTGTACAGCACGGAGTTTGTGCTATGACCGTACCCGTACTCGGATCCATAATGTCCATGTATTTTTGGGATTTGGACTCCACCCACTCATTATTTATAAAAAGCTTTAATTTATTTACTTCCATTTTTCCTACCTCCTGTATTTAACCCGTTATAATTTTTTTAACTGCGCCGACAAGCTGTTTTGCGCTGAGTCCCAGATGTTCTGCAAGCTGTTTGTATGTACCTGAATGAATGAATCTGGCTTTTCCACTCTCATCCAGGGCATTGATGGAAAATATTTTATTCAGATCGGGGTTCACTTTATTTTTAAACATGGTTTTCTGGAATTCCGAATATAGATACCCGTTGTTCTGTTCTGCAAAGAGCAGTGACTTGCCTGATCCGGCCAGTTCAACAAACATTGCTTCATCAGCCGACGGCATGTCAATAATATCAACTTCTACACCTTCGCCTTTTAGTATTTCTGCCGCAGCAAGGGCTTCATGGGCACCCCTTCCGCTTGTTATAACAGCAATTTTACTGCCTTCATACCTGCTGAGATAATAGCCCTTTCCAAACTCAAAGGTATAATCGGAGGAATAGAGCACCTTGGATTTTGCCCGCATTATTCTCAGGTACACCAGGCCCTTGTTTCCTTCGGCAATCCATTCCATGATACTCATAAGCTGCTGCGGACACGAGGTGTCTATTATTTTAAGATGTGCAATTCCGCTGAATACGGTTATATCGTCATTTCCCATATGAGTTGCACCGTTTGTCTGGGTCTCGAGATTCGGTGCCGTAGCCAGGAAAGTGAGATCAAGCCGGTGTCCGTCGCTAAGCCAGCCAGCTTTTGACTCTATTGCTTCAAGGCGTTCCTGGTATCCTATGGCTATTCTTCTCAGCGCTCTCCATTCAAAGAAGGGGCAGAAGGTACTTACCCAGGCATTATAGCCGGCTGCCGCGTATGCCTCTCCCATACACATCATATTAACTTCTGCGATTCCCACATTTACGGCCCTTGTTTTATCAACGGCACTTATCCCGTCAAATAACCCACTTGTTGACGACAGGTCGGAATCTATGGACACAACCTTTTCATCCTGTGCAAAAACCTTCATTACATCTGTGACTATTGAGCTGGCAGCATATTCTTTTGTTTTATCAAGTACCGGCAGCATATCCCGGGGATATTGCAGCTTTTTGTTTCTGGGCGCCGCTTTGCAGGTTTTTGCTTTTGCTTCTGTAGCTATAACTTTAAAAGACTTGTCCGGGGCACCCGGAACAACAGACAGGTTCATGCCGGCGGCAAAAGCTTCCAATTCCTTTACTGCGGCTTCTTCCTGTCCCTCCAGTCCCGACAGGAACCTGGCCAGCTCTTGTGCCCTGTTTGCAAGTCTCTTTTTTTGATATTCCATTTCGAGCTCAAAAACCTTGCCTGAAAAATTCGTCTTATGACTGTCAGTTAGGTTGGAAAATCCCCCAAAGCCTTTGGTTGTATTGGATATAATCACCGTAGGCCTTCCGTCCCGCACTTTGTTTTTGAAAGTATCAAAGGCTTCATAGGCTTGAGAATAGCTTCTTCCGTCAATTTCAAATACCCTCCAGCCGAAGGCCTCAAATTTTGCTTTTAAATCGCCCAGTCCAAGTATCAAACGGTTGGTGCAATCCAGCTGTCCGTAATTTCTGTCAACTATAAGGCACAGATTCTCCAAACCGGTTTCACCGGCATACATAACAGCTTCCCATATGGAACCTTCCTGCAGCTCTCCGTCCCCGGACATACAGTAAACATCCCGCTTGGGAGCTTCCCTCCTTATCAATGCGAAACCGGCTGCTGCTGATAGTCCCTGCCCTAAGGGTCCGGTGGAAATGTGCACTCCGGGCATCAGTGGACCGGGATGGCCGTTGATTATACTCTCAATTGATCTTGTATTCTTTAATAAATCCTTCGGGAAATATCCCTTATCGGCATATATCGTTGTAATTGCCGCTACCGAATGGCCTTTGCTGAGTACAAATGCATCCTGGTCTTCTGCTGTGGGATTCTCAATATCCAGCTGGATAAATCCGCCGTAATACAGCGTCGCAAGCGGGATCACCGCAGAAAATACTCCTCCTATGTGGACTCCGTTATCCACAGCATCGGCAGCTTGCTGCAGGACAGACATTCTGAGAATTGAGTCCTTATATTCCAATAACAGTTCTTTTCCCTTTTGCAGTATGTATTCCGTATTTTGTCTACTCATTTTTTAACCTCCATGTCCCAATGTGCCGGATGGTTGTCCCATGGCGGCACACAAAAAAGCATCTATGCAATACTTTTTCATTTTCTTTCTGCGCCTACCATCTGAAATAACTTTTTAAAAAGTTTAGGGAATCCAAAGCATCTTTTTCGAAGTCATTTGTATAAGCTTCAACACTGATTCTTGCATCGTAGTTTATTTTTTTCAGAGCTTCAATAAAAGATTGATAACTGTCTTCTTCAAGCTGCTTTGGGAAGACCCTGTCAAAGGTATTTGCTATGTGTACGTGTTTTATATAATCCTCTGTTTCCAGTATTACAGAGGGGTCTTCCTGCTGGTGCCTCAAGTGAAAAAAGTCCACTAACAGCTTAATATTCGGGTGTTTTACACTTTTAGCCAGTTTCAAACCCTCCCTGACCGAATTTATTATGTTGCATTCCTGGTGTCTCAAGGGTTCAATCAGGATGGTAATATTGTATCTCATGGAAACCGTTCCAATATAACGGGTTATAGCCACCAGACGGTCCCAGGCATCAATTCTGCCCAGGCCCTCAGGAACTGTTCTGGAGGGTCCGCTCCCAAAGACCACATATTGCACACCCAGTCTTTGTGCACGAGAAAATGCATGCTTCAGATACTCTCCTATTTGCTTGTCACTTGTTTCAGATGAAAAGAGTCTAATTTGCGGAGGAAATAAAATGTTGCATACCTCACATTGAATTTCCGATTCCTTCAAGTTTTGTTCCACTGCTCTAAAATCCTGCTCATCAAGCTGTGCCATCGGAGCCAGTGGAAGCTCGATATAGTCGTATCCCAACTGCTTTATGACCGGAGCTGTAAAATCTCCCACACCGGTTTGTACCAGCATATTGCCGCAACAGCCAAACTTCATTTTCATCCCCCATTCCATTATTTATTGGTCGTTTGGTTTCCTCAGACAGCCAAATAAAAGGATAAATTCCTTTATAAGCTTTGTAAGCTCTAAACGCATATCCTTTGAGAAATCCAGCCATACACTGTATTCGGATTGTTTTGTTCTGAAAAAGTCAAGTGTACAATCTGAAAGTGCGGTATATATATTTACCTTTTTGATTCCTGTTTTTACCGCCCTCACAAAATCGGTCTCAGAGATTCCCGAGCCGCCGTGAAGTACCAGGTCGCAGGCTGTCGCAGCTCGTATTTTTTCCAGTCTATCAAAGTCAAGCTTCGGAGTGCCCTTGTAGTGACCGTGCAGATTTCCTATCGCTACCGCAAGTGCATCTGCTTTTGTACGCTCTGCAAAGTCGGCAGCCTGCTCGGGTTTGGTCATCAGTGAACTGTCTATTGCTCCGCTGGCCGCATTTCCCACGTATCCAAGTTCCCCTTCAACTGAAACCCCCATTGCATGGGCAATCTTTACAATTTCGGCTGTCTGCTTTACGTTTTCTTCATACTCCAGTGCCGAACCGTCGAACATGACCGAGGTAAAGCCTCTTCTTAAAACTTTCATTACCATATCAAAGCTTTTGCCGTGATCAAGATGTACGACAATCGGTACCGAGGCATTCCGGGCCAATTCAACGCACAGATTTGACATCATATCTATATCATAGAATTGGAAAAATCTTTCGGGCATGCCGATGATTGCAGGCATATTTGCTTCCTCTGCAGCCTGTACTATTGCTGCGGCATATTCGGCTGTTACCACATTGAACATACCTATACCGCACTCTTTTTGTCCTGCAAAGTCCAGTGCTTGTTTTAATGTGCATAAAGACATAGTGTGCTCCTTGTTTTTAAAATTTGTATACATGTATACATATATGATTAAAGCAGTACCACTCCTGTCGACAGGTTTGTATCAACCTGATACTGACAGCTGTAAGTGCTACATGCTTAATCTGCTTTTTTCAGTTATATTTCTTAGAACAGCAAAGTCAGGATAGAGTGTGCTTTTGCGTTAAAATCCGCAATTTTCCCTTCAATTCTCAGTGTAAATTCCTGGTCGGCATCATTTTTATTCATAACTATTGCAACCTTTTGCCGGTCGGGATTTTCAAAGGCTATGGCCTCCAGATTCGGAGTATATGTACTTAAGCCTATTCTTCTGGCACCTCTTTTTACAAATTTGCTGAAATGGCCCATGTAATAATATGCTGCTCCGTAGGTTATTTCACCTGTCCCGGTATCTGCCATAATGGGTGAATTTCCAAACCAGTAAATGCCTTTGTCACCCATTGCTATTTGCTTTTCCCGCCAGTGACTCGGACCGGTATTCTCGTCCAGAAGCAGATTCCAGTCGGTCCAGGCACAGGACCAGTTGTTAAAGTTCCCCATTATATCATGTGCATATCTTTCCCCCGACAGCCAGGGATTTTCAAGGTTCTGTCTGGTACAGGCCTCTGTTCCGTAAATATTTTTGTCAGGGAACAATTCATGCGTTATGTTAAGGGCTTCAAAATGATCTCCCGAGTAATAATGCACTCCCACACCGTCAATATACTCCGCTGCTGCCGTATCTCCAAAAGCGGCCCTGGAGCGCTCTACAATTCTTTCCTTATTGTGATCCCAAATAATTATCCTGATATGGCCAAGTCCATTTTCTCTTAAAATGGGGCCGAGATAGTCCCTGACAAAATCCCTTTCCTCTTCGGCGGTATACACGCAGGATTCCCATGGCTGTACCGCCTTTGCTTCATTTTGTACTGTAATACCCCATATATCTATATTCTGGTTTTGATACTCCCTTATATATTTTGCAATATACCTGGCCCAAACCCCGTAGCATTCCTTTTTAAGTTTTCCGCCGTTGACCATTTCCAGGTTGGTTTTCATCCATCCCGGAGGACTCCACGGACTGGCGAATAATTTCATGTCAGGGGCAATGGCAAAAGCATCCCTGATCATCGGAACCAAGCTTTTAGTATCACGTTCTATGGAAAAATGCTTCAGTTCAAAATCTCCTTCAACCTCGTCATATGTATATTCTTCCAGGGCGTAATCACAGCTGTTGATATGTGTACGGCAAAAATTGTAGCCTATTCCCCTGTCTTTATCGAAGTAAGCAGTGAGAATTTCTTTACGCTGTTCCGTTGTCAATTTGTCCAGGGTGGTACAGGAGGCTTCAGTAAATGCTCCTCCGAAACCTTCTATTGCCTGATATTTAACATCACTGTATATGTTTATTAATTTGTTTTCCTGTTCAAGTGCATCAATTCTGAACTCTTTTGTACCTTTATCACTCAGCCTGTCCTCTGTATCCTTACAGGTTTCTATTACTCTTATCAAGCTCTTCATATTAACCTCCTAAGCCATATTTAAGCCATATTTATGGCTTCGAGCCGCATAGCATCCGCAAACCAGCTACGTTTCATACCGGACAAACTCCAGTATATATCAGGAATTTGTCCGGTATGGCATTGGATATTACTTGTTATCTGCTATAAATTTATCTATTTGTGCCTGGAGTTCGGCAAGAACTTTTTCATTGCCGGCTGCCTTCATCTGTTTCTGTGTAGTGTCCAAACCCTTGACAGGATCCACATAACCCAGCTCAAGAGGATTGAAGTACTGTTCCATAACATTCTGTACGGCTGCATATTCGTTCTTTATCTTTTCAGTGTCCATGTAGTATGATCTGAATTTATTGGGTACTGCCGTGTCATGATATTCTTTCTGAATCTGTGGAAGTGTTTCAGGCGATCCCACCTTGTTCAGGTCGAAGTCTCTCATCTGCATTCCCCAGAAACCATTCTGGAAGGCAAACTTCGTGGAATCTACAGACTCAATTGTGTTGTCTTCATGAATCTTGTAGTTTACACCTTCAATACCGAAGTTAAGCAGGTTGTAGTAGGTTTTGTCGGATTTGATTTTATCCAGAAGCATCAGGGCACGTTCGGTATTGTTTGAAGAAGTAGGTACCGCCATGGCATCCTGCATGTGTGAAAGTATTTCTATTGGCTCAACAAAGTTATAGAAATTGAAATCCCACTTTGTATCAATGTTACTGCTTACCCAGACTTCAAGATTCTTTATTCTTGATGCGGCAGTTCCGTTGTTCATCTTTTCGGTATCCTTGTTTGCCAGGGCGGATTTGGACCAGCAGCCCGCATCACTCCATTCCTTCATCTTGGCAAGGAATTCAGGCATGCCATCCCAGTCGGTCTTTGAGAAAACCTTGGGCTGCTCCTGTTTCGGATCAATCCAGTATATGCTGCCTGAATTTCCCGTTAAAGGATACAAGCCCTTGCTAAGCATATAAATATCATCTATTTCACTTCCGGTTGAAGTAAAGAAGGTGGGGTCCATACCTTTTTCATTCTTTGCAACAGCCTTGAGGAAATCGCCGTACTGGTCAAAGGTATCAATGGATTTCATACCGTACTTGTCCATCAGGTCTTTTCTCACAACCGGCCCATATGCGTTATAGCTTTCCTTGGTTCCTGCCACAGCATAAATATGCCCGTTTACGGTTGCCTGCTTCATAGCTTCTTCGGTAATGGTTTTGTAGCTTTCAGGGCAGTATACCGGCAGCAAATCCTCAATGGGCTTGAAGGCTCCCTTTTGTGCCTGGTAATAATAGTTCATCCAGGTAGCGGTATAGATCAGGTCAATTGGTTCACCGGCCGAAAGTATCAGCGGATACTTGGTTTTGTACTCACCCCAGTTGAGGTAGTTTACCTGCAATGTGGCATTCAGGTCGTCCAGTGACTTTTTGTTGAATTCCTTCATTACATTTTCAAAATCCGGAGATTGATTACCTATTATGTACATCACTATCTCCGCCTCTTTAGATGTATCGATCTTACTCTGAGCTGAAGAACCGGCAGTCGAAACCGCACTTGTGTCTGACGCTCCCGACGGGTTGCCGCCCTGACTGCCGCAGCCGCCGAAAACCAATGCTGCAGCCAGTACCGATACCAGTAAGGAATAGAGCTTTCTTTTCATACTTTTTCCTCCCGAAAATATAATTTGGTATTTATTTTTAACCATACTGCAGTTATATTATCCCTTAACTGCACCAATGGTAATACCCTTGACAAAATACTTCTGAACAAATGGATATACCAGCAGTACAGGTCCTGTAGCAATAACCGCCATAGCCATTTTTAATGATTGTGCCGGCATATTCGATATCTCAATACCCGACGACGAGGATATCCTCGAAATTGCCTCGGTTGCAGAAAGCATGTTGTACAGCATGTACTGCAACGGATACATTTTATAATCTGAAATATACAGCATTGCATTGTACCAGTCATTCCAATAGCCCAGCAGGATGAACAATCCGATGGTAGTCAGGCCCGACTTGCTCAATGGCAGGATTAACCTGACATAAATAAGAAATTCTCCGGCACCGTCAATTTTAGCAGATTCAATAATGGATGAAGGTATTGAGGCCATAAAACTTCTCATGATCAGCAAATAAAAGACATTTATGAGTAACGGCAGTATCAGGGCCAAATAACTATCCTTCAGGTTTAAATATTTTACAAAGAAAATATATATGGTCAGTGTTCCACCGTTGAAGAGCGTGGTGAAGTAAAAGAAGAAAGAAAAGCCGTTACGGTATTTGAAGTCCTGTCTGCTGAGCACATATGCAGTCATGCTTGTAACAAACAGGCCGAAGAAGGTCCCGGCTGCAGTTATAAATATGGTTACACCATAGGCATGTATTATTTCTCCCGGATTTTTGAAAAGCAGGTCATAAGCATTTGTGGAAAATTCCCTGGGAATAATGCCATAGCCGTACTGTGCTATTGATTGCTCTGCTGTGAAAGAACCTGATAAAAGCATGATAAAAGGGAATATGCAAAGCAGTGCCAAAACCGATAATATTGAGTAACCGATTATGTTAAATATTATTGTAGATTTGGACATCCGGATTCTATTGTTTACTAATGTAGAATAACTCATTTATAAGGCTCCTTTGTTGTTTTTTATTTCTGGAGATAAGTTCAAGTCTAGAACAGCGCGTATTCTTTATTGACCCTTTTTACAATTCCGTTAACCGCCAGAATGATTACCAGGCAGAGTACCGACTGGTAGAAGGAAACTGCGGCAGTCATTCCCATATCACTGCTGGTAAGCAGTGACCTGAATACAAAAGTGTCAATGACATCCGTTGTATTATACAGCTGCCCGTTGTTGCCCACGATCTGGTAAAACATCTGGAAATCTCCCCGCAGTATACGGCCTACATTCAGTAACAGCATAACAATGATTGTGGGCATGATGCTTGGAAAAGTGATGCTTCTGATTTTCTGGAAAATGTTAGCTCCATCAATGTCGGCTGCCTCATAACATTCGGCATCAATGTTTGTTATGGCCGCCATGTAGATTATCGAGTTATAACCCACCCATTTCCAGGAATTGAAAATCATTATAATCCATACCCAGGCTGACGGTATGCTGTACATATTGATGGGCTCCATATTGAAGAATTTTAAAATTGAATTAAAGGTTCCCGTTTCATAGTTGAATATATTATAAATAAAGGTTCCCACAATAACCCATGAAATAAAATACGGAAGAAAAATCAGAGACTGGCATATTTTTTTATAGGTCTTCCCAAATATTTCAGTGATAAAAATAGCTACAAGCATGGATAAGAACTGGGATGTTATCAGATTTATCAAGTTGTAGAATATGGTATTGAAAGTTACTCTTGCACCTGTTCCCGATAAAAAGAAATATTTAAAATTCTCAAACCCTGCCCAGGGACTGCCAAAAACCCCCAAATCATATCTGAAATTTTTAAAAGCCAAAACCAGGCCGCTCATTGGAATGTAGGAAAGAATTATTGTTAACAGGACTGCCGGAGCAATCATAATAAAGAGTGCCTTGTTTTTATTGAATTCATTTAGGAATTGATGATTTTTCATTATACCGACCCTTTCTGGTTCCCGATTGGATGTTTGCATTTGGTGTGTGCTGCTCTTGTTGTGTTAAATTATAAAGCATGGATTTTGATAATTTAATACGACAAAACTACTGTTTTAAGGAAAAATCTAAGATATATTTTCACATGGCACCAGGACGTATTGCGTTATAATTATTAGTATGTTAATCTAACAATGACGCTGTTTGGAGAGGGTTTAGCGTTCCATACCATCTTGTTTCGGGGATAATTAATTTGTTTTCATTTTATAAATTGCATATTGAAATTTATTTTGAAATTTATTTAATATCTGTTATTATCTTTTAGTCAAGCCATTGTATGCGCATTGCTAAACCGGCTTGTCAACACGTGGGGGTGCAGGGTCTGTGAAGATTTTAATAGTTGATGATGAAATAAGCACAAGAAACGGTTTAAAAAAATATATTCATTGGGACATGCTGGGTATTGATGAAATACAGGATGTCGGAAATGCCTTTGATGCAATAGACCTGTCCAAGACATATCAGCCCGATATAATTTTGTCTGATATCTGTATGCCGGGAATGGATGGAATACAACTGTGCCGGCAGCTGCGCCAGCATCAGCCCAACTGCCGTATAATTTTCCTGAGCGGCTACTCCGAAAAGGAATACTTAAAAGCTGCCATTGCATTGTCCGCGGTAAGCTATGTGGAAAAGCCCATTGAAATACCCGAGGTGGAACATGCAATCAAAGCTGCTGTGGATCAATGTCTCCAGGAACAAAATCAAAAGCGTGAACTGGAAAATATTAATCAGACTTTGATAAACAGCCTTTCCCTGATAAAAAACAGAGTTGTTTCCACATTGATATCTTCCCGCAATACCGATGCGGTTGAACACGACCTGAAACTGCTGGATAACTTGTTTCAGAAAAAAGAGGACTTTTATCTTGTAATCATCTTCAAGTTAAAAAATGAATCGGCCGACTGGCAGCAAGAGGATTCAAATATAAAAAGCAGTCTGGCCGGGGTGCTTTCAGCCTTTGAGCATATTATTACCTACAAGGACAGCCGTCATCTCATTTCAATAATATCCTGCGATAATGCTGCCGATCTGAAGAGCCACGGAAGAGCAATTTCAGCAATCAAGCAGGCTTTTGCATCCGAAAGCATTGATTCCGACGGTATGTACTGTGCCATAGGTCAACCGGAAAAAGGCCTGGACCGTGTAATCGATTCATATCAAAAAGCAGTGATTGCACTGCAGAAGCTTTTTTTCCATGGTTACGGAAATGTTGTTGAATACAGTGACACCTACAGCGATAATTCCCTCTCAAATACATTTTTGTATGATGAGTTTACAAAGTCTTTTGATAACCATGATAAAGCCCTGACAACCGGTATTGTCAACAAAATATATGATTTCTTTAAAACCCAGGACAATGTCCTGATTAACAACATCAAACATATATACCTGCAAATGATATACCAGCTCATGCACTCTGCCGATAAATTTCACGGCCAGCTGGACTTTACTGTCGATGTACCCAGTGACTATATCTGGGAGAAAGTGTCTTCCATGGATACTCTGCAGGAGCTCCATGATTTCCTCATGGAAAAGGTAGACCTGGTTTTTAACTATTTTCAGGATTTGAACAGCAATCATGCAACAATACTGGATGTTGCATATCATATACAGCAAAATTACTCCGATGTGAATCTCTCGGTGCCCTGGCTGGCTGAGAAAGTATACCTGTCTCCTACATATCTGTCCAATCTGTTCAAAAAGGAGACCGGCAAAACCATAGGCCAGTATATTACTGCTGTCAGAATAGAGCGTTCAAAAGCATTTCTGAGGGATAAACAGTTTAAGCTGTATCATATTGCCGAAAGTGTGGGCTATCAGGATCCCAATTATTATGCCAAGATGTTTAAAAAGCTGATTGGAATTACACCTTCTGAATTCAGGGAGAAAGGCTTATGATGAATTTTCCTTTTAAAAGGCTGTACCAAAAATATATGAACCGTTCCATGCGGACCAAACTCATGCTGTCCTTTTCCGCCCTGATCTTCATTTCGATAATGACGGTCCTTGTGGTAGTGTACTCCTATGTATCAAGAGATTACAAGCAGCAGATACAGTATTCAGCCGATAAATCCTTTTCCCAGGCATATGATTTCATTGATAAAAAAATAGAGTCCCTTCTGTATACCGCCGATGTGGTTTATTCCAATGAAGCAGTCCAGTCAATATTGAGCAAGGACCTTTACAGCTACAGATATGATTATCAGCAGCAGCACCTGGATATGCTGGCACTGGAAAAGCTTTTAAACTCCCTCAGTTATTCCAAGGATGCCTATCTTGCGAGCTTATATGTCGACGACAGTCTTATGTATTCCAGGCAGAATCTGTTCTTTTTCTCAAACCAACTTCTGGAACAAAATGAAGAATATAAAAAATGGTTTAATTCCAACGAAATGCGGATCTGGCTTCCGCCCGAGAAAATCAGGCTGCCTGATCAGCAGTCACCTGTCATACTTATAAGCCTGTTGAGAAAAATAAACAGCATATACGGAGGGAATAACACTATCGGAGTCGAGCGGATCAGCATGAAAGCCGACGGCATCAATGAAATTATTCAAAAGGCCAATATTACCCAAAACGGTGTAGTGTATATCCAAAATTCAAATAATCAGATGATAAACACCTTGAGGGAAAATGCCTTTGAAAAACTTGATCTGGCCCACGATCAGCTGCCCGACAGGGAAATGAAATGGGAAAAGCTCACAAGAAACGGAAAATCCTTTTTGGTAAATTCCCGCCGCTTTCATGACTCTGATTGGACCATGATAGCTATAATCCCCTTTTCGGAAATATTATCCCTGAGCAACAGGCTGGGAGTTATTATAATGCTCCTGCTGCTGGTCAGCATAGCCGTCACCTGCAGTGTCGCATATCTATTCGCCCGTTCCATGACAAAAGGACTGAGCATTCTCTCCAGGCAGATGGAAAGTGTGCAAAATGGTATCCTTGATAATACAATAACCACTAAAAAAAGGGATGAAATCGGCAAGCTTATAAACAGCTTTAATTACCTGGTGAACCGGATAAAACAGCATTCAAAGGAGCAGTATGAAAGCGGTAAGGCAATTAAAACCGCCGAACTCAAAGCCTTGCAGGCACAGATCAATCCGCACTTTCTGTATAATACCCTGGACCTTATAAACTGGAGAGCCCTTAATTACAATGCTCCCCAAATAGCGGAGATTTCAACGGCACTGGCAAAATTCTATAAAATAAGTCTCAATAAGGGCAGGGATATTTTAAGCATTGGGGAAGAAGCAGCCCATGTTTCAGCATATGTTAAAATACAGAATTTCAAATATGACGGAGCTATAAATCTTACAATTCAAATACCTGATGAAATAAAGTCATATTCAATCATCAAGACTGTGCTCCAGCCTATTGTGGAAAATTCCATAATGCACGGTATCATGCCCAACAGGGATGGACGTCCGAAAGAAATAGAAATAAGTGCAGTCCGGCAGGCTGAGGATATAGTCATATATGTGAGGGATAATGGCGTTGGAATGTCCCGGGAACAGCTTGCTGTTATTCTGGAAGAAAAATCAGGTACTTCCATATCGGGCTATGGGGTATGGAATATTCATTCCCGGCTGCAGCTGTGTTACGGACCTGACTACGGACTTCATTATGAAAGTGCTCCCGGTGAGGGAACGACAGCAGCTGTAAAAATACCGGCGGCACCATTGTGACCCGTCCGGCAGGGAGCGTATTTTAACTTCCGGATACCGCATAAATGCATATTTATGTGGTGAAGGTTTTATAAAACTGATAAAATCTTTGGGCATTCCCGGGCTGATTCATTCCCCTATAGGAATTGCTGATCAGCAGATATATCTCAGGATTGTTCAATTCTATTGACAGCGCGGTTTTCAATACCTCAAGCGCTTTATGGTACTGGTTCTGTTCCAGAAATCCCCTGGCATCACTTATCAAATCCGCCGGCTGGGCTGCTGCTTTTTCAATATTTACAGTTTTTAGGCCAAATTCTTTCAGTACACTTCTGATCTTTTCTGCCGAAAAGGGCTTCTGAATATATGCCACCGCTCCCAGGTTTGTGCAATCCACCGCATTTTTTACGGTGGCATACGCCGTTATTATTATCACCGGAGTCCTGATACCCGCTTCCCTTATTCTCTTGAGCACTTCGGTACCGCGTATTTCAGGAAGCTTGATATCCAAAAAGGCCAGGTCAAAAGTATTGTTTCCGAACAGCTCAAGAGCCTGCTTTCCGTCACTTGCGGTCATTACCTCATAACCCTCCAGTTCCAGACACTTTGTCAAAATCATCCTGATATTTTTTGTGTCATCTACAACCAGTACTTTCTTCATCTGTTTTGTTCCTTTCCTGCAATATCAAGTGTAAAAATGAAGCTGCTGCCCACATCAAGTTCACTTTCACACCATATCTCCCCATTGTGCGCCTCTATAATTTCTTTAACGACAGCCAGTCCCAGGCCTGTACCTCTGGCTTCAAAATCTCCGTCCCTGACCTGCACGAACTTTTCAAATATTTTATCTGTGAATTCCTCCGGGATACCGCGTCCTGAATCCTTAACCGTTATATAAACCATATCTCCCTTTTCCTCTGCATTTACCACTATCTCGTCACCTACTTCGGTGTACTTTAATGCGTTGGAAATCAGGTTGTTAAGAACCCATGTGATTTTTTCAAAATCGGCAATGACATGGGGAATGTCATCCTCACAGCTAAAATACAGATTTTTTTCCTGCTGCTGGGCCAACTGATAAAATGGCTTGACAGCACATTCAATAATATCGTCAATGGCATATTCCCCAAATTTGAATACGGCTTTCCCCGACTCTATCCTGGTCAGTTCCAGCAAATCATTTACCAGTTTGGATAATCTCTCACTGTCTTCACGGATGGCCTGTATAAATTGTCTCTGGTCATCATTGAGTCGCCCCATGCCCTCTTCCTGCAAAACATCAGTGCCCATTATGATAGAGGTTAACGGAGTTTTGAACTCATGTGATATGGTGGCAATAAAATCTGTGCGGATTTTTTCAACTTCCTTTAACTGGGTGACATTCTGAAACAGTACGATCATCCCTGAAAGATTTGCATTGCTGTCCTTGACTGTTGTAACTATGACATTGAAATAGTAATTACCGCTGTTTCCGGAGATATAGAAAATCTTTCGCTGAGTTTCATCCCCTGACTTGAAAGTGCCGGATATAAAGTCAAATACCTCACCATTTCTGATTCCCTCCAGAAAATGCCTGTTTAGAAAAACATCCTCGGCAACATTGAATATTCTTTCAAAGGCATTGTTGACCAATATGATCCTGTAATCGGTATCCAGAACTATCAACGGATCAGATATGCTTTTGACAATTGCCAGGGACTTGTTCTTTTCGATAAGTAACTGTCCCAGCGTACTTTGCTCATATTGCTGCAGCCTCCGGGTCATATTGTTGAATTCGACTGAAAGCTCTCCGATTTCATCCCTTGTCCGGATATCAGCCTGTTTGTTCAGATCTCCGGCTTTGATCAGCTTCATTGTCTGTGTCAGTGAGGTTATGGGCTGCAGGAATCTGTTTGTAAAAAATCTTGAAATGGCATAGCCCCCCACTATTGCGAATAAAGAAATTCCCAATACCAGATACATGGACTTTTTAGCATTCTCGGTGGCCAGATCCTTACTTTCAAACATGGCTTTTTCGTTAATGAGACTTAATTTCCTTAAATCCTCCTTGGTATTAGTAAATTCCGGCGTCATTTTTGAGTTGTAAAACTCATTGGCCGCTTCTACACCCGACCGGCTGCGGATTTCCTGCAAATCCAGGAATAGGTTTACATAGTTTGTATACGAGCTCTTAAGTGACTGGACAAGATCTCTTTCACCCTTTTCTGTTACGTTATTGACATCCACCTCGTACCATTTTAAAAACTCTTCGTTGTTAGCCGTGAAAAGCTCCCTGCCTTTTTTTACGTCCACATTTATATATGTCAAAGCGGCACTGTCCTGGCGTTCAATTGCTTCAGCCATTTTGGATGCGGCATTGATGCTCCTGTAGTTTGCTATCATCAAGCCGTCGATAGCCCCGCTCAAATTGAACAGATTTACCGAAGCAGTGATACCGACTACGGCAATTAATAAAACCAGGCTTAAAAACAATACAGAAATTTTGCCCTTTAATGTCTTAATCATTTCAACCTCCATGTCCCCATATGACAACTTTTCAGAGCCAGGTTCCCAGCTGTTCATAAATAAATTCCTGACTTTAGTATATGATTGGAGGTATTTTTTATCAAGCAACCATACTATCGCATTTCGGAAAGAAAAAGGGATATCGCTATGAGTAAAGGTGATAAATTTGAATGAATGCTTTTTACGGTATGGGCAAAAGGAGCTATCAAATTTCCTCAGGCTTTAGTTTGACAGGCAAGGGGATTTATAATCTAAACTGTGAATCGGGTTTGTGCAATTGCACTGTCACAAAATAGCTAATGCAAAATAACTAATGCAAAGGAATGTATTTTTTAATCGGGAGGCTAAACATGTTTGATTTTATTATTCTGATGACTATATTAATATGCTTCGGATCAGCAATCTTATTCCTGAGCTGGTGCGGCAGACAGATTGAATAATTATAGTAATAGGGGGTTTTAGCATGGCCATTTTAATCGGCATTGTTGTTTTATTGTTTATATATCTGGGTTACGTATTGATCCACCCGGAAAAATTTTAGTTGGGGGTAATATTCAAATGGGCATTATTCAAATAATTATAACTCTTGCTCTTTTGGCAGTTCTTGTTATACCAGCGGGCAAATATATATTTAACGTAATAACGGGTGGAAAATCATTTATAGACCCTGTTTTTGACAGGGTGGACAGTCTGATATACAAAGTAACCGGTGTAAAGCGGTCTGAAATGGGTTGGAAACAATATGCCATTTCACTGCTGGTGACCAATCTTGTTATGACATTGCTTGTTTATCTGATTTTCAGGCTGCAGGGCCATTTGGGTTTTAACCCCAACAAAAACGGAAGTATGGAACCGTTCCTTGCATTTAACACCGCAATAAGCTTTATAACCAATACAAATCTGCAGCATTACAGCGGTGAATGGGGATTGTCCCATTTATCCCAGCTGGCTGCCATCACTTTCCTGATGTTTACCTCGGCAGCTTCCGGCTTTGCTGCCGCAGCAGCATTTATGCGCGGACTGGCCGGAAAAACAAAAAACGCCGGCAACTTTTTTGTTGACCTTATACGGATAACGACCAGAATACTGCTCCCCATATCAATGGTTATTACATTGCTTCTGGTGTGGCAGGGCGTGCCGCAGACACTTTCCGGCAATCAGACCGTAACCACTATCGAAGGGACTCTGCAGGACATTCCGTTGGGGCCAGTGGCCGTTCTGGAGTCCATAAAGCATCTGGGCACCAACGGAGGCGGATTTTTCGGGGCAAACTCCTCCCATCCGTTTGAAAATCCCACCCCGCTTGCAAACCTGGTTGAAATTCTGTCCATGATGCTGCTGCCGGCATCTTTGGTCTATACCTTCGGCCTGATGCTGAAAAATAAAAAACAGAGCCGGGTCATTTTTGCCGCTATGGCCATTCTTTTTCTGACAGCCCTTCCGGTATGCTACTTGGCCGAACAGGCAGGAAATCCTGCATTGTCCGCTGCCGGCCTTAATCAGGCCATGGGTAACCTGGAAGGTAAGGAAGTGCGTTTCGGGATTGCTCAATCTGCGCTTTTTACCACAGTCACAACAGCATTTACTACCGGTGCCGTAAATAATATGCATGATTCCCTGACTCCTTTAGGCGGGCTGGCGGCTTTGGGACAGATGATGCTGAACGTAGTGTTCGGAGGCAAGGGCGTGGGATTTATGAACATGATAATGTACGCCATATTGGCCGTCTTCCTGTGCGGGCTGATGGTAGGCCGCACTCCTGAATTTCTGGGAAAGAAAATCGAAGGTAAAGAGATGAAGTTAATAGCGCTGGCTATTCTGGTGCATCCGTTCATTATCCTGATCCCATCTGCAATAGCCCTGGTCACCGGGCCGGGACTTGCCGGAATTACAAATCCGGGTTTTCATGGACTCTCTCAAGTTCTTTATGAATTTACCTCAGCGGCGGCCAACAACGGTTCCGGCTTTGAAGGCCTTGCTGATAATAGTCTGTTCTGGAATTTTTCCACCGGGCTTGTAATGTTTTTTGGAAGGTATATATCAATGATTGCCCTATTGGCCGTGTCAGGGTCGCTGGCAGCCAAACGGGAGGTACCCGTGGGAATAGGAACCTTCAAAACAGATAACAAGCTGTTTACTTTTATACTGATTGCAGTAGTGCTGATAGTGGGAGCTTTAACTTTTTTCCCTGCAATTTCACTGGGGCCGGTTGCAGAACACTTAACACTTGGGAAATAGGGGGATGACATTATGGATAAAAATGTAAGACAATCAAAAAAAAGCTGGATGACTAAAGAGATATTGACAAATGCAATCAGGGATTCATTTAAAAAACTAAATCCGAAGGAGATGATTAAAAATCCCGTAATGTTTGTGGTTGAAGTGGGATTTATCATTACCCTGGTTTTAACCGTTTTCCCGGATTTGCTTGAAAAAAACGGCAATGCCTTATACAACGGTATTGTATCGGCAATACTCCTGGTTACCATTCTTTTTGCCAACTTTGCCGAAGCAGTTGCGGAAGGCAGAGGAAAAGCCCAGGCCGAGAGCATGAAGAAAACCAAAAAAGACACTCCCGCAAAGCTTCTGGACAAAAACGGAAACGTTAAAATTCTGAATTCAAACGAAATCAAAAAGGGAGATATTGTTTTATGTGAAACCGGTGACATAATCCCCAATGACGGAGAGGTTATAGAAGGCCTGGCCTTTGTGGACGAATCAGCCATCACCGGTGAATCGGCTCCTGTAATCAAAGAAGCAGGGGGTGACTTCAGTTCGGTAACCGGTGGCACCAGGATAAAAAGCGACCGGCTGAAGATCAGGATTACTGCCACACCGGGCCAATCCTTCCTGGATAGGATGATAAGCTTGGTAGAAGGCGCTTCCAGACATAAAACCCCCAATGAAACAGCTCTTACAACCGTTCTTGTAAGTCTTACCATGATTTTTCTCATAGTAGTTGCTGCACTGTACCCCATGGCAGATTATACAGGTGTCAGGATTTCGGTATCTACCCTGATTGCCCTATTGGTCTGCCTCATACCCACAACAATAGGCGGATTGTTGTCAGCCATAGGTATTGCAGGTATGGACAGGGTCACACGCTTTAATGTGATCGCAATGTCTGGAAAAGCGGTGGAAGCCTGTGGGGACGTTGATACCATGATACTGGATAAGACAGGGACTATTACTTTCGGAAACAGGCTGGCAGCCGAATTTATTCCTGTGGGCAGAGCCACCCGGGAAACCATTGCCCGGTTTGCCCTGATAGCCTCATTAAAGGATGAGACCCCTGAAGGACGTTCGGTGATTGAACTGGCAGCCAGACAGGGAATCAATATCGATAAGTCAGAGTATGATAAGGCTGAAAATGTGGAATTCACCAGCCAGACCCGCATGAGCGGCTTGAACCTTCCCAGTGGTGCCCAGGTGAGAAAAGGTGCCTCCGACACCATTCAGAACCATGTTACCGGTTTGGGCGGAGTGATCCCTAAGGATTTGCAGTCAAGTGTCGATAAGGTATCCAGGCTTGGGGGGACCCCTCTGGTTGTATGTATCGACAGGGAAATTATGGGTGTCATCTATTTGAAGGATACTGTCAAGCCCGGACTGGTTCAGAGATTTGAGCGCCTGCGTCAAATAGGGATTAAAACCATTATGTGCACCGGAGATAATCCGTTGACAGCCCAAACCATCGCAAAAGAAGCAGGTGTTGATGATTTTATCGCCGAATGCAAGCCCGAGGACAAAATAGATGTAATCAAGCGTGAACAGGCTGAAGGCCGGCTTGTAGCCATGACCGGCGACGGAACAAATGATGCTCCCGCCCTGGCGCAGGCCGACGTGGGGCTTGCCATGAACAGCGGTACAACTGCGGCCAAGGAAGCTGCCAATATGGTGGATCTGGATTCCGACCCTACAAAAATAATCGAGGTTGTTGAAATCGGAAAGCAGCTTTTAATCACAAGAGGTTCGCTGACCACTTTCAGTATAGCAAATGATGTCGCAAAGTATTTTGCCATTATTCCGGCAATGTTTACAATAGCCGTTCCGCAAATGAATGTGCTTAACGTAATGGGGCTTTCAACTCCGCAAAGTGCCATTCTCTCGGCGCTTATCTTCAACGCAGCCATTATCCCGGCCCTGATACCCATAGCTATGAGAGGTGTAAAATACAAACCCATGAGCGCCCAAGCCATGCTGGCCAAGAATATGCTGATTTATGGGCTGGGCGGAATGATAGTTCCCTTTGCGGGCATCAAATTAATAGATATTCTTATAAACCCAATTTTAAAAGCCCTGAATTTGGGTTAAGGAGGAAATAACTTATGAAAGTATTTTTAAGAGCAATTACTGTAACAATAGCATTATTTATTCTGTGTGGATTTGCATATCCCCTTGCCATGACCGGAATAAGCCAGTCGCTTTTTCACAAACAAGCCAACGGCAGCATTATAGAAAGCAACGGCCGGGCCGTGGGTTCAGAGCTCCTGGGTCAGAACTTTACCGATCCACGGTTCTTTCACGGAAGAATTTCAGCCGTTAATTATAACACTTACAAGCCGGAAGACAAAGTTCCCGACAAAAACGGCAAGACAGCTTATTCAGGGGCAGCCTCCGGCTCTGCAAACCTTGCACCGTCAAATCCGGCGCTGGCACAACGCGTTAAGAATGATATGGAAGCATTTTTAAAAGCAAATCCTGATGTTAAGAAAGAGGATATCCCTGCTGATCTTTTAACAAGTTCCGGCTCGGGACTTGATCCAGATATAAGCCCCGAAGCTGCAAGGATACAAATTCCTGCAATTTCCAAAGCTACAGGGATCGGCAGTGAAGAACTCAATAAAATAGTTGAGAAATACACCACCGGCAGAACCCTTGGAATATTCGGTGAACCCCGGGTCAATGTCCTGAAGGTCAATATTGAAATATCAAAAATGCTGAAATAGCCTGTTTTCAGTTAGATAAATGATTGTTTGATTTAAACGATTTAAATGATTGGTTAACCCGGTATTTAGATGCTCGTAAAATAGAAAGAGATGTGAGGTCATGAAAAACATATTATCAACAGTGGGCTCCTGTTCTATCACCGTAGTAATATTTTATATCATAAAAAAGATCCAGGATTTCCTGCAATCTGAAAACGAAGAAGACGGCAATTATAAAATTGACAAGGAAGATGATAAGTAGAATATCTTCTCACTGCCACCTCTTGGGCGTATAAATAATTTTGCCGGTTTGAATTTTTCAAGTCCTTCCCGGCAAGGGCAAGTCTGAATTTTGATATTTCAGGATAAATAGCTGCTGTCCCAGAGGGAGGCGGCTTTAAAAAGCCGAGTATCACCAAGTATCAATAGTGTGCAAGACGATAAATCCTATATAGCAGAGTGCGGAACGTTAAATCAGTTACAGTTCATTCGGAATCACATGCACTTCAATGTTTTTGGTCTGTTTCAGCAGTTTTGACACTGTGGACCCGCGAAGTATGGTTTGCAGCCTGGTTCTTCTGGAGTGTCCTATAATTATCTGTGTAATGTGTCTCTCATGCGCGAAATTTATAAGTTCCTGGGAAACGCTTTTTCCTTTTAAAGTCACAATATCTGCTCCCAGCTGTTTGGCCAGCCTGTGGTAGCTGTCCAGCGTTTCCTGCTGCCTGGGAGTCGTTCGGGGCGCAAATCTATGAGTGCAATCGACACTTACCACCATCCATTCACATTTGTATCTGCGGGCAATTCTCGCCCCGCGCCTGATAAGTTTTTTTGCAGAAGGGCTGGGGCCGATACATACCATGACTCTCTCCACAATCCTCCAGTTTTCTTTAATCCCGTGCTCCTTCATGTATTCTTCAAGATCTTCGTCCACTTCCTCAGCTGTCTGCCTTAAGGCTAATTCTCTCAGGGCATTTAAATTTCCCTTTCTGAAAAAGTTCTTCAGGGCCTGGGGTACTTTTTCAAGGTTGTATACATTACCGCGTTTCAGCCTGTTTTGAAGGGCATCAGGTGTTATATCCACTATGACCACTTCATCCGCCTTTTCCACGATGTAATCTGGTATGGTTTCCCTTACAGCAATACCTGTAATTTGCCTTATTACATCGTTCAGACTCTCCAGATGCTGGATATTCAATGTTGTTATGACATTTATACCATGACATAAAATTTCTTCAACATCTTCATACCTTTTCTGGTATTTTGATCCGGGCACATTCGTATGGGCCAGCTCATCAATGAGGGCAATATCAGGCTTCCGGGCAATTATGGCACCTGTATCCATCTCTTCCATAACAACGTTATTGTAAGAAATTTTCTTACGGGGAATTAATTCCAAATCACCAATCTGCCTGTCGGTTTCCTCTCTCTGATGGGACTCAACATAGCCTATGACAATATCCTTGCCCCTTTTGGCCCTTCTGTTGCCTTCATTCAGCATGGAATACGTCTTTCCCACCCCTGGAGCGTACCCGATGAATATTTTCAGTTTTCCCTTCTTCTCTGAGTTGCATTGCTTTAAAGCTTCCTCAGGTGTAATGCGTTTGAATTCTTCGCCCATCGTTTTATACTTATCCTTAAATATTTTGATAAATTTATTTTATCAAAATATTGGGGTTATGGCATTTAAAATGTTAAATAAATGTATATATTGATCATACTTGCAAGTTTGAGTCCGATTGTCTGCGTTTAATACCGTACTAAATATTTCCAAAGACTGTGTAGGCTCATCCCTTCAGCTTGTTTCTATAGCTATGTTGACCCATTTATTTCTTCTACTTGTATTCCTTTGTATACTACAGATAACCAAGAATCAGAGAAATCAGTTGTAAATATTTGTATACAAACCATGTTATCATTGTTAGTATAATTTTCAAAGCTTGGTGGAGTCGGCGAAAGCAAATGCACTCAAGTATGCAAGTATTTGAAATACCTGCTTAATAAAATACCAACAGAGAAGAGAGCCTCCTGTAAGTTTATATTTATAATTCTACCCATTGCACCTACAGTCTTTCCAAATGGATCGCTGATAACTAGCAATTAACTATGCAGCTTCTTGTCGCGCTGGGCTTTCCAGAACCACCCGCAGAATGTACGGGTGGTAAAATAAAGCAGAAGCTCTTAATGAGTTTATCCTTCAACTTTTTGATTTTATTTCTTATAATACTCTGACTGACTCAAATAAAAATATATATCATCTAATTTAGAATTTAAGTACAACTTTCTATCTAAATCCAAACTATCCCAACTTTTATAAGCGTCTTTTAAATCAACCAATCCAGTATAAAGTTCTTGTAATTCATCGTATTTCTTCTCATTTTTTTTTCGCATTTTCTTATTATCTTGTAGTAATTGATTCATATTATTAAGAATATCATTATTTTCTTCTGATTGTAACTTTACAAGAATATCTTTAACTTCTTTAGAGTATACATTCTGTATTACTTTATAATACTCTTCCATAAATTTAGATTCAAATTCACTATAATTACTTCCGCTTCCACAAGAGCTTTGAGTACAAATTAAGAAAAATATCAATAGACTAAAAATGATTTTTCTATACATAATAGTTAAAACTCCTTATATTTTTATTTAACCTTTTCTAATTCACTATTTAATCTTTTAACAGAAGCATCATGATTTTCATTTATTACACCATTAAGGTATTCAATGATTAAATTTTTATAAATACTATTTTCTGTCTTATTGCCAATATCATAGTTTAAATTATCAACAGATATTTTATAATCTTCAACACGCTTAATAAACTTCGTTGTGATGCTACTTCCTTGACTAGCATCAATTAAATATTTATATTCACTCGAATTTTCATATTCAGATTTAAGTTCTGCCAGGTTTTTTCTTTTGCATGTTGAAAAAGTTTGTTCTTTATTAATTTTATTATGCTAACTGATAAATAGAAAGAAAAGCAGCTATCTCATTTGAATAACTGCCTATTGTAATTTTATGTTACTTCTCCCGTCGCTATTTTTTTATTTGCCTCAAATAACTCAAATTTACAACCAGTATAGAGCAAATTATTAGGTGCCCACTCAACTAAAAATCGTATATTACCTTCTGAACAATCACCTTCATGTTTAATAAAATCTATCATTACACTCCATGCCTCATCTGGCCATCTATCTCTAACATCTTCAAACATTGCTACTGTTGAATATTGTTTACCTTCAGGATGCTTTTCTCTCCCACCATTTTTAGCAGATACCCAATAAATTTTACAATTATATACGTTTACCA
Organism: Ruminiclostridium cellobioparum subsp. termitidis CT1112; assembly: GCF_000350485.1. Lineage (GTDB taxonomy): Bacteria > Bacillota > Clostridia > Acetivibrionales > DSM-1351 > Ruminiclostridium > Ruminiclostridium termitidis. The sequence continues at coordinate 82,604 of NZ_AORV01000054.1, forward strand.
TTTTATACCACCTCTCAAATCTTTTAGAATGCAGAAACGGGGATATATACTTTAGGATATTAAATCTTGGTAATACAACAGAAGGCAATGGTTCACTTAGTAATGGTACATTACCTTCAAATCCTGAAAGATTGGATTTAGATTCATAAATCCTTTTTGCTCCTAACAATGTTTGACCCTACTATGAGTGGAGTTCCATTATTGCTAACTCCAATAAATATTGCCTAATTGGTATACCATTTCTGTTACTATCAAGTCGAGTTAGTTTTCTGTACTTCTATCTTAAAATCTTATATCAACTTTTTTTGCTAATTTTGTAGACACTTAACCCTTTTGTAGTTACGTTTAAAATATGTGAAATTACTATTCTAGTACCATAACTGATAACAAAAATAATCAGTAAAACACCAGCACCTAAATCATCTTCTAATAACTTAACTGACATTAGTAAGTTAATAATTTGGTTGAAGATAATACCTATAATAAATATTGAAGGTAAAATGCTTACTAAAAAGGCAACAATAGAAAGCAAACTAAACTCATTATTAAATATCTACAGCAATTTTCACAGGTATAAAATCTATATCTTCCTTAAATCCAGCTATAATTTCACCAATAGCTTTACCTTATTACTGTTGTTTGTGGTATCAGTACGTAGGAAAAAGCCATAATCTTTAGTATTCACCGAAATAATCATCCACAACCTCACCTTTGCTACTATATTCTACATCATACCAAAATGCTTGAAAATTGGTTTGAGAGTTTATTAAATCAAAACGAATTCTAAATATATGCTTACATAAATCTGAATCGTTAATTATTAATGAAGTATTCCTATATTCAATTCTAAAATTACTTAGGGACATTCCTCCTGTTAACTTATCTTCAACTTCCTTTAAGAAATTATTTTGGCTATTTTGGATTAACTCCATAAGGAAATGATATGCTTTCATTTGCTAGTTTATTCTTTTACATACCTTGCCTTTATATTGGCATCCGTTTCAAGGATAACATTCCGCCTGTCGTACAGTAAAAGCACCCCAAATTGGTGGCGGCGCTTATAATTTCACAAAAAAGTATCAACTCAAGTATCGTTTAAGAGATGCTAAGTCATGCTAATTTTTAGGAACCTTTTCAATACTCATTATTATACCTTTATGAGGATTCATGTTATTCCATTTATAAATAATCTTATATGAAGTATTGTTTATATGAGAATCATCTCCAATATCCATTGACCATAAGACATAATAATCCTCAATTGAACACTTAAGATTTTTTTGTATAGGATTTATATATACAAAATTGACTTCACCACTCTGTTTTGTAATTATTTGTTCCTGTTCACTAATTGCAAATTCCTCAACATGATTATTCAATACATATATACTTATTAATAAAGTACAAATAAGCAAACTTAAACATATCGTTATAAAAATCCAAATTTTTAGTCTTTTTCTTACATGGTCTCTTTTAACCTTTCTCCCCTTTTTTATTAACCTGACTCCAACAATAAATTGTAAAGAAAGTATGCTTAGCGCCATACTAATTATAAAAACCTTTTCTAGTAGTTGTCCTTTCCCAAAGCCTATTAATACTATAAATAAAATGGATATTCCAAATACAATTGCGAAAATTACAAATAGCCAGCCAAGCCAAGCTGGTCTCCCTGGATGTGTATAAACCGGTGGTATCCTATCACCGGTATAGTAACCCGGGTCATATTGGTGCTCCTGCCATTCTATCATTTTATCTATATAATTATTTTCGTCTACCTCATCTGAATTAATAAAATACCTTTTATGATAATTTTTCTTTGCCATACATTACATCCTCCTGGAATTTTTGCTATCTGGTGGGAAATCTCATTCAGCTCCTAGAAAAGCAGATTTTCATCTGTCGATTTCACAGTAAAACCTCCCATCTGGTTACTTGTTCAAAGTATATCAAATAGGAGATAATCTGCGTAACGGTGATTGTTCTAGAACTTACCAGATAACCATTCCATTCCCTATGTTGACTTATTAATTTCCTCTACTTGTATTCCTTTACATAATACAGTTAACCAAGGAACAGTAAAATCAGTGGTGAATACTTGTATGCGAACCATATCATTACAATCTATATAAGATTTTCTAAATGCTACAATAGTATACCAGCTGAGAATATAAGATTGTATTTCAGCATCAGTCATTTCTGTAAGATTAGGAGTCATGTGAAAGTCTGCTTTTATGCAACATTTGAATGTAACTTTCAATATTCTTGTCTCTTTATGACCCTCTTGAATGTCCCAATAATAATCAATATTTAAAACCAAATCGATTAAATTATTTTCCCACTTTATATCTATTATAATGCTATCTGTAAAATCAAGTTTTTCAAAAACTTCATCTAAATTCCTTGCTATCATATCTCTCACCTACTTTTTGATTTTAAATTCAAAGTGTGTTAAATTACGCATTTCTTGTTTTGTGGCATTACTCGGAAATGAACCACTAGCATCTAAATAATTCCCACCTTTGTTCTGAACTCTAAAGTATGGATTACCATTTATGGGTGATTCTTGCACACGAATCTTAATACCAGTTTTCATATCCGTTAATATCGTTGCAGGACCACTTTTTCCACCTCCAGCTTCAACAGTCTTTTTCCACCCTGCATCTTCCAATTCTTTTATAAATTGACTTGGCGATAGTGATTTTAAATATAATGCTGTAATTTTTTAATATACTAATGCAATAATCTTTAAGAAAAATTCCTTATCTTTTTTTTCAAACACAGCCCAATTACTATATTGGAGTCCCGAATCAGAAAGTTGAGCCAAGCAAAAAATATCTCCCTGTAGTTCGTAAATCCTCGTTTTCTCACTAGGTTCTTTCTCACTTCCAACCAGCTTTCCAAAAGTTTTTAAGATATCAGGCTTTATTAAATTATCCCAATTCAAGCTTTCATCAGAATCATATGCTTTTATATCTAAGCTATCTTTTTTATCTATCTTAAATTCAGTTTTAAGTTTGATAGGTGCCTCTCCTTTTACAAAAGAAAAAGTCAAATCTTCTGGAAATTCCGGTGGAGTGATAGTTTCGTAGACCTCTTGTTCCAAATCCTGATATAAAGGTTCTTAAAAACACTATTCCTTCCTTGTCTGAAATACTTGCTAAATCTTTTGAACTCTGATTTTCAATTGCACTATAAAAACTCTTTATTGAGTCAGTTAATGTTTGCTTTGATATTTCATTAGAAGATGGGCTTTTAGTATTATCTTTGTACTTAACTGAAGTTGTTGGCTTAAGTTCTTTATTCATATTTGCAATATTTTGTTTACAAGCACATAGCGATAGTAGACTAAATGCTATAAGTAAAATTAAAGTATTTATTAAAATCCTGTTCATGTTTATTTCCCTTTCAAAATATTTAGTGATACCTCATCTTATTTTATCATTTTCCACAGCTTCATTACTATTGTAATATTTTTTACATAATTTTCATCTGTACATACGTTTTATGATTTTCACCTTGCAATTTACCTTGTAAATCCTTTACATATTGTATAGGATATCTTTACTTCTTAGAGCATGTTTAAAATTATCATTTTTTTCTTTATTACAATTTTGAAAGCACAGAATAAATGATATTTTAGTTTCGTTTTTTTGATTTTATGTCTACTATTTCGGTTAAAAGAAAGGCCAGCAAGATTGTGCTTTCCAGCTGGCCTGTTGGTTTGTTACTCTATTATCTTCTCTGACGCTAATTTCGAAATGTCTTTAAAGTTTCTCTGACTGCAGAATTATTATTATGGGGTGAGTTTATGTTTGTATCCCATCTCCATTCTTGTAAATATGCATTTAGGTATACCATTTTTTTGCAGTGAGAATATGATTTATTCTTAGTCAAAATCAGGCGTCATTAAGTATTTCCATATTGTTCCTTTTTATTTCATCTATCATTTGATTCATTTGATTGATGTCAAAAGCACCTGTTCTTTCCCCTGATAAATAGTAAACCTTAAACCAGTAACCATTTTCGTCAAGATATGACTCTATTGCTTTTCGAATATTGTCTTCTGTTAAACTTCTTACAATTATATCTGGTGGTGATGCTGGTATAAAATCTAATCCTTCTTTATCCATATACCAGTAATAATTTTTTGGGGTGGTAACAACAAATGTGTATACCATGCCTTTATCATCTTCAACAAAAACATCAATGTTGTCGTTCTCTATATCCTTTATTTCTGAAAGTGGCTCGGCATACCTTATGCTCTTTATATTCATAAACATAACCTCTCTTTTTATTTGTATAACTTCTTTATAGTATCTATAACTACTTGTTCATTTTTCTTATTTGATTTTCCTAAAATTTCAAATACTCCATCCTGTAATCTGTAAAAAACTCTGGCACCCTCGCTACCTCTTAGATAATAAACATTATTAATCAAATGTCTAGACCCTATCCCTGGGTTTGTATTTCCAGAAAGAAATTGCTTAACCAAACTATTGATTTCTCTTTGTACTGCCGCATTTGAACCAGCCTCCTCAGCAGCTTTTACAAGAGCTTTATTATTTTTTATAAGTGAAGTAACACCTTTCAATGCCATTTTTTCTTCACTAGTACCCGTAAAGAGCCCAACAACAAAGCCTATCCCTTGCTTAACATTATTTTTTGAGTTACTAATAGTTATATCTTGAAATACATTAACAACCTCAAGCAACTCATTTCTTTGAAATTTACTTATACTCTCTGGTGTACTAACCCATCCGTTTAATATATCAAGTGTACCTTCTGTAAATTCCTTGGCATGTTCAAGCCACCAACCAGCTCCCTCTGAAGCATTAGCTCTTACTTTATTTGCAGCACTTACTAATTTGTCTCTTTCTTCTTGATTACTTGCTACTGACCTTGCCTCAATAAAATAGACAGAAAGAATCACTATTTATCTCATTAATTCTTATAATACCTATGATATTTCCTTCAGCATGAATGGTGGAATATATCCATTTGCTGAATGAGTCCTTCTACGATTATAAAATAGCTCTATATATTCAAAAAACGGCCTTTTTTGCCTCATCTCTGGTTTTAAAATTATAATCATTTAGCCATTCCATCTTAAGTTTGCCCCAGAAGGATTCCATAGGTGCATTGTCATAACAATTGCCCTTTCTGCTCATACTGCATACAAATCCATATCTTTTTAGCAGATTCTGATAGTCATTACTGGCGTATTGAATTCCACGGTCAGAATGAATTATTAATCCTTCTTTAGAGCTAGTTCTTCCAATTGCTTGGTTCAGGGCAGCAGATACCAACTCAGTTCTCATATGGTTTGCCATAGCCCAGCCTACAAGCTTACGTCCATAGAGATCCATTACACCAGTAAGATAAAGCCACCCCTCTTTTGTAGGAATATACGTAATATCCGATACCCACTTCTGGTTAGGTCTACTGGCCATAAATTCTCTATTAAGAATGTTATCTGCCACAGGAAGAGTATGATTTGAGTACGTAGTCGCTTTATATCTCTTTGACACTTTGGATCGTATACCGTTTACCTTCATTAATCTTGCAACACGGCCTTTACTGGCTTTCTGATTTTCTGGAAGATTCTTTGTTATTTGAGGAGCACCATAAATTCCATGACTCTTTTTATGGATTTCCTTAATTTTTTCAAGGAGCTCTCTATTTGTCTTGCTCCGATTACTTTCGCTACGTGAATAATATGCATAATAACCGCTTCTTGATACTTGAAGGGCCTGACACATCTTTGCAATCTGAAATATGAAGCGGTGTTTATGAATAAAATTATACCTGTTTATTTCTGATTTTTCGCAAAATAGGCCGCGGCTTTTTTTAATATTTCATTTTCCTCTTTAAGATTCGCTAATTCCCTGCGTAGCCTTCTTATCTCATCATCTTCAGGTTTAAGGTTACCACTGCCTGGGAAGGCACTCGAACCATCCTTTTCATAAGCGATTACCCAGTCTCTTACTGTTGAGTAATGCACTCCAATTTCTTTTGCCATTAAGCTGGCCGTAGCTTCACCTGCCAATATTTTTTCAACGATCTGTTCTTTGAATGCTTTATCAAACTTTTTTCTCTCAGCCATTTGAATCCCTCCTTGTCTTTATTATATAGGGATTCTTTGTGTCCATCAAACCGGAGTAAGGTCAAATCTTTGGTTAAGGTAAAGATCGTTCACATTTATATCGTAATAGTTCGTACCTTTATATAGCCTGTAAATAATTTCTCCTCTACCATTTCTTAATGAAACTCCATATTGCCCATTAAGAATTATAGTACTATTGCCTTCACCTGTTTCTAACGTTAATTTCCCACCTACTTCATCATAATTATTTATTTCATTTTGGCTATATTTACCAGTTAGCACATAATCAATAATACCTTTATTTCCTATGTACATTCCTACTTTTCCTTTTTTTCATCATCTGTTATATCTCCACCTGTTATTTTATTAATGCGCCCACCTTCATAGTTATATATTTTAGCTATCCCATTTTCACCAAGCCTAACTTCATTTTTTACTTTACCATAATTGTTCAAAACCAAACTGCTATTCTTTCCAGTAGTTATAGTATCCATAATACCATAATTATTTATGGTTACATTTGAACCTGCATAGGTTGAAGCTGATGTAACGTGATCCCCTTGCTTTACGTTCACAGTAGTACTGTTTGATACTTAACCTGTGGTGTTTCCAAACATACTGTTAAAATCTTTATTTGTTACAACAATATGTCCGTTTTCAATGGTTCCTCTTACATTTCCCCAGCTATCATAGGCCTTTCCGTTCTCTACATATAAGTCCTGTTGAGTACCGTTAAATGAAAATGTCGCTTTTGAAGAGCCTTTACTCCAAGTAGTCGCATCCGCTACATCACTTAAAGTAACAGTACTGCCTGACGAACTGCTGGATGATTTGGTAACCCGCATCCCGTTTTTATATTCGGACGGATCACTTGTTTACCCATGAACCAATCAATCTCCCAGTCTGACGACGGTATCCGATAGCCACAAGATTATGTGGGATTTGATATACCTGCAGTATCTATCTTTCCGGGATTTTCGGAGGTTTTTTATGAGATTTATCATTACGTCACAAGGTCCTGACATACCCTTGCAGCTTGATATTTCAGACTATCATATTGAGGTTTCGGACATTTCTGACCACAGTATTTCAGTATCTGATGCGACGGCAGGCTGTCCGTTTGCTGCATTGAGCCATAATCTTGCCCCGTCTTATCAGTTTTTCTAAATGGCAAAAAGAAGAAAGGCCTACAGGATTGTGTTTTGATATGCTCCCTGTCAAGTAGACAGGGAGCATATCATTTTCCGTTGACCTATTGGTTTATTAGCCTATTAACCTTTATGATAGGTTTTCAGAACTACTTAGAAAATACTTTTCAAAGTAAGTCTATTATAATCCATCATGGAAATAGTAGACGCCCTCTGCAATATATGTATATATTGTGCGACCATCGAAAAACCTTGATTTAATACTCTCATCTGTTGTTGGATCTTTATAGTTTCGGCATACAGCATACCCGTCAATAGATTGGAAATCTGCTGAAAAACAGAAATAGATTACATCTTTATCTGCTACAATATACGTATATACATCACAATATTTATTTAGTGCTTTCATTTTATTAACAATATTTTTGGGGAAAATTGTCAACATCGTATCTAAATCATATTTTAAATTAAACTCCTCTTTTATTGTCACTTTACCGTCATCATATGCCTTGAAAATTGCATTTGAAACATCATAATAGTCCTGTTGGAATAATTTGAACTTATCATCCTTAGTAAGGTGTGGAATAAATAAAATTACAATAGTAAATATAAAGAAGAAAACAACAGTGATAATTTTCCTCCTATTATAACTTTTTGTAAACAACTTTTTTAGAATAGTCCCCAGCCAAAAAATCAAGACCAAAAGAAAGATAATTGCAGGCAAAAATAAAAGTTCTTTAAAAAATTCATCTCCTATAATAAATTTTGTATATAATGAAATAAAATTGCATGCGAGAAAAATTAATATTGGTACAATCATGTTTTTTATATTTTCTTTTCCAGCAATAAACATTAAAAATATTCCAATCGTAATTAATGTTAAACCAATAATCAATAATACCATTTTACATCACCACCCATTAGTTAAATTAAATTATAATAATTCAACCTAAAGTTATAATCCTAATATCCTGCTTCTTTCTTAATAAAGTTCATAAAGGCTGCACTTAAAGCTTTAAGCTGGTTATCTGTTATTTTAGAAATTTTATTATCATTTAAAATATCAATTTTAATTTTTCCACTTGCATTAATTGTGTATCTATCTGCTCCTTCCTGCAAATTTTTAATTCCCCCATAATTTGAAACAAAATATTCATATCTGGCTGTGTAATCATATGAGTAATAACTGTTTAAAGCTTCAGATAATTTTTTTGAAGGATTATTGTTTAAATATATCCCAATATTATATGCATCAATATCAGCGTACATATCATTGATACTAAATGTACTATTTTTACCTGCAATTATTGTTTCTGCAGCCTTTGTCAAATCATTTAAGTTATTTGATATATTATACTTCTTCTGGTATCTTTGCAAATCTCCAATAGCTTGTTGTAAATCACCCGCCCAACTTGCTAAGTCAGCAAATAAAGAATAATTATAACCCGGGCTTGGCGGTGGATTATAACATATCGCATTTAGAGAAGCCATAAGATGCTGGAAATCTATATTTTCTCCCGTTCCCGGGTCGATAAGATTTGCTCCACTTCCATTATCACTAAAAAACTCTAATAACTTAGAATTATTTTCTTTAATATATTTTATAAATTTTTCGTCAATAGGTCCAGCAGTAACATCCCATTTAGCACCATCGTATTTTCTTCTTATAACTTTAATAACTGAATTTCTGTCAACATATCCATAGTACGCTAAGCTTAATTCTTCAAGCTTTTCTACATTATTAATTAATGTGTCTAACTTTTTACGTCTATAATCCTTAATATATTTGTCATAATATTTTCCAGTAGGTGCTGTTTCATGTATTAAAGCTTCCCCATACGTCCTTTTTTCAAAAACCTTATACCCCTGTTCTTTCATATCTTTAGTAATAACATGCTTTGTGCCGTTCTTTTCTACTATAATAAAATTTTTAGAATTTTGAGAATCCGGAGTTATTTTTACAATATTGTCATAAGTTGTTCCATCACTAAAAACATATTTAACTGGTATAGAATATTTTATATCCTCATTTACCCGCCCATTCCCACTGGCTAAAACAATATTACCATTATGGTATGTTGAATTATTAAGTCCTGTTTCTAGCCAATTTACATATGCTTTGTCATTTGCTTTATCATTTAAATTCCATATTTCATTCTCACTGTATGCTCCTGTATGTATCTCTCCAATACCACCATAATTAAATACTTTGATTTTACTATTTAATTCACCAGTTATTTTATTGATACCTATTACATATTCATCTGATACCGGGTCTTTATCTTTATTATAATTATTCACAACCAAACTACTGCACTTTCCTGAATTTATTGTATCAATAATACTATAGTTATTAACTGTTGTATAGCTGTTAGCACCAGTATTTATAGTTCCAATATAATTGCCTTCATGATTTGTTATTGAAGTATATCTATTATCTGCTGTGTTAATCACATCAATATTGCTATAATTATCTATATTGCCATAAACTTTAGTATCAGGAGTCATTATAGTGTAACCGTATTTCCTCGAATCAAGTGCTTTACTGGTATCCACATTAACTATTGCTCCAACCCCTTCAACCATCATAGCTACAGTACCTTTTTTATAATTTCCATTATCATCAAACAATTGAGAAGCACCTTTACCAAAGAAAAAGTCAAGCTCATTATCTGACATCCTATGTCCACTCGGATCTACATACTGTATCGGATCATTCTCACAATAAGTATATAAATTCAAGCTCAATGGGTTGTCATCTTCTCCCCAGTAGCTATCCTCAGTTGTGAAGCGTCCCAAATACGGGTCATAGTATCTTGCTCTCAGGTAGTAGAGTCCTGTTTCTTCGTCATAGAATTCACCTGTATAGCGGATTGCATTACTGGTGGTTTCGACTGTAAGAGTTGGATTTCCCCATATGTCATAGTCATACTGGTTTTCTACTGTGCCTGCTGCATCTACTGTCTGTACTACATCTCCGTGACCATTATAAAGGAAATAGCTCTCCTTTCCCGCTGCATCCGCTTTTGCTATGTAGTTTATTCCCTTTACATACCTTGCCTTTATATTGTTGCTTGCATCCGTTTCAAGGATAACATTCTGTCTGTCGTACAGGTAGTTTGTTACTTCTGCCTGGTACCCCTTGTCGGATTTCTTTACTGTTTTGCTTACACGCAAATCGTCTCCGTTGTAAGTAAAATCAACAGTTGTACGAATTCCGGCTTTGACGGTTTCTGTCTTTTTGAGCCTGTTGAAGCCGTCATAGGTGTAGCTTGTTTTTTCTACCAGCTTGTCTATGGTGTTTGCCACATTATCCCCATATGCCGTACCCGTTGTTTTTGGGCGCAGCCCGGTGTTATTAGGCAAAGAATGACTGATGCCTTGCTTTAACTGGTTTCCGTTGCTGTCATAACTATATTTTGTTGTTTTTCTGGCGATTTCTTTATTATTCTCATCAAACATTCTCTCTACCAGCTTTAAAAGCTGGTTTGTGTTTGAGTAGGTATAATCGCTCTTCTTCAATATATATTGTATTTCTTTTCCCGTTGCTTCGTCAATATAGTCGCTTGGTTGAAGTGAAATATATGTCTCGTTCTGGGATACCCTGTTTCCTGCCTTATCGTATGAATATACTGTTGTTTTTCCAGGTGTTGCGACTTTTATAATTCTTCCCGCTTTGTCATATTCATAGTCTGTAGTTCCGTAAAGGTCGGTTTTTGTTATCTGCCTTCCTCCAAGGTCATAGGTATAGCTGAATTCAGATAATCTGCCGCCGTTAGGCTTCATGTTTGTAATTGTGATCAGCCGGTTGTCCCTGTCGTAGCTGTAGTTTTCCGATACCCCACCCGCATAGGTAATTGAGCTTCTTCTGCCATTGTCATCATACGAGTAGGTTGTTGTTTTACCTCCGTTGTTTACGGTTTCCAGTCTACTGGATTTGTCGTAGGTATATTCTACTGTATTGCCCTTAAGGTCGGTTACTTTTATAACATTTCCTGTCTGATCATAGGCATAGTTTACCTGTGTATTGCCACCCTTTTGTATTCCGGTGAGTCTGTTGTTTTCGTCATAGTAATAGATACTTGTTCCGCTTTCATCGGTCATGGAGCTCCTGTTGCCTGTTTCATCGTAAGCATAGCTGATACTATCCTCTGTTTCGGCCACTTTTCTCTGGAGCAGGAGCCCTCTGTTGTCATAGGTATATAGTGTGTTGTTGCCGTTTTTGTCGGTTACGCAGACTGTATTTCCTTCAAGATCATACTTGTAGGTTTGAGTCTGGTTATCTGCATTTATTACCGACTTAAGATTTCCAAAGGCCGTGTAGGCATAGCGGGTAAGCTTACCCCTTCCGTCGGTCATTGTAAGCTTGTTGCCCTGCTTGTCATAGCTGTATTTTGTTACTGTTCCCAGTGCGTCGGTCACTTTTGTGAGATTTCCTGTAGCATCGTATTCATAAGAAATTGTGCTGCCCAGGCCGTCGGTCTGCTTTATTACCTCTCCGTACTGGTTATAGGTATACTTTATACTGATTTCGTTCTTTTCCTCTGCCTCAGGTGTTGAATATGATACTATCATATTTGCAAGGTTGTAGGTGTATATTGTTCCATATCTGGATTCATCATCACCGGCAGACTGATAGCCTTCTGCATCTATTTCCTTTATTATGTTTCCGTTGGCATCGTAGACTTTTCTGCTTATGACCTTGTTATAGGCATCTGTGACTGTCTGCAGCCTGTTCAGTTTGTCATAGTCATAGGTCATTGTATAGCCCTTTGCATTTGTTTCTGACGACTTGTTTCCGGACAGATCATAGGCATACCTGTATTGGTTGTTTTTTGCATCTGTTATTGTTTCCACTCTGTTAAGCCCGTCGTAAGTATATACAGTGGTATAGCCGCGTTCGTTCTTAACAGTGAGCATGTTGCCTGCCGCATCATAGGTATACTGGGTGAGTACATTCCTTCCGTCATATTTTCTTGTGGTCATTTCTAGTCTGTTTAGCAGGTCATAAGAGTATTCGGTTGTATAATTTGCTCTGTTTTGAGTATCATCTTCCTTGCAGCCGAAGGCCAGCGGACTGATTACTTTTGTTTTGTTTCCAAGAATATCATACTCATAGGCTGTAATCAGCATGAGCTTACCTAGATACTCGCCGTCCTTGAGGCTGTCCAGGTTAGGCAAACTGGCAGCATTGTGAATGTCCTCTTCGCTTACCAGCTTTATTTCTTTTACTATTCTGTCCTGAATGTCATATTCAAATTTTTGTATATCAAATATACCCTCTGATCTCAGACTTTCAATTTTAATCCTATTTCCGTTTTTGTCATAATAGGCTCTTGTGTATGCTCCGCTGCTATCGGTCACTGTGTTTACAAGGTTGTTGTCATAGTATGTATAGGTGGTCTTTTTTGCCGACAGCTTGTCCTTTGTTCCTGTAATCTCTCTGGTTATCACATTCCCTATTTCATCGTAGACATAATTCTCAATAGTATAGAGCACACTTCCGCCGCTGTCTTTTTCAAATGGAATCCTTTTGGAAACCACTCTGTTTTCAGCATCATAGGTTATGTATGTAATGCTTCCTTTTTTGTCCTTTAATGCCACTATATTACCAAGGAGGTCTGCCATATATTCCATGGAATTACCATAGCAGTCTGTTTCTGTCTTAATACTCCCAAAACTGTTGTAGCTAAACGTTGTAGTGTTTCCACGCTGATCAGTGAGGGATATCTTCCGCCCCAGCCTGTCATATGTGTATTCTACGCTTCCAGTGTCTGCAAAGATTGCCTTTGCAAGTGTTCCGTCTGCATTGTATTTGTAAAGTGTGGAGTTACCCCTTTCGTCGGTAGCTCTGGTAAGATTGCCAAGGATATCGTATTCATAGGTCTTGCTGCTTTGCAGGGCATTTGTTGTTTTTATCGCTCTTCCCAGGGCATCATATTCGTAGCTTGTACCTGCCGAGGCTTCAATATCCACATTGAACCTCAGTCCGTCCACTCTCTTAACAATATTTCCATTGGCATCATATTTCAGGTATTCCTGGGTGCTGCCTTCCGGTGACACGGTTGTTGTGCGTCTGTTCATGCTGTCATAAGTGTACGAGGTGCCCTTCATTGTTTCTGCAAGCCCGGCAGTATCCTTGTTCTCCTCGTATAAGTTTGGCTGTATCTGCTTTTTAAGGTTGCCCATTTCATCGTATATGTATCTGGTTACTGCCTGCCCCCCGCCTGCTGCCGGCGCTTTCCTCCTGATGAGTCTGTTCATGCTGTCGTACTCATAGTAAGTGGATATTCCCGCAGCATTCCTCTCCTCCAGCAGGTTTCCGTTAAGATCATAATTATAGCTTGTTGTTTTATTTAAAGCATTTATTTTTTCTTTTACTCTCTTATCCAGATCATATTTGAACTGTGTGGTGTTGCCATAAGCATCGGTTTTTGTTTTAAGCTGTCCGTCCTGATAGTAGGTATAGGCTGTTTTTGCTTTTACTTTTGCAGTATATTCGTTATCAAAATCCGCATTTCTAAGATAGTTATGTTCTACATCGGAGGTATCTACAAGCACAGCCTGTGTAGTTTGCCTCGACTGAACATCGTATATGTACCTGGTAACTTTGTAGTTATCAGTATCAACTTTTTCTCTTTTGGTAACAAGATTGCCTTTTTTGTCGTACTCATTAATAGTTTCCTGTCCCGCAGGGCCAGACACTTTTGTTGTTCTCCCATTTTTATCATAAGTATACACTGCTCTGTCACCCATTGAGGTTTCCTGCCCTGCCATAGAAGCTTTAGCCGTCTTAGACTCAAAGGTTTCACTGCTTAGAATATTACCTGCCTCATCATATTTGCTCTTAACAAGCCTGTAGTAATCGTATGTACTGTCTGACTTGACATAATCCTTTTCGGCTGTGAGGTTCCCCGACAGGTCGTATTCAAAATACCTGGCATTTCCTGCCCTGTCAACACTCGAAGCAAGTTCACCTTTAGGAGAATACTCATAGGTTTCATAAGTATTGTCGGGATTATCAGTTCTGTAAACCTTTCCGAACAGGTTTCTAAAGGTTACAGTCCTATTATTTAATTTATCCGTTTTAATAACCTGTGTATTTCCCGTGAGGTCGTACTCGTAGTTTTCTGATGTATTGTCTGCGTATATGGTTTGCTTTAAAAGGCCATTGAGAAAGTAAATGTTCTGTGTCCTGTTACCATAAGCATCAGTCTCGCTGAGGACTCTGCCGGAGGCATCATAAGTATATTTTCTTGAATAATTGTCGGTACCGTTATTTTTATTATCCTTGAAGGTTTGGGCAGATGTATATTGGAGCACATTGTTGTAAGCATCGTACACATATGTATTTCCAAAGGATGCTGTCGGATTATCCTTGTTATAGCCCTCTCCGTCCGCCTCTTTTATGACATTTCCACGTCCGTCGTACTCTTTATAACTGATAACAATGCTTTCACTTCCATCAAATACAGAAACCTTTTTCAGCCTGTTAAGTGCATCATATTCATACACGGTCCCCGGAGCATTCGTTGAATCCTGTGCCGAAAATCTTGGGTCTATTTCTTTTATCAGGCTCCCATTTTCGTCATAAAGGTATTTGCTCACATAACCCATTGGGTCGATTTTGGCTGCTACCCCTCCCATACCATTATATTGATACTGTGTAGTGCAATCCACCCCTGAACGGTTTAATGTTTCAGAGGCAAGATTTCCTCTTTTGTCATAGCTGTAGGAGGTTGTCCTCACAGCACCTTCTTTCGTAAAGGGTTCAATTTTTGTTATAAGCCTGTTTCTGTGGTCATAGCCGTATGTGATTTTCTCAAAACCTGCACCGTTATATAGCTCCTGTGAGAGCACATTTCCTTCGTAGTCATAGCTGAATTTTCTGATGAAATTTCCATGGTTTCCAATCTGAACCGGCGAAATTACATCACTCATTATACCTTCTTCTCTGGTTACTTTATCTGCGAAATTATATTCATATACAAAACCTATCGCACTGCTTCCGGATTCGTTTATGTACTGTGTAATACCAGTTTTGTTACCTTTATTGTCATAGGAATACCGGATATGTGATTTTTTAGCCGAGTCTATTTTGCTGTATTCATCGGTAATCCTATCCATGCTGTTATATGCGTACTCCATAAAAGCCGCCAAGGTATCGGTATCTTTATCAACTTTTCCCTGCGATATTGATGTTACGTTATTGTTTTCATCATAGGTGTATTTCTTATATACATAGCTGTCGGCAGCCGACTGATCAAATACTCTTTCCTCAACTATCCGACCTATGCTGTCATATATGTATTTAGTTGTTCTTCCGCCGGGTTCCTCGATAGTTTCAACCTGGCTAAAGCTTGTATATGTATATCTTGTCTCGTTATTTAAAGCATCTGTTTTGCTGACAACTCTTCCAAGGTCATCATAAGAATATTTTGTAGTATTACCTTTTGCATCTGTTTGACTTACAACATTTCCAACATAGTCATATGCGTATGAAGCTGAATAATAACTGGTTTTATCCGGGGTTTGCTCCGATTTTACCAGCTTTCCGGTAATATCATAGTGAAGGCGCTTTGTATAGCCGTCTTCATCAGTCAGCAGCATGAGCAGCTTTGTGTCGGCATCTGCTCCATATGTATAGTCAAGTGTCAGGCTTTCCTTTTTAGCAGAGTCCTTTTCATAGTAATCTTTTTTTACAAGACTGTTTTCACTGTTGTATGTGAATCTCACACTGTTTCCGTTTGAATCGGTTTCCTTTATCTTGTTGCCCAGCGCATCATATTCATCTGCCAGCAGTGTGTGCCAGGCCTCTTTATCATATACACTATGGTTTAATTGATTTCCGAAAATATCATAGGTGTATCTGAATTTTTCTCCTGATTGGTCAATATATTCTATCTGCCTGTTTTGAAGCTTAAAGTCATTATATGTATACTGCTTTATCGTATTATCAGGGTATGTTATTTTTTGCAATCTGCTTAGTGTATCATATTCGTAACTGATTCTGTTGCCTTTTCCATCCAGTTCGGCCTTCATATTTCCGGTGTTAAAGTCATAAGAATATCTTTTGGAAATCTCAACACCATTGACAATGCCATATTGTTTTGTCAGGTAAGCACCTTTTTGGTTTACACCATCGATATCTATTCCATATTCATAGTTGGTGACCTGATCGTTTCCGTCCGAATGCACTGTCTTTTTTGTCATATTACCATATTTATCATACTCGTATTCAGTTACATTCCATAAATCCTTGTCACTGGTATGCACACTTTCTTCTCTGGTTACATTACCTTTAGCATCAATTGTATAGAGTACCTGGCTTGTAGTATTCTTATCAAGCTTCCAGGTTTTTGACTGGAGAATATGGAATTTGTCAAAAGCATAAGCATATACAACAGTATTTTCGTTATCGGCAGGATAGCCTTTATCGTCTCTGTTTGCAATCGGTCCGGTATAGTTTGTCAGGTTCCCGTACATGTCATATCTGTAGTTTTCTGTTTTCTTGACAGGCTGCCCTTTAATTTTCCCATTTTCAAAACCGGTGGTTATACTTTCAATTTTTTTCGGGAATTTCATTTCATCAAATTCGGTAGTCGAGACAATCTTATGCTCCGTCCCCGTTTCTTCACTGTTCACCTGCTCATGGATACCGTTGTATGTGTATTTTATAACAGTTCCATTGCTTAATTTTTTCTCGGAAAAGTATTTATAGGTATCCTTCAGGTAAGCATCATCATTGGCTTTATAGCCGCTGAAACCATATCCGTCGGCCTCGTTTGTATATTTGTATTCTATTCTGTCTTTCACATCGAACTGAAATCTGTCAAGGAAGTTGCTCTGGGTATTATCATAGCCAGTTTTAGCAAGTTCCTTTTTTTCGAAAATTTTTCTGTATTCCATACTGCCGCTGTCTGCAAGGCCCTTTATATATGTATTATAGGTAAAACGCTCTACCCGGTTTGCCCTGCAGTAATCTATCTGTGTGAGGTTTTCATATCTGTTATATGCTTTATAAACTGTTCCGTTCGTATATGTGAAACCAAGGCTGGGCTGATCATACCAATAGTGATATTTTGGCTTTCCATCAACATCATAAACCCTTTGCAGCCTTGTTCTTACCACATGTTTTGAACTGCTGACCAGTACTGCGGATTTATCATATATTATTTTTTCCCCTCCGGGGAGGTTGACTATTACCTGGAATTTACCTTTAAGGTCGCCGGAATTAACTGTGTCGGGGTTTTGTGACTCCTTCCAGCTGTCTTCAAGACTATATTTATTGTTTTCTATTGCTCCAACTGTAAAATTCTGATCTTCGTTATACTCAAGGGTTACTTCTCTTCCCATTGTATCAATGATCTTTGAAATAAGCTTTTTGGTTTTTGCAATTCCGTCTATGGTATATGTCTGGGTTTTATATTCAAAGGTTATTTTATTCCCGTATCTGTCTACAATACCCAAAACGCGGCCGTCTTCGGCAAAATATGTTTTCTTTCCGGTTTTATTTTCCATTACATAAAAGGATGTTCCATCGGTCTGTCCATTGCTGAAATCCTTGTTTTCTTTAACTGTAACATCTTTAATTGTCTGATTTTCAGGCTCATATGTATTTACACCGTCCACCTTTTTAGGCCCGGTTAATCTGTATACATCACCTGCTTCAGTGTGTAGAAATTTGTAGCTTGATCCATCGGAATTGGACTTTGCCTCAATTGCAGGGAAAGAGAACCTCATTCCTACTCCAAGATCATACCGGTCTTCATAGAAGGAGGATGTATTATTGTCCGAATACACCTGGTCAACCCAAACACCGTTTTGATACTCAGCCTTCATATTTTGAACGTTTGAAGTTCCACTTCTGTACATTCTTTTTATTTCCAGGTCAAGTCCGTTTATACCGGGCAGAACGTAATCAGTCTGCGAAAGAGTTATATCCCCGCTCTGCGGGCTGATCGACTCCTCCGATACGTTATTTCTCAGGTACGCAGGTGAGAGCATTGTATTATATTGCTGCTTTGGCCCTATGAGGTTATTCATTTGTTCTTCAAGTGTAGTTGCATATGTACCCTGCATTGATATTATTGAGGTCACTATTAAAGTTATCAGGACTACTATGGGTTTTAATATTTTCTTTATATTTTTCAAAATTAAGTCCCCCTTGAAAAGGAATTGTTTTTTCAAGGAAAAAAACAATTCCTTGGAATTAATGGTATTTTCTAATAATATTTTTCTTCAAAAGCCATTGCATAGATTTCCTCTTTTGATAGTCCCTTTTTAACAGAATTAAGGACACTATCGGCTGACTCACCAAGTTTAGTCCCTATCGTCAGAGCGTTTATAACCTCTTTTTCAGATAGATTGGTCTGAGTAGTATATTTTGTAAGCTGAGTGCGTGTAACCGACAAGTGCGGGGACTTTTCCAAACCGTTAACTATGCCGTACTCCGCATTTATCAGTCTCCAGCTTTCTCCTGCCTGCTTTTTGCTTATTAAAGTATCAATTTCGACTTTTGCTTTCTGGCTTACCCTGTCGGCTATCATTATGGTATCCTGGTTTGTGCCCGAATCCAATAACCTTTCCAGATAATCAGATTCAAAGTCTCTTGGAACAAACTCAGGATTGTTTTTAAAATATTCCTTAAAGATATCAGGCCACTTTTTACCTGCTTCTTTGTTATCTACCAGCTTTTCTATATCTTCCATACCTCCATAGCAATCATTCAGGAACGAATACGCTATTAGTATGTCCGGAAGCTTTTTTCCCTTTTTTATAAGCCTTTCAATTTCATTCTTGAATTTTACGTGTACATTTAAAAGTTCAAGCAGCTGCTTATAATTGTTTAAATTTTTTGTATAGCTGTCAGGGTCCTGTGTTTTTATCAAATCAAGGATCTCCTTGGATATTTCGGTGCTGGCTTCATCTTTTAACCCATTGTCCACAGTCTTGGAATTTTGAGTGTTTACTGTTGTTTTCACAGAATTATCAGAGCTGTTCTTATCTGATACTGGCAGATTTCCCCCAATCATTGAGTAGCCTACCAAACCGGCATTTACTACCAATACCATAGCTAAGATTATTACTATTAACCTTGTCCTTTTTACCTTCCTCATAAGCTCATTCTCCTTTATTTCTGATTCTCTATGGGATTAATTCCGTTAATTTCATTCATTATCTCGTCAGTGGGATTTTTAGGTTTTACATCCACTGAGTTTGGTTTTGGTACATCCGGCAAAGGACTCGTTTCTTTTGGTGCCGCTTCACTTAAGCTTTTATCTGCTGCCTGGTTCTGATCCGATATCAAATCACTGTCTCTGTCTTCTGTCTGAATTTTTTCAATAGATTTTGCCTCTATCTTCTCAAGTGTTATTACATTCCGGTCATCGAGCAGCAATTTTTTCTCATCCCTGCTCTTCAGATATGCCTCTTTATCTTTTATGTAATCATTAAGGTCAATATCTGCCTGGAGTGAAAACAGATATTCGTCAAATGCCTTTTCGCAGCTTCCAAAGTCAGCCTTAAGCTTTAGCATGAAATAAATTGCATTTTTAATATCTATCTTTTCATAGAGCTTCTGATACATTATTATATCTGCATTGGAATCCGTATTTCCAACATCAAAAGCAAGCTTACCCGTATCTGCTTGATTGGGCTGGTTGATTGCATTTACCGAGGGTCCTGACGGATTCGGCAAACCTGCTGTGCCCGATGAATTCAATTGGTTTGCTTCAGTTTTTGAGGTTATCTCCTCAAGCTGAAAAATAACTCTTTCTTCAATCAATTTGGCTTCTGAAATTTCATCCTCTGTGAAACCTTCTTTTTTCAGCTTTTTCATATATTCTTCATCAAGACCTGCGTTCAGCAGCAAATCATCCCTCTTGTTCTTATTGCTGCTCTCACCCATAGTTGACTTGTTTCTTAGAAAAGTAAGAACCTCATTCCAGGAACGTCCGTATGCTTTTAATTCAAAGACTTCTTCGATACTTACACCCGTTTCATTGGATATCTCGGATGCAATTCTCTTATCCTCGCTGCTTGCATTGTCAACTGTTATGGTATCAGGCTTCAGGTTGTCAATTCCCAAAATAGTTAACGGAATAGTTGTTGTAATTAACACAAGTGCCAATATCAATGCCACAATCTTATATTTTTTTGAACTTTTCACCATATTTCCAGCTCCTCTTTTTGTATATCACTAAAATCCGAACTACTCTCTATTCAATGCAATAATTGATACTTGTCTTACCATCTGTTTTGGCTCTGAACACAATTGCGGATATTTCACCCGACCAGGTAGTTCCGGGATTGATGCTTTCATTTACTTTGTACTCTATTCTGCCTTCCTTAACTGTGACACTTATGTTGGTTCCTGGTATTGTTCCGGCTGCTGTGTCCTTTTCGGCTGTAAACTCACACAAATCAATTACCTCAAGCTCATCCGGATTGTAGGTTACAACAAATTTGATGTCTCCAAAATCCTGTACATTAGCTGCCAGCAGTGAAAAATCAAATTCCTGGTCTTTTGCACATTCAAGTTCATAGGACGGGCTTGTGGTACTTTTGGTTATTGAATCACTCCAGGCCGTCACTCCTGTAATGTTCTTGCCTCTGACTCTGTATGTATGTGAAGTTCCCGGAGCAAGATTTTCATCTGTGTAGCTTGATACCTGTCCCACGTTTATCGACTCTCCATCTGCCTCCACTTCGTAGCTTATGCCTTCTTCTTTTGTCCATGTAAGCTGTACCTGGGTATCAGTTACAGTTACATTTACATTCGAAGGTGCACCCGGTAAATCCGGCAGAGTTGACAGTGCAAGCACAGCACACCACTGTCCGTTTCCATTTGCATTTTTTGTTCTGACTCTGTAGGTGTGAAATGTCTCAGCCTTAAGTCCGGTATGGTTATATACGGTATCTTTCCCATTGTCGACAACTACTCCGTCCACTTCGATGTCATATTGTGCATTTACTTCCATAGCCTGCCATGCTATTGTTACTGTTTTGTTTGTGACCACTGCTGCCAGGTTTGCTATAATGGCAGCTCCCGTTGTCGAACTGCTCTCTTCCTGTGGTAATGTGGCAATTTCAATAGGATTGCTCCATTCACCATTCCCGCTTATATTAACAGCTCTTATCCTATATGAATGTTCAGTTCCGGGAGTCAGGTTTTCATTTGTGTATGACATTCCTTTTGTATTCACTGTAGTTTTTTCATCTACTTGCAGATCGTAACTTTCTGCATAAGGTGAACTATACCAGGTCAGAGTTATGGAGTTCTGTTCTGCCGTTGCCATAATATTTTTGGGCACAGACGGTATGTCTGGCCATGTGGTTACTGTAACAGGCTCGCTCCATTGACTTTTGCCGCCTTTGTTATATGCTCTTATTCTGTATTTATGGCTTGTATTGGTTAATAATTCTTCATGAGTGTAAGTATTTGTTTCAACTTGAATTATTCTGCCGTCAACTTCCAGCTCATAACCTTCAGCCCTATCAGGAACTTCCCATATCAGGGTTATATTTTTCATTGTCGGCTTTCCAGTTAAATTTCCAGGTATTTCAGGAGGATTGGGAAGTGTACTTATTTCTTTATACGGACTCCATTCACTGCTTCCTCCATCATTTATTGCCCGGATACGGTATTTGTGTATAGTATCAGGATCCAATCCTTCGTCTGTATACGTGGTATTTATACCTGTGTTTATTGTTTTTCCGTCAGCCTCTATTTCATAGCCGGTTGCCTTATCTACTGCATCCCAGTTAATTGTTATTGCGGACTGTGTTGTATATGTTTCTGTTATCACAGGCGTCTCAGGTGGATTGGGGTAAGTAGCGGCCTGCACAATATCGCTCCAGGGTCCTGTTCCTCCTGCGTTTATGACTCTGAGCCTGTATGTGTGTAAGGTTTCGGCCTCCAGCCCATTCTGAGTATATGTGGTTGCCGTACCATTACTTGAAATTTTTCCATCAGCCTCTATTTCGTAGCCGGTTGCACCACTTACAGCCTCCCATTTTAGAGTAATATACGTTATTCCTTTTTTATCGGCATTAACTTTCGGAGGCAGTGCGAGGGTTGTCCCAGCTTTTTGAGTTGCAGCAGTCTCAATTCCTTCGTCATTTTTTGCTTTAATTGTAAAATTGTATTGAGTGTTTTCTGTCAATCCTGTTACAATTATTTTTTTGCCGGGTACTGTAATCCACTCCGGTGATGAAGTTAAAATCCCGGATGCATTTACATATCTTGAACCTGCCATAATCTGATACTGTGTTACAGCAGGATTGGAGTCATTTATTAATAAATCCAATGAGGTTTCTTTATTGTTATTTATATTGAGTTGCGGAACCTGGGCCTTCGTTCTTACGTTGCTCTCTTTAAATGAAACATTTCCCGCTTTATCCCTGGCTTCATATTTTACGTAATATGCAGTATTGGGAGTCAGGGAGCCAATTGTGTATGACGTATTGTTAACCCAGTTTGAAACAGTGCTGCCGGCTGTATATCGATATTGCATTGAAGCCCCATCTGAAACTGTGTCTGTGGCAGAACCTGTAATATTTATACTTGTGGCGTCAGCAGTTATGTTTACTGCTCCTATAACCGGAGGTGAGCTGTCTACTATCACGTCAACTGACATGGCTATGGGGCCTGCTTTTCCGTAAATCACTTCAAATTTAAACGTATGCAGACCCTCTGCTAAGGTACTTATATCTAAAGCATTAAAATCCACTTGCTGAGCGGTAGCAGTGTTGGATATGGTTTTTGTCTCTTTCTCAACTGAATCTATGTAATATTTACACGTTAAACTATTACCGTCTGGGTCGGAGACTGTAATGGAGGGGGTGCAGCTATGCCCTTTTGATAATATCTCATTTGCAGAAGGTGAGTTAATTTTTTTCTTAACATACCAGTAACCATCTGTGTGAATACCATTGTTAGGATAAGTACCGTCAGGTGCAATAATATTCGATTGTACAAGTGTCTTTGCAACTTCTCTTGTTTTGCCTGTTGGAACGTAGAATTCGGTTTTAGATAGACAGCCATTGTCCCATTTATTTGCTGTGTTCTCGGTTATATCCAGCCATTTCAGTCCTATATAGCTGCCTTTTGTCCCTGGATATATACCACTTTTCATTATATGCTCAGTTATTGTCCAATAGCCTTCCTTTTCAGTATATTCTAAAACCTTATAACTTGTAGAATTAATTGGCGTATATATAAACCCACTAGAGCTAAAACCCACTTCTGCATAATCACTCAGTTTAATTATCGGTGAATCCCAATTCCAATCTACATTAAAATACCCTGATGTCCAAAGGGTTTCACGATAGCCATATGAGCGTGGATCACTAACTTCAGCTTCAAAGACAAAATAATGAGCATCCTTATGCTCGTATACTTCATGCTCATACTGTGTCTTAGTAGAATACTTGTCATAATAATCAACAGAGCTTGTTGCTTTTTTGACATACCAGTAACCATCCGTATGCAAACCATTGTCAGGGTAACTTCCATCAGGAGCAATAATATTCAATTCCACAGGTGTATTTGCAGCTTGTCTTGTTCTTCCAGTTGGCTTGAAGAACTCTGTCTTAGAAAGACAACCCCTGTCCAATGTGTTTTCTGTATCTTCTGTTACATCTAACCATTTTAGTCCAAGGTAATTACCTTTTGAGCCACGATAAATACCATAAGTATATGAGTATACTGTTAATTGGATATATTCCTCTCTCTTATCTGAGTCATATTTCCATTGATAATAATTTTCAATGTACTTGTAAGGATTATCTGTTAATTCGTATAAGCGACCTGTCATCTTACTACTGTCAGATGCATAAATATATATCTCACCATATGTACCTAAAGATGCTTTGGATGTAATAGGATCTATTTTTATATTTAGATACCCTTGTTTGAAGAAAGAACTGCCATTTTTATAATATGTGGATGATTCTTCCTTGCAAATATAAGTATTATAGGCATATAGATGTTCATACGCCTCATGTTCATACTGAGTTTTTACAGTATATTTGTCATAATAATAACTTGGTGTTGCTGCGTCCGTTCTCTGTCCAAACTCAACAAAATATCCATTCTCTATATTCCCAAATGATACCGAGATAAAAATATTCAATAGTAAAAAAAACGTTATAATCTTCCTTGCTCGTCTTATCATATTCAAACACCTTTACTCTATAGTGAAATTAATTTGTACCTTACCATCCACTTTTGCCTTGAATACCATTGCAGATATTTCACCAGACCAGGCAGTTCCGGGATTGATGCTTTCATTTACTCTGTACTCAATTCTGCCTTCCTTAACTGTGACACTTATGTTGGTTCCTGATATTGCTCCTGTTGCTGTGTCCTTTCCGGCTTTGAACTCACACAAGTCAACTACCTCAAGCTCATCCGGATTGTAGGTTACAACAAATGTGATGTCTCCGAAGTCCTGTACATTAGCTGCCAGCAGTGAAAAATCAAATTCCTGGTCTTTTGTACATTCAAGCTCATAGGACGGGCTTGTGGTACTCTTCATTATTGAATCACTCCAGGCCGTCACTCCTGTAATGTTCTTGCCTCTGACTCTGTATGTGTGTGAGGTTCCCGGAGCAAGATTTTCATCTGTGTAGTTTGATACCTGTCCTACATTTATCGACTCTCCGTCGGCCTCCACTTCGTAGCTTATGCCTTCTTCTTTTGTCCATGTAAGCTGTACCTGGGTATCAGTTACCGTTACATTTACATTCGAAGGTGCACCCGGTAAATCCGGCAGGGTTGACAGTGCAAGTACAGCACACCACTGCCCGTTTCCATTTACATTCTTTGTTCTGACTCTGTAGGTGTGAAATGTCTCAGCCTTAAGTCCGGTATGGTTGAATACGGTATCTTTCCCATTGTCAAAAACTACTCCGTCTACTTCGATGTCATATTGTGCATTTACTTCCACGGCCTGCCATGCTATTATTACTGTTTTGTTTGTAACCACTGCTGCCAGGTTTGCTATAATGGCTGCTCCTGTTGTTGAACTGCTCTCTTCCTGTGGTAACGTAGAGATTTCAATAGGATTGCTCCATTCACCATTCCCGCTTATATTAACAGCTCTTATCTTATATGAATGTTCAGTTCCGGAAGTCAGGTTTTCATTTGTGTATGACATTCCTTTTGTATTCACTGTAGTTTTTTCATCTACTTGCAGATCGTAACTTTCTGCATAAGGTGAACTGTACCAGGTCAGAGTTATGGAGTTCTGTTCTGCCGTTGCCATAATATTTTTGGGCACAAACGGTATGTCCGGCCATGTGGTTACTGTAACAGGCTCGCTCCATTGACTTTTGCCGCCTTTGTTATATGCTCTTATTCTGTATTTATGGCTTGTATTGGTTGATAACCCTTCATGAATGTAGGTATTGGTCTCAACTTGAAGGATCCTGCCGTCAATTTCCAGCTCATAACCTTCGGCCCTATCAGGAACTTCCCATGTCAGGGTTATATTCTTCATTGCCGGCCTTCCGGTTAAATTTCCAGGTATTTCAGGAGGGTTCGGAAGTGTGCTTATTTCTGTATATGCACTCCATTCACTGCTTCCTCCGTCATTTCCTGCTCTTACTCGGTATTTATGACTTGTATCAGGCTGTAACCCTTCATCAGTGTATGTTGTTTCCAAGTCGGTTGATATAATTTTACCGTCTGCCTCTATTTCATAGCCGGTTGCCTTATCTACTTCATCCCAGTTAATTGTTATTGCAGACTGTGTTGTATATGTTTCTGTTATCACAGGCGTCTCAGGTGGATTGGGGTAGGTAGCAGCCTGTACCACTTCACTCCAGCGTCCTGTCCCTCCTGCGTTTATGACTCTGAGCCTGTATGTATGTGAGGTTTCGGCCTCCAGCCCATTCTGAGTATATGTGGTTGCCGTACCATTACTTGAAATTTTTCCATCAGCCTCTATTTCGTAGCCCGTTGCACCACTAACCGCCTCCCATTTTAGAGTAATATACGTTATTCCTTTTTTATCGACATTAACTTTCGGAGGCAGTGCGAGGGTTGTCCCAGCTTTTTGAGTTGCAGTAGTCTCAATTCCTTCGTCATTTTTTGCTTTAATTGCAAAATTGTATTGAGTGTTTTCTGTCAATCCTGTTACAGTTATCTCTTTGCCGGGTACTGTGATCCACTCCGGTGATGAAGTTAAAATACCAGATGCATTTACATATCTTGAACCTGTGGATATCTGATATTGTGTTACAGCAGGATTGGAGTCATTTATTGATAAATCCAATGAGTTTTCTTTATTGTTATTAAAACTAATTTGCGGAACCTGGGCTTTTGTTCTTATATTTCTCTCTACAAACGAGACATTTCCCGCTTTATCCCTGGCTTCATATTTTACGTAATATACGGTATTGGGAGTCAGGGAGCCAATTGTGTATGACGTATTGTTAACCCAGTTTGAAACAGTACTGCCGACCGTATATCGATATTGTATTGAAGCTGCATCTGAAACTGTATCTGTGGCTGAACCTGTAATATTCATACTTGTGGCGTCAGCTGTTATGTTTACAGTTCCCAAAATCGGTGGTGAGTTGTCTACTATAACATCAACCGACTTGGTTACTGGGTCATATATACCATCGCTTACTTCAAATTTAAATGTGTGCTTGCCATCTGTTAACGTACTTATATCCAAAGCATTAAAATTCACAAGTTGAGGAGTCGCAGTATTGGATATGGCTTTTGTCTCTTTCCAAACTGAATCTATATAATATTTACAGGTTAGAGTATCCCCATCTGGATCTGAGACTGTCATTGACGGAGTAAAGTTATTAAGTTTAGATAATGTCCCGTTTCCTTTAATTGTTGATATGATAGTCGGTGGATCATTCCATACATATTCAAACTCATTATAAGGAGTATATACCTCACCAAAATATTTTGAGTCTCCAACCCACACACTTATATCAGCACTAAATATTAATCTAGTTCCATGTGGTATTGAATACGGAAGGCTAACAGTACCGGATATATCATCATGATTTAAAGAATACAAAGTACCCGTATTGGGAGTTGGATTATTAAAATAAAGATAGCACTCTGATAATTGATATCCTGTTGAATCAAAAACTTTTATTTTTATTGTTGTACCACTGTTTATTCCTGTTCTTAAACCTGTATTGTAATAGTCTGTACTATAATCTCCGGCTATAGCTTTAACGCTAAAATATACTTGATTATTATTCCCTGTTATTGCAGCAGTGATCTTACCTGTTAGATTTGCTCTCAAACTTCCAACTACATCAACAGGATAAGGCGGATTACCATATTCCCAATAATCACATATCTTATCACTATAATTATTTATTCTAAAATTAACGCTATTAATACTGGCTGCCTTTACATCCTGTCCAAACTCAACAAAATACCCATTCTCTATATTCCCAAATGATACCGAAATAAAAATATTCAATAGTAAAAAAAACGTTATAATCTTCCTTGCTCGTTTTATCATATTCAAACACCTTTACTCTATAGTGAAATTAATTTGTACCTTACTATCCACTTTTGCCCTGAATACCATTGCAGATATTTCACCCGACCAGGTAGTTCCGGGGTTGATGCTTTCATTTACTCTGTACTCTATTCTGCCTTCCTTAACTGTGACACTTATATTGGTTCCTGATATTGCTCCTGTTGCTGTGTCCTTTCCGGCTGTGAACTCGCACAAATCCATTACTTCCAGTTCCTCGGGATTGTAGGTTACAACAAATGTGATGTCTCCGAAGTCCTGTACATTAGCTGCCAGCAGTGAAAAATCAAATTCCTGGTCTTTTGCACATTCAAGCTCGTAGGACGGGCTTGTGGTACTCTTCATTATTGAATCACTCCAGGCCGTTACTCCTGTAATGTTCTTGCCTCTGACTCTGTATGTGTGTGAGGTTCCCGGAGCAAGATTTTCATCTGTGTAGTTTGATACCTGTCCTACATTTATCGACTCTCCGTCGGCCTCCACTTCGTAGCTTATGCCTTCTTCTTTTGTCCATGTAAGCTGTACCTGGGTATCAGTTACCGTTACATTTACATTCGAAGGTGCACCCGGTAAATCCGGCAGGGTTGACAGTGCAAGTACAGCACACCACTGTCCGTTTCCATTTGCATTTTTTGTTCTGACTCTGTAGGTGTGAAATGTCTCAGCCTTAAGTCCGGTATGGTTGAATACGGTATCTTTCCCATTGTCAAAAACTACTCCGTCTACTTCGATGTCATATTGTGCATTTACTTCCACGGCCTGCCATGCTATTATTACTGTTTTGTTTGTAACCACTGCTGCCAGGTTTGCTATAATGGCTGCTCCTGTTGTTGAACTGCTCTCTTCCTGTGGTAATGTGGCAATTTCAATAGGATTGCTCCATTCACCATTCCCGCTTATATTAACAGCTCTTATCTTATATGAATGTTCAGTTCCGGAAGTCAGGTTTTCATTTGTGTATGACATTCCTTTTGTATTCACTGTAGTTTTTTCATCTATCTGTACATCATAGCTTTCTGCATAAGGTGAACTGTACCAGGTCAAAGTTATGGAGTTCTGTTCTGCCGTTGCCATAATATTTTTGGGAACAGACGGTATGTCCGGCCATGTGGTTACTGTAACAGGCTCGCTCCATTGACTTTTGCCGCCTTTGTTATATGCTCTTATTCTGTATTTATGGCTTGTATTGGTTGATAACCCTTCATGAATGTAGGTATTGGTCTCAACTTGAAGGATCCTGCCGTCAATTTCCAGCTCATAACCTTCGGCCCTATCAGGGACTTCCCATGTCAGGGTTATATTCTTCATTGTCGGCTTTCCAGTTAAATTTCCAGGTATTTCAGGAGGATTGGGAAGTGTGCTTATTTCTGTATATGCACTCCATTCACTGCTTCCTCCATCATTTATTGCCCGAACACGGTATTTGTGTGTCGAATCAGGATTCAATCCTTCGTCCGTATACGTGGTATTTATACCTGTATTTATAATTTTACCGTCTACCTCTATTTCATAGCCGGTTGCCTTATCTACTGCATCCCAGTTAATTGTTATTGCAGACTGTGTTGTATATGTTTCTGCTATCACAGGCGTTTCAGGTGGATAGGGGTAGGTAGCGGCCTGCACAATATCACTCCAGGGTCCCGTCCCTCCTGCGTTTATGACTCTGAGCCTGTATGTGTGTGAGGTTTCGGCCTCCAGCCCATTCTGAGTATATGTGGTTGCCGTACCATTACTTGAGATTTTTCCGTCAGCCTCTATTTCATAACCGGTTGCACCACTAACCGCCTCCCATTTTAGATTAATATACGTTATTCCTTTTTTATCGACATTAACTTTCGGAGGCAGAGCAAGGGTTGTCCCAGCTTTTTGAGTTGCAGCACTCTCAATTCCTTCGTCATTTTTTGCTTTAATTGCAAAATTGTATTGGGTGTTTTCTGTCAATCCTGTTACAGTTATTTTTTTGCCGGGTACTGTAATCCACTCCGGTGATGAAGTTAAAATCCCGGATGCATTTACATATCTTGAACCTGCCATAATCTGATACTGTGTTACAGCAGGATTGGAGTCATTTATTAATAAATCCAATGAGGTTTCTTTATTGTTATTTATATTGAGTTGCGGAACCTGGGCCTTCGTTCTTACGTTGCTCTCTTTAAATGAAACATTTCCCGCTTTATCCCTGGCTTCATATTTTACGTAATATGCAGTATTGGGAGTCAGGGAGCCAATTGTGTATGACGTATTGTTAACCCAGTTTGAAACAGTACTGCCAGCTGTATATCGATATTGCATTGAAGCCCCATCTGAAACTGTGTCTGTGGCAGAACCTGAAATATTTATACTTGTGGCGTCAGCAGTTATGTTTACTGCTCCTATAACCGGAGGTGAATTGTCTACTATCACGTCGACTGACACGGTCATTGGACTAGCATTACCGTCACTTACTTCAAATTTAAAAGTATGATTGCCATCTGACAAAGTATTTATATCTAAAGCACTAAAATTCACAAGTTGTGCAGTAGCCGTGTTGGATATGGTTTTTGTCTCTTTCTCGGCTGAGTCTATATAGTATTTGCAGGTTAGAGTATCTCCATTTGGATTTGTGACTGAGATAGATGGTGTAAAATTATTCCCTTTTGATAACACCTCATTCGCAATAGGTGAGTTTATTGATAATGAGCCTTTATTTACATACCAATAGCCATCTGTGTGTTTTCCATTAACAGGATAAGTACCATTTGGAGCAATAATATTTGATTCAAGTAAAGAAACCTTTATGTCTCTCTTTCTACTTATGGTATAACCACAGTATTCCCCATAAATAACTTGTCCCCCAGAAAAACCATAAGAATAATACCTATATATTTTTTCTTCTGGAGCGAAATTAGAATTAACACTTGGTGTTCTTTTAAGCCAACAATACCCGGTTACAGTAGAGTAGTCCCAAGGGCATGACATGCTAACATAACCATCACTTTCTAGTGTTAAAACTGTTATAGGAGAAGAAACTTCACCATCGCAAAATTCGTAGTAGTCCCATATTACATCACTGTATTGGCCTGTACGCAAAGTCTCATTACTGTGATCTAAATACCACTCACTTGTTGAGGAATACTTATCATAATAACAGCTTGCATTAGCCGCCCTAGCCTCCTGCCCAAACTCAATAAAATGCCCGCTTTCCATATTCCCAAATGAAACAGATATAAAAATACCCAATAATAAAACAAATGTTAAAACCCTAATAGCCAGCTTTGTCATATTTCCACCCTGACACAATAAAAAATATATTAAAATACCTTTACATCCGTTTTATCTCTGCTATTCAACCGTATACGACATGGTTGTCTCTTTATTGGTTTGGGACAGGAATCTGATAATAACTATTTCTCCCTTATCCGCATCCTCTACGCCATATACAATCTTACCGCCGGCAAATTCCTTTATGGTTATGTTTGTTCCGTCAATTTTTCCAGTCTCCAATTCCAGCCCTTGGGTAACTGCGTATAGATCAACCACCTCAAGATCGTCAGCATTATATCTGACAACTATGTCATAGCTGCTTACATCTTTTTTGGGCACTGCTATAACGAAATTAAATCCGGTATCCTTATCAACTTTTATAACCAGTTCTTCCTTGGTGTTGACTCTTATAAGCTCAGTCCATTCACTGCAAACTCCATCTATATTTACAGCTCTTACCCTGTATTCATGTACCGAGTTAGGTTCAAGTCCTGTAATTTTATATGTTAATTCAGTTATGTTGCCGATAATTTCTCCGTCAGCTTCAATCTCAAAGCTTATGGCACCCTGAGTTGTTGTTTCCGGACTACCAGCCCCGGAGGATGTTGTTTGCCATGTCAATATTGCTTCGTTGATTGTCATGTCTGCCTTGAAGCTGACAGGTACATCCGGGCCTGTTGCCTGAGTCAGTTCCGTACTCCAATCACTCACACCATTTATATTTTTTGCCCTGACACGGTAGCTATGCTGAGTATTTGGCAAAAGTTCAGTATGCTCATACAATGTCTTTGCATTAGTACTTACAACATTGCCGTCTGCCATTATTTCATAGCCTTGAGCTCCGTCAACCTCATCCCAGGTTATTATTATTGAATTGCTCTTTGATAAGACCACTATTCCTGCCGGAGCTGCCACGTTGGTAAACGCAGATATCTTATCAGTCCAATCACCTATATTTTCATTATCCTTTGCCCTGACCATATAAGTGTGCATGGTATTGGGGGCAAGGTCTGTATGACTGTATGTATTTGTGACTACATTGTCAATGATTTTTCCGTCCGCCATTACATCATAGCCGGTCGCACCATCAACTTCCTCCCACCTGATATCTATTGATATGCTGCTGGAAGTTGTCGCTTCCAATTTCGCGGGTTTTCCGAGCTTTGTTGTTTTAACGCTGGTATCGCTCCACTCTCCGGCTTCACTGCCCTTATATGCCCTTACCCTGTAGGTATGCTTAATGCCGGAATCAAGTGCAGTCTGTGTATATTCCGTATTTGCATCCAGTTTAATTTCGGTGCCGTCTATTTCAAGGCCATATCCATCAGCACCAACTACCATATCCCATTCGATTTTCACTTCATTTCCACTTACTGTAACCTTCAAGTTTGCGGGTGCTGCAAGTAATGTCGATTTCTTTAATTCCTCTGTCCACCCACCTATGACATTGCCATTTCTGGCTCTGACCCTATAGGTATGTTCTTCATTTCTGCCAAGGTTATCATGCAGAAATTCCGTTTTATTATCGTTAAAAATCACAGTCCCATCCACTTCAATGTCATAACCTGACGCGCCCTCAACACCATCCCACCTCAATGATATAGTACTTCCTGAAACTGTTGATACTGCGAAATCAGCAGGTACAGAAGGCAATGTGACTCCTGTGATCAACTCGCTCCATTCACCCGTTCCAATATCATTCTTTGGGCGGGCTCTATAAGTATGGGTGGTATTTGGCTTGAGGTTTGAATGGAGATATTCATTTTTGTCCAGTTCAATTACCTGGGAGCCGTCTATCTCCAATTCATATGAGGCAGCACCTGCCTGCGCATCCCATGTAACCTTTAATTTGTCATCCCATCCCTGAATTTGCATATTCAGAGCCGAATCAGGCAAAGTCGATTTGACAACCAGCTCACTCCATTGTCCTGCTCCGCTTGAATTTTTGGCTCTTACGCGATATGTCCTCTGTGAGTTTGACTGTAAGTCATACTGCGTGTATGTGGTATTATTCAAGTTATCCTCAGGTGAACCGTAAACCTCAACATCATAACCTGATGCTCCCTTTACAGGATTCCAATTCAAAGTTATAGTTGATTTTGTAGATGTTATTGATATAGCCTCAGGTGCTTCAGGCAATGTCCAGATTTCATATAACTCCGACCATTCTCCGAGCAGAGCATCGCCTTTTGCCTGAATTCTAACAGATTTCATGGTACCCGGCTCAAGACCGTCTATCTTATATGATGTCTGTTGTCCGTTGTCAATTCTATCCCCGTCGACCTCTATAAAATACTGCCTGGCACCTTCGACTTTATCCCATGAAATAGAGATGGCACTTTCAGATGCAGTTTGAATCAGCTTAAACTTATCGCTTATCGGCACTATACCTGTGACATAATTACTCCAGGGGCCTGCTATTATGGCATTTCTGAGTCTAACTCTATATGTATGCCTGGTCCCGGGTATCAGGTTTAAATTTGTATAGGTATTTGATGTAATATTTCTAACCAGGACCCCGTCTGCTTCAACTTCATAACCTGTACAACCGATTGCTTCATCCCAGTCAAGTGTTATTTGCCTGTCCGACTCTGTAATTTTGAGATTCAGAGGTGCAGCTATGGGCTCTACACCATAAACCAACTTATCATTAATATATCCTGTTACTCTGTTATAATCGGCATAGGTGTCACCGGATTTCCTGAATGAATAGTCGTCAGTCTGAATAAATTCAGTTTTATCCTTTTTTTCTATTCTGCATTGCAATTCAACAACATCATTTTGATTTAATAATCCCGCACCTTCCTTAAAGGTTATTTCAAGGCAATAATCCACCCCATCCGTTTTACCGGGTATTTTTACAAATCTCCCGGTCACATTGCCATTGCCTATATTTGACAGATCACAAAAAAAGTTTTGTTCACTTTCCCCATTTACTGTATAGTAATATCTGATTTTTACACTTGATAGTTTAATTGGGGTATTTCCGTTATTATACAGCTTGTATCTCGGAAATAAAGTATTTATATTGGAGGATTTATTAGGGCTGTATGTCTCAAGCTTTATTGATTCCAAAACCTTACTTCCCTGCTTTTCTCTGACAGTCTTTATCTTCTGGTAGCCGTTATTGTTTTTATCCTTGGCATTAACAGGATAAGTATTTGAACTGCCGGCTTCCTCGGCCATAACAATACTTCCTGCAGCAACCGTTTGAAATAACATAATTACACTCAATATTACCGCCAGCTTTTTTTTATGTAACAGCTTCTTCACGCTCTTTTCCTCCATTAAATAACAAGATTATTGTCTGCAGTCACTCTAATTTAAGGAACAATCGTTATCGGCACATCTTCAAAACCACCAAATGGCATACCCGACTTATATGTCAGTTGAGAGTCACTATCCAAATTGTCATGAATTGATGCTGAATAGGTAAGTGACGCCGTCGACCAGTCAATCTTTGATAATTCAACCGGTACATTTTTTTGGTTTATCACTATTTGACCATTATTATTAAAGACCTTCCCTCTCAAAGTGTAACTGACCCCATCAACCTTCAGGGTAAACAAACATCCGAACATGCCTCCGTCACTATACAAATTGTTAACCTGCGGAAGATTTACTTTTATTGAATTGGTACTGCTGCTGTAAGTTATGGAATCGGGCATTATACCGGCTTCCTGGGTAGTACCTGGAGTTATTTCTATGGCTATTTTAAAATTAACTGTTTCTCCGCTAAAGTTTGTAGCTGTCGTTCCGTCTTTAGGCGCCGGTGTCAGCATAATAAAGTACTTGTCACCCTCGGAAAGCGAAGGAACATTGTCCAAACAAATATACAGTTTATGATAATCTCCTGAATTGCTCCAGATCCTGAGAACGTCCGATTCAGTATTTACAGGTGTCAAATGCTGGCGGTCAGGTCCCTTGTCTATGGTAAAGTCATATGAATTGTAGTCCAATAAAGCAAAGTTCATTTTTATATAGATGTATTTCCCCTGGCTGGACACAGCTGTGTCATTTGATGAAATACCATAGTTTACAGTTTTTACAGGTATATTTAAAAAGCTTTCCACCTTGTTCGGTGCAGCAGCATTATCCTGTAGTGAGTCTCCCTGATACAGTTTGTTATAGCTTATTGTCAAATCGTTATTAAAATCATTTATACCGTCAACTGAGAGCTCCACAGTCCCCTTGTCCGGGGCAATATTCCTTAGGCTGATTCCGGTTATGCTTATTGCAGCCGGACTTGTTACATCACCGTCTGTTGTAATAGCTCCTGGACTTGTAGTATTGTTAGTTATTGTAAAAGCACCCGTCTCAGGTATTGAGTCGGTATTTAAAGCTTCATCAAAGTAGAGAGTTATTTTATTGTAGCTCCTGTTTATGTATATACCGTTGTTGTATACGACCGGAGCGGTATTATCCTGCTGAGCAGTGTCGGCAGACAGAAATTCTATCATCACGGGTTCTTGAGAAATGACGCCTGTGCTTCCCTTAAGTACAAAATACATCTTAATGTTATTAATACCTTTAACCGTAACCTGGGTTGCTACCTCATGCTCATTTGTGTCGCATACTTGGAGGAAAGGTGCCTCATCGACCTCAACCAGGCCATCTTCTGCACCGCAATGACCGTGTATGACTTCTTCTGACGTAGCATCAAAAAGCGGATTCATCTGATTTACAAGCATAAATACATCTACAGGATTTTCATTGCTTGCATCCTTAAGTTTTACTATCAGTTTTATTTTTTTATCGCCGGTCACCGAAAACTTCGGATATCCTTCTTCAAAACGTTCATCCAACGTTACCGGCTTGTTCCACCCACTCCATTTGGCATATAAAGTAATGTTTGAAGTAATAGGCATATTCTGATTAAATTCCGTTGTCAGATCCTTGTCAGTGAACCATCCCATAAAAATATAACCGCTGTATGAAGGAGCTGACGGTAAGGTTATTTTTTCTCCGCTCAATACCGACATAGCTGGGACAGTTGTACCGCCATTAGCTTGAAATGTAACAATATAACTCGTTTTAGCCGAAGACTGATTTGAGGATGAGGAAGCCGTTGAAGAAGCAGCATTGCTTTCAGGAACTTTTTTTCCATTGATAACTGAATCTGCACCCTCAGCAACCGATATGCTTTTTATGTATGCTCCGCCTTTTAATATGCATTTTTGATTGAGCTGCAGCTTTTCTATCGTACCGGTTGCTTCAATATCAATATCTTTAGCATTATTTATAACAAGCTTGAATATTCCATACAATTTGACAATATGCCCTTTTGGTATACTTGAAGATATCTCAACACACCTTATTTCTCCGGATTTTAAATCTCTTGAATCTATTATTGCTCCACTATTAAGTAAAATCTTTTCAATAGCAGTAGTTCCTGATGCTGTAAGACTTATTTTTCCGTCAGCTTTATTTATCGTTATTGTACCCGATACTGAAGAATTGCCAATATACACGTTGGCTCCGCCTTTTACAATAATATCTCCGTTTATTTTCACGTTTTCAAGGCGTACATTTCCGTCGGCAGCTCCCTGGGAAATAATAATATTCCCATTTACAGTCATATCCTTAAGGGTAATGCCGGGGTTGTTGATAATGATATTTCCATTAACTATATCGCTATTATATATACCTTCTTTGGAATAGATTGCTTTAATGCAATTATCAAGTATGGTAACAATTTCTGCACGGGTAATATTGGATTTTGGGTTAAACCTTTTCTTCTGATCCCCGTTTACATAACCATTACCAGCCATTGCATTCACACTGGATACAGCCCAACTGGAAATTTGGGCGGAATCGCTGAACTTCAAATAGTCATTTTCTGTGTTTGCTTTTATTGAAAATGCATTTACCAGTATGGCAGCAGCTTCTTCACGGGTAGCATTATCCTTTGGACGGATTTCTTTATTGCTTCCGTTTATAATCCCTGCATAATTTGCCTTTAACAACGCATCGGTATAAAATTTCTGATCAAGATCTTTAAAGGTATTTTCAGCTTTATCCTGGTATTTCATTATATTGTTTATGACAACAGCAAGTTCGCCCCTTGTTATATAATCATTGGGGCGAAATTTATTATTATAGCCGTTAAAAATTCCAAGACCTGTCCATCTGTCAATTCTATCCTTGGCCCAGTGTGTTTTGGTATCAGAATAATTGGATGCAACTACGGGAGAAATAGTAGATGAAATCACAACACAAGCAATTATAATTACAGACAACAGTTTCTTTACACTCCGACTCATAAGCTGACCTCCAGATATTTAATGCTGCTTTGTGAAATACAAAATGTTATAGAATTAAGCTATATTTACTTTTTATCACATTTTTTATGAATCAATGCAACATAAAACATTTGTTTTAATATTGGCCATTTTATCATATTATAAGTAAACAAGTCAATTTATGTAAATGAATTTTTGTAAAAAATTATCAGTTAAAATATTTTATTATTTCGGTAAAAAAATAAAACCCTCCGATTATCAAATCGTGGGTTTTATATAGTAAATTCAAACCATCTTATTTATTCCGGCCTTACACCGTTATTCAGCCAGTCAGCAAACTGGTTTTCTGTTATTATGCTGATTCCCAGTTCCTTTGCCTTTTTGTTTTTTGACGAACCCGACAGGTTGTCGTTATTTATCAGGTAATTTGTCTTTGAGGTCACTGAACCTGTGACCTTTCCACCCTTTGCTTCTATAAGCTCCTTGAGCTCGTCACGGTTTTTAAACTGCTCCACCGAGCCGGTTATGACAAATACAACATCCTCAAATACCTGTTCGGTTTGAGCAGCTTCGATAATTTCAAACTCCAGCTCCTTAAGCAGATCTTCAATTATTATCTTTTTCTTTGGGTCGGCAAAAAACCTTACAAAGGCATCGGCCATAACGTCACCTATCCCGTTTATTTCTATCAATTCCGAAAATTCTGCCTTTTGTATGGCATTCCAGTCATACTTAAAGTTCCTGCATATTAATTTTGCGGTGGATAAGCCCACATTAGGTATTCCAAGACTATATAGAAGCCTCACCACAGTTGTATTTCTGGCTCTGTTGACCGAGGCAACCAGTTTGTTGAAAGACTTTTCACCCAAGCCCTCCATTTCAATAATTTCCTCTTTGAACCTATCAATATGGAATATGTCTGCAAGCTCTTTGATCAGACCTTTTGCAATAAGCTTTTCAATGGTGGCTTCAGACAGGCCTTCAATATTCATGGCATCCCTGCTCACAAAGTGGGTAAAGGACTTGATCTGCTTTGCAAGACATTCGTCATTTATGCAGTAGAGGAACTTGATGCCGTTTTCCTGCCGCAGTTCGGTTTCTCCCTGACAGACGGGACAATGCCCCGGGATATCTGCCATCCCGCTTCTTGTCAGATTTTCAGATATCTGCGGAATTATCATATTTGCCTTATAGACTCCTACGGTGTCGCCGACTCCCAGTTCCAGGCCTTCCATAATACTTATATTATGGATACTGGCTCTGCTGACTGTTGTCCCCTCCAGCTCCACAGGTTCAAATATTGCAATAGGATTTATAAGGCCTGTTCTTGAGGCACTCCATTCTATTTCCAGAAGCCTGGTTTCTTTTATTTCATCACGCCATTTGAAGGCAATTGCATCACGCGGGAACTTTGAGGTCGAGCCCAGAGATTCTCCGTATGCAATGTTGTCAAAGATCAGCACCAGCCCATCGGACGGGAAATCATTTCCTTCAATGCGGTCAAAAAACCACTGCACCGAGTCCTCAATATTTTCTGAATTGACCTCTTTAAATTCCACAACCTCAAAACCCTGATCCTTAAGCCATTTCATCTGAGCCAGCCTTGAATTGTTATATTCGGCATAATCGGCCTTAACCAGTGAAAAGGCAAAGAAATGTACATTTCTCTCTGCGGTAATTTTGTTGTTCAACTGGCGTACCGAGCCGCTGCACAAATTTCGCGGATTTTTATATTTTGCATCCACATCTTCTATTTCGCTGTTGATCTTCTCAAAATCCGAATAGCGGATTATTGCCTCTCCTCTCAAAATCAGAGTATCCTTGTAGGCAATATTTACAGGAAGATTTTTGAACACTTTTGCGTTGTTGGTGATGACTTCACCGATTTCTCCGCTTCCTCTGGTAACGGCCTTGACCAGATTTCCGCCCTCATAGGTCAATACTATGGTCAGCCCGTCCAGCTTCCAGGACAGCACACCGGTCTGATCCCCAAGCCATTCCTTCAAATCAGAAACCTCTTTTGTTTTATCCAGCGAGAGCATGGTTTTTTCATGCCGCTCCTTCGGAAGGTTTGACAGTACTTCATAACCGACATTTATTGTGGGACTGTTTGACAAAACAATTCCCGTTTCCTTTTCCATCTCTACAAGTTCGTCATAGAGCCTGTCGTATTCGATATTGGGCATAATCTCCCGGTCTTCCATATAATACGCCTTTGCAGCCTGATTCAGTATTTCAATTCTATCCTTCATTATCTGAAGCTTGTTATCCATTTCGGTTCTCCTTGTAAGATGTGTATATAAATCTGTCCTTAATACTTTTTGGCCGACCTTCCCGAACCGCCCTTTTTTCTGAACAGTATGGCATATACTGCAAAAACCGATATTGCCAGCCATAATATTCCCCAGACTACGGCAGGTATATGTGTAAGTCTGGCTATGAGTACTGCATCTGTGACAGGCATTGGTCCGACCCGGAACAGGCCGAACATGTCGTTTACCTGCAGCAGCACGGTATCTACAAAGGTGTCATATATGGCATATGTAACACTTCCTATGCCTATTATCTCAACAACCCAATCGTGGAGCCTCTCATTCTGGATCATGTACACAATAATCGCAAACGCTGCAAAAATAACCGAATAAAGCATTGTAAACGATATTATTCCCGAATACTTGAAGGTAACTCCAAGAAAAATTATTGCTATAAAACCGATTATGTATTTCTTGAACCTTGTATTCTTTAATACCAGAATAAATATTGCGAATAATACGCTTCCAAGATATCCTCCGTTTGCTATAAGAAAAGCTGACAGCCAATCTTTCGGCAGTGAGGTAACGTGCCCGCTTTCATTGAAATAAATGCTCAGACCGGTAATATTGCTTCCCGTAACCACAGCCATAAAGGCATGTCCGATTTCGTGCAGGAAAACTGTAAAAAGCTTTATGGGCTTTACGATAATAGTATTCCATAATGCCATAAGTACTACAAAAATAACAAGAACTCTCCAGGTTTGCTTCATGCTTGTTTACTCTCCATTCCAGGCTATTCAAACAGTGCCAGGGCACTCTTTTGACTCTGTAATAAATTATAACCTGCAACAGCGTAAAAGAAAAGATGTTCTAATAAATAGAGGCCTGCACGGCAGACCTCCAAGTAACCTTTTACATCAAATATTTCCCCATGTCCTCCATGCTTATACCCTGGTGCAGGGACATGTTTATGCCGTTAGCCACAACTTTTGAAACTCTGCTGATAATATCGTCTATTTCCTTGGGAGTAACTATAAGCTGTCCTACAAATGGATTAAGCGCTTGCTTTATAAGCTGGTATTTCTCCTCCCTGTCAATATTTTTGAGAGTATTGTAAAAGCTGGAATCTGAAGGCGACTCCTGCATCAGGCTGTCAATAATAAGGTCCATGGCGTCATTTGTAAGAGTTGCCGCATCTACCACAGTCGGGACACCAATGGCAATGACAGGCATTCCCAGTGTGGTCCTGCTCAGTTCCATTCTTTTGTTTCCGACTCCGCCGCCCGGGGCGATACCTGTATCAGCTATCTGGATCGTGGTACTGACACGCTCCATGCTCCTGGCTGCAAGGGCATCTATTGCTATCAAGGCATCCGGTTTTATTTTTTCCACCACACCCTTTACTATCTCACCTGTTTCTATGCCTGTAATACCCATGACACCGGGAGAGATGGCACAAACCGGATTGACACCTTCATCCACATGTTCCGGAACAAATTCCAGAAGATGCCTGGTCACTGCCAGATTTGATATTACCTTTGGCCCAAGCGCATCAGGAGTTACGTTCCAGTTTCCCAGCCCTACAACAAGTGTTGTGGCATTGGGCTTCAAACCAAGCATGGATTTTAACTCCCTGGACATGGCATCTATTGCCTTTTGGTTAACCTCGGGATTGTTATCCTTCAGCTGCGGTATTTCAAGAGTAATGTAATTTCCCATAGGCTTTCCGATTGACTGTTCACCGGTAGGTGAAGTAATTCGTACTCTTGTTATTTTTACATCTTCATCACCGGCATTTTCCACATCAACTCCCGGAGGAGATTTGTGTTCAGCTGCCTGTTCCCTCGCCTGACTGCTGTTCATGAAAATCTCATGAGCCTCAATTACAAGATCTGTCCGCCTATTCGATAAATTCACCATAAATGTGTCCTTTCTTCAAAAATTGAAATTATTTATATTGATTAGTATTTCAAATAAACTTGGATTTTAGTATTTATGTTGAGTAACATTTTCAAGTAAAAGTTATTTTTTCTCACAAGTTTCTCAAAAGTCAAATTAGAAAAATAAGGGTTAATACTTGCATTTTAAAAAAGTTCATGGTAAAATATCATCTGTTATGGGCAAGAAGCGGTTTGTTAACCGATTAAATATTATTGATTTTTTTTGCTCACGTTTTACGCGAAATTAGGCTCGCAGGAGGTGAATACTTTGCCAAATATTAAATCTGCAATAAAGAGAGTTAAGGTTTCTGAGACCAAAACTTTAAAGAATACTATCAGAAAGTCAGCTCTTAAGACTACTGTTAAGAAATGTAAAGAAGCTATTGCCAGCGGTGAGGGTGCTGCTGATGCTTACAAAGCAACTACCAAGGCTATAGATAAGGCTGCAGCTAAAAACTTGCTCCACAAAAACACCGCTGCGAGAAGAAAGTCAAGATTAGCAAAAGCTTTGAATGCGGCAAAATAATATTGAAAAAAGCAAAAACTCAGGAAAACAGCCTGAGTTTTTTTGTTTTAATATACCCTCTGTTGACAATGTATAACACGCTTCACGCCGGCTATTTTGCCACTTTTCTTTGTCGTCGTCCTTGCCTTGCGTCAGCAAGGCTGCATCCATCCTCCTCGAAAATTGTCAAAATATCTCGGTGTGAGGTCGGTGATTTTTGAGTGAGATAATTTGGCTTGCGACAAGGCAAAGGCGTGCAGTAAGGCTTTGTGCCTTGCAAGCGGCTTCAACGCAGCCGCAGGGCAAATTAACCACTCAAAAACGTATTGTACATTGTCAATAGAGGGTAAAGTACCTCAAACACTAAACACTGTTAAATTTGCCGAGGTAAATTCAATTCTTTATTTACTTCCCTGCTATCTATATTTAAAAAAGGCTAAACAAACTCAACAAAAACCTGATTTGCCAGATCCAGGCCCAACTGGGTCAGTCTGATACTTTTATCATCGGTTTCGATAAGCTGTTTCTTTTTCAACCTGTCGATCTTAGCTGCATAGGCGTCGAATATATTCTGATTGAACCTGTCCTCAAATTTTTCTCTGCTCACACCATCTATAAGCCTGAGTCCCAGGAACATATACTCCGACATTTTTTCACAAAAATCTCTGACATACCTTTCTTCAACCGGCTTTTGACCTTTTGACAAATATTCTATATAACCCTCGATGGTGGCCTGGTTTTCAAATCTGATATCCTGGAGGAATGAATGCGCACCTGCACCCAGTCCAAGATACTCCAGACAGTTCCAGTATATGAGATTATGTCGGCATTCGCAGCCTTCCTTTGCAAAATTGGAAAGTTCATAGTGGTTAAAACCCTGTTGCTTTAGATATTCGATTGCATAATGGTACATTTCCCTGTCAAGCTCATCCTCCATCTCAATAAGCTTGCCTGTATCGCGCATATCACCGAATCTTGTGCCTTCTTCAACCTTAAGGTCGTATGCTGAAATGTGGGTTACACCCAGGTCTGTCAATACACTCAGGGTATCCTTCCAATCCTTTAACGTCTGTCCCGGTATACCAAATATTATATCGGCATTTATATTATCAAAACCGGCTTTTTTGGCCATTTCCACACTGGAAACAAATTCACCTGCAGTATGTCGTCTGCCGAGGTATTTTAAAAGGTTTTCCTGATACGCCTGCAAACCGATGCTGATCCTGTTTATACCGTACTGTCCGTATTCCTTCAGCTTCTCTTCGTTTATTGTGCCGGGATTACTTTCAATGGTTATTTCACAGGGCTCCGATACATGATACTTTTCCCTGCACTCATTGAGAATCTCTCCTATAAACCGGGGTTCAACACAGGTTGGCGTCCCTCCTCCGATAAAAATGGTACCTATCTTGTTGAGTGCCATTTCATCCCGGTACAGATCAATCTCTTTTTTCATACAGGCAAAGTATTCTTCTGCCAAATCCATTTTTCCAACGTAGGAATTGAAATCACAATAGTTGCATTTTGAACCGCAAAAAGGAACATGAATATAAAGACCGGTTTTATTCATGAGTGACATGCTTTCATCTCCTTTTGGTAATATTTTGATACTCATGTATTTATACTAC
The DNA here is from genome assembly GCF_000350485.1 of Ruminiclostridium cellobioparum subsp. termitidis CT1112. GTDB lineage: Bacteria > Bacillota > Clostridia > Acetivibrionales > DSM-1351 > Ruminiclostridium > Ruminiclostridium termitidis. The sequence goes on from NZ_AORV01000054.1 coordinate 126,193, forward strand.
CATATCATGATATGGAGTTCCAGTTATTACTATACCATTTTTTATCATATTCCTTACTTTCTCTTTACTTTAAAATTTATAGACATTTGACAAAAATTTTGCTTATGCACTATTCGTGCTCTATGGTATACTGGATAGGATTATAATGAAAATGGTGATACTTATGAAAAAAATTACGAATATTACAAATGACACAAAAGCTTTTTATAAAATGGCCTTTACCCTTGTTGTTCCCATGGCAATTCAGAATCTGATCAACGTCGGAATTTCTTCCATCGATGTCCTCATGCTGGGAAAAATCAGTGAAACTGTTTTATCTGCCGCTTCACTTGCAGGCCAGGTTCAATTTATCATGGTACTGATATTCTTCGGCCTGACTTCGGGGGCGGCCGTACTAACCGCGCAATACTGGGGAAAAGGTGATAAGGAGAGCATCATAAAAATAATGGGAATCTGTATGAGGTTTTCATTGATTATCTCTGTTTTTTTCACATCGGCAGTGCTCATTTTTCCTCATCAGATAATGAGTATATTCACAAATGAAAAAGATGTTATTGCTGAAGGAGTTAAATATTTACGGATTGTTTCACTGTCTTATATATTCATGTCGGTAACAATGATTTACCTGAATGTGATGAGAAGTGTAGAGCGGGTAGTGGTGTCAACCGTCATATATCTCATTTCGCTGGTATCAAATGTGATAATAGCCTCTATTCTTATATTCGGCCTGTTTGGATTTCCTCAGATGGGTATACGGGGAGCAGCCATTGCAACTCTTTCCTCAAGAGGTATTGAGTTTTTATGTGTAATAATATATGCCAGAAAATTCAACGACGTTCTGCACTTTAGGATATCCAGCCTTTTTGTAAGGGACAGGCTGCTTTTCGGCGATTTTTTAAGGTACTCCATTCCTGTAACCCTCAATGAATTGATGTGGGGTGCCGGAGTGGCAACCAACGCTGTTATAATAGGACATCTGGGAAAGGCTGTAGTATCCTCCAATTCTGTTGCCCAGGTAGCCAGACAGCTTGCCACCGTCATAGCTTTCGGCCTTGCAAACGCCACTGCCATATCGGTTGGAAAAGCTATCGGTGAAAACAACCTGGATACCGCCAAAAATTATTCGAACAGATTTATCAAACTCAGCATTCTGGCAGGAGCCTGCGGTGCCATAATTATCCTCATAGCAAGGCCAATTGCCATTTCTGTTCTGAATCTGACACCGGTAACACAGGGATACCTGTCGGTAATGATGTACGTCATGTCCTACTTTGTTATAGCCCAGGCCTTTAATACCACCCTGGTTGTAGGAGTATTCCGTGCGGGAGGAGACACCCGCTTCGGCCTGTTCCTTGATGTAGCTACCATGTGGGGAGGTTCAATACTATTCAGTGCTCTGGCTGCCTTTGTCTTTAAGTGGAGTGTTCCGGTGGTTTATATTATCTTAATGAGTGACGAAATAATTAAAATACCTCTTACTTTAGCCCGTTTCAAGAGCCGGAAATGGCTGAACAATGTTACAAGGTAACCTGGCTGACCTTAATTTCAAGCAATTTAATAATATCTCCATGAAATCTATAAATTTATCGGCCTGCCAATTTTTTTTATCAATTCTCCATTGAGGTGGATTGCCATCTTCTCCCCAGTATTCATTCAGTAATTTTATTTTACCGTTTAAAAATTCAAAGAAGGAGGTTGCGTGAAATGATAATTCACCAGAACCAGGTTCAACTTTAACAACAGAGATTACCAGATTGTTGATTGTCTCCAACCGTTCAATAACAATCCTCCAATCCCCTGGATATTCTCTATTTGCAGTAACAAATTCCTCTGCATTAAACTTTTCATTTGTATTATTCCAGTTGATTATTGCCTCCTGGTCAAAATATGTGTGTATGTTATTCCAATTCTGATTGTTTATATCATTCCATAAAGCTATTACCTGATCTGTGTTATTCATTTGACAGCCTCCTTTTTAATAAATAATTTTATTAACCAATTCAATATTTCTGTCAATAAGCTTTTCATGGAAGTCAACATTGTCTGAATATTAATGTTTTCATAAAAATCCCTCCAGTTTTAAATGCTGATAATAACAGTATTATATATTTACATAATTTCATAATTAGTAACTATTTCTCTTATAGCACATAATATAATAATATAGTTTTTATTAGGAGGCCCTGAAATGCTGGATTGTTTTCCCAAGAATGTTTTATGCAGCCCCAAAAAAGATGATCTCCTGCCAATACCCTCAGAAAGTATGGATGGCATGGACGGCATGCATGGTATGCACTGTATGGATTGCATGGACTGCATACATGACATGGACGGTGTATATGATATGAATTATAATGATGTATTTCATCACCATGCCCACCACCACTTTCTTCATCGTCGGTACTAATTCAATTCTATAACCGGTGTTTGAATGGGCTTGTCGCATATGAAACAAAGCCCATTTTATAATATAAGCCGTCAAATAAAATTGTCATAGTGCTTTTACCATAATAAGGCAGGGACACTCTTCGCCCCATATCTCCTTCAATTCCTCCAAAGGATAGAAGCCCATTTTACAGTAAAATTTTCTGGTTTTCATATAGTATTCATCAGGATGTGAATCACCCAGGGTCTTTACCATAAGAAACTTGACATTTTTATTAATCAATTCTTCCTGTGCTGTCTCCAGAAGCTTTTTACCTATTCCCATGTGCTGATATTCCTTTAACACAGCTGTTACATATATTTCCGAAGTATAAATATTAATAGCCTTTATACTAATAAACCCAACAGGTTCATCGAGCCTGTATGCCGCGTAAAAATCTGTATTTCCCGACCCGCCCGCATACTCCACGATGGCCTCTTCAATCCCAAACCATTCAGGCAGCAGTCTCAATATTGAATTTGTAATATTTGATTTTTGTCCGCTGTCTGTTAATTTAATAATATTAATCATAAAAATCCCTACATTCATATGCTAATTAAAAACCACCGGCTTAATAAGCCAATGCTGTACCCGGTTATCATAAAACATAAAAGTCAGGTTTTAATATAAAATTATGTTACCCCCTTGGATAATACATAATAATCCCAACTCCAACCAAGGCAATTGCTCCGCCTATTAAGTCAATTTTGTCCGGAACAACCTTGTCCACCTGCCACCCCCATAAAATTGACAAAACAATAAATATCCCTCCGTAAGTAGCATAGACTCTCCCGAAGGAAGCACTCTGAGGCTGCAAGGTAGGAACGATTCCATATAATATGAGGATGATTGCGCCTGCAATTCCATATAATATGCCTCTTCCCTCACGCAGCCATAGCCAGATCAAGTATCCTCCTCCTATTTCGAATATTCCGGCTATTATAAAGTAAAACAGCGATTTGACTATTTCCAATGGCTTCCTCCCCCTTTAACCTCCAATAACTTATTATCCAATAACTTATTATTAATAAATACTTGAAATTAATTTTTAATTCTGTCGTTAAGATATTTCAGCTCTTCTGCAATATCTTTACTTAATGCTCTAAATCCAATCCCTGTTAATAAGGACAGGACAAATATTCCAAACGAAGCAAACATCAGTATGGTATGACCCGGACTATTCATAATGCCGTTCATTATCAATTCACTGCCGCCCACGGCAAATCCGATAAAAGATAATACCAATGAAACTGCTGAAAGGCAAAACATAGCAATTATTGTTTTCTTAGTTCTATCTAAATCAAACATTGTATTCCCTCCTCAAAAATTCGTATAAAAAAATATATTCCTTATAACTTTGTCAAGCTAGATTCAATTATACCATACCCGGATATTATTTTAGTCAAGCGAAATCAACTATCTCTTTACAAATAAAATTGTTTATGTTATATTTTGGTTAATGGGTTAAATCATTAACCTAACAACCATGGAGGTGAGTTATATTTTTGAATAGTGAAAAGCCTGTTTTCATTCAGATAATGGAAATGATCGAAGACGATATTATAACAGATGTTTATAAGACCGATGACATAATTATTTCAACAACTCAGATCTCAAAGCTACTTTCAGTTAATCCCACCACAGCTGTTAAAAGTATAAGCTTGCTGACAGATGCAGGTATTTTATATAAGAAAAGAGGGATTGGAATGTGTGTGACCAGGGAAGCCAAATCAAAAATACTTCAAAAAAGAAAAGATGAATTTTACAGCAATACCATATCGTCAATGCTTTCCGAAGCTCGTAAGCTGGGTATTTCAAAGGAAGATATTATTAATATAATAAAGGAGAATGGTGATGATCAGGTTTTGTAATGTAACAAAGGAATATAGAAGCACTATAGCACTGGATGACATCAATCTGGAAATAAGCCGGGACAAAATCTATTGCCTGCTTGGAAGGAACGGTGCCGGAAAGACAACCTTTCTGAAGCTCATTGCAGGACACATAAATGCCACCAAAGGCCATGTATCTGTTGATGATAAAAAAGTATCAACCTTTAATATGCCGGAATGCGTGAATTTTATTGAAAGCAGGGCTTCACAGTTTAACATGCGCATCGGAAAACTGCTTGACCTGGCATACAGCCTCCAGCCAGAGTTTGATATGGAATATGCAAAAAACATGATGAAGAAATTCAAACTGGATAAAAACAAGAAATATAAACAGCTGTCCTTTGGCATGCAGACCATGTTCACAACACTGTTAAGCCTTGCAAGCAGGACAAAAGTAGTCATACTTGATGAACCCGTACTTGGCTTTGATGCCATAATGCGTGAACGTTTCTATGAGCTGCTTCAGTTAAGTTTTGAGTACAATCCGAGAATTATCATTGTTTCAACCCATTTAATAGATGAGATATCAAGAGTTGCCGAAGATATAATCATTATAGATGAAGGGTCTATCCTGCTTCACTCAAACATAAATGACATCGATGAAAAAGCATATTCTCTGACCGGTCCCAGCAGTGATGTAAAAAATGCCGTAAAAGGCCTTAATGTTATCGGAGAAAAAACTCTGGGCGGCTATTCCACAGCCTATATATTCGGAGACAGAATCACACCTGCTGAAAATGTAAAGCTTCAGTCGCTTGGACTGCAGGAGTTCTTTGTAAATATCGTCGGAGGGGGAGAAGATAAAGATGAAAACTAATTTGAAAAGCATTTGTGCAATAACGCGTATAAACTTCTACAAAACTACCTGGATAGCTTATTGGGTTGCGCTGTTATCATTTGCCAGTTCAATAATACAGATATTTATCATGTACCTGCTAAATACTCCCGACAGCAGTCAGGTCAGCGAAGGTAATGAGCTTATATTGGTGATAATACTTGCTGCCATACTGATACCATCCGTCAATTTCAGCAGACTGATGCACTTGAACGGCAAAAAGGCCGACTTTTTTTGGGCCTGTGCAATAAACTACGTTATCTTCTCTGCGGCTCTCTCATTGATAATCCTCGTGCTGAACCTGACAATCGACAGAATGCTGAGCCCGGTAGTTGAACTTTTAGATATAATTGACATATTCGGGTGGACTGGCAGCGGAATAATATTTGCATTTTTCAGGCAATTTGCGTTTTATCTGCTTTTAGGAGTTGCCTTACACACTTTGACCGCTATCCAGACTTTCTGGTGGGGTTGGGTGGTTGATTTGATAATTGCCGCTATTATCAGCGTATTTATTCCTATTCCGATGCTGCGTAAACTTTTGATCGATTTCTTCTACTTAATTATTTTTAATCCCAACCCAATTGCACATATTGGTGCTTGTCTTTCACTGGCAGCAGGAATCTATGCTCTGAATATACCAATCTTGAGCAGAAAAAAAATATAAGTCAAAAAGAAGCTTTAAAACCTGATAATTACTGGTTTTAGAGCTTCTTTTCATGTCTGCCGGCTGGTTCCTGTTACATCTGTATGTTTTCTCCTGCAGCCTCCTGTTCAAGGGGTGATTTTACACCTTCCTTCCCCGTAAACATCACACCGGATATTATGGCTGTAAGCGGGGCTACCGCCACCAGTCCAAAGCTTCCCACAAGGGTGTGGAATATCTCGGCCGAAACGTACTTCAAATTTAATATATTTATTATGGGAGTCCCCTGTGCCATAAAAACCATAAGGAGTCCGATATAACCGCCTGAATAGGCAAGCAGCAGGGTAGTTGTCATTGTCCCCATGACCACCCTTCCGATATTGAAACCGGATTTGATTGCCTCTCTGGCAGTCATACGTGGATTTTTCTCCACCAGTTCATAAACAGCGGCCGCTATATCCACAGCTACATCCATAAGTGCACCTGCAGAGGCAATAAACGTTGCGGCAATAAAAATCTCTGTCAGGTTCAAATGTCCGTAGCCCGAATAAAGCAAGCTCTCGGAAAATGCCATTATGGCCCCGTGAATCTTAAACAGGTGTCCGAATATGACCGCCAAAATACAGCTCAATACCGTACCTGACAGAGTGCCGGCTATTGCCGCGAAAGACTTCCTGTTGTAGCCTCCTACCAGCGTAATTATTACTATGGTAAGAAAAGCTACAATAAACAGTGAAATCCATATGGGATTCCAGCCTTTCAGGAGGGCCGGCACCAATACCTTCCACATAACCACTACCGCAAGTATGAAGGAGAGAATGGCTTTAGCCCCCGTCCAACCGGCGAAAGCAATCAGTAATATTATGAAACCCGCAAAAAGAATCAGCTCAAGATTGATTCTGTAATGATCAATAAGTGTAACATACTTGATATTGTCCCCTTCATAATCAATTACAGCCAGTGCTTTATCTCCCGGCACGAATATTTTGTCCATTTCAAGCTTCCCCAGCAGATTATTCGTACCCTCGGCGGTTTTATTCCTGAACTTCCCGTCAAGTACCCTTACACTGCATTTTTGTTCTCCCTGTTTGATAATACCGGTGTCGTAAAGGTTTGAATTGTTTGTCCCGACAATCTCTACAACTGCTCTTGTGCTACCGTCATAGACGGCAGATTGGAACCCGGTGGGCAAAAAGCACAGAACAGCAATCAACAAGAGTACAACAATGGAGGTTACACTGTTAGTAGTAAAAAACTTTTTCGGCATCAATCTCTTCCCTTCTGTCAGTAGTTATGATGATAATCGGCCGGCTCTTTAATAAAAAATTTTAATATAGCTTAAACCGCTTTGCTACAGCAGTTTTCTGCTATAACACAGCGGTTTTAAGCATTGGCCGGATCAAATTGTAACAGGCTCTATGGGTATTTATGTGAGTTTATATGATTTAGTTTATTTGGTTCTGTTTATCTGATTTAGCCTATTTGACTTTAGTTATAGCTGCCAGCTTTTTATTGATGTCGGTGTCATCATAAGCACCGTAGAACAGCTGATAGCCTGCACCGATTGCATATACCGGTACTGCGAGACCCGAATGGGAATAAGTTGCGAAGCTTATTCCGGCCTTATTGTCCAGAATATGGTTGCAGGTGACTGTCAATGGTTCATATGTACCGTACAGCAAATAATCTGTTTCAGTGCTTGTAACTTTTGAGGCGCTCATTGACTTTCTCAACGCATCTCTCAGCTTAACCATTTCGTAATCATTGAGTACCAATTCCGGGAAACTTTTAGCTTCGGGATCTGTAGGAGCAATCAGTCCATATGAAGTTTTTATCTGGGGAAGGAGATCTTCCAGCTTTGCATCTGCTGCTTTTGTTTTCTCCTTGTATTCAGCAACTATTTTATCAAATTCTACATAGGACTTACTCTGCTTTTCAAGCTTTTCAAAAAAGGTTGAGTACTCGGTTCCTGCGAAACCAATGCTCATTCCTCCTGTTTCATGGTCTCCTGTAACAATTATAAGAGTTTCGTCAGGATGCTTTTCATAAACCTTTAATGCTTCCTTGACGGCATCATTTAAAGCTATGGTGTCATGAATAGCTGCAGCTGCATCATTTGCATGACAGGCCCAGTCAATCTTTCCGCCTTCAACCATCATAAAATAACCGTTGGGATTGTCCAGTACTTCAATTCCTTTTTTAACGAAATCAGCAAGACTTAACTGATCAGATTTGCGGTCAAGTTCGTAGGGCATTGCATAGCTGTCGTTTGAAGCCTGAGCCGCTGCCGGGTCAAGAGCCAGCACTTTTCCCGATTTGTTATCAAGGCTCAAAATATCGGCCTTGGTAGCGGCGACCTTATAACCGTTTTTCTTTGCCTGTTCAAGAATGTTTACCGGATTTTTTACGCTGGCTTTCTTTCCGTCAGGATCCAGGAAATATCCCCCTCCGAAATAGTCAAAACCGCTTGTTACCAATTGTGATGCAAGGTTGTAGTAATTGCCTCTTGAAGGTTCACTTGCATAGAAAACCGCCGGTGTAGCATGATCCAGAGTTACAGTTGTAACTATTCCTACCTTGTAGCCGGCTTTCTTCAATTTTTTTGAAATAGGCTCATAGCTTACTTTCTTTGCAGGGTCCATGTTAATGATTCCCCCGAAAGTCTTTACGCCCGATGCCAGGGCAGTACCTGTTGAAGCTGAATCAGGAATGAATGATTCGGCATCATATGTATCCGCGCTGCCTACACCCGGAAACCTTGTGAAATCCAGAGTTTTAATGGCAGGAGTATCAGGGCTGTCCATATTTCCCAAATACATCTGAGCGGCGTTTATCTGCGGTGTGCTCATTCCATCACCTATGAACATGAAAACATATTTTGGTGCTGTACCCGAATAGGTATTATTTGTCGAGTACAGGGATGGAGCGGCAGAAACCAGACCGGCTAACAATGCAACACTGATGAATACAAATACAAGCATGATTGACGAAACAGCAACTATCCTTCTTTTCATTAAGACACCTCCAATAAAATTAGTAGTACAATGATAGAATAATTAATTAGTTTTAAAAGGGTATTTGCCCCTTGTTAATTTCACATTAATTAATTCCAGTTTGTTGGAAAAATTATAGTATACTAATTTTATATAAGGCCGCCATTGCAATTTATTAAAATTCAGCCTGCTTACTTCTAAATATATCAAGCAGTTCTTTGGCGGCACCGCAAATATCCGTTTGGGAAATAATTGCAGAGACTACGGCAATACCATCGATTCCCGTTGTGGCAAGCTCGCCTGCATTCTGCCTGTTTATACCTCCAATTCCCACAACAGGAATGCTTACAGCCCTTCTTATCTCCAGCAGCTGTTCTCTTGCTATGACCCCGGCATCGGTTTTGGTATTTGTTGAATAAAGAGCTCCGACCCCTATGTAATCCGCCCCGTCCTGCTGCGCCTTAAGGGCAGACTCAACAGAATTTGCAGAGACACCCAGAATTTTCTTCCCGCCTGTTATTTTTCTTACAACCCCGGCAGGCAAATCACTTTGTCCCACATGAACACCGGCAGCATCTATTGCAAGAGCAATATCCAGCCTGTCGTTTACTATAAGCGGGACATTATATTTATCGGTTACGGCTTTGACTTTTAGTGCATTTTCATAAAATTCCAGTGATGAAGCGTTTTTTTCGCGGAGCTGTACCATGGTACAACCTCCGCAGATGGCCTTTTCGACTGCCTCTTCAAGTGTTGCGGTACTCATAAGGCCGCGGTCTGTGACCAGGTATAAGGTATAATCAACGGTAGGTTTCATTTATTCTGGCCCTTTCAAATAGTATTTTTTCATCAAGCCTGCTTATGGCATCTATTATTGCCATATGAAAACTGCCTGTTCCCTTACTTCCCGCATTTTCAAAGGCTATTTCGCCTGCTATGCCCATTGCCGCAATTCCAGCAACTGCCGCCACAAAAGCATCCCTGCCCGCTCCGCAGAAGGAGCCTACCAGAGCCGTGGTCATACAGCCCGTCCCTGTGACGTCCGACAACATCTTATGTCCATTGGAAACAGCGGCAATCCTTTTTCCATCTGTAATGATATCGGTCGCTCCGGTGATTGCCGCAACACATTCCAGCTTTTCAGCCACTGCAAGTGCAACGGCTGCCTGCGCGGCATCGCCCGAAGCAATATCCTCTTCTGCCGCATCCACTCCTTTTGTGTTGGCATTCAGTCCGGCTATAAAGGAAATTTCCGACATATTGCCCCTGACCACGCTCACTTTTATTTCCGAGAGAATAGCCCTGGTGGTTTCATTTCTCAGCCTGGAAGCACCGGCCCCCACAGGATCGAATACCACAGGTATCCCCAGCTCATTGGCCTTTTTGCCGGCTGCCAGCATGGATTCCACCGTCCTGTGGTTAAGAGTCCCGATATTAATTACCAATGCCGAGGAAATAGCTGTGATATCTACAGCTTCGCCTATGTCATCGGCCATTATTGGAGATGCACCGATTGCCAGAACAGCATTGGCACAGTCGTTGACCGTAACATAATTTGTTATGTTATGTACCAGAGGTTTATTGCTTCTCAGCTGACCCAGCAGTTCAGCCGCTGCTTTAATAATATCGCTCATGTTTGTACCCCTTTGAAATTATATTTTATAAAGTTCAGTTATGTCTGTCATAAATTTCGTTTACTTTTCAGAACAGAATTCTACAGCCTCACCGGCCAGAATTTTGTTGGTGGTTCTCATGGCACACATTTTTCCGCACATGGAGCAGGAATGTTTATCTGCCGGCGGTGCACTTTCAAAATACCTTCTTGCCTTCTCGCCGTCTATGGCATATGAAAACATTTCTTCCCAGTCTATCCTGCGGCGGGCATCGCTCATTTTGTTGTCTATCTCACGGGCGTGGGGGATGCCTTTTGCAATGTCGGCGGCGTGAGCTGCTATCCTTGAGGCCACTATACCTTCTTTTACATCCTCCAGGTCGGGCAGGCGCAGATGTTCCGCAGGTGTCACATAACACAGGAAATCTGCGCCGCTGGCTGCCGCTATGGCGCCGCCGATGGCCGAGGTGATGTGGTCGTAGCCCGGCGCAATGTCTGTCACGAGAGGCCCCAGCACATAAAAGGGTGCCCCGTGGCACAGTCTTTTCTGTATTGTCATATTGGCAGCTATTTCATTTATGGCCATGTGGCCGGGGCCTTCCACCATTACCTGCACATCCTTTTCCCAGGCCCGCTTTGTAAGGTCTCCAAGCTCTATAAGTTCACTCAGCTGTCCCGCGTCCGAGCTGTCATGTATGCTTCCGGGCCTCAGGGCATCACCAAGGCTGATGGTGACATCGTATTCCCTGAGGATTTCCAGAAATTCATCATAGTACTCATAGAAGGGGTTCTCATTCCCGGTCATCTCCATCCAGGCGAAGAGCAGTGAACCTCCCCGTGAAACGATATTTGTCAGCCTTTTGGAACGTTTGAAGCACTCCACCGCCCTCTTGTTTATTCCGGCGTGGATAGTCATAAAGTCAACGCCTTCCTTTGCATGTGCTTCTACCACCTTAAAGAAATCCTTTGCTTTGATTTCCATCAGGTCCTTTTCAAGATAGCCGATGGCATCGTACATGGGAACAGTTCCTATCATGGCCGGTGAACGCTCGATCAACTGCTTTCTGAAGGTGTTGGTCTTCCCGTAGTTGCTTAAGTCCATTATGGCCTCTACACCGAATTTAACAGCCATATCCACCTTTTCCATTTCCTTTGTATAATCGGCACAGTCGCCTGAAATACCCAGATTGACATTTATTTTTGTCTTGAGCCCTTCCCCTATACCCTCCGGACTTAAGGACCTGTGGTTGATATTTGCCGGAATGGCAATTTTCCCACAGGCAACCAAATCCCTGAGCTTTTCAGCCTCCATAAATTCCTTTTTGGCAACCACTGACATTTCCTTTGTTATAATTCCCTTTTTTGCCGCTTCCATTTGAGTTTTGTATGTCATAAAAATCTCCTTTTCCGCAGGTTACCGGCTTTTGCCGGCAGTACCCGTCATTGAACAATAGTTTTTTCGCTGAGCCCTTCCCTGTAAAGCCTGTAAAAATGATTTGTGGGGCCATGCCCCTTTCCGATTTCAAGCGAATGCTCTATAGCCATGGTCACATATTCCTTTGCCTTTTCAACGGCTCGGACACAATCCATCCCAAGTGCAAGATTGGAAGCTATGGCCGAAGAAAGCGTACAGCCCGTTCCATGAGTATTCTTTGTATCAATCCTTCTGGAATTGAAAAAATAAAACTCTTTTCCGTCAAACAGCACATCTGATGCATCACCAGCTCTATGCCCGCCCTTTATCAAAACCCTTTGAGCTCCCATCCGATGGATGCTTTCGGCCGCTTTTTTTACATCAGTCTCGGATAGGATTTTTGAGCCTGTGATAGCCTCGGCTTCAGGAATATTGGGAGTCAGTATGTACGCCAGGGGAATCAGTTCCCTAATAAAAAAATCCAGAGCATTTTCCTGCATAAGAGCATGGCCCCCTTTAGCCAGCATGACAGGGTCAATGACAATATTTGAAGGCATATACTCCTTTAGTTTCCCGCATACGGCCTGCATGCACTCCCGGCCTGAAAGCATTCCCACCTTGACCGCATCCACACCTATGTCTTCAAATACCGCATCTATTTGTTTTTCAATGATATCAGGCCTCATATCCTGAACATCAATTACCCGGCACGTGTTTTCAGCCACAACAGAAACAATTACACTCATGCCGTATACCCCATGTGCCGAAAAAGTCTTTAAATCAGCCTGTATTCCGGCACCTCCGCTGCAGTCAGAGCCTGCAATAGTTAAAACCTTTTTCATTCAACTCCTCCTCTATAATTGTGCTTAGCACAACAGGCTAAATTATTAGTTTTTTATTGTCTGCGACAATAAAAAATGCCTGCCCGAAACAGGCAAGCACGTATAACAATCATACATCCGTGATTTGCTTCCCTACAACGGTGTTAACCGACAGGTTCCAAGGGTCAGGTTTTACCTTCTCAACCATAACAAATAAATAAATTTGTTTAAGTGGTCCCCCCACAAATATCTATTCAATTTTAATATTGTTATTGCAGGCAATAAAAAAACGCTTAACCGGTAAGGGTAAACGCTTTAACCAAAAATAAAATTTAAAATTTGATTTCTGCTTCCCTTCGACGGTGTTAACCGACAGGTTCTAAGGGTCAGGTTTTACCTTCTCAACCATGGGAATTGCATTCCTCCGGTCCCCCCGCAACTTGTTGATTGAATTTTAACACATTACTGATTATATGTAAAGATTTTCGAAATATTCCCGCAACAAAACTTCATTTTATAAAAAAAATGATAGGATTGGATCCTATCACCTTTATTGAGGTATTTCATTATACTGCATTATGAACAAATGAAGCTATACTGTTTAATGGAATATCTGTTACTGATCCGACGTTGTAGACCGGAACACCGTTACCGCCGCCATAATTCTGGTTGAAGTTGCAGCCGTAACCCATGTTATTATTTCCGTATCCGCCGTAGTTATTATTGTCGCCCATATCACTGCTTCCGCAGGAATTACCCAGAGAACATCCCGGTGCAGGGCCAATTCTTGTAATCAGTCTAACGAAACATTCATTTACACCTAATATTACTCCAGTAAAACCGCAGCCGGACTGACCTCCGCTCTTTGTAAAAATTGTTACAGTTTCGCCGATATATTTTGACAGCAGGTGGCAAAGATTATCGTTACAACCAAAGTTACCGTCTCCCATATTATTAAGCTCCTTTCTTTATAGTACTACGTCTTAATAATAATTTATGTTAACCCTAAATAAAGTGTTACACCAGGAGAGCATTTTTTTATATGAATGATTATTTGCCGGACAGCACTCCGTCATGCCAATGAGAACGACAAAGGCTGATATACCTGTCGTTTCCGCCCACTTCAACCTGTTCGCCCTCTTTTATTATTTTATCGCCCTGATATCTGGCATTCATTATTGCCTTTTTACCGCACCAACATATGGTCTTTATTTCCTCTATGGTGTCTGCCCAGGCCAGCAGGTACTGGCTGCCCTCAAAAAGCTCTCCCCGGAAATCGGCTCTGAGCCCATAGCAAATTACAGGTATTTTATCGTGATCCACAAGCCTTGTTAAATGATAGACCTGCTTTTTGGTAAGAAATTGTGCCTCATCAACGATAACACAGTTAATTTCGGAATTTTTATTTATATAGCTATGTACCATCCGGTATACATCGCTGTCGTTATGTATCAGCAGACACTCCTCGGCCAGACCTGCACGGGATTTAATAATACAGCCCCCATCACGGTTGTCTACCGAAGGCTTCATCAGAAGAACCTTTTGACCTCTCTCCTCATAATTATATTTAACCATGAGTGCATTTGCTGTTTTCGAACTGTTCATGGCTCCATATCTGAAATACAATTTAGCCATAGCTACCCCCAATTTAAAATAGTGATAATTCACCTAAATAGTATACCCTATTTCAAAAGATATGAGAATTAATCAGTTGCAAATTTTCTATAATTTCCGGCCAGCTCAAGGCCGGTATTTTCTCCCACATCTCTGAATATCAGCCGTCCCGACTTTTCAGCCAGTTCAACCTTCACGGTTGAGGTAATGGATTCGGTTATCTCAACCTCCATGATGCCTTTTTTCGGAGCTTTGAGAATTCCTCCCTTACCGTATGACGCCTCTAATTTCAGAATATGTTCAGAATCCTCGATTGATACTCTTAATATGCTGTCATTGACTGTTAACTCTTTGATTTTTGCTCCTGTATAGGTTGCAAATCTCAAAAAGCTACCGTTAATTCTTAAAAATGCGATCAGCCCGTCAAATTCATGACGGAACCATGGAATTGATGCTATTGAGAACATCAGAGAAGTATCCCTATGACAGAAATTATTGGACTGCAGCCATATCCAGGAATGAGGGAAGGATTTTCCCCAGTCCTTTTCAACATAACCGTATCCGCCGGTAAAATCAATTGATTGACCGTTAAAAAGCAGCTCTCCCCTAAGTCCGCTGTGTATGTTTATTATTCCATGGTGGCATTCCATAAAGGGCACAAAGGAATAAGGCCCCATTATTCCGGGATTCAGCAGTGTTTTGGGAAATGATACTATATCATTGAATTCTATATCACCTGAAATACTGAAATCATTGTCTTTCAAATTCAGACTCATTTGCTGCTTATTAAAATGATTGCCCTCTATTTCCACACTCAGTTCTTTTTCCGAATAGGTGAAGGCTTGTTTTGGAAATGTCAAATAGCGGGTAAACCCGGTTTTTGCATCTATAAATTGAATAAAGGAATGCTCACTGTGCCTTGATACTGCAACACCGGGTATTACTGCCAAAATATTCTCCGAGCTTTTATCTATTATTTTATAGTACCAGCCCTCAAAATAATTGTTTCTTTTATATTTTCCCTGAAATATCTCGGGATTGAAAATCCGTTTTAATGTGTACATTTTCCGCCGTTCCGCCGAAAGCTAACTTCCGGCTGGTTTTTAAGGCTTGAAATATGCGATAGCTCCTGCAATTCCGCTTTCAAGCCGTATAAGACGGAGTTTATCCAACAATCTGCTCTCTTATTCCAGTTTATTTATAAAATCAACAATATCGTCAATAACATATTCAGGTATATTTGTTTTGCTGTAATACTCCTGGGGAGTACTGTCCCCCTCACCTCCGGTAAGCAGGTGGTTTAATTCGGGATACAGTTTGAACCGGGCATTTATATTCTGCTCAAAAGCCTTTTTCCAATTGTTGAAATCTATATCGGTACTGACAATAAAATCCCTTTGACCCTGCATGACAAGCACAGGCTTATTAATTTTTCCGGCCTGGTCCATAACATCATAATCCTTCATATAACTGTAATAATGCAAATTGCCCATAGTATAGCCCTCGGGTGGCTTCTTGGGATTAAAACCAGGTGAAGACAGCATGTCCACCTGAGCTTTTACATATTCCAGCTGGCCTGCACTTGCCAGCCCCTTTCCCTCAAGGTATTCAAGATATTCCGGTATAAGCTCATACTGCGGTCTTGTAAAACCGTTCATAATTATCCCTGCCTTAAAGGTATCTCCGTCCGTCGCCAGTATTCTGGGTACTGCATAACCTCCCAGGCTGTGCCCAAGCGTGATAATGCGGGAATTATCTATGCTCTTTGCCGTTTTGAGGAATTCGGCAGCCGCATATGCATCCTGCTCGGTCTCTTCATTCAAGGTCACGTTTCCGATGAGCTTAAGCTTGGAACTATGGATCAAAGTTCTCTTATCGTATCTTAAAACAGCTATATTCCTTGAAGCAAGGCCATATGCAACATCTCTGAAGGGCTTTATATATCCCGTTGTTTCATCCCTGTCAAGGGCTCCTGAATCGTGGACCAGTATGACTGCCGGAAACGGCCCGTCTCCCTCAGGCATGGTCAATGTGCCGGGCAGAGCCCATACCCCTGTGCCAATGACAACCTCTGTTTCGGTAAAGCTTCCTGCTGAAGCATACTCCGGTGCCGGTGCCGCTTCAGGCTGCCGTCCCAAAATTCCAAGTTCGTCTATTTTTCCTTCATGATCAAACCGGATAGCATAATACGTATTTTGTCCATCCTTGAGAGGTATTCCTATGATCTGATGCAAAGAATCCTGCCAATACTCTGTATTTTCGTCGGCCGGCTGCAGCTGGGGAATACCTTCTGCCAGATACTCCATACCGTCTGATGTCAGATAGTTTGAAAATATCCGGCTAAGCAGTGCCTCAGCTTCCTCATAGCTTTTGTCATTAAGCAGACCGATAAACTTTTTTCCGACTATGCTCAGACAGTCCTGCTCCGACAGCCCCAGCCCAAGCTCGTTATTAAGCACGCTTACCGGCAGGAGGGCTCTTCCTCCCGAAGTACTTATTTCATTTTCTAAATTTTTTGGCTTTCCGTTTGATATTATTGTTTTACTGCCGATTCTCAGTTCCAGACTTTTGTTCCGGTAGTTTACAGTGACTGTTTTGTGCTGTGCATTCCACGAAATCTTTGCTCCCAGGCTTTCACACAGGTACCTGACCGGAAAGGAATTGTCCTTTTGTTCGGCCCCGGCCGTTTCTGCATATGCCGGAACACCCATAAGATTTAAAACCATTGTAATGCAAAATATCAGTACAATTTTTTTCATATCGAGCTCCGAAATTAGTTATTTGGTTTCCATAATTTGATTACATTTTAGCATAATAAATGTGTGATAAAATTACATTAAGCTCAAATTTAGATTTCAAATTCAATTCATGACAAACTTCGGTTGTGTACAAATTTCATACTTTTTTGTAAAATAAAAAGATAAGTCCGATCCTATGGATGAACTTACCCTAAAATGTCGACAATTCATTCATTCCTGCATTTGCTGCACAAACCATAAAACTGAACTCTATGGTCCTTAACCAGAAAACCGTTCTTTTTTAAAATTTCTTCTTCAAGAGAATCCAGAAGATCTTCCTCTACCTCTGACACCGAGCCGCAGGAACTGCATATCAAATGATGGTGTGTGTGATCCTCATTGGGCTTAACCAGTTCATAGCGGCTAAAGCCATCATCAAAATCCAGCTTGTGCACCAGTCCGAGCTTGTCCAGAAGAATCATTGTTCTGTATACTGTCGCCAGACCAATCTCAGGATGCTTTAATTTTACGATATTAAATATTTCTTCCGTACTTACATGCTGACCGGAGCATTGAAGCATGGTTTCCAGAATGGCGGCCCGCTGGCCTGTGAATTTGTATCCGCATTCCTTTAACTTTTCCTTTAAAAAGCCATCATCACCAGTATTCAAAAACACATCTCCTCTCAGGTGTTTTTACAGGATTTCCACTAGGGAACTCCTTTGCCGCTTGATAATCATTCTCAATTTTCTCCATACTATCTTAATCTAATTGATAATCATTGTCAATCAGCTTTTAGATTCCTAATGCGGTTCGATGGGTATGGGGCTTTTGAATTTACCGGGTGCTACCGAAAACCCGCCCGGGTAATCCAGCATGGCTGATATGACCCTCACGGCCTCGGCCCTTGTAATTGTATTTCCGGGTTTGAAGGTACCATCCGGATAGCCTGATAAAATGTTGTTCATGGAAAGCAAAATTATTGATTTGTTTGACCAGGGATTGGTTTCAGGACTTACGTCGCTGTAAATCTTCTGAGAAAAATTTACTGTGTCGGGGCTGTATAAAACCTTATCACAAATAACAGCAAACTCTTCCCTGGTGATGTTTTTATTTGGGTAGAATAAATTCCCGCCATATCCTGCAAATATGCCGTACTGTTTTGTGATTGAAATCTGTTTTTCAGCCCAGTGGCCCGCCGTATCGGAAAATGTGCCTGAACCGGGTTCGTTCCGCAGCCCCAGGAAATTTACAAATAATGCCGCAGCCTGTGCCCTTGTGAGATTTCCATTGGGAAGAAAACGCTTATCGGGGAAACCGGATATGATTCCCTTCTGAGTCAAATTGAGAATATAACTCTGCGCCCAGTGGTTTTCTATATCTATAAAGGGTTTGCCCAACAGCCACAAACCGTAATTTTTCCAGATGCGCTGGGGTTCCTGGCCCAAAGCCCAGCTTCCGGCACCTGCAAGACCGTACTTGGATACCAGTGAAAGCTTTTTCTCAATAGAAGTGTCATTTTCATACCAAATATCATAAGTACCGGCTGAAAGCCGGCTGCTTCCCCATATGACCGCATTATCGGTATCGGACAATACCAGCGTGGCTCTGGCGCACTGAGCGCTGCTGTCATACCAGGTCACAGCCTTATATGCCGATACAAGCCTTTCAACGTCTGATATGGTAATCCCGTAGCCGCCGGCGGCAGCGCCCTGCTTCCAGTATCTTCCGTAAAAAGGAATGCCAAGCATGACTTTTGCTGGCGGAACATATTTCAGGGCATACTTTACGGATTGCTCTGAAAAGGACAAACTTGCAACAGCTCCCGGTGTGCCGCCGCTGTAGTGTTCATCATACGCCATTATAAATAACATGTCACTGTTTGAACCCAAAGCCTTATAATCATAGGACCCCTGCCAGCCTGTTGTTAACCCCCACGGATTTGCAGCTGTGCAGACATACAGGACTTTGGATTTGGGAAGAGCAGCTCTCAGCAGCCTGATAAAATCGGTGAAAGCATCCCGGTCGGCCTCTGTAAGATTTTGAATATCGATATTCACGCCGTCGCATTCCACTTCCGACACCTTTGCAGCCAACTCAGCTGCAAAGGCGGACCTGTTTGCAACTGCGGCGCGACCCAGAGTCCGGTCCCAGTTGTTGCTCAAATAGGGTATTACCTTGATCCCTTTGGCATGAATGCTGTACACAAAAAGAGGATCAGCTTTTATTGTAGTTTTCAGAGTACCGTTACCGTTTATCTCAAAATAATCAGGGCAGACTGTCGTCAGATTTGCTCCGGTTACATTTACGCTGTTGATATAGGTTGTGGTGTTCCCTCCGTATAAATAGCTCAAACTTTCATAAGCACCGGCATTAATCTGAAATAATACCGCAAAGACAATAATAAAAATAGGGCATTTCTTTAAGTGCATTATTGGGTTCCTCCCTGATTTATTTCATTTATTTATTGTTTACATACCGGGTTTTGATATTCACAATAAAAACGAAATGGATTTCAATAATGCAAAAAATACCGCAGGCCCGGTTGGACAAGTTTCATCTCTTCCCGGGCTCTTGCGGTATTTCTTTGGATATTTGATATTTATCTGATATTTAATGTGTGCTCTTATTTTCCGCAGCAGAGCTTGTATTTCTTTCCGCTGCCGCATGGACAGGGATCGTTTCTTCCAACTCTGCTATTATTTGTAACAGGCTTCTTTGGTTCATCATCTCCATGGCTCGCGGCTACAGGTTCTGCAACCTTTTCACGCTGCGGAGCATGTTCTCTGTCTATTCTGGATCTTACCAGCAGTTTGATTGAGTCTTCCTGGATACTCTTGATCATTTCCTCAAACATCTGGAAGCCTTCAAATTTATATTCTATTACAGGATCCCGCTGTCCGTATGCTCTCAGTCCTATGCCATGTTTGAGCTGATCCATGGCATCAATGTGATCCATCCATTTTTCATCGACCACCTTGAGAAGAACAACTCTTTCAAGTTCTCTCATGAGATCAACTCCGATGTCATTTTCCTTGAACTCATAAATCTTGTTGACAATTTCCATGAGCTTTTCCTTCAAATCTTCCTTATCGAAGGTAGCCCGGTCTTCTTCGGTAACCTGTAACGCACCCTGCGGCAGGAATATACTTTCAAGGTAACCTATCATGGAATCCCAATCCCACATATCAGAATACTGGTTCTCGGCGCAATAGGTAGAGATCACGCCGTCAACAAGACTTTCAAACATTTTTATAAAGTAATCCCTGAGATTATCTCCGTTAAGAACGGTCTTTCTCTGTGCATAGATCACTTCTCTCTGCTTGTTCATAACATCGTCATACTGAAGAACTCTCTTACGAACGTCAAAGTTCCTGCCTTCGACCTTCTTCTGGGCATTTTCTATGGCATTTGAAAGCATTTTATGCTCTATTGGCTGATCATCCTCAAGACCAAGTGCGTTTACTATGTTTGTAAGTCTTTCCGAACCGAACAGTCTCATTAGGTCATCTTCAAGAGATATATAAAATCTTGAGGATCCGGGGTCACCCTGACGTCCCGAACGGCCTCTCAGCTGATTGTCAATACGTCTCGATTCGTGTCTTTCAGTACCTATTATATGAAGACCGCCGGCTTCAATAACCTTTTCTCTTTCATCATTGGTTATCTGCCTGTACTTGTCATTCATTTCTTTAAAGCGGCTTCTTGCCTCGAGAATAAGCTCATCATCGGTATCGTTAAAGCTTGTAGAAGCACTTATCAGTTCATCCGAATAGCCCAGCTTTCTCATTTCCTGCTTGCCCATGTATTCCGAATTACCTCCCAGAACTATGTCGGTTCCTCTACCGGCCATATTGGTAGCAATTGTAACAGCTCCAAATTTACCGGCCTGAGCAATGATCTCGGCTTCTTTTTCATGGTACTTGGCATTCAGAACCTGGTGGACTATACCCTTTCTCTTCAGCATTGCGCTGAGGAATTCGGACTTCTCAATGGAAATTGTACCTATAAGCGCAGGCTGACCTCTTTTATGACAGTCTGCAATATCTTCTATTACGGCATTAAACTTGCCCGCCTCATTTTTATATACCACGTCCGGATTATCCTTACGTATCATGTCCTTATTTGTAGGGATAACTATAACGTCCAGCTTGTAAATTGTGTTGAATTCATTTTCCTCAGTAAGGGCAGTACCTGTCATACCGGCAAGTTTACTGTACATTCTGAAGTAGTTCTGGAAGGTTATTGTAGCAAGTGTCTTGCTTTCTCTCTCAACCTTAACTCCCTCTTTGGCTTCAATGGCCTGATGGAGTCCGTCGCTGTACCGTCTTCCGTACATCATACGGCCGGTAAACTCATCAACTATTATTACTTCGCCGTCCTTCACAACATAGTCCTTTTCATTTTTCATAAGACCATGGGCTCTGATTGCCTGGTTGACATGATGGGATATTGTCATATTCTCAGGATCAGAGAGGTTTTCAAGCCCAAAGTACTGTTCGGCTTTTCTGATACCATTTGCCGTAAGTACTGCGGTATGTGCCTTTTCATCAACTATATAATCTTCGTCAAATACTTCATCACTGTCAACCTTGTCATCCATCTGCTTGATTACTTTAACTTTGAGCTTCAATGCAAAGGAGTTGGCTTTTTTATAAAGGTCGGTGGATTTATCTCCCATACCTGAAATAATAAGAGGAGTCCTGGCTTCATCAATGAGGATGGAGTCAACTTCATCCACAATGGCATAGCTCAGTTCTCTTTGAACCATATCCTCCTTGTAGATCACCATGTTGTCTCTCAAATAATCAAAACCCAGTTCATTATTGGTACCGTACGTAATATCGCAGCCATATGCCGCCCGTCTCTCATCATTTTCAAGATCATGTACGATAAGCCCTACTGTAAGTCCCAGGAAGGTATAAATCTTACCCATCTGCTCGCTGTCACGCCTTGCCAGGTAATCATTTACCGTAACAACATGTACACCTTTTCCTGCCAATGCATTAAGGTACACAGGCAAGGTTGCCACCAGCGTTTTTCCTTCACCTGTTTTCATTTCGGATATTCTTCCCTGGTGAAGTACAATACCGCCAATCAACTGGACTTTAAAATGTCTCATTCCAAGAACTCTTACAGATGCCTCACGGACCACAGCAAACGCTTCCGGAAGTATATCATCAAGCGTTTCCCCATTTGCAAGCCTCTCTTTAAATTCGGCTGTTTTAGCCTTCAGCTGGGTGTCTGTGAGTTTTTGTATTTCAGGTTCCAGAGACTCTATTGTATCAACTATGGGATAAATTCTTTTTAATTCTCTATCGCTGTATGAGCCTATTAATCTTTCAATAAATTTCTTCATTTTTACCTCCTCAAGCCGCTATGGCTCTGACGGCCCCATTGGACCTTTTATATTATTTAAATTTTAATTAAATTCAGCTAAATAATTAAGTTAAATTTCTTAATTTTTGGGTATATTTTTATTAAATAGAAAATTTTGACTTCAATTCAACAGGGATAACTACCCCATGAAGTCAAAAACATAAAAATTCTGCTATTGGATGGACAAGTTGATTAGTTCCGGCAAAGTGCCGGCGGTGAGGAATCTGAGATATTGAGCAGGAAACGTCCCGCATATGAAAATTTTTTTATGGTGAAAATTTTATAGAAAACAGTAATAAAAATCAGGCCGGCCGCTATAGGGACTATAGCAGTAAAATCCGGATAATTGTGCCTGACGGGATTTTTTACATCAAATGCATTTTGAGATATAATCTTATAAAAAGCTGCCGGAGTGCCTTTTGTTTTTGAGGAATTCTCAACACTGGCAGTTTGTTTGACAATTTGTGTATCCTGTATTATATCAAGCCGGGTAAAATTAACAAGGTAGTAGTCCAATATGTCCGCAGAAAAATAAGCCCCGCCTTCGGAAGCCAAAGCAGACAAAATTATTATGCTGAGAAATAATTTTTTTAGCATCTACCTTACCTGTCTTTCTTATTTGTCTTTATCCTTCTCCTGCAGTCTGTCAAGGACAAGGTTGTACCCATCCGCACCATAAACAAGGCATCTGTTAACCCTGCTGATGGTTGCAGTACTTGCGCCCGTCTCGTCACATATATCGGTATATGTTTTCTTGTCACGCAGCATTTTGGCGACCTCAAGTCTTTGGGCCAATGCTTTGATCTCTGCAATGGTACAGAGATCCTCAAAGAAATTATAACATTCTTCCCTATTATTCAAAAGAAGTATAGCATCGAACAAACTATCCGTATGTTCATCTCTTAACTTGGAATTCATATATGACAAACTCCTAACGGTTAACAATATATTATTTATCTAATATTATCTATCTCTAGAGTATACAATAACAGCTTTTTATAAATCAGTCAAGGTTGACGATCTCTGGTGTAACATTTTCCACAATGTAAATCTTAAGTCTATCCTATTCCCGTTTTGAATACAAATATAACATAAACTATTTGTTTACGTGCATTTTTATCAATATATAATCACTGTATGGCAGTGAAATGGAGGTCATAATGAATGGTTTGGTCATCATTACAAACAGGCAGAAATTATTAATATGTCTGGCAGCCCTGCTGTTTATAATATTATCTGCTTTTTTTTATAGCACAGCTGAATTTTCCCAAAGCGGTTAATGCAGATGTCTCACTCATTAGCAAAACCGTTTCTCCTGAAAATGAAAACCAGCAGTTGAAGGATATTTTATCAAGCATTTTACCCGCTGATAATAAAACTCTGTATGAGGATGGTAACAGGGCCGTCACTGTAAATAAACCCGCAGGCAAAAAAATAGAACAAACTCCTGCCGAGATTATTGCCAGAGGAAAAAATCTGTCCTACCTTTTTGTATTTTCCGACGAAGAATACCTCAGGCCCATATACACAAATCTATGGAAGCAATCCTTTTATCAGGGATGGCTGTACCTCCCCCGGAAAGTGATTTCGGCAAGACACAGTCTTTTTACCTATTCGGGAGGTGCCGGCAAAGTCTTCGACATTGAGGGACAATTGGGCTTTTATCCGAACATTACCATAGACAACCAAAATTATTTCAATTTTTTAATTTATAATTTTGTCGTTGATAACGTTTCCCAGTTGGGAAATCAGATAGCCATATCCGGTACCCCTTCCAAAAAAGGCGTACAAATAATTTCAATAAAAATTGAGGATGTATCCGCATTAATAAATGAAAACGGTAATATAACCGTTCACTTGTGCACACCATTGGGCTATGAAATAGATTACCAGGACATACCGTTTTCAAAGGAGTCCAACAGAATTGAAGACTTTGGGCCGGTACAGGAATCCTATACCGAAAGCTCGTACAACGAAACCGATCTTTCCTCCCTTGAAATAGGCCAGCAGAATGTAATTCTTAAGAAAGAGCTTGCCTATTTTGTATCCGATTCCAAAAAACCAATATACTTTCAGCCCAACGGCACTTACCAGACCGCGGATACGCTCAATACAAGTCCTGATCTTGAAGAGGCCATACATAATTCAAAAGCAGTTAAATTCTCTCTGCTTTATAATAATAAAAAATATGTCAGCCCTGTTTACCATCCCCAGTGGAAAACTCACTATGACAGGGATTGGTGCTATATTCCACGCAAAATGTATTTAAATATGAAGAGAGTATATGTACTTCCGCAGGATAAGGAGATTGCAGGCGATTTGCTGGGAGAGTTGGGCTTTTTTGATAAGTTCTCAGGTGTTGCAAAGGATCAGACCGCTGTGGTTGTCAAAAATTTCATGGTGAAAAGTGCCGGTATTTATGAAAACAGCATTTTATTGGAAGGTACTCCTGCCAGAATAGGAATGCAGATCATCGGAATTGACAAAAAGAATCTTGCTGGTTCTAAAGAATATGCCGTGAGGTTGGTTACCTCAGATGCATGTGAAATTGATACCGATGTTTTGAAGAATTGATATTTAGGAGAATGTAAAAATTTTTTACATTCTCAAACACTCTGATATAATCCTCTTTAATTCAATTTTTTCATAACGTTTGTCTTATCCAAAATTGCTATAAATATATAAGCTATTACCGCACTGACACCGCCCTGAACAAGATTTCCCGGAACTTCCGATATAATTGCCGCCACAGCCAATGAATTGTCTATCATTCTATAGAAGGTCAACTCCAATATAAAATAACCTGCAACAATTATAATGGCACCGGCTGCCACTGCTACAATCCTCCTGATATAATCAGGTCCCTGATCGGCCTTTTTATGTGCAATGGCTCCCACAACATAGCCTTCTATACCCTTGACAATAAAGGTAATTGGTACGAATATAAATGCCCCATATGCCAGATCGGCCAAAGCCGCTCCTATTGCACCCGCAGCAAGCCCTGCCTTCCTTCCCAGCAATATTGCTGCTACCATAATGGCGGCATCACCGATATTGAAGTATCCCGGCGGTACAGGGCTGGGTATATGCAAAAAAGGAAGATAGGTAATAATGAATACCAGTGCAATCATCATAGCTGTTAAAACTATCTTTCTTGTGGAAATCTTCATTTACGTGAAACCTCTATTCTATATAATATCTATGAATATCCTGTATTCCTGCTGTCAGTACTGCAGCAAATCATCATACCATCGCGGCTACTCTTCCTCTACCCTGATACTGTTGGCAATACCTAATACAGAATTCTTTTCCTTTAACACCGTCAGCTTTTCTTTTATTTCCCTCTCTGTTAAAACAGGAGTGATAAAAGCGACTTCAACTCCCTGCACTTTTGAACCCAGATCAATGTATTCCGCTTCTCCGAATACGGCTTTAATATCGCCTTTGGCATCCGCAGTCTTTTCGGTAGCCACTCTTACAAGAAACTTTGCAGGACTTTCTTCTATGGCAATAACATTATTTTCATTAGTTCTGACCCATACGCTTTTGGTTCCAAAATCCGGGTGCTTGGCTATGTCGATAACATCGGCAACAACGGCACTTGCAGTTGGAAGCTTTCCTGCTCCTCTCCCGTAAAACATCGCGTCACCTATGGCATCGCCTTTAACTACAATGGCATTGAATACATCCTCCACATTTGACAGAGGATGCTCCTTTGATATAATTGCAGGACTCACCCTTGCAAATATTTTGTCTCCGAGCCTTCTGCTCACTGCTATCAACTTGATTACACCGTTCATAGCCTCGGCATATTTCATATCGGCTGTAGTGATCTTTGTAATCCCTTCGGTATAAATATTTGAGTAGTCAACAAATTCATTATATGCTATTGATGAGAGTATTGCCAGTTTTCTGCATGCATCGTGCCCCTCTACATCGGCGGTAGGATTCTGCTCGGCATAACCGTTTTGCTGCGCCTCCTTCAAGGCTGCTTCAAAACTCTTTCCTTCCTTCCTCATCTGAGTGAATATATAATTTGTAGTTCCATTCAAAATACCGGTAATTCCATTTATCTCATTGGCGGCAAGACATTGGTTGAGCGGACGGATTATAGGTATTCCTCCTCCGACACTGGCCTCAAACAAATAGCTCACACCTTTTTCCCGGGCCAGCTGTAAAAGCTCGGGTCCTTGAGAAGCAACCAGTTCCTTGTTTGAGGTTACAACGCTTTTTCCCGCTTCAAGAGCCCTTTTTGTAAATTGTGCGGCTATGGTAGCTCCTCCTATTGTCTCAACAACAATGGATACATCCTTATCATTAAATACATCATCTGCGTTTTTTGTCAGCACATCCTTATCCGGACTGTCGGGAAAATCTCTTATATCAAGAATCCATTTAACCCTGATTTCCGTTCCTGCCCTCTGTGCTATACTTTCACTGTTTTTTCTAATTACCTCTGCAACTCCCGAACCGACAACTCCATAACCTAAAATCGCAACGTTTACCATTTAAACCTCCAAATCTCCAAATATGAATAATCAACAAAGCTGATTCTATTTGTCAACGAGGTAGCCTCTGTCCTGCCGCTACCTGGCCAATATTTCGCATCTCCTTACACCCTCTATCTTGCTTATCTCACCCATCATATTCTGGATATCCTCTTTCATTTCAAAGGTCTCGATGGATATGGTGACATCGGCAAGACCATTGATGGGAATATTCTGGTTTATAGTCAAAATATTTGCATTAGCGACAGCGATTTTATTTATAATACTTGAAAGTATTCCGGAAAAATCCTCTACTACAAAGAAAAGAGTTATAACCTTTCCTCTGGATGTCTCATAAAAAGGAAAAACATAATCCTTGTATTTGTAGAAAGCACTCCTGCTGATTCCGACTTCCTTTACAGCATCATTTACGGTCTTAATCCTGCCTGTGCTGAGAATTTTCTTAACTTCAATGACCTTGGCAAAAACCTCCGGCAAGATCACAGAATCAACTAAAAAAAATACCGCTTCCTGTTTCATTAAGCCCTCCTGTCCACCTGATGCGTACAATTGTGTTTCCTACGTGTAATATTAGCATATTTTTTTTATTAATGCAACACAAAAAGGAGCATTAATCCTTATTTAAGATTAACACTCCCCGATAACCAAAATACTATTTAATTTATATGCCAAGTGTCCGTTTAACCTTTTCGGCCATATCCATGGGCCGGCAGATTTCCTTGTGAAGCACCGGCTTCCTGTCGAGTTCCTTTAACGGAGACGGAATTGCAAGTCCCGATTTCTCAGAAAGTACCGAGAGCAGTTCAAATTCTGTTTTACCTGCAACTGCCTCCTCACCGGCTATGGCTTTCACCACACTTTCATTAAACTTGAAAGGACTTGCAGTGGATACAATTACCGCTTTGGTGACATCACTTGTGGATATGACATACTTGTCATACACATCAACGGCAACAGCCGTATGTGTATCCAGAACATATCCGGTTTCGGCATAGACACTCTCAATGGTTTTTAATGTATCCGAATCGTTTGAGAAACCCGCCCAGAATACACTTTGTATCTTCTTTTTGGTTTCCTGGTCAACAGAATAAAAACCCTCATTTTTCAATTTGCCCATCCAACCCGAAACCGCTTCCGAATTCCCGTCTGTAACCAGGTACAACAGCCTCTCAAGGTTACTGGAAATAAGTATGTCCATGGATGGCGACAGGGTTTTCTTAAACTCTCTGTTCCTGTCATAAACGCCTGAATTTATAAAATCAGTAAGAACATTGTTATCATTGGAGGCACATATCAGCTTGTTCACAGGAAGTCCCATCTGCATTGCATAATAGGCTGCAAGGATATTTCCAAAATTGCCTGTGGGAACAACAAAATTTATTTTTTCCCCTGTCTCTATTTCCTTATTCCTGATCATATCGGCATATGCCGAAAAATAATAAACTATCTGAGGAACCAGTCTTCCCCAGTTGATGGAATTTGCGGATGAGAACTTATAGCCGTTTTCATGCAAAAGAGCAGCTACAGCTTCATCACCAAATATCCGTTTTACTCCGTTTTGCGCATCATCAAAATTACCCTCTACCGCTATTGAACAGACATTGCTCCCCTCCTGGGTAACCATCTGCATCCTTTGCACCTGGCTGACACCCTCACTGGGGAAAAATACGATGATTTTTGTACCCTCGACATCCTTAAACCCTTCGAGAGCAGCTTTACCGGTATCTCCCGAGGTTGCGACCAATATAACTATTTCTTCCTTTTCACCTGTCTTTTTCAAAGCCTTCACAAGGAAATGGGGAAGGATTTGCAGGGCCATGTCTTTAAAAGCACTTGTAGGTCCATGCCAAAGCTCCAAAACACTAACTGAATCATAAAGCTTATGCAGAGGTGCTATAGCCTCTGTTTCAAATTTCTGAGCGGTATATGCCTGATTTACACAATCGGTCAACTCACCAAGTGTATAATCATCCAGATAACCTTCCAGAATATTGAGAGCTCTTTCCTGATATGTCATTTCACTCATTTTCAGTATTTGGTCCTTATCAAAATGAATGATCTTTTCCGGAACAAATAGGCCTCCATCAGCTGCGAGCCCCCTCTTTATGGCTTCAGCCGAGCTAACATTAGAACAATTCCCTCTGGTGCTTCTATATAACATTTTTACCTCCTGCAAGGTGAACCCATGATGCCTGGTTCAAACTTTCTATTTTCTAAGAGTAATTAGTGATCTTTCCTGTTTCATTACCCCTTATAATATAATAAATGCTCCAAAAATGCAAATGCATAACCAATGAACAGTGCTGATTATTACAGCTTAAACTGTGATATCAGATAATGAAGCTTTTCAGCACCGGTTTGCGAATTTCCTGCGAGCCTGGTGACCAATTCGGTCATTTCCACTATTTCTGAAGTCTTCTGGGCTATGTTTGTAGTCCCTTCGGCTCCCTCGCCGGCAGCTCTGGTGACCTCTCCTATGGCCTTGCTGACATCCTGAACCGAAGCCAGCAGCTCTTCCGAGGTAGCGCTGAAGTCGTTTACAAGTTCATTGATCATTGCAGCATCTTTGCTGTATTGTTCGCCGGTGGCTACCATTTTCTCGTAATCCTGGACCACACGGCCTTCTATAAATTCCAGAACTTCACCCGAACTTAACTTCAGGTTTTCAACCGCCTCAATTACTGTTTTTGTAACTCCCTGTATTCTGACAACAGTGTCTTTGGAATCGTCAGCCAATTTTCTTATTTCATCGGCAACCACTGCAAAGCCCTTTCCGGCTTCACCTGCACGGGCTGCTTCAATAGCCGCATTCAGCGCAAGAAGATTTGTTTGTGATGTGATTTGAAGTATCTCATCCGCCAAAGAACTGATTTCAGCTACTGCATTTGACTTTTCAATGGCAATTCTCAGCTTTTCATCAACCGAAGCCTGTATTTCATGGGCTGCCTGCTGTGACTGGCGGGCGGTTGCCTTTAGTTCTTCCGCTCTGTTGTTTATTTCAGCAGCGGACTTGGCGCCCTCCTGTGCCTTTGAGGCTATTTCGCCTACCGCATTTTCAATTTCGGCTGTTGATGCCGTCATCTCTTCCGAGGAGGCGGCTGTTTCTTCCATACCGGCAGCAAGTTCCTCAGTGGTTGCCGACACATCCTCCACACTTGCATTCAGACTTTCCATTTTGTCAACAATCCCGGTTACATCGCTGTCAACTGTTTTGGCCACATCCACCACAGAGTGGAAGGAATTGCGTATACTGTCGGTAAAAGTGTTAAAGGCCTGGGCCATCTCTGCTATCTCATCCCTGGTTTTCGGCATGAACTTTACGGTGAGGTCCCTGTTCCTGCCGGCGTTCTCCAATGCTTTCTTAAAGGCATTGATGGGTTTCAGTATTGCCAGTACAACCAACAGTGCAATTAAAATTACTACCAGAATAGTCAGCAGAGAAATGAATATAAAATTGTTTCTCAATGCAAAAATGTCGCTATAAGCCTTGTCAGCTTCAACTTCCAGGGCAAAAACCCAATTGGTGCTGGGTATTTTTTTGTACTCTATTATTTTGTTTGTTCCATTGTATTTATAGTCTATATGTCCTGCTTCCTTGGACATTACTTCTGCTGCAAGATTTTTATATTGTGCATTATCCTTAAAATTCGTGTTTACGATTTCTTTGTCATGATGTGCCAGTACCACCCCCGAGGCGTCAACCAGAAAGCCTTTACCTATACCATCCACATCCAGGCCGGTTACCATGCCGGTAATTGTTTCCAGCAGTATATCTTCAGCAATTACACCGTAAAATTTTCCGGACTTATCCAATAACGGATATGAAATTGAAACCGCATATTTATTTGTCACCTTATCCAGATAAGGTTCGGAAAAGTGCAGCCCGTCGGGTGATGCTTTCACTCCTGTATACCAGGCACGTGTTCTGGGATCATAATCCTTGTCCGGGGTCCAACCTGAACCATCAATAAATGAGCCGTCCTCAAAACCCACATATATATCTGAAATATTTTTTGAATTGGTTTTTGCTTTAAGAGCAAGTAAATGTTCTACTGTAATATTTTCCTTGGTTTCGGCGTTATTAATCACCAAACCGATGGTTTCAACCACCTTTGCATTCTCACTGATCCACCCGTTTAACTTGTCTACAACTCCAACAGCAGTAACTGAAAGTTTTGAATCAATATTTTTGCCGGCCTGATTACTGATAAAGGAATAACCCAACAATGCCACAGGAATAAGTGAAATAAGTGCTACTACAATAAATAAAAGCACAAGTTTGAATTTAAGCTTCATCCGACACCCTCCATTATTCCGTCAATATTTTATCTCCTTTGACAAAATAGCAACAAATATAAGTGTTTTTTTCCTAAATATACTATCTTGTAAATTTAATGTCAATGTCAACTTAACACCAAAATTAGGCCTTCTTTTCCTTATTTTTCAGTTACTTTAAATTACAAATTTCACCTCCAGCCCCTCTATTTTTTTTGTACATATTTATAAGAAGCTTTTGTACGGCGATTTTCCCCTGTTCATACAGGAATTGCATATTTTCAGGGCTGATATCAAAATCCAGAAAGGAAATACTGCCGGTATTAATGTGCGCTATGTTATCAATGTTGTAGGAATTTTTCGGAACTCCCGTATCATGTGAAGCCGACAGCAGTTTTTTTAACATGTTCTCGGCATTCTGCAATTCCTTGGGTTCCTTACCCTCCAGCTTGAGCCCGATAATATTTGACTGCGCGCTGTCGATGAGCCACACGGGGAAATTGTCAAGAACACCTCCATCAATAATAAAATGCTGTTTCATAAAGTTGCCGGATTTTTTCATAAGCACGCAGGGCCTGAAAACAAACGGAACTGAAGTACTCATTCTTACGGCCTTTGCCACCTCAAACTTATCGGGATCGATATTATACAGGGCTATATCATCCGGGAGCACCAACACCTTCCCTATGTTGGCATCAACAGCGGTCATTCTTACCTTGTAGCCTCTGGGGTTGACCTTGTCGGCAATGCCTCCCCTGAAGTCGCTGAAGGTATATATCCCTTTATTGGCCAAAAGCTGGGCAACCCACTTTTCAAGCAAATCACCGTCCAGAAAAGCATTTTCCTGACTGAAGGCGATCAAATTGCTCAGGAAATTGCCTCTTATCCCTTTAAAATCCTCTTTATTTCTTTTGATATGCTGCAGCTCAGGATAATCCTGCATATACAGCAAAGCTTCTATATCACTGTCATTGAGAGTATTCCTTTCCTCCAGAAGCTTCTTTATTCTCCCGCTGATAGTAGTATTTAAGTATTCACCGCTCCTTATTTTCAATATGCTGAAATCAAATTCCTTGAGAATCCGTATCAACTCCCTGGAGGTATATCCTGCACCGATCAGGGCTCCAATCAAGGCCCCCGCTGAAACGCCCGCTATATTTCCAAATTTTCTGTATCTTCTTTCAAGCTCTTCGTATGCTCCAACAAAAGCTATTCCCTTTATGCCTCCGCCGCTGAGTACCAGATTTAATGGATTAATAATATTCATTTTGAAATTCCCCAAAAACATAAATCTTTCTATTGTATATATATTATCGCTTTGAAATATTTAGTATATTGAACAACCCCGTAAACTTCACAAAGTTAATTTTTAATTTAATTCTGAAAAAAGGTTTGCAAAACTTACAGCTCATGGTAGAATTTTATGTAATCGTGTTTTTATGACCTGCTGCTTAACAATCATGTCTTTAAGCAGTTATCAAATTATTACTAAAATACATACAAATTAGAGGTGCTAAATGGATATATTCTTACTGATTGGTGTCGTTGTAGGATTCCTGGCTGTTGTTGTGGGAATGATTGTGAAAGGTGCTGATGTTTCTGTTCTGTTAAACCCGGCTGCCGCCATAATTATTTTAATAGGAACAACAGCCGCGGTTATGAATTCCTTTCCTAAAAAGGAATTTCTGAAAATCCCCAAAATTGCTTCTGTTTTATTCAGGGAAAGGAAAAAAGAAAACTCTGCCGAAATAATTGAAAAAATCGCAGACCTTTCCCAAACTGCAAGAAAGGATGGTCTTCTGTCCCTGGAATCGGTTTTACAGAACATAGATAATAAATTCATGAGAAAAGGACTTGGCATGGTAATCGACGGAATAGAGCAGGAGTACATTACAGAAGTCCTGAACAATGAAATTGACAGTATGGAGGAAAGACACAGAGCAGGGGCAAGTATTTTTTCAACTGCCGGCGGTGCAGCACCCACGCTTGGAGTTCTGGGTGCCGTTATCGGTTTGATAGGAGCGCTGGGAAACCTGAATGATACTGAAAAACTCGGCCATATGATAGCTGCCGCCTTTGTTGCCACACTTTACGGCATATTCTTCGGTTATGTCATATGTCATCCCTTCTCTTCCAGGTTAAAAAGAAAATCACACGAGGAAATAAATATCATGAGAATTATCCTTGAAGGTGTATTGTCCATACAGGCAGGCGAAAATCCAAAAAGCATTATTCTTAAACTGTCAGGAATGCTGGAACCAAAAGAGAGGGCCAAACTTGAACAGAGTACCGAGACTCCCTCAAAGGCGGAATAAAATTTATTTGAGCGTGCATTCGGCTAATGGAGGCTAATATATGTCCAAGAAAAAAGTGCATCATGAGGAGCACATTGATGAAACCTGGCTGATTCCTTATGCAGATATGCTTACTCTGCTGCTTGCTCTATTTATAGTAATGTTTGCCATGAGTAAGCTGGATGTTGAAAAGATGGAAAAGGTCAGCCAGCAATTTAATATCATTTTCTCCGGAGGATCGGGTGTTCTCGAAAAAAACGGAACTTCTCTTATTCCAATGGATAACCTGCCAACCCTGAATGAGCAGGAAGAAGATAAAATGGTTGAAATAAAACAGGATATTGAAAAAGAAATAAAATCAAGCGGCTATTCAGACAAAATAAGTGTTACTTTAGGTGAAAAGGGTCTGGGTATATCTATCCAGGATGTGGTACTTTTTAATTCAGGGAAAGCTGAGGTGCTGACCGATGTACATCCAATGCTGCTGCATATTTCCGAAATGCTTGAAGACCTGGATAATGATATAAAAGTGGTTGGGCACACCGACAATGTTCCCATAAGAACTTCACAATTCCGTTCCAACTGGGACTTAAGTGCTATGAGGGCAATTAATGTCATGAACTTCTTTATTGACAACGGAGGTTTGGAGCCTGCCAGATTCTCTTTTGAGGGTTATGGGCAGTATTCACCAAAGTACGATAATTCAACTGATGAAGGGAAGGCAAAAAACCGGAGAGTCGAAATAATCCTAATCCGCAAATACCCCTTGAATGAAAGTAACAGCGAAAAAGTGACCATCTCAAAATAGACAAAAGAAAATAATTTCAAAAATGAAAAGCCCTATTAAAAGTACATGCCTGAATTTGTAGGTGAAACTCCTGTGATGAACCGACAAATTTCAGGCACATTTTTTTACGTAAACTTAATAACTGTCTATTGAATAGAGCTGAGTCTGCTCTTGGCATATTTTACGTATGAAGATTTGGGATACTGTTCGATAAGCTTCTGGTAAGCTTCAGCCCCTTTTTGATTGTCTCCCGTCTCCACATAACTCTTACCCAGTACATAGAGCGCTTTGTCTCCAAAACTCCAATTGTCCCCCAGAATGAATACCTTTTCAAGCTTTTCTATTGCCTCGGCATATTTCTTGCTGTTAAACAGGGTATTACCCTGAGTATATAATGATGATGCCTCTTTTTGATATACATCTTTTTTTACCGAATCATATTTCTTCTTCTGATCGTCATTGAGTTCGGTCACAGGGATTTTGCCCAATTTATCCACTGCCTCGGCAGTTTTTTCCTGCTTATACAGGGTGGATATCTCGTTTATTTGATCTGTGAGCTTATAGCTTTTTAATTCAAGATTGGCCGCATCAAGCTGTCCCTGCAGCTTTTTGTTTTCTTCCAGCGTCTTATCCAGGTTTTCATTGACCACTGTGTTGGCACTGGGCTCATTATCTGTTTTTTCTTTCTCCAGATTCTTCATGGTGAGTACAAAGAATACCAAAGCCGCTGCCAGGCATACAATCCCGAATAAATTGAAAGCCAATGCGATCTGAGGTCTTTTAAGCAGATCTCCGATTTTTTTAAAAAGGATATACTCGGCCCGGACCTCTTCCTCTTTATAGGTCTCCTGCTTTTTTCTCACAGTTCTTTCTTTTTTTGCAGCATCGCCGTTAGCAGCTTCGGGGGCTTTTATTCTCATGGCACTGCTCCTGGCTGCTTTTGAACTCTTTCTTGAAGAGCCGCCGTCCCCGTCTGTGATATAATTAAGATAATCGGCCGCCTTTAAAACATTATTTTCTCCCTTGACAACCTTGCCGAACAATTCCTGAGCCTTATCCATCTGATTTGTATATGCATAGCACAGTCCCAGGAGATTGACTGCCTCATAGAAATCAGGGTTTACCGCAATGACCCGTTTCAGTTCGATCATTGCAATATCTTCACTGCCCGTCCTGAGATATTCAATCGCCTTGTTATAAGCTCTAACAGAATCAATTATTTTCTCGGATACCTGGTTGTCTTGAGATAATTTATCAATGTCTATAGGTGTGAAACTTCTGATCTCCTGATTCAGATCCATGAAAATCGGCTCCCTTCAAGTATATAAATACTTTTATTTAAAAATTTCTCTGATCCGCCCTATCATGTACAGCGATCCAAAAGCACATATCATGCTGTTGGAATCCATATTTTCCAGGGCCAGTTTCAAGCCATTCTCTAAAGTAATTCCATCCTTAACGTTCCTGGAATATCTATCAAGTTTTTCTGCCAGTTCGCCGGACGGTACTGCTCTTGGATTGTCGGGAGTTACGGTAATAATGAGCCTGGCCTTTCCTGCCAGAAGCTCCATTATGTGCTGGTAATCCTTGTCCCTCAGAAATCCGACTATAAATACCTTTTCCCTGTCACTGAAGTATCTTTCAAGTGCAGCATTTAATGCCTGCCCGCCTTCCAGATTATGTGCACCGTCTATGAGCACCAGAGGCTGAGTATTTATAATTTCGAGTCTGCCGGGCCATGCAGTTTTGGCAATACCGTTACCGATGTTAGTATTTGCAATTTTATAACCTTTATTTATTAAAACTTCACAGGCATCAATTGCCACTGCTGCATTACAAAGCTGATGATCCCCAAGGAGCCTGATATGAAGATTTTTATAATCCTTGTAGTCAAATAGTTGCCCTTCAAGGCCAAATTCCTTTAATTTCAAACTTTCAAAACATACATCGTGAAAAAATGAATTCTGTTTGTTACACTCATCCCTGAAAATTTTCATTATTTTATCCGGTTGGGGATATACGACGGCATCACTGTCCTGCTTGATTATGCCGGCCTTTATATATGCTATTTCTTCCAGAGTGTCGCCCAGCTTGTCTGTATGATCCAGACTGATTGTAGTAATTACCGATACTTCGGGAGAATCAATAATGTTGGTGGAGTCATACCGCCCTCCCAGGCCGACTTCCAGGACTACAATATCGCAATTTTTTTGGTAAAAATATTCCAAAGCTGCAGCTGTAATAATTTCAAATTCAGTAGGATGCTCCAGTCCCATTTTCAGCATAATTTCGATTTTAGATTTGACCAACTCTATAATATCAGCCAATTCGTCAGGCTCAATTTCAATATTATCTATTTTTATTCTTTCTGTAAACCTTTGTATATATGGTGATGTAAATATACCTGTTTTATAACCTGAATCTATTAGAATATTGCTGATAAACGCCGTAGTTGAGCCCTTGCCGTTTGTACCTGTAACGTGCACAAACTTTAATTTTTTCTGGGGATTTCCCAACAGCTCCATCAGCTCTGTAATTCTTTCCAATCCCAGTTTACTTCCAAATTTCAGGGTACCATGTATGTATTGCATCGCTTCTTCGTAGTTCATGGTATTCCGATTCCTCCAATTGTAAAAGATCAATCACAGCTGCATCTCTGACGTACAAATAAACAATATCAGTTTTTTCCAATACAGTCAATTACAAAAATGTAAACGCAATTAAGACTCTTTAATTAATTTACAGATAAATATTTCCAGCAGGTTTCTAAACCCTGATTTATTTTAGCAATTGGTCTATATCAGTTTTT
The DNA here is from genome assembly GCF_000350485.1 of Ruminiclostridium cellobioparum subsp. termitidis CT1112. Lineage (GTDB taxonomy): Bacteria > Bacillota > Clostridia > Acetivibrionales > DSM-1351 > Ruminiclostridium > Ruminiclostridium termitidis. The sequence goes on from NZ_AORV01000054.1 coordinate 163,235, forward strand.
GCAAGATGTGTTGTAGTTATTCCCATACTGGCCAGCAAAGCATGATCAAAAATAACCATTTTGGAAATTTTTAATTTTTCTTCCTCGTCAAGATCCACAAAAGCAGACAGATTACTCTCTGAATTTTCAAAAGGTAAGTAATACCTGATACCAACTTCAGGTATTACTTTTTTAAATTCGGGATCGCACCATATTTCATTGGGAATCAGTGCATATATTTCATAACCGTCCACTTTTCTGCCTTCAAGAGCGATGGACAATACCCTTCGTTTTTCATTATCCGTAATCTTTTTGCTTATGAACTGTATGCCGAAATTCTGAAGTTCTTCTCTGAATTTCGACGCCAGCACCATTTTATCATTTGTCCCCATATTGAGCAGGGTGCTGTTCAGCTCCAGAAACAAAAATGTCTCTGCCTTCAGCGCTGAGATGATTTGATAACTTACCTCCGACTTATCCAGCTTTTTTCCTGAATAGATCAGTGAGAAGCTTGATACATCGGAATTATTTTTATTTGTTATATTTGACAGCTTCAGCTTTATCTGCTTATCCATACGGTCTGCTCCTTTTCCCACCATTTATGCTGTTACAATTGATTACATTATATACTTACTGTACTTATTTGTGAACAAAAAAGGCCGCCCATAAGAATAATTTTTTTCTTGTGAGCCGCCTTTAACTGCTGTAATAAGATGTTTATTATTTGCCCAATCTGGCTTCAAGCTGCTTTTTCTGCTCTTCATATCCCGGTTTTCCCAGAAGTGCGAACATGTTTTTCTTATAAGCTTCCACACCCGGTTGGTCAAATGGGTTGACTGCCAGCAGATATCCGCTTATACCGCACGCTTTTTCAAAGAAATATACCAGGTTTCCGAAATAGTATTCATTTAGCTCAGGTACATTAATAACGAAATTCGGTACACCTCCGTCGGTATGGGCCAGTAGGGTTCCTTCAAAGGCCTTGTTGTTCACGAAGTCCATTTCCTTGCCTGCAAGGAAATTCAAACCGTCAATATTGTCCTTGTCCTCTTTGATTGTAATGCTTTTCTTTGCTTTTCCCACATGTATTACCGTCTCAAACAGATTTCTGAGGCCATCCTGTATATACTGGCCCATTGAGTGCAGATCTGTCGTAAAATCAACACCTGCGGGGAAAATTCCCTTTTGGTCCTTTCCTTCACTTTCCCCATAAAGCTGTTTCCACCATTCTGTAAAAAAGTGAAGTGACGGTTCGTAGTTAACCATAATTTCCGTAGTCTTGTTTTTATTGTAAAGAGCATTTCTTGCTGCTGCATATCTATAGCAGTCGTTGTTCCTGAAATCCACATTGCTGTATAGCTTGCAGGCATCGGCAGCACCCTGCATGATTTTGTCAATGTCGGCTCCGCATACTGCAATTGGTAAAAGACCTACAGCCGTCAAAACTGAAAATCTTCCGCCAACATCGTCCGGAATAACAAAGGATTCATAACCTTCTTCGTCGGCCAGCTTCTTCAAAGCTCCCCTGGCCTTGTCGGTTGTGGCATATATTCTCTTCCGGGCTTCCTGCCTGCCATATTTATTCTCCATGTATTCCCTGAAAATTCTGAACGCGACTGCCGGTTCGGTGGTGGTGCCTGATTTGGATATGACATTTACCGACACTTCCTTGCCTTCAATGAGCTCCAATAAATCTGTCACGTAAGTCGAACTGATATTGTTTCCCACAAAATATATTTCAGGAGTTTTGCGCCTGCTCTTTGGCAGCATATTGTAGAAGGAATGCGAAAGCATTTCGATTGCTGCTCTTGCACCAAGGTATGATCCACCTATACCTATAACTATAAGTACATCTGAATCCGCTTTGATTTTCTCAGCCGACTGCTTTATTCTGGCGAACTCCTCCCTGTCATAATTCAGAGGCAGGTCTACCCAGCCTAAAAAGTCATTGCCGGGGCCGGTTTTACTGTGTAGCATCTCATGAGCCTGTTTTACAAAACCTTCAAAATAATTGATTTCATATTCACTCAAAAAACTTGAAGCTTTTGAGCTGTCAAAAGTTATTTTTTCCATCAAATTGCCCTCCCGTATTACAAATCCATAATTTTTTCATTATTGCCGTTTCTGCATTGGAAAATTTTTATCTTTTCTAGTATACCAAATGAATTTTCTAATTAAAAGTTTTATTCCAATTTTTATACATTTTTAAAAGTGCTTTATCAATCTTTTATCATTTTGACCCAATTATCGAAATATTTACAAGGTGTCAAAATCCTTTTTTGTTGCAGAATATTATCAGGAACATTTTTTAACCGACTTTAATATTTGTTCCTGAATAACTTCCTTAATTAATATTGACCAAAAAAGGAGAATTATTATGTCAAGACCAAAGACACCACTTGTTCCAGATAGCAGAGATGCATTAAACAAATTCAAGATGGAATGTGCTGCAGAAATAGGCAGAACTCAATTCACAAAAGAAAACAACGACCATTATAAAGGTGATCTTACAGCTAAGCAAAATGGCTCGGAAGGCGGTCCTATCGGCGGACAAATGACCAAAAAAATGGTTGAATTTTACGAAAACAGCGTTAAAAAATAAATAAGCAGTATCTGCTATTAATGTTCTCATTCCAGAAATCAAACGGGGTGAATTAGTTATATCACTCCCTACCTGCGGTAGAAGGGCTGCGTAATAACGCAGCCCTTCTACCGCAAAGCTTATTCAACTTGCCGCTACATATGTATTTTGCCATATACCTCTTTGAGGACGTTTAAGACCTCTGTCAGGGTATGCAGTACTTTTATTAATCCTTTAAACAGCAGGTTCTGCTTGCATTAACAGTATTTCTGGTGGATTTATTAATTCATCTGCTAATATTATTCTCGATTTAGGACAGTCATTTTGTACAAATACAAATTCATAGACATCTAACTTATCCTTACCATTTGGTATTATGTTAAATACTAGTTCGTATATTCCAGAAGGAATATCAACTATAATTGCATCTGTTATACTAGCAATTTCAACTCCACATTCTTCAACCTCAAAAGGAACAACTATTGTTCTTATAGAACCATCTGAATATTAACACTTCATTTTGCATACTAATATTAATATAGCACTAATATCTAATATTTTAAGTATTCCTCTTCAATGTTATCATATACTTTATTAGCAATATTTCTAAGAAATCCACTAAAAGTTTTACAAACTTCTGGCAGGCATTCCTTTATCAATTCATAAGAAAGCATTATTGGTTCATCAGCATCATACCTTTGCGAAACTGCATCAGGTACATTGACTATTTCAACTCCACTTAAATCCTCGTTATGGGAACAAAATGTATAATCACAAATAATTACTCTTGGCTCCCCACCACTTGTTTCATTCAAATCTAGACATATTGCATTTCCTCCAATAGTTGTTGCAAAAGTAATAACTCCATATTTAATTAAATACATTCCTGGTGCAGCACTAGAATTCTCTTCCTTTATAGCGTTTAACCCCAATAGGTTTATTCCCCCATTGAGTATAGGCAGTCTTTTAGGTTCAAAATTCCGGTAAAAATTAATTATAACTTCTGGCACAGTAACATTTTTTAAATAATTCAACTCAAATTCTTGATAATAACTTGACCAACTGGCATATGTTTCAAATAATTCAGAAATATATTTCAAATCCTCTCTTTGTGCAAATCCAAAAGCGGTATCAACTTCATTTTTACTTATACCCTCATTAATTAAGTTTAATTTAATCGTATTCACTATTTCATTAATATCTTTCATACAAACATTCCTCCTCTGAGGTCAAATAGATTACGTAAAAAATATTTCTCAAAATAATAACATTCTTAGCTATCAAATAAAATCTTTTACTTGTATGGAATACCCAACGGGCTAATATATTTATCATAAACCGCTTTAGCCCAGCTATTCTGTCCCATTCCTTCATAAACAACCCTATGTGCCTGCCATACTTGCTCAGGAGTAGCGCTACTTACTGCTCCCCTTTGTGTACTTGAATCTGTGATTGTTTTTAATTGTTTTTCAATCGCATCATTTATATTCTTTCCTTCAGCAATCAGTTTTTCCCCACCTGAACCTCTATGCCATTTAGGAGTTAATGCTACAGAAATAATTTCACCTTGTTGTACTCCAAATTTACCAGCAAATTGTTTAGCTAAAAGATGGTGTGCTTCAAATCCAGCATTACTACCAGAAAGACCCGCCTGTTTAATCATGGAATGTAGTTCATCATAAGAGTAATAAGTTGACGGGTTACTCCTCAATCTTTCAGCTAAATCATTAGCTTTACTTTCTCCAGCCAAACCCTCTTTATCATTACTTTTTCCCTTAGAACCATCTTTACCCTTATCCCCGGAAGCAACAGTTTCTACGGTATCAGCCAGTTCACCTACATTAGAAGTAGCATTTCTTTCATTCTTTGTATCCTGTGTTTTCTTTAAGTCATTATTTACTTCTCCATTATTTGGTATTTTTCCTGCTTGAATTTGATCTTCCAATGTTTTTTCATCACTGGCCATCATAACCACATTTCTGTTTTCGCCTTTTTCCACCCACAGTTCATGGGTTTCGTTGCCCAGCTTGAATTTGACCTTCGGAGTGAGCATTTTCCTTATGGCGCCTGTTATTTTGGCTGCTCCGGCTGCCAGTATCTGCATTCCAAGCTTCTTAAGGTTTATCAGGCCTAGTGTCATGAGATTGTTATGTATGCCGCTCCTGACGGTTCCGAAGATGTCTCCTCCGCCTTCTGCTTTGCTGCCTCCCTGGGCCTGTCCGGTTTCCTTGCCGCCTGCTTTGCTTTCGTTTTTGCTCTGGCCGCCTATTCCCATGGCTGTCATCAGTTTGGCTCCGCTGCCCATGCTGGATAAGGTTGTTTTCTCGGCACTGTCCACCATTCCTGTTGTCTGGTCCGTGACCTGGTCTATCATTCCTCCCACTGTTTTTACAGGGCCCTCCAGGGGTTTCATTATGCCCTGTACCGGACCTGAGCCTGCTATTTTGTCCAGTATCTTGTCGGCATAGGGTATGTATTGTCTGATCAGTTCTACTATGGATTTGCCGGCTATTGCCTCTATTCCTTTGAATACAGCTTTTATCAGGGCTGAGGGCGGATGTGTGATGATGAAGTTCAGCACCATGTCCACTGCCTTGTTGGCTATGGTTTTTATGAGCTGGGCAGGCTGTCCCAGCAGCGTTACTTTTTCCTTGATGCTTCCCGAGATTTCTTTTACTTTGGTTTTTATGCTGCCAAAGAAGTTTCCTACTGCCTCTTTTAGTTTTTCTGCTCCTTCGCTGAGGGCTTGTGCGGGATTCCCCACTTTTTCTATTACTGTCACTATTCCTGCATATATTGCGCTGAAGTTTTCAAACCAGGGCTTTGCCACTATGTTTATGACCCCCAGTATTTTGTTCAGTCCTCCTGCTATTTTGTCATATATTCCTTTTAGAACGTTCAAGACTTTTGTCAAGGCATGCAGTACTTTTATGAGTCCTTTTTCTTCACGGCCTGCTGCCGGTTCTTTTTCCTCTTCTTCCTTGGGCTCCTGGGGCAAGCCTCTCAGCTGTCCGAACAGGCCTTTTACAAGGTAGCCTCCTATTCCCGCTATGCTAAGTATTTGCTTTACATCCGACAACTTTATGCTTCTGATTGTGTTGACAATGTTTAATACCGAGCCTACCTGTTTTAATAGCTGGGGCAGTGTTGTTGTGAGCCAGGTTACTATCTGTACTACTACACTCCCTCCGCCTGTTGCAACTGCTGCCGCTATTTCTGCTGCTATCTGGGCACCTTCGAGTACTACACTGAACACTTTCTTAAAGTCCATGCTCAGGAATTTCTTTATTCCCGACATTACTGCCTTGTACAGCTTCTGTATCCCGGTGAACATGCCGTCCACTGTTTTTGCCATGAAGTCCAGTGCTGCCGTGACTCCCTTTTTCAGCTTGTCTGCGGCTGCATTTACTATTTTTGTGGCCTTGTTTACTGCGTTGTCTATAAAACCGCATATTTTTTTGGATATGCCGGGGAATCTGGCAAATACTTTTTTCACAAGTCCTTTCAGTACGGTTCCAAGTCCTTTGATTGCGCCTGCTATAAGCTTTCTGCCTGCTTCTATCAGTCCCAGTGCCGCCTGTTTTGCTTTTTCGAATATGATTTTTACTGCCTGGCGCAGCTTGTCAAATACAAAGCTTACTGCTTTCTTTACGATGTCCACCGCTTTTTCTACTTTGTCCTTGGCCCAATCCCAGGCTTTTTCCAGTATATTCTTTTTGTGCTCTTTTTCGCCTTCCTTTTTCTTTTCTTCGGCTTCCTTTTTTGCTGTTTTACACTCCTTGTCGGCATCCTTTTCTGCCTGGGACATTGCCTTTTTGACTTGGCCCTCTTTTTCTTCTTTTATCTGTCCTACTTCTTTTTTCTTTTTGTCTGCCTCGGTGCTTGCTTCTTTGTCATATTCGGAGGTTGCTGTGTTTACTTCTGTCCTCCACTGTTTTCTATAGCCTTCCACCTCTGCTTTTGCACTGGCCTGCTCCTTGAGCTGGGTA
>NZ_AORV01000055.1 GCF_000350485.1 Ruminiclostridium cellobioparum subsp. termitidis CT1112
CCTAATAAATAAAAATATAATAAAACTTGAATAAAGATTAGTCAATAGTAATTTCCGGAGGATTTGACCAATGCAACTTAAGCCCGTTGCTTTCGCAGAAAGAAAGAGCGTATTACCCAAGAATATTTTTCTCGCTATTATATATATATTTGTACTTGTATGTCTGGCAATAGGTGTTATTTCCTTTTTGTCGGCCTGGAAAATAACCCACCCGGCAAAACTGAATACGCCGCAGATTTCTTCCAATATCGCACCTGATTATAAGAATGTAAGTTTTTACTGCAGTGAAACCAAGGAAAAAATCAACGGCTGGTTTTTCCCATCCATCGGCTCGAAGACCACAGTGCTTATGATTCATGACTATGGCCGTAACAGACTTCAGTTTGATGAGGAAACCTTTAAATTGATTACCAGGTTTAACAACGAGGGCTTAAACGTGCTCACCATAGATTTAAGAGGGTCTGGCAACTCATCCGGTTCAATTTCCACTTTTGGGAAAAATGAAACTACCGATGTTTTGACTGCAATTAAATATCTGAAGCAGCAGGATACCGAAAAGATAATCCTTATGGGCTTTTCAACCGGTGCCTCCTCCTGTCTGTCGGCCATTACCAAAACCCCGTACAGGGACAGTATTCTTGGCATTGTAGCAGACAGTCCCTACGCAAAGATTGATGACTACATAGATTTTGCAACAACAGAGGGCAGCTGGCTGCCTAAATATCCGTTCAAATATTCCATTGATTTTATTGTTAAGAAGCTGTCCAAGATTAGTAATGATATGGACATAATCCCGCAGATCCCGGATATCATTCCCACACCCCTGCTTCTGATTGACGGTGCCCAAAAGGAATTGAACACTTCCTATAATTCAAAGCTGCTTTATGAGCTGTATTTCAGAAAAAGCCCTGTACCGGTTCACTACTGGAACTCAGGGGCAAAGGAATATGGGCAAAGCTTTATAACCGAACCTGATAGATATATGGAAACTGTGGTTGAGTTTATAAAGGAGTGCGTGGAGGACGGGCAAACAAAGGATGGGAAATAAGGTAAATTTGCGGTACTATACAAGAAGAGCTAAAGGCGTAATACTGTGATTAGTATTAAATGTTGCATAGAAAGTTATAGGGGAGATAATAAATATGAAATGTAAGGTATCTGTAATCGTTCCAGTTTACAATGCAGCAAAATATTTGGATGAAATGGTTAATTCTTTATTGGCGCAAACCCTTAAGGAAATAGAGTTTATTTTTGTTAATGACTGTTCAACTGACAATAGCTTAGAAATATTATATGAGTTTGAGAAAAAGGATACCGACAGGATAATAATTATTAACCTTGATGAAAATCAAGGGCCTGGAGGAGCAAGAAATGTTGGCCTGCAATATTCTTCAGGTGAGTACATAGCATTTGCCGATAGTGATGATTATGTCAACTCCAAAATGTATGAGTGTATGTATGAAAAAGCAATCGAAGATGATTTTGATCTAGTGGAGTGCGGATATTTCACTGAACGAAGAAATAAGGAAATGATGCTCTGGGATAAAAGCATGGAGGGAGAAGTATCCTTTGATAATAGAGTTAGAATGTTTATGTCCTGTGGTTTTATTGTGACCAAATTATATAAACGAAGCATTATTATTGATTCTCAAATTCAGTTTATCCATAAGATACAGTTTGAAGATGTCGACTTTTTAAGTAGAGTATATTGTAAAGTACAGAAAGTTGGGATAGTAGATAGACCTTTTTACTATTATCGTGATAATCCAGAGTCCTTCTCTAATAAAGGAAATAAGTCAAAATATTTTGATATAATTAATACGTTTTGTACAGAATATTTGGAACATATGAGAAAAGAAAAGGGTTACAATATTTTAAAACCTGTTATTGAATTCGTAATTCTTGGTATCTGGTTTGATATGTTTAAGGCATATGTGACTAAAAGTCCTAAAATTGATATAAATTCATTACAGAAAATAGATAAAGAAATAAAGAAGTATGTTTCAAATTATGGTGAAAACATATTCTTTGTTGAACGGGCAAAACATGATTTGTTTAAAGATGCATTTCTAATAAATTCCTTTGACAGCCAAAAGGCAGTTGTGATTTTGGAGAATGTGAAGATATAAGTGGAAACTGAAGATGTGTTCTAAATATTTGAATACAGTCAATTGCTTGAGTTACTGCATTTAGAGAGAATGGGGGCATAAATTATTTTGATGGTTTGAATTTTTTAGTTTCTTCTTAGACAAGTTAAGTTATTAATGTTTTATTTAAATTTCCAGTTACCCCTAAAAATATACGAGATTTAAGTACCGTTAAGCATTTAAGATGTTCCATAATCATATACCGGGGGCGCAGATCTTCAACCTTTCTGGCTATGAATACTTTCAGCATTTTAGCTCCAGCCTTCATCTTGGAACGAGAAACAACGGAGAATATGTTTCGATAAAAATGAGCTACTCAGAGTTGGTATTTAGTTCCCGGTAGACTTTTCCAATGGATTCCAGCACTCCAAGGCATCTGCCCCCGATTACCAGCTTAATTTCGGATAGTCCTCGGGCCTTTCAGCCATTTGAAAAAACTCTATCACGCTCGCTTTGTCTTCTTCACTCCTTCCATTGCACTAATAAGTGAATCCCATCAACAACATAGGTACCGTCAAGTATTTTGTTCAAATTAAATTTTGCCGCTTGGTTTCTGGCAGTTAGCCTGCCAGATTTCCGGATTCTGTTTTCTCTTTGCTGTAGTTTTCAGGGTATTTCATATTCATATACCGCTTTACGCCCCATTGGGTTCCGGTAACATAGCGTAAGCGGGCGCAAACGAGTATTAGGACAGAATTGCCGTCGGGGAATGTTCCCACAACTCTGTTACGTCTCTTAATTTCACGATTAATCCGCTCTACAAGATTGGTCATACGTATCTTTAACTAACGTTCATACAGAAATGCCGTATAGGTTAGGGTTTCTTCAATCCCTTTCTCCAATTTATCTACAGCTTCTTTGAGCTTCATCTGTTTGAGTTCTTCAATTATAACCTTGACCTTTTCTCTGGCAGCTTTCTTACTTTCTTGGCTATGAATAGCTTTCATCATTTTTGCTACTTCCTTCATCTTTGAACGAGGAACAACATAGAATATGTTTCGGTAAAAATGAACTACATAGCGTTGATATTTTGCTTCTGAATAGACTTTTCCAAGTGATTCCAGCATCCCAAGGCATTTATTGCCGATCACAAGCTTAATTCCGGAGAGTCCTCTGCTTTTCAGCCATTTGAAAAACTCTATCCAGCTCACTTTGTCTTCTATCATTCCTTCCATGGCGCCAATAACTTCATGATACCTGTCCTCGTTGACGCCTATTGCAATCAGGATGGCTACATTCTCATATTCGCCACCCCAGTTTCTTTTCAAATAAATTCCATCAACATAAATATACGAGTAGGAATTATGAGTCAGCTGTCGGTTTCTCTAGTTTTCTATATGTACGTATACCTTCTTGTTAAGTTCACTGATGGTGGAAGGAAATACTTTTGTACCACATAGAGCTTCTGATCTTCCACTCTACGAACGGATATACCGGCCAGGTACATTTCAATCAATGCCTCTTCCACGGAACTTTCCCGGCAGCGGTAACGCTTGATGATTGCTATTTCAAAAGCTACTCCTTTTAGCTTTAGCATCTTTCAAGTTATAGTCAGATTTCTTTCATAATGTTCCGCACGACAGCCCTCACATCCTGCAGTACCTACGTATTCGCTGGCATGGACCAATTCCTTCGGCCTCCTTCTCTAAAAGGCCTTTAATGTCTCTTCTATGCTGGATTGAACCAATTTCCTCAATTCCTCTTTGATTATTTCCTCGTTTAGTTGTATGATTTTTTTCAGACATGCTCCTAAGTCTCCTTTGGCAGAGTGTCTGTGGTGAGCCAATTTTGCCTACCAGCTTTGGGCATATCTGTTTTACCCTTTATTCAATTTGCACAATATATTGTACCCGCTCTCTCAAGCAGTAACAATTTCTATTGTGTTCTTAACTCCTTACCTATTTCATTCTAAGGTATTATACCCATAAAAACTCCTCCTGACATTTGCTTAACCTCTTGCCAAGAAGGAGCTAGTACCTTTTTCAAACCATCAAAATTTTTTTACAATCTATTATTTAGATGCTGAATGCAATTGGATGCCTCTGCTACTTCCTCTGACGAATTTGAGTCCATGGGTTTATTTGTGTAAGAATTTTCGGCTTGACAGCTATTCCTAATAGATGTTTTGGCAATTATATTCTTTTGTAAAGGAGGAAGTTTAATAAATTAATACTTATAGTTTAGAGTATACTTGATAGCCTTTTTCTTAACTCCAAAAACTCCTTATCTTCAGATAAAATTTGCTCAAAATCCTTGATTTCCCTGCTAGCTTCCTCTTTACGCGAGTAATCAATCAAATATGATATCCACATTTTTTTGAAATATATATATAAGTCTGCATTCTCAACTACGGCAGAAAAGTTTTGACCAAACATGATGTATACTTCTACATCTTCATCACAAATTTCCACATTTTTTGTATTGATAAATACTTCTAATGCTTGCGTATAATTGCCTCTGATTATCCAACCTACTACATCTGAAAAGGCACAAGCTAATTCAACGTTCATATTTTCAAGCAGTGGATACTTTGCAATCAGCATCTTTATTTGTAAATCAATATTCAATGCTTTCGAAGACCGTGGACGATTATTTTTAATATCAATGAAAAGGGCAAAAACCACCTCTTCCGGTTTATTCAGCATTCGATTGAGAATGATCTCCAACTCCGACAGAGCAAGTACATCTTTTTCATGCATCTTATAATATGTTTGTAATTTTTCAAGCGTCAGTGTGTAATCTTTTTCCGCAATATTTCTTATTATATTAGGTATATTCTGAATATAATACCATAAGTATTCATTCTTTATAAATCGTAAATGTTCTTCATATAAAATTATTATTAACTCCACAGCAAGGTTTGTCTCTTCTGTTTGCTGGTATACTTCTTGTGTGAGTAACCATTCTAAAACAATACCACGAATTTTATTTAATACTGTATTTTCTATATATCCGCTGTTAAACATTTCCCTTGTAATTTTACACGTAAAAATATCTAGAACCAATTGCATTTTTTCAAGATGTGGTAGTTGTGCATTCAGTACTAAATTTAAAGTATCAATAATGGAGCTCAAGTAGACACGCAATAAGAATTCTTCGTTTTGCAGACTAACATAGCCACATTTTGATACGAGAAAATTCTTTGTCTCTTCGTATAATATCTGATCAGATACTATTCTCTTAGAATCTAATAGGTGCGACACAGACTTCAGTGAAAAATAGTACTTATGCAACGACTCTGCGAGGATACCAACACGCTCAGCATTACAAAAGGTTTCCATTGTACATACCGTATCTTTACCGTATGAGACTGTTTTAACTTGTTCAAACTTACATTTCCGCAAAACAGATAGTTTATATACTTTTCCCCACACGGTTCTCATAAATTGGTGATATAAACCAAAGTGTTCACTAAATTCCTCAGGAGTTTCTAAAATAAGATTATGTTCAAGCCTTCGGATTCCTAAAAGACCACTGTTTGTGGCGTCAATAAAATCACTGCCACATGCTGCTACGTCTAATCGATTTTCTTCCATAAAAGTAATCATCTTCTCGATAAAGAATGGAGAATACTCATCATCGGCATCGAGATTAAAGAAATACCCATCGCCTGGATAATCTTCAATGATTTCAATTAGCTTTTCAGCAAATTGTCCTCTACGATTAACTTTATTATGGAATGGAACAATCCAATCATTTTTTTTTGCATAATTATCAATTATTTCTCCAGTATGATCGGTCGATCCATTATTCGCTAAAATGTATGTAGGAACATAACCGACAAAATTTTGTGCTAAAACACTATTTATCGCACGTTTAATTGTTTTCTCAGCATTGTAGGCATTAGTACGGACAATAATTCTATTCAATAGTAATCCTTCCTTCTATTATGTAAAAATCTCAAAAAGTTCTATTTTACCCATAAGGCAGTCTATTCCTTATAACGTTTATTAGGTAAAAGAATCGTATCCCATTAAACGATAGTTTGCGATTGAATTTTTTTCAAATCGGACTCTTCAATCATTGTATTAGAAAGGATTAAGAACTGTTTCTGACTTAACTGCATTTTATTGAAACGGTTTAAAGCATCCGGAACCGCTGTTTCAGCGGCCACAATTACAAATTCATTTTCAGCCAAACATAATTCGTCGGGTTTTCGTATTGGCTTATTCGCCAATATTCCTGATTTGAATGTATCAATCCACTCTACAAATTCTAAGTTTGGATTGATCTCGTTAACTAGATTCGCTAGGACAACATTATTTCCGTCACACAGCAATTGAATCGCTCCCCAGATATAAAAACGACCTTGCATAGGCATAGCAAAATTTTGTTGTATATAATCACGTAACTTGGTTTTGTAAGCTACTTCTGTATTCTTAACACTTTCGTATCCATCAATCCTTGTTTGAAAAAATTTTCTAATTTGTGAAGTTTCTGTATATCGCTTATATACCTCACGAATTCTAGCAATTGCTAACTGAGCAATATATTCCTTTAACTCACTAAAGTCTTGCCATTGTGGATACCAATTGATATTAGAATAGTCCTCACTTGAATATAGCTGAATATATGGGTTCAATGTATCTAAACGGATATCTTTGGAATAGTAGTTAATCTTACGGTTTATAAAAATACATGGTATACCCATAGCATTACATGGAGTTGCAACATGGTAGCGTGATGTTACTACTAATGCCGCATTGTCTCGATAATAGTCATAACGTTGTTTTATCCTTTGATAGTTTTCCTCGACGGATAAACCATCGTTTGAGACATAGTTAGTCATCACTTCAGCATTTTCAAGTAACTGTTTTGGAACATAAGGTAATATATCAGAAGTACAGTCAACAAAGAATGTCTTCTTATAATTACCATCCGGTCTGCATGGAAAAATGTTTGTAATACAGCCTTGAAGATATGCTGGAATTCCCTGGGCAGCAATAAATTTATATGTAAACTCATCGCGGCACCCAATTGGAGCAAACTTCCTGAACATTTCAAGCCATGTTATAGTATTTTCGTTCGTCTGTGAATGAGGTAAAGTGAGAACTTTGTTTAAAGGGTATTTCCCCCCAAATTGCGTAAATGAAAAACTACCTCCCAAGAATACTGGGATTATCTTCTTTGACAGTTTAACATTTTCATACTCTGGAAATACAAACAAGTGCATTACATAGCTATATGGCAGTAGTAACTCCTCTCCGTTGTAAGTTGATAACTCCTTTGCAGTGATGTATATTATTTCGCTTTTAGGAATATCCATTTTTTCGTATAAATACTCTATTGCGATGGATTGAACATAATCACCATAATTACTGCATTGTGCACCAAATTCAACTAATAGTCCGTATTTCATTACTCCTCCTTTTGTGCCAAAACCTTCTTCAAGTCGGCCTCTTCGATCATCGTGTTGGAAATAATTAAAAACTGCTTCTCGTTTATTTGCATTTTATTGAAACGGTTCAAAGCATCAGGAACCGCTGTTTCAGCGGCAACAATTACAAATTCATTTTCTGCCAAAAATAATCCTTCAGGCTTTTGTATTGGCTTATTCGCCAATATTCCTGATTTGAATGTGTCAATCCATCCTACAAATTCTAAATTTGGATTGTTCTCGTTAACTAGATTCGCTAGAACAACATTATTTCCGTCACACAACAATTGAATCGCTCCCCAAATATAAAAGCGACCTCGCACAGGTATAGCATAATTTTTCTGTATATAATCGCGCAACCTAGTTCTGTAAGCTAATTCTGTATTCTTAACACTTTCGTATTCATCAATCCTCGTTTGGAAGAACTCTCTTATTTGTGAAGTCGCTGTATGACGCTTATATACCTCATGAATTCTGGCAATTGCCAATTGAGTAATATGTGTCTTTAATTCACTAAAGTCTTGCCATTGTGGATACCAATTGATATCAGAATAATTTTCGCTTGAACAAAGCTGAATAAATGGATTCAGTGTATCTAAACGTATATCCTCTGAATGTTTATCAAATGTGCGCATTGTAAAAATTGCTGGAATTCCCATAGCATTACAAGGAGTGACAACGTGAAAACGTGTTGTCACAACTAAAGCGGCATTGTCCCGATAGTACTCATAACGTTGTTTAATTTTAATATAATTATCCTGAATGGATAAGTTACCAATATATTCAGCATTACTCAGCACTTCTGCATTAGCTAATAGTTCATTTGGAATATACGGCAATACTTCGGAAGGACAGTCAATAAGCAAAACTTTCTTATAAATTCCATCTCTTCTATGTGGTAAAATGTTTGTAATACAGCCTTGGAGATATGCCGGAATTCCTAGTCGAGTTATAAATTTATACGTAAATTCATCGCGGCATCCAATAGGTGCAAACTTTCTAAACATTTCAATCCATCCTTTCCCAGGTGAAAAGAAATTATCCAAAGAATAACTATTTAAAAGCATTGCAAATTCAACACTTGCCCCTAAGAACACAGGCGTTATCTTGTCAGATAATGCAACTCTTCCATCTTCAGGGCTTACTAAAAAATGCAAAACATAGCTATACGGCAACAACAACTGCTCACCATCATATGTAGCAAGTTCCTTTGTTGATATCTGGATTATCTCATTTTCTGGGATCTCCATACTTTCGTATAAATGCTCAATTGCGATAGATTGCGCATAGTCACCGTAATTACAATATGGAGCGCCAAAATCTACCAGAAGTCCATATTTCATTTTCTACCTCCATGAAGTTATATTTGTTCTGCGGCTGGGTACCTTGGCAGACTATCCGCGTCCTTCCATGAACAGAAATGGCAAGACTTACGTGGATATATATAAAAATCTTTTATTATGTCACGTTTCATATTGTCAGACTGACTTTTGTCTAATAAGTCAACGTAGTCCCTATCATTTGGAACAAATAGTTTAAGTTCCGACATAAACAGTGAATTAGAACACCGATGCAACTTTCCGCGAAAACAATGCATATTTTCAAGTAACACCTGTGGGCAACGAGCTGCCTTGGTTGCAACCATGCTGTCAGACTCCCCATAGTCTCGACAACTCGTGTTGTCAATCCACCCTCCGTAATGTTGGTCATCATCATGGTACTTCTTTACGACATATGGAATTTCATTGGATTCCAAGATACGAATGAACTCATCAGATTTACTTGAGAACATCCCATAGTCGCTGATCATAACTTTAGCATCCTGGCCATACTTGCGAAGTGACGTAATTTCAGCCTCCCGTGGAAGAATAGTTGCGTTGCTTTCAAGAATTAGTTTACTGAACTTTCCACGGTGTACTTTACAATGATCGTAAACTTCAGCCATACCCTTATGTAAAAAAATCTCTCCACCAACAAATTGAAGCCACTCAATTTTATCGAATAGTTCAAATAAGATATCAATATCTCTAATCATTTCTTCAACCGTAGCATCAATTGGTTTCTTGAACTCTGTTACATGGTTAGAACATAACTTGCACCTTAGTGTACACCGCATCGTTGGAACAATAGACATCCGTTTAGTATTCAACATATTGCTTTAACCACTCCTTTTCAAATTCTTGTATGTAACCTCCATTGAGGAATTCATAGCTATGCCTGCTTAGTTCTTGGAGCATAGCCGTTTGCAGTCCAGCACAGTCAGTCAATCTATAACGGTCAATTTTCTCCACCATGGAAATCATAAAAGACCACTCGAAGTAGCACCATGCTGCCGAGCTAGAAGGAAAATACTTGCTGAGCCACTTCGTGCGTTCACGATAGGCACAGAGATACTCATCAAGCGTTTCTTTTGTAAGTAAGCTATGATTAACAGTCCATGCGGAGTTGTTCCCCTCATGACGATAAAACGTGTACTTCGGTAAACCGTGATAGGCTACACTCTTTGCACTGGCAAGTAACCGGTACATCTGAGATATATCGTCAAACTTATCATTTTCAGGAAATCGAATTGTTTTCTTAAGTTCCCGTGTAAACAGCTTTGTGGGGAACGCCATGTTGTAGTACTTGCGCCTCATTAGCTCAATTAAAGCTTCCTCTGCGGACATTAGCAGTTTTTTATCGAAGGCCTTATCCATCGCTCCACAAATTGATATCTCAGCATGATTCTCACAAACAAGATTATATAGAAATTCAAGGAAGTCCGGCTCAGCATAGTCATCATCGTCTATAAATGAAATATACTCCCCATTTGCTACATCGAGCCCCACATTACGGCCGCTACCTATGTTTCCACATTTGCGGTGAATAACGTGTATCCGTGAATCTATTAATGCATATTCGTCTGCAATAATACCACTCCTATCAGAAGAACCATTATCAATAATAATAAATTCGAAGTCAAGAAGTGTCTGGTTCAAGATACTCTTAATGGCTCGTCCAATGAGGGTTTCACGGTTATATGTAAGCATGATAACGCTGATTTTATTATTTGTCAAACCTTTGGTCACCCTTTCAAATTGTTAATTATATAGTTTTATCTTTAACACGATACATATATCTATAAAAAACTTATATATCATACTAGTGTACTTTTTACCTTATGGAATTGTCATTTTCAATCTGAGTAACTAAAAGAACCTGCATAAATTTGTTTATTAATTTTGGTAACAAAATTATGAAGATACTACCATTAGAAAAGCTAGAACTTGCTAATCTTAAAATACTTTCCATAATACTAAAGGAACTGTGTAGTATATATTTTCTTACCATAAATTATTCTTGATATTATGTAATATTTATATGAAATATGCACTTATCCTGGTTAAGGTATAATCTACCATACCCTCCATGGTGCCTTTCCTGATTCCCACAACTTTTCTAATTGATGCTTATCCCTTTGAGTATCCATGCATTGCCAAAAATCATAATGCTTAAATGCCGCTATCCTTCTCTCTGATGCAAGGATTTCAAGAGGTCCATGCTCGAAGACTGTATTATCATCTATCAAATATTTAAATACTTCGGGTTCTAGTACCATAAATCCTCCATTTATCCACCCGCCATCTTCCTTTGCTTTTTCTGTAAAACACTCTATATTATCAGTTAAATCATCAATATTAAGAACACCAAATCTTCCTCCTGGCTGAATCGCAGTCATTGTTGCTGTAACTTTTTTTTCTTTATGATATTCTATAAGTTTATTTATGTTGATATCTGAAACCCCATCACCATATGTAAATAGAAAAGTTTCATTATTAACATATTTTTGTATCCTTTTAATTCTACCGCCAGTTTGGGTG
This sequence comes from Ruminiclostridium cellobioparum subsp. termitidis CT1112, assembly GCF_000350485.1. GTDB lineage: Bacteria > Bacillota > Clostridia > Acetivibrionales > DSM-1351 > Ruminiclostridium > Ruminiclostridium termitidis. The sequence goes on from NZ_AORV01000055.1 coordinate 11,385, forward strand.
CTTAGTCCTGTATCGACCAAAGTTACTTTCCATGGTTCGGCCACATTGTTATGAACTATCATTCTGTTTCCCTCGGTAAAATCAAAGGTAATATCGGATGTATGAAGATAATAATCTGAAAAAAACTCTTTTATCATATACCCTTTATAACCAAGGCAAATAATAAAGTCATTATAACCATAGTGTGAGTATATCTTCATTATATGCCATAAAATAGGTCTTTCTCCAATTTCAATCATGGGCTTCGGCTTAAGATGTGATTCCTCACTGATTCTGGTTCCGTAACCTCCTGCAAGAATAACTACTTTCATTAAATCCACACCCTTAAGATATTTTATCGAAAATTAACTCTATTTCTTCTTGTCGAAATAATACGATTGTTGAGGTAAGTTCCCCCCCATATTATATCCGTTATTGACTTTCTGAGCCTGTTTTATCTGTCGAATTTCACTGCTTAATTTATCCAGAATATCCCTGGCCTTTTTATTATTCAAATCTTCCAGCTTCTGTATTTGCTTTATAATATCATATACGGATGTTACTATTTGTTTAAGCTCAGATGCACCATTAAGTTCGGACATTTTTAATTCTTCAAGGCTTTGAACTCCCATCAAAGACTTAAGTCTTGAGTAATATACCTCAAACGCCTGATCAAGTTCATCAATCATGTCCATCTGCTGTTGTTTAAGCTCTATAATCCGTTGAAGCTCTTCAGTATTATCTTCTGTTATTACATTGCTTTGTTCCTCTGTAAGCTTTAATATTTTTCTTAATCCGTTTAGTTTTTTATCAGACAGTTCCAAAAGCTTCTGTATATATTGATCAGCGTTCATAAATACCTCCGTTTCTAATTAGCATATTATACGAATTCAAATATGTTAAGCAACAACAGCCGTATTACAAAGAAACATTAATTATCTGGCTATTCAAAACACCTCGCATCCCACAAAGGGCATACGAGGCGCTTCAGTCGTTATAATTAATTATTTTGCTATTACTTCTGATGGTCTTATATTGTGTTGTTGTTTTGCCAACTTCATAGCTTTTGTCCATGTATCCCTTAAGTCTTTTGCATAACCCAAGACTTCTTCAAGAATATCCTTATCCTTTTTAATATTAGCTTGTAGCAGTTGTCTATGCATATATTCGTATATACTCTCCAAGTATTTTGATACTTCGTAATTCATATTGAGAGTCGATCTAAATTCCACTAGAATTGCCTGTGCCCTTTTCATTGCTTCATTTGCCTTTTCAAGATCCCTGACAATTGCCGCCGACTGTGCCTGCATAATAAATTTAACTAAACCATTATACAGCATTAGTGTTAACTCTTCTGGAGTTGCTGTATTAATAGAATTTGATACATATTGGTCATAACCACTATTTGTTAACATTAGCTAAAGTCCTCCATTTATATTTTATTCCTGTAATAATATTCAAATGCTAATTTGAACCTCCGCCAAACTGTTGTGTCAACCAGCTTGACTGAGAATTCATCTTGCTAAGTGCTGATTCCATAGCGGTAAACTTTTTATAAAGTGCGGTTTCCTTTTCAGTAAGCTTTCTGTTCAATTCAGTTACCGACTTGTCATAATCGGATATTTCCTTATACAATATATTTGTAAACTCAGAACGGTCTCCAACCATTCCGGCTTTTTCCAATAAAGAACCCTTCTTACCATCTTTATTCGTACTCGTTCTTATGGCATCCTGAATTATATCAGATATTCTATTTGCCAGTCCGGATTCCTCATATCTTTTATTTTTTAGTGCTTGGTCGTCCATTGCTTCGAAATATGTGACATCCGAACTGTTGGTAAATAGATTTACAACTGCCTCAGAGTTATTCGCCAGTGCATTTTTTAACTTTGTCTCATCAATAACAAGCTGACCTTTATCCTGATAAAAGGAAGAGGTGGTTATTCCTATGGAACTCAGATTCATTCCGGCTCCAGCAACTGATGAATACAATGCGGAACGCATCCTTGACAGCGCACTTGAAATAACCGAGTCGCCATAAAGCAGCCCCGACTTGGCTTTTTCTTCCCACTTATTTATTTGGTCTTCACTCATTGCACTCTTCTGCTCATCCGTCAGCGGCACATAGTCAGAATACCTCTTTTCACCGATTTTTCCATTCAATTTTTCTATAAGCTTGTTGTACTCGGTTACAAATTCCTTTATGGTATCAAAGGCTTTAGTGGTGTCACCTGCAACTGTTACTGTTATTGGGTCGGAGGTTGCCTTTTTAATATCATAGGTTATACCATTGTAGCTGAAATTATTATCAGATCTTACTATTTTCTGTCCGTTAACCGTTATCTCTGCATCGGTACCGGTTTTACCCGAACATTCAAGCCCGAGAACCTGCATCAGATCACCTGAAACATCTAAAGTCGAGGTTACACCTGTACGGTTGGATTTAATGGAAAAACTATTAGTGGTCAAATCATAACTTATTGTTGCATTCAGCGAAGAATCCGAATTAACCTTTTTCATAATGTCGTTTATTGACATGGTTGATGCATCAAAAGTTATTTGTTTTCCGTTAATGGTAAAATAACCACTGGCAACGGGTAATGATGATCCGTCATTAAAGTCGATATTCTTGATCTTTTCATTTAAATTTATTTTATTGGACAGATTAAGCGGATTATCAGGTAATGCTGCAAGTCCAAGCGCAACATTGGTATTTGTCTTTGCAGCACTGACGGAAACAGTTTGAGAAGATTTGTATACAACCTTTCCGTCTTTCTCTTCAAACGTAATATCCGCACTCGCTCCGAATTTCGAGGGATCCTTGACAGCATTGTTCAACGCTGTTATTAATTCACCTGCTGTGCTGTAAGTTGTTGTCGGAAGTTCAATTGTGTGAGTAGTATCACCAATTTTCAAGTCAAATCTGTTGTTCCAGCCGGTTAGAGTCAGGGGCGCGCCGGCAGTAGGCTTGGCACCAAATATCTCACTATATCCGGTATTACTTGCAGTTCCTACACTGAAAACATCTGTGCTAAGAGCCGCTTTAAAACTTAACTTCCCGTCGGCAGTACTAACCGTTACTTTTCCGGGCCCATACGCCTTATCAAATTCCGCTTTTAATTTTGTTTCAAGAGCTGATAAATCACCAAGTGCCCCGTCGTCAAGAGTGATATTTACTGTTTTCCCGTTTAAAGTAAATACAAATCTGTTATTATCGTTGTCTTTTGATATTACTGCTGCTGCGTCTATGGTATTTCCTGTAACAATATCAGCAGTCACCGGAGACGGTGCCGGATCTCCGGCAGCGCGGTTGCTGGCGGAAGTTGCCACCTTTATGTCAGTAATTGTGTAAGTTCCAGGTTTTGCACTTGCACCTGGCGTTATCCCGATAAAATCAGCAGCCGTACTGGATGCATATGATGCGGTATAACATGTTAATGCACCTGCCGATCTTAAATTTTTAGCTGATAGTGTATCAAAGTAAGTATTATAAAATGTTTTAAGAGATGCTGTTATATCTCTGTAAGCATCCGTCTTCCATTGTGATATTTGTTTCTTCTGTAATACCTTGTCAATTTTTGCTTGATCCGCCAACAACAGTTGTTTTACAATAGCATCAGTATCAAGACCTGAAGACATGCCGGACAATCTTAATTTTGTATTTAATGCACTTGCAATACTGCTTATAGCCATATGCTCTACCTTCTTTCATCAACTAATATTCCCGCCATCTCGCATATCTTGGCAACCATATCTAAAACTTTTTCGTTAGGTATTTCTCTAACGAGTTCATTTGTGTCAGAATCATAGACTTTAACAACTATTTCATTCGTCTTCTCATGGATAGAAAATTCAAATCTCCTGTTGCCGCCGGATATTGCCTTGTTTGCTTTTTGTATAGCTTCAATTACCACTTTTTCCGATACAGGCATGTTATTCATTTCAAATTCATTTATCTGCGATATGGCCTTGACCGTTTGCTGCGGCTTTCTAACCGTATCTAAATCACCAACATTTTTGGAATTAGCATTTGAACCTGTACTGTTACTAATACCAATATTTGTATTAATAATATCTGCTCCATCAATTTTCATACCTGCACCTCCGAAAATTTCTCTATTATAGTTATCGGATGGTCACCAAGAAGTGTTTAGCCCTTTTTGTGTTATTGAACAATATCAGCATTTATGTTGCCTCAACCAATTACTATCCGGATAGTAATTCAGAGCAAGTTTAACCATATCACTTTTATGTGCTTGATTATTTATTTTACATAATATTTCAATTGCACATTTAAAAAGCCTATAATCAGTGTATTTTAGCTCTACTCCACAAATGGCATAGTCAAGAGCCATCTGCAACTCGTTCCTCTTCATTAATATATCAACTATATTAATAAAGGCAGTTTCTTCCAGAAACTTTACGTCATGGATTTTATCATAAAAGTCCAGTGCCAACTCATCAAATCCATTATTATACAGCATATGACCTATCGCCATGTTTAAGCCGTTATCACTGTTTTCGTTATTCAGAACAAGTTTTTCAAATAAATCAAACCATTGATTTTTTATACATCTATCCAAAAGAGCAATAAATATTTTTTTGTCGCTTTCAGTCTTTATTTCAGTACTCCTCAGAAATTTAATTGTCCCTTTTTCATTAGCAAGTATTTTTTCAATTAAGCAAAATACCTTTTCATCCTGAGTGACAAGATACAATAAGAACAAGTCTATGAAACCAAAAAATTCTCCGGAAGATAAAATTTTATTTATATCGTTATCGGACAGGCTATTTAGTATATCTGTTGTCAGTGCATATTCAGCCTTTTGTAAACTATATCTTAGCAATATCCCCGTCTTGATTTTAATTTCATCACTTATTCTGTTAATAAAGCTCTCCGCAAGTTCATTGTTTTGTATAATAAAAGATATCTTTATATGATTAAGGTAATTTTCACTGGTAGAAAGCTTATGCACATCCATAAATTTCAGTATATCTTCAGTAGAGCAAGACTTTGATAATATTGATAACAAATTATAAGTTGCGCTGAAATCATTTCTATTGTTGGATAAAACATGTGCAAAGTTACTGACAGCTTTGGTTAAGTCCTGCTCTTTTTCATATATCAACCCTAACACCATATAGGGATAAAGTTCAATAAAATCACTGCTTTTCACAAAGTTTGTATATTTATTTTTCATTTTGAGCAAATTTGTTAACTGCTCTTTCGAATCGTCAAACCT
>NZ_AORV01000056.1 GCF_000350485.1 Ruminiclostridium cellobioparum subsp. termitidis CT1112
GCACTTTTAACCGGCTCATCCATTGATCTAACTGTGCTCGCGTACCTTTATTTAATTAATTGTATTGTTTTATTTAACATGTTTTATGAATTTATTTCGTTCACCGCTATATCTTCATGGTTTTGAGCTTCCGGAGGTGTAATTGTTTTACCCAGCATTTCGTCCCGGGAAATTCTCCACAGCACGTACTTTATTCCGCCCGATATGAGATCGGCCATTTTCATGACTGTACCCAGTCTGGTATTTTGGAGTATAAGAAAATCCATAAAACCGCTGAAATTGACTATCCCGGTTATATGCATATCACCAATGGGCTTGAGGTCCTTGTTGACGGCAGAGCCCGGCTTTATGGGCCCCTTCCCTATTATGATATGGCCTATATGGTCTACCTTTCCGAGGCATGCATCTATTGCGATAATAAAAGGATTATTAAACTTCTGATTGATCTCCTTTGTGATCTCATCAATGTTTTTGGCATGAACCGGGGTATCCAGATTTCCATATACATAAACCCTGTCGCTTCTGAGGCTTTTCAATTTATGCCCTATAATGGGTCCCAGGCTGTCTCCTGTTGATCTGTCGGTTCCTATACACACAAACACTATTTGATTATCACCGGTTCTGCATACTTTCATATACTGGTACATTGCTTCAGAAAATACTGCGAAGGCATTTGCTGCTGTTGAATCAACATATATCGGATTTGTAGCTTTCGTCCCCAGACTCATTGTCTCTTCTCCATTTCATATTCGTTTTTAGTTATCCCCAGAGATGATTAAATAATAGTTTTGCCCTGGAATAACGAAATTTCCTCGTCCGGAATTCGGGGCTTATTATTTATCCATTCCTTAGTATTGACAGAAATTGAGTCGATTAATATTTTTATAATCATTTCAGCCTTTTTAGAATAAACTATGTTAAAATATATGTAGTCTTAGTTAGTATCTATGATATTTTTCTAAGTATTATGAGAAAGGTTGATTCTATTGCCATACAGATTGAAAAAGAAACTTGGTACTACAGCATGTAATTTTATTGAAGATATAATTGACGGAATGCAGGATTGGGTCCGCGTTATCGCCCTGGACAGCACCGTGCTCTTCGTTAACAGATCAATGCGTCAGGCCTTAGGCAATAGAGATATAATAGGTCGGAAATGTTACCAGACCCTGGGACGTACATCACCTTGTCCGAATTGTATTTCAAGAAATAACCGTACCGACTGGTCGGCCAGTAAGGAAGAAATCATAGGCGGACGTATTTTCTCGGTAACCAGTTCCCCTTTGAGAAATCAGGAAACCGGAGAAGTAGAGGCTGTTATAGAAGTCCTTCACGACATTACCGAACTAAAAAACCTGAGCAGGGAACTGGAAAACCAGAATGCCAAGCTCAGAGCCGATCTGTCAATGGCCAGAAGGCTCCAATGCAGCCTTCTTCCAAATAGTCAGCTCAACACCGATAAAATTGATTTCAGTTTTATATACAGACCGTGTGAAACCCTGGGCGGAGACTTCCTTGATATTTACCAGATAGATGACAGCCATATCGGTGTTTATATTGCCGACGTGTCGGGGCACGGAGTTGCTGCCTCAATGCTGACAATGTTCCTGAGAACAGCCCTTGATAAAAAACTGCTGTCACCTGCCAGGACTCTTAACCAGCTATTTGAATATTTTAATAGGAACGGCTTTGCCGATGAGTTATATATAGCAATCTTTTATGGAATTATAGATATATCCAATTACACTTTTACATACTCAAACGCAGGGTTGAATGTTTGCCCCGTTATCTTTTCCAAAAACAGCACACAAATATTGAGAGCGCCGGGAATCCCCATAAGCAACTGGGTTGAAAATCCTGAATATGTGGAGGTTGTAGTTAATATATATCCCAGGGACAGAATGTTTTTTTATACAGACGGTATAATAGAATTAAAGAATACTGAAAATGCGCAATTCGGAGAAGAGCGCATAGTCCAGCACCTGCTTGAATCCGATGTGGAGCCCTCTATTGCCTTATCGGGACTTGTCGACAAAGCCATAGCATTTGCAGGGAAAAAGGATACTAATGAGATAATTGACGATATTACTGTTGCATTGATTGAAATAAAATAAATTTTGGATATGTGGTGCAGAATGCACTATTATGGAGGTTTACGTGCTAAGTGATGATATTTTATCAAACATTGAAAAATACAGGCTCCAGGGATATATTATTCCTCATCCGTCTCTGATTAAAACTCAGGAGCAGCTTGAGGGAATCAGAATAAGCGGTAAGATAACCACTGAGATCCTTGCCCTGCTGGATAGGGAAATCCACCCGGGAATGACAACCGCACAAATTGATAAGCTGGTCTATGATTATACCGCTGATCATGGTGCTGTTCCTGCCACCTTGAATTACAACGGTTTCCCAAAGAGTGTATGCACTTCGATTAATGATGTGGTATGCCACGGAATACCCAGTGACAAAACCGTTTTAAAGCCGGGGGATATTATTAATATAGATGTTTCTACAATTCTGAACGGGTTCTTTTCAGACGCCAGCAGGATGTATCTGGTTGGGGAAGTATCCCCTCAGGCCAAAAGACTTGTGAAAGTGACCAAAGAGTGTCTGGAGCTGGGTACCAGGCAGGTAAAACCTTACGGATCAATAAATGACATAGGCAGGGCCATTGAACCATATGCAAACCAGAATGGATATACGGTTGTACGGGATCTTGGCGGCCATGGTGTCGGACTTAAATTTCATGAAGAACCCCATGTAGACCACTTTGAAAAAACAGGCAAGGGAGTTTTGATGCTTCCCGGTATGGTATTTACAGTTGAACCGATGATAAACGAAGGCGGCTACAGTGTTAAAATGGCACACGACAATTGGACTATCACAACCCGGGATGGTTCCTTGTCGGCCCAATGGGAATACACCATTGCAGTGACTGAAACCGGCTACGAGATACTTGCCGGATAAAGGACGCTCAAATAAAGCTCAAATAAAAGTACACGCTTGAAATTGCAGTTCATCACTTGCGATGAACCGTACAAATTTCAGGCATGTACTTTTTTGCATTCCATTTACTAAAGCCTGCTCCTGTCATTTTGAAGCATCTAAAAACCACTGTGCCAGCTGATCTACTCCTTCTCCCGTTCTGCAGGATACTTCAAAGATTTCCGCCTTCTCGTTCAAAGCTCTGACACCTTTATAGAAACTGTCTCTGTCAAAATCTATATATGGCATCAGGTCAGTTTTATTCAGGACAATTATATCTGCCAGTTCAAACATCGAGGTGTATTTGTAAGGTTTGTCATGTCCTTCCGGAACACTGGCGATTACCATTTTTATGCCTTCTCCAAGATCAAAGGAGGATGGGCAAACCAGGTTTCCCACATTTTCAATAAATAAAATTGTACCGTCATCCGGATTCAAGCTCTCAACAGAAGCTTTAATCATATTTGCATCCAGGTGGCAGCCTCCCCCCGTATTAATCTGTATAACGGGCTTACCCAGCTTGTCTATCTTTTCGGCATCGATGCTGGAGGCTATATCTCCCTCGACTACCGCAACATTCACCTTATCGCCAAACGCTTCGATCAGCCTTAATATGGTGCTGGTCTTCCCCGAGCCCGGAGAAGCCATTATGTTGACAGCCTTAATTCTCTTTTTCTGAAAATAGTCTCTGTTTTCTTCTGCAAGCTTATCGTTGGCATGCATTATGTTTTTCATAACTTTAACTTCCATAAGTACCTCCATCTTTTATATTTATAAATTATTGTTCTTGAACCTGAAGTTTCTTCTGTCACTTCTGCCGTCACTTCCACGGTGTTCACTTTTGCTGAGTATAGGCAGGTTCAAACCGAATTTAACCGATATCATCCTTATGGAAAGAACAACTGCTATACATATGTAAGTATTTACATTTATATTAACATTATCATAAAACAGATAAAACAGTACCGATCCGATAATGGACGGAATGGCATATATCTCGCTTCTGAAGATCAGCGGGATTTCATTGACCAGGATATCCCTTAATATTCCGCCCCCCACTCCTGTTATAACGCCTGCGAAAACGACTCCCAGCAAGGGCAATCCATATTCTATTGCCCTGTAAGTGGCCGTTACGGTAAAAACACCCAAACCAATGGCATCAAATAAAATTATAACAGATATTATCCTGTTTACAAATTTATAAAGCACACAGGTCACCGCCATTGATGCAGTAATGGCGGCAAAGTACTTCCACTCGGTAAAAAACACCGGTATGTTCCTGCCAATAACAACATCTCTTATTATCCCGCCTCCGGAAGCTGTTATCATTGCCAAAACATAAACCCCAAACAAGTCAAGCTTGTTCCTGATGCCCACAAGTACTCCCGAAACCGCAAAAGCAACGGTTCCGATAATATCTACTATGCTTAAGACCAGCATTATGCTTCCCCCGGGCATTTATAACAACACACTCCCAGTTAAATATCATATTCCATAATATGATATTTGCAGGGAATAGTGAAAATCAAATCCTTTTTAATCAATTTCAAGACTCTCTATATAAAATTCTTTTCCTCTATCCGTGGGCATTCCCAAACCACCACATTTGGGGCAGTCAAATCCCTTGGGAGGCTTGACAAAAACTTCTCCGCACTCCCTGCACTTAAATTCTGCTTTGACCCTGTTAAATGCGAGCCTGGCCCCCTGCGCCAAGGTGCCCTCGCTCATGATATCAAAATACATCTGCACCGAATCATCTATTATTGTGGACAAATCACCTATAACAAGGCGGATTTCCAGGATTTTTGAGGCCCCGGCGCGCTTTGCTTCCTCCAGCGCTATATTTAACATTGACTGCGTAACGGCATATTCATGCATGAATCATCACCACCATCTTTCCAGCTTTAACCGGCTTTTCGGCTGCATTTATTATATCATTGCCTACAAAAATTCATAAACACCGGCACATGCGGGCTGATAATACAAATGCAAATACGCCGGCTTGACAGCCGGCGTATTATAATTGTTAATTATCTGTTTTTCAACAGCGGAGCAGCATAACATTACAAGGTGCTCCGCCATATAAAAGTTACGCTGTAACTTTGCTGGCGTCTTCTGCCTGAACAGGCTTCTCAGCCTGCACAACCTTTAGATTTTCCTTGGTCGACACTGCTGTCTTGTGGGCTGCGCTTGCCACTATACACTTCTTTGGGCAGGCTTCCACACATGCATTACAGATAACACATTTGAACTGATTGATCTCCCAGGACTTCTCAGCCTTGTTAACCACAATGGCATTTGCAGGACATTTTCTCTGGCATATGCCGCAAAAAATACACTTATCTATTTCACAACCTTCGATCTGTCCTCTGGAATCCTTAAAAGGCTCTCTTTTTTCAAAAGGATACATTCTGGTTGCAGGTTTTGACACCAGGTTTTTAAATACATTTTCAACCATTTTCAACATATTAACCCTCCAATCCACATGTCAGACGTGCTGCCGGCTCCAACCACCACACCCGCGCACGCAGTCAAATACATTCGTTTATGCCTCGGCACACTTGTCACTTTAAAAGTGTTATCTTTCTGTACAGGATATACATGGGTCAATTGTCAGTATAAGCAGCGGCACATCAGCCAGCTGGCTGCCGGGAAGCATTTTTATAAGTGAAGGTATATTTTGAAAAGTAGGAGTTCTGAGCCTCAATCTCTCGAGATTCTTGGTCCCGTTTGCTCTCAAATAGTACAACACTTCGCCTCTTGGCTGTTCAACCCTGGATATGACCTCTCCTTTGGGAGGATTACCCTTGAAAGGAGCAACATGTTCTCCTTCGGGTATCTTGGCTATAGCCTGCTTAATAAGATCTATTGACTGGTATACTTCATGCAGCCTCACGTATGTTCTGGCATAGTTATCACCGTCGGAATGTGTTACAGGTTCAAAATCCAGCTGGCCATAAGCCGAATAGCCTGTGGTTCTTAAATCCATGGGTATTCCTGCTGCTCTCGCCATTGGCCCCACTGCACATAATTCAATGGCATCGGCCTTGGACAGGATTCCTCTTCCCACCAGTCTGTGTTTGACAGTGTAGTTGTTCAGGAACACGGCCTCAACCTGCTGTATATCGTGCTTTATCTCATCAACTGTTACATTGATTTTTACCATTTGTTCCTTGGTAAGGTCACGTCTCGTACCGCCAATTGTATTAGCTGATATAACAACTCTGGCACCGGCGGTTTCTTCCATGATATCCATTACCTTTTCCCTGTCTCTCCATACCTGCATGAAAAGACTTTCGAAACCAAAGGCATCGGCCAGGAGTCCCAGCCACAAAAGGTGACTGTGCATTCTGTGAAGCTCTGCCCAGATAACTCTCAGGAACTTTGCCCTGTCGGGGACCTCGATGTTCATTAACTCTTCAATTCCCTGGCAGTATGCCATTGCGTGCATAACGCTGCATATTCCACAGACTCTCTCAACCACAAATACGTTTTGCGTAAATTCCTTGGTTTCTGTGAGTTTTTCAAGACCTCTATGCACATATCCAATGGCAGGTATTGCATCTACTATATTTTCATCTTCCATAACCAGCTTGATATGAAGGGGTTCCGGAAGCACAGGGTGCTGCGGTCCAAAAGGTATTACCGTCGAACTCATTATTGTTTACCCCCTCTTTGCTCGATAGTTATTTGCTGCCTCAAGAATGGTGATCCCAATTCTTCTTCGGATAAGAGCATATGTCCGCCATAATCAATTACTATGCCGGTTATATTTAATCCGAACAGTTCCTTCATTTCATTTTCAACCAGTACTGCACTGAAAATTACTTTTGAAATACTGGGGACTTCTTCACCTTTTTTAACAGTGATCTTGAAATTTTTCATTCCGTAGTCCCTGTCAAAATGATAAATAACATCTATAGTGTCATCACCATTATCTGCACATGATGCAGTAACAAATCTGTAGCCCTCTACCTTGGCTTTGGTTATTTCACCAAGTAACTGGTCACTCGTAATTTCCACTAAATTTTCAATCATATTCTACTAACCTCCTGAGCCCTTTCAGGCTTTGAGCCTCAAAAGGGACTAATATGAAGTAACAATCCCGGAATAGCCCGAATGCTATCATGACCGCTACTATTTGCCTTCGTCCTTCATTGCATCTGCCTTTTCATCCAATTTGCCTATACCCTGGACTATACCGTCAATAATAGCTTCAGGTCTTGCGCAGCAGCCCGGAACGAATACGTCTACAGGAATAACATTTTCAATTCCGCCCATTACATTGTAGCACTCCCTGAAAATTCCTCCCGTACAGGCACAGGCGCCGATTGCAACTACTACCTTTGGATCGGGCATTTGATTGTATATATTTTTTAATACATGTGCGTTTCTTTTATTTGCAGAACCGGTAACAAGCAAAATATCTGCATGCTTGGGATTGCCTACATTTATTATTCCCAATCTTTCAGCATCATACAACGGTGTGAGACAGGCCAAAACCTCAATATCACAGCCATTGCAGCTTGTACAGTCATAATGTATTACCCAGGGTGATTTTTTCCTTGACTTGCTTATTATACCCATACAATTCACCTTTCTTACAATTAGTTAGCCATTCTTTTTCCGAAAACAGCACTGACAATTACTGGCTTATTTGCAGCATTTTATTGTCGAATCCACTCTAGATCAGGTACATCCAGACTATATTAACAAGCGCCGCGCCGATTCCGGCTACCCAGGTTACTTTTACCATCCACTGCCAGGTAACTCTTGCGCTCACATTATCTATAACTATTTCACAGAAGTAACTTGCTAATGCTATTAATATACCTACCCATATAGGTTGAGCAAAAAACAAAGTAATTAATCCCAATAAAAGTACAAGATCAAACCAGTGTGTCAGCTCGATCAAAGCCAGCTGAGTTCCGGAAAACTCGGTGGTAAGACCCTTTATAAGTTCCTGGTGTCCATGGTGTGAAGTTGAAAAGTCAAAAGGTGACTTTCTAAGCTTGATGGTCAGGACATACAGGAAAGCAAGAAACACCAGCGGCAAGCTGAACAGCAAAGGCTCCCCATGGTTGAATATTTCTGAAATCATAAAGCTGCCTGTTGCCTTGTAAACACCGACAACCATTAAAAGCAGTACAGGCTCGTAAGCCATCATCTGCATTATTTCTCTCTGTGCACCGATCTTACTGTAAGGTGAACGGACACTCATGGCTCCCATTATCAATGAAACAGCAGAGAATGCCAGGATAAACATCAGCATCAGCAAGTCCTGTTTCAAAACAAGCATTATCAAAGCACCTACAGCAAAGAACAAATGTCCCATTACATAAACCATTTGAGTCTGGTTTACAGCTATACCCTGTTTGCCCAGCAGCTTAAAGAAATCATAAAAGGGCTGCAGCAGCGGAGGACCAAATCTATTCTGCATTCTTGCGGTTATTTTTCTGTCTATACCGGTTAATAAACCACCAACTATTGGAGCGGCTATTATGGCAATAACAGCAATAATTAAATTGTTTATGCTCATAATCCAATCACCACCCCTAACATTATAATAATTACAGCACCTGCAACGGCATTAACCCAGAAGGTCAGCTTGTTTTCACCAAATACAGACTGCATGTAATAGTTTCTTACCACAACCGTTTCAACCTTGTCTCCAGGGCTGATGAATTCCAAACCTCTTAAATCCTCGTCAGCATTTGAACCGCATAAATATGGAGGCTTTAATCTGCTGGGTTTGATTCTGTTTGAAATTATCGGTATTGCCACCATAAGGATCAGAATCACAGCAAAGAACATGATGGAAGCAAATCCACCGTAAACTGCGGCATCCACTTTATGGAGCCAGATTCCCAGACCTGTTCCTGCAAGTTCTTCCCTGTCTGCCATCTTAAACGCCAGGATCTGTGGCTTGACAAAATTATTGTACAATGGAGCAATACCTATGCTTGCTGCCATAACAAACGCAATCAAGGCTGAAAGTGCGGCCTTCATTGAAAAGGACAACTTTTCAATATGGAACTTCGGCTTATAGGACATGGTCAAAATGATACCTATCCACTTAGACCAGAAAACAACCGTCAGAGCACTTCCAAGTATGATAAACAGAAGTACCAGCGGCTGGTGAACAGCAGTTTCTATAGCCATCCATTTTGTAATAAGCACACCGAAAGGCGGCAGTAACATTGAAATCTGTCCTATAACGGTTATTACGGTTGTAAACGGCATTCTCTTGAACAGTCCCTGCATATCTTCGATATCACGGCTTCCGATACCCAATTCAATAGTACCGACACAAAGGAACAGCAGTCCTTTTGAAACAGCGTGGAATATCATAAGAAGTATTGCCGCAGCAAGAGATATTCTTGTTCCGATACCGGCACAGCAGATAATCAAACCGAGGTTTGCAATTGTCGAGTACGCAAGCACCTTCTTGGCGTTGCTCTGACTTATTGCTATAGCCGACGCTGCTACGAAAGTAAAACCTCCGACTATTGCAACCAGCTGTCCGAGTATTGTTCCTGCAAATGCAGGTGAAATTCTTACCACCAGATACACACCGGCCTTAACCATTGTACTGGAGTGCAGCAGTGCCGATACAGGAGTCGGTGCAACCATGGCTCCCAGCAGCCAGCTCTGGAACGGAAACTGTGCCGACTTTGTAAAACCTGCTATACACAGCAGAGCAAGCGCAATCGGAAGAGTTCCTGCAAGGGCCCCCTCCATTCCTGATGCCGAGATTTCCTGTATGGAAAGTGTATTGAGGCTGGAATTCATCATCACTATTGCAATAATGAATGCCACACCCCCAATCGAGTTGATCCACAAAGCTCTTAAACCGTTCTTAACGGCTATTTCTGTTCCGTCATGTGATATCAACAGGAATGAGCAAAGCGTTGTTATCTCCCAGAAGAAGTACATCCAGGATAAGTTGTCGGTCATTACCAATGCGTTCATGGCACTTAAGAAAATGAACAGTATCATGAAAAATCTTGGCTGCCTTGATACCTTCAAGTGCAGGTGATGCTCATGTTCTTTCATATAGCCTATGGCAAATACGGTAATAATCGGTCCGATGATTGATACCAGCATTATCATTATTAATGACAGGTAATCAATTACAAATGCCGCTTCAGGTTCATTAACCTTTCCGAAAACTCCAAATATTTCAAATAACGCCCAAGGTATAAATTGTAATACTGATAAAATAAATACTATTGCCTTTTTATGCTTTAATCCGATGTACGCTATATAGCAGAAGAGCAACAGGTCAAAGCCCTTGATCACCCAACTGACTAATTCAAGTACACTGTGCTCCATCTGGAATACAAGTTTTCCATCAGGAGATTCTACCATAAGTGCAATAAATCCGCCTGCTACTGCAAAGAGTAATAATGTCGAAATGCTTACTATTGCAATGCGCAATTTCTGATTTCTAATTATAAAGCATAACACAGCACTCAGTGCAGGCAGCAGAATAGCTGCCAGTAATAAATACCAATCCACAGCTAATTCTCCTTTCAAAATGTTATTTAACCCCTTATATTTTTTTAAGAATTGCCACTATCCATTTCATAAATAATGAAAATTCATAAAAGCCCAACGTCATATAATCAGATACGGGAAAATTATAAGTTAAGAATCATTCCCTAATAAATGATAATGAGAAACTGACATTAAGTCAAACTCTTTTAATCTAGAATAAAATAGTGAATTATGACTTTAATCTGCCATACTCTCACAATGTCTTCCGTTTATCATTTTACAATATATTTTAGTAAATTGAAAGCAAAAAGCCTATATTTATAAGGGATTTAAATAAAAAATTTGAATATTGTATACACTTATTACTATATGCTCCCAGAATATGAAATGATTACACCATTATTAACAGTTATGGCTTTTTTAGTGTGAACAGCTGTATAATACAGGTATAAAAGTAATATTTCTGCTGCCTCATTTGGCTAATATATGAAGTATATTACTGCAAATTTTGGTTATATTGGCTGACACTCAACAGCATGATTTTGTAATATAATAGTAATAACAGTTTTCAGAGGATGAACTACTTTTATTATTGGAGGTACTATGGATTTTTGGGACAAATATAAAGGTACGGTTAAGAAAATAGTTTTAATAGTATTAATTTTCGCTTCCATATATGTTTCAATCAAATATTTATTGCCATTTTTTGCACCTTTCGTAATTGCACTTATCGTTTCCTACATAAATGAGCCTGTAATCCGGCTTTTGCAAAAAATTAAAATTTCCAGGAAAGTCGCAGCCTGTATTTCCCTGCTGTTTACAATGTCAGTGCTGGCTTTTGTAATCACCCTCGGGGTCATTAAAGTCTATAATGAGCTGATAGCTCTACAGGATAATATTAACTCCTATTCTGTGGACATATCTGACAAATTGAACAAGCTGCTGTTTAAGTTTACCAACTTTTATAATGCTCTCCCGGTTGAAGTAACGGGCACCGTCACAACAAACCTTTCATCCGTAACTACAAAAATCACTGATTTTATAACAGCCATTATACAAACAGCCATCAGCACCGTATCTTCCATCCCGAAATTAACAGTGTTTGCCATCGTCACCATACTGGCAACCTATTTCATCAGCAGTGACCGGAAGGCTATATCCTCTTTCTTTTACAGGCAGCTGCCATTCTCCTGGAGAAAGCGTATGACGGGGATTAAAAAGGATACCATCAAAGCCTTGCTGGGATACTTCAGGGCAATTTTGATACTCATGGGTTTTACCTTTGTGGAAGTGAGTGTGGGCTTGTTTATACTGGACGTGAAATATGCCTTTTTACTGGCTTTAATAGTGGCATTATCCGATGCCATTCCAATTGTCGGAACAGGAGTGGTCATGCTCCCCTGGATACTGTGGAACGTATTCACCGGCAATATGCCCCTGGCCTTCGGTCTGGCAATAATATATATCCTTGGAATACTGATAAGACAGATCATGGAACCAAAGATAGTAGGGAGTCAGATAGGCCTTCACCCGCTGGTAACACTGTTCGCCATGTATATAGGTCTGCAGTTTTTCAGCATTCTCGGCATGTTTATCGGGCCCATCAGTATGATTATAGTAAAAAATCTGCAGGACGCAGGCGCTTTGAAGCTGTGGAACGACTAGAAACTCAGGGTTGTGCTTGGAAGGCCAAATATTTAACACATTATGCCAGTTGGTTAATCATAATCAATATTGCAAGTAAAAGTGTACAGGCTATACCGGTACTTCCAGATACAACAGTATCGTTTCTCCTATTTTTTTAATCGTCCCAAAACAACTCTATCGTTACTCCCCAGATCCTTCAGGACGGTAACACTTCCAAAGCTGTTCTCCATTAGCCTGCCGACACTTTCACCCTGGTTATAGCCTATTTCCAGCACCAGATAGCCATCCTTATAAAGAAACCCGGGCGCAGCATAAATTATTTTTCTGTAGAAATCAAGGCCGTCTGCGCCGCCGTCCAGGGCGATGTATGGTTCGTGATCACAGACCTGCCTTTCAAGGGTTTTTACCGTTCCGGTTTCAATATACGGGGGATTGCTGACTATAATATGGAACTTCTCCCGGCCGTCAAGTGCCTCAAACAGATCTCCGCAGCGGAATTCCAGCTGTTTCTCCACTCCGGCCCGCACCGAATTTATCCGGGCTATTTCCAGAGCCTCCTGTGATATATCACATGCTGCCACCCTGCTGCCGGGACAGTAATGTGCAATGCTCACGGCTATACAGCCCGATCCGGTGCACATGTCCAAAACCCTTGCTCCAGAAACACAGCAGGCTTTTTCCTGGCTACATTCATCTGTCAGTCCATTGAACCCGTTCCCGTTTATCAGCTCAATGCATTTTTCCACCAGAATTTCGGTATCCTGCCTCGGAATCAGCACGGCGGGACTAACTTTAAAGCTCAAGGACATAAACTCGGCCTCACCCAGAAGATACTGTAGCGGCACATTTTCCGACCGCTTGTGGAGGAATACCTCCAATTCCGCAAGTTCACCGGTTTCAAGTACCCTGTCACCGTGTGTATACAGGTAAGTCCTATTGCAATTCAATACATGACAAAGTATAACCCCGGCTTCCAAAACCGGGGTTTCTATTCCAGCATTTTTTAAAGTTTCTGCTGCATATTGCAAAAACTGCTTGATAGTTTTCATATAATTACACGCTCGCTTACTCTTTAGCTTACCCTCTCTCTTACTTTCTCACTCGCTTTCGCACTTACTTTCCCCACTCGTCACTTCCGTTTTCGGCGGGAATAACTTCCTTAAAAGCCGCGATAGCCACCTCTATCTGGCTGTCGTCAGGCTCTCTGGTTGTAAAAGCCTGGAACATAAGACCGGGAGCGCTGAAAATTTTAAATAGCCAGTTGTCATGTTTCACCGCAAACTTTATGGCTTCAAGCGAAACACCAGCGACGACGGGCACCAGCAGTATTCTGATAAGCGCATTTAGAAAGACATTGTGCCAGCCCGTAAAGGAAAATATCAATATACTGATAATCATAATGGTAAAGAATAAAGAAGTACCGCAGCGTGGGTGCTTTGTGGTGTATTTTCTGACATTCTCAACTGTAAGCTCGTCATCATGCTCATAACAGTGAATGGTTTTGTGCTCGGCGCCATGATATTCCCACACTCTCCTCATCTCCTTGAGAAGTGAAACCAGTGCAAGGTACCCGATAAACAGTCCTACTCTTATTGCTCCCTCGATCAGGTTGAGTATGACCACACCTGATGACGAGTCTCTTTTTATTGGTATAAAGTTTGCTATAAAATTCGGAAGTAATATAAAAAGACCGACACTGAACAAGATAGATATTACAACAGAGAAATAAATGGCAACATCGGCTATTTTATCTCCGAATTTCTCATCCAGCCATTTTTCAAGCTTCGACGGCTCATATTTGTCCCCGTCTTCAAGGTCAACAAATTCCGCCGAATACATCAATGCTTTTACCCCGATAACCATCTGGGAAAAGAGGTTGACAGCTCCTCTGACGATGGGAATCCTGGAAAGTTTGCCTTTGGGCTTTTGCGGTTTTTTATCGATTACTATTTCACCGTCAGGTTTTCTTATCGCTGTGGCTCTGAATTCGGGTCCAATCATCAATAGCCCTTCAAGCAAAGCCTGTCCGCCAATAGTTGTCTTCTTCATTGTAACCTCCTCAAATATATTGTCCTGTCTATAATAAATTTCAAATATTATTTCTCTATCAATAAACAATCCTACTAAGGCTCATATTAAAGCAATTATTAAAGCAAGTCAATTATTTTAAAATAATAATCTTTTTTGAAATGACCCTGCGTCCAAAATCACCTGTCTCAAGCGATTAAGGACTGCCAGACATCAAGAAATTTGTGTATCAGCTAAAACATATAAATTCCCATAAATGAACAAAAGACTGGGAAACTCGCTCCCAGTCCTTTAATGATTTCATATTATGCGTTATCAACGATACCATATTTCTTTTTAAACTTATCAACACGTCCACCGGTATCAATGAGCTTCTGCCTTCCTGTGAAGAAAGGATGACACTTTGAACAAATTTCAACGTGAAGGGACTTTTTTGTAGAACCAGTAGTAAAAGTCTCACCGCAAGCACACTTAACAACTGCTTCCGAGTAATCTGGATGTATTCCTTCTTTCATTGCTTTTCACCTTCTTTCAAACAAAATTGAAACGTCCTCAATTTTTATATATTCAACGTACAGATTGTACCAAGTTGCGTATTAAAGAGGCAAGTGATATTTTAACATAAAAACGCACTTACCGCAATACCCTTTTTGATTATTGCTCAATCCGATTTATTCCAATTTGGCGGTAATTTCAACCGGTTATTATTGGTTTTTATCAAGGAAGGAAATATTAATACTCTTTACAAAGTCATCGTTGGTCTTAGTCTGCAATAACCTGTTTATCAATATCTCTGTCACCTCTGCGGTGCCCATGTTGCTCATTGCTTTCCTGACAGCATATACACTTTCGAGTTCCTTCTGGCTAAGCAGCAATTCTTCTCTTCGTGTACCAGACTTATTAATGTCAATAGCAGGGAAGATCCTCTTTTCAGACAGCTTCCTGTCAAGGTGAAGTTCCATGTTACCCGTTCCCTTGAATTCTTCAAATATAACATCGTCCATCCTGCTGCCTGTTTCAATGAGAGCAGTAGCCATAATGGTCAGGCTTCCGCCGTTTTCAATATTTCTGGCAGCACCGAAAAATCTCTTGGGCTTGTGCAGTGCACCCGGATCCAAACCTCCCGACAAAGTTCTTCCGGTAGGCGGAATAGTGAGGTTATAGGCTCTTGCCAGTCTTGTGATGCTGTCAAGAAGTATTACCACATCCTTCTTCTGCTCAACCAGTCTCTGAGCCCTCTCCAGAACCATTTCCGCAACCTTGATATGGTGTTCGGGCACTTCATCGAAAGTAGAGTAGATTACTTCTCCCTTTATGGAACGCTGCATATCGGTTACTTCTTCCGGACGCTCATCTATCAGTAGAACAATAAGTTCCACTTCAGGATAATTTACTGTGATAGCGTTGGCTATTTTTTTAAGTAAAATGGTTTTACCGGCTTTCGGAGGTGATACTATCATTCCTCTCTGGCCTTTACCAATAGGTGCTATTAAATCTATTAATCTTGTGGAGAATTCTCTTGGAGAAGTTTCCAAAGTTATTCTGCTGTCAGGGTAAATTGGTGTCAGGTACTCAAAAGGTACTCTCTTGGAGGCAACATCAGGTGTATCACCGTTTATTGACTGGACATAGAGTAATGCCTGGAATTTTTCCCCTTCCTTTGGAATCCTGCCTTTTCCTCTCAGCTTGTCTCCCGTTTTAAGGCCGAACCGCCTGATCTGGGAAGGAGATACGTATATGTCTCTTGGCCCTGACAGATAGTTTTCACTTCTGAGGAACCCATAGCCATCGGGCAATACTTCCAGAACGCCTTCTACAGGATCGTCAGCTTCAATTTTCTCATTTGACTGCTGCTGAGGCTGGGCAGTTTGGACAGCCTGTGGCACCGGAGCTGCCTGCACTTGCTGAGTTGTCTGCTGCGGTACTTGCAGAGCTGCCTGAGCATTGGATGCATTTACCTGCGGCGGTTGGGAAACCGGCTGGTTTTGCTGCTGCACAGCCGACTGCTGTGATGTCTGGGGCTGCTGTACCTGAGACTGCTGGTGTGCATTATTCTGCTGCTGTGCATTATTATTATGTTGCTGTATATTATTCTGCTGTTGGTGCTGCTGCGGTCTTGGCAACTGATTGACTGATTTCTGTGACTGAGGCTGTGGCAGAGCAGGTTTGTCCTGATTCACAACAGAAGTATTGGTTTTTATTTGCCTTGGGACATGCTTTACGGGAATTAAAGGCTTCTTTTCAGCTTCCACGTTTTCTGTTTTTTGATCATTTTTTACTGGATGAGTTTTTACCGAAGCAGGCTTTTTATTTTCAACGGTTTTAACAGGATGTATCAGTTTCTCCGATAATCTTCCCGGTTTGGGCTCCGGATTAACTGTCTCCTCTTTTTTTTCAGATACTTCGGGTAAGGTTTTTTTCTCTTCTGTCTCAGGCTCAGCTGATGCATCTTTTAATGCCTTGCTTGGTCTGCCTCTTTTGGATTTTCTCAAAACAGAAGTCTCGGCATCAACATGCTTGTTTTCTTCAGCCGCTTTTGGTTCAGCCGTGCCATTTTCGTCTGAAGAAACCTTCTCGGCTGCCGGTTCCTGTATTTCCTGCTTAATAACAGGAATATCCTTTTCCTTACTTGAATCAGTACTTTTTTCCGTTTTAGCGCTTTTCCTGGTTTTGCCGGTTTGAACAGGCGTATTCTCCGGGCTGCTTAGATTTTCGGTTTTGCCGGCATTTTCCGGTTTACTCTTGCTCGCTTTATTTTTAGTACCTTCAGTTTTCTCCCCGCCTATAGTCTCAGTTGTATTATTTTCACCTGAAGCCCTGGCTTCGCTTTCACTTTTACTGCCGTTTTTGCTCCGGTCAGGTACTATTTTCCCGGAATCAGCCTTTTCAACTGCTTTGGAATCATTAGCTTTATTTGCTTCATCAGAATTTTTCAATATATCCAATAATTCATTCTTTTTTAACTTGGATATGTTTTTTACACCCATCATTTTTGCAATATAACGCAAATCTTCTAGTGTTTTTGACTGTAAATCAATCTGATCCATAGTTCACCACCTTATAAAATCATTTATTGAACATTAAATAGGAAATTTGATTCGAAAAAATCTTTAGAAAAACCTTTTTTATTTAATTCCTTTTTCTAGAGGAGAATTTTTGAATATTCCACAAAAAGCATTATATCAAATGTGTAAATACATGTCAATCTTAGTGTTGTTTTCCCACAATTCTGTCATAATTTCCGAACTTATCAATTATATTTTTGTCTGGTATTTAATTTGGATTTCCTGGCGAATAAAATTATTTTATCTCTTTGAAGTATCTTTTTCAGGTCATTGTTGGTAGATGCAGGTATGAATTTGGTTCTTGAGCATTTATTGCATTTAAGAGTAATTCCTCTTCTGAGCATCGAAACAATAATTCCGTCGCTTCCGCACTCACACCGTAAATTGCCTTTTTCTGCAATGTCATGAATTTTGTTAAGTGTATCAAACATGACCTGAGTATTTTCAAAACATCTGTCATAACCGAATCCGTCAATAATTCCGTCCAATTCTTTTTCAAATTTATCGATGAATTTCCTTACAGAATCATCTTTGCCAATAAAACAATTCTTTATACCGGTTATCTGGCATGTATAAATAATTATATTATTCGCCAGCAGGGCTTCTCTGCTGATAATATGCTTATGCTCCGAACCGCAGCCAATGCACGGAACCGTCAGCCTGTATTCGTTTTTACTTAATTTCTCTATCTCCAGCCGGGACTTTCCGCATTTGCAGCCTGAAGTTATATTCCCGTTCAAAAAAAGTTTGAAAAGGTTGACTTTAGCAAAATCAAATGTCCCGCAAGAGAAGCATTTATATGCAATTGTTATATCCATATCTATCAGCATATCTCTCATCCTCACTGTTCAAGAACTCCTTGACAAACGTGTGCGCCGGTTTCACAACGGTAATTCAGGCAAACCGTATATGAAATCTACTCTGCTGATATAATATATTCTATAAAAATAAAAAAATTCCTTTTCCCGGGCATTATGTAAATCTTATTTTAACAAACAGTTATTGTATCAGCTTCGTTATTACCACCGAGCGGTATTCACTGTCATTGATCAGATCCACTATTCTGGTTTCTTCCCCGGATATTATCTTAAGCGTCGGCCTTAAGCAAACTTCATCACTATTGCCTATTACCAGCCCTGTCTCCCCATTGCTGAGTAATACAGATGCTCCCACAGGATATGGATACACCCTGGAAGTAAATATTTTCACCAGCTCCGGATCGAACAAGGTCCCGCTGTTCGCCATGACATATTCTATTGCTTCAAGTACCGGGCAGCCTTTGCGGTATGACCGGTCGGATGTCAAAGCATCGTATACGTCGGCAATACATATTATCCTTCCGAAAAGAATGATATTCTCTCCCGACAATCCGTTGGGATATCCCGAGCCGTCATAATGCTCATGGTGTGATAAAACGGATACTGTTATCTTTGAAGATAGATTATTTCCGCCCGACAGCACATCATACCCTTTTTTACTGTGGGTTTTCATTATTTCAAATTCTTCATCGGTTAATTTACCGGGTTTATTCAATATCTCCGTTCCGATAAATAGTTTTCCGATGTCATGAAATAGCGCAGCAGTACCCACTGTCAGCATATCCGCCTTGTTCAGTTTCAAATGGTATGCTATTGCCAGCGCAATTATTGCTACGTTCACGGAATGAAAATATGTATAATTGTCAAACATTTTTAATTCCAGGAGATTCAGGTTCAGCTCTCTCTTTGAGAGTATATCGTCCACCAGCTCGGAAATCATTGACTGCAGATTGTCTATTTCATTACTTAGAGTTTTTTTATCACTTTTCAGAGTAAGAGCATTGTTCAATTTCTTGGCCAGAGAAAATCTTACCTCGTTGGAAACAAAGTTTTCCTGATATTCTATACCCTCTGAAAGTTCATCTTCTATTAGTAATCCCTTATAGCCCAGTAGTTCAAGTCTGTCGATAGCTGCTCTTGTCAATTCCGTATTTGTATTGATCAGTACAACGCCCTGCTCGTTAAAAATGGTTTTCCCTAACCTCATACCTTCCTGTACGAGATTAATTGCTAAATACCTCACTTATACCCCCATGATTTAAGAAAATTTAAACCGTTATGTTGTTTTAATACTCTGTCGTGCTGCATTAGCGGCTGTCAAGCATTTCAACCGTACCTAAAAAGAAAAACGATTTCTATTATATATTAATTGACATAACCTTGGAAATAGTTATTTTGTATAAAAATTTTTTGTATTATTATGAAAAAATAAAAACAACCGGCATATTGATATACTCGCCAGATTGTTTTTATTTTTTTCTAATTGTATGCACATATACCATCTACCATCCGTTATTATTGTGATTTACTATCTGTTGTAAACAAGCCGGCCGCTGTAATAAAAATACCTGCGAACGGTGTTACCCTTCCCATAAATAAAAGGAAACCCCCTTCTACAAATCCAATCAACATTACTTTACAGGCTATTCCAAATAAAATAAGAGCAATCCCAAACAACATTACTCGGTAATCTTTCATTTTCAACCCTCATTTCTTATTTCTTTGTTTCTATCTCCGTTTATTTATGATAAAAATCTTTAGCTTTAAGACTTTACCTTTAAGTAAATATATTACATTTTCCTTCACAAGTAAATGGACTAATTGTAATATTGTCTAAAATGCTTATTTTACATTTATACTTTTCAAATTAGGAATTATGACGATTCTTTGATATCTGTTTTGGTTTTGAGTCCTTTATAAATTTACATAAGGTAGTTATGTTTTTTCCCGCAGAAAATGCAAGCGCCCTGGAGCTGGCGGACGGAATCGCCCGGCTTCGCCGTGCTTATGACGTCGCCCACCTTCTCTTCGTTCAGGTGCCGGGCTCGTGCCCTTTCGGGTTCAATTCCTTCATTTTCTTTTATCCCCGCCGGGAGGCCAGTGGGGACTACGGGGAGACTGATCTCTCCCGTAAGACGCTTCGTGTCTTTTTTATAAATAAAAAAGACACCTGCATTTTCCGCAGAAAATGCAAGCGTCTTGGAGCTGGCGGACGGAATTGAACCCCCGACCTGCTGATTACAAGTCAGCTGCTCTACCTGCTGAGCTACACCAGCATGATGGTGGGAACTATAGGGCTCGAACCTATGACCCTCTGCTTGTAAGGCAGATGCTCTCCCAGCTGAGCTAAGCTCCCATCAATGCAAGTTCCGACTTCAAACCCACACAGTCATATGTGTCAAGGCAGCTGTCTTTCCTGCAAGAGGTATTATAGCACAGTTGTTTTTAATAAGTCAATATCCTTTTTGCGTGGCATATAATGTATTCCCTGGTTTCTTCATCCAAGAAATTTTTAAATATTTTCAGACAGCACAGAGGAATAAATAAATTTTCTCCTGTATTTTTAATGGAAAAATTGTATAATTTAAAATATGGCTGCGGCATTTATAAAGTTCTACAATCTGGATAAAATAAGGTTGGTTTGCTGCAGACTTGACGATTACTATATTATTGGAGGTAAAATGTATGTCGATACCAACACCGCATATTAATGTCAGCGAGCAAGGTATAATAGCTGAAACGGTATTAATGCCGGGAGATCCTCTCCGTGCCAAATTTATAGCAGAGACTTACCTTGAGAATCCTGTTCAGTTTAACACAGTCAGAAATATGTTTGGATATACAGGAACATACAAGGGAAAGAAAATATCCATAATGGGGTCCGGAATGGGCATGCCGTCAATCGGAATTTACTCTTATGAACTGATACATTTTTATGGAGTCAAGAACATAATCAGAATAGGATCCTGCGGAGCTATTCAAGAGGACATTAGGATCAGGGACATTGTCATAGGAATCTCGGCTTCTACAAATTCAAACTACGCATCACAGTATGATTTGCCCGGAACATATGCCCCCACGGCCTCCTGGTCTCTTGTTAAGAAGGCGATAGATATTGCGGAAAGCAAGGGAATACCCACAAGAGTTGGCAATGTCCTCTCTTCCGACATATTCTACGATGATGATCCCGACACCTGGAGAAAGTGGGCTAAAATGGGGGTTTTAGCTATTGAAATGGAAGCTGCGGCATTGTATATGAATGCTGCCCGTGCAGGAGTCAATGCCCTGTGCGTCCTGACAGTTTCGGATTCTCTGGTATCCCATGAAATCACTACTGCTGAGGAACGCCAAACTTCCTTTACCAATATGATGGAAATAGCTTTGGAGCTTGCCTAGTACAATATTCTGTATGTTGTACTATAATACGGGAATACGGGGTAAAATCATTTGTCATTTGTATTGTTCATGTAACCAATGCATCCGGCAGATTATTTTACCCTTTTAATATTTATCTTTTTGGTTGATAATACTAATTAGTATTTAGTATTCTTTTTACTTTTTTGTTACAATTATTAATTTATTTTTAACAATACTTTAACAATAAATATTACTTTGGTATAATCTATTGATTAATAAATCAATGGAAGCTGGGAAGAAAAATGAAAAAAATAAACAAAGGAATTCTTGCATTGATTGTTGCTGTGGCAATTAGTGCAATTGATATTTTTTACAACGGTAACGGGTATTCTCAACTGCTGCTGGCTTTGGCCGCCTCGTTTGCAGTTTTCAACATGCCTGCAATACCTGATAAACTTAATAAATTGCCCTACTCAAAGCTTATTTTATTTATATTAAATATTGTGCTGTTGGTATTCACCTTCAAACATAAAGTACTGCTGGTAAATATGCTTTTGTTGTCATATTTGATTTGGAGTGCGGTAACACCGTTTTTTCAAAAATTCAAATCCTTTTTACCTGTAACGTTCCTGATGTGTTTTGTAGCAGTATATGCCGCTTCTTTCTTAGGCTTCAGCGTACCACTGTTCATTTTTGTGTTCTATCCGGTATATGCATTGGGGGTTTTAACACATGAGAAAAATATTATTAAGACTCCAAAAATATGGTTGTTTGCATTTTTAAACCTGGCAGGTGCTGCAGTACTTCTTGTTTTATTCATGTATAAAGCCCTGGGGCAATCGGTTCTGAGCAGCATCCTTTTTACAAATATCACAAAACTGGGAACCGTTACCGCCGTATACCTGCCCTTTATAGGACTGTTTATGGCGTGGTTTGCCGCGTCGGGCAACTTGATCTTCCATATGCTGACATCAGGTTTTGAAAAGGGTAATACGGCCTTTGATCTCTCTGATTATTTCAAACCTGTCTTCAGCTTTATTTCGTTTTTTGTATTTGTTACAGTCATCACATTTTTATGTGAGTATTCAATAAGGCAGGAAATAAAGGCAACAATCACTGACATGCTGCATCCCAACATAATGTTCAACATACTGGTTTTATGCAGCCTATACATGTGCCTTATTTCGCTGTTCGGAAAAGGGATTTCAAATGTTTTGCTCTCAATAGTTGCAATATTCCTTACTATAGCTAATTTTATCAAGTTCACATACTTTGATGAACCTTTTTACCCATGGGATCTGTACATGTTTAAAAACCTCATAGGTATTTGTAAGGATTATCTAAATATACCTATTGTAATTGCGGTGCTGGTAATCCTGGCAGGCCTGATATTTTTACTGGTTAAATTCAGGAAAAATGTACTCAGTTATCTCAAGCCGGGATTCAACTTTGTCATAATGCCCTTTGCACTGATACTGTTTCTTCTAAATGCCAACGTGTTGGCTGATTACAGGCTATCCGTCCAGGTGGGCGTTCAAAGATCCTGGTATATCGGCAAAGCTGAAATACTTGCAAATGGTATGTACGCTCAGAATTATTACTATCTGACCGACCTGGAAAAATATCTGAATCCCAAGCCTGATGATTACAGTGAAGAAACCATGCAGGCCATTTCTGATAAATATCCTGCTTCGGTAGATAATTCCGTTACGGCCTCCACCGTCGGAGGAGCTGTGAAATCGGCGGAAAAACCTAACGTTATAGCTATTATGAGTGAAAGCTACTGGGATTTGACCAAATTAAACGGGTTAAGTTTCAGCAAGGATGTGGCTGAAAATGTCCACAAGTATCAGAGGGGCATGCTGGCTCCGCCGGCAATCGGAGGAGGTACTGCAAATACCGAATTTGAAGCCCTTACAGGTATGTCCTTATACTTTATGAGCCCTGGAATTATAGCATACAATGCCTACCTTAGGACCGAAACTCCAAGCATTGCTTCGGTATTCAAGGATAACGGCTACAGCACAACGGCCATTCATCCCAACGGCGGCTGGTTTTATAACAGGGATAAGGTATACAACTATTTCGGCTTTGAAAAATTCTATGATGTGTCCAGCTTCGATATGAACACCCAAACAAAGGGACCGCATATTTCCGACTATGCTCTTGTTGACAAGATACTTGAAACCTTGAATTCTTCAGACAAGCCTGCTTTTATCTTTGCAGTTTCAATGGAAAACCATGATCCTTTTGATAATAAATACAGCAGTTTTGACGTCAATGTAGAGTCCGACCAGTTGAATTCCTCACAGAAAAGCATTATAAACGGTTATGCCCAGGGACTGTATGATGCAGACCAATCCCTCGGAAAGCTCATAGAAGAACTTAAGAAAAGTGACAAACCTACCCTGTTATACTTTTTTGGGGATCACGCACCTCGTCTGGGTACTCTTGATGATTACTACAGCGTTTACGACAAACTCGGTGCAAAACAGGATTCTGAGCTCAAGCAGGGCATCGGTGAATTGAAGTACTACACCACGCCTTTGGTTACGTGGTCAAATTTCCGGGAAATGAGGAGCTTTTCAAGTATAATCTCCCCGTCCCACCTTTCCTATGAGATATTGAAGGACGCAGGTGTGGACCATCCCAATTATTTCAACATAATGCCCCAGCTGGAAGAAAAATATCCCATAATGCATTTGAAAAACATGGGACTGGTAGATCCTGACGATGAACTGGTAAAGGATTATCGTCTGATACAGTACGATCTGCTTTTCGGCAACAAATATCTCAAGAGCGGTAACTAGCAATATACGTTTTAGATGTTACAGACCACTAGTCATATTATTGCTTATAAGGATTATCCCTATAAAGGGGCATACTCATACACCTTGGTCCTCCCCTGCCTCTGGAAAGCTCATAGGAGTCAAATTCCAGGACTTCTATGCTGTTTTTTCTCAGTGCATCATTAGTGATATGGTTTCTGTTATAACATACAACCTTCCCGGGGGAAACCGCAAGCGTATTACTGCCGTCACTCCACTGTTCCCTGCTGGCAGCTATGATATCACCGTCACCGCACCTGATCAGATTCACTGCCGGCAGCTTAAGGTGCTTCTTTAATATCTCAGACAGGTCACTATGCTCATATTTGATATGCAACCGGTTATTTGCCGCCCTGCTTATACTGTAAACGTCCAGCGGGGCTTCTATGCCCGGAAATATTGTAAACTGGTCATAATCAACCATGGTAAATACGGTGTCCAGGTGCATATATGCCCTCTTCTTGGGGATGTCAAAAACGAGGACCGTATTGAAGGGTTCCTCTGACTCCAAGAGCTTTTGAGCTACCCTCTCAACCGCTATCGTACTTGTTCTGGCACTTACGCCGATAGCTACAACCTTGTCTGAAAGCACCAGAATATCCCCTCCCTCAATGGTATGGGTCTTATCCCTGTTGTACCATCTTGGAACTTCCTTGAATCTCGGGTGATAATTAAATATATATTTTGCAAAGATGGTCTCTCTGTTTCTTGTTTCATTTGCCATCACATTCAGGGATATTCCCTTCCCGATGGATGCAAATGGGTCTCTTTGAAAATACATGTTCGGAATAGGATCAAGATAGAATGGATAGGCATTTTTAATCATATCTCCCAATGTTTTATGTTTGATATCCTTCAAATCACTATGCCTTGTTCCGGCTATACACTTATTTATAAAATCCCGGGGCGTCAATGAGCTGAAATATTCTTTTATCGCTTCCTGAAGCCCGTCTGTAACAACTTTTCCCTCAATCATGAAATCCATAAGAAACTCTTCTCTTATATGTGAATCCTCAAGGATATCTGTCATTAAGTCAGTCATATAGACTACTTCTACCTCTTCCTTCCTGAGGATTTGTACAAACTGCTCATGTTCCCTCTGTGCCTGATCCAGATATACAATTTCATCAAACAGAAGTTTTGTCAAATAATCCGGTACTATATTTTCCACTTCCAGCCCGGGACGATGAAGCAGAACAGATTTTAATTTTCCTATTTCACTATAAACGGAAATGCCGGGTTTAAAAGACATAACTTTCCTCCCAGATACATGTTTTCTTTCAGTCCGAAATAAATTCTTATCTATAGTTCCCTTGTGGTACACTGTTATTCAAATTTTTAAAAAGCAGAGGTGTAAAATTAAATCCAATATTTTAATTTTACAAATGAGTAGATTATGTTTTATATAAATCTAAAGGGACATACTAAAATAAATAGTGCTATATATCAGGATTTATTTTAACACGTAAGCGGAGGACATGCAATGAATAAAATTGATGAAGCCATTATCAGCATCAGATCGCTGGAGTGCCCGACAGGACAATTGGAAAACAAGGTTGCCGGAATACTTGAGAAATACGGAGTCGCCGGCAGAACCCAAATTAATATTGACCGGGAAAAAATTCTGGATACCGACGGGGCCCAGGCTTATAAAGTTAAAATTGCAGATAAGGGTCAGCCTTTGATTGTAATGGCCCAATCAGGCTATGATGATTATGTGGCCAGGGTTGTCGATGTTTACACCGACAATACCTAGCGCTTTTTTACCGCTGATATGAGCAGCATCATGGGCCGGCGCAGTTCATCAGCCATTCCGGGAACAGAATAAAGCAGGTGCTCCGCAGGTTTTGGTTCTACTATCCCTGTTATCTCAAAGCCTGCCTGGATAAGACCATTTAAATATGTGGTCAGGGTTTTATGATATTTTATTACTTCCTCTCCCAAAAAGTCAGCCTTACGGCTCCCCTCGGTAAAGTATTGGTCCACAGGCCAGTGAAGCCGGTTGCCCTGTTTGTCATAATACCAGTCCTGTTTCCCCTGTGCGGTAAATATGGGATGTTCCACTGAGAACACAAATTCTCCTCCGCTTGTGAGGCATTTGTTTACTTTGGCAGAAATATCTTCAAACGACTGAACATAGTGTAAAGCCAGCGAACTTATTACTACATCAAAGGAATTGCCGGCGAAATCAATATCCTCAATGGGCATGCAAATATACCTGATGTATTCGGATTCAGTCTTATTCGCTGCTTCATTCAACATCTTTTGTGAGATATCAACACCCACAGCTGATTTTGCCCCATTCTCAACAGCAAACCGGCAATGCCATCCAAAACCGCAGCCTAAATCCAGAACCCTCTTACCTTTAAAATCAGGCAGCATCTTTTTCAGTTCATGCCATTCCCCGGCGGCCTCAAGTCCCTTCTTAGAACGCTCCATATTACTGTATTTTTCAAAAAAAGTACTGTCATCGTATTTATTCTGCTTCATATTTTATATCCTCCAGATCAACTGTTTTTAGGCCTATCAGCCTGGTATGTTGTTATGCATGCATCCGGTCATCACAAAAACCTTTTATATTCATCCAAAACGCCCGAAAGCTGGCATAAATAGTTCTTTATCTCCCCATCCCTGATAAGGAGGTGAAAAACGTTGATAACTTTTCTTCTAAACATTAAATCTATTTTAAACTCACGGAATTCCATCAAAAGCGGACATATATATCTTGCTCTGGGGTCTTCTATTACAGTTAACCTGCCGTCTTCGCCCAGATAGGGTATATACGGAAAAATCCTGCATGCCAGGGGTCTGAGCTCCCGGTTACAGGTTCCCTTGCAAACAGTAAAAAGAACGTCGGTGCTTAAAAGCTTTTCCTTTCGTATTGTCAAAAAGCCCTCCTGCCTGTCAAACATAAGCTCCTCACCCGGAAATAGACACATTCCCGCATCGTTGTCACCTGAGCAGCATTTACTGCCGCAAAGCAGGCCGCAATCGAATTTTAAAGGAGTGGAGCCCTCCAGCATCCTGTATGCTTTTCTATATAAAGCCTTTTTATTCATAATATAATCCCCTCAAGTGTGAATGAACAGCCTCCTGCGGTCTACAAGCCATTAATACCCCAGATGCCTTCCCACAATGATAACCTTGATTCTGTCCCTGTTGAACTGTCTTCTTATAACTACAAAATCGTTGCAGATTCTATCCTTACTGTTACAATCAATGCAATATCCCAGGCTTGTGCAGGGTGTATCCTTGTTCAGCCTCCTGGCATCTATAGGGGCAGCATAATTGCGCACCCTTTTTTCTGCCTCTTCCAGGTTATTTACTATCTTATTTATGCCGGCAACAATTATAACCCGTTCGGGACCGTACAGCATTGCTGCCACTCTGCTGCCGTTTCCGTCAATATTGTACAGTTCACCCTTTTCAGTGACAGCATTGGTGCTGCACATAAATACGTCGGCAGAAAAGTTTTTCCTGTACAGCTCTTTCTTTTCTTCGCTTGTTATGCCGGCTCTGTATTTATCTAAAAAGTTGTACTTCCTGCTTCTCAGAAATTCTATTACACCCGTCTCGAACAGTGTCATCGAATCTCCGACGCCAACTGTGGAATTTTGCGGTATAAGGTCCTGAAGCGTTTCAATCAATTTTATTTCGTCTTCCACATAGAAACCGCCGATATTATGTTTCGCCAAACCCTCCAGGGTTCTTTCCACTTTCTTTTCCATATACCAGGAAACACTTTCATCCATTATATTATCCGCTCCCCGCCGCAGTCAGTATTCCTTTCATAGATATATATTATACTAAAGTTATGGGATGGGGGCTATCCTCCCTTTATAATTTATAAGACCCTTCAACAAATATTTAATATGTTAAAGGGTCTTATAGGAAGTGTTTTTCTGTAATCTGATACCGGCCTATCTCAATTTTATTGATTTAATTCTATATCTGTATACACCTGAAGGTGTATTAACGGAAACAACAGCCCCTTCTTTTCTGCATAACAAGGCCTTTCCCATGGGAGACAGTATAGTTATGCAATTACCCTCGGTGCGGCCGGTTTCCGGGACAACAAGCCTATAACTATAGGTTTCCTGTTCCTCGACATCTTCTACCTCCACTTCACTGTTCAAGCATACAAACGGAAAGTCATTATTTGTTTCGTCTGATAGTACTACATTTTTAACAATTGTATCTACAGCACTTAAATAGTTGTCTAAAAGTTCCTCAAATTCTTTCCTGTGTTTGTTGAACTCAGGAAAGTACAGATCAACGATTTGCGTTCTCCTTTCCTCAAAATCTACTAAATGAGCGAGCAATTTCTCATATGCAGGCGTATTTAGCTTAAGCTTTTCTGTCACAAAATCTCCTCCATTTCACAAGTAATTAAATGGTACCCCTCCTAAAAAAAAACATATGGCACTTTGCCCAAAAGGGCAAAGCACCATATGTAATATGATACCATATTTGTTGCACCATGTCAAAACCAGCATGTACATATCTTCAAAGCCAATTACATATTTAATATGGCTTTTTCATAAATATCCAAGGTCATTTCAGTGACATCTATTTCACTTTAATTCTTGAAAAGCTTTACGTATATCATATTGTTCTGCACAATAAAAAACTGTTTTAAGTAATTATTCGGTTAATATCAAAAAATGCCCATGAAGAAAAACAAATCCTCAGGGCACACCTTGACAATATAATAACTCATTGCAAAGAAAAAGTCTATACTTATTTGAAAAAACAAGCTATATTATAAATGCTGGCAGCCAAGCAAAACATATATTTGGAGGTTTGAACATGAAAAAAGTAAAAATTAAAAATTACCCGATGGTTAATCCGACTCCTATTGTACTTGCTGGAGCTGATGTTAATGGCAAGCCTAATTATACCACTATTGGGGCATTCGGAGTAGTGTGTACAGGACCGATTTTTTATATCTCCTTAAAAGATACCCATTTTACAACTATTGGTGTCAGGGAAAACGGTTACTTCAGTGTGAATATTCCTTCTGCTGACATGATTCAAAAAACAGATTACTGCGGTTCAGTATCAGGAAAAGCAATAGATAAATCACATTTGTTTTCATCCTTCTACAATGAGTCTGGGAAAGCTCCAATGATTAGTGAATGCCCTATGAACTTTTTGTGCAAAGTCATTCAAACAGTTCCTATGAACGGATTTGAAGTATTTTTTGGAGAAATAATTTCAACGTTTGTAAATGAGGATTGCTTGACAGGTGATGTACCCGACCCGCTAAAAATCAATCCGACTTTGGCAATGGGCTTGAACTACTATAATTTAGGCCAGCCGGCAGGAGCCGTGTTTAAAGAAGGAAAGAAAATAGATAATAATGAATAAAGTATTCATGAAGGGATATCATTTTTTGATTATCCCTTCTTTATTTATAAAATTTATCTCACCCGTGAAGCTATTCCCTATAATGTTCACATGTTAACCTCATTTATGATAAGTCTCATTCTTCATTATCTTAAATGCCCTGTACGTCTGCTCAAGGAGAATGAGACGTGCCAGCTGGTGCGGGAAGGTCATTTTCGACAGGCATATTCTGTAGCTGGCCGCACTGACCAGGCTTTGATCCAATCCCAGAGAACCACCGATGATAAAGGTTATATGGGAATTTCCTGTGAGCATGACGCTCTCAAGCTTGGAGGCTAAGCCTTCCGAAGTTGTCTGTTCCCCCGCCAGGTCCAGCAGTATGATATAACTGCCTTCCTTAACCCTTTTGAGCAGCCGCTCGGCTTCACGCTGCTTTACCTGGGCTTCCTGTGCGGGGCTCAGTGTATCGGGGGCGTGCTCATCCTCCACCTCTATCAGCTCCATATCCGCAAAACGTGAAAGCCTTTTGGTATATTCCGAAATACCTTCCTTGAGGTACCGTTCCTTTAGTTTTCCAACTGCCGCAATAGTTATTTTCATTTTTTTCTCCATAAAAAAGGAACCCTGTATCCGGCCCCCTGAATTTATTAATCAAATTATAAATCTAATAATATGTTTTACTTATAATATTTTTACCTTCCCGACCCTGTCCCTGCTTGCCACCTCAAGCAGCACATCTCCGCCCACTGCGATCTGCTTCTCGGTAAGAGCATTATATGTAGTCTGATATGCCAGTTCGGGAAAGTTGTTCTCGTGGCTTAAATGTCCCAGAATGAAGTTCCTGCAGCCCTTTTCAGCCAGGTAGGCAATAACTTTTGCGGCCATCTCGTTTGACAGATGCCCGTGATCGCCCATGATCCTCTTCTTCAGCGACCATGGATAAGGTCCTACCCTCAGCATCTCAACATCATGATTGGACTCAAGCAGCATCAGGTCATTGCCCTCTATGTATGAAAGAAGTTCCTTATTCATATGACCTATATCGGTAGCTGTTGTTATACGCTTTCCCTCGGCAAAAAAATTGTATCCCACCGGTTCGGCCGCATCATGGGGTATCAAAAACGGCCGCACACATATGTCTCCGATCTCAAACTCATCTCCGGTACAGAAACATACCCTGTTTTCCAGCTTGACCGGTCCCAATCCGCACTCCATTGCACACCAGGTAGCCTCATTTGCGTAAATGGGAACATCCTGTTTTCTGGATATTATACCTGCTCCACGCACGTGATCAATGTGTTCATGTGAAATTAATATAGCGCTTAACTCCGCCGGATTTTCTCCAATGGAGCAGAGCGCTTCCAATATCCTCTTTCCGCTTAAACCTGCGTCTATAAGAAGTTTTGTTTTCTCAGTACCTATAAATAAAGCGTTTCCACTGCTTCCACTAAACAAACTGCAAAACTTTACCATTTAAGCTCCATTTCTTCTTCATGCAAAGTAAATTTGCCCAAAGCAGAACCAAAAAATTTCAATGGTTAATCTTCTGTTGATATCCTTGTTATATCTGCTCCAAGCAAATTAAGCTTGTGAACAAAATTCTCATAGCCTCTGTCTATATATTTAATATTAGTAATTTCCGTTGTTCCCTTTGCGGCCAAACCCGCCAAAACCATGGCTGCTCCAGCCCTCAGATCGGTTGCCTTGACAGGCGCTCCTGTCAGCAGGGCTCCTCCGTCAATAACCGCAATTCTGCCTTCCACTTTTATCCTGGCACCCATGCGCTTAAATTCATCCACGTACTGGAACCTCGAGTCCCAGATACCCTCTGTTATGGTACTGACGCCTTCAGCCATATTCAGCAGAACGGTAATCTGCGGCTGCAGATCGGTGGGAAATCCGGGATAAGGCAAAGTCAT
The DNA here is from genome assembly GCF_000350485.1 of Ruminiclostridium cellobioparum subsp. termitidis CT1112. GTDB lineage: Bacteria > Bacillota > Clostridia > Acetivibrionales > DSM-1351 > Ruminiclostridium > Ruminiclostridium termitidis. The sequence continues at coordinate 31,500 of NZ_AORV01000056.1, forward strand.
TATATTAACATTCTTAACTTTATTGCCGCCTATAACCCTTATAAAATCCTCGTCTTCTTTAACCGTAACGCCCATTTCAATCAGCTTTGCAGTGAGAGATTCCATATGCTTTGGAATAACATTCCTAACTGTTACATCTCCCCTTGAAATTGCAGCAGCAATCATAAAGGTTCCTGCTTCTATCATATCGGGAATTATTGTGTGAATTCCGCCGCCTCTCAGGTGTTCCACACCCCTGATCTTGATAACGTCTGTTCCCGCACCTCTTATATTAGCCCCCATAGCATTCAGAAAGTTTGCCACATCAACAACATGGGGTTCCTTTGCCGCATTTTCTATCACAGTCTGCCCACTGGCCTTTACTGCAGCCAGCATAAGATTTATGGTGGCGCCGACACTGACAACGTCCAGGTAAATCTGTGCACCTTTCAGCTGTGACGCATCAATTTTTACTATGCCATGTTCAATAACAACATGGGCTCCCATAGCCTCAAAGCCTTTAATGTGCTGATCTATAGGTCTGAATCCAAAATCACATCCTCCGGGAAGTGATACCTCCGCCTTCCCAAATCTGGCAATCAACGCTCCCAATAAATAATACGAAGCTCTCATGCTTTTCACAAGTTCGTAAGGTGCCTGCCAGCAGTTTACCTCTCGTGTGTCACAAATTACGGTATTGCTGTCTTCTTTAGTTATCTTAGCGCCCAATTTGGTGAGGATATCCAATAAAACTTTAACATCTTTTATGTCAGGAACATTTTCTATTCTACTGATCCCATTTATTATCAATGCCGCGGGTAAAACCGCAACTGCAGCATTCTTTGCTCCGCTAATGGTAACTTCTCCGTTCAGGGGACATGGCCCGTTTAATAAGAACTTATCCAAACCCTTCTACACCAACCTTTTGTATAAACTGTAAATGTTTTGCTAAACATTACACACACGAGAACATTATACCATTTAGTTATAAATTATTCCACTAGAAATGTAGCAAAAAAAATATTACCAATTTACAAACTATTCCATAAGCTCACCACTGGTGGCATTGAAGTAGAATTCCTTTCCCTGGTTGGTTGTTATTCTCCAGGAAAGTCCCTCATACAAGGTTTTAGTATCCTTATCCCCCTTTATGCCTTTAAAGCCAATATCAACATCGCTGATGTCAATCCCGGGATAGCCGGTCATCTTTGTTACCAGAATCTGATACACAGGTATTACTTTAATATCTCTGCTGCTTATGGTCAAAGGCTTCTTATATTGATACTTTATGCTCTTTAAACCTGCTTTTCCTATCTCTACTTCAATGTAGTTATCAAACACGGTATAATTTTTATAAATCCCCTTGTAAACCGCCTTTGGATCTTCTCCGGAGGGAGAGGAAGAAAAGCTGTCCAATTGAAACTCATCAAGGGGAATGCCAAGCTTTTTGGCCAATTCCTTTAAATAAATCTCAACCTCACTTTTGCTCTGTGAATATATTTTCTTATTACTCCCGCTGTCACTGTACTCAAAATAACAGCCGCTGTTGAATACAATCTTTTCGGTACCCTTCTCATAGATATTATCACTAATTTTGGAATAATTATCCCCCAGGAGCCCATTAATTATTTTATTTTTATCCAGAACTGTTTCTTCATACTGCAATATAAAGTCTTTACCGTTATATTTCGGTATCGGACATTCGATATGTACATTGTTCTGTTCCAATATTTTTTGGGTGTTAATAATGGTATCGCGGGAAATTTCCCCTCCCTTGGTATTCTGGTATAATATAACGGCCAGAACAAGGTTCAATACAATAAACGCCCATATTAAAATTGTTTTTGCCTGTTTCCAGTCCATAATTATCACCTACACAGAATATTGTAATTACTGTACATTATTTCCCATCCAGGGGCATATCATAACTGCCGGTATTATTAAAAAGTACAAAGCTTGGAGTAATCATGGTGCTGTTTACCTCCGGAGGCGTAAGTACGTAATATATCCCATAGTCCCGTATAGGCAGGTTTGCGTTGCTGAGCTCCTTATTTAAACTATAGGCTCTATCTACAAGTTCAGGGAAATTCCAGGTATATTCTTTAAAAATCTTATTGACCTCAAGTTTTAACGCTACCCATCTGCATTGGATCACTCTTTTTGAAGTTGCCTCGATTGTTATGGCGCTGTCCAGCGACTGTTCGCTGTTGGGAAGTTTAAAATCCTTCAACAGCAGAGGGACATCTCCGTGCCCTTCACCATCAGCTATACTGTAGTCAAATTTAAATATGAAAGAGTTACTCCCTTCCTTCACAGAGGACAGGTATAGATTGATATTGTCCATGTGCCTGCTGCGGGCCTTGAGCTCCATTATAAAGCCCACAGCCTTTTGATATGCATCAAGTATCCTGGTCCTTTCGGTTACACCTTGGTTTCCGGTATACTTGTACTCAATAACGGAATTTTTATATAACCTGTAAACACTGTCGGACTTTTTAAAAACAACAGCGCCATAGACATCTTCATCCGGGTAATAGTCATTCCTGATTTCACCCAACAATTCCAGCTGGATGGCATCATATTCGGCCAGACTTGAGGTAGGCCCCTGAAGAGAGCCAAAGGATATGCTGTTTAAATTTGTATACTCTTCCTCACTGTTTGATGTAAAGGGAGCAATCATATCTTTGGGCAGCAGGGATTTACTGCCTGTCTCGATTGCTATTTTATAATTTTTAATTTTGAAATTATTTTTATGACTTTCATAGACGGTTTCAAACTCTTTCTGATCCAGGGCAGCTCCGCCGTAGCCTGATACAACATATGTATAGATATTATTACTGTCCTTTATGTAAATAGTGTCCGAATAGCCGTTTTCCGGATCATCAGGATATATTGCAACCTTGTTTAATCCCATAACTGAGTCAACGGAATTTTTTATATTCAATACCCATTTAACTATATCTATATTAATATCGGTTTTAAATTCAAAGTAATAGGGATTATTGGCAGCAATGATCCCCCATTTTTCCTCATTGAAAGGTTCGGTCCGGGTGGGCTTGTCTTTTAGTGCAGCCTTAAGATACTCCTGGGCACCGTTCCAGAGAGTATAATACTCCTCTGAGCCGTTTGGGATTATCAGATGATCGTTGTCGTAGCCTTTTGAGAGAACTATTCTGCTGGGAAGCATAAAATTCCCCTTCATTTTCTCAATAGATGCCTGAGCTATTTTTGAGTCGGAAAAAAAGGAAGATAAAAAAGGGAAACTGCCGGATTGACTACTCCACAGTATTCCCACCTGTATGATACAAACGCTGATTAAAAGAATTAATAAGAACGTTCTAAATTTCTCATAATAATAACCTAAAGTTTTTGATCGCTTATTCATAGATTAATCTTTCTTATCTTTTTCACCGCCGGGATTAGTTATCCAGTCTATGGCTTTTTCAAACCAGTCTCCTGATTTCTTTGCTTCGCCGAATGTAATAGTATAATAAAACTCCTCGGGACTATTCTTGGTTTCCTTTGTATAAGCAGTTATTTTAATGTCATTTGGACCTTTCTTAAGTCTTATGTCCTTTCCGAACATCTTGCCGTTTCCAACCTTGAAAGTGGACACGCCGTCGGTTGTCTTCAGAGGTTTATAATCTCCTGCTTCGGTGTCATAATATTCAAAACTGATGGTAGTCTCATCATAGATACAGGTTCCAAAAATTGAGAATACCTGTTTGGTGACTACTTCATCCCCTTCGGGTCTGGAAATGTCAACCACATGATTGTCATCCGCCGCAAAAACAGGTATCAAAAATATAGACAGCATAGCGCATACGATTATAGTAAATGTAAGTAACTTTGATTTCATAAGGTCCACCCCGAAAAAATACTCTTGTACTGTTTTTACCAGTACCCTACTATAATTATATTACATTTTCTGTTACAAATCCATTACATGGCATTTAAATAAAATTTACACCGCAAGTCTCACTGTAATTTCGGTGCCCTTCTTTTCCTCACTGCTTATGCTTATAGTACCCCCATGTGCCTGAATAATTTCCTTGGCAATTGAAAGTCCCAGGCCGGTTCCTCCCATATCACGCGATCTGGCCTTATCCACCCTGTAAAACCTTTCAAATACCCGCGGAAGAGAATCAGCAGGTATACCGATCCCGTTGTCGGCGACCTTAACATAAACATCATTATAAATCCTGCCGATGTAAACGGTAATTTCCCCATTTTCAGGAGTATACTTAAGGGCGTTGCTTATGAGGTTTACAAAAACCTGTTCAAGCCTGTCCTTATCACCCTTTATATTTGGTATTACACCAATAACATAGCTTTCAAGTTTTTGATGCTTATGTTCGGCCTGCAGGCGCATTCTGTCCACTATATCCCTTACGAGATCCTTTATGGGCACTTCACCCATATTCCAGCTGACCTGCTGATTATCGAGTCTGGACAGCTGCAGTAAGTCCTTAACCAGCCTGGTCATCCTGTCGGCCTCGGTATTTATTACATTCAGGAAGTGTTCGGTAGTTTCCCTGTCGTCCACCGCCCCATCCAGAAGTGTTTCAGAATAGCTCTTTATTGAGGTTATAGGGGTGCGCAGTTCGTGGGACACGTTTGCCACAAACTCACGTCTCATATTGTCAAGCTTCTGTTCTTCGGTAACATCGTGCAAAACCACGATAAATCCTTCCGGTCTGCTTTTTGTATCTGTGAATACCGCAAAGTATACCTTTATGAATAAATCGTTGATCACAGTATCAAATTCTTTAACCGAAGCTTCCTCCAGGTACACTATATTCTCGAGCTGTATATCCAGACCCACACTGCTTGCAAAATCCTGAAAGCTCTTTTCGGCGATATCATCTCCAAGATACCTTCTGGCTGCGGGATTTATATGAATTACGTTCCCCTTAAGGTCGTAGGCCAGAACTCCGTCAGCCATATAATTTAATATTGTAACCACCTTGTTCTTTTCGCTGGATATTTCAGATAAGGTATTCTTGAGCTCATTGGCCATGTAATTGAAGGTCTTTGTGAGATTCCCGATTTCATCCTCGGATTTGACAGCCAGCTGTTCATCAAATTCCCCTTCGGCTATTTTTTCAGCTTTGTGCATTACGCTTATTATTGGCGAAGTTATGGTTTTCGACAAAAAGTACCCCAAAAGCACCGACAAAAATACCGCAATAACAGTACTGGTTAATATGAGGTTGTTAAAGGTTTGTATTATTTGCTCCCAGGCCTCTTTGTTATAAGTAAAGTAAAAAATGAGATCTTTTCTCTCTGAAGGCTCAATGACATATTCAAAATATTCATTCCCCGCTATGGTTTTAACCAGTTTTTTGTTCAAGATGGGAGCGTCCAGCTGTTTAGCCCACATGGGAAACAGATTGTCGGTGGAGCTGTTGAAAAGCTCATCGGCAAAGCGTGCGGGATTTTGAAACTGCTCGTCTGTGGAATAAATAATTCCCCTGTTCGGGTCATTATTCTTTCTGGTAATACTTAGATCTATAATTGTCAGGTTGACATCCGAATTTGTTCTGAAACAATTTATATCATCCCGCCTGTCTTTGAAATAAGTTAAGATGTCCTCATTGGATTCAGGTATGCCCCTCAATTCCTTCCAGTCTTCGAAACCCTTGTCCATATCTTCCTGGAAATTGTTAAAATAAATCGACTGCAGTCCTGAATTTATTATTATATAAACGACACATACCAGGATTACACACATGGATATAAATATATAAACAAGTTTCCACTGCAAGCTGCGCAGCAGCTTCATAAATCCTTTCCAGAACTTCATGCTGTCTCCTTTTATTATTTTGACTTGAGGCCCACCCGGACCTCAAGTCAAAGATAAAACACGTACAATAAAATTGTAATTCAAGCAATGCTGTTAATTATTTATTAAAGTAGTACCCCACACCGCGCTTTGTCACAATATACTGGGGATTTGCGGGATCAAGCTCCAGCTTCTCACGGACTCTCCTGACAGTGACATCCACCGTTCTGACATCTCCGTAATACTCATAGCCCCAGACCTTTTCCAGCAGCGACTCCCTTGAAAAGATGGTTCCCTGCTGTGCCGCCAGGAACTTGACCAGCTCAAATTCACGAAGTGTCAGTTCTATGATTTCCTCTCCCCTTCTGACTTCATAACGGTCGGAATCTATAGTAAGATCGCCGTACTTGTTTACACGGGATTTATCGGCGCTCACCTGCTCAGCAGGCACAAGTCTTCTGAGATTTGCCTTTACACGGGCCATAAGTTCGCGCGGACTGAAGGGTTTTGTAATATAGTCATCGGCCCCCAGCTCCAGGCCCAATACCTTGTCGACCTCTTCTTCCTTCGCCGTAAGCATGAGAATTGGCGTTGAGATTGATTGTCTGAGTTTCCTGCACACTGTAAAGCCGTCCATCTTCGGAAGCATAATGTCCAGCAGTATCAGATCCGGATTCTGTGAAAGTGCAAGCTCCACGGCCTCTTCGCCATCAAATGCCTCCAGGGTATCATACCCTTCTTTTTTAAGATTGAATCTCAAAATATCTACAATATTCTTCTCATCGTCTACAATCAATACTTTTTTGCTCAAAAAATACACCCCTAACAAAATTTAATCGGTGATTAATCCGAAATATACATTTGAATTATATCACTAAATACATGTAATGAAAAATTAATATTTTGCCAATGCTGTAATTTAGACGCAATAAGTCGAAAAATGTTGCAGAATTGCTGCTGCCAAATTACACCAATTGCTCAGTATACAGCTTGAAATCCAAAACTGCCGTGAGGTAGGAAAGTTGTGCCTGGTCATACTGGATCATGGCATTTTCCTTGTCCTCAGCCGCTTTCAAATAATCTACATAGCTTATCATTTCCTGTTTGTACTTCTTGTCAGCTACGTCAAAAAGCTTAGCACTTAAATCGTATTGAAGCTTTGAAATGGAAATATTATCATATAAATTTAATATTTTTGTATAATCGGTCCTTATCTTTTGCTCTATATTATACTTTTCAATCTCGATTTGATTTTCCAATTCTTTTGGTTTATCCTGCAGCATTTCATAATTTGATCCGGTATTTCCACGGGTGTAGGACCCGGCATAGGAATCAATCTTTGCTTCTTCGATCTGTCTCTGAAGCTGAGCTATAGAATTGCTCTCCAGCTTTCTCTTTTCAGTAAGAGCTTCAATATTTTTATCATTTATTGTATATTCATCTATCTTGACTGTTTCTGAATTAAATTGAATCTTTTGCTCCAAATCATAATTAAGCAAGGAATTAATTTTCATTTCTATAGCTGTAAGTTCTGCATTCAGTTTACCAAGCTTCTGGTTTGCCAGATCTACAGCGTTTTCACTCTGACCAAGAGATAGGCTGCTTAACTTTCCAAGTTTGACTTTTTCCTGTTCGACAGTCAGTTCAATCTTTGCTCTTTCGACAGACTTTCCCTGGGACTCAATCTCATACTGCTTAAAAATATATTGATAATACAACTTTGAAGCATCCGCCTTCATAGTCATAACCTTGTTGTTCTTTTCCCATTTAAGCTGTTCCAGTCTGTTTTTAACCTGCAGCGGGTATAATAAAATATTTCTTTTAGTTTCCGCTATATCCTTACCCGGGTTTTCATCATACAGCTTTTGACTTTCTGCATTGTCAACCGCATTTTTATAACGCTTTTCCTGAGTTACCAGCTGATTGTCCAGAAGCTTGATTTCAGGATTTGTATTCATCACTTCTGCAATTAAAGTGTCAAGACTAAATATTTTAGTCATACTTTCGGCACCTGCCGCCTGAACCGGCACGGCAAAGGGTGTTGAAAACGTGATGCCAAATATCATCAGCCCGGCTATTATGTTTTTCAGTTTTGTTTTTATATTTATTTTCATACAAACACCATCTTTTCTTTAATTATTCTAGTATGGCAACATTTGCGCCGTTTACCTGGTAGCCGGGACCAAGCTTGCATGCAAGCTCCTTAAGTCTATAAAAGCAATACGCCGAATCCCGTTGTGCCTTTTTATATTCTATTTCAGCATTATTTGCCGCATCCTTTGCATTCCAAAGCTCTACAAGGCTTAGCTGCCCTTGTGAATACTTTTTCTCTGCGATATTATAATCAGACTTTTTATTTTGGGAATCGCTTTTTTTGATTTCCAGTTGGCTTTGAACCGACTTTGCATCGGTGTATGCCGCTTGAATATCGCCTGTTATATTCAATGTACTCTGTGTTACGGCAAATTCAGAATCCTCCAGCTGCTGCTGAAGATTTGTGCGGGCAAATGTGTATTGTTGCCTTATGTACTTGTCGTAATATTCCAGCTCTTGTTTATACACATCCATCTGAAGCTTTGCATTTACCACTTCACTTCTTTCTGCAAGAGCCTTATCAAGGTAGTTCTTATATGTATCCAGCTTATATTCTTTATTCAAACCGGCTTCCTTACCGGTCAATTCTATTGCCTGAGAACGTTCTATGCCGCAGATCTGTTTAAGTACCAATTCCTGATATTCTCTGTTTCTTTTACTTTTTTGTAACTGCAGCTTTTTTTTGCTGAGCTCTACCCCAAACTTATATTTATCAAGTTCCGAGACTAACCCTTTTTCATATTTCAAAACCATACCCGAATACTGCTTTTCCATTGTATTGAGAGAGTCCTCCAGAGATTGGTACAGTTCATTAAAATAAAGCAAGTTATAGTAAGCAGCTTGAATATCACCCTCAAGCTTTGCCCTGTTTGTGTTATAAGAATCTTTAAGACTCAGCACCTGAAGCCAGGAAGAATAATTTGAAAATGCCCTGCCGTTTAAATAATTCTCATAAAGTGTCTGTCTGTAATATGGTGCATCCCCATATTTATCCCTGTATTTTGCAAACAGATCTTCTTCTAAATTGGTCAGATTGTCAGAGAGTGTCTTTCTCTCAGACAATTTATAGTATTCATCCAGCTCATCCAGCTCACCCTGGGTAACAGCGGTCAACTCCTTAAAGGATTTATCCTCATCTGTCACTCTCCACATTTTTTTTATTGATATATCCATTGAAGTTAATTGCGAAGAACTCTCCACTCCCCTTTTTATGGCATCTTCCAGAGACAGCTTTAAGGGTTGTGAAACATTATTGACATTTTGTTTACCGTCACCATTGTCTGCTGCTACAGATATACCCTGAATGTGGAATGTCAGAGTTAAAATAATCAGCAGACATATATGCAACCTTTTGTTTTTATGTATCAATCTTCATTGCTGCGCAAACAAAATTGCTTCGCGATCTGTTTTCACCATCACAGCTTTACGCAGCTACCTCCCTTCCTTTTTTCTTAAGCTTATAATTTCAGTTATAATATAATACTGTGTATTTTTTAATTTGTATGATTTTAGATCAAACAATATCCTTATAATCGTAATTAGGGACTATTATTTTCATGTAATCCCGGACCTGGTCGGCATTGTTTATAATTATATCTCTCAAACATTCGATTTCACGCCTGAGTATTGCAAGATCCGTATGTAAAGGCTTGGCCACATATATTTTGTTGTTTTTTGTAGCCTCAATTCCCTCTTCGGCCAGCAGCAGCTCTTCATAGAGCTTTTCCCCGGGCCTCAAGCCTGTAAATTCAATTTTAATATCCACGTCTGGTTCAAATCCTGACAGTTTTATAAGGTTTCTGGCAAGATCATAAATCTTGACCGGCTCACCCATATCCAGTACAAAAATTTCCCCGCCCTTTGCCATAGCCCCGGCCTGAAGCACTAGCTGAACCGCTTCGGGTATTGTCATAAAATACCTGATGATCTCAGGATCTGTGACTGTAACAGGGCCGCCCTGCTCTATCTGTTTTTTAAACAGGGGGATAACACTGCCGTTGCTGCCCAGTACATTTCCGAATCTGACCGCAACAAATTCTGTTTTGCTATGTTTTGAGAAAGCCTGAATAATCATTTCGGCTACCCTTTTTGTAGCCCCCATGATATTGGTAGGGTTAACCGCCTTGTCAGTGGATATCATAACAAATCGCTTTGCTCCGAATTTATCTGCACATTCGGCCACATTCAGCGTTCCAAATATGTTGTTCTTTATGGCTTCCGTGGGATTGGCTTCCATGAGCGGGACATGCTTATGAGCGGCAGCATGGAATATTATATCAGGCTTGTAACCTCTAAATATATTTTCCAATCTTGGTTTTTCCCTGACATTGGCAATGACCGCAACAAGATTTAATTCGGGGTGTTTTACAAGGAGCTCATTCTGTATGTCATATGCATTGTTTTCATAATTGTCCAATATTATAAGCTGTTTAGGAGAAAAAGCTGCTATCTGCCTGCACAGCTCTGAGCCTATGGAACCACCGCCTCCGGTTACCATTACCACACGTTCACTGATAAGGCTGCCAATTTCATTATTATCAAGCTTGATCGGATCTCTCCCCAGCAAGTCCTCAATATTTACATCACGGATTTTCTGTACCGAAACTGTTTCATCTATTAATTGGGAAAGTGAAGGCAAAATTTTCACCTTACATTTGGTGTTGGAGCATATGCTAAAAAGTTCATTGATGGTTTTAGGTGATGCAGAAGGAATAGCAATAACTATCTCATCAATATCCTTCTCCTGAGCCACCCTGACAATATCGTTTCTAGTACCCACAACAGTGACTCCATTGAGCTTTTTACCCTGCTTTCCACGGCTATCATCAATTATTGCCACCGGTGTACTCTTCAGTTCGGGATGAAGATGAAACTCGTTTATAAGTGAGGCACCTGCATCTCCAGCACCAATAAGAAGAATTTTTTTATTATTTCTGATCAGGATAACTTCGCCTCTTATTATACGTCTGAAAACACGGTATCCAAGCCTCAGGGCGCCAATTGAAAAACAATCTATAAAGAATGTAATTATGAATATACTTCTGGGCACATGTGTTTGGGTTAGAAATACGTATCCAAGCATAAATGTATTACTCAGGAACGATGCTATTATAATATTCATCAGTTCATATATTCCGGCATATTTCCATAAGCTGTTGTATAATTTAAATATGTAAAATGCTGCTATTTTTATAATTGTAGCTATTAATATAAGATGCGGTATTTCTTTTATAAACTCTGACGAAATATTTCCAAAGCTCAACTCAAATCTCAAGAAATATGCAAGTAAAAGAGAAATATTTATCAAGATTATATCCAGTACTATTAAAAACAATACTCTTACTTTGTATATCATTTGCCAAACTCCATTCCTTGGATTTCATCAACTTACTTTATTATAACAGTAAATCAGGTTTGAGTGAAGTATATCAAAAAAGGCTTGAGTCTTATCAACTCAAACCTTATAAAAACTCATAATTCTTTAACTATATTTCTCCTAACCCAAACTATGCTTTCTTAAACCAATACTCCCTAATTAAAGCTATTCCACATGCAAGCATACCACCTAGAATCAAACCTATAGCAGCATTACGAGCATTACTTGGACTTGTTTTCTGAGTCGGTGCCACCGGCGGAGAGGGTAAATAAATACTTGTTTCAACGACACCTATCAGGCTTGAATCAAGTTTAGCTTCTTTCCCTGTTTCATAGTATTTATCTATAGCTTTTTTCTCAATATCCAGCTGCGTAAGATTTTCAATATCAGTCCTGATAGTATCCTCAATGGTATTTATTTCCTGATTTTTTAGAATAATATCATTTTCAATTTTTGTATAATTGGGATTAATAATATTTTCAAGGACAACAAAATCCTTGGTATTTGTCACCTGGCTCATAGCATCCTTTTGATTAATTGTTTCAGGAGTTTTTGCCAGAAGCTCTTCATTTTTCTTTAAAATCTCACGGGCACTCTTCAGTAAAATATCCTGAGAGTTCTTGTCAACCTTGAAATGGTTAATATAATAATTAATTGCTCTTTCCTTGGTCATAACATCTGCAAACTCAATATAATTATTGTACAGGACCTGAGCTAGTTTCTGTGCTTCTTTTGGCTCATCTGCCGACACTGTCACCTCAAAGCTGTTCTGGACAATATCTGTCGAATTTGCAGCGACTTTACCTATAGATATTTGCTTCTTTAAATTTTCAAGGGTCACATTACTATATTTCATGTCCTTTATTGTTTTTAAAAGAACATCATTACTGGTAATTAAATTTATGTATTGTTCATTAGTAGTAATGGGTAACTTGTATTCTCCGTATCTTGTATTATATGTCTCAGGCATGCTTATAACTATATTCAGCTTTGCATCATAAACAGGTGATAGTATAAACATGCTGAACAGACCTGCCAAAATAGCACCTATAAGTGCAATGCTTACTATCATAATCTTGCGCTTCCATAAAGCCATAAAGAGTTCTTTCAAATAAATTTCATTCTGTTGGTTAATACTCTGACTGTTAACGTTCAGTTGATTTTCAATCATATTAATACTTGCATGACATAAAAAACGCCACATGCATTCCTTTCTCAAATTTAATTTTTTATTTTCAATTAATTATTTGACTGTATTCCTATTATGCCATAGATAATCAGTATACGCCACACTCATAAAATACCAAAAGACTATCTGTAGGACATCAAATATTTGTACGGTAACACCAACTATGATAAAAGCTATTTGTGTCATTAAAAGAAACAGTAGAAAATTATTCTTCTTGTTCTGAACATATACAATAAATATTCTATACAGGTTTCGAATAAGAAAACAAACAAGGAGGCTTAATCCGACTATTCCGTAATTGAAAATATATTGTAGGTACAAATTATCCAAAATATAATCGTCACTTTTAATAATTCCATTCCCAAATATGAAGTTATCTGATATTAACTTGCCAAGGCTTTCCCAAATTGCCGTTCGTTCTCCCAATGTGGTAAGCGCACTACCCAATGATTTAAGTCTTATAGAAAAAAATAAATTTGAATTATTTGAAACAACAATACCTGCTAAAACAATCAAAATACCTATAACAGCGATCTGTTTAATAAACGCCATCCCATAATTATTAAACATCTGAAACCCCAATGCAATAATAAATAGTATTCCACAAGTAAATAGCGCTGTTCTCGATCCGGAAAAGTATACTATTCCTCCACATTCCAAAAGTAACATAACCTTGAGTAAAACTCTTACATTTGACAAGTATATATATATAAATGTAATTGATATCCATATACCTAAAAAGTTAGGATTTCTAAAAGGCCCGACTATTCGGTTATAGTACTGAAATATATTACCGGATTTATTCATTTCATAAAGTTCTCTTAGAACAGGCTTTAAAGGTAAGTTAAAAAGCTCAACTACTATAAATGGAATTAACAATAGTAAGATAATAACAATACACCTTGTTATTATGTCATTAAAATTAATGTTCCTCTGTTTGTTCTTTTCAAATAAATTATAAAAGTAATTATGTATAATCACCCACTCTATCGTTCTTATTATTTCAGTGAACTGGCGCAAACTCGAACCATACCCGTTTATCCAGGATACTAATATCCCCATAAAATTTAAAATCAGGATAAAAGCAAAATATTTTGACGTGTTTGTTATTACAAATGGGTATCGCTTTTTCAATATTAATATTGAAATGTACCCTATCAATGTAAAATCACAAACGTATAACGCCACCGAATAACCTATCGATTTTGATGGGAATGGGAAAAAAACAAGTATTAGAAAAAGATAAATTAATTGATGGTAATCAATTTTTTTATTCCCAGCTTCTATCATTAAGTATTATCCTTTCAATATCTTTATAGTGTTTTTCCCAAGTATAATTGTCAAGAACGTGCTTACGCCTCTCCTGCCCATTTTTACCAAGATTGGTAATACAATTAAATATAGCCGCTATAATCTGCTCTTCACTATTATAATCAACCAAGCATCCCAATTTTTTATCTGTTATAATTTCTCCGCTTGCTGTAATTGTTTCAGGTGGATTTGATTTCGCTGCTATACAGGGTAAACCACAAGACATAGCCTCAATATAAACATGTCCGAACCCTTCATACTTACTTGGCAAGATGAAAACATCAGCCATTTTATAGTAATCTTCCACATTAGTCCTCGCACCCCACAATTTTACACGTTTCTGTAAATTGTATTTTAATATTAGTGATTCCAATATACTCCAACATTCTCCATCTCCAACAAAAGCTAACTTTACATTTTTATCTTCTATTTTAGTCATACAGCGAATAAGTATTTCTAAATTTTTTTCACTTGATAACCTGCTAACACATAAAAGAATAATGTCTTCGCCAGCATAGTTTAGCTTTTTCCTTAAACTATCCTTTTCATTATCAGAAGCCAAATCAAACCTGTTAGTATCTACACCGGGCGGTAGTACTGCAACCTTTCTATTCTTCAGCTTGAAATAATTAACTACTTCTTGCCGTTTTGAATCACTTAAAACTCCAACTTTAGGTGCTGTTTTTATAGCTAGTTTGTCCAATATTGCTAATTGTGGCAGAATAAAATAGTAGTATAATTTTTTTAAGCTTCTATTTTCTTTAGCGGCAATAATCTGAAGTTTTGTTGCAACTAAGGGAGTAATAAAGATGTGCCTGTCATGTCTTTTTGCCTTTGAAACAGCAAGTGCAAAACTATAAAATCTTGAAATAACAATATCATCTTCAGCTATCTGCAATGCCTTTATATAAGCCTTAGTCCGGAAGTAATATACAATGGGGGAAAATAGCATTAAAAGCTTCGGTACATTAGAATAATCCACCCTCTTAACAGAAACTCCCTCAATGTTCTCAAACTCAGGCAGTTCCGTATTCTTTAAATTTGAAGTTATTATCTCCACTTCTTTGCCTTCTTTAAGCAACTGTAGTGCCAAGTTCCTTGTATACGATACCAAACCACCCTTTTCAGGCAAATATGCATTTGTTACTATCCATATCTTCACGTTTTCACCTTCTAATTGCGTTTTTTAATATTCTTACTAAAAAATTAAACATTTTTTTTCGTTTAGTCAAGACATGATTTTCATATCCCTTATAATAACAGCTACCTAATTTATCCAACCCAGTATCAATTATTTTTCTTACCTGTTCATCACTAACATATAGCAAATATTCACTCAAAGAATGTAATACCCAAGCATCTGATCTGGGATAGTAATTTTTGTCAACTATTTCACCAGATGGTTTGATAATGGGTGCAAAATGATCTGAAACAATAAATTTACTAGCCATAAAGGCTTTTATTCTTTCAATATGCAACGAATCTTCCCACAACAAAGCACACAATAATAATGAACAATACCCCCATGTGTGTATATCCCTTGATATTTTACCGTTAACCTCAATATATGGAACAGCTATATCATCAGTCAATTTTCGTTTAAGATATACAGATACTAATCTTATTATTTCTTTATTATCCTCGTTTGAATAGTACTTATCAATCTCTAAATGATAATATAATTGTTGAGCTATATGATAGTTATCAATTTTAATATAAAAAGGATCTGTCATAAGTTCCTTTTCAAAGTAATTCCAGTATCCGCTTTCTCTATAAATTATAAGTTGATCTTTCATGTACGTTAGCATTCCATCACATATATCTTTTAAACCATAATCATTAAAAACATGCATATAGTATACTAATGTACCAACGGTAAATGAAATGCCATTGGTTATATGAACTTCTTTGTATGAGCACGGAGCATAGGGTATAACCCAGTAACAATCTTTATATTTATAGGAAAAGTTTCTGATCCAGTTAATTCCGTGCTTAATTGATTGTACAACCTTATCATCTTTGTATAGGTCGTAATATTTAATTAGTGCATAAACAGATAGTATTTCCGGCGTAGTTGACTCTTTGTGTGACTTTTTGCTCATTTGCTTACCGAATAAAAAATTATACCCTATATCAAAACCACCATCTTTTAGTTGAGATTTCATAATCAAATCAGCAACTTTTTTAGCTTGTATCTTGTACTTTATATCATCAAACTTAATATCCATATTGAGTATGGCCAGTAAAGCTTCATATAAAGTTTGGGAGCTAGTAATGTTATCTACTGGCTTATTAACTATTTTCAAAACAAAATCTTTTATCTTCATAAATACACCTACAATTCACTCTTAATGAATCTATATTTTCCGTTCTTTTCTCTGGGAATTGAATCAACAATTTTGAATTGTATCTCCAAATTATTTCCAATTAAATTTTCTAACTCACGACTAAATTTTTCTATAGTTTTTTGTGAAAAATGAACATCTGGAACGATATTTATGTCTAAGGAGTTAATTGATTTCTGTATATATTGTATTTCAATGATTTCTTGAACAGATTTTTTCATAGGTTGATTCAGACTTCCCGCTGAGATGGGTGTCCCATCAGGTAGTTTAATAATATCATCTAATCTTCCTTGAAAATCAAGAATTCTCCTATGCTTACTTCCACATTCACACGACTCAGAAACAAGCCTCCCAACATCACCTATTTCATACCTTATTAAAGGCATAGCATAATTCCATAAATTAGTTCCTACTATTTTACCAATAGCATCAGATGGTCTGTTGCTGATTAAATCAATCACTTCTGCATATGTTGTTTCTTCATGAATATGATAACCATTGTGTAATTCACATTCTGTACCAACTATACAATCTTCATTCTGTCCATAATGATCAAATACCTTACAATTAAATACTTTCTCAATAGTATCTCTATATGTAGGAAAAAGCGTGTCAGAAGATGTTAAAATTGCCTTTAACCGTAATTGGGAAACATCAATATTCAGTTTTTTTATACCCGTCGCAAGTATATACAAAGCCGATGCATACCCTTGAATATACACAGGTTTAAAAATTTTAAGTTCCTCAATAAGTTTTAGAATATTTGGCTCTGTCATTTTATTTGAGGCAAACAGTATTATATCATTTAACTGATCTTTTTTTATAGGAAAATCAGAGTTTAGTATTTTCCCAATATAACAATATCTATCATTTTTAAAATCTACACCACTAACTTTTTTCCATTTCGTCCAGTTACCGATCCTAACATACTTACTTTGTTTAGAAAAATAAAGAACCATTGGTGTACCTGTTGTACCGCCTGTACTTATCTCAACTAACTTTTTGTTTTGATAATTTTTTGAGATAAGATCGTTTCTGTTGGTATTGATATCTTTCTTCGTTAATATAGGAATCTTACAAAGGTCATCTAAATTACTAAATCTCTCAGGATTAAAACCACACTCATCAAAAAGTTTGTGATAATAAGGTACATATTTAAAACTTTCTATTAGTAAAGATTTAAGTTTATCCACTTGGTAACTTTGAATTTCATCTAAAGATGCACCATTATACTCTAAAAATATTTTATTAATCCTTTTAAAATACGGATTATCGTATTTATAAACTTTATATACTTTACTCAAAAAACTCATACATAATCCTCCTATTTTTCTTAATGCAAACTTACAAATATAAATCAACAATTAATTTAGACTACCTTTCCTACAATTTGATTAACATTAATAACCCTACTTTTTTCTGGAATAGGTTTTGTTATTATAGTTCTCGCAGCTACTAAACAATAATTACTTAAGTTACCTGTCGAAGTAATAACTGATTCTGCCCCTATCCAGCAACCTCTACCTATTGTCACCATTTTTCCCTTAGACTTGTTAAAAAAAGACATATCATCTAAATTAAATTCGTGATTACCTGATGCAATTATAACATATGGCCCAATCATTGTTTTACTTCCTATAGAAACTCCATATTTTGCATCCATCCATGTTCCATAACCAATATAAACATTATCTTCTATTATTAAATTCTGTGCATTAAGAATTCTAACATGTTTAGATACCTTTAATTTTTTTCCACACTTTTTTATCCTAGTTTTAATAAACCAGCCACGAATAAGATCACCGTATGAACCATCAGGAAATACGTCTAAAAACCCCTCAAAAAAACCGATAATGGTGATCTTAATTATAAATAATACCTTTCTCATAAGAAAATCTCCTCATTTTAATGATGTTAAATCTGCTTGACTTTTATAAGATTCAACAAACTATTACGGTTAAATATACAAAATATTATTAAAACAACAATTGTTATAAGTAGGTTTATTAAATCATTTGTGTTTTTAATTTTAATTATCAAACCCAAAATACACAATAGTGAGCAATATAAATAATATTGATTTGATAATTTTATCTCATAATCCATCTTACGTAAGTAAAGCTTACACAAACTAATGGTAATAATTGATGCAACAACTCTTACAATTACTAGGCCTTCAATCCCCACATATTTAAGCAATGGAAGCATTAAAGACACTTGAAATACTACTGATATTACACTTATAATAAAATACTGCTTTGATTTCCCTAGAGCAAACAAATAATTGTTCAATATTATTGCCGGTGCAGAAATAATAACAGTAATTGTAAAAAGCTGTAATATATTTGTATAATCTAAGTATTCCGGGCCAAAAAGAACTCTTACAATTAACTTAGAGTTCATCACAATTGACACGGTAATTGGAAAAATAATCATCAGATTTCTATTAATCAGAATTCCAAAAATTTTATTAGAGGTTTCTTTATTTAATTGTTTACATATATATGGATAAAAAGTTGAATTATAAATATTAGGGATTAACTTAATCATATTTACTATTTTCACTATTAGGTAATATCCTCCCAATACACCCAGGCCCAGTTTATTAATGATTATGATCTGATCAGCCTTATCAAATATAAAAGCCATAATTGTTGAGAGATGTAGAAATAGAGCATATTTGAAAATCTTCTGCTCAGGTCTTTTAAACTCAAATAAAGCTTTTAAATTAAAAAGCTTATTTTTTATCAAAAGGTATATAAGTAATAATATAAACCCTATAAATAGTGACATAAATAGATTTGATTTAGCATTGCTTTTATTAATAACAGCAATATATAAAGTCCCAAAAAAAGTGACTATGTTAAATACCTTAGTACCAATTGAATAGATAAAGAAATGTTCTTGCTCCTTCACATATGCTAATAAAATATTACATATAATTATTAATATGCCAGCTAAATACATACTTAGCGTGGTATTTTCGTCTATACCAACGAATATTTTTATAATATCAATCCCAAATAATCTGAAGGCAACAGTAAACACAACAAAGTATATTAAGCATATTCGTATGTAATATACAATAAACCTTTTTTTATTTAAGGGTTGTTTAATATCAGACAATAATTTAACTATAGCTGTTTCTCCACCAAATAAGAAAAAAGTAATTATTATATTATAAAACAACTCTATAATTCCTAAAATTCCTGATGCTTCGGCAGATACTCTACTAATAACAGCCGAAGTAGCAAGTTGAAGAGGAATCGCTAAAACAGATACTAATAAAACTACTTTAGCTCCATTATTATATTTTCTTTCCAACTGATCAGAAATAATTATCACCCCAACTTTAAACCCTTGAAAGAAATATACAGTATTATGTCCATTTTGACCTTTAAGCATCTATAAATAAATTGATAGCGTTTTTGCAAATAATTAATATCAGCCATCTCAAGTAAATAGTGTACATCACTGTATAGCAATTTTTTATATTTAATATAACCGCTAAATCCTTTACACTGTTCAGCCAATAGCTTAAGTATTTGTATTTTTATAACCAGTTCAAAATTATAAATTCCTTGTTTATGCGTATCTCCAAAATTACTTTTTAAAATTCCCATTATCAATACGCTTGTTTTGAACAAATGTTCCCATGTTACTGCTACTGACATTGACCCTTCTCTTTTCAAATACTTATACAGGGTCAGATTACAAAATAGTAATTTTGATGCTGAATTTATGCAATTTAATGTAAATATCAATTCTTCAGAATTTCTGTTATCTTCATCAAACCTGATATTGAACTTGTCAATTATATTTCTATTGATTATTTTAAATTGTCCCCAAGGAAGTGTCCATGATAACGTATATGTCATAAGATCATATTTGTCAACACGGTTAAACGCTGATAAATCAAAATGCCTTATCACCTGTCCTGCTTCATTTACTTGGTCAAAATCATAATATATTATGTCATATTCACCCTGAATCAAATAGTTATCTAAAATTGTATTAAGAACTTGCGTGTCCAGATAATCATCGGAATCCAGAAACATGATATATTTACCTGTCGCTGCTGATATACCAGTATTTCTCGCTACACCAGGGCCTGAATTGTTCTGATATATGTATTTAATCAAATTTTTATTCCGATAGTTAGTCTCACATATTAATTTTGTGCTGTCAGTTGAGCCATCATCAATCAGTATTATTTCAACTTTATTATTATCACCTATTGAGTCTAAACACTTTTTTATTGTTAATTCAGAATTATACATAGGAATGATAATTGATAAAAACACCATTTATTGTAACTCCCTCAATGTTATAATCTCCAATAGCTATAACCTGCAACTTCTATCTCACTTTTACATAACATACTTTTAACATCGATAATTACTTTTTCACAATTTTTTATATTTTTAAACATACTATCTATATTTGAAACCTTCATTTCTTTAAATAGTTTATGTGCAACCGCGAAAACCAGGCAATCTGCATCATTAACCTCAGATATATCAGTCAAATATACTCCGTATTCCTTCTTTGCATCGTCTTCGTTTGCTTGCGGGTCTACTACAATAGGTTCAATACCATATTCCCTGAGTCGTACAATAATATCATTAACCTTTGAATTACGTGTATCAGGGCAATTTTCTTTAAATGTTAATCCCAAGATAACAACTTTTGACTTTTTAACAACCTTATTGGCTAAGATAAGCTTTTTAATGATAATGTCAGCGATATATTCACCCATCCCATCATTTATTTTTCTCCCGGCCAAAATAATCTGGCTATGATACCCAAGTTTTTCGGCTTGGTATATAAAATAATAAGGATCTACCCCAATACAGTGTCCGCCGACTAGCCCCGGATAAAATCCAATCGCATTCCACTTAGTGTTCATAGCATCTACAACTTCTTTTGTATCAATGCCCATTCTGCCAAATACCATAGCTAGTTCATTCATAAATGCAATATTTATGTCACGTTGACTGTTTTCAACAACTTTAGCAGCTTCAGCGACTTTAATACAGCTTGCTTTATGTACTCCTACTTCAATAACCAGTTCATAAACCTTTGAAATGATGTCCAATGAATCTTCATCCATACCGGACACTATCTTTTTTATATTCTCTAATTTATGTACTTTATCTCCCGGATTAATACGTTCTGGTGAATAACCCACCTTAAAGTCAATACCACATTTTAATCCTGATTCATTCTCAAGTATAGGTATACATATATCTTCAGTAACACCCGGATATACAGTTGATTCATACACTACAATTGATCCCTTAGATAGGTTTCTTCCCAGGATTTTACTTGCTCCCTCTACCGGACTTAGATCTGGAGTTTTATCCGTATTGACAGGAGTTGGAACAGCAACAATGTGAAATTTTGCTTCCTGGAGTCTGGTTTCATCGTACGTAAAATCTACGGTAGATTGTTTAATGACATCATTACCAACCTCATTAGTTAGATCAATACCATTTTTATATTGTTCAATCTTGCATTTATTCAAATCAAAACCAACAACATTTACTTTTTTAGCAAAGGCCACAGCAATAGGCATTCCAACATAGCCCAATCCAACTACCGAAATCTTCTCTTGATTGTTCAATAATTTTTCATAAAGATTCATATTATTAATCCCTTCGTACTTTCGAAATCTCTTCCCATTCAATTCATAAATGCTATTGTACAGTGGAATTCATCAATTTATATCTGAGTAAATTTTATTCATCTTGTTCTGCACACAAATAACGTCATTATTCTTAATCGCTTCTTTATTAAAATTTCCCATCATTATCCTTCGATCATTATTAAATAACTTTTTAATACTCTCGGTAAAACCGTTCACATCATGCGGTCCGACACAAAAACCACCTCTGTTGTTTTTTACCAAATCAGTGTTTCCTCTTATTTTTGAACATACAACAGGAAGGCCTGAGGCCATTGATTCCATCAGTGCTACTGAAAGGCCTTCCCGAAAAGATGGAAAAACAAATATATCAGCTAACTTGTAAATTTCATAAATATCATTTCTAAAACCAAGGAATTTTACTTTATCTTCTATTCCTAGTGAAGTACATAGTTTTTTTAGATATTCCTCCAGGGAACCTGTACCACATATTAGATAACAAATATCACGTTCTTTAAGTATTGAAATTGCTTTTAAAACGGTTTCATGATTTTTGTTTTTATTTAATTCCCCTACTGACAATATGACTAAAGAATTTGAAGATATACCCAACTCATTCCGTTTTATATTTGTATCTATATTGACGTTCCCAATCTTTACGATATTTATCCCCACACCCGGTATATACTCAATCCTTTTTGCTTTAAATGTCTTTGTACGCTCATAATCTTCTCTATTTATTGTAATAAGCACATCAGTATACTTAGCTAGCCATCGTTCCACAGGATAATATATCAACCAGTTAAGTAACGGCGCACCCTTAAAAAAATGAAATCCGTGTGCAGTATAAATTACTTTGGTCTTTGTCTCAAACGCAGCCACCCTTCCACACACCCCACCAATCGGTGAATGACAATGGATAAACTCATACTTATTTTTAATTACTAATTGTACTATCTTTTTATACGCTTTTATACTACCGATTACATCTTTAATATCACGTGAAAAATCAATGTGATAATATTTAATACCGAGAGCTTCCAATTCCTTCTTGAACTCTTTTACCCGCTCTTTTGAACTTGTATTACCATATTCAAAGTTCGCAGCAACATGAACTTCATAACCTTTGCTTTTCAAAATGTCTATATTAGACATATTGAACTGATCTATCATTGAAGCAACAGATGCAAGCATTAACATTTTCCTCATTTTATACTAACCCCTTCATCACTTCTCTGTTATTTCAATTGAATCCCGAAAATTTCTAACCCTATAGTTTTGTTTGTATTCTGATAATTTCATATCATATACCAGACTGCCAAAGGCTTTATTAACCACTCCAAAAAATCTCCCTAGCATCTTCAAAATTAAGTTGAAAATTTTAACAAGTCTAACCTTTTTTCCGTGAATATCTGCGATTAATCTTACCATTTCGGCTGTATTAACATATTCCGCATTCTGTGGAAAAAAAGTACCCTGCTCATCATTATCAATCATAAGCCGTATAAATTCACATAAGTTATCAATATAGAGCATACTTCTTTTGTTTTCAATATCAGGGAAAAGAGGAAACCTCTTGGCATAATTCGCCAATCTCGGGTAATTCCCCCTTGATCCTTTACCGTAAATCATTGGCGGTCTAAGTATTACTATTTTAAATTCGCTGCTTTCTAAAACGCTAATCCGTTCTTCAGCCTCTAATTTGCTTTTTCCATAAAAATTAGCCGGTTTAGGAATTGTGTTTTTATCTATAACTCTCGAACTATTAATGAAACTACTATCTCCATAAACAATAATACTGCTCATAAAAATGAATTGTT
The DNA here is from genome assembly GCF_000350485.1 of Ruminiclostridium cellobioparum subsp. termitidis CT1112. Lineage (GTDB taxonomy): Bacteria > Bacillota > Clostridia > Acetivibrionales > DSM-1351 > Ruminiclostridium > Ruminiclostridium termitidis. The sequence goes on from NZ_AORV01000056.1 coordinate 55,046, forward strand.
TAACACCTTCATTCTTTGCCTTGACAGCAGTTTCTATAGTGAGATCACGATTAATCTTATAATATAATTCTTCCATTTTTGGATCAGCAGACACATGAGCAATACCTGCCACATGAAAAATCACATCATATCCGAAAAAATTTTTATACTTCCATGATGGTTCTTTCATATCAATAATCTCCACCTGATATTTATTGGGCCATTGTGTCACCCATTTTTCAAGTGAAGTACCTATATAGCTGTCGGCACCTGTTATAAGAATCTTTTTCATGCTCTAATATCTCCTAGCGGGTAGTTTTTTCGGTAGCCACACTTTCCACTAATACTTTCTCCATCTTGCCGTTCCCTCCTTCTACAACACCCTCACGTTTTATTACAGAAATAATGGTAAAGAAAAAACACTTGATATCCATAGAAAATCCCATTTTCTCGACATATTCACCATCTAGTTTTGCTTTAATGTTTATAGGTAATTCATCTCTGCCATTAATTTGTGCCCATCCTGTAAGGCCAGGTAGAATGTCATTAGCACCGTATTTATCACGTTCAGCAATCAAATCATACTGATTCCACAATGCAGGCCGAGGTCCTATAAATGACATGTTTCCGATTAGAATATTTATAATTTGCGGAAGCTCATCTAGGCTTGTTTTACGAAGAAAACCACCAAGTCGTGTTATGTACTTTTTAGGATCTTCAAGCATATGAGTTGGTTTATCTTTTGGTGTATTTATTTTCATTGTACGAAATTTGAAAATATTAAAATATGTTTTATTCATTCCAATTCGCTTTTGCCTAAATAAGATAGGTCCTTTGGAATCAAATCTTATTGCAATGGCTAAAATCAGAAAAACTGGTAAAATTATTATTAGGCTTATTAAAGCAATTAAAAAATCTAACACTCTTTTCACAACCAAATATATTTTCACCACCCCCAGCTTATTGAAATTATTATCTTTATTTAAATCAATTCAATTAGATTTACAACTCTTTTATATTTGGACTTTAACACATTATAAGTATTTATATCTAAAGCTACAACTGTTTTAAATTCTCCAATTGTTTCCCCATGTCTAATCAAGTTTACTTTATCGTTTTCTCCTATTGAAAGCTTAACAAGCTCACTTATCTCATCGTCTTCTAAAACGACGGTTATATCTCCATACTCATTTGTTAAATCTTCCAGCGTCATCCTAATTGTTTCTTGTATATTAATGATAAAATTATAGTTACTTTTTATGTATTTACTTGTTTTTTGCAGCTTTTCTAAGACTCCGTTTGGCGTAAGTATATAACGAATTCTATTCATAGGCATTCTTTTTATCTTAATCAAGCCTTCATTTACCATTTTACTCAAGAGTAAATTAATGCTCCCAAGAGAGCATTGCAGTATTTTTGATAATTCTCTTTGAGTTATCTTTGGGTTTTTACGTATTTCGTTAAGTACAATGTGTTTTTTATCCATGTTATACTCTTATATGTTTAATTTATGAACACGTTAATATTACTATTTTCCCTTATGTTTGTCAATTGAAGTTATTTCAGAATATATCTAGAAAGTTATATTTTACAGTTTATTTACTTATTAAGCTATGTTAAAATTATGTGAGTTGATAATGAAAGGTGGTCGAAACCAATTTGAAAAAAATTAATAAAAGCAATGAAAATTATGTGAAAATAATTCCATTGGCTTTAATTTTATTAGTAGTACCAATGATTGTTTATTTGAAGGAAGTTCCTGTAAATGAAGGGCTAAAAAATTTGTATTCTTCCCCTACGGTAGGTGATTTTTTTAATTATTACAAAGTGCAGTGGTTAATAATTTTCACTGTCTTCTCAACTGTTTTTTTTTCTTTTTACTTGTATACTAAGAAAATTATTTTAAAACTAAATATTGGTTTTATACCGTTGTTTGTTTATCTCTTCTTAGTTTTTTTGTCTTCGTCAATGTCAAAATACCATGATATTGCGTTCATGGGTTTTATCGATAGATATGAGGGTTTTTGGGTGATTTTATGTTATGTTATTATTTGCTTTATATCAGCACATTTGATATCCAACGAGAAGGACATTAAAGTGTTATTTGGTTCTTTAATGATATGCGCTGCTATTTTGAGCACATTAGGAATCTCTCAGCTATTTAACTTTGATTTTCTTCAGACTGATTTTATGAAACAGTTGATTCTCCCACAAAAATATGTAGATTCCGGCACTACTTTAAATTTTAAGTTCCCATCCCGCTATATTTATTCTACCCTGTTTAATCCAAACTATGTTGGTAGCTTCTGTGCAATGACACTGCCTATTACTATTGTAACTCTTCTGTTTTCAAGAAAAACATACTTAAAAATCTTTTCTGCAATTCTATCTGGTCTGGTTCTGATCAATCTTATTGGAAGTCGTTCTAGCGCAGGAATTGTCAGTGTCATTATAACTACAATAGCCTTGGTCATTTTACATAGGAAACAGCTACTAAAGTATTGGGTTCCAGTACTAGGGATACTCCTTTCTAGTTCTATTTTACTTATAATTCTTAACGTAAGTCTTGGAAATATAATTTCAAATGAAATTACAGATTTTTTGCCCAAAAAACATGTTCAGCCAATCTACAAAGATGGTGATACCAAATACTTAACTGATATGACATTTGATAAAGCAAAAATGACAATTTATATGGGTGCCTCCCCCATTAACGTAGTATTTAACCAACAATCTAGGAAACTTGAGTTTTCTGATGATACAGGAAGTAAACTGAAAATTATGGCAACTCCAAAGGATAAAGACCGATTTGGTTTTGATAGTCCTAAATATATTGGTTTGACTTTTAAAATTGAAAATAACTCAATTCATATCTTTGCTCCAAATGTAAACTATTTTGTTGTCATTGATGATTCTGGTTCTTTTAAATTTGTTACCCAGAGTAATAAACTTGTCGATATTGTGAAGGCTAAAGCGGTTGGCTTTGAAGGATATGAAACCTGGGCTTCCAGTAGAGGGTATATTTGGTCCCGGTCTATTCCATTAATAGCAAACACCTTGGTATTAGGCCATGGCCCGGATACATTTGGGTTATACTTTCCTCAAAATGATTTCGCGGGCTTAATCAAAGCATTTAGGACCCCTTATATGTTGGTCGATAAGCCTCATAATATGTATCTACAGATTGCAATTAATACAGGACTATTTTCATTGTTAGCCTTCTTAGTCTTTATAATTTTGTACATTGTAAACTCATTTAAACTATATTTTAAACCTAAAAAAGAAGATAGTTTTTATTATTTTGTGGGTTCTGCATGTGTGCTTTCTGTAACTGGATACTTAATAGCGGCAATTGCCAATGATAGCAATGTTAATGTAAGCCCATTATTTTGGATCATTCTGGGTATAGGCTTTGCATGTAACAGATTATATTCAAGGGAGCTTGTTGCTCCTCCCCTCAAATTAAATAATATTGCAAATAAACCTGCTAAAAAATATAGTAAAAGTAGCAATAAACAAAGTGGTTCTATTAGATAGATCTTATTATTATCAACTATAGAAGAAAATAAATTTTAATTTATATCTGATACTTTGTATTGGATATAGTTAAAATTATTTGATAAAATGCAAAACAGTCGAGTTCATTATATGTTCTATTTGTACTGTAAATAATTTTGTGTATGAAGTAGTTTTAACTCAGTTTTGGGCTGAGAATTTCCTAGGTACAAACTCTTAAAAATAAATGTTATATTTTAAATTATTGCCAGATTTCTGGGATTCTATGCATGTTCCAGACTAAATTTGGCAATAATCTTTAATAATGATATTTCTATGTCTTTCCCTCTATTTTGAGGGTTTAGCCTGTCCGGCGCTGAGGACAAGCTAGTGGCTGATGGTGGATAAATGTAGTAATCAAGCCTCTCATTATACATAATCGTTAGTTGACTCATTACCTCCCAGTTCCAGTATCCTTGAGTCCGTTTTTTATTACGTTCATTGAAGCCAGGTAAGGCATTTTCTCAAGGGATTTATCTGAAGGAAACACCGCTTTAGCCTTTGGTTACTTTTCTGAACTGTCGATGTAAGCCTTCAATAATATTTGTTGTATGTATTATCTTCCTTATTTGTTCCGGGAATTTGTAGAATGGACATAGTACTTCTCAGTTATTTTCCCAGATTCTAAATGCATAAGGATATTCCTTACCCCATTTACTTTTAAATCTTCAAGTCGATTTAATGCTATTTTTTCGCTGGAGCTACACACTCTTAAAATCCCTTGAAAAAACCTTTAAATCCTTGTTATAATTTGAATGAATTTCTTAATTGATGAATAATGCATCTCTGAATTTCTAAAGACCATCTATATAGAAAACTAGAACATCTTCTATCCCTCTATTTTTAAGGTCATTCAGAGGACTCCTAACCAGAATTTTGAGGATTCATTTTCACCAATCTAAATGCCTAAAATATCTACACCCATGACAACATATGCAGCTTTATTAACTATTTGTCCATCAGTTCTTACCTTGTAATGGATAGCATCCATAAATACAAAAGGATATACAGGCTCAAGAGGTCTACTTTTCCACTCTCTAATCTCAGGAACAATTTTTTGGTTATTTTGCTAACCGTTTCAGATGAAACATCAAAATCATAAAGTTCTTTAGCCTAATCGTGAATATCCCTTGCAGGCATGCTTCTTGCATAAAATGATATTACTTTTTCTTCGATACTAGCTACATCTCTTTTATATTTTGAAACTATTTTAGGTTCAAATTACTCTTTAGCTTCTTGCTTGAGTAACCGTTTCTGCTGCTATCAGTTATTTTATTGTTTGATTCATCCCGTGAATATCCAAGAGTAACATCCATCTCAGCTTCGAACATTTCTTGAAGAATATCCTTGAACGCTTCTTTTAAAAAGGACATTATTTCGCCTAGATTTTAAAATCATTCTCCTGAATTAGCTCTTTTGGTAAAGCACTCATAAAAAATCTCCTCTCTGGTTAATACCTAAATTCTTAACCAAAAAGGAGCATTTTCAATGTTCCATACACAAAATTTTTTACAGCGACATTTAATTTGATAAAACTCAATTAAATGAATGTAATCGCTCTACATTATAGCTAACCTTGTAAATTATATATGGTTAGCCATAATGAGAAACAAAATATTACTTTTTACATTCTGTCTTTCAGCGTCAGACCGCCCAGATTTTGTGGATAATTCCGCCCAGTCCTAATCATGCATGTAAAACAGCAGACATTCAAGTATGTATATATTGTCAAGTCCATTCGATTTTGGTGTCTCGATGATACCATATACATCAGAACTTTTATATGTAGCACCCTTAGGTTATCTACAAACAGCCAGTTCTACCATTTAACTGTAAAGCTATTTCGCCACTGTAACTTTAATAGTATTGCTTTGTGAATCAGAGTAAACCTCTCCTCCTATATCTTTTAATTGCTTATAATTAAATGTATAGTCTACACCCTCAGGGAGATAGTCAAATTTCAGTACGATTACTTTACTATCAATATAGGTAATGGCTATAGGAACCTTTTTCACTAATGCTCCGTTATCATAATACTCAACACTGTAATTACCTGTAAGTATATTGGGAGTATCCATCGCTATTTCTCTACTAAAAACTACTTTTATCGTATCCCGCGAAATTTTAACTGCTTTTTCCATTGACATATTTGCGTCAGAAATATTGTATGAATCGAATGTATAGTCGCTTTGTCCGGTCAAGGAATACCCTGTATAATCAGTAATTTTTGAACTCATTCTTAGCGTATATGTAATATTGGGCTGCAATTTCCTATCATTTTGAAAAAACAGCCTTATAGTACATGAGTCCTCAGAGGCCACTACAGCCTTAATCGGATTCAATTTAAAAGATGAATTTTTAGTATCAAGTACTGTAAAATTAGATACATCAGATAAAGCTTTTTCACTTAATGGCTTACTGAACGTTACATCAACTGAGGAGGTATCAACAGGAACAACACCAAATACCTGAAATTCAATCATTCCTGCAGTATCGCCAACAAAGGAATAACTTTTTGTATTTATTGTATATTGATGGTTCACATCACTCATTAAATTTACCATCAAGTTATAACTTTTTGTTGGATCCAAGGAACTACCTAATGAAAGAAGCACACTTCTCCCCGGTTTTGCAATCATCTGGGCTGCTTTTACCTGAATTGGCTTATTGCTAGAATCAGTTACATTATACATGTAAATTTGTTCAGCCATGTTGGGATCAACATCCATAGTAAAATCCACCTGGATCGTATTCCTTGTCAGGCATATGACCTGACCAATGGCAAAACCAGTACTTTGTTGTATATCCTTTGCAATAAATGTGTCCAATTCTGTCTGAGGTACAAAGGTAACTCCAAATGCACTTATCAGTTCTGACGAAACTTTTATAGAATACTCCTGATCAGCAGTAAATTTCTTTCCTTTTAAAGAAATAGTTACCCCCTCACTATTAGGCAATACTTTTATCAATGTGTCTGACGGACTTGAGGATACAAATGGTGAATCATTTTCATATATTTCATAATATAACGGATTTGCTGCATTATCATTCACAGGATGTGTAAAGTAAACATTTACTTCGTCCCCGTTTTTTTGTTCTATTTTGCTTATTTTAAATAAATCCGATACTACCTCAACTACTGTAAATCCGCTGAATTGCCCTGAAACTTTAGAAATTGTATTTCCTTCGTAATCTACAAGCTTTTTAATTTCAATGCTGTATTTTCTGGCAGCAACCTGAGTCGAAGTTTTGATAATTAACTCCGTATCGGTTTGGCTTACACCATTTACACTGAGTATATTTCCATTTGAAATATCATTTATTTGTATACTCTCTGCATTAATATTACCCATTTTTTCATTAAAAATAACTTTTATTTTCTGTTCATTTAATGGCTTTATTTCAACAATTTTTGAAATTTCTTCATCCTTAAGAATCTTTGAAGCACTGGCTGTTTCATAGGTTATTATATCTTCATTTACCATCTTCTGAATCAGGCTCATATTTTCAGATTTAGGTTGTAATCCTAATGCAGTATACATAACTCTTACTACATTTCCTCGTTTAAAATCACTGTTATCATCAGTTTTTGACTGATAAGAGGGATCACTTACCAGTCCTGCCTCATAGGCCTTCTGAAATACTGTACTCCAGGAAAAATCTTCGGTAGTATAGCCCAAAGCTTTTAATGTCATCCCTAAAAATTCTTTTTCAGATACATAATCTTTTGGTCTGAAGGTAGCAGTATCATTTACTGTTATAATGCCTGAACGCTCACAATACCCCACACTTGGTGCAAACCAGTCTGTCTTTTTTACATCATTAAAACTTGTTGTAGAGTATGTATCTTTATTGTCTTTAACATATTTATTTTTACCTATCAGATTAACTAAAAACTGTGTCGCTTCACTTCTCTTTAGCTTGGATTGCAGCATATAATCACCTTTTTCATTTCCTGTTATCATTCCAAGCTGATTCAGTCTTGAAGCCATATCATTTTCAGATATATATTCTTGTGTAGTTGATTCTGCCATTACACCGGTTACAGCAAAAATTGATATTAAGCAGCAGCATATAATAATAAACGCCAGTATTCTCCTTTTGTACATAATTTAATTATCCTCCTATGTAATAAAATCCTAGATATATTAATATTACCATATATATTGTAAATGTTGTAGAAGAAAGTATAAGAAAGTTGGATAAAAAAACACTCCACAGGTATTTATGTACCGTGGAGTGTTTTCAAGTGCTTGTGAGTCCTTCAGACTCACAAGCTTTTAAATCATTGACACATTTTTATTATGGAGTAACAACAGTAACTGTTACAGCACCTGTAGCTGGGATATTTACATTAAATGTCTTAGTCTCAGAAACTGAACCAATAGTAATTGTAGCAGTCAATATATCAGTTTGTGGTCTGGTAGGAGTTGTATAAACACCATTATCAATTGTACCAGAAACTGCTGACCAAGATATTGTTCCAAATGTGCCAGCAACGGTAGTATCAGGTAATGCTATTGTTGCTGTCGCAGCTGTAGGAGTTGCCACTACTAAACTAGCTGTAGTAAGATTAGCCTTAGCTGTAACCATAAAACCAGCTGCTACATCATCTTGTATTATAACTTCTACTTTAGAAGCATATACAACTGTAGTACGATCATCATCTTTGGTTAATACTACATAGTATTCTGATGCATTAGCAGGAGTACCTGCAGTTCCAAATGTTAAATCATCAGTATCAGTTGTATCAGTATCAGGTGTACCAGTAATAGCACCAGCTACATTAATAGCACCTGTGGTAGTTGCGATTATTTTTACCTGATAGTCAGTTGCTGTATAACCATTAAGATCTAATTTAACAGTATTAGCATCTGCTCTTACCAAAGCCAAGCCGATGTCAGGAGTATTTCCTTCAAAGTCAAAATTCTCTGAACCGCCCTGTACATAAGTTACTGCAGCTCTGTAACTCTTTGAGGACAGAAGTGGTAACTCAAGAGAAACAGTAGCCTTTTTATTGCTATCAGTTCTTACAATTGCAGAAGCCTGTGGAATAACAACGTTTGTATTACCAAGTTCGTATACAGTAACTGAGGCAATAGCTTTAGTTGCTGTTACATAGATCTTCTTAGCGTTTATTGTTCCAACGCCCTTTACAAGATCAACAGTCTTAACATCAGAACCAGCGAAATCCCATCTAACATCTTTATAGTCTTCTCTGTTTCCAGCTACATCTTTAGCACCGGAAAGAACTGTTAATATATAGTTTTTAGCCAATTCCAATTCATCATTGGTCTTGATGGTAACAACACTGCCATCCTTAGCTGGTGGTGTCTGTAAAGAAATAGTTTTCTTGATGTTACTGTTGTTAGGATCTTCCCAAACAACTCTGTAAGTACCAACAGCATCTATGTCTTCGTCATATGTTACTTCGATAGTATTTCTGTCGATTGCTGCAACACCTGTAATAACAGGAGCTACATTATCTTCCATGTATGTGATGTATTCTGTATCAGCCTTGCTAGTATCCAATTCAACTGCAGGTGCACCTGAAAGATCCTTAGCCCAAGCACTGAAATTCAAAGTAACTTTGTCATTAGCCTTCCATATTCCAGAAGCCTTTTCAATTGTCCACTCAGACTGATAAGTGTCTACAATATCAGTGTTACCTCTATCTTCTTTAAAACTACCGGATGGAACATTGGTCAATCTTACTGGTTCAGAGAACACAGCCTTAAGCTTTTTAACATTAACCTGCTCAATGTATTCAACAACAGGTGCAGTGTTTGCTTCAGTGTTTGAAGTAAATACTGATCTGTCAGCTATATCAGGAACAGTAGCTGTATACGTAACTATTTTATTTCCAGCTTCATCAGCAAAACGGTTAGCATCCCCGGTAGGAATAGTAGCTATTACGTAATCAGCTGAGGATGTAGTTGAGAATGTTCCTGAAGTTACTGTGTAAACTAAAGTTTTTCCATCATCAAGCTTTCCTGCAAAAGTGCATGGTACTGAAGTACCAGCAACCAAAGCACCATTGTTAACCTGCTGTACAGTCAAACTACTTGGATAAGTCTCGATCTTTTCATCAAAGTATATGTGTATTTCTTTGTTATTTGGAGAGTAGATGTAGGATATGGATGGTACTGTAGTATCTATATCCTTTGAATTAGTAAGAACATCTACTTTAGCATTTGACATAGCATTTCCAAACTTATCTTCTACATTATTCATTGTAACAGTATAAGTTGTATTAGCTGTCAATGTAGGAGTAGTTAACTTAACTACTGTATCATCGCTTTCCAAAGCTGCCTTGATTGGTGAACCGATATCCTTGTTAAATGAATAGTTTGTAGGATCGGTTGCAGTTGTCTTGTCTACTTTGTTATCAAAACGTAATTTTATTTCATTGTTGCTGACATACTCTGTTTTTACTACGTATGGAGGTGTAGTATCTACAGGTGAACCTCTGAAGCTGAATACAGGGTACTTACCACCAGTCTGCTTCAATACATTTCCAAATTCATCAGCTACAGCTTTAACTTCCAGCTTGTAAGTCTTATTAACTTCCTGAGCTGCAGTTGTAAGTGTAACCTTTTTAGTTGTATATCCATCAGGATAACTGGTATCAGCCGCTTTAGCACTGATTACTTCAAGAGTTTCACTTCCGTAAGTAATACTGTAGTTGCTGATATCTTCGAGAGTTGCAGCATCCATTGCGTTGTTATCGGTAAATTCGATTTCAACTTGTGTATTGTTTTCAGACTTAATTTGACCAGCTTTAACTGTTGGAGATGTCTTATCTTCAGCAGCGCCACGGAATGAACGTGTTGTCTTTCCTAAAGCATTAGCCAATACTGAGTTATCAGTCAGGTTTTCCATAGTCAAAGAATATGACTTGTTAGCTGTCTGAACTTCTGTCATAAGAACTACTGTCTCATACTTGTCATCATCATTTGTATCATAAGCTTTTACACTTGTGATAGCCAGATCGTTG
>NZ_AORV01000057.1 GCF_000350485.1 Ruminiclostridium cellobioparum subsp. termitidis CT1112
TCCGACGGGGGCAACAGGTGCTACCGGTCCTGCCGGCCCAACGGGGGCAACAGGTGCTACCGGTCCTGCCGGTCCGACGGGTCCTGCGGGTGTTGCAGGTATTGCGGGTATTGCAGGCGCCACCGGAGCAGGAATAGCGGCTTATGCAAATGTGTATAATCTTGCTACACTTGCCGGCGCAACAATAATTGGCGGAGCAGATGTACCGTTTAGCAATAACGGACCGCTAGTAGGAGTAACCCATACCCCGGGAACAACATCAATAGTGGTTCCATCAACAGGTAGCTATGAAATAATTTATAATCTTTCCATTTCAGCCGGAATAGGAGCATCCATTGCAATTGCAGTTAACGGAACCGTTAATGCAGCTACTCAAATATCAGCTTTGGTTGCTACCGGTGAACTGAGCGGCAATACAATCCTGTCCCTCACCGCAGGAGATGAGATCACATTGCGCAACAATTCGGCAGTTGCACTCACATTAACTCTTGCACCAAATGTAAGTGCCCAAATGGATATTCTTTTACTGGATTGATTACTCTTTTAAAAGCCCCTGCCTGTATCGCGGGCGGGGGCTTTTCCCTTGTTTAGCTCCCGGGCCGAACGAATACATATATCTACAACTTTCTAGCAACATTTTCCTTCCATTAGAATAAACTAAGATAGCAACGTATGAAAGGATTTAGCGTTTATTAGACTCAAGGTCTTTATAAACCGGGTACTATATGATAACTATAAGTCTTTGCATGATTGTAAAAAATGAGGAAGAAACTCTTGCCCGCTGTTTGGATACAGTTAAGGACATAGTAGATGAAATCAACATTGTAGATACAGGTTCAACTGACAGAACCAAAGAAATTGCACAGCAATACACCGACAGGATTTATGATTTCCCCTGGACGAACAGCTTCGCAGAAGCCAGAAATGAATCCTATAAATATGCCACAAAAGACTACATATTATATCTCGACGCAGACGATGTTCTCCTGGAAGACGACCGGGAAAAATTCAAAAAGTTAAAGGAAACCCTTGACCCCTCCGTTGATTCGGTGTCCATGTATTATAATGCAGGAATTGATGAGTTTGGAAATGTAACTCTGAGATTTCGGAATAACCGCCTTGTAAAAAGAGAAAAAAATTACCGCTGGTATGGTGATTGCCATAACTATCTGGATATCCACGGTAAAATCATCAACTCTGATGTTGCCGTTACCCATAAAAAGCTGCGCCATTCGGTTGGCCGTACCGTTTCAATATTCGAAAGCAAGCTTGCCAGGGGAGATACTTTTTCTCCAAGGGATTACTTTTATTACGGCAATGAATTAAGGGAAAACGGCCGTTTCCAGGAAGCTATCGACAACTATGACAAGAACCTCGAAATGAAAGGCGGCTGGGTAGAAGATAAAATCTTTGCCTGCATTTATAAAGGCGACTGTTATCGCTCATTAGGAGATAAAACCAAAGAACTTGCTTCCCTGTTCCAATCCTTTAATTACTCCCCTCCCAGAGGTGAAGCCTGCAGCCGGATAGGCTACAATTTTCACACCAGGAGAGATTATAAAACAGCAATCTTCTGGTATGAGCTGGCAACAAAACTGTACCCTGATCCTGATAGATGGAGTTTTGTCTATATGGCTTATTATACCTGGTATCCGCATTTACAGTTATGCGTCTGCTATTACAGAATTGGTGACTTTCAAAAGGCACACGAGCATAATGAAGAGGCCGCAAAATACAGGCCCTCCGATCCCAGCGTAATTAACAACCGGCGGCTTTTTGAAAGGTTATTTCAAAAAAGTGATGCCGAACAATAAGTTTTTAAATTAAATTGAGCCGGTGTTGGAAATTTTTCCGCGCACCGGCTCTCCTGTATCTCTCTTTTATTTACTGAATAAAACCTGATAAAACAAGCTCTGTAACATTTTACACATATTTCTACGGAAGCTTGTTTCCGGCAGCTCTATAAATTTCATACCATTCAGGCCTTGTCAGTTCAACTCCCGAAGCCTTGCATATATCCTTCAGTCTGGAAGCACTTGTTGTACCAACAATAGGCTGCATTTTTGCAGGATGCCTTAAAAGCCATGCTATAGCAATAGCCGTATTTGTAACGCCCTTGGCTTCTGCCAGTTTATCAATGGTCTTATTAAGTTCGGGGAATTTGTCATTATTTAAGAACACTCCCTCAAAAAAACCATACTGGAAAGGTGACCAGGGTTGGATGGTGATATCATGCAGCCGGCAGTAATCCAGTATACTTCCATCTCTGTCAAAGGAACCGGGGACATTCATATTGACATTTATTCCTGTATCAATCATACCGGTGTGCATTATACTAAACTGGAGCTGATTTGCCACCAGCTTCTGACTCACATGTTTTTTCAACAGATCAATCTGCATCGGATTTTGATTGCTTACTCCAAAATTCCTGACTTTTCCGCTGGATTGCAGGATGGAAAACGCCTCTGCCACTTCCTCAGGCTCAACCAGTGTATCGGGGCGATGCAGGAGGAGTACGTCAATATAATCGGTTTTCAGGCGTTTCAGGCTGCCGTCAACTGCTTCAAGTATATGCTCTTTTGAAAAATCAAAATACCCTTGCCTGATACCGCACTTTGTCTGGATAATAAGTTTTTCTCTGATTGCAGGTCTCATATCAATAGCTTCTGCAAACATTTCCTCAGACTTTCCCCCTGCATAAATATCAGCGTGGTCGAAAAAATCTATTCCCTCTTCCAGGGCTGTATTTATAAGCACTGCCGCATCCTTTTTCGAAAGCTCTGTTATCCTCATACAGCCAAGAGAAATTTCAGATGCATTTAAAGCTCCGCCAATACTAATTTTTTTCATCAAAACACCTCTTTCTTATATTTTCTAATTTATCCATGTAAATACTAAAATTGTTCTCCATAACTCGAATTCTATACCTTAGAGTTTACTATAAGTCAATACTCTTATAAATTTTAAATATCTCTTGACCTGAAGTATAATATAAGTGTAATTTAGAAATAGAAAAGTTAAAGGGGGTATTTTTTTGGAATACACTATTAAACAGGCAGCTGAAAAAATGAACCTTACAGCGTATACACTCCGGTATTATGATAAAGAAGGATTACTTCCCTTTGTTGTCAGAGACAGTGCGGGTAACAGGCTTTTTACCGATAACGATATCGAATGGCTTGGACTTATCTGCTGCCTGAAGAATACCGGTATGCCCATAAGACAGATAAAAAAATTCATCCAGGGAGCGCTGGAAGGTGATCACACTCTTGAAAGCCGTGTAAAAATGCTGCTGGAACATAGAAACCATGTGTTAAGACAAATGGAAGAATTAAATAAAAACCTGGATAAAATCAATCACAAGATAAAACATTACGGCGGCTGTCTGGAGGAATATAAAAAACAGAATATCCAGTCTGTACACGCCAATTAGCCATGTCAGTCATCTTAAATTTATGGTATTAAAAACAACATTAAAGAATGGGGTGTGGCAAAACTAACACAATTGAAATATATGTGGAAAATTATACTTTGCGGCACCCCATTTTACCATATTTAAGGATAAAAAAGGAATAAATATCATTGTCTATTTTTGTGTTGTAGCAACAGCTGCTGCTATAGCCGCACCCAATCCGGAACCGTCTTTTACCAAACGGATTCCTATATTTTCAGCATCCTGCCCTAAAGCGTCGGCAAAAGCTTCTTCCATCAATTTTGGCGCCTTTGGCATCTTTTCATATATGGTTCCGTCTATTGCTATAATATGCTTGTTTTTAACTCTGGTTCCGTCGTTTTCCTGATGGAACAGGATACCAAGGTGAGAAGTGGCGACAAGTCTTACTGTTCTCTTTAAAACAGCTTCTGAAATACTCTTTATCAGCTCGGCGTCGACCATAGTGCAATTGTAATGTTCCGTGGTCTGTGAGGGATAGAGTATAAAGTTTTCCACCATCAGCGCATTAAAATTCTGATTGAAAAAAGTATTTGTATCAGAATCATCATTTGCAAATAACAGCTTTTGATTGTACAGATCCTTGCAGACTTCCTTAACAATACTTCCCATGTAGTATCCCGACACCATTTTCTCCAGCAGCTGTAAGCCTGGCATCTGACTGTTCTTGTCTATAATCTCATCATATTTTGTAACAGGAAGCCCCACATTATAGTTACCCGACTCAAGATTCACTATCATTTTTCCGCCATTGATGGGATGATTATTTTCCAGATAACAGGTGTTATGCCCTGTTCCCATGATTGAACCGATATCTGCATCCTGATAACTGTACATTGCAACAAGCAAAGTCCCCACCGTATCATTCAGTATGGCGACCGGCTCAATATTTATATTTTTTGCCTTCAGGGCATCAGCAAGAAGTTTATTTATATTCTGACCCTCTACACCCGAGGTGGTAATCTCTTTTGTCCAATGTATCAAATATGCTTCATTTATGCCTTCCTGCCTGCATGGAAAAGAAAAGGTATTTCCAAGATACATGCTCTCTCCAGGTTCAGTTATACCCGCCATACATTCGGCCATATAACCAAAGAGCTGGCTTGCATCAGTATTTGATTTTGTGAGGTCAAAGTCTTTTTCCTTGTTTATAAGCTTTTCTTTTATCTCAGCAAGCTTTTCAAAATTGCCGTCTTTTATCCTGAACTTTGTACATCTAAGATTTGTCCCGCCCATATCCATAGTCATAAATACGCCATGTTCTTTGCCTGTGGGCTTTCCGATATAGGAAGGGAGCATTTTCAGACAGGTTTTTTCTCCTTTAAGACCGGCTTCCATTGTTTCCTTAAACAGTCCCGCAATTCGAAGCATGCTGTCCTTGTCGATTTCAAATTCTTTTAGTACATTATTTACTACATCGTTATTGAACCCCATATTGCACCTCTTATATTATAGATTTAAAATTAGCATCATAATTATTCTATTATTCTGATTTTATTTTATATATGCCGTTTGGTCAAGCAAGAATGCAGATTTTATTCGATCTGTCTGACTATCATACTATTTATATATGACATAATCTTCAGGAGTTGATCGGTTCTTTCGTTTTCATAAAATATTTCCATTTTTTTATCCGTATTAAAAACATATTTCATTTTCATACCTTTTCCGGTGGCTTCCAGAGCAATATTCTTCAACGCTCTCAGAGGAATATGAATCAGATCTCCTGTAATGTTGTGATTTGGCCTTGAGTTGTCATTTTCCATAAATATAATTATTTCCTGTTTGCAGACAATAGTAAAATGAGCATGAGTCATAACCTTATTGAACAGTAAACCAGGATGATGGTACACTTTTTTCTGTTTCAGGCTGCACAGCACCGAAGCCTTATCGATCACTGCATTTTTTGCAAGCAAAGCGCCGGTATATATGTTTTCCTCGGTATCTGAAAAAGCTATATCCGAATAATCCAGCTTTTCGGTTATAAAAGTGTTTTCAATTAATTTTTTACGCAATTCAACCAGTAAGCCGTTAACAAGCTCATTTACGTTGGAATCGAAAAAAATCCGCTCTTTTAAACCATTCCTATAGTCTATTGATATACAATATGAATTAGGCTGGCCTTCGTTTACCACATAGTTTATATCCTCAAAACCTAAATTCATTTTTGATATACTGCCGTTGATAATCTTGATGATTACCAATTTTGTGCTATAAATCATTATAAGCTTTTCAAGCAATTCATCCTTATTAGCGATCAGATTGGAGCACAGCACTATCTTATGGGGCTGGAGCTCATCCTGGCCCAGACACCGGTAATACTGCGGGAACTTGTCTTTTAAAATTTTGATATCAATAATGGGCTCTGCAGTGACAGCCCTATCCGATGAAATCATAATTTACTCCTCTTAATCCGCATTCTTTCATTATAAATATCACAAGTATAATTGTACAAAATTATATAATTTTTGTAAAACATTTAATTATAAGTTCATAAATTAACAATACTTTCTTCACAGAATCTACTTATTTGGATTGTATTATATTGATGTAGCAGTAAAAATAATCCAATATCAAGACAGGAAGGTGTTTATTTGTGAAGAAGAGCATAAGTATTCTCTTAATATCTTTATTTATATTCTCTCTTGCAGCCTGCGGTTCCAATAATTCACCGGCAGCCGCAGCTGACAGCAGTATGGGCGGCCGGATGCAGGTACAAGTGGCCGACCTTACAGGTGAGGTAAGTTCAGTTTCAGACAATAAAATTACATTGAAGCTTATAAAAATGCCTGCCTTCGGCAGAAACGGAAGAGCTCCGTCAGATAACAGCAATTCATTTTCAGGCAGACGGTCCCCTGAAAATAGTGCTGCAAACTCTTCAGCCAGCCGGCCGAAGGGAAGCAATAGTGCTAATCCGTCAGGAAATCCATCGCAGGAAAGAGGTCAGCGTCCTCAAAGGACTGTTGAATATACAGGTGAGACAAAAACTGTCACCATTCCTGGTGACATCAAAATAACAGAAGCTGGGAGAAGACAAAGCGATGACAGTGGAAACGTGCAGTCAGCACTGAACGTTTCAGATATCAAGGAGGGTGATATCCTGCAAATCTGGTATTCTCAGGATAACGGCGAAGCAATTTCCAGAGTGGTCTTGATGCGGTCCTTGACCAGTTTATCAGACAGCAATGATGATCAGAAGAATGATACAAACAAAACCGGACAATAGATATTATGGTTTAAAACTATTTTTTCTTGCCAGAGTTAATATAAGTGTTATACTTTCCCACACCCTCGGTTATTCCTGTAACTATTTTGTTCTGATATGAATCGGAATTCAGCAGCCGGTCTTCCTCGGGATTGGTCATAAAGCCCATTTCCAGCAGCATAACAGGTATTTTAGACCAGTTGAAGCCGGTGAGGTCGGTACTCTTTACAGTTCCTGCCGATTTTGCCTTTGTATTTTTCAGAACACCCTCCATTATATACTCTCCGGCTTTCGCACTTTTTAGAAGCATATCTTTGTCCTTGATATATTTATCACCCGGAACCATCATAAGTACTCCCGAAGCCTTTTTGCTTTCGGAGCCGTTTGCGTGAATCCTTATTGTCAGATCTGCGCCTGATTTGTTCCAGAAATCTGTTCTCTCTACATTTGTCATGTTGCAGGTGTGGGTTTCTCTGACCATTATTACATTGGCACCCTTGTCGGCCAGCGCCTTCTTCAGCTTTAGTGAAACAGTCAGATTGAGACTTTCCTCTGTTACCTTTGTTACCACACCAGTTGTTCCGCTTGCAGTTGCCGCTTTCATAACCTTGGAGCCGGGGGCAAGCGGTTCGGTTTTTTAACTTTTTTTGTCAGTACGCCGTGTCCCGGGTCAATGCAGACTGTTAAGCCGTCAAGCGGTTTTGTTTCCCTGGCTTTAGCCTCGCCCTTATCCCTGTCCGAAGAATTTTTTACAGCCATCTCTTCAATTGTATTTGAAGCCGCTTTATTTTCATCCGTCATTGCTGCTTTCCTTTCGACAACTACTGTTTCAATGTTTGTACTCACAGAGACAGCCTGTCCTGTATGCGTCTGTGGATTTCCATATGAACAACCTGTAAAGGAAGCCAAGAGTATGCTTAACAATAGGATACCAACGATTTTTTTCATAAATGAAATTCCAACTCCTGTTTACTTATAATTTGGTCGTATATCAAGTTGATTTAACGCGTTGTAACAGCTAGTAGATCGATCATTTCGCCAGTAAAAACAGTTTCTGATCATACCGGTACTTCCATACTAACTTTAAGCCATAGATTGCACACAAAGTGCTTACTTGAAGTTGTACTCGCGTACCTGTATAATCGGCAAAAACTGTTAGTTATAAAATTCATCGATATTTAACTAGCACAACGATTAAATTTATTTATATTATACCAAATCAACAAAAAGTAAAACTGAAATTTCTCAAATTACTAAAATACAAATTTTATTCATAGGATTTATTGCTTGGCAGCCTCCAGAGCCATCATGGCGGCGCCGTGGGCGGCGCCGGCTTTTGGACACACGCATTTTAAGCCGGGGAATTCCTGCGATACCTTTTCTGTCAGCGTATTTCCGATATACCGGTCTTTGGTAAGTATGCTTCCAGAGAGTGCAATTTCTCCACTATACAAATCAAGCTTTTCAACAACAGACTTTACCAGCTTGAATAATTCATCACTGCATTTATGGGAAATAGCCATGGCTGCACTATCTCCATTTATACATGCGCCGGTAAGGTTTGGCGCCAGCCTTGCAATATCCCTCTTATTGATTTCTTTACCATATATATAGCTTATAAGCTCTTCAACCGAATTGATTTTCAGTTGTGAAAATACCATATCTGTAAGTACGGTAGCCTCTCCTCTTCCGTCATAGGCCCTGACTATCGCGCTCAGCATATCCCTGCCTATGGCATAACCGCTGCCCTCATCATCGATCAGGTAACCGAAGCCGCCTGTCCTGTGCTCAATTCCATGCCTGTTTCTGCCATAGCAGATTGATCCCGTACCTGCAATCAGGATTATTCCCACATCTTTTCCGAGAGCCCCATGGAGTGCTGTCTGATGGTCTCCCGATATAATGAGCCTTCCGGAATATCCACTGCTGACAATTGCAGCTTTCAAAGTCTCCCGTGCCAGGGCATTACTAATACCTGCCGCGCCGACACAGGTACATGCGCATTCACTTGACGGACCTGTTTCACTGAATATTTTTTCAAAAATGTATTTCAAGTTGCTTTCAACATTGGACACTGTTTCGCCATTTATATTAATTGCGCCCGATTTGAACTGGCTTAAGACATTTCCCTGCAGGTCACACACAACCACTTCGGTTTTTGTTCCCCCGCCATCCAGCCCTATGACAAATCCGCCCACTTCAACACCTCCTATATATCTACCGGTAATTTGCCGGCCGGTATTATACTGCCTCTGAATATTTCAGAAAGTATATCAAAAACCTGTGTTGTATATTCGTATGCTGCCAGTTTATAGGCTCTTGCGTCAATGCTGCCCAGATCATACGGATTTCTTAATGCCACTGCAATCACATTTTCATTATTCCCGCACAGCCTGTTGACCAGCTCAAGCTGCCCGGGATTCAAATGACCGTTGTAGGTTCCGTAAACAACAGTTTTGTACTCCCCTGCTTTTTCAAGCACTTCCGCAATTTCTTCCGCGGTTGGATTCACTGATGCCAGCAGGAACTGCCCGCCAAACTCCCGGGCCATATATTCAGGAAAACTAAAGCTCTTATCGGCTGAGCTGGATGCCAATGTGGATCTGCCGGCATAGCTCCCTATGAACAGAGTATTGCTGTCAACAGAGGGGAAGCCTCTGCCTTTAGCGCCAACTGATGTTATGCTTTTTTCACGGATATCTGCCGCCAGGGTTTTGTGCCCGGGACATCCAACAATGGCTATGTCATCTCCGCCATATCCGACAGCCCGGTATTTCCTTTTAAAAGCAATTATTTTTTTAACCGATTTGTCAACTGTCTCTACCGGTAATTCTCCGTTTTGAACTGCCTCTTCCATCAATTTGACTGCTTGTTCGACAAGTTCCGGAGTATGGGATATGCATACTATGTTTACTCCTGCCTTTACCGCCTCCAGAGCACCTTTTGCCGTACCGTAATACTTTTTGACCGCATCCATTTCAAGGCAATCCGAAAATACAAGTCCTTCAAAGCCAAGCTGCTCCCTTAACAAACCTGTTATTATCCTCTGAGACATAGTAGCCGGTTTATTATTATTTTCTATTTGCGGAAATAGTATGTGTGATGTCATTACAGCCTCTGCACCATTATTTATGGCATTATGAAACGGAACTATTTCATTTGACATAAGTTCCGGCAATGATTTGTCTATAACGGGAAGGCCTATATGGGAATCCACAGCCGTATCACCGTGGCCGGGAAAGTGCTTTATTATAGGAAGAACCTGTGCGTCGATCAAGCCCTTCATCATTTCCATGCCAAACCCGGAAACCTGTTCTTTACTGTCCCCAAAAGCTCTGACGCCTATTACGGGATTGTTCCTATTGGAGTTTATATCCAGAACCGGCGCCATGTTCACATTTATACCAAGGGCTCCAAGCTCTCTGCCTGTAGCATGTCCGGCTCTGTATGCGTTCACGGGATCACCTGTTGCTGCTATTGCCATAGCCCCGGGAAAAATTGTCGCATCCCGGGGGAGCCTGGTTACCATACCGCCCTCCTGGTCCACGGCAATAAACGGCTGGCAGCCGGTATTGTTTTCAATCAGTTCTGCCAGTTCACTGCAAAGCTTTCTTACCTGGGACGAGGTTTCAATGTTATGTGAAAAAAGTATGGTATTGCCTATTTTATATTCCTCGACAAGCCTTTTATACTCGGGGCTGATATTTGAAGCAGGAAAACCTGCCATGATCATCTGCCCTATTTTTTCCCTAAGGGTCATTTTTTCCATCATGGCTAACCTCCATACAAATGGTACTGTGCTTTTGTCCTGGCAAATCCGGCGCTTTCCTGCCGGTAGCTGTCCAGCAGCCGTTCCCTGTCCATTTTTTCATTTCTTATGACATCATCTCCTGAAAGCAGATCGATAAACTGTCTTGTGCTACCTTTGTAGGGCGGCAAAAATTCAAATTCTTCAGAGTACATGTCTTTTATCCTGAACAGCAGTTCAATCCCCGTATCCACTGACAATACACTGCTGTAATCAGTAATATGAATCTGTACACCTTCACATTTTTCACCGTTGAATTTGGAGGTTGTGGGTTTAAAATGTACAGGCCTGAACAACACTCCCGGAAGCTTTCTCCTATTCATTTCATCAGCCAGTTTCTGTCCGTCAATAAAAGGCGCACCTATTATTTCAAAGGGACAGGTGGTACCTCTTCCCTCCGACATATTCGTTCCTTCGAACAAGCAGGTTCCGGGATACAAAAGTGCCGTATCGAAACGGGGAATTCCCATGGTAGGCATTACCCACCTGCGCTTTGTATCAGGAAACAGCATTTTCCTGTCCCAGCCCTCACAGGGTATCACATGCAGTTTACAATTAAAATTCATTTGATCATTTGCCATCATTGCAAATTCTCCGATGGTAAGCCCATACCTCATACACAGCGGGTATGCTCCTACAAAGGATTTAAACTCCGGTTTCAATACGTTTCCTTCAACGGTCACACCATCCAGAGGATTGATCCTGTCCAGAACTGCAAATTCCCTGCCGCTGTTTGCACAGTCTTCAAGTGCATACAGCATTGTATTTATAAAAGTAAAATACCTTGTTCCCACATCCTGTATGTCATACACAACAATGTCCACCAGGTCCAGCATTTCCTTTGTCAGTCGTTTGGAGTCCTTTCTGTAAAGACTGTAGACCTGCACACCCGTATAAGGATCCAGGTAGGTATCCACAAGAGCTCCGGCTTCAATGTCCCCGCGGACACCATGCTCCGGTGAGAATAATGCGGCAAGCTTATATTTTTTGTGAAATATACTTATTGTTGAATTAAAATTATTATCAACACCGGAAGGTGAGGTTATCAGTCCTATTCTCTTACCCTTAAACAACCTGTCATACTTGTCTGTTTGTTCCAAACCGTTTAATACCATTTTAACCTCCACTTTTACCAGGTATATAAACCCGGCCGGATTGACTCCGGAATATTAAAGCGAATCCTTTATAACCTTCATGGTTTCGGGTGCTATGGCAAAACACTCGGCTCTGCCTTTTCTGGCCTCTATTCCTCTTACTCTGCTCAAATGCGTGTAATATTCCAGGTACGGGAAAGATTTGCTGCCGGTCACAAACCAGTGTGTAGCCACTGCCTTTTGCCATAATTCAAACCCTTCGGTGATATCCATATAAATATAAGGCTTGAAATCTACGGCATCCTCCCAGTTTTCGGCATAGTAAAGTCTCGATGCGAAAAAAGCAGGATTTTTACGTTCAAAAAACGGATTTCCTGCAAAAAAACGGGCGTCGTTAACTATCCTGTGAGTCGCCATATGATCCTTATGCATGCTGTTTTTGAAATGGGTTATTATCACATTAGGTTTAACTTCCCGGATTACATCGCATACCTGATAACGAACTGTATCATTGTCAGGCAGTTCACCATCGGGATAATCAAATACAATGGCTCTCCCTCCGAGCATCTGCGCAAAAGTCTCTGCTTCACGCACCTTTTGTTCACGGTAAGCAGCCAGGGACATATCAGCCGGGGCTCCCTTTTCACCTGCGGTAAGTGCCAGTGTCACTATCTGATCGCCCCTAAGTGCATGGGTTGCCAGAACGCCGCCTGCTGTGAGTTCCATATCCCCCACATGACCGCCTATTGCTAGAATTGTCATCTTATTATCGCTCATAATTCCTGCCTCCATTCTTTTCTCATTACTGCAAATTCCCTGACCTCTTTGAAGCCTGCCTTCTTGTATATGTTTATGGCAGGGTTTTCAATTCCGGTATACAGCGACATATAGTCAGCCCTGATTTTAATAAAAGCCTCACACAGCTTGAAAAACAAAATGCTGCCGAGACCATGCCCTTCATGTTCCGGATTGACTCCTATTCCGGCAAAATATCCCCTGCCCGATTCCTGACGTATTACAGGACCTGCAAAACCCACGGCCTTGCCGTCCCGGGCAGCTATCACCACTGGAATACCCTGGCGGGTGCATTCCGCAATTTCCTTCTGCCATAATATATTATCGAAGCCTTGAAGCATTTCTTCTATGCCTGTATGTTTGGAATTATCAAAAAGAGCCACTTCATAACCTGCTGCTTTAGCCTTTGTTTCTTTTTCAAGAATGCTCTCGGGTATGATGAACTTTGACAGATCCAGATACATTGCGCACTCCCGGGTCCGTTCGGTATACCCGTTTTCCAGCAGTCCCTTATGAAAAAAGCTGCCTGCAAAGGCTCCCGGTGCATTGTTGTGCTCATGCCTGGGTGTACCGGGAATATGCCAGGGCAGCAGCATGGGGTTGAAGAAAAGCACCTCCGCCTGTTTTTTACCTTGCCTCAGAAAGGAAGCCTCAAGCTGTTCAAGGAGCAGCCTGAAATTTTCCTGATTTTCATATTCACTGTCCAATATGATGCAGGTGATATATCCCGACTTATCCCCCAGCGGAAGATCGTCTCCGGTACATCCGCATGCAAAGCCTTTTACACCATCAATGTCCAGAACAAAAGTATTATCCCGCTTAAAATACCTGTTTTCACTGAAAATATCTTTAAAGCTGCCTGCATCCAGTTCCTTATAACCGTCCCGAACTGCAGCTCTGTTCCATAAATCAATTATTTCAGTATCATATTTACTGTCATACTTAACGATCATAGTAAGCCTCCATTCTGCTGCCACCCAGCGTCACTAATATTCTGTCCAACAAGTAAATCATATAATTTCAATACTATAAAAGCCGCTTGCATTACAGGCTTATCTTTCCCATAACCACGGCTTTGGAAGCCCCTGTAACTCCCGGAATATTATTTGTTTTAGCCGCAACAGTATAGTCCGCAAGTATGGCAAAAGCTATGGCTTCCTTGGCATCACTGCTGTATCCCAGCTGTTCCTGGGTATAGGTCTGGACATTATATGCCGACATTTCGGTTTTTATATAATTTACAAGTGTATTGTTGTAACTGCCTCCGCCGCCCAGGACAATATAGTCGGCACTGCACTCGGGCTTTATATACCTTCTGTAGGAATCAGCTATCGACCATGCGGTAAAATAGGTGACGGTAGCTATGCCATCCTCATTTGATATATTATTCTCCAGCATATATTGATAAATCATTTCTGTGTAATCCTTGCCAAACAGCTCTCTGCCGGTGGATTTCGGCGGCACCGTATCAAAATAGGGATTGTTTATAAGTCTTTTCAGAAGACTGTCATTTACTGTTCCATTTCGGGCTATTTCTCCGCCCGGATCGTACAGCAGCTTTCCTTTTGAAGTTCTTTGCACAAGACCATCTATTATCATATTTCCGGGGCCGGTATCAAAAGCGGATATCTCCCATATATTTTTCCCAGCAGGAATTATTGTTATATTTCCGATTCCTCCTATATTCTGGAGCAATACGTTTTTTTCCTTATCACTGTAAAGCAGGTATTCAGTAAAAGGTACCAGCGGCGCCCCCTGGCCCCCTGCCGCCATATCTGCGACCCTGAAGTCGGATACACAGGGTATTCCTGTTCTGGCTGATATAACGGCACCTTCCCCTATCTGGACGGTATATCTGATATCATAGCCATCTTCATTTGAAACCTGGGGCTGGTGATAGACTGTCTGCCCGTGGGAACCGATGAAATCTATGTCCTTTGCCTCCAGGCCGGCCTTTTTTATCACCTGGAGGGCCGCTTGGGCAAACAGCTCTCCCAACAGGAAATTCATATAACCCAGCTTATCAACCGTAGATATATCAATATCAAACAATTCCATTATTTTTTTACGGACACTCCCGCTGTACGGAATATTTTCAAATGCGCATAATTTAATTTTTATTCCATCATTTACAGTCATTATTTCGACGACTGCGGCATCTATTCCATCGACTGAAGTCCCTGACATAAGGCCTACAGCCCTTCTTACGGTTTTTCCGGCTATTCGTTCAAGCATGATCTCAGTCCTTTTTTATCCTTATAATAGTAAAATGGATGTCTCAAAATGAGAAAATTATAAATAAGGGGATACTGATATTGTGCACGAGTACAACTTCAATAAATGGGAAGCTCTGTTAAAAGTACATGCCTTATCCCTTTACGGCACCTACCGTCACTCCCTGCAGGAAGTATTTCTGCAAGCTGAAAAACAGTATGAACATGGGTATCGCGGAGATAGTTGCTCCTGCCATCATAGGTGAGAAATATGTGGTATTTGCAAAACGGAAATTCTTTAACCCAACCTGGATGGTCTGCATATCCATTGTCTTGGTTACCAGGAACGGCCAGAAAAATGTATTCCAGTTTTCCATAAAGGTCATAATGGCCATTACCGCAAGTACTGTTTTTGAAAGGGGAACAATGATTTTGGTAAATATCTGGAACTGGTTGCAGCCTTCAATTTTTGCACATTCTATTACTTCAGTAGGAAGTGTTGACATAAACTGCTTTGCGAGGAATATGTTATATACTCCGCAAAGGGTAGGCAGCATAAGTGATGCATAGGTATTTGAAAGATTAAAAATATTAACAATCAAAATATATAACGGTACCTGTACAACCTGATATGGAATCATCATCGCAATCAGCAGCAGGAAGAAAAGCCATTTCCTGCCCGGAAACTTTATCTTTGAGAAGGCGTATCCCGCCATGCCTGCAAATACCACATTTGATATTGTGGCAACCGAAGCGATCAGAAGCGAATTCAACAGCCATCTCACTGAATATTCACTGTAATTGAAGAAAAATTTGAAGGAATCCAGTGTAAATTTTGTAGGAATCAACGAATAATTTACCGCTCCGGCTTCTATGGGATCCCCGAACGAAGAGATAATCATAAAGTATATTGGAAATAATGTGGCCACAGCAAATAGCAGGAGAAATGCGATGGATATGACTTTATATATTATCTCGTGCCTCTTGTTACCGCCGTAACTCTTATATAGTGACATGTTAATAATCCTCCTTCTCACCCGGCAATGTATGAATCTATATGTTACAGAACATTAGTATTCAACATCATCACCCAGCACCTTGAACTGGAATATGGATATAACTGCAATTATTGCTGCCAATACAAGCGACTGTGCAGCGGCTATTCCGAATTTGGAATATTTGAAAGCGTTGTTGAATATGAGCAGTCCCACCATGGTTGTCGCATTGTTGGGGCCGCCTCCCGTCATCATGTAAGCATTCATGAACACCTGGAAGGAACCTATTATTCCCGTTACCAGAAGGAATAATGTTGTAGGCTTCAGAAGAGGGATAATTATATATCTTAGCTTCTTTATAAAAGTTGCTCCGTCCAGATCTGCACTTTCAAAAAAGCTGTCGGGAATACCCAATAAAGCGGCCAGATATATTATTATACTTGTACCATGGCTTGACAGCCATGACATCAACAGGAGTGACAGCATTGCTGTATTGCTTGATCCCAGCCAGTTCTGGTTACTGATTCCGAGCCACCCTATAATGGTGTTTAATATTCCCTGCGGCATGGGATCAAATATCCACAGCCAGACCACTGAAAGTGCAACTCCGGAAGCTACTGCCGGTAAATAATATATGGCTTTAAAAAAAGTCTGGAGAGATTTCTTAAGCGGATATATCATTACTGCAATAATAAAGGAGATAAATAATGAGACTGGTACTGAAAAAACCGTATATGTTACTGTATTTACAATTGATTTGCCGAAAAGCTTATCCTTCAGCAAACCAGCATAGTTTTCCAAGCCAATCCATTGTGAACCCAATGGTTTAAATTCCTGAAAGCTTATTATAAATGCGCTTATGACAGGATAAAGAGTAAACATGGCAAAAACAGCCAATGCAACTGCTATAAATACGTATCCCCAGAAGTAATCTTCATTGAATTTAAATTTTCTCTTTTTAACCTCATTTTTGCAATTATTCATAAGCCCCTCCCGAACCTTGTTACATCTATCTTCCGGTTTTAATTTCCATCCAGCATATTAATGAAGTCTTTCAAGCCGACCTTACTAATATACTGGACAGAAACTTGATATATTATTAGTCTTTAACTATACCATCCTCGCCGAAGGCTGCAATAGCAGCTTCTTTTACTGCTTTGTACATATCCTCGGGAGTTATTTCATTTGCCAGTAATGCCTGGAATTTTGGAATTATTACTTCATCCTCGATTTTTATGGCTTTTGCTCCAAGGTCGGTTGGAATATCCGGACGGGCCGGTGCTGCAATCTTCAGCATGTTTTGAACAGCTGTTTCGTTGTCAGGATTTCTGTCAATTTTCATTGACTTGGCTGCCTCATTGGCCGACTTGGTAATATGTGCAACAAACAGGTCATTGTTAGTCATTGCTGCCACTTCGCCCGAAGCCATATAATATGCCGCTTTTACAACGTTATCAACATGAGCCTTTGTAGGTTCGTTCTTTCCGCGGAAGGTTACATAGCCATCAACAGCAGGTGTTGAAACAGCCTGTGCTCCTGCAAAGCTTGGTATGGGCAGTACGATGTAGTCTACTTTTATACTGTCTTTAACGGCACTTCCGTCTTTTGCATCAATTTTGGCATTGTTCTTGTTAGCTGAATTTTCAAAGGTTGCAAGACCTTTTCCTGTTATCATGGTCTGTCCTGTCAGGAACATGTTCCAACGCTTTCCTGCATCAACCGAACTTAATTCCTTTGGCATTGAACCGTCATCGATCAAAGTTCTCAAATCCTTGAGCAGCTCAAGATAGTTTTTGCTTGTATACGCATATTTCAGATCATTTGTGAAAGAAGAAGGCATTCCGGCCGATTTCACCATTATTGAAAGATAATCCTTTGCTGCTACTCCTGCACAGGCAAATACAAAACCGTAGCGCTTGGTTGCATTTCCTTCCTTTACCACACCTTTTTTGATGGCATCCCTGAACTGATCAAAAGTCCAGCCGTTCTGCTGAATAGATTTGTAATCTATTCCTGCCTGCTCAAGGTACTGCTTGTTACCGCCGATAGCATGTATTTCCATGTATGCCGGGAAGCCGTATAGTCCATCTCCGTTTTTCATATAATTTAACGGGCTCTCATCAAAATCGGATATCATATCAGCTGTCGCAATATCCTTTATATTCATCAGAAGTCCGGTATCAACGTACTTGGATATTCCGTCGGCACCTATAAAAGCTATATCGGGAGGACTGCCGGCATTAACCTGGACATCCAGCTTTTGAGTCATATCTTCCCAGCTGGCAGGTTCTATTTTCAGAGTAAGATTTGGATACTTGGTATTGAAATCCTTGCTGAACTTATTAAAGTTGTCCTGATAAGTTGCCGAGACAGGCGGAAGCAATGCTGTAACTGTATCTGTCTCTGCCGACGTATTGCCTGAAGCCGAGTTCGTACTTGCTGCGCTTGAACTGTTTGCTGCATTATTGGAATTCCCGCAGGCTGCTGCCAGACCCACAATCATCACTAATGCCAGCATTAAGCTTGTGATACGACTGAATTTTTTCATAATATCCCTCCAAAATTTTTTTAATTTAACTTACCATTGGCACTTCATGCCTGTTGGTAAACTTTAGACTTTTTTTGCCACA
This sequence comes from Ruminiclostridium cellobioparum subsp. termitidis CT1112, assembly GCF_000350485.1. Classification (GTDB taxonomy): domain Bacteria; phylum Bacillota; class Clostridia; order Acetivibrionales; family DSM-1351; genus Ruminiclostridium; species Ruminiclostridium termitidis. Next base: position 18,192 of record NZ_AORV01000057.1, read on the forward strand.
TCCCTAATTGCTTCTTTTAACCTGCCATTGTTTTTTTCCAGCAGTTCCTCTGCTTCCCGACGGTTTAATCCTGTTTCAATCATCATAATGGCCAGCTTTGCGTTCATTTGGGCCATATCCAGATATCCGGCAGCAGTCTCGTCTGTCACGCCTGTTACAGTACTTACAATGCGTTTTGCCCTGTCCAGAAGTTTTTTATTTGTTGCTTTCAAATCCACCATCATGTTACCGTATACTTTGCCCAGTTTTATCATCGCTGTGGTTGTTAACATGTTAAGTACGAGCTTCTGGGCTGTTCCTGATTTCAGCCTGGTTGAACCTGTTATAACCTCAGGCCCCACAACTACTGCAATGCAAATATCACATTTCTCTTCAACCTTTGTATTGTAATTGTTCACAATACCTATTGTTGCAGCCCCGCAAATCCTGGCCTCTTCCAGTGCTCCCAGTACAAACGGCGCACTTCCGCTGGCCGTGATGCCTACTACAACGTCTTTCGCCGTAATACCGCATTCCCTTACAAGCTTTGCACCTCCGTCAAAGTCATCCTCACATCCTTCCACTGCTGTTCTTAAGGCAATGTCTCCTCCGGCTATGTGTCCCTGAACCATTTCAGGGTCAGTCCCAAAGGTGGGCGGACATTCTGAAGCATCCAGAACACCCAGTCTTCCGGAAGTCCCGGCACCGATATAAAATAATTTCCCACCATCTTTAAGCGAATTATAGATGATATCTACAGCTATCGAAATGTTTGGAATCTCATTTTTAACTGCTGCCGGTACTAACATATCCTGTTGATTAATGATCCTTAGCATTTGATCTGTTGAGCACTCATCTATTTCCATGGTTTCCAAGTTCACTTCTTCTGTCGTCAGTCCAGCAAAATAATTCTCCAAAATAACCCCTCCACGCCTTTGTTTCAAGCTATTGTTCATTTCGTTGTATATGTTGTATATATTCTATGAATTTTATTATATAGTATCCCAATGTTATGTCAATATATTTTTAAAATTTTATTTTTTATTAAAATTATATTATGACATTTTATTTCATGCAGGTATGTTTTTTGACCCATTTTTGATGGGTCAAAAACTTAATTTCTTTGTTTATTAAGTATGATATTATGTGTTTTACTGAGATATTTTCTTACATTCTGGTATTCCGCACTTGCAACACCTGCAAAAAGAATATCAATGGTATTGAGCATTGCTATCCTGGATCCCATGGCGCCGCTTCTGATGGTCACCTCAGGTGTTGATATGTTCAGTACAACATCGGCACCCTCTGCAAGATAGCTCTTACTGTACCGGGTAATTGCTATTACCGATGCTCCCATTTTTTTTGCCACTTCCAGGGCATCCAGTATTTCCAGGGTTTTGCCGGAGTTTGAAATAATAACCGCCACATCGCCCTTTTTAAGCAGTGTCGCTGCCGTCAGCTGGCTGTGGCTGTCAGTGTATGCATGGCACATTTTATTTATACGCATGAATTTCTGCTGGGCATCCATGCAAACCAGCCCCGAGGCACCTATACCATAAAAGTCGATTTTCTGCGTCTTTATCAGTAAATCTACTGCCTTTTCAATTTCAGACCGGCTTATTACCTTTAGAGTGTCCTCAATCGACTTGCAGTTATTGAGAGATATGTTATTAATTATTGTCTGCAGGTCGTCTCCAGGCTGGATATCGGTGTACTGGTCGGTCTCCTCCTCATCCATTGAACCAAGGGAAGTTGATATGCTTACAATAAACTCTCTGTAGCTTTTATAACCTATTGTTTTGCAGAATCTTAATACCGAAGCATCACTTGTCTTGCTTCTAATTGCCAGTTCCTTGATTGACAGGCTGGGAATTTCATAAGTGTTTTCCAATATATATTCCGCAATTAGTTTTTCTACCGGAGTAAGGCTTTCCTTGATCTCTCTGAGCTTCAGCAGAATATTGTCGTTTGGCGGCATAAAATCACCAACTTTCTTGTGTATTAAATTCCTCTGTTACATTTATAATAATATCACGTATGTAATAAAATTTCAATATAAAATTTTTGTTTGAAATTTTTATTGCAAAACCTCAAGGATTAGTTCTATAATAAGAGCATACCCGGTCCTTAAATAAGGTCTGAGTCAGGGAGAGAATTTTCATTACAGTTTTATGGCCGCTAAGTCGGCTCAAAGCCATAACATGGCTTAGGAGGTTAATATGGGAAAACTAAAAATTGCTATAATAGGTTCAGGCAGTACCTATACACCAGAATTGATCGAAGGCTTGATAAAACGGAAAGCCGAACTTCCTTTAGGAGAATTGGTACTTATGGATATTGACACCAGAAAGCTGAATATTGTCGGAGGCCTCTGCGGCCGGATGATAGCGGCAGCAGGGATTGACTGCAAAATAACACTGACGGAGGATCTGAATACTGCCCTGATCAATGCAGATTTTGTCCTCTGCCAGATAAGAGTGGGCAAACTTCCTGCAAGAGTACTGGATGAGAAGATTCCTTTAAAATATAATCTGATAGGTCAGGAAACCTGTGGTATAGGGGGCTTTTTCAAAGCCCTGCGGACAATACCCGTAATGCTGGGCATAGCCGAAAAAATGCGGCAGCTCTGCCCCGAGGCCTGGCTTATAAACTTTTCCAATCCGTCAGGTATCATATCACAGGCAATTCTTACAAATACAAAAGTTAAAATGATGGGTCTCTGCAATGTGCCCTTCAATATGTTTAAAAGTGTTAAAGAAACCCTGGAGCTGAAAACGGCTGATATTGAATATGTAGGACTCAATCATCTCAGCTGGATAACCTCAATAAAAAGCGGCGGCAGGGATTATCTTAAAACTGCACTTGATATGGGTTTGAACAGTGAAACAATGAAAAATATCCCCTCAAGCGGCTTCAGCAAGGAATTTATTCAGACAATCGGAGCAATTCCGTCCTCCTATATGGAATACTATTATTACAGGGACAAGAAATTGAAGCTCCTTATGGAGGCTGAGCAGACCCGCGGAGAAAAATGCGAAGCTATTGAAGAAGAGCTTTTAAGCATATACTCCAACTCGGAACTCAACACCAAGCCGGAACTGCTCTCTACCAGAGGCGGAGCAAATTATTCCGAGGTTGCGGTATCCCTGGTTGATGCAATTTATAACGATAAACAGGAAAAGCATGTTGTAAATGTATTGAATAACGGGGCTCTGGATTTTATGGAGGATAATGACTCAATAGAGATCAACGCAGTTATTGGCAAAGACGGAGCAAAGCCGGTCAGAATCACGGGTTTCAGCAATTCTCATATCATTGATTATATGAGAATGGTTAAGTCCTATGAGCGGAATACGGTGATAGCAGCCATAAATGGGGACGAAGATGCAGCCATGCGCGCGCTGCTTATGAATCCTCTGGTAGGTGACTACCACCTTGCAAAGGCATGTTTTGATGAACTTAAAGAAGCACACAAAGCATATTTGCCGCAATTTTTCAATGCTCTATAGAAAAGTTTTGTATTTATTTCGTAAATAACGCGTTGTGCTCATCATTGCTTGAAGTTGTACTCGCGTACCGATATAATCAGCGTAGTCCATTCAACTGCAAAACTGATATTAACTGGCACAGTAGGTTAAATTAATAAAATAATTATAAAATCCAGGATTGGTGGTTGTATTATGAATAAATATGTAATTGGTGTCGACGGAGGAAACAGCAAAACTGACTATTTCCTTTTTGATATCGAGGGAAACTTTGTAGATCATTTAAGAGACGGCACATGCAGTCATGAGCGCTTCCCGGATGCTTACCAAAGCTCATTCAGGATCATGAACGAAAAAATAAATCAATTGCTGGCGCGTAATGCAATCTCCATGGAAAATATTGCTGCCGGCGCCTTTGGCCTGGCCGGTGCCGATGTTCCCATACAAAAGCAGAATCTGTCCGACATCATAACAAGAATAGGTTTTAAGAACTTCGAGGTGGACAACGACTCCTTCCTGGGAATAAAGGCAGGCACAAGCATGGGTTATGGTGTCTGCTCCATAAACGGCTCAGGTTCCGTTGCGGGAGGGATCGATCCGCAGGGCGGCAGGCTTCAGGTTGGCGGTATAGGCAGTGAAATATGCGGAGATGAGGCAGGAGGTTTCTTTCTTGCCAGAAAGGCCGTCAGAACTGTTTATGACAGCCTGTACAGAATGAGTCCAGCCACCTCACTTTCAAAGCCTGTTATGGAGCTGCTTGAAATATCCGATAAATTTTATTATATACAGAGAATCAGCCAGCTGACAGCAACTGGCCAGCTTCCCGTAAAGGAATTGGTACAGCTGTTGTTCCGGCATGCCGACGCAGGTGATCCCTCAGCCGTTTCAGCTGTGGAGAACTCTGCCTTGCAGCTGGCAAAATCGGCTTCGGGCTGCATAAACAATCTTTCTTTTGGGGATACGGTGGAGATTGTTCTGGCCGGCTCGGTATGGGTAAAAGCTGAAACCCCCTTGCTGTTTGATAAATTTAAAAAGTATGTCTCGGAATTCACCGATAAAAACTGCAAGTATAATATTCTAACGGTACCTCCGGCTACAGGTGCTGTTCTGTGGGCACTTGAGCTTGTAAACAATTCATTTGCCGACATTGGAACCAAGAGTAAAGTTATTGCTTCCGTGGAAGATACGATTAAATAAGCTTGTTTACCTCCGGATTATTCCTGTTTACCTTGAAAATCCCCATTTCCCTGTTTAGTTCTTCTGCCAGCTCAGACAATTCCTTGGAGGATTGGGCAATTATTTCAACAGCTGCGAGCTGCTCCTGGCCGGCAGCCGATATCTCTTCCATGCTGGCGGCTGTCTGCTGGGCCGTAGCTGCCATATCCTGAGTTTGTCCGGATATTGTCTTTGATTTTCTGTTAACATGCTCTATCTCATCAGCAGTGTTTTGAAATCCGCTTACAATATGACCGAATGAGCTTTTAATTTTTTCAAAAGCGGCCTGTGTGACAGCCAGAGCCTCCTGCTGCTCATCCATGAGAATATTTGCCGTATTGATGTTTTCCACCACTTGGCCGGTTTTCTCACTGGTCTGATTGGTCAGGTCAATAATTATTTTTGCCGCTTTTGCAGATTCCTCCGCCAGTTTTCTAATCTCATCGGATACTACTGAAAATCCTTTCCCTGCCTCACCGGCTCTGGCTGCCTCAATTGCCGCATTAAGCGCCAGAAGATTTGTCTGATCCGCTATAGAGGTTATGATCTTTATAGTACTGGATACCTGCGATATCATTTCACTTAGTTCATTGACAGATCTGCTGGTTTCATATGTAACCTGAATATTTTCCTTCATTTTTTCAGTCTGCACATCCACTGCCTGCTGTCCCTCCTTGATTGTCTCCAGTGATTCAACCGCCCTTGCAGCTCCATTTGCAGCCCCATCTGTTATATTTTCAATAACACCTGCCACCTCGGAAAGGGTAAAGTTAATGTTATTTATGTTATGTGCCTGGCTGCTGTTTCCTCCGGCAACTTCCGTTATGGTGGAAACCACCTGAGTCAGGCTGCTAACACTCTCTCCCGTTGTCTTGCTGAGATTTTGGGAATGAGATGCCAGCTTTTTAGATATGTTTTGAACCTTAACGGCCATCCCTTTTAATGCCGTTCTGACAGCCAACAGGGCTTCAGCCATTTCTCTGCTTTCATCCCCGGATTTAAACGTTCCTTCCAGAGATATATCCTCAACCAGATCAAATTCCGCTAGTTTTTTTAGTAATACCGGTTACGGTGATAATTGGTTTTGAAATTATTTTTCCGACTATGTATGCCATCACTATTCCTATTATCATTGATATAAGCAGACCTGCCAGAACCTGAGTGGGAGGCAGAAATGAAAATTCACCCTGAATGCGGGCAGGATCTGCTACAGAAGAAGCAGCCTGCGAGCCTGCAAAATCAGCAGACGAAGTGCCGGGTACCCCGGTTCCCATTCTTGAAATCACAGATGCAGCCACATTCACTACTGCCACTATTAAAGAGTTGATTACTGATAGAGTTACAATTTTAGTTGCTATTCCCATTTTCTTCATACGCATCTCTCCCTTTGGAATAAATAAATAATAGCTTCCTTCCATCTCTTGAGCTGTTATTTTCCGCTCAGGAACGGTTTTATTATTTATGCATTCATTAGTTTATTTTATTGACATTATATAGGGAGTTTGTTAACGGCTGTTGTTTAAATTGTGGCGGAATTGTGAAGAAATAGTGAATATTGACAAAAAGAAAGATCTGCTCAAGTCAGATCTTTCTTTCTATTTGGAAAACCACTATTTAGTTGATACATTTTTTCATCACTCTGTTTTAAACTTGTCCAGCTCTTTGTTCAGGGCTGCGGAAACTTCATTCAACTCCTGGGCATTCTTTGCAAGCTCTTCTGCCGAAGCCATCTGCTGTTCGGTACTTGCGGAAATCTCCTGGGTTGTAGCTGCCGATTCCTCTGCAACAGCAGATATGTTTTCCATGGATTCCAGAACTTTTTCCTTTGATTTCATTATGTTACCAACGGATTTTTCTGTTCTCTCAATATTTGTTATTACATCCTGCATGGCTGAGAATACTGTTTTAAACATCTCTTCGGTACCATTCACCGCCAGTATCTGTTCACTGACCACAGCATTTGAATTCATAACCTCCTGAACGGTATCATTGGTCTTTTTACCGATTTCAGCCACTATGCTGTTGATATTGCTGGTAAATTCCTTTGATTGTTCGGCAAGCTTCTTAACCTCATTCGCAACCACTGCAAAACCTTTTCCGGCTTCACCGGCACGGGCGGCTTCAATAGATGCATTAAGCGAAAGAAGATTTGTCTGCTCCGAGATACCTATCATAATCTTGAGTATCTTCTGTATTTCTTTCATGCTGCTGCTCAGGTCGTTTATATTGTGTG
>NZ_AORV01000058.1 GCF_000350485.1 Ruminiclostridium cellobioparum subsp. termitidis CT1112
TACTGTTCAATCACGATATTCCTCTTACCTAAAGTAATTAATACAGCTATAGAATTTCAAAAATACATAAGTTAATTCGTATAATATTAATAGGGGGTTCAACCATGTTTCAATTGCAATTTTGGATTTTCTTAGTTATCACGGTCTCCTTGGCATTATTATCCACCCGAAAAAAATTTACATTCATTGATTTCCAAATAATTATAATGATAATTGCAATAACCATGTCACTGGATATGATATTTTGTAAACAACTTAACTTATATCATTATGTAAATGCTGATTACAGAGGCTGGTATAGTTTTTGGGCAAATTTTATTATAGCTCCATCTCTGGGTATTATATTTATAAAATTTGTCCCTAAATCACTTAGAAATATTGTGCTTTATATTTTAATTTGGCCGGTTTTACTCACAGCTCTGGAGCTATTTATTTTAAAACCTGCAAATATAGTAATCTATCGTGGTTGGAGACCTTTCCCATATTCTTTAATAGGTTACATTTTATGCTTTATTATAGAGTGTATTTATTTTGAAAGTTTAAAAAAACGGCTAAAGTAATTTCTATTGCTTTAGTACTTATAAAAAAGCCTCCAAGGGGAGTATATCTTCTTCACTTTGAAGGCTTTTTTATTTTAATTGCTTTCTGTTGACTTCTCACCTGCAACATCAACGGTACCTTTAAATATTGCCATGAGTATGAATTTGGAGGATGTTGCGGCTATACTCGGCCATGAAAATATCCAAATGCTTCTACTTGTTTATGTTGTTCCATATCATTAAATATCATGTTTTAACGTCTCTATTGGTGTATAAATTGTATATTGGTGTAAACCATGAAAGCTCACTAACATACTAGCTACAAGTATCTGAGGTTTTACTGTTTGATTTACAGGTTACAGTTAATATAGTTACACCTTACTATATTCCATACCCTCTGTCTTCTTCACAATTTTGATTTCTAAACCAACACTATCGATATATTTAATAAAGTTTTTAAGCGTAGGTGAATTATCTACAGTTTCAATCCGGGAAACCATCTGCTGTGTCAGCCCCGACTTTTTTGCAACATCGCTCTGGGATAAACCCATTTCATTTCTCATTTTAACAAGCTGCTTAACAATTTCATATTCACGTTGTGCTTCATCATATGCCTTCTTAAGCTCAGTATCATTTTTTAATCTCTTGTTTATTTCTAATTTCTCATTAACCTTCTTAAATGACATATCTATTCACCTCTTATCACTCATCAAATAAATCTTTTACCAAGCTCAGCTTCAAGTTCCTTAACTCTTTTTATCGCCTTATTCAATTCAAACTTTTCTGCTTTATTTTTTTGCTTCTTACAAGCGTGAATTAGATACATATTTTCTCCATCAGCTACAATATACATAATCCTATTGTCATAAAACTTGATTTCCCAGAGTCTGCCCTTAAGTTGCCGGGTCTTTAGTACCTCCAGTGCTTCAATACCTTCTTCTTCAAGTTTCCCAAGAATTGTCAGACCTTCTGCTCTTTCTTTTTTCGGAAGTTCATCAATATATTCAAGTATTAAATCCTTGCCTCCACTTGTTTCATAGTGGTATACATTCATATTATTTCTCCTATGTCGAATGTTTATACACCAAATATGATGTATCCACAATTATAGTTTACATCAAATTTGATGTAAATGCAACGAGTATTTAATATTTAATTATTTGAGCGTAAACCTGAAGAAAGTAATAAAATCGAAGAACACTTCGTATACTATTTTGATATTTTTTAATCTCATTCGTACTGAATTTTCGACTAACTGACTTTGATTATCTCAATTGGTGTAAAAATGGTGTAAATAAAATCAAAGCTCTCAGGTTAATCCTGAAAGCCTTGATTTTCATGGTTGCGGGAATAGGACTTGAACCTATGACCTTCGGGTTATGAGCCCGACGAGCTACCAACTGCTCCATCCCGCGATATATAAATTTTGGCTTTGAGAACACCGTTCCCTTAGCGACAAGGAATAGTATAGCACAGTGTTTCAGGGAATGCAAGAAGAATTTTTTACCAAAACAAATATTGTCTCGACAATGATATTTCAAATAAGAATGTAGAGATATAAGTTAAAATGGATACTCTGCTTCGTCAAATAAAAGATGCCACGAAATATCAAAGATAACGAAATAATAACAAAGCAACAGATGGCATCTACCAATTGAAGAAAGACATCTATTGCTTTGTATATATACATATTCAATACTTTAAAACTCTTAGATTGCAGTCCATCCACCGTCAACTGCAAGATATTGTCCTGTTGTGTAGCTTGCCGCATCCGAGGCAAAATAAACAATTGCTCCGTCCAGCTCGCCGTCCCTTCCAGGTCTGCCCATTGGACAATATGCCTGGACGGCCTGCATGAAGCCTTCGCTTGCCATGACATCACTGGTCATTTCACTTGGGAAATAAGCAGGACCAAGTGTGTTAACCGTAATATTATGTTTAGCCCATTCATTGGCCAATGCCTTTGTCAGCATGAGCAAAGCACCTTTTGAAGCACAGTACGCGGAAATCGGTGAGCCTGCCATTGCAACAGTTGAATGGATGGAGCCGATATTGATGATTCTTCCGTATTTCTGCTCAATCATCACTTTGCCCACTTCTCTGGCAACATAATAAACAGCATCGCAGTTGACTGCAAGCGTGGAACGCCATTCGTCATCTGTCTGGGTATCTGCCGGTATCCCTGTGCCTACGCCGGCATTGTTAACTAATATATCAATTCTGCCGAAGTGAGCTTTAACCTCCGAAACCATTGATGTTATTTCATTACTGTTTAACATGTCACATTTTATGGCGATGCAGCGGACATCCATTGCCTCAATTTCCTTCTTTACCTGCTCAAGTCTGTCAAGCCTTCTTGCGACAATTGCAATGTCTGCACCCTGGTTTGCCAATGCCTTTGCAAATTGTACTCCGAGACCGGAGGAGGCTCCTGTAACGATAGCTACTTTTCCTTTTAAATCAAATAAATTTTTCATAAGTTTACCTCCAAATCTACTCTTATTATATATACATTTTATATTATTTATTATAGTACTTTGTTATATTTTTGTCAATCTTTTGTCTATCAATTAATACAGCTCCTATAAGTAAATAATCTTAATTTACATAATGAAATTTTCCCATCCGCGGTGTGAAATATTAGAAATTTTTCATGTAAAAAACAGCCAATTGGGTTCTATCCCTTAGCTGAAGCTTTTCAAGTATATTTGAGATATAATTCCTGACTGTTCCCTCACCCATGTATAGTTTATCTGCTATTTCCTTGTTGGATAACCCGTCACATATGCATCTCATAATTTCAAACTCTTTCTGGGTTATACCAACCTCTTCCGGTGTGATAGTCCTGTTATTCTGCACCATATCCGACAGCATGGCTGCGATATCCTTGCCGTATACCACATTCCCCCGCTTTATCATCCGCAGGCTGTCAATAATGACCTCAGGGGAGCTGCTCTTAAGAACATATCCTTCGGCACCGTATTTTATTCCGCTTATAATATACTCAGTATCTTTAAAGGTTGTCAAAAACAGTATTTTTATATTATTAAACTGCTCTTTTATAAGTTTAGTTGCCTGTACGCCGTCCATAACAGGCATCCTTATATCCATGAGCACCAGGTCGGGCGATTTCTCAAGACATAACCCAATACAGTCCTGCCCGTTCGCAGCAGTTCCCACTACCTCCATATCTTTCTCAAGCTCAAGAATCATTTTAAGCCCGTCTCTAATAAGTGCATCATCGTCTGCGATCAATACTTTCATCAGGCCTCTGCCTCCTTAATATTCGGGAGAGTATAAACAACGGTAAACCCATTACTCCCGTCCACGGAATAAGTCCCTCCAAGATTTTTTATCCGGTCTCTTATTCCTGCCAGCCCCACACTTTCAATTATTTTATTGCAGCCCTTTCCATTGTCCCTGTACAGACACCTGATATGCTTAATTTTTATTTCTATGTGAAGTTTTATCTCACTGGCTTCGGAATGCTTGCTTGCGTTTGTAAGAAGCTCTTTTGTCGTCGCCTCCATAACCTTTAAATTGGCAGTTGAAATCTTGTCAAAATCACCGTTGTGGGAAAAATCAATTTTACAGAAATTAAAATCTTTTATAATCTCATGAATGCTTTCAATTCCAATAGCCCGGCTGCTTTTAATATTGTAAACGGTATTTCTTGTTGTCTCAAGAGCATCTACAAGTTTTTCCGCACAAAGCTTCAGTATTCCCTCTACCTTGCGGCTGTCACTTAGAACTATTCTTTCAGCGGCTCTTAATTGAAAAAGCACGCCGGCAATGCTGTGCCCCACATTGTCATGGATTTCTTTCGCTATTCTGTCCCTCTCCCTGATTTCTGCAGTCCGTTCAATTTCGTTTTGAAGTGTGACCAGCTCCGACTTTGTTTTCTCAAGCTGGTATCTCAGGGCTCTTTCATTATCCAGAAGTGCCAGGTGCGTCTTTTCCTTATCGTCGCTTTTCCTTAAGGTATAACCCCACAAAACGCCTGCTGCAAGGTGAAAGCTAAACTGAACAACTCCCATTCTGTTTAATAGTATAAATGCAATAAAAGCAGCTATTCCCAGCATATAATATCTTTTAAAATATGCGAGATCCACAAATACTATTCCCAGCAATAAAAGCAGATAGTGATTATTATAAGAGAGTGCGACGATTACCGCCCCATAGATGCACGAATACAATTCCCTGTCCAGATACTTTTCCTTTATTGCAAAAAGGCACAAAGCTGTCAAAATAAACCCTGTGCTTGTCGGATCATTGATTTCGGTGTTTTTTACCACCTCAACAGCAGTCCATACAAATAAAAGAATCCCGTAAACGTATTTCATAAAAACCGCCATTCTTTAGAATTCAGCGTATACAAGCAGTTTAAATACATTTTTATAGTAATATAATTACTTAGAAATATCAACTTTTTTTGCCAGTCCGGCAATAAGAAATATTGCAGCAAACAGCAGCAGTATCCCATAATTCGTAATCAGGCCATTGACTGTGAGCGTCCCGTCCAGAGCAGCATCTACCGTTCTCATGACCCATGACACCGGAATGAATCTTCCGACCTTGTTTATTGTATCAGGCATCATATCAAACCTCCAGTAGCATCCCCCCAGCATTATCAAAGGCGTTGTGACAACTGCGATCACAACATATGCCTGAAGTGGCTTTTTCAGAACGGAAATTACAAATAACCCCATAGTGATGCAAACAAACGAAAATATAATGAACAACCCTATAACAGCCAGGGGCATACTTCCCATATACATTTTGAAAATCAGTACAAGTGCCGAGATAATTGCCATGGCTTGTATTAATGCTGTCGTGAAAAATGCCGCCAGATTTTCGGCCATATATCTCTTAATACTGACAGGGCAATAAAAAGTTCTGTAAAAAGTGCCGTTCGCTTTATCCTCCAGGATGAGCCCCGTAGTTATAACAGTCATATACATCATGAATTGAATTAAAAATCCGAAACCTGCTCTGGTCTTTTCTGTTTTATTTAAAATATCGAGATTTGTGGTGACGGTAAGTTTGGATTCACCGTAATTGCTCAAAGCATTCTCAAATCTGTGTTTATTGTAGCTTGAAGCATTTGCAATTAATTTATAATTTTCTATTTCGGTATTGATTGAATTTTTAATAAAATATAATTTTTGTCTGTCTTCCACGTAATATTCCCTGAGCTTGGGATCAATGCCGTTCAAAAAGTCCTCTTCAAAGCCCGGATCTATAATTATTGAATAGTCTACCATATAACTTGCAGTCATATCATATATCTGATCTTCGTTCAATTTCAAAAGCTTGATACCGCCGGTATTTTCAAGCAGACGATATACAGCTTTGGAAGCAGCTGTTCCGTCATTGTCAACTATACCCACAGTAGCCGCCCTGTGGTCATTTAATGTAAACATAACTATAAAAATAAGCGGGCATAAAATCATAAGTGTAAATCTGATTTTATTTTTAAATATTCTTTTGAGCGATGTGCTATATATTATCATAGTTGACCCTCCTGAGCTTTAGGAATGCTGCCGCATATACTGCTGCTGTAATGGCAAGCAGTCCTGCTGCCGACCTCAGCAGTACCCTGTCCGGATAATTGTACAGAATACCGAATATAAAAACCTTTGCATAATAAATGGGATTTAAGATATTAAGGCTTTGCAGCGCAGTAGCCGGCGTAATACCTCCTCCGGCATTTGACATTACCACTGTTAAGAGCAAGGCAAGCCCCATCGCCGACGCTAAGCTGTTAATAAACAAGTGGAGCATTACCCCCATCCCTATACAGAGGAAGGAAAATATCAAAAGAGCCACCCCTATTAAAGCAATATTTCCATCCCAGTTTGCGCCGTACACAAATTTTGTAAATACAACGGTAACAATGCAGGACAAGAACAGGAACATGCTGGAGCCCAGTATTTTACCGCATATAATTGTCCACTGTGAGGTGGGCAGCGAATACAGTCTTATCTGGATATTTGATTCCGGGTTTTTACTCACAATAAATATTCCAAGGATGGCACCTTCGGACACAACCATCAAAAGTGTTAAAACCGAGTAATAATCAATTGCCCTTGGCAATTTTGCAGCAGCCGGTACAATTCTTTCAAAATAATTCGGGTTACCGCTGTGATCTTCTAACTTTATCCTATCCCCCGATATCCCTGATGCCACTGCAATTGCATTACTCTTTGATATATATGAATTTAGTACTGTTTGCACAAGCTCAATGTTTTTTTGCCCCTCAAGCCTGATTGCCGCTGGCTTTCCGTTCATTATGGCTTTTGTGCTGTTTTCCTCAACAACAAAATAATTATCAATCTTTCCGGTTTTCATAGCACTGATTGCATCTATTTCATTTACATAACTTACAGCATGAATAATTTTTTTAATTTCATCTGTTTCAAGCATTTGTTCCAGACCTTTGCCCACCTGACCTTTATCAAGGATTATATAACCTGTTTTAACTTTTTCCTTGAAATCCTCAGTAAGCTTGTTATCAAATGCCGTTCCCAGCAATACGATAATACTGATGGGAAAGACTATCAGCGCTATCAGTATCCTTATATCCCTTATTTGTTTTAAGAATTCATAATATGCCGACCATAATATTTTCATTGGATGCTCCTCCTAATCCCGCAGCTTTTTGCCGGTAAGTCCGAGGAATACATCTTCAAGTGAAGCATCCTCCATATTTATTTTTGTGATGATTCCTCCATTTTCAACGATGGAATTTATTATTCTTGCCAGGCTGCTGCTCTTGTCCAGAATAACCTTCATCCGGCCTTCCTGGAGCAGACATTCCTTTACACCATAGACAGCCTTAACAGCTTCGGTGATGGAATGGCTGTAATTCTTCAGCACAATATCAATAATCTGTTCATCCTGTATGTATTCTTTCAATTCTTCTATGGTGCCTTGTGCAATTAGTCTTCCGTTATCAATTATCACAACCCTTGAGCAAAGAGCCTCTACTTCCTCCATATAGTGGGAGGTGTATATAACTGTCGAGCCCATTTCGTTCAATTTTACTACGGAATCCAATATATGATTTCTGGATTGGGGATCAATCCCCACGGTGGGCTCATCCATTATTATCAGCTTTGGCCTGTGCACTATGGAGCATGCAATATTAAGTCTCCTCTGCATTCCGCCCGAAAATTTCTTCGGATACTCATTTTTTCTCTCCCACAAGCCTGTAAAATCCAATGCCTGCCTGATGCTGTCCTTGAGTTCCCGGCCCTTCAGTCCGTAGAGTCTTCCGAAATACTCCACATTTTCATAAGCTTTAAACTCATTATAAATAGCAAGGTTCTGAGGAACCACACCTATATTTTTCTTGACATAATAATTGTTCTGGGACATAACCTGATCAAAAATTTTTATTTCGCCTGAGTTGATTCCTGTTATACCTATTATTGAATTAATAAGTGTGGTTTTTCCGGCCCCGTTTGGTCCCAACAAACCCAGGATCTCCCCTTCCCGGACATTCATACTCATATTGTCCACGGCGATCCGGTCTCCGTATCTTTTTATAACATCCTTTATCTCGACTATCATATATTTATCCCCTCTCAATTGTGATGAACAGTGGAACCATATGCCAATATCCAAATTGATGGTATAAGTATACACTTTATCAGACAGTATTTTTAGTGATAAAAAGACCGATATAAAATGACAATTGTCACTTTATACCGGTACATTTATCCGCTGTTATATGATTTGCTGCTCAACCGCCGTCTGGAGCTGCTTGAGTGCTTTTTCAACCGTTGCTCTGGGGCAGGCCACATTCATTCTCACATAGCCCTCTCCATTTTTACCGAAATAGGTTCCGGCACTCATTGCAATTCCGGCCTTGTGCACCATAAAGTCAGTCAGCTGGTTTCCTGTCATACCCAACTTCCTGCAGTCAAGCCATATCAGGTATGTCCCTTCGGGACAGATAGGTTTTATTAATGGTATATTTTTGCTCATATAATCCATAACCAGGTTTATATTTCCTTCTATGTATGGAATAAGCTGCTCCAGCCACTCTTCGCCATATTGGTATGCTGCCTGTGTGCTCACAAGACTGAATACATTATTGCATTCTATGTGGAGTCTTTCCCAGGCCCGGTCAAAGGCTGCTTTGGTCTCCACATCGGGGAAAATTACCACTGAGGACTGAAGGCCGGCCAAATTAAAGGTTTTACTTGCAGCTATGCAGGTAATTGTCAATTTTCTGAGTTCTTCGGATATTGCTGAAAACGGGGTATGCTTATTTCCCCATAAAATCAGATCCGAATGTATCTCATCGGCAATTACTTTAATGCCGTATTTTATACATATCCTGCCCAAAGATACCAGTTCATCCCTTGTCCAGACCCGGCCTACAGGATTGTGAGGACTGCATAATATAATGTATTTGGCTCCTTGCCGGGCTTTTTCCTCTATATCCCCGTAATCCATGTAATAATGTCCGTCTGTTTCCTTTAAAGGACTCTCGAGAAGTTCTCTCTGCGCATTCCTGACCGCATTGTAAAAAGGGCCGTATACAGGTGTCTGTATGATTATCTTGTCACTGGGCCAGGTCAGTTCCCTGACGATCATGCATATGGACGGAACTACACCTAAACTCATGCTCATAAGCCGTTTATCAATATCCCAGTTTTTCCGCCTCTTCTGAAAGGAGCATACCGCATCGTCATATCCGTCAGGTTTGACAGTATACCCGAAAACACCGTTTTCAGCACGTTCTTTAATAGCATCCAATATTGGCTGTGCAGCCTTGAAATCCATATCGGCAACCCATAGAGGAATGGCATCCGGGTTCCCGTATAAAGTTTCCAGCCCGGTATATTTTTCGGCTCCAGTCCCGCTTCTGTCTATTATTTCATCGAAATCATATGTCATATGCTCTAATCATCCCTTAATAATTTTATAAATAATACACTTTTAATACCCTTTTCTTTACTTTTCCAACCAGTACAAATATTTAATTTCAGCATCCCTTTCGGTATTTACTTTATATTCTACTATACTATTAGTGCTTCATCAATTTATATGACATGAAGGATGACATAAAGATAGCAATCTTGATATTGACCAATTAACTAAATTTTGAACTCCATACCGTCAATCAAACCCTCAATATAAAGAGCTCTATAAATCAGCTCGGAAATATCGTTATTCAACTTATCATAATTGCTCAGCAGTTGTAATTTATCATTCTGCAAATTGTGGGCCAATAGCTTTCTTGTTTCAATGAGCTTGTTCTGAATATCTATATAAATGTCCTTTACGCATTCTTTATTGCATATACTGGATACTCTGCCGTAAACCACCTCATCTATTGCCTCTCTGCTTTTCTGATTGCCCATTAATTACTACCTCCTCGATAAGTACAAAATTAATCTTTAAAATCGAACATATGTTCTTATTTAAGTATAATACTCTCGAGTGAGTTTTACAATACTTGTATGAAAAAATAAATTCTGTTTGCAAGAGTAAATGTTATGCCGGTATAGCTTATATTTATATCTCATTTTAGCCATAAGTCAGTTATAACAACGGGTACAGCATTGCCCGCCTGTGCTGAAAAGGGGCAATTTATACAAGCCTCCACCGCTATAAGGCCAATAAAAGAGGTTAATTGTCTCCAGTGGCTTTATCCCCTGCCGAATCTACAGCTCCCTTGAACAGCGCCAATGCCTGTTTTACAAAACCCGGTACAGGTGCCCCCATTTTGCCAGCGTTTTCGATTATACTTCCAAGCTCTGTAAGTATGTACCAGGTCATAGTCAGAGGACACAGCATAACCGTATACTTGAAAGGGAAATCCACGTTTGGTATATTATTTATAATCATTCCTAAAATGGAATCGAATATTGCAGTCACCAGAATGGCAATAATACAGCCTGTCTTATGCCACAAGCCTTCTCTTGCAATTTTGGATTCCCAGTTGCCGCATTTAAAGGCTGCCATAAATCCTGTCAGCAAATCACCTGTCATACTGGCTATAAATATTACAACCAGCCAGCCGAACCAGCCAAATCCGGCTGTAATTGCCGTAAATACAGCCGTCAGTGACACTTTAAATGCATTTATATTATTCTCCATAAAACTATCCTCCTTAACTTTTTGCTTTTTCTATGATAAAGGCTTCAAAACCCGGATCATTTCCTATTTTTCAGCCAGAATTCATATGGGTGTCGGCCTTTTCAACAACTATTTTAAATGCTTCCTTGATGGCCGACAGTCTTTTATATCTGCTACCGGGACAGGCCTTGTTTTTAAACCAGCAATTGTACGAAAGTGTTGTGACAAATGGCACTATGCTGAACTTCCTGCATAACAGACTGCCTTCCGATGAAACCGCTGACATACTTTGTCAGCTGAAATGGTTGTTTTTTGCATCTGTATGCCCTTGATACTGTTCGGTGCTGTTGGATATATTTAAACTTTTTAGCTTCCCTAACGCTCTGGTCTTTAGTTTTTAGGTTTTTCCGGCACTTCGGGATGAATTTCCCACCTTTATTGTTTCCTGCTCGCGTTAACCCATAAACCAAGAAAAGGACTACCCGTGGGAAGGGTAGTCCTTTTCTTGGTTGGTGATGAATGAATTGATGTAACGCAATGTTGGCCTTATTAGATTATTTCTAACATAAAAAGCACATCATTTTTCTGAATGTGCAAGTAACAATATTAATTATTTAATCAGCATTGTATACATCTATTGGCTTCCAATTTTCATCCTTAACATCATCATGAGTTGGTTTTCGTACATGTGGTATCATTTCGTATTCACATGCCCCAAACTTTATATAATTTTTTTGTCCCTCTATCAATGTAACATAATTTGCGCCAGTACTCCTTGGGTCTAAAAACTGACCCCAGTCATCCTCCCAAAAACAAATATCACATATATCAAACAAATGTTCATCATCTAAAGTTTTGTATCCACAACAAGGGCAAGTATATTTCATAGTATTCCTCCATGAAGATGTATTATTTAAACAAAATGATTATAGTTATTACTATATATAGAATCTAGTCGGATTTCAACTACCGCATTATTTATCCTCTTAATATTGTTATATATATCTTTTTTACGCTATCCTATTATATCTATTTCTTGTTCTGTGGTAATCCAAGCTTTTGATACTGCTGCCTCTAGCTGCTCTGCTGTAATCTTTCCGGCATAGTATAAATAGTTTAAGCGCTCAAACATTTTTCTACTTGTTAAAATAAACTGGTCGATCTACTGCTGCATATTAAGATTGTCTATAATCAACTGGTCAATCAGTTCCTGCAGCTTTTGAGTTTCAGGCTTCGGTAAATCCTCAAAAACTGGCTTGTGTTCTGTTTTGCTTACGTCAATACTTTTAAGTATTTTGTTTTGCGGTATTTCAATAAATATGTAAGGAACCCCTATAGACTCCCTTAAGTCACTTCCTTGCATCTGGCTTATTATAAAGCCTGTCTCATCATAAATTACTAATGTTTGCATGTTAACACCCCTCTTTTAAAGTATCAATTATTCATAGGCTCTATAATACCAATTCCCTGTATTTCCATTAAAAAAATCGCTCGATATATAAAAACCATCATTTGTCATTGCATTTATCTGGCTGGATAAACCACCAGAACCCAAAAAATAGTAAAACAAACCCCCGCTGCCAGTACCTAAATCTGCTGTTGATGAAACTACACCATATCCTGATTTATATGGTTCTTTATATTCTAAAAATACTTTACTTGGTTTAAATGGCAGTCCCGTTAATGTAAAAGGCTGACTAATTACAGCTACAATCGTACCAAACTGCCATCTTTTACCACTAAAAGTTCCTGTAAGCCCAAATATACTTTTACCGCTTACTATGTTTGCAGGGATAAAATTTGCATCATCCTGATACACCCACGAAGTAGCTGACCCATCATAGTAACCACCTGGAGGGCGTAGAGATAACCTCCCAGACCCATTAGCATATCGATCTAATGCCAGCTGATTATTGTTTTCAACTGTTCTATTTATCATACTTCCTACTAACCTTGATCCATTCACATAAGCTATCTTATTGTTTAGAATGTCACTTGACCATGCATTAGCATCACTGGTTAATAATTTTAAATCACTATCCCACCAATCGTATTTTAAATAATATTCAAAAGGAGTTATAGTTGATCCTAATTCTACTTGTACATGAGCATATATATTATTATCTCCTGCTGTAATTGTTCTTATTTTAAGAAAGTATGTGTTAGCGGGTGTTGAAAATAATCCCTGACTATTTGTAGTATAAGAAATAAATGTTTTATTTTGATCATAATAGAAAAAAGCCATATTGGCTGCTACACCATTAATAGAGGCTACATAATTTGTAGATGGAGTTACAGGTATAAAATTCCTACTACGCATACGTGTATCATCCGGTCCTGGAACACCATTTGCAATATTAATAATACCTAACTTCAACTCTCCATCAAATAAGTTTACTCCCTTTTTATCAACCATTATTGCTACTTCTTCTGCTGTGGGTTCATTACCAGTGCCAAAATATTCCGTTAAATCAAACATCATTACATCTTTAACTTGCATCATCTTACCATTGGCAGTGGCTGCATCAGGATATCCGGCGCGAGTATATAGTCTAAAATTATTTTCCATTGTTAGGTCAATAATGCCCCTCATTTGGTACCAAACATTTTGTATAGGACTTGTCAAGGTGGGCAATTGAGGAGAAATGGTACCATTGCTAACATATAATGCTATTTGATTACATACACTATTAGTTACTCTTATCCTCACACTAACCCAAATTTTTCTACCCGTACCGCCTCGGTACATAAGAATACCAGGATTATGTGCATATACCCAATTATTCGTGCCGTTTCCTGTTACATTCAATATATTACTAGATGCAGATAATGTACCATATATAGCAGTCCACATAGAGGAATCCTTAATATCACCATTGACTATCAAATTTGATAACTTAGGTATCTCACCTCCTTCACCCTGTAATTGAAAATTTGCTCCATCATACTTTAAAGAATATATTCTTCCGTAGAGGAGTTTCCCTGCTTGAATTTGATATCCTTTTGAATCAATTATGGGTTTTGCGCCTATCCCATTTACATTTAATGTTGATGCACCAGTATTAGCCACATTGATTTTTACCACAATCCCCATACCATCAACATAGTTTGCTGGAGCAGGATTTAAGGTCGCAAGGTATGTGTTAGCTACTCCTGTTGATATTGCATACCCCGGTTGCCTCACATAATCCGACAAATGCGAACTTAAATTAGAACTTACAGAAGAAATCTTTAGATCAGTATTTTGGTTATCCTCATTCAATCTCTCCAGTTGTTGATCTATAATATCCATATTCCCGTTTTGGTCTTCAACATTATAGAAATCCTCCGAGGAAGGTTTCTTCAAATTATAATTGCTTGTATTTTTCGCCATTTAATTTAGCACCTCACTTCTTAATTGTTCATGTGTATATGCCGCCAATTGCTCATTTGTATACCAGGAAAGTACTGCATGTGTGTTATACAGCAGACTTAAATCAATGATTATATTGGCGGGCACTGTTCTTTCCAGTAAACTGCTTACCTCATCAAATTTACCCTTTTCGGCCAGTGCTACTTTTACCACCAAAGTGTATTCATCATTCCTCAATTCCACCGAATAGCCCGACTCTCCGCAAAGGGCATCCAGCTGGCTTTCAAGTGTTCTCCTGGTATATGGCAGCTTTTCATTGAGTCTGGCAAGTATTCTGAACTTCCTGACTTCCAACGAGTCAGAGCCCTTTGGGAATATCTTCAGAATGGTTTCCCACCTTTTGATGCCATTTTCTGTAGCATCGGCTACAAACTGGTCATTCAGCACCTCATCCAGAAGCACCCAAATTAAGCGGAGTTCAGGATTTTCAGCAGCGGCAAGCTCTCTGAATTCTCTGAACTCCTTTAGGAAATCCGGAAGATAGTTCAATATATTTATTTCTCTATCCAATTACATCACCCCTCACAGGAATGCAATTCTCATCCAATACAAGATTCTGTTCCAGACCGTTTATCTTTGTGTTTGAGATATCAAGAACACCCGCCACATTAAGGAACCTGGTCTCCAGCTGACTTATCCGGACTATTAAATTTGCATTGTCGGCCCAGCTTTTGCTGAGCTCTTTGAAGTATTCGTCGATTGTTTTTTCCACATATCCCTTAAGGTCATCCCAGGTCCAACCGGTATTGTAACTGATATTTGTTTCAATATCTACTGTTTGTACTCCGACACCTTCTATTGTTACAATATGGCCGATGGGAGCTATCCCTGCGCCGTTTCCCCTGTTCTGGACCGGATCGATCCTGGTCTGAATATCTGAAATCAGCTCTTCTGAAGGCTTATTATACTCTGAATTAATGACAACCAGTTTAACAGTGCCTCCTCCGTTCCATACCGGATATACTTTAACTCCTCCCACCCCCTGCAGTTCATTGACTTTTTCCTTATAATCGGTTATA
This sequence comes from Ruminiclostridium cellobioparum subsp. termitidis CT1112, assembly GCF_000350485.1. GTDB lineage: Bacteria > Bacillota > Clostridia > Acetivibrionales > DSM-1351 > Ruminiclostridium > Ruminiclostridium termitidis. Next base: position 15,066 of record NZ_AORV01000058.1, read on the forward strand.
TTTCCGCCAAAGGCCTGGGAATCAAGTGTGGCAAAATATCTTGCCCTGAGTTGTTCCGTTTCCTCTTCATCTTCTCCTGGAATAAGTATTTCAGTCACTTCGGCATAGCTCAAACCGTCAATATAATTAATGGGAATTAAAGTTCCGAAATTCCTGTTGCCCTCGGTTCCCGCAGTCTCACACTCAAGTTTGAACTGAGATTCAACTATTTTTTCGATCACCTTATAATTCAGGCTGCCTAAAGAAAATCTTGAACCAACAGGGACATTCATGTTGAATATACCTTTGACGACGGCGTATGACGCTGCTTTGGGAGTTATGCCCCTCTCGGCGGCTCTTTTTATCAGGTACTCTCTTGAAGCCGTGTCTGCAAATGCTTCGTTCAGTATAACATCAGCTTCGATGTACATCTGTACAAGTTCGGCTGCCGCAGGTGCAAGCGCATCAAATATTACCGAACCTTCCCGCTTGTCAATACCATTTGGTATACGGTCCAGCATGCGCTGCAAAATAATTTCATACGTTAAATTTTCATACATCAGTTTCTCACCTCCTTCTCAATTTCCATATCACCTTCGGTTGTTGCAACAGTGAATTTCACTGAAACCTTTCCTTTTCCAGGAGAAAAAGAAAAATCACCTACATCGGTGATTCTGTCGTCCCTGAGCAGGGCGTCGGTTATTTTTCTTTTAATATCCGAATAGACATACGGAACGGGCTGACCCATTAATTCCACCATTTCCGAGCCATAGTTCCAGCTGTATATCAGGTAATCGTACCTCTCGGTATTAAGAATCTTATATATGGCCTGTCTCATTGCCTCGCTGCCGTCCAGCAGCCCCGATATCCTTTTTTCCTCCAGGTGCATTCTGTAGGTTCTTACAGGCTGTTGCACCGATTCAAAATCAGGCTGTAAATCCTCATCAATATAAGGAATCATGTATTCACCACCTTATCCAATACTACAAATTTTTGACCGCCCTGCATCTGGAGCATTATTACTTCATCTCCGGCAGCCAGCCCATTGTGAACCCGGAATTTCTTTTTACCCTTATATGGGTGAACGTGAGAGTTGCTTTCCTCGGTAAAATGCTCAACAGTCATCTCCAGATCATAGTCTCTAACATTATTGGTAAAAATCAGCTGCGCTTCATTTAAAGTCAGCTTTTGCTCTACAAATATTTTTACAGGTGAGGTGCTCACTACCTTGCCGAACAATACGGACATAGGCTTCGAATCATTTACCGCTCCCATGGCGGCAGATTTAATAAGTTCAACCATATCAGGCAATGAATTCCCCTCCCCTCAAGGTTAAGTCCATAGTGTGCTGATTGCCGTTGAAAGTATGTTTCACCGCTTCAACCATCATATAACTTTTCAGGTTTATGTCCCCAAGTGCCAGATCAACGGCAATAATACTGCCCCCTCTGACGCGTATATCTCCAAAAACCCCTGAAACAGAAAGATTTCGTGTTTTCTGGTTATAGAGGGAAAGCAATGCTTCCGCTTTGGCTTTACCATTGGTTCTTTCGTCTATCGATTCATAATATTGGAGTACACCCCAGGCCCCGACCCTGTTGCTGTCCTCAACCAGGTATATGTCACGGGTATTTGCTTTTTCATTGTTATAGGACAGTTTAATTTTGTTATAGGTTTCACCGTCGATTGAAGAGGTGTAGTCGAAATCCTCTGCTGTATTTTTGTTAATGAACAGCGGAAGCTTCAATGCTTCTATATTCCTCAGTGTCAATTTGCCAGAATCGTCATAGAGGACATACATTTTTTTAGTGTTCTGAAGTGTCAGATCCAGAGCCGTTTGAATCATATCAAACAGGGTCTTGTTATCCTCAAGGCGGCTTTTTATTACATAGGCCGTATTTTCGATTACTCCTGTTTTCAGCCGGAAATCCTCTGCAATTTTTTTCACAAGTCCGCCTGCGGTCAGATTTTCGTAATTATAGGTATCCTTGTTTTTCAGATACCTTAGCTGATCGTAGGCTGTGACCTTGATGGTTCCGTCCTTGTTTCTCCTTTTTGTAAAAACATAACCATAAAAAACATCCTTGTCGTCCACCTGCATGAGCACAAGGTTGCCCTCCTGAAAGCTGATGACATTATCTTTTACAACAGAAAACTCAAGCTTTCCGGGAACACCCTTCCTTGCTGTCTCCCAGGTGATTCCTTCCTCTACAAGGGGAGCATAAAGTGTTTTTCCATTCTGGATGATCAGTTTAGGCAAGCTTTATCACCTGCCCTACTTTGATCAGATTTGCATTTTCAATATCATTTAACTCGGCTATTTGAGCATATTTTGAGCCGTCACCCAGGAACCTTTTGCATATTGCCCACAGGGTGTCCCCTTGTTTAACCGTATACGCTGTTACCACATCCTTCTTTTGGGCAGAATACGGTCTATACTGCTTAAGCCGCACAGGTATTGTCAAATCGAAACCGTTTGCCGCATCTTCAATTATGCTGTATTCTTCCAGAGTTACATCCATATCAACCTTCGTTTCAAACATATGAATATTGTCGGGAGTATACCGGTCAATCCTGAAATGGAAAGGGGCCGACCTCTTTTTTAAGTCTTCAAACAAATCAAGATATACACTTGCCTTAATAATTTTTTCCGGATTATCCTCATTGTAGTTAAGAATAAACGGGGCCTTTTTATTATCATAAACAGCAAAAGGATAATTTACCTGCGGTATTAATAATTCAAAGCTGAATTCGGCGAGTCCGGGAGGCTTTATAATATTAATCTCATTCCCGTCAATGAGGTTCAGCGTGCTGTTCTGATTTTTTACCTTCATTTCAATCTTTGACGGGGCAACCGGCATCAAAATGTCATCCATATAAATCGAGTACGCCATTAATAATGCACCCCCTCTGCAGCTACAGTCATTGTCTCATAGATTTTTTGTTCCATATAGGAAACCACACCATCCAAATCCAGATCAGAGTTGACGTTATTGGTTATTCCACCCATACTCACGCTGATTTCAGAGGTTGTAAATTTGTTTATTGCTTCCCGTTCGGCAATGTCTCTCATATAAACCAGGTTTTCTTCGGCTATATCCATGGAGTTTTTCATTGAGCCGGTGTTTGCCGCGGTAGCAGCCAGATTTGCGGCATTTGCTTCATTGGTGGTTCCGCCGTCACTGAATGCGGCTGCAGTATATTTCTTACCAGGATCTTTATCCTTTGCATTTTTTGCGGCTTCATCCCTGAGACTTGCAATTTCCTTTTCTCTTTCAAGTTTATCGGAAGCAGCTTTTAAGGTCTTATCAAATATGTCTTTTTGATGCTGCTGTTCAGTTTCAGCTACCTTCCTTCTCTGATCGGCCAGTTCTGCCTCTCTTGCCATTTTTTCGGCATCATTTTTTTCCCTGGCATCCTGTCCGAAAGTTACTTTCTCCAGAGGATCAATATGCACTTTTGGAAGATGATTAAGTGCACCTATTAATAAATTTATTAAATCAATACTCCCATTTACCATATCCTGAAGTATTGTAAGCACTCCGACCTTCATATCGCCGAAAAAGTTCTGTATACCCACACTTGCCGATTTTATCCCCAGCATCATATTATTCCATAGATCTATTACCCAGTATACTCCGGCAAAAAATGCTATTTTTACAATGTCCCACGCTGTTATAAGGGCATTGACAACCATCAGCCAGGCGACCTTTATGCCTCCCACAGACTGAATCCAGTAGGCAATCAGCGCAATAACAGCTCCAATAGCCAAAATAATCCAGGTCAACGGACAGGCCAAAAAAGCCAGGTTCATTGCCAGCTGGGCAATTGTCACAGCGGCTACGGCACCCGCTATCCCCCAGAAAATCGGTTCAATAACCGACCAGTTATTATATATCCATGTTGCGGCATTGGCCACTGCCTCAAGTAAAGGCCCGAATGCTTTGGTCAGTGTATCATTTATTAATGTTCCAATCTGAGCAAACGTTGCCGGTATTTGCAGAAACTTATTATTTATATCATCCGCCGAATTATACATGGCGTTTTTCAGAACATCGTCAGATATTCCGGATCCCGCTGCCAGCTGTTCCTGGGACTGCCCCGTATATCTGGTCAAAGCCTGTGCAAGCATTGGAGATTGTTCCATTAATGCATTAAGATCATCTCCCTGGAGTTTACCTTTTGCCATAGCTTCACTAACCTTATTTATACTCTGGGCCGCCTCTTCGGCCCCCAACCCACTGAATGCCTTATTCACAAGTTCTGTAAAATAAATAACCTCGTCATTGGTTTTGAAATCATCCTTTGAGGTTTTTGCCAGTTTGGCAACGGTGGAAAGTGTTTCATCAAATCCGCTCCGTGAGCCTTGGGCTGCCGAATATACTCTTTGGCGAAGCTGATCGGATGTCTCACCGTTTTGTGCAATTGATTCCAATTGATAATTCTGACGGGCATATTTATCCGTCTTCTCCATACCGGCCTGGACTGAGGGCCAGAGGTCCGACACCGCGCCTCTGGCCTTCTCCATAAAACCACCAAACTTTTCTGAAAAGCCTCGCGGCTTGTTTTTCACCTCAGCGGCTGACGTGGTTTTGTCGGCAGTTTTGATGGCTGTTTCGGAGGCTGACTGCATTTTTTTAAAGCCGTCGACAACGGTATTTATTGATTCAATAACACCTGAAAGTTCTTTTGTTAACTCTTTTACACCATCAGGTTTCATACCCAGGTTTAGCTCAAAGTGCAGATTTTTGGTACGCTGTGACACACTATTTATCGTTTTGTTTACAGTACTGTTAATGGTATTATTAATGGTTTTACTTAATGTATTGTTTATTGTTTTATTTATTGAATTAAGCACATTTGCAGATCCATTTGTTAAACTTAGGGCATTTGCAATTGTTGCCATATTTTTTCTCACCAACCTTTATACATTAAGGAGGCACCCCTTCGAGTGCCTCCTGTAAAAGTTTATCATTTCCGTTTTGCCTTGTTTCTGCTCATTTCCTTCCTGTCCTTCTCCAGCTTGATCTGTATGGCTGCAATAATAAAAGCCCGCTCTTCTCTTGGAAGGCTCAGAAACTGACCGGGCATCATATGAAATTTATGAAGACAATAGTATGCAATATTGGAGTCGCTATCGCCTTCATTTATCAGTTTTTTGCTTCGTCCACCAGTTCTTCCATTGTAACGTCAAAACCGTTCACTTCCTGTATCTTGGCAAGATACTCGGCATATTCGCCGGGTTTGAGCATGGTTTTAAGCAGGGAATCGGCTCCCATGCAGCCGTAGCTGTTCTGAAGCTCGGCATTATTTAAATTTGGATAAACGGTGCACCTGGCGGCAAGCTTGCCGAGATATGCATTATAATCGGTTTCAGGCGTAAATTGGCCTTTTTTCCCTGGGACCTGCACCTTTCGTGTGCATGCCTTTCTTATATCCTCATCCTCTTCGGAGGTAATGCCGCAGATTTCCCACTCAACAGGTTTTCCCGACTCATCCACAAATCTTTTTGACGCAACAAATTTAACATTTTCATTTTCCAAAGCATTCTGTTTTAAAAAAGCACTGAGATTGTTCATTGTTTACTCTCCTTAAGCATTATCTTTTCATTCCCGGAAGCACATCAAAGGATTCCTTTATTTCAAAATCTTCAAAGGTAAAATCCATATCCTCATCCAGATACTCTGCGTCTGCATCAAATTTAGTGAGAATTCCGCCATCCATATTGCAGTCTTTCAATATAACCGTCTGTCTTCCCGCACCTGAACCGGGATCTTCATTGGTTACCTGGATATCAAAATATACATCCTGTCCGGTTTTTTTGTAGTTGGCCAGCAACTCTCTGAAAATAGAAGTATTGTAGTGGAAGGTGGCTGAGCCGGTTCCTTTCCAGCCTGTTGCCTTGTTGCCCTTTCCCGTTCTTCCGAGAATAGGCACTTCGCTCTTGGTTTTTTCAATACTTGCCTCAAGATTTATTGCCTGCATAAAATTGTATCTTTCATCACCTATAGATATAAAGCATTCAGCCAGCGACGCGCTTATGGCGTCTTTTGCATTCATGGTCTGCATAATTTTAATCCTCCTTTAGAAATTATTGTACAATCGTAGTCATATAGAGCTGTTCCATTGCATTGGTTACTATTACGGCATCCTGGATCACTACCGCTTTTTTATCATCCCCCTGGGAGATCACAACATCTTCGGGCTTAAAGCTTTCTATGGCCCTGATCTTCTCAAGCTCCTGATGATGTCTGACGATATCATTCCACAGGGATATTCTTCCGGCCGCATCATTAGGCACATTTCCGCAGTATTTAGTATTGAAAAGGACAGCGATATCGTTTGCAATCTGATCCAGAACTCTGACGGTCTGATTGCGGCTGAAATCACTATTTTTTTCTTCGGTAAACGAGGTATAGCTGTTAATATCGGTCAGGACACGCACATTGTCACCAACCCTGTGAAGTATGAATTTACCCCCATTAATAGCAGCCTCAAGCTCACTTTGCTTGAAATCCACATTTACTTTAAACTCTCCGTCATATACCTTGTTGGTATTGCTTCTGTTCACCGTACACCCTGCTGTAACCCCGGTTACCCAGTAAACCAGCGAAGCAGGATTTACATCCTCCTCCACGTCATTATGCAGGTTGATGACACCTTCGAAATCTCCTGCCGTCCTGTAGAGAACAGTCTGGAACTTCACTCCCACATCATTTCTCATCCTCTTTGTAAACTGGACAAACAAGCCGGTTATTTCGGCTGAGGTTGACAGGCAGCCAAGAGTATTAAAGGAATAGGCTTCGATTTTGTCCAGGAAAGTCTGGTATTCAGCTCCTGTAACAGCTTCCCCGTTGGTGCCGCCTGTTAAAGGTGTACCGCTGGTCAATGAAATATCAGCTTCAGAAATAAAATCTACAAAGTCATTGGACTTTAATTCCGTCATAGCCGAAACAGTCTGTGAATCCACTTTTGTTGCTCCCACCAGTGTCTGAACATCGTACATACTGTCATTATCCACATTTTTGGCAATAACTATTTTGATGTCATTTCCTCTTATACCTGAATATTTAGCTGTGGCGAATGTACAAGCAGCCTTAACTCCGTTATTCAGTCTGTAGAAATATCCCGTTCTGATATTTTTGAACAAATCTCTCAGACCCTTTAATTTTTCATGTGTGTAGCTGTAGCCAAAGATCTTAAGTGATTCTTTTTGAAAATCTGCGGCTTCAACCTTGAATACGCTGCCCTCAACGCCCCAGTCAAGAATCAGCGGCATGGCTGCGTATCCTCTCTCACTCAATGCTGCCGTGGCTTTGGCAGCACTTACAAAATTAATGTAGCTTCCCGGCAGAACCTTGTTCTGCGTTAAAAATGTTCCTCCTCCAAGTGCCATATTATTTCACCTTTCCTTTCATAAATTTATTTATTAAAATGTCAACCTCTTCAAAGCTGTACAGCCTGTCATCAGCAAGCAGTACATTGACCAAATCCCTCTGGTGCCGGTATTTTTTGCTTGAAACAAGCTGCTCCTTCGAAAAGGTTATTGTTTTAACCGTTTCGGTTTTCTTGTTACCTATGCTAAAAGTCATATTAACCTCCATGAGCCGCTTAGCGGCCACAAAATTGTAATGAAATCTCTTCACTCCCTCATCCGCTATAAGGCGAATAAAGGAGGTTAATTGGCCATGTGCGCTTTCAAAGTATTGGTAAATACTTTGAATATTTCGCACGGCCATAAATTCACAGGTTTGCTTGGAAGACGAACGCAAGTGAAGTCTTTCAAGCTAACCTCCATGTGCCCCTTTTAATCATTCTTAATTCCGCTGCTGATTTCGGCACTTCCCATAGTGTCTGCAGCTTCATCCTGCCTGTAGACGTAATAATTGTAATTAACATAAAAGCGCAGAATCCCGTCTGCCGCCTCACAGTTCATTTTGGTTCCCCTGTATAGGTCACCGTCTGCCGTCACATACTCCAGAATTTCATTCAGCCTGTCTATCATGTCATTGATTTCAGCTTTCCTGCTGTCTGTTCCGGGATGATATTCAACAGTAAATTGCTGTTCTCTGAAGTACCTTCTTCCAATCATCTTTTTTTGATTGGAGGTACGCAGAAAAATAAAAAAACAAGGAATATCCAATCCTTGCTCCTGCACTTCCTTGTAAATAGTGAAACCTTCACCCAGTTCTTCACCGAGCTTTGATGCTATTGCATCAATTATTGAATTGACCATAAATAAACCTCCTACTGCTAAATAACTTTCTGCCTTTTCTTCCCCCTTTCCGAATATCTCAATGAGCTCACCTCCTTAACAGCCCGCAAGTTTTTATACCAGGCACAATTCTTTACGGTACAATCTTACATCATATGGACTGGTATTGTTTGGTATACTTTTGAGAGCAATAAAAAAATTTGAACAGAAATAATTTCCGTTCAAATCTTAAATATTAATCCATATAAAATAACATAATCTTTTACGATACTATCTTACATCATATATACTGGTATTGTCTGGTATACTTTTTATAAACTTATCATGTTTCTTTCTGACTGTTTCCCATGAATAACTCATACACTCGCCGGTCTGCTCCCAGGTCAGTCCGTCTATATACCTGTAAGTCAGGATCTGCCTCACATTACTGTCCTGTATGCCTTCAATGTACTTAAACGCACTGTTTACCTTTTCCATGAGATTCTGTGTCTTCACCCTTATTTTCTGTGCCATCTGATTTCGGTGTTCCAGGCATTCCTCCGACATTTCTTCACGGCCTATGATGGTAAATGTCCGGGGCAGAAACGGAAATTGGGCCATACTTCCCTTTACTTTATCCGTAACAATGGATTCATTGTCACCATAGCTTAATTCCTGCAGTTTTTGCCTTAATAAATTTATCTCTTTTTTTAAATGGTTTATTTCTGTCAGCTCCTGTTTTATCATAATACTCTCCTTTACTATTCTCAAACGGAGTTGCTTTCTCCATTCAGGAACATAAGATGCATAATACTGTAAATACTTTTTTGTTACCATGGGCCCAGGCATCCCTTTATCATATTTATTATTCATATGAAATCAGCTGCGAAAGATCTATTCTCAAGCCGAAAGCAATATGCATCTCACGGGTAGGCCTGCATTGCCGCATGTTTTATTTTTGAGCCTGCTCCACATTTATCAGCAGCTCATTTCATCCGGCCTGATCCAACTATATTTAATTGTCGCATTTCGGGAACGTTATAATAATATCATGTCATTTATTGGATGTCAATATGATTTTCTCCAAACGGAAACTTTTTATTTACATTTGGAGACATTATATATATAATAAACTTGTTACGACTTATATAGGAGGTTTTTACAAATGGCAACCACCAATGAACGGATAAAGGAGTTGAGGATTTTATCAGGATATTCAGTTGACGAGTTTGCAAAGCTTCTGGGTGTTCATAGAAGCTCGGTGTACAGGTATGAAGGTGAAAATGAAAAAGAGGCCAGAGATTTACCTATCAGCATCGCAGTTCTCATATCAAACAAATTTAATGTCAGCCTGGATTGGCTGGCTGGAATATCAGGCACCATGTATCTGGAGCAATCTACAAATAAGATGACTGAGATTTATGAATCATTAAATGAGGAAAACAAGAAGGAATTATTCAACTATGCAAAATATTTATTGACAAAACAGGAGCAGCATGTTTAAACCGTTTATTCAGTAAAAGTAAAGCTGCTGCTGCAAAATGAGCCAATTGAAAATCATCAGTTTTTTCTCATGGTGCACAAGTGGTCTGTAGTATTTAAACATATATTGTCCGGCGGGAAAAATTCTCCCGGAACCCAGGCGGAGGAGGGCGGGTATAATCCCTTTATTCCAACTGACGACAACAGAGACACAGTCCCGGGGAGAATTAATCTTCGGCAATGTATGAATTCAGATGTTACAGACCACTTGTACTCTTTTCACATGTATTGTGAAGTCTGTTATTTTGCGGCACTCCATTTACTTTTGCAGTCCTCATGGATAAGTTCCGATGGCCCTGTATACTTATTTTTTAATGAATTATTTATGAATTTTATAGACGTTTACAATTAAATCGGTATAATTATAATAACTTTTATTTTTTTACGGAGGCATAACATGATTAAAGGCAGTTTTAAGAAACTCATATCAGTGTTAACAATTTGCATTCTTCTTGTGGTTTCATCCGGCTGTTCCGGCAAGGTGGCAAAGGATGTCAGCCAGGAAACCCCGGATTTATCCGGCCATCCTCAAGTGCAGATCGAGATGGAAAGCGGAGACAAGATGGTATTTGAACTCTATCCCGAATACGCTCCCGAAACAGTAAGTAATTTTGTAAACCTTGTAAATGAGAAGTTTTATGATGGGCTTACCTTTCATCGTATTATTAAAGGTTTTATGATTCAGGGAGGTGATCCCAACGGCGACGGAATGGGAAGTTCAGACAAAAAAATCAAGGGAGAATTCAGTGAAAACGGCTTTACGCAAAATACCCTGAGCCACACCCGGGGAGTAATTTCAATGGCCAGAAGCCAGGATCCGGATTCAGCCTCCTGCCAATTCTTTATAATGCATGATGACCAGGCTGCTCCTCAATTGGACGGAAAATATGCCGCTTTCGGTAAACTGATCAGCGGTGAGGAAACTCTTGATAAGCTGGCAGACACTCCGGTAACTATGGATGAAACAACGGGTGAAGTCTCCCAACCCGAAGAAAAAGTTGTGATAAAATCCATCACGCTTTTAAAATAAGCTGATAATCAAATAATAAAATGACTGAAATCTATTTATCATTAACCGGGGTAACAAAAGGTTCTTGGTTACCAAACTCACCAACCGGCATAGAATAAAGGTTTTGGAACAAATTCATTCTCTCATAAATATACTGGATATGTAACGTTGTTTTATGTTCGCAGGAGGTTTGATCATGCTACCTTATTTAGGCTGGAAACAGCAATGCACAGAAGTACCTATCGTATTTCCGCCACAACATCAGAATCGACGGCCAGGGTATGAGTATTTAATGAATCCACGACCAATCTCGGATAATCCTTCTTACATAGGAAGTGGCAGGCTGAAGAACAAGGTCGCCATCGTTACTGGAGGCGACAGCGGCATTGGCCGGGCGGTTGCGGTCGCTTTTGCCAAGGAAGGTGCCGATTTGGTCATCCCTTATTTGGATGAGCACCAGGATGCAGCCGAGACCAAGCGCATGATCCATCAACTGGGCCGCAGGTGCGAAACTCTTGCGGTGGATTTACGTGCAGAAGGAGCTTGCTCCTATGTTGTGAAAACTACTCTGAAAACTTTTGGCAAGCTCGATATCCTGGTTAATAATCACGGAGTTCAATATCACCAGGACAGCATTTTGGATATAAGCCGGGATCAATTGCTGGATACCTTTCATACCAACATCATTTCTTTCTTTGAGATGATAAAAGCAGCCTTGCCTCATCTTCCTCCCGGAAGCTCCATTATAAATACCACCTCGGATACCGCTTTTTCGGGCATGGCTAATATGATAGACTATACCGCCACCAAGGGAGCCATTGTCTCTTTAACCCGTTCTCTGTCCCTCTCACTGGCCAAGCAGAGAATCCGGGTGAATGCAGTAGCTCCCGGTCCCACCTGGACACCTTTGATTCCAACGGCATTTACTGCGGAGGAAACTACTACGTTCGGCACCGATACACCATTGGGAAGGCCGGGGCAACCTTTTGAACTGGCACCGGCCTATGTCCTGTTGGCCTCTGATGATGCTTCGGCTATCTCGGGTCAAATCGTGTTCGTTAATATGGGAACTATTGTAACTTGATCATGGGACTGCCTGTCAATACCGCGATTGTGGATGAATGAGGGGCTTTGACGGCGTTTCACCGGATTTGTATCATACCCCTGTTGAATAACTTATATTGGTTTGGAAGCAGATGGCTTTAAAACAAAAAATCGCTTCTCCAGGATGATATTCTCAAATCCTACAGAAACGATTTTGGTGCCGAAGACCGGAATCGAACCGGTACGGGGGGTTAACCCCGCAGGATTTTAAGTCCTGTGCGTCTGCCAGTTCCGCCACTTCGGCACGGATTAATTTCGGCGACTAGCTTATTATAATACTATAGGCATGCCAGTGTCAACACCTATTTAATTTATAATTATATTTGGATTTAATATTGGGCAGATTTTCTGTACCCGCTGTTTCCGCGTTTTGAATCCATACTTTTCTTGAGATCATGAAGCTTTTCGTCACTATCTTTCATAAACTTCGCCAGGCGGTCTTCAAAGGATACATTATCGGCAGAATTTTTAGAACTGTTCCATTCAACTTCCATAGGGGCTTTTGACACAAAAACAGGAGGCTTCTGATCACAGGCCTTCTTTATTGAGAGACTCACTTTGCCATTTTGATCAATAGTTAAAACCTTTACTTTAACCAACTGATTTTCTTTTAGATGGGAACTTATGTCTTTAACATACTCCTGAGCAACTTCAGATATGTGAACTAAACCTGTTTTGCCTTCGGGTAACTGGATAAATGCTCCGAACGCAGTTATTCCGGTAACTTTACCCTCAATAATCTGACCAACTTCAAGCGGCATAAAATAAGAAATCCTCCTAATTTTGACCCGTTATAATACTCCTTTGGATAACACTAAAACAATTCGATTATATAGTATATGTCGCTCACAGTCAAGCAGTAGTTACTTGTTGGTATCTACGTAAATTTTCTCACCATCTTTTACATAGCCCAGCTTTTCTCTGGCGATTTTTTCTACAAACTCGTCAGAATTTATCTGTGACTTTTGCTTTGTAAGCTGTTGCTTTTTAACGGTTTCGTTATGAATATTTTTTTCCAGCTGTGCATACTGTACTTTTCTATCTTCGATACTGGCCTGCTGATTATAAAAAGTATAGCCAAAATAACAAACTGATGCTATTAATATCAATGTCCAAACATTAAATTTATTTCGTTTCTTCATATACTACCTCTCGGATTACCCATCTTTTGTAAATATCTTATAATATGCAGCTATTATCTATATTCTATGCAAAAGAAAAAAATCCTTCTGCTCCTTCATAATTTTAACTATTTTAGCTATGAGACTTTTGTTTTATCATTTTTGTCAGCCTTTTTTGATGGTTTCTTTTTCTTTCGGACTCTTTTGTGCCTTTTGTTGTCCTCATCAGATTTTTTGATTTTCTCTCCTTTCCCGGAGCTGTCACCTTTGCGGGATAACTTTCGCAGCTTTTTCTTCGCCAGTCTCCCCGCCTTTGCTTTTAAAGCCGACGCCTTTTTCCCGACACTGTGTGTTTTTCCCTTTATATCAGCTTTTCTAAAGATTTTTACAAATCCTCTGCCAATAAGTTTAAAAAGCTTTATTATCAATCCGGCAATAAAGATTACAGGAATTGATAATATTTTATACAACAGTTTAAAGGGATAGCTCAAAACCATCCATATAAACCGGAATACTTTCTTAATAAAATTTATGATCATCATAGATGACTTTATAATAATGTTACTTAACAAAGATTCGTAAAGTATAACGCCGATTACATTGCCAATAAATATAAATCCCCGCATCTGTCCGCTATTGCTGTTATAAACCGTTATAAACAGCAATATGGCTATTATGAGCCAATATAATATGTCCTCCAGACCGACAAAAATAACACCTGTTTTAATAGCCCTTCTCTTTATTCTTAAGATATCATAAAGAAAAGCCGCAATTGCTCCGGCTAAAATTGCATATAAAAATATGTAAACCTGTTCAACTATAAGTATCATCTGGTATACCTGCAAACCCTTACATAATAATAATTTTATGTTAACAGCCTATTTAAACATTTTGCCAAAGAACGACTTTGACTTGGTATTTTCACCGTCATTATATTCCAGTGAAAAAATATCACCCTCAACGACCAATTCATTGCTGTCAAGATTAAGTTTATTTATATGAAGATCTGCTCCGCGGATCACCAGAACTCCGATATCGGTTACCGCAATAATACTTTCTTCATTAAAGCTCTCCACGTCAACAACTCCTGAAACACTGAGCCTTTCACGGTTTTCAAGTATCAAGGTCTGATTTTTCGGTTTAACGGTTTTCTTCTCTTCCATTTAAATTCCTCCTTATAAATATTAAATAGACTAGCCCCCGCTTACTTAATACATATGCACCAAGGTGTTAAAAAATGTTTTACAAAACAAAAAAACCGGTTTTAGAAACTAAAACCGGTTTTTTGCTGACTATTTTAAAATGTACATTTCCCTTGCATCATCCTTGGTTACATGTTCTGATACCCGGGTAATTTCAATTGTGGTAATATTGCTGCCAAATTGAATTTCAATTATATCCCCCACCTTGACTTCCGAGCCGGGCTTGGCAACTTTGTCGTTGATCCTGACTCTGCCCTGCTCGCATACTTCGTTGGCAACAGTCCTTCTTTTTATCAGCCTGCTTACCTTCAAATATTTGTCTATTCTCATAATGACCCCCATTCCGCTGTCAGCAGCGGTAGAAATATTAACAAAAACACCTGCTCAACTATTTATTGAGCATTTCCTTCAGGTCCTTACCGGCTTTAAAAGCAGGCACATTACTTTCAGGAATATCTATCTCTTCCATTGTCTGCGGATTTCTTCCCTTTCTGGCAGCTCTCTTTTTTACCTCAAAGGATCCGAAACCCACCAGCTGAACCTTGTCATTGTTTACAAGAGCCTCTTCGACACTTTCGATCAGAGCACTCAATGCCTTCTCAGAATCTTTTTTTGACAGGCCGGATTTTTCGGCCATACTGTCAACCAACTCAGTTTTATTCATAGCAATTCCTCCCATATGGTTATTACACTATGATTTTAACCATTTTCACAGCGTTTATTCATTTTTTGTATTTACCGGGCTAAAACCACCTATGCCTGCGCCTTTTCCTTGGCTTCCACCCATAGAGCTTCCATTTCCTCCAGGCTCATCTCATTAAGTGTCCTGCCTTGTTCTGCTGCCCGTTTTTCAATATACTCAAACCTTCCTATGAACTTGTCGGTGGACTGGGCCAGGGAAAGTTCCGGATGCACCTTTAAAAACCGTGACAGGTTGACTGCCGAAAAAAGCACATCGCCGAATTCATCGTCAATACCCGATTTGTTTTGCTTATTATACTCGGCCTCAAGTTCATCTATTTCTTCCCTGAGCTTGGCAAAAACATCTCCCGGGTTTGTCCAGTCAAAGCCGACCTGTGCGGCCTTTTGCTGGACCTTGTAGCTCCTCATGAGTGCCGGCAGGTTTCTTGGTACACCCTGCAATACA
This sequence comes from Ruminiclostridium cellobioparum subsp. termitidis CT1112, assembly GCF_000350485.1. Lineage (GTDB taxonomy): Bacteria > Bacillota > Clostridia > Acetivibrionales > DSM-1351 > Ruminiclostridium > Ruminiclostridium termitidis. The sequence continues at coordinate 30,364 of NZ_AORV01000058.1, forward strand.
GAAGTCTGACTGGTTACGCCTTTTTCCTTCTTTTTGATTTCTTCCCAGTTCTTAAGCACCTGGCTTGAGGTTTCGGCAGTCACGTCGCCGAATACGTGGGGGTGCCTGTGTATCATCTTATCACATACCCCGTTTATAACATCCTCGATATTGAAATCACCGTTTTCCTCTGCTATACGGGCATGGAACACTATCTGCAAAAGCACATCCCCCAGTTCCTCGCACATCCGGGCTTTATCCTCCAGATCCACTACTTCCAGGTATTCATAGGTTTCTTCGATCAGATACTTTTTCAGGCTCTCATGGGTTTGTTCCCTGTCCCAGGGGCACCCGTCCCCGCTCCTTAAAAGTTTCATTATATCTATCAATCTCTCCAGTTTTCCGCTGTTCATTTAATCCTTGTATGATATAGTCACAGTCAGCAACTATATCATATGCTCCTTTCCAGAATATCATTTATATACGCTGTTTTTATAAGCCATAATTGATTGTTCCATAACTTTATTCAGTATAATAACCAAATGTTTCTCCGGTTATTATACTACTTCTTTCAAGACACAACAATAAGGCTGTTTTAAAACCGGAATAATTGAACTTGCAATTCAGACATGTACTTTTAATGGAGCTTACATTTATTAAAGTGTACTCCCGCACTATACTCAATAGTAATATTTCATTTGTCTCATTTTATGCCTGGTTAAAATTCAGTGAGTACCTCCTGTTCCGACTGTTCCGAAGTATCTTCTGCAACCTCATTCTCTTCGTTTGCAGCGTCATCCTCCTCACAGCCTGGAGTCTCCTGGCAATCATCGGCATCAGCCTCTCTGTACTTTGCATCCGCAAAAAAGACTTTATCCGCTATAACTTCGGTAACGTAGTGCTTGTTTTTTTGTTCATCCTCCCACATCCTGGTATGTATATTCCCCTGGAGAGCTATCCTGTGACCCTTTGCAAAATATTTGCCAGCAAACTCGGCGGTTTTTCCCCATACGACAATGGGAATAAAATCTGTTGACTTCTCGCTCACTCCCTTTCTGGCATCGCGGTCAACAGCCAGCACAAAGGAACCCACTGCCTTCACTTTTTTAGTGGTATAACGCAGTTCTACATCCCGTGTCAATCTTCCTACCAGACTAACATTATTCATATAATCCTCCTTTGCCCCAAAGTTTGGGGCCTGTTTAATTTATTACAACTCATAAAATCATCTCATAAACTTTAAGAGACAATAAAATGGCTCAGTAACCGAAATATGTGGATCTCTGCTGATATGTAACCGGAAAAACGTCTGAAAAAATATCGGCTCACCCTGATGTGTACCTGGAAAGGCATCTGAAAAATATAGATTATCCCGGTATATAACCGGAAAAGTGGCTGGAGATATTTAAACTTATACCGATATGTAACTGAATAAAAAATTATTAAAAAACCGGATAAAAACGTAATAAAACTGAATTAGGAATTAATTGCCCTGTGAAATGGATCGGCGGAACTGCCGTGAAAAACAAATAAATTTATACCATAATTATACATATCAGGTCATTTATTGTCAACACCTTTTATCCTATCACAGCAGTCCCGGAATAATAAATGGGAAGACTGCCTTAACAATCTTCCCCATTTGCTTTGAACTTCATATTCACAACTGAATTATAAAATAACCTATCGAATTAATTACTTATTGTTCCATTTGTTTTCCTAAAAAGCCTGCGGCAGATTGAGCAAGCTTGGCTTCAACTTCTCCCATCTTAACATTTGAATCTGTAGAAAGCATGATTACGGCTCCAATCGGATCGCCTTCGGATATTATTGGAGAAACAACCTGTGAGGTATACTTTCTTTCTCCGTTTTCCTCTGCCAATATTGTAATTGCCTTTTCCTCCGGAGACTTAATAAGTAACGTTGTTTTTTCCTCAATAGTTTTCTCAACATCACTGCTCAGCTGTTTTTCCAGAAATTCTTTTTTGGATGCACCTGAAACGGCAATGACTGTGTCTCTATCAGTAATACAGGTAATGTGCCCGCTGGTCTTGTGAAGCGATTCGGCATACTGTGTTGCAAAATCACTAAGTTCACCAATAGGGGAGTATTTCTTTAAAATAACCTCTCCCTCTTTATCAGTAAAAATTTCCAGAGGATCACCTTCCCTGATTCTTAAGGTCCTCCTTATTTCTTTTGGTATTACAACTCTTCCTAAATCGTCTATACGTCTAACTATTCCAGTTGCTTTCAAATTATATTACCTCCTTAATAGGTTATTTTAGTCATAGTATTGTAAACTTGATGATTTTTTATACATTATTGGAAAGGGAGGATTAAATATTAAATATAATTTGATACAAGCATTACATAGGAATTTACAAAATTTTCATATGCTAAAAATGCACCTCCAAAAGTAAATTAATATCTTTTGGGGTGCATTTCAGATGTTATTTATTTTTTGTATTATATTCCGTAGAGGCTCTTATCAGTCTTCACAACAGCGCCTTCATTGGTCTTAACCGCATACTTGGAATCTTTTTTGAATTCATCAAGTTTTTTGGAGTATTCCTCTGTCTGCTTTTGTTGTAAAAGTGACGGCTTTATACTCTCCTTTAAGTCATCAAAAGAAGTTTCGGTACGCTTGTGGAACTGCATTACATGAAATCCGAACTGGGTTTCCACCACATCGGAGTCCCCTTCTTTTCTGGCATCATCAAAAGCCCACTTTTCAAATTCAGAAACCATTTCGCCTCTGCCAAAGGTGTATTCGCCCTCATAGCCCGGGCTGTCCTTGGTAGTGACTGCAGGCTTGTCCTCTGAAAATTCAGTTGCCAGTTTCTTTACATCCTCTCCGGCTCTTACCCTGGCAAGGATATCATCGGCTTTCTTTTTGGCTTCCGCCTTTTTACCTTCACTTACAGGCGCATTATTATCGTCCACGGTTTTGATAAGGATGTGAGTTACTGTAACCTTGTCAAAATTCTTCTTATTATCATCATAATATTTTTTGACATCTTCATCTGATACTTTTACGTCTTTTAACAAATCAGCCCGGTATTTTTGTGTCAGGGTAAGGTTTCTGTATATTTCCTTCAGTTCCGACAAAGTGATACCGTAGTCAGTCTTTACGCCCGCTTCTGCAGCATTTCTGCTTCCGTACTGGGTGATTTGCTGATTTATTGCATCATCAACATTTTTCAGATCGGTGGCATCAAGCTTTATACCGGCGTCTTTTGCCTTAATAAGCTGGATCTTGAATTCCTGGATATTTTCCAGTGTGCTCTTCTTTACCTGATCCTTTGCAGTCTCTGTTCCGACCTTCGTATTCCACTTATACTGCTCGGGGGTTGAATTGATACTATTGCTTGATAAAAATTGAGACATATTAAACTTTGTAAAAAAAGTATACTCATATTTCGTTATTTTCAAATTATCAACAGATGCTACATTTACCGCCCAAGGCTGGAGTACAAAGAGAATCACTGCGGCTATTATAACTACCGCTGCCACCGCCAAGCCTATTATAAGGCCTTTCGATTGCTTTTTTACACTTGCATTTTCATTTTCCAAAGGTAATCGCTCCCCGTTTTATATTTAATAATTATGCTTGTACAACCCGTACTTGTTAAAATGCCCTTGTAATCAATTATATTCAATTATTCAGTATACTGCAATTTAATAATGTCATGTAACAAAATCTTAATATTTGCCAGAATTTCTCTCCCGGCCACATTGCTGAGTCTGAAGGTTATATATGGATTGCTGCTCGCATTGAACATAATCCTTCTGGGATATTTATCCATAAGCTTTCCAAGATACATGGGCAATGCGGTTGCAGACTTGCTCAATTGAAAAATAACCGTTTCGTCCTTCTGAGAGATATTTGTAAAACCGCACTGTCTGGCCAAAACTTTTATAAATGCGATATCCATCAGACTTTCCACTTCTTCGGGAATGTCTCCGTATCTGTCGATCAGCTCATCTTTTATATCTATTACATCATTTTCATTCTGTATATTTGCGATCTTTTTATACATGTCAATTTTTAGTTCTTCCGAACTAATGTAATCATCATCTATATAAGCGCTTACATTGAGGTCGATTGCCATTTCCTCATCAACGGGTCCCACTGAGTCCCCGCTTATCTCATGGACGGCTTCCTCCAGCAGTTTACAGTACATCTCATAACCCACTGTTTCCATGTGCCCATGCTGCTCCGGCCCCAGAAGATTACCCGCTCCCCTGATTTCCAGATCACGCATGGCTATTCTGAAGCCCGAACCGAATTCGGTGAATTCCTTAATTGCCTGTAGTCTCTTTTCAGCAACTTCCGACAGAGCCTTATCCTTCCTGTAGGTTATATAGGCATAGGCCAGCCTGTTTGACCGTCCCACTCTCCCCCTGATCTGATAGAGCTGTGAAAGCCCCATTCTATCCGCATCCTCCACAACAATAGTGTTTACATTGGGCATGTCAAGTCCGGATTCTATTATGGTAGTACAAACCAGTACGTCATATTCCCCATTTATAAAGCTGTACATCACATCTTCAAGCTCTTTTTCATTCATTTGTCCGTGCGCTGTTGCAATCCTTGCATCAGGTACCAGCCTCTTCAGCTCATCCGCCTTTAATTCAATTCCCCTGACCCTGTTATAGAGGTAAAATACCTGCCCGTTTCTGGCAAGCTCTCTCACAATGCCGTCCCTTATGAGCTCGGTATTATGCTCCATAACATAGGTCTGAACAGGGTATCTTTCCTCCGGCGGATCTTCAAGTACGCTGATATCCCGTATTCCCACCAGGGACATGTGAAGAGTCCTGGGAATGGGTGTTGCGGTGAGTGTGAGGACATCCACATTGGGTTTGATGGTTTTCAGTTTTTCCTTGTGGGTTACTCCGAAACGCTGCTCCTCATCCACCACCAGCAGTCCAAGGTCCTTAAATTCGATATCCTTCTGCAGAAGCCTGTGGGTTCCCACCAGGATATCCACATTTCCGGTTTTGACCGACTTTACGATCTTCTTTTGTTCGGCTGCCGTCCTGAAACGGCTCATAACATCTACCGTAAGGGGGAAATCGCTCATCCTCTTTTTAAAGTTTTCATATATCTGCTGGGCCAGTATTGTCGTTGGAACGAGGTATGCCACCTGCTTGCCGTCCATTACTGTCTTGAATACTGCTCTTATTGCTACTTCGGTCTTGCCGTAGCCCACGTCGCCGCATAACAGTCTGTCCATCAAGCGGGGGGACTCCATATCCTTTTTTATCTCTTCAATACACTTCAGCTGGTCATCTGTCTCATCATAGGGGAATAATTCCTCAAACTGCCGCTGCCATACCGTGTCTGTAGAAAAAGAATGTCCCACTGCAGCCTGACGCTTTGCATACAGCTTTATAAGCTCTCCTGCCAGTTCGCGCAAGGATTCCTTGACCCGGCTTTTGGTCTTTGCCCATTCCGAACCTCCAAGCTTATTCACTTTGGGAGCCTTTCCCTCAGTCCCGATATACTTCTGAATGAGATCCAGCTGATTTGTGGGAATGTATAAAAATGCCCCCTCCTGATAGCGTATTTTCAGGTAGTCACGTTTTATCTCCCCCACAACAAGCTTTTCAATACCTATATACTGTCCTATTCCATGAGCTTGATGCACCACAAAATCTCCCACATTCAGGTCTGAAAATGCCTTTATTTTTTTACCGTCGTGTTTTGAGCGGGCCTTTTTGATCCTCCGATCCTGTCCGAAAACCTCTTTGTCACTGATAACCACAAAACCTGCCGTAGGGTACTCAAAACCCTTCTGCAAGCTGCCCCGGGTTACCACAACTTCACCCTCCTGAATATCTTTTTCGTAACTGTCGGAGTAGTTTGAGATTATATCATTTGTGGCCAGCGTTTCCACAAGCCGGTGCCCCCGTCCGCTGGGGCCTGAAAGTACAACGATCTTATAGTTTTTACCTTTGAGCAGCTCTATATCGTTTACAAGCAGTTCCATATGATTTTGATAGGAATTCCCCGATCTGCAGGGTATGGAAATCTGACTTGCAGGCCTCAGCATTGAGTTGTTCGAGGTTATTGCCGCCATGGTGACCGCCCTGAACGTCTTGATAACATCCAGGATACCGTCAAAGCTGTGAGTCCACTTGACCCCTACAGGCAGCATTGAACCCTTCTCAAGCATGCTTTTAGCCAATTCCTCCTGCTCAAGTACGATATTTTCTATTCTCTGTGAAATTCTCTGGGTTTCATCAAGAATTACGATTGAGTCCCTGCTTACATAGTTTAAAATAGACTGCGGATTCTCAAGTATATACGGGAGATACCGGTCAATACCGGCAAAATAATGGTGTTCAACAATATTATCAATATCTTCATTTACCCGCGCTGTAATATTGGCGGCAATCTGATTATTGCCCTTTTTGTTCAATTTATTTGCATAGTCTTTTAAATCCTTTTTTATCCTTGCTATGATGCCATCCTTGGAACCCTCCTGGTATACAACATCTCTGGCAGGTGTGATGACACATGCATCGGCCGCATCGGTCGACCTCTGTGTCGCCTCATCAAAATATCTTATGGAGTCCACTTCGGTGTCAAAAAGTTCGATACGAAGAGGGTGTTCATTGTTTATTGCAAATATATCAATAATTCCGCCCCGGATGGCAAACTGAGCCTTTCCTTCCACAATATCAACTCTTTCATAGCCATACAGCACAAGCTTTGATATGAGCTCCTCCAGGTTCACTTCCTTGCCCAGCTCAATATTGACAACTCCGCTCTTGAACAGTTCCACAGGGGATATCATCTGTATCAGAGCTTCAGCAGACAGAACAAGTACTTTATAATCGCCCATCATACATCTGAGCAGGGTTTTCACACGTTGATAAACAAGGTCATTGCTCCTGGCCTCGACATTATACAACATGGTTTCCTTTGCCGGGAAGAATACAACCTCCTCCCCCAGGAAGAGCTGAAAGTCCTCAAATGCCCTCCTGGCCTGCATTTCATTATAGGTAATAAACAGACCCCTGGCCTGCATATGTGTCAGCAGGGAGAAAATGATATGAACTTTTTGGGAGTCTGACGGTCCTATTACCGAAACAGGGCCGTTTTCTTCCCTTATGGCCGCAAGCAGAGTATTATATTCACTGAGTTTTAAAAGAGGGTCCGCAAATAAATTCATTTTTTCCTCCATTACTTGTTAAAGCTGTTCATTGCCTTTTCCACACCGGTCCGCACAACGGTTAATGCAGCTTCTGCCGCTTTCTCAATACTTCCGTTAATTACTTCCCTGTCTTCTTTTGAGAATTTGCTGAGAACATAGTCGGCAAGATCCCACTTCTCGGGTGCACGGCCTATTCCAATGCGGATTCTCGGGAAAGCATCCGACTGAAGCTGATAAATTATTGATTTCATTCCGTTATGAGTACCTGAGCTGCCCTTGGGCCTTACCCTTATTTTTCCCGGATCAAGGTCGATATCGTCATAAATTACCAGCAGTCTTTCCATGGGCAGCTTGTACCAGGCGGCAATGTCCCGGATGCTTTCGCCGCTGAGATTCATAAAGGTCTGGGGCTTGAGCAGAATGACCCTGACACCGTCAACATCACCCTCGCCGTAAACTCCCTTAAAACCTATTTTTGATAATCTTATATTTAATTTACCCGAAAGGTAATCAATTGTATCAAAACCTACATTATGTCTTGTATTATCGTATTTTGATCCCGGATTTCCCAAACCCGCGATTAAAAATATTTCTCCCAATGCTGCCTCCCGTCCGAGTGCGCCGTGCCTTCAAGCACACATCCTATTTTTATTTATTAACCCTCTATTGACAATATACAACACGCCTCGCGCCGGCTATTTTGCCACTTTTCTTTGTTGTCGTCCCTGGCTTGCGACAAGGCAAAGACGCGCAGAAAGGCTTTGTGCCTTGCAAGCGGCTTCAACGCAGCCGCAGGACAAATTCACCACTCAAAAACGTATTGTACATTGTTAATAGAGAGCATGCATCCATGTTTAAAAGGGCGGTTCCAAAAACCGAACCGCCCCGAAAAATTGTTCCACCAGTAATTATTTTAGTAGTATAAACTCAATTTGTAAAATATTTTTTTTAGCTTTCAAAATTCATTTTAAAAATATTACAGTAAATACATATGACTGACAAATTATATTTGAGTAAAAAGAGTGCTTATGGATATGTCCCCATAAATTCTTTCAATAGCTTCGGCAAATACACCTGCAACCGACAGGGCTGTTATCTTGCCTATTTTCTTCTCCTCATTAAGGGTAATTGTATTGAGCACAACCATTTCCTTAATATCAGAATCTTGAATTTTCTGTATGGCAGGACCCGATAAAACTGCATGTGTACAGCTGGCGTATACTTCCTTTGCGCCCGCATCCATCAATGCATTCGCGCCGTTCACTATGGTTCCTCCGGTATCAATGAGGTCATCAACCAGCACACATCTCTTGTTTCTGATATCACCGATTATGTTCATTACTTCGGACACATTGGCCTTGGGACGGCGCTTGTCGATAATGGCCAGCGGGCAGTCAAGTCTCTCCGCTATTTTTCTTGACCTTGTGACGCTTCCCACGTCCGGGGAAACCACAACCACATCATCCTGCCCGGCAAACTTCTCCTTGAAGTATTCCGCCAATATGGGAAATCCAAGTAAATGGTCAACCGGAATATCAAAAAATCCTTGAATCTGCGGAGCGTGTAAATCCATGGTCAATATTCTGTCGGCTCCCGCAATAGTTAAAAGATTTGCAACCAGCTTTGCCGATATTGGATCCCTTGCTCTGGACTTTCTGTCCTGCCTTGCATAACCGAAATATGGTATAACGGCGGTTATTCTTCCGGCCGAAGCCCTCTTCACGGCATCAATCATTACCAGAAGCTCCATCAGGTTATCATTTACAGGCTGGCAGGTGGATTGAATAATAAATACGTCGGAACCTCTTACTACCTCCCCGATGTTTACTGCCGTTTCCCCATCACTGAAACATCCAACACTGGCAACACCTACAGGTATTCCTATTTTCTCGGCAATTTCGTTTACCAACTGCCTGTTGGAGCTACCTGTAAATATCTTTATGTCCTTACCATGCAAATTCATTTCAACTCTCCTTTTATCACTCTGTTTATATTTATTTTTTTTATTTGCGCTTCATATCTTTCCTTATTACCCAGTCTTCCTTTATTACCTGGCGTTCTCTTGCGATTGCAAGGGAATTTTCAGGCACTTCCTCAGTAATAGTAGAACCTGCTGCTATATATGCATCTTTATGCACAACTACTGGTGATACGAGATTTGTATTGCATCCGATGAAGGAATTATCTCCTATTATGGTTTTGTTCTTGTTTTTACCGTCATAATTGACAAACACAACACCACAGCCTATGTTGACATTTGAGCCCACCTCTGCATCTCCTACATAAGTCAGGTGTGATATTTTAGTTTTGTCCCCGATTACAGACTTCTTGATTTCAACGAAATCTCCAATTTTGACCTTGCTGCCCACCATACTTCCGGGTCTCAGGTATGCAAACGGACCAACATGGGTATCATCGCCGATGGAACTGTCAAATGCAACGGAATTGGCTACTTCAACCTTGTTTCCAACTTTGCAGTTTGAAATTCTTGAGTTGGGTCCGATTATACAATCCTCTCCAATGGCGGTATTACCTTCAAGTATGGTATTGGGAAGGATTGTTGTATCCTCTCCGATGCACACGTCCGCATCTATGTGGGTTGATGCCGGATCAACAATGGTAACTCCCGAAAGCATTATTTCGGTGAGAATCCTTGCTTTTAATTCCGAAGCGGCATCCGCAAGGGCTATCCGGTCAGTTACAACCAGAAACTGGTAATGGTCTTCTGTTAAAATTTTATTGGTATTTTTTGTAGATAGAAAGCTATGCTTTAATACTTCCCTAGAAAGGTTGGAAACACCCGGTTCACTGAGTTTATTGAATAATTCTTTTCCGTTGAAGATGTAAATGGCTGCTTCACTTAAAGAATCCGACCCGCTGTCGGTAAAAACCGCTGTGGCGTTACTGCCTTCCTCTTTATGCCTGTTCAGGAGTTCTCTGAAGGTATCGGCCGTTATCAGCGGCTGGTCGGCCCAGTTTATGATAACCAATTCGGCGTCGCTTACCAGATGCCTGCATTTTTCCAGTTCCTCAAATGTAATGGATTGTATGTCCGCCGTTATCTCGGTCATGCCCGAGGCCGACCACTGCTGAACACTTCGTCCCAATACATTATGGCTTTCCTTCAGACTTTTGGATTTAAAAGCACTATTATTGTTGTCGGAAATAGTTAATCCCAAAATTTTTTTCATTGTCAAAGCCCCCACTGTATTTTACAGGTTATATTCTCTCATTTTTAATGAATAATTTCAACCATTAAGAATAATAAAATACCTCTCATATTATTTATTTATCTTGTATATTATTTTTATAACTTTTAAGATAAATTTTATGCTTTCCCGGACAATAAAAAAAGATACTCCTGAAAGTATCCTTTTATTACTTCTTGGATTATTCCTGTAATGAACTCTCAAAGCTGGCTAGGATCGCAGTTTGGAGTTTTTCTCTGGCTGTCGCATTTATTGGATGAGCTATATCTCTGAATTCACCATCCGGTGTTTTTCTGCTGGGCATTGCAATAAACAGCCCATTCTGGCTTTCAATTATTTTGATATCGTGTACCACAAACTCATTGTCAAAGGTAACCGACACCACTGCCTTCATCTTTCCCTCAGTATCAATCTTTCTGATCCTTATGTCTGTAATTTCCATAATGACGAACCCTCCAAGAAATTAATTTAAGTTATTATAACTATTCGCCATTATGGTAAATATTCCTTCTTTTTCGCGTATATTTTTACATTTTTTTTGGTTATTTTACGAGTGTATTCGACTTTTTGTCATAAAGAAATTATTTTACACTAAATATCCCATAAAATGCATGAAAAAAGTTAATAATAAAACCCCATTATTCATATAATGAGGTTTTTCAATCGGAAAAATTAAATTTTATATGTTTGGCTTTATATCAATAATGGTGTTTTCTATCAGATCAGCGTTTAAGGTTACCAATGAATAATAATTTTCCACCAGTTTCTTGTTGGGCTGGTTGGTCTCAATCATAACACCGATGCCTACCACTTCGCTGTCAAATTGATTGGCCATCTCGATTATACCCTTTGAAGTTCCCCCGCCCTTCATAAAGTCATCGATAAACAAGAGTCTTGAGTTTCTCTTTAATGACTTCATCGGCAGAACCATTGTCTGGATTTTTTTTGCTGAAGCCGAAACATAATTAATATTGACTGAGGCCCCGTCAGTTGCTTCATTGTAATGACGAACGATTACCAGGGGGACATCCAGATATTGCGCAGTGGCAAAAGCCAGAGGAATACCTTTGGTTTCAACAGTTATAACGCAATCCAGCTCCAGTTTTGAAAACTTGCCGGCAAACATCATGGCAATCTTGTTCACCCACTCCGGATTATATATGATATCCAGCATATACAGGTATCCGCCTGGCAGGACTCTTTCAGGATTTGATAACTCCTTTGACAACTCTTCAAGGGTCACCTGGATTTCAGCTTCACTCATATAGGGTACATACTTTACTCCACCAGAAGCGCCTGGAATAGTGCATATATTTCCCATATTATTTTTTTCGAATGTTTTTTGTAATAGGTCAAGATCTTCACTGATAGTGGATTTAGCTGAACCGAACATTTCAGAAAAATATCCCAGAGTAAAAACCTTATTCGGGTGATCGCACAAGGTTTTAATAATTACGGCAAGTCTTTCATTTCTTTGGATTTTATCCATGTTATCTCCCCACATTATTGTTTGCATTAATAATCATTATACAATAAATAATTGAATAATAAAACTCAATTTGCTATTATAATTCGGAAAAATAATATTGTAAAGGATTATGAAAAATAATTGTGCCAAAGGTATCATATAATAATTAATGTATTTAAATATTTTTCCTATATCGTATTTTTTTATTCCTTTTACATTTGTGTGAAAATAATGTATTATTTTTATGTTCGGAAATTCAACCTGTACTAATTTTTTGAAGCGGTGAACTCTCTTGGATTGAGTTTAATAATATATAGTATTATCACAGAGGAGTGTTTTCTTTTGATTAATAATTCAAACCTTTTAGATTCTGAAAAAATCAAATATGTTCATTTTATAGGCATTGGCGGCTCCAGCATGAGCGGTCTGGCCGAAATACTTTTAAGCCAGGGCTACAAAGTGTCGGGCTCTGATATAAAATCCTCAAAAGCAACGCAGAAGCTGGAAAACCTGGGCGCCGGGGTTTCTATCGGACATAGCGCCGAGAATGTCACAGACCCTGATCTGGTGGTTTACACCGTTGCCGTAAAGGAAGATAATCCGGAAATGGTCCGTTCAAGGCAATTAAATGTGCCGGTTATTGACAGGGCGGAACTGCTTGGGCTGATTATGAAAAGATATTCCTTCGGCATAGCAGTCTCCGGGACCCATGGCAAAACCACCACGACTTCAATGATCACCACCATAATGCTTGAGGCCGGTACCGATCCCACCGCACATATCGGAGGGGAGCTGGACTCAATTGGCGGCAATACAAGAATCGGGAATTCCGAATATTTCATCACAGAAGCCTGCGAATATTACGGCAGCTTCCTTAAGTTTTTCCCGTTCATGGCTGTCATCCTCAACGTTGAAGTCGATCATGTGGATTACTTCAGGGATCTGCAGCATATAAAGGATACATTCAGGCAATTTATTTCCCTTGTTCCGCCAGACGGTTTTATAATTGCCTGTGCAGATGATGAAAATGTGCTTTCTGTAATCAACGGTAAAAACTGTAACATAATAACCTACGGCTTAAAAAATCCGGAAGCTATGTGGACCGCAAAAAATATATCCTATAACGATCTGGGCTGTGCCTCGTTCGACGTATACAAGCATGGGGAGAAGCTGGGCTCGGTCGCTCTTTCGGTACCCGGACCCCATAATGTCAGCAACGCTCTTTCGGCCGTTGCAGCCTGCTATACCTGTGGCTGCGGCATGGAGAGCATAGTTACCGGACTGATGAGATTCGGCGGCAGCCATAAAAGATTTGAATTGAAGGGTCTTGTTGACGGCATAAAGGTTATCGACGACTATGCGCATCACCCCTCGGAGGTAAAAGCAACTCTGAATGCTGCGGCCAATACCGTACACAAGAAAATCTGGTGTGTTTTCCAACCCCACACCTATACAAGGACAAAAGCCTTTATAGATCAATTTTCACAGGCCTTCACAAACGCTGACAACATCATTGTTACCGATATTTACGCCGCCCGTGAAAAAGACCCGGGTGACATCCATGCCAGCATGCTGGCCGAAAAAATTTCCCAGCAGGGCGGCAACGCAGTCTATATGTGCGATTTTCAGGAAATCGCACATTATCTTGATAAAAATGCGCAGCCCGGCGATCTGATACTGACAATGGGCGCAGGAGACATCGTAAGGTGCGGAGAAATGTTCCTTAACATCAGGGCTAATAAGTAAGTTTAATGTTACATGTCTTAACACTCGGTACAGTTTAAATTTGTTTTGAAGTTCTAAAAATACATTATAAAAAAAATTAGATTTCAAGCCTTAGAATATAAAATAACATTAATAGTGTGCGAGGCCTGTATCCATCAATTGGTGTCCGGTTAGAAGCGCTTGCTTGAAATTTGTAGGCTTACTCAAGGTACATCGTGCCGTGAAATTGACAGGAGGTCAATTTGAGCAGCACGCGAGACCTGGATGGTCGAGTCGCTGCGACGGCTAAGAGGTATCTGGAGTAAGCCATACTATTTCAGGCAAGAACTTCGGGGGCAATCAATTGATGGACACGGGCCGGGAACACTATTACTTTAAGTTTGTTCTTATTTTTCAGAATTCACAACAGATTTTACTCAAGCCCTGGTCATGGCAAGCTTGATCTCACCCTCGGCAGCAACCTTGCCCTCCACTGTTGCCTTTACCTTTGCCTTTGTCACACCCAGCTTCGTCATCAGTATTTCAGTCTCCAGTCTCAGCACATCTCCTGGCTGCACCTGATGCTTGAATTTCATGGCTTCTATGCTTGCAAATACTCCAAGCTTGCCCTTGTTTTCCTCCAGTACAGCGACAGCTATCCCGGCTGTCTGTGCAAGTGCCTCCACGATAAGCACCCCCGGCATTATGGGGTACTCCGGAAAGTGCCCCTGGAAAAAAGGTTCGTTAACCGTCACATTTTTTATCCCTACTGCTTTTTTTCCAGGTTCCAGTTCAATGATTTTATCTACCAGCAAAAATGGATATCTGTGCGGAAGGATTTCTTTTATTTCTTTAATAGTAAGCATTTCAACACCTCTTAAAAAATTTTATTCAAACTATCTGTAACCTCTGTCCAATTGATTAACTAATTAGCACTACCAGTTAATTATGACCAGGTAATATATTCTACAGCACTAAAGGAAATTCCTTTTTTGACGTAAATTATTTTATGAATCTTTGAGCTTTACTATGAATGCGCCGGCAACCGGACGCTCCAGTCCCCTGTCGGAGGGTCTGTTTTTCAGACTGCCCTCCACGAGTATCTGGGAGGTTGCCCCTCCGTCCAGCATGGCGGCCTCCTTTACACCCAGGCTTATAAGATATTCCGCAAGCTCATTTCCTGTCATTCCCGTGCTGTACCCCGGCTGCCGTCCGTCAACTACAATGAGTACCATTTTCCCGTCGGCCTTTATTCCTATTGCGGTTCTGGGATCACGGTTCAGCAGCGTACCAACCCACCTGTCCCGGTCGGGGGCAACAGCTTTCCCGCAGCTGACCAGCATGCTGCCGCAGCTGTAAGCCTGATATGAGCTACCGAATTGCGGCCTGACTTCAATATTTACGGTATCTCCCTCTTTTATTCCCAATTCATCCGGGAGAGAAGCTTTTTTTCCGTAAAAGCTGATTAGCCGGCTGTCTTTTTTAATTGGTACCTGAGTGACATTTTTATACACTGCCGTTACAACATTGTTTTCTATCCTGATTGATGTATTCTTGGCTTCGGCTCTGTTGGAGGAGCCGTATTCGTTGGTGTACAGTATAATGTTTCCGTTTTTTCCGGTACGGTTGAGACTGTTTATATCTATTCTTTTATCTTTATATGTAAAATATATCTCGGATATGATTTTTTCAAAGCGGGGACCCTTTTCATCCATTATAAAGACAGGGTCGTAACCGGTGGCAGCCATATAAAGCTTTCCGTCTATGGCAGCCATTCCCACCGGATCGCCGTATTCATAGAAAAACCCCCCGTTTACGGCCGCATACGCACCTGTCCTTGCCGCTATTTCAGAAAGCTTTTCAAAGCCGAATACATTATCGAAGGATAAAACCGGTTTGAATTCCACACGCTCATCCATGGGGTCAAATTCCAGGGTGAATATTTCCTGCTTATAGCCGTTTATTTCAGCGGATATGTGTTTGTACTCTATGGGGAAGGGTCCGGTGTCGTCAGCAGGGACTTTTCCTGTCTGTGAAGTCTCCTGTGAGCCTGTATTTTCCGCTGCCTCGGGCATATCTTTTTTAAAAAATAAAAAATGCCCTACATAAAAGATAATGCAGGACAATGCTAACAATGTTATTGTAAATATAATCATTTTCAGATTATTTTTTATCATCTATAACTCCTCCGGCAGCTGTTTCAGAACTGCCAGTCTTTAAATACTGTTTTGATAACTGCCTGTACATGTAATCCCCCAGGCCGATTCCCTTCTGGGACATTGTTTCGACCAGGGCTTCATCCATCATGGAATTGTACATTTCAGTACCATAATCACTCTCCAGATAGCCTGATTTCGGTACTGTAGCTTTCATCTGCTTGTACATCATATTAAGAAAGATACCTTCAAATTCCTTGCAAACCTGTTTAAGCTGTGCATCATCGCCCTTTTCGGCTGCGGCTTTCAATCTTTTCTCAAAATCACCGTCATTGGATGCAGCTCTGTAGGTTTGAGCACTGTCAACAGAACTTTTGGTATTGGAATTGATACTGTCAATGCCCATATGTTAACCTCCACGAGTCAATTACCATTATAACATAGTGTATGTCAAATAGCTTCTACTTTTGTAAATTATCTCTTCAGGTTATTTGCTATCTGAAGCATGTCATCAGACTGCTGTATAGCTTTGGAATTAATTTCATAAGCTCTCTGTGCGACAATGAGCTTTACCATCTCGTCAACTATGGAGACATTTGAAGATTCAAGATAGAATTGAGAGATAGTGCTCTTACCCGAGGTATCTTCAATTGCCTGTACCGGTTCACCGGTTGCCGAGTTTCTTTCAAACAGGTTTTTGCCTACTGCCTCCAGGGCATATTTATTAGGAAAATGAACAACCCCCAGAGTCTGATCCAGTGCAACAGTTTCGCCGTCGGCGTTTTTATAGCTTATTGCCCCCTGCGGAGTAACGGTCAGAGTTGATATATCCACATCTGTGTCAAAGACTATTTCCTGCTCGGCATCATCCAGAACCGAATAACCGTCCGAGGTTGTCAGCTTTCTCATACCATCCTCGGTAACACTGATTTTAAAAGAGCCGTCCCTGGTATATCTTACTTCCTCATCAGGACAAAGAATTGTAAAGAAGCCTTCGCCCTCAATTGCAAAATCCAATGAAGAATCGGTTTTGTCGACATTACCGGACTCAAAGCTGCGGACAGTTGAACTTACCGCTGTACCATGCCCCACCTGCAGATTGACGGGCTTTCCGCTGTCTTCAAGCACATAGGCCCTGTTCATTGTTTCATATAAAAGATCCTTAAATTCGGCTCTTTCTTTTTTGTAACCGGTTGTATTTACATTTGCCAGATTATTTGAAATAACATCCACATTGAACTGCTGGGCCTTCATTCCGGAACCTGCCGTCCATAAAGCTCTCATCATAGTTTTAATCCTCCTAAAGGAATGTAAGTGTAAAACTTTCAAAAAATATATATGATATTGTTGAATTTTTTATCTGACTACTCCAACTTCATTAACTGCCTTTTCAAGCAGGGAATCATGGGACTGAAGTACTTTCTGATTGGCTTCATATGCTCTCATTACAGTAATCATGTCAACCATTTCACTTATGACATTTACATTTGAGCCTTCGCTGAAGCCCTGTAAAACGCTGCCGGTGAAATCGGAGGTTTCGCTTCCGGTGTTTTCCAGCATATTGTCCCCGAATTTCCGGAGCATGGCGGGATCACTGAACTGGGTTATCCTGAGAGTGTCCACTACCGCGCCGTCCTGAACGATATTTCCCATGTCGTCAATGGAGAATTGACCGGGCTCCAGGGTTATAGGACCACTTTGCCCCAGAACATAGTTTCCATCTTTAGTCACAAGTTGATTATCTGAATTTAATACAAAAGAACCATCCTTTGTATAATACTCTTTTAAGTTGCTGTTATCGGAAGGATCTACAACCCCGACAGTGAAAAACGCAGGACTTGACGTATTGGCTCCGCCGTTGTCATCTATTGCCAGATCCAGCATGTTATTTGTTTGATTTAACTGGCCTTGAGTAAAATATGTAAATATTTCGCCTACATCACTGCTTAACTCCATTGAACCTATATTGGATGAGTTCTTTGTATCATTTATCCTCTTGGTCAACAGATCGGGAAAACTTTCAAATACCACCGTATCCTTTTTATAACCTGCGGTATTGACATTTGCCAGGTTGTTTGTAATAACGTCCATTTTTCTGTCATTTGCAAGCATACTCCAGGCTGAAGTATATAACCCTCTAATCATGAGAATTCTCCTCGTTTAAAAGTCATCAATTGTATATCGGTATTATTTTTAGTTTACTTAATACAAAATTAACTAAAAAGAGTCAGCTTTTATTTATCAAAGCTAACTCTTAATATTAATACCTTCTGTAGTTTCCCCTGCTCTCGGACTGCGCTGTTGCCTCAATTGCTTCAATATTATCCAGAGCCTTGCCTGTACCCAGTGCTACGCAGGATATGGAATCATCCGCAATGATGACATTAATTCCGGTTTTTTCCTGAAGCAGTTTATCCAGTCCGTATATAAGACTTCCACCGCCGGTCATTACTATTCCCCTGTCACTTATATCGGCGGCCAATTCGGGCGGTGTGCGCTCCAATACTGAATGAACGGCCTCTATAATGCTTGAGATGGGCTCCTCAAGAGCTTCCATCATTTCAGTGGAAGATATGGTTATAGTTTTTGGAAGTCCCGAAATGAGATTTCTTCCTCTTATATCCATGGTAACTTCCTGAACTCTCGGGAAAACCGTACCAATATTAATTTTCAACTCTTCCGAAGTTCTTTCTCCAATCATGATGTTATGCTTTTTCCGCATATATCTGATAATTGCCTCGTCAAATTTGTCGCCTGCAACCTTTATGGAGGTGCTGACAACAGTACCTCCCAGCGATATGACTGCTATGTCGGTGGTACCTCCGCCCATGTCTACAACCATGCTTCCGCAAGCCTTGGCTATGTCTATTCCCGCACCTATGGCAGCTGCGATAGGCTCTTCAATCAAATATGTCTTTCTGGCGCCGGCCTGCATTGAAGCATCTATAACCGCACGCTTTTCCACTTCAGTAACACCGCTGGGTACACAAACCATAATTCTCGGCTTAAAAAACTTTCTGCCGCCCGTTACCTTGTTTATAAAATATTTGAGCATGCGCTCGGTAATGTCATAATCTGAAATTACGCCTTCTCTCAACGGTCTGATGGCAACTATATTGCCCGGTGTCCTTCCCAGCATCCTTCTGGCTTCTTCCCCGACCGCTAATAATTTATTGGTATTTTTATCTATGGCAACAACGGAAGGCTCTCTTAATACAATCCCCTTCCCCTTAATATAAACCAGTACTGAAGCAGTTCCCAAATCAATTCCTATGTCCTGTCCAAAACCCAAATATAACAACTCCCTTGAAACAATTTGATAATCTAACAAAATATACATTAACTATATAGATATTATATTCTGCATAAAATATTACAAATATTGAAGTTAAAATTATCTATTATTTATATTATCATATTAATTTAATTATGCAATATTTTTGTAAGCTTTTGATAAGTATTGATAATTTATTTAAAATCCTGTCATATTTTTTCCTTGAGAATTGTTTTCTCATATTGATGGGGTGTCATACCTGTAAACTCCTTGAATACTGTAAAAAAATATGTATAATTATTGAAACCTGCCTTTGGAGCAAGATCCTTGAAATTTATCCCCTCAGCCAGCATTTGTTTTGCCTGTTCTATCCTTATGCTGTTCAGATAGTAGGTAAAACCCTCATTACATTCCTCCTTGAAGAGCTTGCTCAGGTATTGGGGCGTGACATTCACCTTTTCAGCCACACTGGAAAGTGAAATATCGCTGTGATAGTTATTTATTATATAATCAATGGATTTCTTTATTATCGGGGAATATCCGCTGTTTAATTTATTCTGTTCCAGGACATCCAAAAGTGTTGTATAGAGAAATTTAAAATAATTCAGGAGCTCTTCCAGATTTTCAAATTTTTTAAAGTCGTCATACGGACTGCTTGTACTGGTGAAAACTTTGCCGGAGGATATGTTAAACTCTTTTATTACACGGCTGAGCAGGTTTATAAGATCTATGCAGGTCATTTTAACAGTATCAAACGGGCATTTATTCTCCTTCATGCTTCTGAAAATATCCTCAAGAGTTTTTATTACTCCGTCTTTCTTGGAGCTCCTTATACCACCCAGCAGATTTTTTTCCTCGGCTGCAGACAGACCGGTATTCCTCCTGGGAGTTTCATTGCATGCCAGCTCCCTTTTCTGTACAATATAATTACTTCCTTTAAAATACCCGTCATCCAGTACTTTTCTGGCTTCCCTGTAATATTCGTCAATTTTTGCAGCCACGGGACATATTCCGCTGAGTCCAAAGCTCAGTGTAACATTGAGGAATCTTTTCACAGTTCCTTCTATTGTGCCGATATTGGTAATAGCTCTGGAATAGATTGCCGCCTCACTTAAGATATCTCCGAAGGACATAAGAAAAATATACTTTCCCTCATCCATGCCCACATATACGGTCTTGCCGATATCTTCGCAGATGCCGGTCAGAATATTATCCACCGTCTGTATGAAAACAGCCCTCTCCTGGGTGTTGAATTTTTCTTTTATACTGTAAAAATCATCAATACGGGATGCGGCAATAATAAGATTTTTATCGTCCAGATCTATTTCATATTCCTTGATTATGGCTGTAAAATTATCCTTCAGATATCCGTTTAAGGAGTTCATGATAACATTCTTTTGAACCAGAGCCTTTCCTGAAGTGGCCATTTCTCTGATCCTGTCATTTTTCTGCCTCTCCATACTTTCAGTCCTGATGCTGTTCTTTATTGACTCCAGCATTGAAAGCAGGGATTCGGCATCCATCCTGTATTTTATCAGATAATCCACGGCCCCCTCTTTAAGACTTTGACGGACAAATTCAAAATCGTCAAAAGCACTGAAGGCTATGATTTTTGCTGACGGCACTATTCTTTTTACCTGATTGATAAATTCAACACCGTTCATACCGGCCATATTCATATCGGTAAAAATAATATCAGGCTGCAGTTCCTCTGCCTTTTTAAGCGCATCGGCACCGTTATCGGCCTCTCCGCAGATTACATAACCTTCCTTTTCCCAATTGATCAAATGCCTCAGATTTATACGTGCTATTGTCTCATCATCAAGAATAAATACTTTAATCATATTGACCTCTTTAAAGAAATTAAATTATAATAGGAATTCTGATTTCCACAGAAGTAAAAACATCCTTTTGACTCTTTATATGCAAGCCATATTTTTCACCATATGCAAGCCTGATCCTTTCATTTACGTTTCTCAGGCCTATACTGCTGAACCTTTCCCTGGAACCGTTCTCCTCCCCTTTAAGCAGCAAGTCCATCTCGTTCTGTGTCATCCCTACACCGTTGTCTTCAACTATAATGGAAATATCACCGTCGTCGGCATAGCCCTTTATTGTTATAAAGCCCTGCCCCTGTTTGGGACCGAGTCCATGGATCATGGAATTTTCCACTATGGGCTGGAGAATGAACTTAAGGATTTTGTATTTTAATATTTCGGCATCGAAGTCGATATTGACACCGATTTTTTTTATATACTTGTATTCCTGGATGTTAATATAGCTTTTTATGTTTTCTATTTCCTCTTCAATGGTTATAATATCAGGGCCTCTTCCCATACTGGAATTCAGCAGCTTTATCATTGATGTGACCACCGATTCTATATTATCCGCCTTTTGCATTTTTGCCATCCAGGCCACATTGTTAAGTGTATTTGCAATGAAGTGGGGGTTGATTTGAGCCTGGAGAGCCTTGAATTCCGCAAGTGTTCTCTGCTGCTCCTTTGCCTTTATGTTTTCAATCTGCTGGTTAAGCTCATCAATCATGAGATTATAGCTGGCTGTGACCTCGGCCACCTCATCCCTGGAATCGTCCAGGAGCTTCCCCGACTTGAGGCTGCCTTTTTTCAAATCTCTCATGGATCTGATAAGTTCCCACAGAGGAAAGGTTATGCTCCGGTATACAACCATGAATATGAGTATTGATATGAGAATACATATTAATACCACCTGTATAACTATATGTTTTATATCATTTGACAGGCTGTTCATATATTCATTTGGAATCAGTGCAACCACGGTCCAGCCTGATTCCGGCACTACAGAAAATGCGGCCAGATATCCGCCCTCCACATTCTTAATGGTTCCCGATGTGGACCCGGTCTTATAAATTTTATCAATACTCCTGCTGGTGGAATCTGTAAACCGGCTTCCAACTTCATTTTTATCTCCGCTTAATACAACCATGTATTTGGAATCCAGCAGATATACCTTGCTTCCCGTTCCCAGATTGGCATTATTGTATAGATTATATAAATAATTGCTGTCAACCCGGAGAAACAGAGAACCGATGGTATCGTTAAATGTACCCAGATCCTTTATTCCCCTTGAAAGTACTATAAGACCCTTGTACTCCTTTTTGGCCACGTCATCTGTAAACCAGACGTACCTTCCGTCGGCGTCTTTTGTATTCTTCTTGATTTCATCGGCACCGGCGATATTATTGATAAAGGAGCTGGAATCCGACATGGATATTACGCCTCCGCCATTTGACATGAGCACTGGTTCCTGAATATCAAGCGTTACCTTCAGAGCTTCCTTCATAATCCTGACCAGCTTTTTGCTGGATAAATACTTGTTGGCATCATCCATCCCATCATAATTTTTCAGTATGCTCTGAGCATCTTCCGATACTGCTATAATATCCCCGTATTGTTTCCAGCTGGAGAGCTTGGCATTTATGGTCAGGCTCATCTGCCTGACTATCTGCAGAGAGGACAGGCTTGTCTTGTTCACAATATCCGCATCAGCCTTTTTATATGCGGTAACGCCTATCAGGCCGATTGGAGCTATGGACATTATAAATACCAGAAGGATCAACCTTAATTTTAAGCTCAGTGCTCTAGTTGCCTTGATTATTGTTTTATCTGCAACAGCTACTGCTCCTCGCAAAAATTTCAGCATAAATCATGTCTCCGCCAAAAAGTAAATTTGGTTTTATTATACATACCTATTTTATAATATTAATTACTGCAAAATCAAACATTGTCCGAAAACACCAAATCACCTCCCCCAAACCATCTTTTCTGACCCGCGGGGAGGTGAAATGTTTTTGCTGTCAGGACTTTAATCCTGTAAGTACTATTCCTTCAATAAAATACTTCTGGCCGAACAGATATAAAATTACCGCAGGAACCGAAGCCAGGCAGGAAGCCGCCATCAGCGATTTCCAATTGGTTCCGAAACCGCCTTTAAAGGTTGCCAGCCCCTGTGAAATGGTTTGCTTATCCTGGTCGTTCACGTATATGACAGGACCCAGCAAATCATTCCAGTAGAGTATAAAGGTAAACAATCCCACCGATATGAGCACCGGCTTCAGCAGCGGCAGCAATATCCCGAATATTATCTGAAGATGCCCGGCTCCATCTATGGTTGCCGCCTCATCAAGCTCCTTTGGTATGGTCATCATAAACTGCCTTATCAAAAATATATTGAAGGCGCCTCCGCCCAGAAAGGCGGGTACGATCAGCGGCACATAAGAGTTGGTAAAACCCAGCTTGCTCCACATTATAAATATGGGAATAATGGTTATGGCTCCCGGCATGAGCATACTGCCTATGACAAGTGAAAACCAGAAACTTTTGAATTTGAAATCCAGCCGTGCGAAAGCATAGGCCGCAAAGCATGAAGTGACTATTACCCCCACTATGGCGGGTATTACAATGGACAGCGTATTTTTCAGATAAAGTAAAAACTTAAAGGTTTTCATGGCCTCGGGATAATTTGAAAACAGCCATTTTTTAGGGAACAGCGCAGGCGGATATGTGTTTATCTCCAGATTTGTCATGAAAGAAGTCCTTATCATCCAGAAAATGGGGAAGAGCACCAGCATGGCTCCCAATATAACCAGAACGGTTATAAAAATATTAATCCTGTCTTCCTTGTTTTTTTTGTATTTGATCCCCTTTGCAGCTGCTTCGATTTTAAGTTCCATATTAGCCACTTTTCATCACTTCCCTTCATAGAATAGCCATTTATCCGAGGTTTTGAATATAAAGCCGGTAAGTGCCGCAATGAACACAAAGAATACCAAAGAAATGGCACAGGCATAACCAAAATTATTTTTCATAAAACCTTCACGGTATATAAGATAGACCAGGAAGAGGGAGGAATCGTTGGGCCCTCCTTTTGTCAGTGCCTGGGCAGGTACGAATACCTGAAGATTATTTATCATGCTCATAAGGAAATTAAAAAATATAATGGGTGTCATCATGGGAACCGTTACGTGCCTGAATTTATGCCAGGTGTTGCCTCCGTCGATCTCAACCGCCTCAAGGTACGCCCTGGGTACGTTTTGTATTCCGGCAAGGAATATGACGATGAGATTTCCCGTTGACCATACAGCTATGAGAATAAGGGATGGAACCACTGTTTTTTCACCCTGTAAAAATAAAGACTTATCAAAGCCCAATGAGTTTATAACAAAGTTAAAGGCCCCGAAATTACAGTCGTAGAGCCATGACCAGACTACATTTGTAGCAACTACGGGAATTATATAGGGTATGAAGTAGATGGAACGTATAATTCCTCTGGCCGGAATTCTCTGATTCAACATTATGGATATAAAGAAAGCATATATTATACTTGTTATTACAGCACCAAAAGCAAAGTAAACTGTGACCAGTGCCGATTTATAAAAGAAGAAATCTTCGGTAAATATATTTACATAATTATCAAAACGGACAAAAGTCGGTTCTGCGAGCCCACTCCAATTAGTAAAGCTTATCCCTATAACACCTATTATCGGTATGATTGTTAAAAACAGAAGTCCGAGTATTGCCGGCGAAAGACACAAATATGCTACAATATTGTCTTTATGTGATTTTGTTATCCGCATAAGCTTTTCACAATCCTTCCTGAAATTATGAGTTCCCTGACCAATTCAGGCTAATGCCCCGGATTTCCTAAACGAAGGGCATTAGCCCAATATGGTCATGCATATTAAAAGTTTCACATGTATTTAAATTGTGTCAGTTTTGCGATATGCTCTGCTATTTGTTTGCACTGAATATTTTCTCAACCTTTGGCATGATGTCATTTTTGATGGCATCCTCCGCTGTCTTGGTACCGGCCCAAACAGGGTCCATACCGGGAGTCAGGACTTCTTCTATTTCCGAATAACCGGGGAGATAGTACCAGGGGACCTGCTTTGCATTATTCATTGCATAGTCGATAACTGCTGTTTTGTACTGGTCAAACGGAGGATGGACTTCGTTATCAGCCCACTTCTTCATAAGGGTCTCATCCTTGTACCACTTCTGTGATACCGGCATCCAGACACCGCTCTGGATCAGGGAGATATTGTTATCTTCCTGGGTATACCATTTTAAGAATTTCTTCGCGTTATCTATGTTCTTTCCGGTATTGAATATTACATTAGGTCCTCCCGTATTAAGGGTAACAGGTGTCTTGAATTTGGGCAGGACGCCTACGCCGTATTTCAAACCGTCTTTAAGAGAATTCTTTAAGGATACGCCAATTTCCCATTGTCCGCCTGTTGCCATTGCAACCTTGCCTGAAAGCAGGGTGACGTCAAGGGTCGGGAAGGTTGCCGATGTAGTCGGTGTAGGTGCGACAAACTCCTTCAGACTCAAATCGGCAATTTTCTGAGCAGCTTCTATTGTCTCAGGTTTCCCCAGCAGCAGCTCACTGCCGTCTTCGGTGCACACACCTCCGCCATTTGAGATTGCAAATACCGGCCACATCCAGGCCAGAGTGTTGACCTGCGCACCGTATGTAGTTATGTTTTTGGGATCAAAGCCCGCATCGCCGGGACCTTTGCCATTCTTGTCCTTCGTCAGCTTTTTGGCGGCCGAGACAAATTCGTCCCAGGTCCAGGCCTTGTCGGCTGATGCCGGCGGATATGGTATACCGGCCTTGTCCAGGAGATCCTTGTTGTAGTACAGCAGCAAAACTTCATTTGCACAGCTGTATGCAACCGGCTTTCCTTTATATGTAAATGCAAGTGAATCCAATGGCTTTTCGTCTGTGCCATACATATCACTCACGTCTGCCAGTTTTCCGTTAACAGCCCATTTTATACACTGTGACTCGGACATCATTGCCGAATCGGGAAGGGTATTGGAAGATGCCATTGTATTTAACTTGGTAATGTAATCATTATATGCGACGGATATCAGCTTTGCGGTTATATTGTCCTTGTTTTCCGCATTGAACTTGTCTATTACTTTCTGAGTTTCAGCCGGTTCGGTTTCATTGTTGTACCAGGCCATATAGGTTACTTCCACTTTTTCTGCGGGAGCTTTTGAAGTCTCTGATACAGAGGATTCTGCACCGGCTGACCCGCCTGACGGGGATGAACTGCCGGAAGAGGATGAATTGCCGCATCCGGCGAATACGGATGCTGTTAATGCCAAGCTTAAAGCCAAAGCTGCAAACCTGAATTTCTTTGACATAATTTGATTTCCTCCTATATTATCTTTTTGATTTTCCAGGAGCGGAACGTCTTCCCACCTGATACGTCCAACCAAAATCTATTTGATCAAATAGAAAGTGTAAAGATTTATTAGCTTCTTTTCCACACTTATATGTTATCACGCAATTCATATTTAAAAATTTTAATATTTTAATCAGTTACTTAAAATTTTAGCTCTGAATGGTAGAAAAAATAAAGACATTTGAAATACATGTGAAAAATATTGTAACAGTGCTTCCGTACCAACTTCAATAAATGGATTGCTCACAAAGTACAGGCCTGAAATTTGTAGGGCTCATCACAAGTGTTTTCGCTGTCGCAGAACACTCAACATCCTGTTTCGGGGTGCTGCTCAAATCGGCTTCCTGCCGATTTGCCAGCTAAAACACTTGTGTTTCACCTACAATTTCAGGCGTGTACTTTTAATGGAGCTTCCCATTTATTGAAGTTGGTACGGAAGCACTGTTATTCAATATTAATTCATGTATTACATCTGTCTTTATTTTTCTAAACCAAATTCTCTTATAAATACATCACTGACCACTATACACTCAACTTACAGCGCAATCTTATCCAGTATGTCATTTATTTTTGCTATTGCAATACCGTAATTGCATATCGGCACGTTTTGCTCCTGCGCCATTGCTATGCGCGTCAGGACATATTTTCTGTTGAACATGCAGCAGCCGCACTGTATGACAAGGGAATACTTTGACAGGTCCCTGGGGAAATCGGTGCCGCTGACAATATCTACAGTAAGTCCCTCTCCGGCTTTTTTCCTCAGCAGCCTGGGCAGTTGGATACGCCCTATATCCTCACTTAACGGCGCATGGGTACAGGCTTCGGCAATCAGAACCGCTGAAGCCTCTGTGAGCCCATCTATGGCTTTTGCTCCTTCAACATAGCTCGAAACATCTCCCTTATACTCTGCAAAGAGTACCGAGAAGGAAGTGAGCAAGCTCTCGGCAGGCTTAAGAGGGTACACTTTTCCGAATACCTGCGAATCGGTTATTATCAGCTTTGGAGGCTGAGCCAGAGTTTTCAGTGCCTGCTCCAGTTTGTCGGTAGTTACGCTCATCACAAGACATTTTATATCCAACAGGTCACGGATGGTCTGAACCTGGGGCAGAATGAGCCTGCCTTTTGGGGCCTGGATGTCCTGGGGCATGACCAGCAGCACCAGATCTCCTTCCCTGACAAGGTGTGATGTAATGCTCTTGGCCTCAAAATCTTCAGGCACTGCCCTTACCAGCTCTTCTCTCACTCTGTCCAGACCTGTCTTTTCCTTTGCGCTTATAATTATCGGGGAAAATCCGAGAGCTTCCTTGGCGGCATCGGCAATTTCGGCTGAATTGACAATGACATCGGCTTTGTTGATAACCGGTATTATGGGAATCTTTCTTTTCCTTAACTCGGCAACCCATTCCTTTTCATAGGAAAATTCGGTGCCGCAGAAAAATACTATTGCAACATCGGTCTTATCAACCGCTTTCCTTGTTTTCCCGATCCGCATTTCTCCCAGAGTTCCCTCATCGTCAAATCCGGCCGTATCAATAAACATGACCGGACCGACGGGGTGCAGCTCCATAGCCTTGTAAACCGGATCGGTAGTGGTTCCGGCTATTTCTGATACCAATGCAATATCCTGTCCGGTTATTGCATTTATTAATGAAGATTTACCGCTGTTTCTTCTTCCAAACAGGGCAATGTGGAGCCTGTTTGCTCCCGGCGTGCTGGTAAGACTCATATTAACCTCCATGAGCCGCATAGCGGCCACAAAATGTAATGAAAACTTATATCCTTTATCGCAATGTGGCGAATAAAGGAGGTTAATTGGCCATGTGCGCTTTCAAAGTATTGGTAAATACTTTGAATATTTCGCACGGCCATAAATTCACAGGTTAGTTTGGAATACGAGCATTGGCGAAGTCTTTCAAGCTAACCTCCTAAGCCATTGAGCCGCTAAGCGGCTACAAACTGTAATGAAATTTGTTCAAATACTTAAAATCTGAAATCTCTCTTGCCTTCTCTAAGCTCGCTTAAATGCTCCCTGACTATCCTTTTCACATCAGGATTCCTCAAAGTCTCAACCTCGTCGCTTATCATCCTCTCACCGTGGTTTTTGGTATCTTCGGAGGCGTAATCCTCAAGGTATTCCTTTAGAGTCATCAAGGCGTTAGGCTGACAGACATTTGCTATGGCACCGCTTTTTACAAGTCTCATAAACCTGTCTCCGGTCCTCCCCTCACGGTAGCAGGCAGTGCAGAAGCTTGGAAGATACCCCAGCTTTATGAGCCAGTTGACGATTTCATCCAGTGTCCTGGTGTCGTTGACTTCAAATTGGGCGGTATTTTCCTCTTCCTTTTCCACATAGCCTCCCACACTGGTGGATGAGCCTCCGCTGATTTGGGAAACACCCAGTTTGAGACATTCCGCACGGGTCTTTTCCGATTCCCTGGTAGACATGATAATTCCTGTGTATGGTACGGCAATACGGAGTATTGCTACGATTTTTTCAAATATCTCATCAGGAATGGCGTTGGAGTATTCATTGAGGTCCACGTCATCGGCAGGCCGTATTCTCGGAACACTTATGGTATGAGGACCAACGCCCCTTGCATCCTCAAGATGCCGGGCATGCATCAGCAAGCCGACAAAATCATACTTGTAAAGATTTAACCCGAACAATACGCCCAGCCCTACATCATCAATCCCTGCTTCCATGGCTCTGTCCATGGCCTCGGTATGATATGCGTAATTGTGCTTGGGCCCTTTTGGATGAAGGTACTCATAGGTCGGCTTGTGGTAGGTTTCCTGGAACAGGATATAAGTGCCTATTCCCGCCTCCTTAAGCTTTTTGTAGTTCTCGGCTGTCGTGGCGGCAATATTTACATTGACCCTCCTGATGGCTCCATTTTTATGCTTGATGCTGTAAATGGTTTTTATGCTCTCAAGAACATATTCGATAGGACAGTTTTCGGGATCTTCACCGGTTTCCAGAGCCAGGCGCTTATGTCCCATATCCTGGAGAGCTATAACTTCCTTTACTATATCCTCCTGGGATAACTGCTTTCGTGCAATATGCCTGTTGGAACCGTGGTAGGGACAGTAGCGGCACTCATTTATACAGTAATTTGAAAGATAAAGCGGTGCAAACATTACTATACGGTTTCCGTAGAATTTTTTCTTTATATGTTCTGCCAGAGAAAACACACTGTTTTTTACATCCTCCAGCTCACATTCAAGAAGCACCGCGGCATCTCTGTAACTAAGTCCTTTAAACTGTCCCGCCTTTTCCAGAATTTCCTCCAGCAAAACTCTGTTTTCCCTGTTCCGGCTTGCAAATTCAAGCGTTGCCAGAATTTCTTCATCATCAATAAATTCTGTTGCCATATTTGATTTACTGTTATACATACAAAGCTCCAATCCGCTGCATGCAGCGACAATTAATAATAAAATAAAGACTAAACCTTGGAATATACGGTTTTTATATTGACACCGGGAACCATTCCCAGTTTACCTGAAAGCGAGCTGATTACATCATTGGGTGCATCTACGACAATGCTTATTATACATACAGCCTTTTCCCGGTATGGAATCCCCATTCTGCCTATTATGTATTTACCGAAATCGTGCAGTATGCTGTTGAGCTTGTCGGTGGATGAAACATCATCTACAATAATACCTATTAATGCAATTCTGGTTTCCATAAACATGCCTCCTTTTTGTTCAAATACCAAAAATATGACAGTATTAACCTTTCGTACCGATTGACGCCATTAGCCTTTCGGACAACAAAAAAACCTGTGTCCGGAATGGCACAGGGCTGCTTTCAATTCCTGCTTCCAGGCATGCAACGTTGAGAATTTCACATAATCCTTAAATGAAATCACACACTGCAAAAAACGCCTCAAGAAGCTGTCTAATAGCACCGTCTTACCATTCGGGACTAACCCTCATGCAAATCAGAACGATTGATTGTAATTATTCTTCGCTCTCAGCCTGTTGGCTTTGAACTTGGAATAGGCGGAATGGCTTGTGTATAAGTCAGTCCGTTATATTGATAATATTTTAACATACTTCGGTATAAAATTCAAGAATTTAAACCTCATTAAATTTATTATACCTGATATCAATATCTATGAATTTATTATGAATTTTTTAAAGTAGTCTTGAAATTTTGTTGCAGCAAAACTAAAATTAAATAAAATGTATTAATAGCTGGTTTGAATGAGTATAATTACACCGGGTTCAATAATTTTTTTAAATACTTTAAATACTATACTTAAGTTTCGGAGGGCGGTTTATGAATTGGTTCAGAAGGTTTATGCTGGGTAGGTACGGAGTTGATCAGCTGTCGGTGGGACTGCTGTTTCTTTCTTTTTTACTCTCCATAATATTTTATATTTTTCCGGTCGGCATATTGAATTATTTAGTTTATGTTCCCTTCCTTGTGTTTCTGTTCAGAGCGCTTTCTAAAAATCATATTATGAGGAGAAAGGAAAACACTGCTTTTTTAAAGCTGTGGAATCCGGTCGCAGGCTGGTTTTACAAGAAACGCAGCAGAATAAGCGCCCATAAAACCCACAGCTACTTTAAATGCCCCGGTTGCAAGCAGGAAGTCCGGGTTCCCAAAGGAAAAGGCAAGATACGCATTACCTGCCCCAAGTGCAAGCTGGAATTTATTAAAAAGACTTAGAATAAAGGCACTGCCGGACTCCGGCAATGCCTTTTATTGTTTGCTCCAATTTTCCTCTATCGTATAAAATTAGTCCAAACACGCTTTTCTATCTGGGGCAGTGCTACATGCTCCCTGCTGTATTCAAGGGATTTCATCAGCCAGGCCATTTTCTGACCCAGTGTCTGCATGATTTGCACGCCTTCCCGGTCCTGCATTACCTCTTCGGCATTTGAACCGTGGATCACATTCCAGTAATGTGAAGGTGTTGTTATAACATTGGCAAGGTTAAAGTAGTTGTTCATCTGATGAAAGGTATCCACACCGCCGGAACGCCTTAATGAAACCAGGGCCGTTCCCACTTTGTACTGCAGATGTGCTCCCGAATAGAACAATCTGTCCAGGAAGGATTTCATCGTACCTGCAATGCCCGAATAATAAACGGGTGAACCTATGATTATCCCATCTATCTCTTTTGTTTTTTCGATAACCTCATTTACTATGTCATCATTGAAAATACACTTTTTGTCGGCAGACCTTGAACAGGAATTACAGGCTGTACAGCCTCTGATGATCTGATTTCCCACATGAAGTATCTCGACTTCAATGCCTTCCTTTTCAAGCTGTTCGGCCATCAGCCTTATAGCTGTATATGTACATCCGTTCTTATGCGGACTTCCGTTGATAGCCAATACTTTCATACTTAATTTCCCCTTCCTGAATTGAGTACATATAATTAATACTAGCTTTTGAACAATTTTCTGAGACCTGTCTTTTCCCGTTTGCAGTAAGGCAGGTATTTGGGATTGACCGTATGATACTCCACACACTCTTTACATTTGCCATGGCGGGGACAGGCTTCCTTTTTACAGTTGCAATTTTCCAAACCATTCTCAAGCAGCATGAATTACATTCCTCCATATAAATATAAAATAATTATATCAGGAAAAGATAAAAAAATCACTTGTATCTGGTAGTCTGTAACATCTAAATTCATATATTGCCGTCGGTTAAATTTCCTCAGGATTTGATTCCCGTCATCACAATACCTTCAAGTATGTATTTCTGCCCAAACATAAATACCACCAGGCAGGGCAGGACCACTATGGTAGAAGCGGCCATTATTATATGCCAGGCCGACACATATTGCCCCTGCAGCTGCTGCAGGCCGATTGCAAGTGTGTACTTTGTATCGTCGCTCAAATATATCAGAGGATTAAAAAAATCATTCCAATGAAACATGAATGAGAATATAGCAACCACTACTATGGCCGATTTACTCAGGGGAAGGATT
Organism: Ruminiclostridium cellobioparum subsp. termitidis CT1112; assembly: GCF_000350485.1. Classification (GTDB taxonomy): domain Bacteria; phylum Bacillota; class Clostridia; order Acetivibrionales; family DSM-1351; genus Ruminiclostridium; species Ruminiclostridium termitidis. The sequence continues at coordinate 62,505 of NZ_AORV01000058.1, forward strand.
ATCCGGGAGTAAATACTTGCATACGAAGCACCGTCCATTACGGCCGCTTCATCAAGCTCGGCAGGTATTGACATAAAGAATTGCCTGAACAGGAATATGTTAAAAGCTCCTCCTCCCAGAAAACTTGGAGCGATAAGCGGAACAAACGTATTATAAAACCCCAGTGTCTTCCAGCCAATAAATTGTGGTATCAGTGTAACCACGCCCGGCAGCATCATTCCGCTGAGTATAACACTGAAAACCAAATCCCGACCCTTCCATTTCAGTCTTGAGAAACCAAAGGCGGCCATTGTGGCTGTGAGTATTGTGCCAAATGTGCCAAACACCAAAATTATTACGGTATTGAGCGCATATAATCCAAACGGAGCCATTGTTGCAGCTTCAATGTAATTATTCAGTGTGAAGGGATTTGGAATCCATTCGGGAGGCAGGATAAAAATCTGAGCAATGTCCATAAATGAACTTCTGATCATCCACACCAGCGGCAGTATGAAGGTTATCCCCAAACCGCATAAAATAATATATACTGAAATATTTCCAATAGTCTTTTTCATTTTCAGGCTTTCTCCCCCTCATAATATACCCACTTGTTCTGTGTTTTCAAAATGATGGCTGAAAATACAACAATTATAATAAAAAGAATCCATGCAAGGGCAGATGCATATCCCATATTGGATCTTTGAAACGCCTCACGGTATAAGTAAAATACAAAGAATAAACTTGCATCATTTGGTCCGCCGTTAGTCATTATGTATGCCTGCGTAAAAATCTGGAATGAGCCTATAATGGCCATAATGGCATTAAAAAAAATTGTTGGAGTCATTAACGGTATGGTAATGTTGAATAACTTATGAAATGAATTTCCCCCATCGACATCAATAGCTTCGTAATAATGCTTCGGTATGTCCTGAAGCCCTGCAAGAAATATCACCATAGTTCCTCCGGTACCCCAGAGTCCGATAAGTACTATTGTGGGAATTACACTTTTTTCATCAAAGAGCCAAGAGCTCACCGGAAGCCCCAATTTCATTAAAAGGGTGTTGACCAGTCCGAAATCGGGATTTAATATCCACAGCCAAATTACTGCCGTTGCTACCGCCGGTACGATAGTCGGTATGTAAAATACCGTTCTGAAGAATGCTCTGAACTTTATATCGCTATTCAATAACAGCGCAATAGCGAATGAGAATATGATGGATGCAGGTACACTGAGTAATGTATAATATGCCGTCGCCTTTAAGGATTTATAGAAAAACAGATCCTCTCCCGAAAACATCTTTTGATAATTTGCCAGGCCTGTAAATTTGGGCATGTTGAATCCGCTGTAATCGGTGAAGCTGAGAAACAGGCTTACTATCATAGGTATCAAGGTTAAGGCAATAAATCCTGTTATTGCAGGAGCGGTAAACAATATTCCATGTATAGCGTCACTTTTTAGCCTTCTGCCGGATTTTATATGGGTTTCATAGTCTGTCGTCATTGTAATATTCTCCTAAATAAGTTGAGCAATGACCGATAGACATGCTAACCGGCCATTTGCTCAATAAAATCTCACTATTTATATCACCTTATATCAGCGTTCTCTCTTACCCTGCACCAGCGGCTGGGCTTTGGCTTCTGCGGCCTTCATTGCCTCTTGGGCAGTCTGCTGTCCAAGCCATACCTTGTCAAGAGCGGGATTTACAATATCTATTATTTTATTGAAGTTTTTGACCGTACCTGTAGGAGTTGGAACACTGTAATTCAGAAGCATGCCTACAATTCCCTGGACATATCCGTCGGGGCGTGCGGTAGTATTGGTGGTCCACTGGTCCAGCTTATCCTTTTCGGTAAGCCATGGTTTTGTAACAGGCATCAGATTGCCGTTTTTGTAAAGTGTAATATCCTGTCCCGGGTCAACCAGATAGGTTGCCAGCTTCCAGCTTGCTTCCGGATTTTTGGTATTGGCATAAATGGAGAGCATCCCTGTAACAGCTTGAGTTTTCAGTTCCTTCATTTTCGGCAGTACTCCGCTGCCAAAGTTAAATTTTGCCGAATCTATAGGCAGATGCACCCACTGGCCATCTATTGCCATTGCCACTTTTTTTGTCTGAAGGGCGATTTCGGTCCCCGGCAGTCCCTTCTCGGCAGTTGGGGTCGGAGCCACATGGTGAACATTGATCAAATCCGCCAGTTTTTGAAGCGCTTCCACGGCCTCCGGCTGACTCAGCCCGAACTTGCCGTCCTGGGTTACGTAATCCCCGCCATTTGAATAGATAAAGTTACCCCACAACCCCCACCATTTAGGAAAGGATATACCGTATTGGACGATCTTTTTGGGGTCAAAGGACGGATCCAGAGCATTTTTACCATTTTTGTCCACTGTAAGCTTTTTAGCGGTTTCCACAAACTGGTCCCAAGTCCAGGCCTTTTCGGGATCGGTTGGAGGAGTCTCAACGCCTGCAGCCTGTATCATGTCCTTGTTATAGAAAAGATTAAAAACCTCAAGCCCGTTTCCCACTCCGATTATTGTATCTTTATCGAGATAGAATAAATCCTCGGGTACGAAATCGGACAACGGTGTTTCAGAATTTTCGGCTATTGTTTTCAAATTCATCAGTTTCCCCTGTTCGGCAAGAGGATATGCTATGGTGGCCGATTCCAGCTGTGAGATATCAAGGGGCTCATTAGCCGCAACCATTGTGGTTATTTTAGTGTCATAGTTGGCATTGGGTATAACCATTGTTTTTACTTTGATCCAGCTGTTTTCCTGCTCAAATTTTGCAATGGTGGCTTCGGTGGCTTTCTTTTCGGTAGCCGAACCCCAGCAGGTATACACAATTTCCACAGGTTCCTTGGGTTCTTTCTTCTGAGCCTGCTGAGTACCCGAAGACACCTCTGATGCGGTGCCGCCCGACGTGGTGTCACTGCTCACGGTATCCGAAGTGCTGCCGCAGCCAAACAGAGCAGTCGCTAACATCAGGCCTGTTAAAATAACTGCTGTTATTTTAGAATAATTTTTCATTGAATGTCCCTCCAAATTATTAATAATCTGATCATCGATGACATTTTTATTATAGCTGCAAAAAATCCACCATAGAATTCTAACATTTACCGAATGGTGGATTCTGTTTCAAACATTTAATTTAACACGTTGTGCTAATTAAAACTTTGTGCTTTGCAGATAGATTTATTAATCAGCACAATCCGTTAAATTAACGGCAGTGTGATCTCAACCTGTGTTCCGCTCCCTATGACAGATGTGATATTCACCCCGTACTCACTTCCAAACAGCAGCTTTATCCTCTGATCAACATTTGAAATACCTATTGAATCGGAAGTTCTTTGGCCGGTATAACTCACAGTATCGGTACTCATACCTTTTCCGTTGTCAATTACCCTGAAATAACTTATGCCGTTTTTCGCCAACCCCTCTATTTTTATTTTCCCACCCTGTACGATGTCTTCAAACCCATGGATAATTGCATTCTCCACAAAGGGCTGCAGAAAAAGCTTGGGAACTTTTGTAAGGTTCAGCTCCTCAGCAATATTGTATTCCACCGAAAATTTGTCGGTATACCTTGCTGACATTATAAAAACATAGCATTCCAGCCAGTGCAGATCATCCTTGAAATTCACCATGTCCTGCTTATTTTTAACGGTATAGACCAACATATGGCATAAATTCATTATGATATCACTTATTTTATCGTTCCCTTCCTTAATGGCCATCCAATTGATTATATTCAGCGTATTATAGAGGAAGTGCGGGTTCAGCTGCAGGTTAAGAGCCATTATCTGAGTTTCCTTCTCTCTGATTTTCACAGCGTAGTTCTCTTCAATCAGATTCTCTATCTGTTCCCTCATTTCATTGAATTTGAGAACCAGATAACCAAATTCGTCTGCCGAGTCAATTGGTACTATACTTCTGAAATCACCTTTGGCCATATTTTTCATAGCCTTTGTCAGCCTGTTGATAGGTCTTGTAATCATGGCGGAAATTACCAGGGAGAGAACTATGGCCGTAATGATAAAAATAGTTGATAATGTAATTATGGAGTAGACAATCGACGGTACAAAAGTACTTGCTATTTCGGCCGTGGGTATTTCCGCAACAGTCATCCAGTCGGTCACAGTCGATTGATCGAAACATATAAGAGTATTATTGATATTCATGGTTCCGGTTTTCCTTGCAAATACCTCATCCAGCCAATCCGGTTCATATGTGCTTCCGATCAATTCCCTATCGTTATCCGACACTATTTTTCCCCTGCTGTCAATGATATAGTATTTAGCTCCCTTTATTGGTATGGAGTCCCGGAATATTTCATCTATAAAATCCTCTTTAAAATAAATGGTAAGGATGGGTTTTTCAACGCTGTCATCAAGTACCTTTAAAAGGCTCTCATCTATATAAAAACTATTTATGACTCTGGACGCGGAGAAAACATTTTGAACCTCAAAGTCAAATTCCTTTAACTCATCATGTCCAAACATTGACAAATAGTTATATGTGGGCTCCCAATTCATCTTACCGTTTAAATTTACGGTGTCCCTGTACAATTTTGACTTTACATAGCTTTCTCCATCCAGCATTGTAAAATTATTTCCGAAAATAAAATAGGAGGTAGCTATTTGAGCGCCGTATACATAGTTAATAAGAGAAAAATTATCATTGATTATCCGGGTTACCTTTCTGTCCATGGACAGTACATTGCTTTTGTTTGTATTTATGTCATTGAATATCTCAAATAGTTCACTGTTTCTTATTAAGGCCAGGCTGTTCTCCTCTATTTTTGATAGCTTGATATCCAATATGTTGTTTTTGCTTTTAATGATTTCATATGTATTTTTGGTTGTAAGCTCCGAAGTGAAATTAAGACTTGAGGTATAATAGTGTACTTCAAAAACAAGCACACTGATAGTCAAAAGCAGGATATATGAAATAATCAATTTCGTTTTGAATTTAATACTTTTGATTCTGAATATTATATTTTTCATAAGTTGATTCTCCAAGGTTAGATATCAAAGTTCACCTGTATCTACAGCAATTTGTTTGCAACGAATTTTCTGAACTCATCCGGAGACATTCCATATGTTTTCTTAAAGACCCTTATAAAGTATTTCACATCCTTGTATCCTATCTTTTCTGATATTTCGTATATCTTCAGCCTGTTATTTTTCAGATACTCCTTTGCTTTTTTCATACGGACGCTGAAAATATATTCCGACAGATTCATATTTGAATAATTTTTAAACAAGGTGCTGAAATAATTTGAATTAAAATTAAATTTATCAGCCAGATCATCCAATTTCAAATCCTCCATGTAATGCTTATTAATATATTCCTTACAGTCAACAAATATTTTTTCGTACCTCAAAGCTTTGTTGGAACCCATTATGTCAACAAATTTCTTCAAATAATCATCTGCCAGTGCCTGCAGCCCGGTAAAGCTCTGTACTCTATGTATGTCTTCCTTTATTGAATTGATTAATAAACTATATTCATCCTCTCTTATAAAACTTTGACACAATCTGGAGGAATTATATAAAATAAAAACCACTATTTCCTTGAGACTTTCAGGATCGGCAAACTGCTCCCGGGTAAACCTCTTCAGAATATTCCCAAGGGCGGCCGACGCCGTCATGTAATCGACTTTCTTTATTGCATCGTACATTTCGTTCTCTTCAACATATTTGCCAAAGGCGTTTGAGAACCGCACAGGCTCAATTTGCCCCGAAGCCAGTATTGTGGAATTCTCAAAGAAAAATGCATAATTTACCGTCTTTACGGAATCCATATATGAGTTTATTATGCTCTGTGAATCAATATTGAACCTGCTGCCTATTCCAATTGTTATGTCTAAACTGAATTGTTCTTTCAGCTGTCGGGCAAAAGGCTCCAATAGGTCCAATAGGTTGGAAATCAACATATCCTCAATTCTATTTGAGACAGTGCTGTCTTCCTTTGTCAAAATAGTAACCATAATATTCTCATTGTCCTGGTCAAAAAACGATATGGAATGAAAAACCGGATCCAAAGCGGTCTTTAAGAGATATTTAATGTCGGCTCTGCAGGAATCTGTTTCGTCACTGCTGAAACGGCTGTAGTTTTTTATTTTTGTCGTAATGACAAAGCCAGTTTTATATTGCTCAAATAATTCCAGAAGTTCCTGGCATTCAGCTTTTTTCAAACGGCCCTTTACAAATTTATTCAACTGGTATTCCAGATAAAACGGAAATGAAATGCTATAGAGCTTGCTCTCCTCTTCAGCTCTTTTGGCTTCATCAATTTTCTTTTCGGCCCTGGTTAATAACTCATCAACTTTTGCTTCATTAACAGGCTTGAGTATATAGTCAAAAGCTCCAAGGCTGATGGCCCTGTGCGCATATTCAAAGTCCGCATATCCGCTCAGCATGATCACTTGCATTTTGGATAACATATTGCCGTGAATCTCCTCAAGGAAGGACAACCCATCCTTGACCGGCATTCTTATATCTGTAATGGTTATATCTATATCCCTGCCGTTTACAATATCCAATGCCTCCCTGCCGTTGTTTGCCGGAATTATTTCGGCAGCAGGCCTGAGTTTTCCAATCATTGCTATAAGTCCGTCCCTGTGAATCGGTTCATCATCTACAACTAAGATTCTATTTGACACTGTATTCAACCTCCAAAGAAATCAAGCATAGATTTTAAAAAATAAATTATTTATGACAATGTGGAGTTGCCGGAACACGAAGTGTGCAATCATAAATCATACCGAATTTATAATATCATAAATCAAATGTCACATATATTCCACTCTTTTATAAATGGTGGAATATATTCGGAGGTTTTATTTCATTTGCCTGAATTTTTTAGGGGACATACCCGTCTTTGCCTTAAACCTGTTTGAAAAATAGTGTTCATCGGTAAAATTCAATTTAAAGGCAATTTCCTTTACCATTAAATTTGTATTCTTCAGCAGCAGTTTAGCGGTTTGAATCCTCTTTTCCAGCAGATATTCATAGGGGGTCTTGCCGAATTCTCTTTTAAACAGGCGTATTACCTGGGCCGGGGATCTGAATATTTGCCTGCCCAGATCCTGAAGGCTGATATCATCCTCCAGATGCAGATCCAAAAAATGTTTTATTTTGAAAGCCTCGCTGCTTTTTACAGCTTTATTCTGGTTTACCCACAGGTGTATTTGCTGGATTATTTCATGGAACAGGACAGCGGCTCTGGACAGCAGCTCTTCACTGCCGCCCTTTTTTGATTGTATTACCCGGTACATTTCATTGAACAGCAGCTCCAGATTGAGCCCTTCAATGTGATTGACACTGCCCAGTTCATAGGCCTCAATCAAATGTTTTATCAGGCGTCCCCTGGCATTGAACCAGATCTTGACCCATGGATCCTCCCTGTCTGAATAATAGACATGATTGCTCCCCCGATGCAGTATGTATATATCACCTGCCGCGGGGTGAAATATTTCTGAATTGTACACTACCGTCCCCTGACCGCTTAGAATAAATTCAAAAACATAAACACTTGAATTTGTCCTCTTGATTTTGTAGGTTCCGTCACAATACGATATACCGGCCATTTCTATATGGAACAGGCAATTGTCATTATCATTATCATTTAACGGTAAACTTACTATTTCTTCTTTGATGTTAATATACCTCACTTATTTGATCATTTTGTGCATTTATAGCTCTGTTTATTATCATTATAATACAATTAATAAACTTTGTGTATGTGGAGGTATTTGCTATGAAAAATAATTTCAGACCGGCTGCTGTTCCTCTTGTGACAGTTGATCCATATTACAGCGTATGGTCCATGTCGGACAATCTTATGTACGACCACACCAGACATTGGACTACAGCGCCCAACGGAATGGTGGGAATGATCAATATTGACGGAAAAGTGTGGAAGTTCATGGGGAGACTGGAGCCCGACGCCAAACTCTATGAAACCAAAACAGACCCCGATGGTATGGAGCAAAAATCCCTGTCGGTCAGTCCCCTTACGACAACATATGTTTTTGAAGCGGCAGGTGTCGGTCTGACGGTTAAATTTACCACGCCCCTGCTGCCCGATGATCTGCAGCTCCTGTCCAGGCCTGCGTCCTATATAAATTTTTCAGTTTATTCAACCGATAACCGCACTCACCAGGTAAAAATTTATTTTGATGTAACAGGAGAATGGTGTGTGAATACTGCCGATCAAAAAGTAGTATGGTCGGGTGAAAGACATGCTGATATTGAAATATTGAGGATGGGCACTGAAGAACAAAAAGTCCTGAACCGTTCGGGAGACGACCTCAGAATCGACTGGGGCCACTTATATCTGGCTGTTCCCGGCAGCAGCGCCTCCTCCTTTATGAAACCGTATACCGTAAGAAAAGAATTTGCCGGAACAGGCACAGTGAAGAGGGACAGCGAAAACTGCATCCCGGGGAAAGTCAGCGACAGCATGCCGGTAATAGGCACCGTTCTGGATTTTGGAACAGTCGGCGAACACCCTGGTAACCGGTTTGTTCTTCTGGCATATGATGATGTATTTTCAATCGAATATTTTAACAGACCTTTAAAAGCATACTGGAAAAAGGATGGACTTACGGTGCAGGATATAATTGCCCAGGCAGTATCCGGTTTTGATAAAATCATTGCCAGGTGTGCCCAATTCGATGAAAAGGTCATTACGGCCGCCACACGGGCCGGCGGAGAAAAGTATGCACAGCTCCTTGCTCTCTCCTACAGACAGGTAATTGCGGCACACAAGCTGGTCCTGGATGAAAAAGGTGAAATTCTGTTTATATCCAAGGAGTGCTTCAGCAACGGATGTATGGCTACAGTCGATGTGAGCTACCCCTCAATTCCCATGTTTCTGCTGTACAATCCCGAGTTGGTTGAAGGAATGCTGAGGCCCATTTTTGAGTATTCCCGCAAAGAGGAGTGGATTTTTGACTTTGCACCCCACGACATAGGCACATATCCGCTGGCAAACGGTCAAAAGTACAGTCATGACGGTAAAAAACTCATAGATACCTATCAGATGCCTTTGGAGGAATGCGGCAATATGCTCATAATGACGGCTGCCGTTTCCCTTGTACGGAATGATTTCCAGCTGGCACGGGAAAACATGGACCTCCTTGAGAAATGGGCCCGCTACCTTCTGGAATACGGAATGGATCCGGGTGAACAGCTCTGTACCGATGACTTTGCAGGCAAGCTGGCACACAACACCAACCTGTCCATTAAGGCAATAATCGGCATAGGGTGTTACGCTTTGCTGCTCAGTCAAATGGGGAGGAAGGCAGAAAGTTCGGAATACATGCAAAAAGCCGGAGAAATGGCTATAAAATGGGAGGTAATGGCCTCCGAAGAGGATCATTACAAGCTTGCCTTTGATACTGCCGGCTCATGGAGTTTAAAATACAACCTGGTCTGGGATAAATTGCTGGGATTAAATCTGTTCGATGATAAAATCAGAGAAAAAGAAGTGGCGTATTACCTGAAAAAGCAGAACAAATACGGAACCCCGCTGGATTCAAGACGGGCTTTTACAAAATCGGACTGGCTGGTCTGGGCGGCATCACTTGCTTCATCAAAAGAAGATTTTGTCAATATGATCAATCCTTTATGGGATTTCGTAAATGAAACCTCCATACGGACACCTTTTACCGACTTTTACGGCACTCTTGACGGATTGCAGAGGGAGTTCCAGCACCGCTCGGTTTTGGGAGGAATTTTTATAGGTTTGCTCAATCCTGCATTATTTAATCCCACGCGCTGATTTTAAAGCAAATCTTTACGGCAGCAGCACCTTAAAGTCAATTGCAAGTATTCTAAAAAGCCGGGCAGTGTTGCGCTCCCCGGCCTGCTGCCATTACATTATACATTATGCTTGTATCGTATCTGCAACCGTAATCATATTTTTGCCAGCCTCCCGGCAAGAATATTCCTGCTCCTTTTTACTTCCCCGGCAGTATTTCTTTTTTCGGCCAACTCCATAACCTTGATGGGAATTCCCCTGATAAGCTCCATATAAGCTTCAAGCCCATTACCGTGGACAAACGGACACAAATGGTCAATAGTCCCTTTTGTGTCATGAATATGTACTCCTATGATTTTATCCTTGAGTTTCGTTGCCTCTTCAAGGCTGCTGAACATGCCCATATTTTCCAAAAGCATGCCATGTCCGATATCAAACCAAAAATATACCGGGTATTCTTTTAAGGCATCAATCAGCATTTGTGCATCGTGAAATAAAGATATCTGATGGCATGACATCCTGTTCTCCAGGCCAAGTGCGGTCCTGTAACCCTTTTTCCCCATGGCCTCACATATGGCCTCAAGGCTTTGCCGTATCAATTCAATATACTTTGGCTCGTTTTTTTCCCGCTCCCTCATAAATTCATCAAATAAATTTTTATAGAAACTGGTATTTTTGTGTCCCTCAGCAAGCATTTGTGTCAATAAAGAGTTATAGTCCCTTGATAACGGAACTTCACCGGCATGGATTACAACTGCTTCAGCATTAAATCTTTGAGCTTGTTCCACTGAATTAAACGTAACCTCAATGGCTTCATCACGTGACTTTCTGTCGGGATGTCCCAGCAGAAGCGAATCTGTATGAAATTCCTTTATTTCATTGTAGGGGAATACATTATGTACACTTGAAATGGTTATCTCACCGGCTTCAACCATTTCAGCTATTTCATCAGCCATTTCTTTTGTTACATTGTAATTCAGCTCCACCCGGGAAAATCCAAGACTTTTCAGCTCTTCAACCATGGCCTTCCCGCTTGAGTGGCGCCCTACATTCCAACAGGTAGAAATCGAAAGCATATCAATATCATTTACAGCTTTTCCGTCTCCCATACTGCAAACCCCGCAATCATTCAACATGTATCCAACTTCATAGATCAAACACTTACAACCTGCTTTTTCCCCGGCTCTATCTCCAATGTCAGAAAGGATATGGGCTTCCCATCCAATCCAATGTCTGACTGCGCTGCTGTTTTCCGGCCGTTATGCTTAAGATACTCCCTTTTTCCGGGAAAAGCAACCTTCCAGATTAAACTTCTCCCTGTACGGTTTTCAAATTCAGTTGCTTCATCACCTGTATGCCTGACCGCAATTTCATTGTTTAAGATGGGCATATCCCTGATTTCAGCCCATTCAACCCCGCTGCCAAGGTTTGAAACAGTTGAAACCGTATTTCGGCCCTCGGCATTGATACCCAGCAATCCCATCACATAAGTTGACACTACGGCAAAAGACACCTCGGGATACTCGCGTCTCGGCAGTTCGGGATGGATAAGCTCCATAAGAACTTTCCAGGCTTCATTTTTCATTCCATAGCGGTAATATATCTCAGGAACATAAGACATTCCTTCCACATTCAATGATCTGTCTATAAGAGCCGCAGCGCTTCTTAAGGATATATCCAGCTTTTCATCCGTGGGTACGATACCATAAAACAGCGGCAGGAAATTTGCTTCATTATAAATATTCTTATAGAAAGTTCCGTCCTGTTTCATAGCACCGTAAAACCTTTTGTTTTGATCATCCCACCACTTTTTCAGATAGATATTCCTGACCTGCTCAGCCCTGCGTATAAATTTCTCAGCTTCTTCATACCGTTCCTGACTTTTAAGTATTTCGGAATAGCTCACTAACCCTGCATATTGTATGGCAGGCATATCCCCGCCCATGAGGTAATTAAGATCGGCTTCATTGTAGGATGCAATACCTCTTCTGCCATAACCGGCATAATGCTCCGGTATGCCGTCCTTGTCCCTATCCCATGTATCTGTGTATTCGTATACTGTTTTACTGTAAAAATTGTCAAACCTTTCATCGGATATATAGGTTTTGTCACCAGTCCAAAGATACTGAAGATAACATGACCTGATAAGATCAAAGTTTGCCGGAAGGTTATACCAGAAATCCCCGTCGTTTGTGTAGTCAACGGGTGTCGGTTTGCCTTCGCGGGTAATTTCCCAAAATGTACAATAGTCCCTTGAGCTGTCCATATTAATCATAAACTTTAAAAGCATATTTTTTGTATGCTCTCTCAGTCCGAGTATATTTGCTCCTATGCTCTGATGGCAGATATCCCTGATGCAAAATGAATCCCTGCCCGGCAAGGCTGCTTCATACCAAAGCCCCACAGGGTCTTCTCCAAAATGGACATATTGCATTGCCTGCCTTTTTGCCCATTCAAAACCGTTATTCAGCACCGTACTTGAAGAGTCGAATTTAACTTTTGCAGCATTGGCTTTTAGTTGTTCATTATATGACATGGTATCCTTCCCTTATTAATTATTAGTTATTACTCTTTAATTTTTAAAACATTATATTTGAGAAATTATATTGGTCAGAGCTCCTAGCCTTTTACCGCACCAATTGTAATTCCGCCGATGAAATATTTCTGAAAAAACGGATATATGAATACAATCGGCATTGTGACCAATATGGTGGTGGCAGCTCTTAGTGTCACTGTGGACATGTTCCGGAATTTTTGATACTGCAGTTGAGCATCCCTCAATTCCTGCTCCCCCTGTACCTCGTTCAGCAATCTGTTCAGCATTATCTGAAGATTGTCCCATTTCCGGTTTGAGTTATATAACTGAACATCGAACCACGAATTCCACTGGCTTACTCCCACATATATGGCTATGCACGCGAACACCGGCAGCGAAATGGGGGCAATAATCTGAAAGAATATCCGGAGATCACCTGCCCCATCCATAGAAGCAGATTCGCTCAGGGCTTCGGGAATATCCTGGACATACGAAGCAATTATAAGCATATAGTAGGCATTCAGAATATGAGGAATCCAGTATACATTAAAGCTGTTTATGAGGTGCAGCTTTAAAATAAGCAGGTATGTGGGAATTAAACCTCCGCTGAAATACATCGTTATAATAAATATTACTCTCATGAACCTTCTTCCAGAAAAATTTCTGACACTGACAACATAGGACAGCAAGCCGGTACCCAGCAGACAGGTCACTGTCCCTGCCACAACTCTTAAAACCGATATAACCGCACCTTTTAGTAAATTCTTATTTTGAAGCATATAGGAGTAAGATTCCAGAGAGAACTTCCTCGGCCAGAAATATATTCCACCTTTTGCGGCATCTATTCCGTCATTCAGGGAAACAGCCAGCAGATTTATGAAGGGATAAACCATCAGAAATGCAAAGAGTATCATAAACAAGGTGTTTGCCGCATCAAATATATTGCCGCCTATGCCATTTTTGTAGTACGTCCTGTTCATATTTATTACCTCTCAAATTGTATAAAAATGTCATGTATTAAGAGCGGCTATATTATAGACAGCCCCATAGCCTTCTTTGATACTTTGTTGGTCAGCAGCACCAAACCGAGACCTATAACCGATTTCATAAGGCCAACCGCAGTACCGTAGGAATACCTTCCCATCTGGACTCCAAATCTATATGCATAGGTGTCTATAACATCCCATACCTCTCTTGTTTGAACATTCCCTATCAGAAGCTGCTGTTCAAAGCCCGCATTCAGAAGTCCGCCCACTGCAAGTATCCATAACAGGATTATGGTTGGCCTGATGCCGGGGAGGGTAATATGCCAAACGGCACCAAACCTGCCCAGGCCGTCAACTGCGCCGGCCTGGTACAATTCCTCATCAATTCCGGCAATAGCCGACAGATAAATAATTGTTGACCAGCCAATATTCTTCCATATGTTTGCAGCCGTTATTATTGTCCAAAAATACTTGCTTTCCCCCAAAAAGGATACTGATTTATTCAGCACTCCCAATCTCATCAGCATATCATTCAGTATGCCGTCATTACCCAGAAAGCTGTATAAGAGACTTGCTGCTACAACCCAGGATATAAAATAGGGCAGATATGAAATTGATTGAATGGTTTTCTTAAAATATTTATTTCTTATCTCGTTAAATAATATTGCCAAAAGAATGGGCGCCGGAAATCCTATTAACAGGTTTAAACCGCTGATCACCAGCGTATTTCTCATTATTATGCCAAAGTCAGGCGATGTAAAAAACTCCATAAACCATTTGAACCCTACCCATTGGCTGCTAAAAATCTCTTTGCCGGGAATATAGTCTACAAATGACATAAATACACCGTACATGGGATAATAAGCAAAAATAGCCACCCATACGATCATCGGAATACTTATAAGCCATAATTCCCTTTCGCGTCTTAACCGCCTGAAAAACAGATTCAGCTTTGATTTACCGTTTTTGCTGTCCTTGTCCAGAAGTATGTTATCTGCTGCGACCCTACTCATTTTTCTCCCCCATTTCACAGTAAATATCAGGTGTTTAGTTGAGAAGAGACATATAAGTCTATATGTCTCTTCTTATTAATAATGACTGCTGATTTATTACTTCCAGGCTTCAAGATTTTTCTTGTATTCTTCGGTTCTGAATTTTTCAATATCATGTAAACCGGCCTTATTCATCTTATCTCTCAACTCATTGAAATTAGCTGTACAATCTTCTTCCGTTTTACTGAGAACCGCCTTGGCCCAACCGGTCTTTATGGAATCCTCAATCTGCTGTTTTACGGGAGTTAAAGGATTTTCAGGTGTAAAGGTTATCCTTCTGGCAGTGCTATCCCATATTGTGCCTTTTAGATTATCATTAAACATTTTCTTCCACTTGCTGTCCTGGTTGAAATTCTGATCATACCAGCAAACGCTTGTGTTGTCATCGGGAAGAGGTGACTGTTGAACACCGAACCAGAACTGCGATCCTCCCAGCAGGTCATGTTTTGTATAATCATAATTACCGCTTAGCAGACTTTGCTTTGCAGTCTCGTCAAAGCTCCACTTTCCATCGCCGTCATATTTCCAGTTTGAATCGGCAGTATTAGGTACTCCCCAGGATACAAGCCTTGTACCGATTGGCGTCATTGTAAAGTTTATGAACTTCATTATTTCCACAGCGTCTTTGCATTTATCGGTTATGACAGTATAGTTCCATCCGAAGGTATCCTTGGGGGCAAGGTAAGCATTTTCGGCCTGAGGTGCTTTTATTTTTATCTGTACATAGCGCTGATCCTCTTTCCAGTTGGGATCGCTCTTCTGCCAGATTTCATGTCCGGCATTCCAGGACTCCCACCAGTTCCCGATATGTCCCATTATCCTCTCATTTGAAAATTTGGTTTTCCAGTCATCAAATTTATTGATAAAGGCATCGGGATCAAGCATACCTTCTCTGTAGAATCTGTTGAAGTATTTTGTGAATTCCAGACCCTCAGGAGTGTTGAGCCAGTGTGTGAGATTATGGTCTGCAGCCTCCTTGTAGCCATCCTTTAAACCCCAGATGGCTGCAAGGGTCTCAATATTGCAGTTCTCATTCCAGGAAATGGCGTATGCCTTTTCGCCCTTGGAATTCCTGGAATGCTGTTCAAGCATCTTTTTCAAAACAGTATAATAATCATCGGGAGTTTCTATTTTGGGAGAACCCATTTCATTGTACCAATCCCACCTTATATGGGCGGAACGGTCAGGCAAAGGAAGCAATCCCCAGCCTCTCGGAATTCCATACAGCTTTCCGTTTTCATCAAGATACCTTTTGTATGTATCTCCAAGTGCAGTTTTTATATCAGAACCCACTTCATCCACATATGGGGTAAGTTCCTGAATTTTTCCCTGGGATTTCCACTTAGACAGGTTATCGTCATTCATTGCTATAATTACATCCGGATAATCATTTGAAGCCAGCATCAGGTTCAACTTTTCATTTGGATCGATATCCAACTGTGTTTTATTTATTTTTACATTAAACTTTTCCAATAAGTATTGGTTAATCAATTCAGTATTTTTTGCAACAGTATCAGGATTACTCTTATCAGCCTGGTATGCGGTTATCTCCAGGGTTTTTTCAGGAACTGCCCAGCCGTACTCATTGACCTTCTGATTTGCCGAAGTTGAAGCAGCAGCAGATGAAGGTGTTTGTCCATTCGTATTTCCTGCATTTTCGTTGCTTCCGCATCCTGCAGCCAAAGAGGCAATTAATGCAAAAGACATAACTGTAGAAATAATTTTTTTCATATTTTCCTCCCATTAAAAATCATTAATAAAGTTATACTAAGTTTTTTGTGTAGTACGGCGCCGTGACTACTTATACTAAATTAAAACATTACCATGCTTCCAGATACAGAGTAATTTTTTATCAAACAGGGTATAATCGATTTTTACCATCTAAAAATATTGATGGTATTTTTCAACTTTTATATTCTTTTCTTGAGAAACTATAATTTCCTGAACTTGTGGTCATGATATTCTCCCGGCGTTATTCCTTCATACTTTTTAAAGATATTTATAAAGGATTGAGTATTTGGATAGCCTACCTGCTCCCCGATTTCCTTCACTTTTAAGCTGCTGGTTTCCAACAGGCTTTTTGCTTCAATAATACGTCTCTCGGTAATATACTCCTTGATGGATTTACCCGTAAAGTCCTTGAAAAGCTTCGCAAGATATGAAACACTGAAGTCCAGATATTCTGAGATTGACTCAAGACACATATCACTTGAATTAAAGTTTTCATTTATATAATCAAGTGCTTTTTTTATTATGTCCTCCGTCTTATTATTCTTCTTTGTACCAATATAATCAATGATTGTCTGAAACAGGTTTTTAAGCCAGGAATTCATGGCCGCTAAAGACTTTTGTGAAAGCAGTTCATTGAATAAATTGGTTTTTTCGGGGAAAATATCATTAATATTAATAGCCATATCCAGGCAGCACTTCAATGTTGAATCCAACAAATGAAAATGAGTATACCTGATGATGGTGTAATCCGAAATATTTTTTTTGGAGTATTCAAAATAGCTGTCAAGGGCCTTAAATACTTCCTCCTTATCGCCGGCCCTTACATGTTTGAAAATTTTCTTTTCAATGTCCACAGGCTGGACATAGTACCATTCCTGAACTTTGGGTATGTCATTAATATAAATGATTTCGTTTGGCCCTTTAATTATTTTATAACCATAAGCCGAGCAGGCTTCTTTGTAAGAAAGCACAAGGTCATCGATTTTATGGCAGAAAGAACTGATACCAATGGTAACAGTGTACCGGGCGTTTTCAACTATCCTTTGCTGAATTTTCCTTATGAGCCGTGCAATTTCATCCTCACCCTCTTCCCGGCTTTCTACAGAGCTGCTCACAATCAGCGCCAGTTCATGGCTGTCAAGTCTGACAACCTCAACAGCAAGGTTTTGCTTTTCACTGCTTATCTCATATATGATACCCGTCTGGTATATCTGAAGCATTCCTATCTGCCTTTCGGAATATTCCTGAGAAAATGAGTCGAAATCATCAATTCCAAGCAGGCAGACATAATAGCCCGCAGCCTTTAATATATTACATTTATAGAAGCTGAGCTTTTCCCATAATTGCTCATCTACCGCAATTGTACTTTTAAGAAGATTGTTAAGAAGTGTATTCTTCAGCAGTGTAAAATTCTCCTCAAATAAATCCTCAAAGCTTCTGTTTCTATCGATCAGCATTTGTATTCTTTTACCTATATAATCAATATCATTTTTTATATATTCGTTTGTGACCTTTGAGCCGTCCTTTACCGTATTTATGAGATTATTTATAGGATTGTAAAGCCTGGCTGCCAGCAGATATGAGAAACCGACTCCCAGCAGCATACAGATCAAGGATATGAGAGAAGTATATATAATTGAGAATTTGATATTCTTATACACTTCTTTTGCAGGAATGGTGTAAATGTATTTCCATCCATATTCCTCGGATTGTGCAAAGGAAACAAGGGTATTCTCCTTTTCTATAACAGCATTAAAGCTCCCTGATTCCTGATCCATTTCTTTTAAAATATTATCGGTATATTGTTTATCTATGAGCTTTAAAAATCTGTCATCTATATTGGATACGGCCTTTCCATTCTTGTCAAGAATGAAAACATGAGCTTTGTCGTTTATTTTTGTATAATTCAATATATCACTAAAATAAGAGGCGTCAATTGTGAGTACCAGGATGGCTTCAGGGTTTTGTGCCGCTGAATTTATGGGCTTTATCACTGTTATGATATTTTTCCTGCCCGAAGTGTCCAGGTTATAGATTTTAAAATCCTTTTTGGGGTTCTGCTGCTTAAAACATGCCCTGGCCTCCTTCAGGAACTCCAGCTCATCCGCCTGATATATACCGCCGTACTGGAAGGTTTCACTGTCATTTATGTTCTGTATCCTTCCGGTCAGTACATTTACCGAAATTCCGCTGCTCATGTAAATAATATGACAGGAATTGAAATAGTTATTATACGCAACCGCACTATGGGTACTTCTAAGAAAATCTATTATGTCAACGATATCCTTATTGGCATCATCGACATTCCAGGCCATAAAATTTGCCACTCTCGGGTCCAGGGCCAGCTGCATCAGAGACCGGTTTGCATCTTTAAGCATTATTTCAGTGGCATTTTTCAGCTGGACAACGGTATTTCTGCTTGCCTCCGTTGTATGCTCCTTCAAAGTTTTCTCCATGTAAACATAATATACGGCATTAGCAGTAATAAGAATTATTACCGTCAATAAGGAGAGGGACAAAAACAATTTCACCTTGTAGCTGGAACCTCTTTTTAACATTAATACCTCCAGAATATAAGCAGCGCTTTTTTAATTAAGTTTTTGCAGTTATGATTTAATCTGAATTTTTTTAAAATTCAATGAAGATAAAATGATAAATTACATAATACCACATTAGCATTGTATTTTTCATTATAAAATAGAAAGGTACTATAAAAATTAAAAAATACTATCCGCCGAAAACTGTAATCCCGGAAAATACGCTAAAAAGCCGGGCAGCATTGCGCTCCCCGGCTTTTACATTTTATCCGCCTGTTTCCTTATTCTAAACCTCACAGTATCTTGCAGGCTCCTGCAAATCTATCTGTCTATAAGACTGTCCAGCGCATTATCGGCATGATAGGAGCTTCTGACAAGAGGTCCCGACGTAACATGGCTGAAGCCCAGCCTGTAAGCCGAAGCCTTATACTTTTCAAACATTTCAGGTGTAATAAATTCTACAACCGGATAATGCTTCAGGGATGGTGCAATATATTGCCCTATTGTGAGAATATCACAGCCATATTCCCTCAGATCCCTGAAAACCCCGGTCACTTCTTCCGGCTTTTCTCCCAGACCCACCATGATCCCCGACTTGGTGTATATCCGGCTGTCTTTTTCCTTCACATTTCTCAAAAGCCGGAGTGATCTGCTGTAATCTGCCTGTGGCCTGACTTCAGGGTAAAGTATATGGACAGTCTCAATATTGTGGTTAATTATGTCCGGCGCTGCCGAAACAACTGTGCCCAGGGCTGCCTCATCCCCTTTGAAGTCAGGGATGAGAACCTCTATTGTTATACCTTCACAGCTGCTTCTCACCTTTTCAATAACAGAGGCAAAATGTCCTGCTCCTCCGTCGGGAAGATCATCCCTTGTAACAGATGTGATGACCACATGCTTTAATCCCAGTGTCCCCGCAGCCTCTGCAATTTTTTCAGGCTCCTCCCTGTCTATGTCCATGGCCGTGCCCTTTTCCACATTGCAAAACGTACAATTTCTTGTACAGTGATTCCCCAGAATCATAAAGGTTGCAGTTTTTCTGCTGAAGCATTCCATGATGTTGGGGCAGGCAGCCTCTTTGCACACTGTATGGAGTGAGAGGTTTGCCAGTAACTTTTCCACCTGGGTTCTGTTTTTCCCGCCTATGGTCTTTATCTTAAGCCATTCTGGCTTCCTCTGATACATGGGATGCACCCTCCTTCTTCATCAGTTCCTCCGGTTTTGGTCTTTCAAGGGTTTCATATCCAAAAGCACAGCAGAAATACTTTATTACAAGTTCATACATGCTTTCCATATCCAACTCATGTCCCACAAGCTTTTGAAGGGAGGTAACACCCCTGTCGGTTATTCCGCAGGGATTTATCCAGCTGAAATGCTCCAGGCTTGTATTTACATTAAAAGCAAAGCCATGCATTGTAACCCACTTCTTCACTGCTACACCTATTGCAGTTATCTTTGAATTTCCAACCCATACCCCGGTATATTCCCTTTCGTCCCGGCGGGCTTCAATACCGTATTCCTCTTTCAGCAGAGAAGTAAATACATCCTCAATTTTATAAACATAATCCTTAATGCTTTTATTCCGGTCTTTAAGGTCTACAACGGGATAACCTACAAGCTGTCCCGGACCGTGATAGGTAACATCTCCGCCCCGGTTTACTTCAAAAACCTTCACTCCTCTTTGCAGCAGTTCCTCCCGGGAGAGGAGAATATTCCGGTATTCCCCTCTTTTGCCCAGGGTGAGCACAGGAGGATGTTCCAGGAGCAGCAGGGTATCCTCTATCTCGTTTCTCTGGCGCATTGCCAGTATGCTCTCCTGTATTTCCAATGCAGACGAATATTCAATTTTCCCAAGCCTGACTATGTTTAATTTACTCATACCAACCTCCCTTCCCCGGCGACTTTTTAGGAGCGGCATGCACAGCTCTGCCGGTACTTGCCAGCACTGCCTCATAAAAGGCTTCGGACAATGACGGATGCGGGTGAACGGTAGCTGCAATGCTGTTTACGGTAAGCCTGTTCCTTATTGCCAGCACCCCTTCTTCAATGAGCTCCCCGGCATGAGGCCCTAAAATATGCACTCCTATTATCTCCTCGGATTCTGCAGCCGTCAGGACTTTTATAAAGCCCTCCTCCTCGCCCAGTGTCATTGCCTTTCCATTTGCCCCAAACATGAACTTACCTGTATTGTACGGTATTCCACTGCTTTTTGCCTCTTCTTCGGTAAGTCCTGCCGAAGCCGTCTCGGGAAATGAAAACACACAGGCCGGCACCGGTTCAATCGAAGCCTGATCAGAGCAGCCCAGCAGCTTTTCAACGGCCCTTTTCCCCTCTTCTGCCGCAACATGCGCAAGCATGATGCCTCCGGTAACATCTCCGGCCGCATATATGCCGGGCAGATTTGTGACCCCCGCCTCTCCGGTTCTGATTCCTCTGTCATCGAACTCTATTCCGACTTCTTCAAGGCCTATATTCTTCACATTAGGCCTTCTACCGGTTGAAATCAATACATTCTCGACCTCGGCAGAAACTGCTCCGTTTTTGCCCTCATAATTAACCCTGATTCGGTCTCCCGTTTTCTCAAAGCCGGTCACCTTTGCTCCTGTTTCCAGGGCTATACCGGATTTTTTAAGGAACATGGCAAGCCTTTTGCTTATTTCTCCGTCAAACCCGTTCAGAATGCCGGGCAAATACTCTAATACGGTAACCCTTGACCCCATCTGGTTGAGAATTCCGGCAAACTCAATGCCTATAACTCCGCCCCCCACTATTACTACAGATTCAGGCACCCTCTCCAGGTTAAGGAGCTGGTCACTGGTCATGACACCCGGCAGCCCGGCACCTTCTATGGGAAGCATTGCAGGGCTGGACCCTGTGGCAATTAGGATACCTGTACCCCTTATCAGTATTTTTTCATCCTTGCAGGTGACCTCTACCGTATTTCTGTCAACCAGCCTGCCCCAGCCGTTTAAAACTTCTACCCCATTGGCTTTAAGCAACTGCCTGATTCCGTCGGTCAGCCTGCCAACCATATCCTGCTTTCTCTCAAGCATCTTTTTAGTGTTTACGGAAAATCTGTCAACGTCAATCCCAAATCCGGATGAAGCCTTAATGTCCCGTATGAGCTGAGCACTCCGGTATAGGGCTTTTGTGGGGATACAGCCTTTATTCAGGCAGGTGCCCCCCAGCTTCTCCATCTCAACAAGTGCTACCTTCGCTCCCAGCTGGGCGGCCCTTATAGCGGCATTATATCCCCCCGGGCCGCCACCCAGAATAATTATGTCTTTTTCCATATTGGCCTCCATTTTACCCATATTACCGGAAAACAGGTTCAAAAGTGCACCTGTACCCGGGAATGCATTTTTCACCATACCTCAATTTATATATCACAGCCGCAAAGCGGTACATAACTTAAGACAGGATTTCTTGCGGCCTTTGCTTCATCCAGCCTGGCCACCGCCGTAGAATACGGGGCTCCCCGGACCAGTCCAGGATCATTTTCAGCCTCCCCGGCGATCTGTACCATTGCGGCAATAAATTCATCCAGGGTTTCCTTGCTTTCGGTCTCTGTGGGCTCTATCATCATACATTCCTTGACTATGAGCGGGAAGTATATCGTCGGGGGATGATAGCCGAAATCCAGCAGTCTCTTTGCAATATCAAGAGTCGACACACCAAGCTCCTTCTGTCTCTGCCCCGAGAATACCACCTCGTGCATGCAGGCAGTATCATAGGGCAGATTGTAATAATCTTTGAGTTTGGCCATAATATAGTTCGCATTTAAAACAGCAGTTTCCGAAACTTCCCTAAGCCCTTTTGCCCCCATGGTCAATATATAGGCATATGCCCTGACCACAATTCCGAAATTGCCGTAAAAACTCTTCATTCTCCCGATGGATAAAGGCCTTTCATGGTTAAGGTAAAACCCATCCTTCCCTTTTTCCACAAGGGGTCCCGGCAAAAAATCAATCAGCTGCTTCTTGACTCCCACGGGTCCCGAACCCGGGCCCCCTCCTCCGTGAGGCGTACTGAAGGTCTTATGGAGGTTGAGATGCACAACATCAAAACCCATATCTCCGGGTCTCGATATTCCGAGAATGGCATTGGCATTGGCCCCGTCGTAATACAGCAAGCCCCCGGCCTGGTGAACAATGTCGGCTATCAGTCCGATATTTCTGTCAAAAAGCCCAAGGGTATTGGGATTGGTGAGCATTAAGCCTGCAACCTCATCACTCATGGCGTTCTTCAGGCTCTCCAGATCAACTCCGCCGTCAGCCGCCGACTTTACTTCCAGCACATCAAACCCGGCTACCGCTGCAGATGCAGGATTTGTTCCATGGGCCGTATCGGGTATGACGATTTTTTTTCTTTTAAAATCCTGTCTGTGTTCATGATAAGCCTTGATTATCATAAGGCCTGCCAGCTCTCCGTGGGCTCCGGCAGCGGGCTGCAATACTACCCTGTCCATCCCCGTTATCTCAGAAAGCATCCCGTCCATATTGTACATCAGCTCCAATGCCCCCTGAATGCTTTTAGGGTCCTGGTAGGGATGGATTTTTTCAAAGCCAGGCAAAGCTGCCGCATCCTCATTTATCTTGGGGTTGTATTTCATTGTGCACGAACCCAGGGGATAAAAGCCTGAATCAACGCCGTGATTTCTCTTTGAAAGGGCCGTGAAATGTCTTATAACATCTACCTCACTGACCTCAGGCAGATTTGCAGGCTTTTCCCTCAGCAGTTCAGCCGGGTAAAGCTCATTTATATCCTTCAGGGGAACATCGCATTCGGGGAGTGAGAAGGCCTCTCTGCCCGGAATACTTTTCTCGAAAATCAGAGATATATCTTGATGCATACTATAAACCCACCTTTCCTGCCAGAATGTCTATTTCTTTCCTGGACCTCTTTTCGGTTACAGCCACAAGCCAGGTATTTTCAAGTTCCTTATAGAATAAGCCGGCTTCCAGGCCGCCTATTATTTTCTCCTTCATGAGCTTTTCATTTAACCCGCCTACATTTCCCTTGTACTCCAGAATAAACTCCTTAAAAACCGGAGCGTTGAAAACAGGCTTGAAGCACCCCGTCTCCATGAGCTTTTTGCGGGCATAGGCCGCTTTTCCGGCACAGAGCAGTGCCACCTTTTTAAGCCCTTCCTTCCCCATTACCGACAGGTATATTGTTGCATTAAGAGCATTCAAGGCCTGATTTGAGCAGATATTTGATGTAGCCTTTTCCCTTCTGATATGCTGCTCTCTGGTCTGAAGCGTCAGTACAAATCCCCTTTTGCCGTTTTTATCGGTGGTTTCTCCCACTATTCTGCCTGGCATTTTTCTCATCAGCTTTGCCGTAGTTGACAAAAAAACCAAGGGAAGGTCCTCCGAAATTCATTGCATTCCCAAGACATTGCCCGTCACCAACGGCAATATCGGCCCCCAATTCTCCGGGAGCTTTGAAGAGGGCCAGTGATATAGGATCACATATGACTATGAGAAGTGTTCCTCTCTTATGCAGCAGCTCGGCCAGGCCGGCATAATCCTCCACTATGCCGAAAAAATTGGGAGTTTGAATTATCACTGCCGCAGTATCCCCGGTAAGTTTGGCCTCCAGGTCATCCCTGTCGATCCTGCCGTCCTTGTACCCAAAAACATTCAGGGCTGTTCCTCTAAACCTTGAATATGTTTTCAAAACCTCTCTGGTTTCAGGCTGCACCGAATATGCCGTCAGGATGCTATTCCTTTTTGTGGCTCCGCAAGCCATTGCCGCTGCCTCTGCTGCAGCTGTGGCTCCGTCGTACATGGAGGCATTGGCCACCTCCATTCCCGTGAGTTCCTTTATCATTGTCTGATACTCAAATATTGCCTGCAGAGTGCCCTGGCTGATTTCAGGCTGATATGGGGTATAGACGGTGTAAAATTCCTGTCTTGAAGTCAGATGCCTGACCACGCTGGGTATATAATGATCATAGGCTCCTGCTCCCAGGAAGCAGGTATATCCATCGGTATCTGCATTTTCCCCCGCCAGCTCCCTCATATGGGCCATAAGTTCAATTTCCGAAAGCGCATCGGGCAGCCGGAGGCTTCTGTTCAGCCTCAGACTGTGGGGAATGCCCGAAAAAAGCTCTTCTACCGAACCAATACCTATATCCTCCAGCATTTCCGCCCTTTGCCCCGCAGTATTGGGTATATAACGCATCAGTCTTCCTCCTCTTCACAGAATTTTTCATATTCCCCTGCCCCCATCAAAGTATCAAGCTCATTTACATTCCCGAGTTCTATAACAGCAATCCAGCTTTCGTAGGGACTGTTATTTACATTGCCCGGACTGTCCAGAAGTTCTTCATTGATATCGGCCACTGTTCCTGAAACGGGCGTGTAGATATCGGAAGCTGCCTTTACCGACTCTACAACTCCCAGAGTATCGCCCTCTGCCAGCACCGTACCTTTTTCAGGCAGCTCCACATATACTATTTCTCCAAGGGATTTCTGGGCATAGTCGGTAATTCCCATATATGCCCTGTCTCCTTCAACTTTCACCCATTCGTGCTCCTTTGAATACTTTAACCCTTCAATGACCTTAAACATGTAAAATACCTCCGTTAAATTATTTTTTATATTTTTTGCTATAAAAAGGCAGGCTTATTATTTTAGCCCTGGCGCATTTTTTTCTTATCTCAATGTCGATTTCATTCCCCTCAATGGCATATTGGGAATTTATCAATGCCATCCCTATATTGCTTTTCAGTGTGGGAGAATAGCTTCCAGTGGTCACGAAACCCTCTGTTTTTCCGTTTAGCTTAACCTCATAATGACTTCTCGGGATTCCTCTGTCCACCATTTCAAAACCCACCAGTTTTCTTTTGAGACCTTTGTCCCTTTGCTCCTGAAGTGCTTCTTTTCCGATAAAACCGTCTTTCCCAAGATTAACAAATCTCTCAAGTCCTGCTTCAAGGGGTGAAATTTCTCCGGATATTTCCTGCCCGTACAAGGGCAGCGCAGCTTCAAACCTCAGGGTATCCCTTGCACCAAGTCCCACCGGAACCAGGCCTTCCTCCTTCCCGGCCTCAAGAATCCTGTTCCACAGGGCCTCGCCGCTGCCGGCTTCCAGGTATACCTCAAAACCGTCCTCTCCCGTGTATCCGGTCCTGGATACTATTGCATTGAAACCACCCACCAATGTCTGGGGCAGGAAATGAAAGAACCTTATTCCGGAGAGGTCGGTATCTGTGAGCGACTGCAGAATACTTTCAGCTTTCGGCCCCTGAATTGCCAGCTGGACAAAGTTCTCCGACACATTGTCTATTTCAACCTGCCCCCCCTTGTTTTCAGTCAGCCAGTCAAAATCCTTAAGGGTATTTGATGCATTTACCACCAGCAGATAGTATTCCCTGGAATACTTATATACAAGCAGATCATCAACCACACCTCCATTGGGATAACACATGGGTGAGTAGACTATCTGGTTCTCCTTTGTCTTTAAAATGCTGTTGGTTACAAGACCTTCGAGAAATCCCTCGGCATCGGGCCCTTTCACCAGTATTTCCCCCATATGGGATACATCAAAAATACCCGCTGCATTTCTTACCTTTTGGTGTTCTTCGATAATTCCTTCATACTGGACCGGAAGCTCCCATCCTCCAAAATCAATCATCTTTCCGCCAAGTTTTACATGTGCTGCATAAAGCGGTGTCCTTTTCACAACAATGCCCTCCCTTTTCAATATTTTGATTTTTGCATTGGCCAATTTTGGTAATAAAAAAAGAAGACAACAAAAAATGTCATCTTCCTCTGTTTCCAAACCTGAGAGATTCCTTCCCGTCAATACGGGTCGTTGCTCCTTCGGTGCCGGTTCCTCCGGCTTTTCAGAGATATGTCCGAAAACAGTCCTTTTACCTGAAAGGTTCACTGCAATACGACCTATTGCAATTTTCTTCTTCGGTGCCGAAAACGGTCTCTCCTGCCTCCATCATCCATACTTCATTATATTTTGAAATTCTCTACTTATTCTATATTTATTCTAATATTTTATATCAAAACTTATTATCAAGCTTTTTTCAATCAATTCCTATAATACATTATATCATTATCCTAATCTTAATAAAGCAATTTATTTGAAATTTTATCCTACTCTGAACACTGAATTTCATTTAAAAACTGAAAAAAACAGACAGCCTGGATTAGTTCAGACTGTCTGCTTTTCAACTGCCAATTATTTTTTACTGTCAAACCAACAAATTTAAGTATTTATCATTTACTATTTTGACAATAAATTATATAAAATCTGTGCCATTTGCGCTCTGTTTGTAGTCGCTTTTGGTGTAAGCATGTTATCGCTGCCGCCCACTATTCCTGCTTCTACAAACACCGTCATGGCCTCCCTTGCCCATGGTGCGATGCTTCCTGCATCGGAAAAGTCGTTTAACGCTTTCCCTTCACTTCCAGCAGGTTGTTCACCCATCAGCTTTAACGCGTTGTACAATAATGCGACCATTTCCTGCCTGGTTATTTCCTTGTTCGGAGCATACTTATTGTCCCCCACTCCTTCCGATATACCAAGTCTCTTTGCTGCTGCCAGATAACCCGTATAATAGGTATTTCCTGCATCAGAGAAGTTATCTCTGGGATTTTCATCAGGTTTCTGTCCGTATGCTTTCATTAACATTACCAGGAACTGTCCGCGTGTCAGCTTATCTGCCGGACCGAAGTTGCCGTCGCCTGTTCCGGTTGTGATGTCCCTTGCGGCCAAAAATGTAACCGCATTGCCGTACCACGCATTTGCTGCAACATCCTTAAATGTCACCTTGTTATAACCTAAGACATACTGAGAGCTGTGGTCGGTACTAAAGGTAATCTTTTGAGCTTTAATATCATACGCACAATTACTGACTATTTCTGCTTTACCTTCCGAATTGATGCCGTAGATAACAATAGCATTTTTATCTTCACCCAGTTTTAGTGTGTACGGTATTTCTATTTGTACATTACCACCAAATTCTGATATGGTTCTGTTATCAATTTTTACACTTAAATCATATACCGGTATGTCTCCAACGGTTTTTTTCACTTTTCCTGATAGTGTAGCTGCATCTACTTTGCTGACTGTAATTTTCACATCAGTCCCAGTTTCCTTTGAAATGCCGGAGAGCGCCTTCTGATCCAATGTAATCTCTGCAATCGGTGTTGTAATAATCAGTTCATCAATCTTGTTATCATTGATCGTTCTTATGGCTGCGACAGGTATACTTGTCTCAACCGATTTCACATCGCTTTTTGCATTTACTTTTATTTCAACTATCACAGCTGTTCCAGGTGCACTTTTAGCCGCTTCTGCTGCCGCCTTGGTTACAGCTTCGGTAATCTGGCTTTTTGTTACAACTGCAGCCGCATTTCCGTTTGAATCAATCTTTGCTTCAGTTGTAGTTTTGCCTACCACGGATGTTCCATTCTTTTCCGTTGATACTACAGGCGCAGGCACCGTTGTTGGTGCAGGCGTCGAGGACGAGCCGCCGCTTGATGCAGAAGGTAAACCGTTTCCTCCGCCTGTTGAGCCACCATTGTATGTCCATTCAGCTGTAACAGTCACATTCCTGGCAGGCATTGTAAATGTAGTAGTGGCGTTACCTGCGTTGCCAAATATCACACCCTCGTTTGAACTCCAGCCACCAAACCTGAAGTTGCTATAACTGCCTGCATTTATTGTAACAGTTTCACCTTCCGGATAGCTGCCCGCCCCCGAATCGGACGCGTAGCTGCCTTTTACCGTAAGGCTGTATTTTGCTGTATTGTTTTCCTCAAATATTGGTTTTATAGTAACTACCACATTCGGCATTGTGAAACTATTCCCGTTAATGGTCAACCCTACCGGGCTGATGACCTGCCACTCCTTTAAGTGATAACCGGCATCGGGTATTGCTGTCAGGGTGATTTCGGTACCGGCAACAGCTGAAGCTGCGCTGGCATTTGCCGTACCGTGTTCACCGTTCTGGACTGTAATACTGTGGCTGACCTGTACCGAGCTGTCAACAAAGCAGACGCTGAACGTAACCGGGTTCTCTTTATCAAAGAAGATTTTAAATTCAGCAGTCTTACCGTTTTCAAGTCCAAGATTGGCCAGATAGCCGCTCTTTATGGTCAATGCACCTTCAGAAGTAACAGTAATAGCCGAACCTGTCACACTTTCAGTGCCATAAACCACATCTGTTACAGAACTTGCACCGTTCCATGTGATGTAAGTGCCCACATCTGCCGGAGCACTAAGGTCATAGTCTGCACTTTCCGGATTGATTACCGGCTGATCCCTGCTGATGAATACTGCCTTTACAGTCACCGCCTCATCAGGCATGGTGAAGGTATTTCCGTTAATGCTTAAGCCTGCGGGACTGATGACCTTCCATCCTTTGAAGATATAACCCTCCTCAGGTGTGGCTGTTAATACAACCTTTGTATCCTTTATTGCTGAAGTAACATTGGCAGCTGCTGTGCCGCGGCCCTCTGTTTCGACTGTTATACTGTTTTTAGCCGGTGCGGAGCCTTCAATGAAATTAACAGTAAACTTTGCAGGATTTCCCTTATCAAAGGAGATTGTAAATTCTGCCTTATTTCCGCCTGCAAGTCCAAGACCGGCCAGATAGTCGCTCTTTATAGTCAATGCGCCTTCCGTGGTAACAGCTCCCGGGGCAACAGAGAAATTCGGTTCTGTCACAGGATTTCCGTTGTATACTATTCCCTTTACAGAGCTTGCTTTATTCCATTTGATAGTAGTACTTACATCACCGGGTGTGGCAATATAATAGTTGGCACTCTCGGGAGTGATTTCGGCATTGTCATTGGTTACGGTGATAGTAAAGTCCTTGGCATAATTAACACCGACCTCACTTCCTTCTTCGATGGCTGCGGTTACAACAACTGTTCCTGATTTCGCTGCGGTAAGTATATTACCTTCTATGGTTGCTCCGGTGGTACCGGCATCCTTCACACTCCAGGCAATACTTTTGCGTGTTGCGCTATCGGGTGAAACAGTACCAAAAAGCACTGCTTTCTCCCCGGCCTTCACCGCCGCCGGAACATTGGTAATATCGGTCACCGCGCGGAATTCACTGTCAACAAGGTTACGAATTTCAATTCTCATTCGTTGATTATCTTTACCCTGGTCATCAGCAACCATTACCTTGGCACCATTATTAACAGATTCTTCTACAGTCATTACTTTTCCATTACTTTTGTTAATAAGCTTATAGCAGTCACCGTCTTTTTCCAATTTCCACTGATTAGTATCAGTTATTGAACCATCCTCAAGTTTTGCATTTTGACAGATTTGCTCTATGGGTGAACCGGCAAGAATGTCGATTAGACGACCGCTTTGAACCGACTGTATTTGGTAATAGCCTGTACCGAGATCAATGAATCTCCATAACTGATTATTTCCATCGCCATTTGCCCATTGGTTTATCACCGCTCCAGGATCACTTGAAACCCTGTCAACATCCAAGGCTTTTCGGCTGTGCTTTGGTTGAATTTTAACCATCTTTTCGGGAATTATTTTATCAGCAATCGAACTCATATATCCACCGCTGAATTTGTCTATTGTGAGGCTGTCGATATTAAATCTTCCGGTATCATTCTCTTCACGTATGAATTCAATTACATTTTTTCCGGCCTTCAAGTTTACTGACTCTGTTGCATCATTCCAGGAATCCCAGTTTGCTGTCGGAGGCAATATAACCTGTTTTATAAACTCGTCGTTAACATACATGCTCATTGTTATATTATACTGCTGTACTCCGCAATATCTCACGGTTGAAGTGTATGAAGCAGTATTGGGTACATTTACTTCAAACTGAATTGAATCTCCTTCGTCCTCAAAACCACCTACAAATCCGTTACCATCATACCATAGGTGATCCTGTACAACTTTTAGGTTGCCTGAACGGGTTGCTGTTTCAGCCTGATACTTCCAGGGAGTACGTTTGTTAAGATGAATATTGTCAACACTTATAATACCTGAATTATCAGTTTCACATTTATAAGTAATAGTGTTCTTTCCCTCTTTCAGGTTTAAAGTCTCCAGCTGCTCAGTCCAAGCAGTAGGTCCTCCGGTAACCTGAAGAGTTATATCTTTAACTTTTACGCCATTCAAATAAAGCGCTAAGTTTTTACCTGCGG
The DNA here is from genome assembly GCF_000350485.1 of Ruminiclostridium cellobioparum subsp. termitidis CT1112. Classification (GTDB taxonomy): domain Bacteria; phylum Bacillota; class Clostridia; order Acetivibrionales; family DSM-1351; genus Ruminiclostridium; species Ruminiclostridium termitidis. The sequence continues at coordinate 93,247 of NZ_AORV01000058.1, forward strand.
TTTCGTTTGCATATCTCAGCTTTATATCATAGGACGCCGCATTCTCAACATTTACTGAATATTCCACTGATGAATTTGCTTTTGACAGCCCTTCTACATAACCGAATCCCGTATTGCCGTCATTTGCCTGAACTATTTTAGCATCTTTCGATCCCGTAGTTCTTGCACTTTCCGCCTCATAATGCCAGGTAGTTGCTTCAGTAACAGTTATGTAATCAAGATTTACATTACCGGTGTCGCCATCGTCATATTTATATGTTATTGTATTGTTTCCCTCTTTCAAGAAAACATTGTCATAACGGTCAGCCCAGCTGTCCCAGCTTTTTAAATCAAAGAATACTATTTGCTTGACTTTTTTGCCATTGACATACATGCTCAAGGTTCTGTCTATGCTGTCACCAAACCCTAAACTGTAGCGCGACTTAATGGAATAGCTGCCAGCATTGGCTACGTTTACATTATAGGTAATCGAAGATTCTGAAATCCATAAGCCTCCTACAAAACCAGTTCCGCTATATCCTGGATGGTCAGTATCCATTTTTGCATTCCCGGACTTCTCGGCATCTTCTGCTTCATACAATAAGCTTCTTTTTATAGTCATGGCATCCAGAGCCAAGGCGCTGTTACCGGATAGACGGATCTTGTTGCTTCCGGCTCTAAGCTTAACATTATCAACTCTTTTAATGTCGAAATTTGCATAGGAGCCTGCATTGGACGCAAATGAAATATTACCTGGTGCGTCCTGGTTGACTTCCAATTTCATGTCAGCAGCACTCGCCGTATTATTATTGTATCTGAAGTCCAGTGAGTAGGTTCCTTCCGAGTTGGTGTTTACCGTAAACTCTGTATAGTCATTGTCGCTGCTGTTATTGTATTTTACATATATTGCACCCGAAGCAAATGCACTTTGCCCGGATATTTTTGTGACTCCTGATAACTTTGCATCTTCAGCTTCATAAATTTCGCTTTTTTCCTCTCCTGAAGGCCTGTTGAGAACAGTCCCGGGATTTGACGGAATTCCGGGATTTATGAAATCATTTTCATCCCAGTTTATAAGCTGAGCCCTTATTCCTCTGTTTCCGCCGCCCTGTCCATGTGTCGGTATTCCATGGTAAATAATCCAATCCTCCGAACCGTCTTCGGACTTAAGGAATAAAGGTGATCCCGGTCCGTAAGAACTGTTTTCATCCGATCTTTTCATTATTGGCTGTTCATATTTTTTCCACGAATCAGGGTCCATAACATCAGATGTTGCATCAGCTACCGATACGCCCACACAATAATTATCATTCATGAAACTGCTTGCAGAATAGGCAAAGTATATCTTACCGTCTTTTTCAACTACGGCACAGCCCTCATTTATATTGTCGTTCTTCTTTTCCCAGTCAAACTGAGGCCTTGCCAATGTACATTCCGGCCCTGTCAATGTCCAGGGGTTCTCCATTTTTACAATGGTCGGGCATTCATCAAATTTTGTTTTTGCAGGATCTTTCGGGTCAGGGAAATAGTAGTATTTTGTATATGTAAAATATCTTTCTCCCTTAATTGTTATAACGCCGCAGGCCAAACCGTAGCCTTCGGTATTCAGAAGTCCCTCCTTCTCGGTAACCTGTCCGTCTGCGTCTGCATTGGCGGATTTTCCCTTGAGCACCCAGGTTCCTTCAAAAGGATCGGGATTTGAGTTTTCCAGGACGTAGGAACTCGGATGTCCATATCCAAAATCATTCTCCGGACCTGAAGCAAAATAAATATACCATTTTCCATCCAGTCTATAGATGTATGGACCCCACACATACCCGAAATCAGCAGGTTTTTTCCAAACTAATTTACTTTTTGCGGTTGATATTCCGAGAATTGTTTCACTTCTCTTTAATGTGATATTATTATCGCCGGAAAAACAGGCATAATAATAACCATCTGCGGCCCTTGCGATTGTGGGATCAGCGCCGCCCATTAGCGGGTTTACATAGTTGTTAGTCACTTCGGCATAAGAAATGCTTGTCAGCAATAATGAAAATATCATTGCCAATGATACCATAACTAAACTTTTTTTCCTCATAATATTCTCCTTCTTTTAAATTTTTTTATATTCTGAGTATTGAGAAGTACCTTTTCAGACTTTTTATAAATGTTAACATAATTATATAACTCATATTTAGAGAACAAAATCAGAATGTTCTTACTTTTCTTGTGTTATTTTTACTTGTTTTAATTGTATTCCATCAGCGGCTTTCCTTGCCATGCACTACCTGCCTGCCGCTTCGATCAGATCTTCCAGCAATAGAATTGATGAAATGTTTGAGGCTGCACCGATAATAATCCACGAATCAGCTTGTTCATATGGCTCCAGATATGCCAGTTCACCATCGATGGCTTTCTGCCTTAAGGAATTGGGCCTTGTCCTGCATGGTTCCAGAGCATACATGGGAGTCTCATCGGCTCTCTTGGCAATCAACGATCTGGGAAAGCTTCCCAACGGCCTTATAACAAAAGCTGCTTTATCCTTTTGGGCATTTACTATCATTTCAGCCGTAATTTTGCCGCTTTCCTCAATCAAATCCAGATAACCGTTGAGCTCTTTGACCTTTTTCAGGCAATTTACCGGTTCAGGCACGTACTGATAGCACCTTATGGGATCAAGAGGCAAACTGAAGCCGTATATCTCAAGAGGATTTTCCTCTTTCGGCGCCGAATCCCGGAGCAGCATTTTATCCACGGCAACAGGCAGAATATACCTTCCTCCTTTTGAAACAAAACCTCCTGCCGGCTGGATATGAAAACCGTCATCCAGCGGCTGCCTTTCACCGGTTAAATTCCTTGTTGAATCTTTTCGGACCAAGAGGGAGGAGTTGTATCTTGTGAAAATTTTGATATTTTTTTCATAGACAGGTTCTGCCCGGTAACCCTTTATGGGAACAATACCTTTCAGACAAATCTGCTCCCTGTCCCATGAAATACTTATGGATTCCAATATTGTCCTTGAATAGGAGCCTGTCCCGTGTACCGTCCTGACTTCGTCGGGAGTACCGAAAATCTCAGGACCCAGAGCCGCAACAGCGGCGTAAAAGCCCTTTTCCCAGCCCCCGTTTTCGCAAAGATTTACATTGTCAGGATGAAGAAGATATTCCTCTCCCCTGTCCCATGTGATTTTTTCCTCACCCAGGAAGATTTCTCCCATATCCATCCCCCTTTCGGAAATAGCCGTAAAAGTCAATAATCCGTTGGATATACGCAGGATATTGATACTGCTGCCATACCTGTCTTTAAATATCCTCTTTTCCATAAAACCGCCATGTGGCAGTTCTCTCCGGGCACCTGCCGCCAATTCCCCAAAATGAATTATATTTTCCTTACACATGACCATACTCCATTGCACAGGTGTCCTTCAGCTCAATGCAGCTTAACAGGATTACCGGTTCTATTTCCGGAAACCCGCTCACAACGATTTCGGCCTTTTGCAGGATGTCTCTTTTTCCTATTCCTACAACTCTCATACCGGCCCGTTTTGCGCCTTCCACCCCCGCCTGTGCATCTTCAAATACAAAGCATTCGGACGGATCGATCCCCAGCTTTTCCGCCGCCTTCAAAAACACTTCGGGATCGGGTTTTGCCTTTGAAACACTGTTCCCGTCCACAACAGCATCAAAGAGCTCTGTTATGTCAAGCTTTTCAAGTATTATAGGGGCATTTTTGCTGGCCGATGCCAGGGCAGTCCTTATGCCTCTGCGTCTCAGATACTCCATGAAATCCCTTGCCCCGGGCAGTATATCCGCCGGGGTCATTTCATAGAGATATTCCTTATACCATTCATTCTTTTTAGCAGCAAGTTCCTCTTTTTTCTCCGGGGATAAATTTGTACATCCACCCACTTCAAGGAGTATCTCAAGAGATTCCATACGGCTCACGCCCTTCTGCCGCTCATTATCCTTTTCTGTAAATTCAAAACCCAATTCCTGTGCCAGCCTTTGCCAGGCAAGAAAATGAAATCTTGCCGTATCCACAACCACGCCGTCCAGGTCAAAAACGGCCGCTTTAAATGGCTTCATGTGTTACCTCCAGTTCTTATGCTTCAAGTTGATCCTGCATTTCAAAAATCTCGTACTTTTCTTGTGTAATAGCAGCCTTATACCATTTGCCATGCCATGCCAGAGTAAACTCAAGCTTTTCCCATTTTTCGGGAAGATGCGGCTCCAGGCGTATTTCACTGCACCACATGGCGCTCTTCAAGCCTGCAAAACCATATACAATCATCTGCCACAGGCCTCCGCAGTTTGCAATGTGAATACCTTCGGCAGCTCCCTTTTTTTCAATGGACATGTCGGTTTCCATAACTTTTTTAAGGAATTTTCCGGCCTCCTCCAGCCTTCCCAGCCAGGCTGCCGTGATTCCGTAAACCGATGCCGAAAGCGATGAGTCGTGAGTGGTGATGGGTTCATAGTAGTCATAGGAAGCAGACAGCTGCTCCCGTGTGAAATCCCCGGGATAAAGCATTATCAATTGAAGGACATCGGCTTGTTTTAATGCCTTGGAACGGTAATTCCTCTCTTGGGATATAAAGTGTCCGAAAGGCCTTGTCCTGTCCTTCCAGATGGTGTCAAAATCCAGATCGGCATAATCCTGAAAATCGTCCGACTGGGGAATTATCAGGGTGTTTGCATCAAAAGGAATTTTCAATTTCTCTCCCACATCCTTGAACCGCGCCATATCCTCCGGTGTGAGAGCAAGCCTTTTTTCAATATCCCTGTATTTATTTGCGTCCTGTTTCCTGACGGCTTCCAGGTATTCCACTGTTTTGTCCAGGCTGAACTTAACCATCCGGTTGGTAAATGCATTGTTCCTGGTCATGGGCAGGTATTCATCCGGCCCCATAACGCCTAAAAGCTCATAATAGCCATTTTTATTGATATCCACCCGCTCAACCCAGTACCTGGCGGTTTCAACCATTATATCGATGCCATGATTCCATATAAATTCCAGATCCCCAGTACCATTTACATAATGGCACAACGCGTATACAATGTCTGCGGTAATATGTATCTCATGATCGGCATATTGCCAGCATGGGCATTGCTCCTCTCCTGAAACCGAAGACTCCCAGGCATATCTTGCCCCCTGGTAGCCGTAAGCCCCGGCATTTTTACGAGCCCCCTCCAGCGTGTTGTACCTGAACATTATCAGGTTTCTGGCAGCCTTTGGATTTGAATGGATAAAAAATGGCAGCATGTTTATTTCGGTATCCCAGAAATACCGGCCAAAATATGCTTCACCTGCATATCCCTTGGCACATATGGCAACCCTGGGGTCATTTTCACAGTTAGACCGGATCAGGTGATATATGGATGTACGCAGCGCCAGCTGCGCTTCAAAATCTCCGGTAATTTTTATGTCACTGTATTTCCACTTTTCGGTCCAGACTTTCGCATGATTTTCATAGAGCTTTTCCCGGCCCTCAGCACCGAAAGCCCTTAAATATTTAAGGCCTCTCTCCAAAAGCTCTCCGGCCTCATTGTCCCTGCCGGTAACAACTGAAACTGCTTTCTGAACCTCCAGACAATCTCCGGCTTTCAAAAGTTTTGATCCCCAGAAAAAAACATTTTGATCCTTCTGCTGCCTGCTCCATAAAATATTTTGGGAGGCCTTTACACTGGACAGCATTAAAATCCTGTCCCCGCCATCGGTAAGAGTTTCTGCCGAAATACAGCCGGTCTCAGGTTCTGCTGTCAATACCTCCCGGAAATGGTTGTAACCGTTGGTCCTTACGCCGGCATCTATTCCGCAGGCAATATCAACAACGCCCTGTCCCGACAGTGCTTCAATACCGAGCTGCTGCAGGCACAGATGCTCATGGGACATACTGATGAAGCGCATATATGTGAGCCTCAGACTCAATCCGGCTTTTGTTTCCCATATGAAGGTCCTGTAAAGGCAGCCGTTTCTCAAATCCAGCCATCTTCTATATTCCTTGACATTACTGAGTTTCATATCCAGCTTTTCGCCGGCAATAACCAAATTCATACTTAGAAAATAAGGAAGATTAATTATTTCTTCTTTAAGCAGCGGGTGTTTACCAACGACACCGGGTATGAAGGTGCCCCATTTGGATTCGGGATGCCTGGGTTTTTCAAGTGTGACATTTGCCGGCATCCGCAGGTATTCTTCATCCTGGGCTGCTCCTTCAAGCCCTTCTTCAAAACTCCCCCTGACATGCATATAGCCGTTGCCCTGGGTAAAAAGTCCTTCATAGTGCTTGGTGGTTTCACCGCTGAACCTGTCTTCTTTTATACACCATAATTCATCTATATCAAGCAATTGCTTCCCTGTATTCATTAAAATTCAATCCTTTTTCAAATAATGAAGTTTTTCAGCCTTTTACGGCGCCTGCCGCCAGTCCTGATACAACCTGCTTTTGAAGCAGCATATAAACGATTATGCTTGGAATGATTACAATAACCGTAGCTGCAAACATTACACCATAGTCACTGGCAAACTGGCTTTTAAAGTAGTAGAGTGCCAGAGGAAGTGTCCGGCTTTTGTTACCTGTTGTGAGGGTAATTGCAAACTGGAATTCATTCCAGCATAAAAGAAACTGCAATACGGCTGCCGTTCCAAACCCGGGCTTTGCAATTGGAAGAATGATTGAGACAAAGGTCCTGATGAAACCCGCCCCATCCAGGCTGGCCGATTCTTCCATTTCCTTTGGTATTGTCTGAAAATAGCTGGATATTATATAAAGTGACGCGGGAAGTCCAAACCCTGCATAAACAATAACCAAACCAATCAGTTTGTCATACAGTCCCAATGTATTCACTGTCAGATACAATGGCTGCAGCATTGCGGCGCCAGGTATCAGCAGAGATAATGAACAGATACCTACTATGGCTTTTTTTCCTTTAAAGTCAAACCTTGCAATAACATAGGCCGACATCCCTAAAATAATCAGATTCAATATTGTACCGAAAATACCTACGATAACACTGTTCAGGTAAAACTGTGTCAATGGTGCTATTTTAAAAGCCATCAGATAATTTGATATTTTGAAGCTTTGCGGCCATCCAATGGAATAATTGAGAATCTCCGCATTGGTTTTGAACGAAGATATGAACACCCATATAAACGGTCCGATTGACAGAACTATTATAGTTAAAACAAACAAGTATTTTAAAATTGATAAAAGAAATTTCATTCCTTTCAAGCAAGTCACTCCTTTCATGTATCAGAATTGCCTATTTTAAATATTCTCCTGTAGAGTAGTACCAATACAATTCCAAATACAACAAGGAATGTACCAACAGTATTTGAGTATCCGAAATTATTGTCCATTAAAGCTGTCTTATAGATATACATTGGAAGATTCATTGTCTGATTTCCAGGCCCTCCGCCTGTGGTCATCATGATAATATCCAGCTTTTGCAGCATACTTGTACCCGACAGAATTACACAGGTTCCGATAATGTTTCTGAGCAGCGGCAGTACAATATACAAATTTACTTTTATTTCACTGGCACCGTCAATCCTGGCCGATTCGAAAAGTCCCTCCGGAATTGCCGCTATTTCAGCCAGAACCAGAATGGTAACTACGGCGGCATAGGGCAGCCAGGTCATGGTTACCGAAAAGAAGGATGTCCTGTAGTCCATAAACCAGTTTTGTGAAAAATCCTTAAAGCCAAATAACCTGATAATACTGTTTATCGCGCCAAACTCAGGATTTAATATGCATAAAAACAGCATTCCCACGGCAGCTCCCGAAATGATATTCGGTATCATAAATACCGTTCTTGCAAACTTCCAGTAAAATTCCTTCATATTGAGAATAATGGCGAACAATACACCAATAAAAACATGAGCAGTGGACTGCAATATAATCCATATAACAGTATTAATCAAACTCCGGGTAAAATCCGAGTCATCGGTAAACATTTTTATATAATTGCTTAAGCCGATGAAAACAGGTTTTGTTCCGGTGGCCCATTCTGTAAAAGAAGTACCGGCAAGTATAACAATTGAAACTGCATAAACTACTACAAACAGTATAATTGTCGGAATCAGGAATAAAGCTATGTATCCTTTATTTTTCGCCATTTCATCATCTCCTTAAATGCAATTCTCCCCGGAACCTTCCGAGGAGAATGCATTACAACTTCTATTAAATATTCAGCATTCATTTAAGTTATTTGTTCTTTGCAGCCACCTCAGTAAGCTTCTTGGCAAACTGTTCGGCAGTCAGCTTATCGAAAGCCAATTCCGGATATAAGTTCTTCCAGGTATCAGTTACATTTGGGAATACTATAGTGTCAAAGTACTGGTACTTCACTTTTGCACTATTTCCTACATCAATGGTCTCTACAAATACCGGATATTTTTGTTTGAATTCTTCCGAAGGCTGTACCTTGTCTGAAACAGGTAACACGTTACCGAGTTCCAGTGCTATGGATTGCCCTTCGGCACTGGTCTTGTACTTGATGAATTTAGCTGCGGCATCTTTTTTATCTTGAGCATCCGAGCCAATCATGTACCCGACTTCATAGGACAAAAATGCTCCGCTTCCAGGGTATGCGGCAACACCCACCTTCTTGTCAAAACCCTCCGGAGACTTGCTCTTGTCACTGAAATCACCGATCATCCAGGGACCGTTGGCAATAATAGCTGCTTTTCCCTGTTCGAAATTATTTGCCGCATTTGCATATACTGCTCCTATGGCATCCTTTGTTGTGTACTTCTTCAGCATTATCTGTATTTTCTTCAATCCTTCGATCATTTCAGGAGTTTCAAAACTTGCAGGATGAAGAGTATTCATAAATTTATTTCCGGCTTCTCCGCTTGTACCTACAATTGAGGAAAGCATAAGGTTGGTGGTCCATGCATTTTCACCTGTCATCAAAGCCAGAGGGGTAAAACCTGCCGACTTTAATTTATCGCAGTTGGCCAAAAACTCATCCCAGGTTTCAGCAGGTTTTATGCCTGCCTTTTCAAACATCTCCTTATTATAGAAATACCCTATAACCTGTTTTTGATCACTGATGGACCATACTTTTCCGTCACGTGTATTTGCGGCAATTGCTTCATCGCCGATATCAGCTTTCCATTCTGAATCCTTATCCAGGTATTCATTAAAAGGTGTTGCCAGATTGCCTTTTATCAATATTTCATTTATTCCGTTTTTCCCCATGACAACATCGGGAAGATCCCCTGAAGCAGCTAAAATTTTCATCTTGTCGTTATATGCCGTATCGCTTGGAATCTCTTCTACCTGGACTTTTACTTCATTACCGAACTTTTCATTAAACTTTGCGATCTGCTCCTTCTCGAAAGCAGCAGAGTAATGAGTACCTACCCTGTATGTAGGATATTTTATTGTAACCGGGCTCTTTGCCTCTGCACCGGTCTGTGCACTGGTTTGTGTACTGGTTGATACTGCGGCGGATGTTGTGCTCTCGGAAGCTGTATTTGTACCGCATGCAGCTAAAGAAGCAACCATTAATGAAGCTAATAATAAAGCTACAGGTTTTTTCATCTCAATTCCTCCTTGTATGTTCAAATCATTCACTAGTAGCGCTACGATTACATTATAAGATGCCGGGCCAAATAAGTTAATTTATTATTTGTACTTGTTTTTGTAATATTTCTAATTAAATTCCTCTATGCAGGAAGATTAACAGTCAAATTCCAAATTAATTGTAATATCTTTACTATTGTATGATTTTTTTGACTTCATATTTTCTATAGCCAAAAAGTGCACCTCAATATAATAGAAACATTTGGTTTACTATCATTTGGGTGCACTTTTCAGTTCAGGTCATTTATCTGGAAAGCAGGTTATACAGTACCTGTACAGCCTCCGCCCTTGATGTATCTTTTTTAGGCTTCAATTTATTGTCATCTCCCGAAACAATACCTGCCTCAACAAATAACCGCATTGTATCTTTTGCATAACCGGATACATCCTTTGAATCGCTGAAGCTGTCAAAGCTTCCTGTTTTTGCAGCCGGTAATTCACCAAGTATATCCAATACACGATAGAGTATAACAAGCATATCCTGTCTGCTTATAGCAGCATTCGGCATGAATTTGTTATCTCCGGTACCTGAAACCAGGCCCAGGCGTTTTGCAGTACCAAGGTAATCAGAATAGTATTTGCTGCCTGCATCTGCAAAGTTGTCGGTTACCGCCCTATCAAGCTCAACGCCGTAAGCGTTCATTACCATTATGAGGAAGTCAGCTCTTGTAACCTTATTCTGAGGAGCAAAACTGCCGTCCCCCACACCATTTACTATACCTCTGGCCGACATGAATCCCACCGCCCTGTCAAACCAGTCCTTTGATGTAACATCGTTGAATTTAACCTCATTATAACCTACGGCATACTGTGAACTGTCAGCGGTTATAAAATCAACCGTGCCTGTCGCAGGATTATATATACTTCTTACAACTTTTGAGTTTCCGTCATTGTCTATTTTGTATATTATGATAGAGTTATACTTCTCATTGGGTTTTGGAGCATATGGTATACTTATCCGGGCAGTTCCTTCGCCAAACTCTGATATAACTTTATCACCAGTCTGGACTGAGAAATTATAAACCGGCCGGTCACTTACTTTAGCCTTTATTTCTTCCGGCAGCAAAGAATTCTCCGACTTTTTCAGGATGATGCTTACTTTTCCGGATGCAGCAGAAGCACTGATCGAAGCTATTGCTTTTGCATCTAAAATAACGCTTCCGATTCCTGTACTAAGCTTAATGGAAGTTCCGGCTATTTCTTTAAGCGCATCTGCCGGGAATCCTACCTCGACAGACTTTGTATCCTTTGCAGAGTCGAGTTTTATTTCAACAATAGCTTTCTGTCCATTGCGTTCAGCTTCCCTGGCTTTTTCTGCAAGACTATGGATAGCAGCTTTTTCTACATTGGCTACGGCTTTTCCCGATTCATTGCCGGCTTTTATTGAAATGGTCAGTATTGTTTTATCACCGCTTATAGATGAACCAATTGGATTTACAGTCGTTTCTTTATTTCCCGAACCGGTATTTCCAGTATTACTTCCGGTACTGCCACCGTTATTACTGCCGTTGTTACTGCCTCCGTTGTTTCCGGTATTGCCTCCGGGCTGATCGGCAGGAGTTATGGTAATACTTAAAGCTTTACTTTCACTTAACACAGGATTGCTGCTGTCCCGGACCTTTAAGCTGACACTAAAGGTACCTGCTGCAGCTGGAGTGCCTTCTATCACCCCGGCATTTGTAATTTTCAGTCCCGCCGGAAGTCCTTCAGCACTCCAGGTGTATGGCAATGTTCCGCCTGCTGCGGCTAATGCACTTGAATACGCCGCCCCAACCTTACCATTGGGTAATGATGTTGTATCTATTGACACCGAGCTTCCCAATAAATCTTTCAGCACAATAGTAACTTCCTTTGTTTCTATCGGAACTGTAACAATACCATTGGCATTGTCCGCTTCTCCGGCAGAAACCCATGAGATATTGTCTACCATGGCTGGCAGTTGAATACTCCATTGTTCTGCAGTACCTGCAGCTATTTTGGAATTTTCCCTATTGCAGTTCATGGTAATTTTCAGTTTGCTGCCGTTTCTTTCAATTGTATAGCCTGCTCTGCCGCCTTGAAGAACCGGATAATTTTCTATTGCCGCAACTATGTTATTTTCCCTGGTGGCATTTGTTACCCATTCTTTAGGAATACCACGGCCGATAATTATTTCTACATTTTTGTTATCATTAAAAATTCTTTCGGCTATAAGTGCATCATACAAAACTTTGGATGCTGTTGCCTGTCCCCACATGTGCTGGTTGGAACCACCGCCTCCGGCCGCATTATCACGGTTCCAAAGCGGAGTTGAGGGATCCTGGTCGGGATAATTTGTCGGTCCTACACCTTCCCACCAGCCAAAGGGCGAGCCCATGGCACTGTTTATCTGAAATTCATAAGCTTTTATTCCCATATCTCTGTAAGCTTCACCCCGAAGTGCGGCAATACCGTACCCTGCATTGTAGGCACTTGAATACCATCCATGAGGATAACCTCCAAAATTATAAGGTGAAGCTTCCGGCAGGCTTTTACGCCTTTCAATGCCATATGCATAAGTCTGGTCGATCATATCTATATTGGCTCCTGCTTTGGTTTGATCTGCACCATACAGATGCCCGTCCCAGGGGAATGATCCAAATAACAGCATTGATGCCCAGTTTGCATCTCTGATATCATTGCATCTGTTTTTAGTGTTCGGTTCAACTATTGAAGCCGGAATATAGTTTAAGTTATTACTGCTGATTGTATTTTCAAGTGTCTCGGTTACTGCTTTTAACAAACTGTCGTATTCGGCATTTGCCCACTGAACTTCTGTTAAATAATAGTCTTTTTTGTTCGGGTCGGTTTCCTTTAAAGCCAATTCATTACAGATATATTTATACGCTGTAAGCCCCATAAGTGCAGCCTGGTCATCAACTGTCCACTGGCCGTAGGAATCAATGGCCAGGGTGCTTTTCATAATTCCGTCATGGTTTGCACCTGTACGGTCGTCATGAATAGAATGAGCCATTTTTTTAATTACACCTTCAAATTTTGCTTTTATGTAATCAAGATCTCCCGTTTTGCTTAAATATACGGAATATGCCCATGGCAATTTCCAGTTTGCATCCCAGTATAAATCGGGATCCACCTTACCGTTTTCAATGTTTATACCTCCGGTCATGGGAACACTTTCAAGATAATTTTTTGCGTCCTTGAAATCACCGGCTGTAATAAGGGACTGCAATATTCCGATTGTGTCATGTGAAAACAACCTGTCATAGCCATTTTCACCAACATGCAGGAATGTGTCGTCTTTGATAATAAGAGTATAGATATAACCTGCCTTATATGCGTTTACCAAACTGTCTCTATTATTTGCATCCTTGCTGTTGGGCAGCTTTATATCTATTATTCCTGCAAGTCTGGTATCCCAGTAAATCTTCATGTCAGCATAGTTATTTTCAAAGATACTGTCTTTACCTGTATCTGTGACACTCCTTGCGGCTTCAATGATCTTTTGGTCAGTGGGGAATTCTGCTTTAGGAGATACTTCATGCTGATTTCCTGTATGCCCCTCATTTTCAAATCTATCGGCTTTAATTGCATATTCTCTTACAACTGTTTCTCCGGCATTAATGACAAATGCAGATTCAGCTGCTTTATTCAAAGGCAGTAATTCCTTTGAAACAACAGGAAGCAATCGTTTCTCACCTGAATTGTTTGTGGCCGTCATTTTTGCATACGCAACTTCCACGGGATTGCCATCAATGATATGCTTATTGGCAAACTCTTCAATTTTATATGAAACATTATCTGCCGTATACTCACTTACATAGCAGGGCAAATATCCGTCCCTGTTGTACCAATCGACTGAAACACCTTTTTCCTTAAGGCCTGCCACACCGAATCTGATCATCAGGTTTCCCCTGCTGGCAAGCTTAAAGGAGCCATCAATAAAAGCAATGGGAGCATTCATATCACCTTCAAAACCAAAAGAACCGGTTAATCCGCCGTCTGTTTTTGATGAATATTCTCCTGATACCTGAAGTTTTGCAATAGCGTTCAGAACATCGGCGTAGGCCTGCAGCTTTTCATGCTCGGAAGCAATGCCGCTCAATTGTTTTGCATTTGCAATTGCACCTGTTAATACTGCTGCCGAAGCGGCAGTGTAGCCCTTAACTGCCACATTATCAAAACTTGAAACGAAAGCATTAAAATCAGATATGTTTATATTTGTGACCAAATTATCTTTTGCGGCTTGAAGTTTTCCGGTTTCAGCATCAATTTCCTGCTGGGTGGCATCGAAGTTATTCAGGCAGCTTCCTGCGGATTCCGCAGCACCCGCTAAAGCCAGCCAGGATTCCACCGTATAAATTTTTTCATTGTAGCTGCCTGTCTCGGATACCAAAGCCTCCAGTGCGCTTCTATCCACATTTACTTTTTTAATTGATTTTCATCAAACCTGTTCCAAGCCATGCCTCAGCTACAAAATTTCCTGAAACAGTCTTACCGTAGAATTCATTTTTTGTATAATAATTTTTGGGCATGACTGTCCAGCAATATATACCGTCCTGGAGAGCAGTCTGAGTTACATCAATTGCATATCTTTTATTTGCGCTTAAATCATAACCAAGCTTGACGGTGGTTAATCCTCCGCTTACAACAGCTTTTTTGCCGACGGTAGTTTGTGCAAGTACAGCTCCCGCAGGCAATCCATTGCTATCTGCCGCATACAGCTTTACCACCAGATCGCTTCCGTCATCCGATGCTTTTGTCAATCCAAGCTGAACATATTCCATCCTGAAAGCTTCACCGGCTGTAAAGGTCTGGTATCTGTCCTGTTGATCCTTGAGATGACCCAGGGCATAACTTAAGCCCCTCTGATCGCTTGTGTAGTCTATCATCACATTGGTGTCCTTTTTTACAAGCTCACTCTGGGCTTGACTAAGCGCTGCTTTTGCATTATCAGCCTCTGCCTGTGTGATGTCAATTTTTTCAAGAATTGCCTTTGCCGCAATTTTTGCATTATTAAATTTGTTCCATGAAGCATCTGTAAAATAGCTTTTGGTTATTCCGTCAAATTCATCATAAAGAGCTTGTAAAGCTGACTTGTCAGCAATTTCCTTGCTGCTTACTGCTATATTTGACAGTGATGAGTTACCATCACGTGCATTTTTATATTTTTGTACACCTTCAACTCTGAGCTCCTTATTTGCCGGAACAACAACCTGATATTTGAATACCTGGGCAGTACCGCCTGCTTCCATATGTTTGGCAGCAGCATATTTGCCATCCAGATAGAAGTTTACATCTGCTTTTGCCTGCCAGATACCCGTACTGAATACTACGGTTGTTTGAGTTGGCTGTGCTGCTACTGAAAAGTTCCAGCCGACATTTTCCTTGCAGGCGCCGGGATTTCTATCCTCCGGTAAAGGCAGGAAAACGCCGAAGCCAGTATCATTTGCCAAGGATTCATAACCTGTCATTCCATCCGTCCATGACGCAGAAGCATGGTTGGCATCACCATTAACCTCTTTTCCCTCAGGAACAGTATTCGCAAGTGCACTGAATGAAATTGCGTTCTGAGCATTCTTCCTGATCTGTATAATTCCGTTTGAGCCATTCCCTTTCAAATGCAGCCAGTCAATATTTCCAACTGCAGTCAGATCAATGGCAAACACACCACTCATCTGGCTTTGTGTAATGCCCAGTTCATTTGTATTGTACTCAAGGGCACTCTGAGCCTGTACCAATGCGGTTTTTGCACTGTCAATTGCAGACTGTGCTGCAGCCGGATCGTCAAGAACAGCTTTTGCAGCAGATCTTGCATTATCAAAAACCGTCCATGTTGTATCTGTATACGAACCCTGAACTAAATCCTTAACTTCATTATATAAGTTCTGTAAAGCCGTCTTATCAATAGCCGTTTCACTGCTGACCGCTATACCTGAAAGTGAAAAGTTACCCCACTGGGATAAAGTCTCCTTTTGTATTCCCTCAACCTTCAATTCTATATTTGCAGGTACAGTTACCTCATATTTATATGCCTGGGCGCTGCCACCGGCAGATATGGTTTTGGTATCATACAGCGCACCATCCTTATAAAATTTTACATCTACTTTTGCCTGCCAAAGTCCCAGGCTGAATACTACCGTTGCTTCCTTCGGCTGTGCCGCTGCCGTGAAAGTACAGCCCACATCATTCCCCCAGACAGCCGGGCCTCTGTTGCTTGCCGGGAAGAAAACCCCAAACCCGGTATCCTTACTGCCGGTTTCATAGCCTGCCATACCGTCATACCAGCTGTAGGACATACGGTCTGCGTCACCATTGTTTTCTTTGCCCTCGGAACCGGTATTTGATAATGTACCGAAAGAAATTGTACCTGGAGAAGCTGCTTTCCTGATTGGTACGATATTGCCGGAACCGTCTCCCTTCAAATGCAGCCAGTCAACATTTCCGGCAGATGAAAGATCAATTTCGGCTTCACCGCTCACCTGGTTTTGTAAAATATTAAGTTCATCGGTACTTCCCGTAGCAGCAGTACCCACAGCTATGTTTGATATTGAAGAATTGCCGTCCTGCCACAAGATATCTGTTTGTATGCCTTCAACCCTCAGTTCCCTGTTTGCAGGTACCGTCACCTGATATTTAAAGGTTTGTGCGCTGCCACCGGCAGATATACTTTTCACATCAGCCGGCATACCATCCATGTAGAAGTTTACATCCACATTTGCCTGCCAAAGCCCTACAGTGAATATTACCGATGTCCGGACAGGCTGCGGTGACACTAAAAAATTCCAGCCAACGTTGTCGCTGCAAGTGCCGGCACCTCTATTTCCTGCCGGTGGTAATAAAACAGCAAACCCGGTATCATCCATACCTGATTCATAGCCTGCCATACCATCGGTCCAGGTGCTGGCTATACGGTCTGGATCGCCATTGCTAACCTTGCCTTCCGGGACTGAATTTGGGAGTATATCAAATGATATGGCACCCGGAGTAGTTGCTTTACCAACCTGTATAACACCTCCTGAGCCATTGCCTTTGAAATGCAACCAATCAATATCTCCAGCCTGCGTCAGATCAAGATCATACTGACCGCTCACCTGGCTTTGATCAATAATAAGGTTTGCATCACTGCCGGCAGCATAAGTCATCCCGCCCTGCAGTACAGCCGAAAGTAGCATGCAAACACATAATGCTGCCGAAACCATTTTTAAAACAGTTCTCTTTAACATTTTTTCCCTCCGTTAAACTTTTTTAAATACCTTATTTTTATAAAATGCTACATTTAAGTATATTGTCTATCTTGTATATAGTTAATGAAAATTAAGTACATGTTTTTGTGATATTTTGCTATATTCGGTCTTTAGATCAGCCCAATAAATTCAACTTGTATTATCTTGAGAATTCTTTAGTTTTTTTTACTACTTATGAATTTTTAAAGGAATTTGCTGGGTTATGTTGAACTGGCATAGTTATGTTACTGAATTTTATTTTAACTCGTAGTGTTAATTGGAATTTTGTATTGCTTTACAGATAAGTTTAATTAGGATCAACTGGATTACCGCAAGTATTTTGGGTGCGCCCTTATTTTATGAAGTCAGTACGGAAGTGCCAGTTAATTTAAAAAATTACACGGGTAAAATATAAATTAAATTAATCAGCACAACAGATTAACTTAATTGTAATATCTTTACTATTGTATGACTTTTTTTACTAACTTTTTTTAATTAAAGGATTATAAAGTATTTTGTTGAATTATGTAGAATTATATGGTCATTGTATTATACAATAATGTGTGGCACATGTTGATAAGGAGTTGGAAAATTTCTAATGAGTAAGCTCAAAAGACTGTTTAAGCCCCGACATAAATTACAAATATTGCGATACATTCAAAGAGCACCCATAAGGCACAAGATCACATTGGCCATAGTTCTCCTACTTCTGCTCCCCATGTCCATTGTCGGTTTTTATTTTTATTGGAACATGGCAGCAGTACTGACTAAAAATGCCAATGACAATCTGAGCCAGCTTATACGGCAGGCCAATGAAAATATAGAAAATTCCTTTAAGATAATCGACACAACCTCGCTTCATTTTCTCTCCAATAAAAATATAAGATCCTGGACTTCAGGCGATACGTCTTTTGACGGAGACTTCTACAACCTTTTCATCAATAAAAGCCTTATTGAAGAAGACCTCAGGTACAGCCTTATGTTTAACAATGCCTGGGATATGAACCTTATCTCCACAGCCTACGTGTTTTTGAACGAGGACATTTATTGCTCCATATTCAAATCCACACCCAATATCGACCTGATAAACAACAATAATATTAATGTTTTTAAGAAAATCAGCGGCAGTAAAATCAGGGGCAAGACAATACTTCCGCCGTCCTTGACAGACAGAACCATTTATTTCACCCGCATTGTCACCAACATTAACAATCCTAAACAAAGGCTGGTTATGATTTTCGGAATCGAGGAAAATGAACTCTATAAAAAATATGCGGAGCTTCTGTCATTTGAAGGTTCAATGGTATATATCACCGACGACCGGGGTGCGATCTACTCCAGCTCGGACAGGAACCTGCTGGGAGGCACCGTTGCTTCCTCCATTCTCAATCTTAACAATGACACCGATGTTTCCGAGGTCACATTGGGAAATACCACCTATCTGGTCGCCCATAGAAAAATAGGTGACACCGGCCTTAATTTTATCGCAGGAATTCCCAGGAACCAGGTTCTGGCAAAGCTGTCGGACAGTATGAGAAACTACATAGCAATTACCTTTGTAATCATATTTGTATCCGTATTCGCAGGAGTTCTGGTTTCACTCAGGTTCACACGATTTATAAGGGACCTGCTTTCGGTCATCAATAAAGTGAAGGTGGGGAACTATGAAACTAAAATGCCCGCTTACAAAGACCGTGAGCTTAAACTGCTCAGCAATACCTTCAACAATATGACCGATGAAATAAAGTACCTTATCAATCAGGTATACGAGAAGCAGCTGCTTTTAAAGGAAACGGAATTCAAATTCCTTCAGTCCCAGATGAATCCGCATTTTCTTTTTAATACACTCATTACTATCGGCTACAAAGCCAGACTGTCAAAGGATGATACCATATATAAAATGGTTACCTCCCTTACCGAACTGCTCCAGGCAGGCATCTATACAAACAGCCGGGCCAAAGTTCACATAAGACAGGAACTGGAATTCATTGAGTTTTACCTTTACCTGCAGAAGATGAGATTTGAAGACAAATTGGAGTATATCATCCATGTTTCCGACGAGAGCATTTTAGACCTTTTGATCCCCAAGCTGAGTATTGAGCCTCTTGTAGAAAATGCGGTAGTCCACGGCCTGGAGGAAAAAATGGGAAAGGGCACCGTTGAAGTGAACATTTACAGGAAAAATGAATCGGTATATATTGATGTCACCGATGACGGTGCAGGTTTCGAAAGTTCAAATATCAACCTCGATGACTTCGAAACCGTAAGCATGCGCAAGAAGGGACACAACAGCATCGGCCTTATCAATACCCACAAGAGGATCAGGCTGATATATGGAGAGTCTTACGGCATCCAGATTGAAAGCCGGATCAACAAAGGCTCAAAGGTAACAGTACATATTCCCGCAGACAGGAGTGAAATAATAAATGTATAACATTATGATAGTTGATGATGAGCCGGTGATCAAGCAGGGGCTCTTATACTTTGTCAATTGGGAAGCACTTGATTGCCGGGTAGTTTGTGATGCTCAGAACGGAATTGACGCAAAGGAAAAACTCAGCTCTCATTCTGTGGACATTGTACTGACAGATATTAAGATGCCCGGAATGGACGGCCTTGAATTGTCAAAATATATCCATGAAAACTATCCCGCTATCAAAGTTATCATTCTTACTGCCTTTGCAGATTTTTCCTATGCCCAGACCGCCATAAAATACGATGTGATAGATTTTATCATTAAAACAAATCCTACCGAGAAAATACCCGACGCCATTAATAAGGCAAAGGCCCTGATCAGCCAGGAAAAGGATAAAGATGAGAAATTAAAGCTCATGGAGCAAAAGGCCAATCTGCGCTTGTCGGAAATCTGCGAGAAGTTTTTCAAGGATGTGTTTAACGGAATCATTGTGGACGACATGCTCATTGAAAGCAAATTGACCGAGCTGGAGATAAAAATTGAAAATTATTTTGTTGTTCTGTTTGACATTCACAGTGTTTCAAACGAAAATTCCCTGATCAGCCCGGAGGACTATAACAAATTCATGCACTCGGTGAGCAATCTTCTTTCAATGGCTTTTAAAAACTATCCCCATTATACGGTGGCAGTTGACAGAGCTTTGCTGGCGGCCATAATTTCCTTCAAAAACCGCAATATCCCTCTCTGCACTCAAACCCTGCTCATGACCTGCAACGAGATTCTATCCATGGCCGATAGTTTCATGCGTTTTACCATCAGCATAGGGATAAGCCAAATGCAGCAAAACATCCCGGCCCTGCCAGTTGCCTATCAGGAAGCAAAGGATGCACTTAACGGCGGTTTTTACAATGACAACCACGTTTCTGTTTTTATGCCCAACACGTCACCGGTCACCTCATCACCCGGACAGCCCCATTATTTCGCTGAAAAGATCGTAGACAGCCTCCAGCTGCAAAATCCCTCCGAGGCATTAAAAAGCCTTGAAAACCTTTTGGAGGAATACAGACGCAACAAGGAGCCCATAGAAAATATAAAGGTATCCTGTATGCTTATCGCCTCCTATTGCTACAGACTTCTCGCAGGTTTCAGGCTGTTCACCCCCGAGCTTTCCGACAAAGAGCCTGAAATATACAAGCGGATACAGTCAAGCAGAAACATCCAAAGCCTGGCGGCCATTTTAAGACAGTTGATAGAAAGCATTTCGAAGGTTGTAGTCACCAATGAAAATAAATTCAGTTATCTTATAAAAGAAACGCAAAAGTATATAAGGGATAATTTCCACAAGAATATCAGCCTCCAGACCATTGCTGACCATATCCATGTCAACAGCAGCTATCTCAGCCGGTTGTACAAAAAGGAAACGGGGGAATCCATTGTGGATGCCATAAACAAGTACCGGATCGACCATGCCAAAAAGCTTTTAAAGGATCCGGCCAACAAAGTGTTTGAGGTTGCATGTGCCGTAGGTATTGAAGATCCCGCCTATTTTACCCATGTTTTTACAAAGTATACCGGAATGAGCCCCAAGGAGTATAAGGCAAGTAATATCAGCTGACCGGTTCAAGTGCAAAACTATTTTGAGTTCGCGGTCTATACCATTTTGTCCATAAATAACCAACAAAAGCCGGCAGCTTCACGCTCCCGGCTTTTTGCTCAATTGACAGCTTTATCCTCTATGTAATTTTTCTTTTCAGTGTAAACTTCATCCAGGTAAACTTTGCATGGGCCTCAATCTCTGTGAATACCGGTGTATGATGCCAGGCCTTAAGCACACCTCCGCTAACCATTCTATGTAGCTTCTTTTATTTCGCAGCAATGTGTCAGTTTCAGATTCATAGCAGAATATGTGATTACTCCGGGATCTCAGGAATTCTTCTTATATCCGTATCGGTAAAAATATCAAATTCATCTCTGCTCTTTGTTGAAAATTCAGAAACAACAGCACCCTCCGGGCCTGCCTGGAACCAGTGCTTTGTATTTGGAACCAGTGTATATTGCCGGCCAGGTTTAAGGATTATTTCGTGTGACACTGTATAGGTTTTTTCTTTGCCTTTCGGAAGTATGGCTTTGGGTGATCCTGACGGCTCTCCTTCCACATAAAGATATACTTCTCCCCACCTGCAGCGGAAGGTTTCTTCTTTGCCGGGTTCCCCTAATACAAAAGGGTGAATATGCTCAGGGCAGGTCTGGTGCGGAAACAAAACCAGCTCTTTTGAACAACATCTGTCGGTGTTAACATATGTAATAAGTTCCAGACCAGTCTGTTCAAGTTCATTTAATCCAAAGTCGGCAACCTCTATTCTTTCTGTCTCTTCTTTTGTTAATACAATATTTGCCTTTCTAAAATACTCAAGTGTCTTGCTTTTTGCTTCATTATACTGAATATTAGTTAACATAAAATCACTCCAATTTGCAAACGGTTTTGGTGTGTTTTTTTAGCCAGAATACTGTCTCTTAAAGCTTATACTCCGACAATATTTTTTCGGGCTTGTCTGCACTGTTTGCTATAATCTTTTCTTCATTTGTTACGAAATGCAATAAAGCATCTATTACAACTGTTTCATTTAAACGGGAATAACCTTTATAATAATTAAATCCCTGCCCTTGAACATTAGTTAACAGGTAATAGTCAGATAACTTTGAAACCGGAGAATACTCTGACCCTGTAATCGATATGATTTTCAGTCCCTTTTCCTTTGCCAGCTCCAGTGCTTGAATAACCTGCTTTGATTCTCCGGATCGCGAAATGGCAATGACCACATCATCAATGTCTGCCAGATTCACATA
This sequence comes from Ruminiclostridium cellobioparum subsp. termitidis CT1112, assembly GCF_000350485.1. GTDB lineage: Bacteria > Bacillota > Clostridia > Acetivibrionales > DSM-1351 > Ruminiclostridium > Ruminiclostridium termitidis. Next base: position 115,265 of record NZ_AORV01000058.1, read on the forward strand.
ATTCATCCAGTACTCAGGAATCATACTTGATGTACACTTGACCCCCAACCGTCCAAGCCTGAAATCCATATACATTGCCAACGGACTTGTATTTCCTACCGCAACAATATGGACCTGTTTACTGGTTTTGATAAGGTTGGCGCATTCAAGCAGTTTAGATTGGTCCAAATTTTTCCCTATAGCCAGTATTCGTGAAGAAATGGTCTGAAACAAGCTGCTTATGCTATCCATGTTTGCATTATCCATATCAACATCCCATACCTGCTTACGCCCCAAATCCCTGGATAAGTCGATTCTGAGCTGATAATACCCCTGGTAGCCGATATGCTTACACATTCGGACTACTGTAGCATCACTTACACCGCTATAATTTGCTAATTCTGAAACATTAGCATTAACTGCCTTTTCAGGGTTTTCTAAAATAAAATCTGCAACCTTTTTTTCCGCCAAAAAAATATTATTATAATTTTCCTTTATGGTTTCAATAACTGTCATGCCTTGAATAGCCTCCATATTTTCCCTCCCTATAAACCCAAGTCCTATAAAAATAATATCATATAATACTATACAAAAAATACCTTATTTTTGATAATACTTAATTATAATAGCAAACACATTTGATGATTATTACCAGTTTTAGAGGGAGTTAATTCTATCCGCCCAGATATAACGCATTTTCGGCTGCAGAAAAATTTTCTTACCTTAAGCGCGTTTCAACAAGGCAAAGGTGTCCTCTTGGAAACCATGGATATGCTCACCGTCTCGATATAAACATAAAATCAGAAGGCTTCGGAAGATATTTCTTACGTCCCTCCCCCAATATGCCGCACGGAAGCATAACGCTATGTTAGGAGTGCGGGCAGGAATCCCCCTACAAAAGCATCACCCAGGCCGATGGTTGTAACTTTTTGTTCCTGAACCTTAACTGAAGGAATACAACAAACTTTATCCCCCAGCAATTTTTTTAATTCACGTGCAATTACAGTACCTTCTTCTTCCGGACAAAGCCCTTCAGTTTCATTATAGTTTTCTTCTGAAAAGTCATCCCCAAAACGGAAGCGCGTTGTTGCCATAGTTATACCGCCTTTAAGAGCTCTTGATACACTTTCTGCGTTATCACCATAAGCAAGCGCCCAATATTTTGAATGGACAACAATCATCGGGACATGTATCAGTTTTCCGACATCTTCTAAAGCGTCCTTTATCTCATACGGATTCAGAAGATCCAGCTCTCTGCCAAGATAATGCTGCAGTTCATCTTCATTTAAACTATAGATATCAATTCGTTCTGTCAAGGCATCCTGAACAATTTTACTGAAGCTTTCATCATAAAAGCAAGCATCCTCATAGTATACCCAAGCATTTTCCGGGAGCTTATCCATTATGCTTAAAAGAGATTTCAGCCTTAAGGAAAGAAGTTCCTTGCTCTGCATGGCATTGAATCCCGAAACAAGGAATACCTTTGCCTCAGTTATGAGTTCGGAGAATCCCTCATCAAGTTCCATGACAATATTGTCGCGATCATTATTATAAATAATACGGTTTGCCCTGTTAGTACAGATATCAATATCATTGGCCTTGACTCTCGTATCTTTGTAAAACTGTACTATTAAATGAGGATACGAGCTATCGGCTGTATTGCTGCAAACATATAAACAGTCAGGAGGAATAAGTCTGCGAACATGATCATTTATGGTAACCAGATGAAGTGCTGATGTATAGCCCAGTTTTCTCATCGCAATAGCAGCTCTTACTGATGTTCCGCCAAGCGTAATTTTATTTTTAAAATTCCGGGTAAAGCTATCAATGATGTTGGGTGATGAAACAAACCGCTCACCGCCCGTTTCCGACTTTAAAAAACCCAGGATAGAAACCACCAAATCCCGCTCGCTGGTAATCTCTATATCAGCTAGTAATTCCTTATCATAGATATTATATTGAGCGATCAATTTCTCAAAAATCCCGGAATCCCATACAATTTCATAATCAATATTATCACCGAGCCCCAGAATAATCTTCTCCTTCATTATATCAGCTCTCCTATATGCGTCTTTTGGATAATTTTATAATATTAATATAGTTTAGCCTTACCTTTTGCATTGAAAAGATCAATTTTCTGGTATGCAACTTCTTTCATAGCCTTGATACAAGGAGGATAAATTGAATTTGGTTCTCTTATTACAGGATCAGCGAGAACTTCACGGCATTTCTTGTAGAATGCATCCTTTATATCACTTGAAATATTTATCTTATTTATTCCCAGCTTGACTGATTCGGCAATCTCAGAGTCCTTATTTGCCGAACCTCCATGAAGTACTAGTGGAATATTAACTTTGGACTTTATCTCTTTTAGTAAATTCAGCTCTAGTTCAGGCTTTTTATCTTTTGGATATATTCCGTGAGAAGTTCCGATTGCGATTGCGAGACAATCAACTCCCGTAGCCTCTACAAAAGTAACTGCATTAGAAGGGTTTGTATAAATAATCTCTTCCGCACCAGCTTCGGCTTCAGGACCAGTAGTCCCAATAGTTCCAAGTTCGCCTTCTACAGATACATTGACAGCATGTGCCAGTTCTGCAACCCTTTTACAGATTGCAATATTATCCTCAAGGGAACGGGTAGAAGCATCTATCATAACTGAGGTAAAACCACTCTGTATAGCTTCCATAACCTGATCAATTGAAGCACCGTGATCCAGATGTATGCACACAGGAACAGTGGCCTTATGAGCTTCCTCGATTACCGATTTTACAAAAGAAGCTCGTACAAAGCTCAGCTCATCGGGATGGATTGCGATGATAACTGGTGCCTGCATTTCCTCCGAGGCTTCGATAATTCCTTTCAGGATCATGTTACTGCTGGTGTTAAAAGCCGGAACTGCAAAATAATTAGCATTAGCTACTGCCAGTATATCCTTCATATTCATCAACATAAAAACTACCTCCACAAAATTTAATATTTAATATTTATTATTTGGAAATGACTAAATATCATATTTTCATCATTCCTTTAATTAATAACCTTGTTTAACTTTTTATCGCACCGGCGGTCATACCTGCTATAAAGTAACGCTGCAGGAACAGGAACAGTATCAAAACCGGCAGACATCCAAGAATGCTCATCGCCATCATTTGATTCCACTCATAGGAATGCTGTCCCATTAGCAATTGTATACCTATTGGAACTGTCCTCATTTCATTTGTCTTAGTAAGAGTTAATGCAAACAAATATTCGTTCCAGGCTTGCATAAACGTATATATACCGGTTGATACAATACCGGGTATAGATATTGGAACAAGTACTTTCCAGAGTGAAATAAATGAATTTCCCCCGTTAACCAGAACAGATTCATCAAGCTCCTTCGGAAGAGTATTGAAATACCCAGTCATCATTATGATTGCATACGGAAGGGTAAACACCATGTAGGTGAAAATCAGAGCAAAATATGTATTGTACAGCCTTAGTGCAACAATGAGGCTAAAATATGGTATTAGCAAAGTAATGGGCGGAACAGCCTGAACGTTAATAATAAGCATATTCAAAGGCTTCTTAAGTTTGAACTCATATCTGCTGATACCGTATGCAGCCAATATTCCAACAAATAGTGTCAAAACAGTAACCAATAGTGAAACCAGATAACTATTAATAAAGAATCTGACCTTTGCTGAATCCATAAAAATGGCCTTATATGCATCAAAGGAAAATGTTTCTGATATAAAGCTTGGCGGATAAGCAAATATTTCGGGATTTGGCTTAAATGAGCAAACTACCATCCAGAGTACGGGGAATCCGGCATAAACCGCACCAATCAATAGAGCTATAACAATTAAAACTTTAGTAATTATTTGTTTGAAGGGTTTCGAACTCATATTAATCCCCCGCTTTCTGATTTTTTACGTAGAATAGAGCCATACACATTGATAATATAAGAACGATGACTGCACTTGCTGATGCCTGGGAGAAATTATACGAACTAAATGCCAATTTGTAAGTATAAGTACTTAACATTTCGGTAGCGTGAATAGGTCCGCCGCCCGTAGTCATCCATACCAGAGGGAACTGCTGCACCGTCCATATAAAATCAAGCATTGCCATACTGACAATTATTGGCTTGAGCTTCGCAACAGTTACATATCTAAAGCTCTGGACAGTATTTGCACCGTCAATTGTCGCAGCCTCATAAAGCTCTGCGGGAATGCCCTGCAGCCCTGCGAGGAGGCTTATCATAAAGAAGGGATAGCCTGACCAGATATTAATATATGTTAGAGCATGTAATGCAAATTGTGTTGAACTGAGCCATTCAATTTTATTACTCACTATATTAGCCGTGGTAAGCATGTAATTTATAATACCGTTGGGATTCAGCATCAATCTCCATAAAATTGCTATTATAGTTGCAGTAAATACCCACGGTAATACATAAATCACTCTAAACAGTGATTTGGTAGCAGGCTTAAGAACCTTGGTATTCAGGAGCATCGCAAAGGATAACCCCAGTACGAAATGAAAAATAACACTCATTACTGTAAAATAAAGCGTATTATAGATTGCCTGGTGAAAAGTACCGTCTTTAATAATATCTACATAATGCTTGATTCCTGCAAATACGGGGTTTTTATTCATGATTACATTATCCTTAAAGGAATACAATATAACCATTACTATCGGAATAAGCATCAATACTGTCATCAGAATAATTGTAGGTGACAAATAGACATACGGAGAAAGTTTTTTCTTTGCCGACTGTAGTGTACTTTTCTTTGACTTGTTAGCAATACTGCTATTCGTTATCATATCAAGCCTTCTCCTTTTCAAGTAGTCTTAAGGTAAAGAAGTTGCATGACTTGTTTGCCGTGCAACTTCTATTAACTTTTATATGATGCTGCTAGAAATTCTTCTCCCATTCAGCTTGCGCTTTCTTAAGGGTGTCATCGATATTTTGCTTATTGTCAAGCAATAACTGAAACTGTTCATCAAAGGATCTCATAAGCTGTTCGGCAACCGGCAGGCCAACAAACTCATTTGCAGGATATCCCGCCTTATAGATATCAAATGCTGTCGCAAACAGTGGATCGGTACCAGTAAAATCAGGCTTTGAGCTTACGTTTCCAGGGAAAGCATTTGCTGTAGTAGATAATTTTGAGTTAATTTTTTCGCTCATGAGGAATGAAACGAGTTTCCATGATTCATCCTGATGCCTGCTGTTTTCAGCTATGCCTATACCCCATGATGCATATGGCATACCTCTTTTGCCTGTATAACCATCCTTGGCGGGAAGTGCTGTAACTACGAAATTCAGATTAGGATTACTCTTGCGGATTGTTTTAATGTGAGCCAAAGAGTCAACCATCATACCAACACGACCGTTAGTAAACTCTTCAACTTTGTCCTGTTCAGCCATAGTAAATGAACCGGGTGCAACTGATCCGTCATCATAAACTGATTTTACAAATTCAATGGCACTTTTTACTTCAGCATTAGTCAAGTCAGGTTTTCCGTCTTTCAGCATACTTACACCTGAGGCCCAGGCCCATGACATTACATCATTTTGAATACCGTTTGGAGCTTCCAGGGAAAGGGGAAGAATCCAGCCATAAACATTGTTTTTAGTATTTGTAAGCTTCTTGGCAGCTTCACGGAACTCTGTTCTGGTAACAGGAACTTTTGTTATACCTGCTTTGTCCATCAGGTCCTTGTTAATAAAAACTGGATAGACATAATTTACAACAGGAATCATATATGTAGCATTGTTTAATTTGATCTGGGATGCAAGCTGACTATCTTCATAGTTATTCTTTTTCATGATTTCAGTAAGATTTGCTATAGCTCCCTGCTTTACAAAATCACTTACCCATGCTCCGTCCAAACCAACTACATCCGACATGGTTCCTGCTGCTGCTCCGGCTACCACCTGCTGTTTTGTGGAAGCATAAGGCCCACTGATAAGTTTGACCTTGATTCCTGCATTTTCGGCTTCAAACTCATCCATAATTCCTCTCAATGCACCTTCAGCAAGCTCTGGTTCCCACCACTGAGTAAATTCAAGAGTAACTGCTTCTGTAGAGGATGGTGCACTGGTTGCAGAATCCGTTCCGACTGAACTGCCACCGTTGCCACAACCTGCCGCCATTGTTGCAACCAGAGCCGCTGACAATAATAGACCTAAAATTTTCCTTTTCATTATTTCATTCCCTCCTTGAATTAAGTATGTTTATACTAGGTTCTGAAAACATAATAACTCCCATGAAATAATTTGTCAAGAAATAAAATTTTATTTTACATTGTTATTTAGTTAACTTGTTTTAAAAATAAGAGGTTTTATCCTCTTATTTTGTACATTCTGCCATATTTACGGTTTATTCTATGAAATTATATTTCTTTATAAAATTGTTTATCTTCAATAGAGCTTTTAGGACTCATACACGAAATTTTATTTCTTTCCTGAAAAATTTTATTTTTTTTGCTTGAAAAAGATTTATAAATACCTGCTGTTGCTTGTATCATCGAAGCTGCCGCTTACCTGGAACAACATTAAAGAACTGTGCTTCAATAGTACACATCAATGAGAAGCCTGATTAGAAGGGCTTGCTTGAAATTTGCAGGCTTACTTCAAGTACATCATGCCGGAAAATTGACAGGAGGTCAATTTTAGCAGCACGCGAGACCCAGATGGTCGAATCGCAGCCACGGCAAAGAGATGCAATGTATTTTATCTTTGGTACCACTGTGCCTGATCCCTGAACATTGCAGAATATGTTCCGTCCGTTGCGAGCAGCTGCTCATGGGAACCCTCTTCAATAATCCTGCCCTCCTCCATCACCAGTATCCGGTCTGCCAAACGTGCAGACCCAAGCCTGTGTGTTATGAGAACAACGGTTTTATCCTTAGCTAAAAGCAGGAATTTATCAAGGATTTCCTTTTCCATCACAGGGTCAATGGCAGCTGTAGGTTCATCAAACACTATTACGTCATGTTTTCTGAAATATGCGCGGGCAATGGCCAATCTCTGCCATTCTCCTCCCGAAAGCTCCAGTCCCCCGAATTCCCTCCCCAACAGAGCATCCCGCAAATACCTTTCTGCCGGAAACCCGCTGAAAGCCACAGCCTCTTTAAAACGCTCCCCATCCTGGCTGTTCATTTCATCACTGATAACCACATTATCATATATGCTCATACAGTACCGTCCGAAATTCTGAAAAACAGCCGAGGTGCTTTTATACAGCTCCCTGCAGTTGTCAGTTGTTATATTTTTATTATTGTGATACATCCTGCCGGATGTGGGCATTAAAAGCCCCATGATTATTTTTGATAATGTGGTTTTCCCTGCCCCGTTTGCACCGACGACGGCTATCTTTTCCTTCTCTGCTATAGTGAGATTTATGTTCCTGACAGCCTCATGCACCGAATTGGGATATTTAAAGGAGACATCCTCCAGATGTATTTTTTGCTCCGAAACCATATCCTCTGCCGGATTTTCAGCCCATTGAACCTTCATTTCCATAAATGCATAATAATCGGCAGCCAGAACCGAATTTTTTATTGCTATATTTATTATGCCTATAATATTGCCAAGCTGTGCCTGCAGCAATGCGACCGAGGTAATGGCAACGCTGAAACCGCCCACGGTTATTCTATCATTTATAAAAAGATATACCGATATCAGGAAGGCCCACAGGCCGCACAAAAAAGTGATACCCGCCACAATAAGATCATAAAGTCTTATCTTTTTTTCTGTTCTGCATTTTTCTCCCGTAAAACTTTCAAACAGGGCTTTCCAGCTGTTAAAAAAGTATAGGCCCGCCCCTGTCAGCAGAGTATCCTTGTAATACTCCTTTACTGTAAATGTTTTCTCAAGATAATTACATCTCCGCTGCAGATTTATCGTACTATCCCTTAACTTCTGATTTACTTTTGTATCGAAAAGCATCTTAATGACCTGCGGTATTTGAGAGATAAAAACGGCAAGGGACAAAAACGGATTCAAATATGAAAGATAAGCTATAACCGAAAGCAATATCAGGGTATTCGCAAACATGCCGAAGGACATCATCATCACACTTGTGGCATTCTCGGCACCTTGAGCTGCTTTTTGCATATTGTCGTAAAAAGCCGGATCTTCAAAATATTCAACCGGCAGCTCATCCAATTTTCCGGTGATATTTTGCTTCAGAACAAAGGAAAATCTTTTGGAGGTGTATTCAAAAATGGGGTTAACGGCTGCTTCATTTATAAACATAAGGACTTGGGACAGGCAAAATATAGCCATGTACTTATATATATTTCTATAATCCCCATGTGAAAATATCAGTGGGATCTGGTCAAACAGGGAGTTTTGCGCATACATCTGCAGCGGAGAGACAAAAACAAACAGAAATATTGCCAGCAGGAAAAGGATAAATTGTATTTTCATGGTTCCTATGCACTGGATTAATGTTTTGAGTATTGACCCGGCCAACTGTTTTCTTCTCATAAATACCACTCCGCTTGATTATTGAACATAGTGCTGTATAAGCCCGCTTTTTTCATCAGCTCGTCATGTGTCCCTGTTTCAGTCAGCCTGCCGCTGTCAAGCAGCAGTATCTCATCCGCAAGCTTTGTAGAACCCAGTCTGTGGGAAATCAGGATAGTCATTTTTTCTTTTGCCAGCTGGACAAACCTGTTGTACAGCCTGGTTTCATTCACAGGGTCCAGCGCAGCAGTCGGCTCATCCAGTACAAGCGTATTTGCATCTGCTATAAATGCCCGGGTCAGTGCCAATAGCTGCCATTGACCGCCCGATATGTCTATTCCGCCGTCAAATATTTTACCCAGATAGGCATTCAGCGGCACCTTCCCGGTATCCAGGCCCAATTTTAACGCAGTTTCCCTTATCAGGGCATCCGATATGTGTCCCTCAGATACGTACCCCTCATTTCTGCCCATTAAAATATTTTCCCTGACTGTCACATAATATCTTGCAAAATCCTGAAATACGATTGAAAACATGCAATTCAGCTGACTTCGTGTATAATGACCGATGGATTTACCGTTGATCAGTATATCCCCCTCAGTGGGCTTATACAGGCCGGCCATAAGCTTTATCAGCGTTGATTTGCCCGACCCGTTGGCTCCGACTATTGCATAATGCCTGTCCGAGGTAAACCTGAAGGATAAATCCCGCAAAACATATCTATCGGTGCCCGGATACATAAAGCTGACATTCTTGAACTCTATACTGTATATGGGTTCAACCCTGATTTCAGTTTCAGTATTGCTTTTTGCCCGGGAAGGAATTTGCATATCCGGAATTGTATTTAATTTTAAAAACTTACGGTAATCCTTAAAATACCTGTCATTACTGGCAAGCTCACTGACGAGAGCCGGCAGCAGCACATTCAGCGAATTTGAAAGCGTTGCCATACCCAGAAAAACCGATATGAAAAAACCTGTTGAAATTCTGCCTTCGGCCAGCGGCTTCAGTGACAGGCAAATTATCATAATTGAGAAGAACAAACCGGAGAACTGTGTCGTAAGATTTCTTATTCTGAAAGCAATACTGGAGTTGATATTGGTTTTTAGTGATTTGCTGAAACTTTCCTTCCATTTTTCAGATACGAAATTCATATAGGAAAATAATTTTCTCTCGCTGACATTTTCCCTGTTGCTTAAAATCTCCTCATAATAAGCCGCTCTTCTATCAGCTTCGGAAGTGGTTTGCCTTGCCTCATATACCCTGTTGCTGCCATATATGGCTACAATGCATGAAATCACCGACAGTACGGCTATAATCATCCCGGTATGCCATCCGGCCTTTGAGACCAATTGAAGTGTCCATACGGATTGTACCGCAATTGAGAGAAGCCTGAAAAAATTCCAACAGGTCGAAACCATTATTTCGTCGGGCTTACTTTTGGTGTCGGCACTGTACACCCTTTGCAGTAAATTATATGTCTCACTGCTTTCATAATATTGATATTCCAGACAGGCCCGGTGTTTGTTTATTTCTGGTATTACTTCCCTGGCCGCGGTGTATTTCATTTTTAATTTCAGGAGCTCCTGAATCACACCGGAAAAATTATTGTATATTGCCAGGCCGACAAAGAACAGTATTAACCATAATATTGTCCTGCCGGAGGATTTTGCGGCAAGAATACTGTCTATCAGGTTTCCTCTGAACCGGATCTCCAAAGGAATCAGGACACCGCCTGCAAGAGTGACCAGGGCAAGCCCTGCACATGCCGGAAGCGAATGCTTTATGAAAAATTTAAATGTATTCCTTGAGCCCGGTACAAATATCACATTAACCTCCTAAGCCATATTATGGCTTTGAGCCGCAAAGGCAGCCGCAAAATGAATAATGAGGTTTGTTCCTCTACCGTATGAAGGATAATAACCTGTAATCAAAGGAAAGTGCTTTAAGCATCAGTTTCCTTGACAACATTCCGGCATTTTGCAATTTCTTCTCAAAATCGGAATTATTATAGCTGCCGTCCATTATGGTAAATATTTGCCTGTCGCTGCTCCTATCCCCTATGCATTGCAGCAATTCCAGGTATACCCTGTAATTGTACCGGCTCATATCATCCAATGCCTCATCGATATCCGGTTTCATTTCAAGTATTGCACGGCTCAGGGGACTATACCTCTCATCCTTGAATTCTATATTGGCAAGTTTTGAAAACAGCTTGTCTATTTCCATAAATATATTTGTTTTTCTGAAATTGGAGGCTTCATTACTCTTGATGAAAGCATTTGTGAAGGTCACAAAGCGCTCGATTTCAATATTTTTATATTTGCACTCAAGCTCGAATTCAAAACCCCTGTCAACCAATAAGTCATCCTGCCGGATTTTATCAAACAGGGCACAGCCTCTGAATGGCATGTAGTAGCTGTACAGCCACTTCTGATAGTATGACAGCTTGTTTTGGTACAGCCATTTCGCATTCTCGCGCAATCTGTCCAGGGTACTGTAGGGGTTGGCTGCAATATACCCCACCTCTATGTACAGGTTATTCCTTTTGTAAAACTCAACGGCATTATAGCAGTCAATAAGCTTGCAGCTTTTATTATACAGTTTAAGATCAAACGCATTTCCGGCTTCAACTCCGATAAAAAGGCCGTAAAGCCCCGCCCTTTTCAGCAGCTCAATATCATTGTCGTCAATATTTTTATAGGCCTCGGCTCTTAAAGGGACCAGAAATGAAACATCGATTTTTCTTTCAATAATCAAACGGCACAGGTCTTTCAGCTTATCTATTTTTAAATTCGGATTATCCAGAGAATTTATAGTAAAGAAAACATTTCTCTTGTTGTATCTGTTTACTTTAAATTCCAGATCAGCTGCAATACTTTCATTGCTTTTGGGACGCCATTTATCCCACATTGCCCTTGTTGTACAAAACGAGCAGTTTCCGGTACAGCCCCTGTCTCCGCCCACATACAGATAATTGGAATATTGCTGGGGGATACTGGATAAGGGTATGGGCAGGGTATCGAGGTTCTCTATGAATTTCTTATCAGTCTTGACGATCCTGCCGTTTTCCCTGTATACAAGATTGGGAATGTCCTCACTGCCGCCTCCTTTTTCAAGGAGTTCAACAACTGTTTCCTCCCCTTCCCCATATACCGCATAATCAATATACCAGCAGTCCTCAAGCAGCTTTTCTGCAGAAAAATGCACCGACGGACCACCTACTATGATGGTAGTTTCAGTGAGCTGCTCTTTTATTTTCCGGATAAGCTTCAATGTTTTCGCCAGATACCAGTCGTACAGACTGAACATGGCAACCTGCGGCCTGAGTTGGATTATTTTCTGCATGTCAAAGTTCTCAAACCTGTCATGCACTGCTTCAACCTCATGCCCTGCCTGCCTCAATGCAGCAATTACATAATTGAAACCAACATTGTCCTTCATATCTTCCATGTCATCTATATAAAAAGCCGCTAATATTTTCATATCATTGACCCTCCATTCCGTCAGAAGAAAGATAATTTATAATGTAATCCGCAATATATTCATCATTTAATGAACAGCATTTTCTATTGAGCTTATGTTCAAACTCCCCCCTTATATCCTGCAGTTCGGCAGAAGCTACCGGAGTGTATACAAAGTCGTTTGTGAGATAGGACACTGTCTTCCGGGCCGGAAACACCACCAGCAGACATACGCAGGTTCTATTGGCGGCTTCGATATAGCTTATTGCTCTTTTAATAAAATCAATATCATCATCGGCATTAACACATAATATAACTGCATCAAAGGCATTTGAAAGCAATATTTCATTTTGATACAGGGTGTAATACCTTATATTTCGGAAATCATAGGGAATAATGCCGGATTGCCCTCCCATGACAATTATGTCGTACCCCCTGGCATCCACATCCTTAATAACACTGTTGAACAGACAAACAGCACTATATGCGTCCAGTTCGACAGGTGAATGCAGTCCCACGGGTACGGCCGCATCAAACCCGAATAATTCCGATTGCGGTTCGGTGCCGATTTGTCCCACATTATAGCCCTTTTCGGCAAGTTGTTTCCGGAGTTTTAGCTGCAGGCTGAACTTTCCCTGCTTGGAGCTTGTTCCGAATACCCCTACCGTGGGTGTGGAAGAAATATTCAGCTTGCCGGAATTGCTGTCGGCAAAGTCAAATAATATTTTATAGGGATGCCAATATTCCAGGCTGCTCTCTCTGAACAGCTCCTCTACTTCGGCGTAATTGGGAAGAAAATCGAGTGTCACCAGGTTTTTTTTGTTTTTTATGCAAAAATCGATGACAGTTCTTGTATAAGGCTGTCCTTCCAGCTTTTCCAATTCCCTGACATGCCCCAGGATGAAGGTATCAAATTCATCCCCGGCATTTATTTCATGAATAAACCCGGGACTTATTCCGGTACAGCTGATCCTTTCGAGAAACTTTCTCGTATTATTTCTGGTATACTTTGTGTCATAAAGTCCTGTAATTTCAAAGCCCAGCATATCCCTGTATTCAAGCAGTCCGTGGATTTCCTTGTTAATTGGAAAGACAGCGGCTTTTTTTATAAATTCCTTGGGAACACTGCAGGCTTTCGTTTTGATTTCATTTCTTAATATCCTCGTGGCATATTCTTCAAGTGCACTTAATATTCCGGCGGTATTTGTCTTCTCCTGCTCCAAAATCCTGGCGGCAAAGGCTGTGAATATTGGAGCCGTGAAACTGGCACCTTCAGCTATCATATATTCAAGGCCTATCCACGGCAGCTTGGATTTTTTCAGACAACCCCTGATATTAATGTCACTGTTCTCTATAAAATCATATTGAATGTCTTTATTATATTCGCCGGTGGTGTCTATCCCAATAACATTTTTGAAGGAAGCCGGATACGATAATCCGCCCATATTATCAAAAGCCGAAACTATGATCATACCTTGAGCCGCCAGTTGATCTATCAGGGCTTCCAGTTCTTTCTTATCCTCGCACAGGAGCATTCCGTTGCTGATGTGTATGATATCGGGCTTATCTTCCATATTAATGATGTATTCCAGGGCCATAGTCAGATTGGACTGCCGGGTGGTGAAACTTGTCCCCTCGGTTATTTTAAGTATGAATAGCTCAATCCCGGGGACATAGCCCAACAGGATGGATGCCACGGCTGTACCATGGCCGATCTCATCCCGGAATTCACCTGCAGTCACTCCGGAGCTTTCAGGAGTGACTTTAACGGCAGCTCCGCTGATCTTTTTATTAAAAAATATTTTGTTATTAAGATCCATACCGCTGTCAATGACCGCAACCCTGACACCGGTTCCCTTATTGTGCCACCACGGCGCGTCATGTACCGTGGTGTTGTTTATATGTATACTACCGTACTCTCTCATATTTTCCCCTTGCAAATATTTCTGTGGAATAGCCGGGGACTGAAGAGTGCTTTCCACAAATATATATTAAACTTTATTAGAAGCAGATACCATTTTCACCACAGTATAAAACTATGTTCTTGCTTTCAGCTGCAAAATTCTTTTTGCTGAGTTTTTTCATGCTTTTCACCTCCTTTGCATACAGCCCTTGATATATGTATCAATTGTTAATACTGTCCCCGGCTGCACTCAATATTAACAAGAATATATATTTTCTTTAATTTCAGTTATTATTTTGTCCAGTTGGCTGATTGTGGTTAATAAAGATCCGTTAAGATATTTTTCGGGAAAGGATATTTGAAATCTGTTCTCCAATTCTATTATGATTGTTACATACTGGATCGAGCTGATGAGTTCGGTATCTATAATGTCATCCCGGAAGAAAACACCCTGTTCATCCAATACCTGCGTTATTATTTCATAATTGCTCATAAGTTCACCTCATTCATGGAATGAATTTCCCGTTCTGCCGCCAGCTTCAGCGAATGCCTGAAAAATTCCCTTATTTTGTAACAGCCATTGGGATTTATAATATTTCTTATTGAACACGATTTGCCGTGGCATAGGGGCTCGAAATAGCATTTCCTGCACTTCTCCTTCGGCACCTTTAGGGTGTAGAACGCTTCTCTTTCCCTGTTCAGCAAAAAGTCCCCACCGGGATCGATGTTCCCTACCGTGGCAACCTCAGGCTTGTCCCAATGAGTGCATTTTAAAAGAGTTCCGTCATAATCAATAACATAATAATTCTGTTTGGAGGCCTCGCACACAAGTGCGCCTTTTTTGGCATTGTATATCACATCGTTATACAGGCTTAATCCGGCGCTATGAAGTTTATCCATGGCCTTGAACACCTTGTCCATGGCAACAAATTCATCCCTGTGCTCATTGATCCTGTCGCCGCCGAAATCCTCAACCCAGCGCCAATAGATATTAAACCGGCTGTCATTTGAAAAATTCCTTGCCAGTATATCAATAAATTCATCGATGTTTTCATATATTGACCTGGTTATATTGGTTCTCAATGTTATGTGAAAGGTATTAGAGCTGACATTCTCTCTGATGCGTATCAGATTGTCTATTATTTTTTGAAAGGAGGGTTTCCCTGACGCCAGCGGTCTATGGGTGTCGTGAACAGACGGCGGTCCGTCCAAAGTGATATGATAATAGATTACATGACGTTTTAACAATTCCTTGAATACTTCGGGCGTTAAGTTGTAGCCGTTTGTGGTCATGTATGCCGTAAAATTTCTTGACAGCTTTCTGCATACCTCCATGCTGTCATCAAGTATCTTAATAACTTTGCCGTATTCAATCAAAGGCTCACCGCCAAAAAAGCTTATAATAAACGAACTGTAGTTTTTTAAATTTTTCCTGAGTGATCTTGTTATCAGGTCAATGGTTTCATCACTCATGGTTTGTTTTACATGCGGCTGACAGCAGTAAAAACAATTGAAGTTGCAGTTCCTCGTGGGTATGATGGTATACCAGAGAGATGTGTCGGCTATTGTTTCCCTGTAATATAGTTCATCACATAATAAATCTTCATTGCAGCTGCTGTCAACAATAAAATGTCCCTTTGCCAGCTTTTCCGGCACCTCTGGACTTACAGCATCCGAAAACAGTTTTTCATATTTTTCCCGGTCGGAATTTATTTTGATATATTCTTTTGAAAATGTATTGAATAATACCGTGTATTCTCTTTCTTTCAGAAGTTCAATATTGAACCTGGACTTTTTGTACATAACATTTCACCCTCACCTTAATAAAATTGTAATTGTTCATTATGCGGCGGTTCATGTAAAATATTAAAAATTAATTGTATTATTTTTATAAATATACCATTTATTGTAAAAACAGTCAACAGGATTGTCAGATATTTTTGCTCCTTACAGCAACCTTCCCCATTATTACAGAAATTCCACCAATTTTGCAGTATATGTGCACTCCATATCAAATAAGGAATCCAGCAGGCTCTTTTCGGCCTCATAGTTATGTGAAACATTATCCCTTATTATTTTGTAATTAAGCAGTATATAAATGTCTTTCCAGGTACATATCACTTTACTGATAAGCTCATCCAGGCACTTCTGCTGCTCATTGGAATATCCTATATATTCATATAGGAATTTCATCCGGCAGTTTTCAGACCACTTTTTGTATACTATGCTGTTGATGTTTGTTGTAAATTCCCGGTGCAGCATAAATTCGTCATACCTGTCTCTTAATTTTTGAATTAATCGTATGGATTCCAGCCTGCTTTCTTTTTGCTGCAGCATTCCGGTTTTAAACATATCAACTATTTGAGAGGTATAATTGCAGCTGTATGTATCAATATTATCCGTCCTGTGAAACGCCCTGATATACCCCCATTGTTTTATATAGTCACCTAAATCAAAAATATTTTTGCACAGCTCCATTGCATCTTCATATGAAAGGATATAGTAATCATAGCCCCTGACATTATCAATGACATAAAGCTCCTTCTTTTCATCATCAAATCCGTAAACCAGCAGACTATGCCCTCCATGTTCATTCTGATAATAAAAATCCCGTCCTTTCTGATAATATAAATCTATTACCAGATCAACGGGATAATTATTTTTGATCCTCTCAAGCAATACCTCCATCATATTCACGGCTTGTGGTGAAAAGCTGCTGGAGCCTATTCCCACCGATTTTTCCAGGTTAAATGTGTCACATAGTTTGGGTGTGCTGATACCAAAAGAAAGAACACCCTTTTCAGCATCTTCAAGAAACTTGTAAAAGAAGTTGCTTTCACTCATCAAAGGCATGATATTGATCCCGTAATATTGCAGGACACTTAATTTTATCATTTCACCGCAGGTAATAAACGGATATCCCTTTTCTCCGGTCAATTTGTATAAACCGTCAAATACCTTCATATTCTCTAGAATTTTTCTCATTTTCATCCTTTCCTCTCATCCTGCCCGGATGGTCAGTTCCATGCAGGCTTTTCCGCCACGGCTCGGACACTCTGCATACTTGAAAATATATTTTACATTTATTATACATTTATGTAATTATTTGTCAACGAGTTCATTACAAAAGCCACCTGCTTTTACGCTTCCGGCTTTTCATATCATACGGTGACCTTCCTGTTAAAAGGCCCAATTCCAATGTTAGTTGGAACCGGGCCTTTCTTCCATATAATTCTGTTATTATCTATTACATGATTTACTTGTTATATATTTTATATAGTATCGCTGCGGTTTCGGCTCTGGTAATGTTTTGTTTCGGATTGATATTACTGCCCGAACCTACAATTATTCCATTTTTGACTAATGCAGCAACACTGTCCAGCGCATAGCCCGAAACTTCCGCTGCATCCCTAAACTTTGCGATATCTTCCTTTGTTCCCTTTTCCAGACCTTTATCGGCAATCTCCATTGCTTTAACAATCATTTTCATTAAATCCTGCCTGGTAATGCTTTTCTCGGGCGCAAACCTGTTATCACCTACTCCGTTGGTTATTCCGAGGGCTTTTGCTATATTTATTTCTTCCAGGTACCTGCTATCGCCTGTATCATCGAAACTGCCGTTTGCCTCGGTGTTCAGACCAAAAGCTCTTACCAGCCATGCGACGCTTTCTTCCCTTGATATTGCCAGATTCGGTGAAAACTCTTCCTCTGACGTTCCTTCTGCAATACCTTTTGCAGCAAGAGCGGCAATGGCAGCACTGTACCATTTGTCGCGGGATACATCGCTAAAGGTCTTATCAGAGTACCCGACCGCATATTTGCTGAAATGAGTGGTTGTAAATGTGATTTTGCCTGTTCCGGTATCATACCTTGCATTGGGCACAGTATTGATATTATTATTTCCGTCAATGTAATAAACGACTATTTTGTCCGGATTTTCCAATTCCCTGGCAGCCGGTGTATATTCCATGGACACCTTTACAGGAGCCAGAGGATTGTTCCATTCGATATTTTTGCCGTCTATAGCCATATATAGGTTTATTACCGGCCTGTTACCTATGATATCCCGTATTTTTTTATCCAGTTGATTATTGTTTACAGGTTCAAAGATAATTTCTACAACCTTTGAATCCTTTGCATCCGCCTTTTTTATCATATTTGACGGAACAGTCAATTCAGCAACAGGAGTCATTATTTTTATGTTGCTTTCAGACTTTTCAAATGCAACCTTGCTTACAGGGAGCTTTTGTACATACTTTAAGGCATTGGGCTCCTTTTTCATTTCAACAATTACGGTTTTTGTACCGTCAGGAGCCTTGACAGCCTTCTGTAAAGCCCTGTCCAAATCACCCTCCGATATTTCATTCACTACGGCACCGTTTATAACTTTGGAAGTGTTTTCAATCCTTGCATTGCCCTCAGGTGTAACTGTAATAATGATCTCCTGAGCGGTGCTTCCTCCACTGGTCTGCCCGCCTGGAGTACTTCCGCCCGAAGTACTTCCTCCGCCGGTTTGGCCGCCGCCTGGAGTACTTCCACCTCCGGAGCTTGTGTTTATAGTATAGCTGAAGGTTACAACTTCACTGTTATCCATGCCCTCTTTAACAGCAATTGCTTTAATTACCGTGCTTGCGTTAACGGCTATCGGATTAATATATATTGCACTTGCTGTTGTTGGTTCACTGCCATCCGCAGTATAGTAAATA
>NZ_AORV01000059.1 GCF_000350485.1 Ruminiclostridium cellobioparum subsp. termitidis CT1112
TGTTGTATCCCTTACTATTATCCTCTGTATCCTGGTGGTCTTATTATTGTGCTCGTCTGTTGCCGTCCAGGTTACCTCTGTTGTTCCTATCTGGAATAACCCTGGGGCATCATTTGACACTTCCACACTGAAAATATCGCTGTATACAGGATTACCTATATCCGCAGGTGTTCCATCTGCTGAAGTAGCTTCAACAATTAAATCCAGAGGCGCTTCCAGCTCAGGTGGTGTCGTGTCTACAATTGTAATTTTCTGAATACCTTCACCAACATTGCCATTAACATCTTTTGCCGTCCAGGTTACATTCGTTGTACCAAATGGATATATCCCCGGAGCATTGTGGTTGATCGATTTGATTTCAAAGATGTCGGCTGCTTTTGCCTGTCCAATGTCGGTAACCTCTGTCATTTTGGCCGTAGCTTCTATAGTCAGATCCTCAGGCGGTGTTACAACGGGAGAAGTCCTGTCGGTTACGGTAATTTCCTGAGTGCCTTCAGTAGAATTATTATGTTCATCAATTGCCGTCCAGGTTACAATTGTTCTTCCAAGAGGATATGCTCCTATACCGTTATTTAATATCCTGACCTTAAATAAATCTGTTGCTGTGGCTTCTCCGATATCCACCGGTGTTTTTACTGCGGTGGCTTCTACCGATATATTATCAGGAACCTTAAGTACCGGAGGAGTTGTATCTTTTACAGTTACCTTTTGTACTCCAGTGCTGGAATTACCGTTTGAATCGGCCGCAGTCCAGATGACCTCAAAAGTACCTACGGCAAAACCGTCTTCTGGTGCATTATTTGTAATAGTAACTGCGAAAATATCTGATGCCTCGGCTTTACCCAGCTCCACAGGAGTTTTGTCGCCGGTGGCCTCTACGGTTACATCACGAGGTATACTTATTACAGGAGCCGTTGTGTCAACAATATTAATTTTTTGAGTACCGGTTGCCTCGTTATTATTCTCATCCCTGGCTTTCCACTCTACTTCGGTGACGCCAAGAGGATAGTATTTGATGTCATTACTTGATGTTTCTACCGTAAAGATATCTGTTGCTGTCGCTTTACCGATATCTACAGGCGTCAGGATGGCCGTAGCTTCGATGGTTTTATCCTCCGGAAGATGAAGAACTGGTTCTGTGGTGTCCTCAATAGTGACATGCTGAATTCCTTTTGTAAAATTGCCATGAGTATCTGTAGCCTTCCAGGTTACCGGGGTAGTACCTATAGGGTAATCCTCTAAACCATCATTGGTAAAGGTTACCGGGAAGATATCAAATGCTGAAGGTGTGCCGAGCTCCACAGGAGTTCTTCTGGCTGTTGCCTCTGCCTTTATATCTTTGGGCAGTGTGAGTACGGGATTTATGGTGTCTTCAACATATACCGACTGTTCAACCGAAGAGGAGTTCCCGTTTGCATCTCTTACATCCCAGGTTATAACTGTCTGACCAACAGGGAATAGATTATCCTGGGGACCGTTGCGTGTGATGGTTGTCTCAAATATGTCATATACCTCGGGCGGAACTACTGGAACCTTTGTCTTTTCTCCGGTTGCTTCCACTCTTATATCTTTCGGTGTGGTTATCACCGGAGGAGTATTATCGGTTATGGTTATAAACTGTGATTTGGTATCTTCGTTCTTGTTTTCGTCAACAGCTTTCCATTTTACCTCGGTTCTTCCTACCGTAAATTCCTCAGGAGCATTATTGGTAATCTCCACAGGGAATATATCAGTAGCCGTGGCTTTCCCGATATTCAATTTAACATATCTGCTGGGTGCTTCCAGGGTTATATCATCCGGAATAGTCAGCTGAGGTTTTGTGGTATCCTGAACCTTTATCTCCTGAACACCTTCGGAAACATTATTACTTTGATCTGTAGCCTTCCAGGCCACATATGTGGTGCCTATGGGATAATCGGGCAGAGCATTGTTGGTTATGGTTACCTTGAAAATATCCGTTGCCGAAGCAGAGCCTATATCCACCTGAGTCCTTCTGCCTGTGGCTTCCACTATAAGGTTGTCCGGCAATTTCAATAAAGGCTTCGTTGAATCAATCACTTCGACTCTCTGCTTTGCAATCACCTCATTGTTATTTGCATCCTTTGCCTTCCAGGTTACAAATGTTTCACCAAGCTTGTATTTCTCCGGAGCATCGCTTGAAATTGTTACAGGAAATATATCTGTGGCAGTGGCAGGCTCAAGAGTCACAGGGGTTTCAACTGCCGTAGCCTCAACTATTACATTTCCCTGCACCGTAATGACCGGCTTTGTTGTGTCATTAACAGTAATATTCTGCACGACTTGAGACACAAAACCCACAGAGTCGGTAGCCTTCCATATGATTTTTGTGGTTCCCACAGGGAATCCGTCTCCTGGAGCATCATTTTCCAGTGTCCAGTCACTTACATCTGTTACCTGGGCTGTTCCAATGTCTATCGGTGTCCTGACAGCAGTTGCTTCCAATGTGATATCCCGGGGCGGAATAACAACAGGGGTGCTTTTGTCGAGTTTTATTTCAATGTTCTCAACGGGACTGCTTTTGCCCACATTATCCGTTGCCCAGTAGAATATCCGGCTTATTCCTTCCGTTTTGAAGAGTATTTCAGTATTGTCTCCCGAAACGGTTTTCTCTTCACCTGACTCACCGGTTTTGTAATGAATCTCCTTTACACCTGATTGAGTATCTTTTGCTGTGAGAGTGAGTGTTACGTCATACTTGTTCCAGCCATTTTCATTCTTTTCCGGACTCAGTTTAGCCGTCACTGTGGGAACAGACCTGTCAATTTTGACGGTAAAGGTCTTTGCCTGCTCCTGGTTTCCGGCATTATCCACCGCCCAGTAAGTTATGACGCTTGTCCCTTCAAGATCAATATCCGCAGCGGCGCTTTGCCCCTCCAGTTTAATGGGAGTACCTTCACCGATCCTGTAGAATATTGCATTGACTCCTGAAACGCTGTCTGTTGAGTCAAAGCTTACAGTTACTTTATCATCATACCAGCCGCCCGACTTCGGCTTTGGATAGGTAGCTGTTGTGACCGGCATACTTTTATCAATGTTTATTGGTCCAAAGGTCACACTTGCAGAATTGTTGGCACTGTCAACAGCAGTACCGGTTGCAGTCTGGTTTGCTCCTTCTTCACTAAATATCTGCTCAGGAGTGCAGGATTTAATGGTCGAAAGAGAATCTGTTGCAGTATAAGCCACGGATACCGAATGGCTTGTCCAGGTTCCGGCAATGTAGTCGGCTCCGGTGTCATCCTTTGCCTGAACTGAAATAAAAGGCGGAGTCTTGTCTACCAGATTTGAACTGTATGTCCCTACCTCCACGTTGAACGTAACCGTATTACCTCCGGGGATACTGGCTTTTACCTGTAAGGTTTGAATAATTCCGGCATATGTTGAATAGACTTGATACCCTTCGCCTACATAGTTTGGATATGTATTGGCAGCCGACGCCATACCGTTGGAATCGGTTGTAACCGTAAAGATTCTGCTGTTATAGCCTCTCATAATTGAGGTTATCATACTATTGGCAGAAACTTCAAAGGTTACAGAAAGACCTGCAACAGGCCTGCCGGAGGCATCTTTTACCACGACTGCCTGCGGCAGCATGAAGCCTCGTCCTCCCGGTGCTGATGCAGTGGGCTGAGACAGTTTTATCTGCTGGTTCAGCGGAGAAACCGCATATAAGGTCTCCCCCGTTTCTCCGGCGGAATATACTTGATTCACATTAGGGATTACTGCCAGAGAAACTAAAAGTATTATGAGCGAGCAGTATACCCATTTAAATTGTTTACCCGTGTACCTAGCAAAAGCTTTAAACGGTTCCTTTAAATGTTTCATTTGCATTCCTCCAATAAGATTTGGTTTTGAATTGGTTGGTATCCGACTTTTAAATTGTTACCTGCCTCCTGATTTTAAACAGGCAACTTTTGATGAAACCCCCTTCTCATATAAAGGAATTTTTATGTCAAAAATAACAACTCGAAAAATCTCATCCATAATATACATAATTTGTATGATATTAAAAAATTTGGTTGTTATATAGATAAAAAGTATTACTATAATAGTAAAACCACTAAAATAAGTTACAAAATATACCAGTTTAAAAACAATCCTACAATTTAATATTGAAGTCCATAAAATTCATCAGGACGGAGGTTTCTTATGCAAACTAACGATGGCATCTCGGTAGAAAACTACAGAAAGCTACTGAGGAGAGCAGCATGGAGATTGCAGTATAAGGCTCGTAATCAACAGTTAAAAGAATGTTATCTCCTTTTTGAAAGCCAGGTACACGACAGCGGGTTTGAGGCAGAAATTTTATCAAATGTCTATATTAAAGAGTTATTGGATTCTATACCATGGGAGAAATGCAGATACATCATCCGGAGAACTATAATCGACGGCATGACGGAGCAGGAGGTCGCTTGTGAACTTAACATGACTCAACAGGGGGTGAATAAATGGAAAAAGAAAGGATTGGAATTGTTACGACAAACCCTGACAGATTCATACAAATAGTAAGACAGGCTCAGCAGGGTGATAAAGTGTCAATGAATGAAATTATCAATTTATTTTCTGATGATATCGAATATTTGTCCAGATACATAATGCTGCCCAGAGAAGATGCTATTCAATCTCTACGAGTCGAACTCATAAATATTGTTCATGACCAGATGACATGTTTTTAAATTTTTCCGGAAGATTGTATTTAGACTACCGAGGATTACTTGCTGGCAAGGGTAGTCCTTTTATATCTGTCAGGAAAGAAGGGGTGCAGGTGGAAACGAATATATTGATTACTTGCATAGCGGCAGTCAGTGGGGTTGTTTTTGGATATCTTACCCTCCAGGCAAGGGTAAAGGGAGAGTCAAAGCAAAGCGGAATAGAAGTCGGGCAGCTCAAAGCCGACATAGAATATATAAAACGCAGCAGTGACACGACTTTACTTGAATTGAGATGCCTGAACAAGACCGTTAACAATCATGCGGACAGGCTGGCAAGAGTTGAAGAAAGCACCAAACAGGCTCATCAAAGGATTAATGAGCTGCGAGAGGAGTTGGGAAAAGAGGTGTCGTGTAAAAGTTAAGTATCCCGAACAGTCCTGTGTCTATCCAAAGCTGCTTCCAGTCATAAATCAGTATGCATGGATTTTGACCCTGGCATATCCAATTGATTGAACCGGCCGGAATAAGCGAAAGCCCGAAACTCGCCATAAGAAACCGCATATTGAAAGGAGAGGGTTATACCATGACCATTAAAGGGTTTCAAGCCCTGACCTCGTCACAGGTGGACGGAATCCCGGGTCCAAAGGCTCAAATAAAAGCAACAGGCAAAAGAATTGGAGGTATGAAGAAATGAAGGATAAGCTGAAAAATTTAATCAATGTAAAAAGTATTGTAACTCTTGCATTGGTTTTTACTCTTGTTGTAATTGTTCTGTCGGGGAAAAAAATCGACTCGGATATTTTCCTGCTCTTCTCTAACTGTACTACCATGATTGTTACTTACTTCTTCACAAGGAAAACCACTGATGAAAATAAGTAAGTTGTCACAAAACTTGGATACAGCTCTTAACCAATATATGCAAAATCATAGTGTTCCCGGCCGGTATCCGTCAATGATTGCCACGCAGCTCTTAAAAGGGGCTTTTATTGACGGATACCGGTATACAGGGACTATTTTACCATAGGTATGAATTCTCCGTAACCTTTGTCCACCATTTCTTCAACTGGTATAAACCTCAAAGAGGCACTGTTGATGCAATATCTCAGGCCGCCCTCCCGGGTCGGACCATCCTCGAAAACATGTCCCAGATGGCTTCCTCCCACTCTGCTGGTAACCTCCGTTCTGTACATTCCGTGGCTTTTGTCCTCATTGTATTCTATAACCTCATCATCAATGGGTCTGGTAAAGCTTGGCCAGCCGCAGCCCGAATCGAACTTATCCGATGAAACGAATAGGGGCTCTCCGGTGACAATATCAACATAGATACCTTTCTTTTTATTATCCCAGAACTCATTTTCAAAAGGTGCTTCAGTTGCTTTCTTCTGAGTAACCTCATATTGTTCCCGGCTTAACTGTTGTTTCAGAACTTCATCCTCAGCCTTTGAGTATTTGGATTTGTCAACCTTTTTTCCGGCTTCCCTTTTAAGGCTGTTTATCAATTCAAAGTCAATATGGCAGTATCCGTTGGGATTTTTATCAAGATACGCCTGATGATATTCTTCCGCTCTGTAAAAATTTTGGATGGGCAAAACTTCGGTCATAATCTTTTTGGAGTATTCTTTTTGCTTTTTATCCATATATTCTTCTATGACTCTTTTGTCGGCAAGATTTTTGTAGTATATCCCCGTTCTGTATTGAGTTCCGATATCATGACCCTGCCTGTTTAGAAGTGTGGGATCTATTATGCGGAAATAGTAGTCAAGGAGTATGTTCAAAGACAGTCTTTGAGGATTGTATTTTAAATAGACAGCCTCGGCATGTCCGGTGTTTTTGCTGCATACCTCCTCATAGGTCGGATTTTCGGTTTTACCGTTGGCATATCCGACTTCAGTGTGAATTACTCCCGGAATATTTTTTATAAATGCTTCAACTCCCCAGAAACATCCGCCTGCCAGCCATATTTCAGAAAAAGTTTTGTTTGGATTTATCATAATTTCACGTCCTTTTTACTATATTATTTATAACGCTCCATCTTTACGCCTTATTACAGTTAAATTTACCCTAAACAAACAGCTTTTAAACCAGGCTTCCGTTTTTACCTAATTGTGGTTACTTTTAGGCTAAAGTGCTAAAATAGATGTTAATAACAATTAACATTAATTAACATCAGTGAGATATAAAGCTTTGTTATGTCCATATATTATAGTTAATAGATAATATCATATTATCATTTTAGGAAGGTGAATTGCAATGAAGACATTAATCTGGGCCCATAGAGGCGCTTCGGGCTACGCTCCTGAAAATACCATGGAGGCTTTTAAGCTTGCACACCAGCAGCAGGCTGACGGTATTGAGCTGGATATTCACATGACCAAAGACGGACATCTGGTAGTTGCACATGATGAAACAATAGACCGCTGTTCAGACGGCAGCGGACGCATAATCGACAAGACATTAAAAGAGCTTTTGTCCTATGATTTTTCAAATCACCTTCCCAACTATAAAAACGTCAAAATTCCTACCCTGGAAGAGGTATTGCATTTTGTGAAAGGTACTGATTTGACAGTGGATATCGAAATAAAGTCAGGGTTGGTTAATTATGAAGGCATTGAAGAGAAAGTCACCTCTCTGGTTTCAAAGATGGGCATGAAGAAAAGAGTCATCTACTCCTCATTTAACCACTACAGCCTGATGCTGATAAAACAGATCGACAAATCAATCCCCATTGGATTGCTGTACACCGAGGCAATGGTGGATCCCCATGTCTATGCGGCCCATTTGACGGCCGAGGCAGTGCATCCCTTTTACTATACACTTGCGGTCCCAGATACTGTCAAAAAGTGCAGGGAGAACGGTATCCTGGTCAATCCCTGGACGGTAAATACCGCCGAACACCTTGGATGGATGTATAAGGAAGGCGTTAATGCCGTTATCACAAATTATCCTGATACAGCCTTTAAAATCAGAAGACAGATGGCATGATGTGATGGCATATCCATAAAAAATGGTATATCCGTGGAAGTATACCTCTGAAAATAGCATACCTGTGAAACATCTGGAAAATTGCAGTGGGAGGAACACTTATGAAGCTAAACTATAAACAGACCTTTCTGATAGGCTTTGGATTTTTTGCCAGTTCCATAGCATGGGCCATGTATAATAATTATGTGCCGGTTTTGTTAAAGAACTATCTCTCAAGTACCACTCTGATTGGAATAGTAATGACTTTTGACAATATCTTCGGGGTGATTTTCCAGCCTGTATTCGGAGCATTATCGGACAAAACCAGGACCCGCTTCGGCAGGAGAATGCCCTATGTATTATTGGGGATACCCGTATGCGCAGTAGTCTTTCCCTTCATACCGTTTACCAAATCGCTGTTTTCATTAATGGCAGTCATTATAATTTTCAATTTTGTAATGTCCACCTGGAGAGCCCCCGTTGTAGCCCTCATGCCTGATCTGACACCCGCTCCGCTGAGAAGCCAGGCCAACGGGATCATCAACTTCATGGGGGGGCTTGGAAGTCTGTTCTCCTTCTTTGCCGGAGGCCTGCTGTTTAAGCTGGGAGGCATGCCGCTACCCTTCGCAGCCAGTGCTGTTCTCATGCTCGCTGCAGTTATAGTTTTAAAAGTTTTTGTCAGGGAGAAAACGGGCAAGGAGCTGGAAGAAGAACTTGCGGATAATAAACTGCCCGGATTGGCAGTTGAGCCGGCTGAACCTGAAAAATCTGCTGTACCGGCCAAAATTCACGGTTTCCCTCAGAAAAGTCCCGACGTGTCACATGCGGCCGAACCGGGAAGAAACAAAAGTCTTGTTTTTCTGCTGCTTGCTATCCTGTTCTGGTTTACAGGCTATAATGCAGTAGAAACCTTTTTCAGCCTTTATGTTACCAACACCTTGAGGGATACTTCAGGCAATTTTCTTACTGCCGGTGATGCCTCACTGCTGCTGGCAATGTTTTCACTGACTTTTCTGGGTTTCTCAATACCGGCGGGCTTTATTTCCACAAAGCTGGGCCGGAAAAGAACTATCCTTGCCGGACTTGCAGGTGTGACACTTTTATTCGCACTGATGCTTTTTACCGATAATATATGGGCATTGAGAATACTTCTGCTTCTGGGAGGTATCTTCTGGGCCTGTGTGAATATCAACTCGCTTCCCATGGTAGTTGAAATGGCTCAATGGAAGGATATAGGCAGATATACAGGCTACTATTATTTCTTCTCCTTCAGTGCGGCAATAATAAGCCCAATACTGTTCGGCTTCATCCGGGATATGGTAAGCAGTTACGATGCCATTTTTGTATATTCTTCAATATCCTTTGCTCTGGCAATAATATGCATGCTTTTTGTAACCCACGGAGAAGCCGCCGCGGATGTAAAGCAACAAATAAAATAACATTGAAGCAACATATAATAGTAAAGTATAGTTTAATACAAGTTTATCGCACTTTTATTTTGAGTTCTTTAATCTCTTAATGTTATCAAGTAGTTTTGAAGGATTAATTATTTTACCTAACTTGTCTTTATTAATACCACATGTTTTTTCGGCTTCCTTCCAAAAAGCTTCAGGAGTGATTTCAGAATTCACCTGGCATGCCAGAGCGTATAACCCTGCAACATAGGGTACTGTCCAGCTCATGCCCCCTTCTCTATAGAAAACATAATCTTTTGGGCCTGTAGGGCTGGCAGTACATCTGGAATCCATCGGTATAAGAATTTGTTCATTTTTATAGGGATATTTTTTTAAGAATAGTCCTATGGAATATGAGTTTACATCATCCGCACTTTTCAAGGGATCCCGGCCAAGCCCGGTAAAATTGTACGAGCCCACATATACAGTATATATCCCTTCTTTTTTGGCTTTGTCAATAGCTGCAAGTGCTTTTTCATATCCGTTGAACCAGCTTCCTATTTCCAACGAAATAGAAATTACCCTTATCTTTTTATTTTTGGGTAATATCTTATTGACCTCCACAATACGGTCTATTGATTTTGCCAACCAGGTCAGATCCCAATCGAAACTGTCATTTTCACCAAAGGTTCCGTGGGTCTCGGCTATGTAATAAAGATCAGCTTCAGGAGCCACTCCTGCGGATTTGCCAACGGCTATGGATGCTACGGCCGGTCCGTGCATTGCCGCCACATCTCCCGGATTATGAATTTCTTCATACATTTTTAAGCGGTTCTTATATTCAACATGGTCAACCAGCAAGGTCTGGTCAATGATTGCAATACCAATTCCTTTTCCGTTGATACCTTTCCTATGAAGTGCCCGGACTCCCAGACCGGGATTCTTTCCCAAATCCATTATTTTTTGGGGATTAAAGTCTTCCGGTAATTTTCCGGGCCATCTGGTTTTGCTGTCAAAGCTGGAAAATGTCAGATCCCTAAGCCTGCCTTTCAGGTCAAGCAATGTAAGATCGCTGCTTCTTAAATCCACCTGCCACATTTGATCGGAATCTTCATTATAGCCTGGCAATTCTGTCATTTTTCCTGGATGAATGGATGAAAAATCTGCTGCCAACGGTTTTGTTACAATGCACAACTTATTTTTAGGAGATAGTAAAGTCTTATAGACAATATTGTTTCCCTCGGCATTTATTGCTGTTTGGTATGGACTGAACAATAAAACCGCAATTAAAACGGTTGAAATTATTGCACGAAAAAATCTCTTCATACCTGTTGACCTGCCTCTCATATTTTTTTGCCCTTTAATCTTAATATCAAAATCACCCGGGTATTCACATTAATATACACAAAAAAATGGAAAAAGGTTCGGTTATAAGTAAATATTTATCTCTCTTCATACAGGAAATCCACCACTTCAGCCCCGGCATTCTCCTCTATGAAGCGCAGGACCTGGTCCAGTACAGCATTGGCCTGAGCTCTGCTGCCGGATACACAGACAGCACCTATTACGATGGTCTGATAGTAATCCTGCTCATCCACCTCTGCTATGGAAATATTAAATTTGTTGCGTGCCCGCTGCAACAGACTCTTCACAATCATCCTCTTATCCTTGAGGGAATGGCAGGTTGGTGCATAGAGCTTAACAGTCAGTGACGATACTATCATAAAGCCTCCCCGGATACACAAGCCAACTTGTTGTCATGGCAGTAAATCAATAGCCCAGTTCCTCTCCGACAAGGATTACCTTAATCCTGTCCTTATGCCTCTGGTAAGCTGAAACCACATAATTGCAGCAAATTCTGGCCGGACCCGAACAGCCGCTTTCCATTTCGCCGGGATGACTGTTGAAGGACATACATTCCCCTTTTTCCTTACAATAGGTCTGGCAGGAAAGTCTTGTAGCATTTGCGGGAGCCGCAATAGTTTTTACCCTTATTATGGCTTCGTTCAAATCCTTTACCAGTTTGTTATAACCTGCGATAATAATTACCGATTTGGGCCCGAAACAAATTGCCGCAACCCTGTTGGAATTGCCATCGACATTATATAGTTCCCCGTTTTCGGTTATGGCATTCGCACTGCTTATATATGCATCAGCAGAAAAGGAATCAATAAATATCCTATTTATCTGCTCGCCTGTGAGCCCCTCTTCGTACCTGTCCAGAAATTTGTACCTTCCCGAACGCAGCAGGTCTATGACACCGCTTTCAAACAGAGTCATGGCACCGCCGACTCCGACAGTATCCCCGTCCTTCAGCAGTTCACAGACCTTTTCAGGTATCTGGGCCTTTGTTTCAACATAGTGTACCTGCATATTGTTTTTCTCAAGATTTTTCATTGTTTTGTCTATTCTTTTTCCGATAATTGCCTTAGTGTTTATATCCATAATTTTTTTAACCCCTTTCCACATACTACTCCCCGATGTATTCAAAACGCCTGAAAGTCTGACCGTCACGCTGAACCATCTCATCCCACATGGAAGCAGGACGAACCCATATTCCCATTTCACCGTAAAGTGCCTGATATACCACCATGTCCTCCAGTGTTTCACTATGCCTGGCTATGTATAGCACTCTGTATTCCTTTCCTTTAAAATGTCTGTATATTCCCGGCCTTATCAGACTCATCCCGGCCCTCCCTCCAACTTCTGTCTTTCCAGAAGGCTCACCAGCGCTTTTTCAAACACCTCATCATTTTCTCCGGTACGTTTTTTTATAGGCCGGGTCCTGCCTCCCGCCCTGCGGACCTTTTGTCCCAGATGCCTTTCAAAAAGCAGTCTGTCAATGTTATCATCGGTATAGATGAGTCCGTTCTGATTTAATACTCTGGCACCCTTTCCCAGCCCCATTGCGGCAACGCCGTAATCCTGTGTAACCACAATGTCTTCGCGCTTCAACAGGTTTATAAGCTTTATATCCACACTGTCCCTTGCTTTGTCTACAGTGATCACAGTACTGTAGCCGTCCGAAAGCTCATGACTTGTATCAATGATCATGGTCACCGGAACCTTGTACTTTTTTGCAGTTCTCACTATTATATCTTTAACCGGACATGCGTCAGCATCAACAAGTATCTGCATAAACAGCCTCCAAACCGTAAACATATTATAAAATATCTGATTCGTTGTAAATTATCCCATTCAATGAGCCGTCAGAGAGTTTCTTAAAATGAAAGCAGTATCTTTTCAACACGTGCAAGCTCCTCCCGGATTTTAAGATGCTGAGGACATTTTTTTTCACAGACCCCGCAGTCTATGCAGTCGGATATTGCTTTTCCTCCATCTTTCCTGTAGCCCGCAAATTGGTTTTTTGCTGTTTCCGTTAAGCCATAAACATTATGGTTGTTATAGAAATTAAATATGTCAGGAATTTTGATTTCAGAGGGACAGGGCTGACAGTACTTACAACCCGTACAGTACAATTCACTGAATTTTTTGAGCTGCTCCATGGCTTTCCCAAGCTGCTCCCATTCCATTTCGGAGAGCACGGCCGGATCATTTCCGATTTTAACATTTTTCTGAACCATGTCCAGAGTCTCCATTCCGGATAATGCACAGCTTAGATTGGGATTTCCCAGTACAAATTTAAAAGCAAGCTCATATGTGGCAATTGCAGGTTTTCCTGTCAGCTTTGTATACAAGTCGGTAGGTGCTGAAAGTCTTCCGCCGCCCACAGGCCCCATTGCAACAGTACCCAGACCTTTTGACGCTGCATATGCCAGCATTTCTTCATTGCTGCGGTCAAGCAGATTGTACTGTACAAGCATTGTTTCCATTGAAATGCCACGCTTGATCGAACCGTCAATTATGTATTTTATGCTCTGGGGTTCATCGTGGAAAGAGAAGGAGATGTGGCGGATCAAGCCTTCCTCTTTGGCTTTTTGCGCTTCAAGCAGCAAATCATGCTGCATGATAATGTCATCAAAAGAGCCTTTGTTAATACCCCAGAAATGATAGAAATCAACATAATCGGTATCCATTCTCTTTAAGCTTGCCTCAAGGGTTTTCCGGTAATCCGAAGGCCCTTTTACCACTTCCAGGGGTATTTTTGTGGAGAGCATGACCTTGCTGCGAAATTTTTTTACTGCCTTACCCAGCGCTTCTTCGCTGTTTTTATTGCAGTAATAAGGCGCGGTATCAAAATAATTTACACCGTTTTCAAACGCATAGCCTATCATCTCAGATGCTTTATCCTGATCAATAAACCATTTTTCGTTTTCCTGGTATTCAGGCAGACGCATGCAGCCAAATCCCAGTGAGGATACTTTTTCACCTGTTTTTCCAAAATCATTATAATTCATGACAAACCTCTCCCTTTTCTATAAAATATTACCTTATTATACCACTGAACCATTGATTTGTTTTTGAACTTTTAACAATTGCTTTAATCAGTATAGGTGCCGATGACCGGCCCAGGTACGACAAAAGTTGTACTCAAGCTGTTGACCGGATACTAAAGGCCGCGTAATCCAACTATATTTTCTATAGTCCAAAACCGGATTAAACGTATATTTTACAAGTTCGCACCGTCGGGGGTGTATTTATCCAGCTTCCTTACAGAGTTCCTGTCAATTATGTTTGCGGATAACAGTATCTTTTCCGTAGGTTCTTCAATGCCACTCATTTTTTGCAGCAGTTTACATACGGCCCTCCTGCCCATCATTTCCTTCTGTACCCTCATGGTTGAAAGCTCCGGAGTTACACTCCGTGATGTCTCTATGTCGTCGAAACCCATAACGGACACTTCCTCAGGTACTGCTATTCCCATGTTTGATAAAACCTTCAGGATTACAAGAGCTTCGGCATCATTACAGCAGAAAAACGCTGTAGGAATCCCCTCTCCGGATTTCATTCCCTCAATCACCAATGCTATTTCTTCATTGTCCACATTTTCAAGCTTGCGGTCAATTACCGAGTACCCGGGGTTATAATGGAGCCCGTATTCTCTCAATGCCTTTAAGTATCCCTGATACCTGTCATAAAAGCTGACAGAGGCATAAATATTCCCTAAAAAACCGATCTTTGTATGTCCGCAGTTTATCAGGTGTTCAACGGCAAGGTAACCTCCGCATTGATTATCCGTCAGTACGCAGTCCATAACCAGATCATCAAAATAATTATCCACCATAACAACGGACAGATCATAGGTTATTATGGCATTGATGGTCTTGCGGGAGATCCTGCCAAGAGTTATTATACCTGAAACCATACCGTCTTTGACACAGTTTGGTATTTCAAATATTTCATCTTTTTCGTCATAGTAATGTATGATGGTATTAATATTGTTCTTCTTGGCTTCATCCTCAATTCCCAGCTGTATGAAACTGAAAAATCCTATTGAATCCCGGGTGCTTTTAGCAATGACAAGACAGAGATTTCGTGTTGTCTGCTGCCGTACATTGCTTTTATATTTGTAGCCCATGCTTTCCGCAGCTGCCTCTATGGTTTTTCTTGTTGTTTCACTTATTCCGGGCATGCCGCGGAGTGCAAGTGAAACTGTATTTTTAGAAATACCCAGTTTTAATGCAATGGAATCCATTGTTACTTTTTTTGGCATACTTCCTCCAGACTCAAGATTGGTGTAAATATTTAATGATTCCTTTGTTAATCATGTATTGAATTATAGCATAAATAATATCTTATTCAAAGCATATTGTAATATTACAAATAACTTTATTTTTACTTTACATTTTAAATATTTTTAAGTATTATAATATTACATGTATTAATATTTCATGTTACACATTTCAAATATCAACGAATTTATAATATTATTTTTTTAAGGAGGGCTGTAATGAAGATTATTGGCAAAGCTTTAAAAAATATCCCCTGGGAGGAAAAACCCGAAGGTTTCGGAGGAGTTGTCTGGAGACATTCGGGAAATCCCATCATCGATTGGAATCCTACTTCAAGCACGGCAAGAGTATATAACAGTTCGGTTGTTCCCTGGGGCAGCGGCTTTGCAGGGATCTTCAGAGCAGATCACAAAGACGGTAAAGCCCGTATCCATGTGGGGTTCAGTGACGATGCCCTCAGCTGGAAAATTGAAGATGAACCCATACAATGGCAGGACAGTGACGGTAAACCCTATCAGCCCAACTATTCTTATGATCCACGGCTTGTGGAAGTAGAAGGTACATATTACATCATCTGGTGCACTGATTTCGGCGGAGCCGCCCTTGGTCTGGGAATGACCAGGGACTTCAGGGAATTCATACGCCTCGAAAACCCTTTTATCCCCTTTAACAGGAATGGTGTTTTGTTTCCGAGAAAGATAAACGGAAAGTACCTGCTTCTCAGCAGGCCCAGCGACAGCGGGCATACACCCTTCGGAGATATTTTTCTCAGTGAGAGCTCGGATATGATCCATTGGGGACGGCACAGACGGGTAATGCAAAAGGGAGGCTCGGGCTGGTGGCAAAGTGTCAAAATAGGAGCCGGAGCTGTCCCCATAGAAACTACCGAAGGCTGGCTGCTGCTATACCACGGCGTGTCCGGCACCTGCAACGGTTTTGTTTACAGCTTCGGAGCGGCAATTCTCGATACAGACAATCCCTCCAGGGTTTTATACCGCACCAGGGATTACCTGCTGACTCCCGAAAGACCTTATGAAACCGCGGGTTTTGTCCCCAATGTCGTATTCCCCTGCGCAGCCCTGACGGATGCCGACACCGGGAGAATCGCCATATATTACGGTGCTGCCGACACCTATTCAGCCCTGGCATATGCCAAAGCAGATGAATTGCTCGGCTTTATAAAAGCAAATTCCGAGCTTGCGGCAGGGGATTCTGAGGAATATAGATAGTAAACATGGCCAATTAACCTCCTTTATTGGCCTTATAGCGGTAGAGGAGCGAACAAATTTCATTACATTTTGCGGCCGCTATGCGGCTCAAAGCCATAATATGGCTCATGGAGGTCAATATGGAGAAACATGATATTAAGAATCTCGCAAGCGGATTTGAGCATGAGCTCAAGAATAATATTCTGGAGTTCTGGATCAATCATTCAGTTGACGATCAAAACGGCGGCTTTTACGGTTATATATCCAATGGCCTGTCCCCCGATACAAAGCACGACAAAGCCTCCGTCCTCAACTTCAGGATACTCTGGACTTTCTCTGCTGCTTACAGATATTATAGGGATAAAAAGTATCTGGTCATGGCAAAAAGAGCTTACGATTATATAATCAAACACTTTGTGGACGATAAATATTCAGGTGTGTATTGGATGCTGGATTACAGGGGGAACCCCATTGATACAAAAAAGCAGACCTACTCCATTGCCTTTGCAATATACGGTCTGTCGGAATTCTACAGGGCTGCCGGCATAAAAGAAAGTCTGGATCATGCTGTCCGGCTGTACCATTCAATAGAAAACAATATTTATGATGCCGGCCAAAAAGGTTACATGGAGGCCCGTGCAAGAGACTGGTCGCCTACACCCCACATGAGTTTAAGCGGTAAGGATATGAATGCTGAAAAATCCATGAACACTCATTTGCATGTGCTGGAGGCCTACACAAATCTCTACAGGGTGTGGAAGGACAAAAGCCTGGAAAGAAGTCTCCGGGAGTTGATAAATGTCACCATTGACCACATCATCGATCCTCTCACCTTTCAATTCCGGCTTTTCTTTGACAGGAACTGGACCTCCCTTTCCAAAGCTGTTTCCTACGGACATGATATCGAGGGCAGCTGGCTGTTGTATGAGGCCGCAGAAGTGCTTGGAAATGAGGCCTTGCTCTCAAGAGTGCGGTTGATATCCGTTTTAATGGCCAGAAAGGTATTTTCCGACGGCATGGACAGAATCAACGGAGGACTTTTTTATGAGCTGGAAAACAGTTCACTGGAAGATTTTAAGGAGTGGTGGCCACAGGCAGAAGCCGTAGTGGGGTTCACCAATGCCTATCAGCTCACAGGAGAAAACTGCTACCTGGATGCAGCCTGCAGCATGTGGGAATTCATTGATAAGCATATTATCGACAGGGTAAACGGTGAATGGTTCTGGGGAACCACAGCCGACGGTTCCCGGATCATCGGAGATCAGAAAGCCGGGCCCTGGAAATGTCCCTACCACAACAGCCGGATGTGTTTTGAAATGATAGAAAGACTGGGTAAGTATATCCCTTAAAGTAAACAAAATATTTTATGGTCATGGAGAGAAAATTATGGTATTTGATGAGAGGCTCCGTTATCTGGTGCAGGAGCATAACAGCCTGACAGACAGGAAAAATTCAAAATTAAAAGGCGGAAACGGTATTTTTGACAGATACCGGTATCCCGTAATCACCAATGAGCATACCCCTCTGTTCTGGAGATATGATTTAAACCACAACACCAATCCGTATCTCATGGAACGAATTGGTGTCAACTGTGCCTTCAATCCGGGAGCCATTGAATTAAACGGAAAGATTTATCTGGTGGTCCGGGTGGAAGGCACCGACAGGAAATCCTTCTTTGCCGTGGCCGAAAGTGATAACGGAATAGACAACTTCAAGTTTTGGAACTACCCTGTTGTAATGCCTGAAACTGAAAATCCAGACGCAAATGTATATGATATGAGACTTGTAAAACATGAGGACGGCTGGATATACGGACTTTTCTGCACAGAAAGAAAGGACCCGGCCGCACCCTCCGGTGATACTTCAAGTGCCGTTGCAGCATGCGGCATAGCAAGAACAAGGGATTTGAGAGACTGGGAGCGCCTGCCCGACCTTAAGACCTCCTCCCCGCAGCAGCGCAATGTTGTGCTTCATCCGGAGTTCATCAAGGGCAGGTATGCTCTCTATACCCGGCCGCAGGACGGTTTCATCGACACCGGAAAAGGCGGCGGTATTGGGTTCGGCTATACCGCCAGTATGGAGAATGCATGCATTGATGAAGAAATTCTTATGGAATGCAAGGAATACCACACCATAAAAGAGGTCAAAAACGGACAGGGTCCTGCTCCCATAAAAACACCGAAGGGCTGGCTCCACATTGCCCACGGGGTACGAGACACCGCCGCAGGCTTGCGTTACGTGGTTTACGCCTTCCTGTCGGACCTTGAGCATCCGGAGCAGGTCACAAAACGCCCGGGCGGTTTCCTCATAGCCCCCGAAGGTGAAGAACGTATTGGTGACGTGTCTAATGTTGTATTCTGTAATGGGGCTATAGCAAGGGCTAACGGAGATATTCTCATTTACTATGCCTCTTCTGACACAAGGTGCCATGTTGCAGCCACCACAGTGGACAAAATGCTGGATTATGTAATGAACACCCCCGAGGATCCTCTGAGAAGCTATGCCTGTGTACAACAGCGAATAGAGCTGATTTCCAGGAATCTTGAATTGCTCAGCAGTAAGAAAATTATATTGTAACCGGAGGAGCTTATGAATCCAAGCCATGGAGATATGCCCCTGGAGGAGCTGGAAAAGTATACCGGCAGCACTCCCTGCCCCGCCGACTTTGATATTTTCTGGGACAAAGCACTGGAAGAAATGAGTGCTGCAGCTCCGGAGGTGGAACTCATACCCTCTGATTTTGTCAAAGTGCCCTTTGCCGAGTGCTTTGATCTTTACTTTACAGGTGTCGGCGGCGCACGTATTCACGCAAAATATCTGAGGCCAAAGGCCTCCCCGAAGCCCTGTCCGGCAGTCCTAAAATTTCACGGCTATGCATGGCATTCGGGTGATTGGCACGATAAACTTAACTATGTGGCCATGGGCTTTTGCGTTGCGGCTCTCGACTGCCGGGGACAGGGCGGTACGTCGGAGGACACCGGATGTATAAAGGGCCCTACCCTGCGCGGGCACATTATCAGAGGTATTAACGACTCTCCTGAGAAAATGTTGTTCAGGCAGATATACCTGGATACGGCTCAACTTGCAAATATAGTAATGAGCTTCCCGGAGGTGGATGAAAGCTATGTGTGTACAACAGGAGAGTCCCAGGGAGGAGCGTTGGCACTGGTATGTGCCGCACTTGAACCCAGGATTGCCAAAGCAGCTCCTGTTCATCCCTATCTAAGCGATTTCAAGAGATATTGGTATCTGGATGCACAGGATGAAATAAAAGAGTACTTCCGGTTCTTCGATCCCATGCACCTGAGAGAAAAAGAAATATTCAATAAACTTGGTTATATAGACATACAGAATCTTGTAAAAAGAATAAAGGCAGAGGTTTTATTCTCTACCGGCCTTCTGGATCAGGTATGTCCCCCTTCAACACAATTTGCAGCCTACAATAAAATCTCAGCTGCAAAACAAATGCTGCTGTTCCATGATTATGCACATGAATATTACCCTCAACTGAATGATTATATATTTAAATTTATTTGTAATATTTAGTTAAGAAACTCTGAAAGAACAAGGCCCGGCTGCAATCCTGCACTTTGCAGGTAAACTGATAACTCCCGGTACAGCAGTATCTATAAAACAATATTTCTGTACTGGGAAGGCGTTATTCCCACCACCTTCTTGAATACCTTGCTAAAATAGTTGGGATCGGCATACCCCACCAACATGCCGACTTCATAGGTTTTTACTGCTACATCCTTTAACAGAGTCTTAGCCCTATCTATCCTGACCCTTGTCAAATAATCAATAAAATTCTCTCCTGTACAGGTTTTAAACATTTCACTGAAGTAGTTTCCGTTAACATAAACCAATCCGGTAATTTTTGCAAGAGTTATATCTTCACTGTAATGCTTTGCAACATAATCCTTCACTACTTCAACTATTTTTTTATCTTTCCTGCTCCTCAGGTACAAAATTTGTTTTGTAAGCTCTGTATATACATTAACAGACAGTTTTTCAATTTCGTCGGCCGTATCCAGCATTTCCAGCTGCTGAACATAGCTGTACCCACTGGTATCAAGCAACTCTACAGCCCGTTTGAAATCGTCGAATTTAAATTTCATTTTTAGAAATATATCCTTAAACATCTGATTGACATCCTGTGGAACAAAATTCTTCTGCCTGATTTTATGAAAGGCATCGCTGAAAACTTTCCGGATTCCAGTGGCATCAGGCTGCTCAATTACCCTTTCAATGCTGTTTTCCAGCTCAATTTTAACCGCCTCTCCTTCAGCATCCCAGTTCTGAAAAGGCCTGACGGAATTTTGTTCAATAACAGTGTTTATATTTATATTATAGTAATATCTATGTTCCATAGCCTTACACACACTGCAATATAAGGAGTTTAAATCAAAAATACCTCCCGGAACACTTGAAACAGCTATTGTAAAGCTTATTTGGGCATGCCTGTCAAGATTGAAGCGGATGGAACCTGTTATTTCATTAATGAGCTGCCGGTCACAGGTATTGATAAATACAGCCAGGCCAAATTCCAATTGACAGGAAAAAAATCCGGCCTTCGCCTCAACAATCTCCTCTGAGATATTTCTGATTATGTAATATTTGATTTTCCCCTCTTCTTCCCCATATTTTGAAGAAAAAAGTTTAATAATTGTCAATTGAAATAAATAAAAGAGTGAACCTATCCTCAGGGGTGAAATTAATACCATAGTAATTCAGTTTTCTTGCAATGTCTTCACTGCTCTCATACGGTTGACCGGCAGTGAGAACACCGTGGAGAAACCTGTCCTTAAGAATGGGGAAACTCTCATTCAGTTTAATGTTGTGGTCTATAAACTCATCTTTCTTTTTTTTATCCATACGTATGGATTCCTGTATTTCTTTTAACAGAGCATAAAGCTTATCGTCTTCAACAGGCTTGAGCAAATAGTCCACCGCACCGTTTTTCATGGTATGCCTTACATATGTAAAGTCTTCAAATCCGCTTATTACAACCTTTTTCAATTCGGGATATTTCTCAGATAAAACCTGCACCAACTCTTTGCCATCCATATTGGGCATACGTATATCTGTAATTACAACGTCAGGTTCAACCTCTTCTATAAGCTTAAGGGCTTGCAGCCCGTCACCCGCTTCTCCTGCTACAACAAAGTCTTTAACCTTGCTTATGGATTTGGAAAGTCCCTTTCTCAGAATGATCTCATCATCAACTATCAATATTTTAAGCATCTGCAGACCCCTTCCGCCTTTTGATATTTTATAATTGGTTTACACTGTTCATGCGCTTTTCACATGGAAGCATTATTGAGACAGTTGTTCCTTTTCCGGGCCAGCCTGAAATTTTCAAACCGAACCCGGCTCCATAATATAGTTTAATGCGCTCATTTATATTCCTCAGACCTATGCTCTTCGAATCGTCTCCTCCCGGCGAAAATCCGTTTATTCTGTCATTTATGAGCTCCGCCTGTTCTTCCGTCATTCCTATTCCGCTATCTGCTATTTCAAAATATATTCTTTCATTTTCCTTATAGCCGCGGATACGGATCATCCCTTGGCCGGCAGTGACCTCCAGTCCGTGGTAAAAAGCGTTTTCCACTATTGGCTGGAATACCAGCTTTATTATGCTTATTTCATAAAATTCCTCCGGGATTTCCAATACCAGTTTAAATCTGTTGCCAAATCTGAAATTCTGGAGTTCGAAATACTGGTTCACATGATCTATTTCATCCCCCACTGTAACCACCTTGTTGCTGATATTGATGCTGTATCTTAGCATTTTCCCTAAAAGACAGGTCATTTTGGCTGTGTCGTTGTCATCATTTATCTCTGCAAGCCTTCTGATGGATTCCAGGGTGTTGTATATAAAATGGGGATTTATTTGTGCCTGTAATGCGCTTAGTTCTGTCTCTCTTTTTCTGATTTGGGTGACATGTACCGTATTTACAAGTGTGTCGATCTTTTTTATCATCCTGTTAAAGCTTTTTCCCAACAAACCCACTTCA
Source organism: Ruminiclostridium cellobioparum subsp. termitidis CT1112 (assembly GCF_000350485.1). Classification (GTDB taxonomy): domain Bacteria; phylum Bacillota; class Clostridia; order Acetivibrionales; family DSM-1351; genus Ruminiclostridium; species Ruminiclostridium termitidis. The sequence continues at coordinate 21,884 of NZ_AORV01000059.1, forward strand.
TCCCGTGTCCTCACCTTAAATCTGACCGATAGATCCCCATGCTCAACCAGCCGCATGGTGTGCACCAATTTCCTTAACGGGTTTGTAATCCCTTTTGTAACATATATGGTAATAATCAATGCCAGTGACGCAATGACACCAACCATTACCAGAAACTCACCTGTGAGGGCGGCAACGCTCTTAAATATTTCTTCATTGGGAATGACCCTTATAAGGCTCCACCCAATTGACTTTGATTTAACTGATAAAATGGTATATTCCTTATTTGCCCTGTTGATACTGCTGATATTATTCTGTAAGTTAAAGCCTTCCAATTCAGGTATATCGAAATTTGCGTCATTGATATCCATTGAAATATTGCTTTGATTATTGTCGTATATTATATTCCCGCTGTTATTTATTATAAGAGTCCGTTCACCCTTCAATACCTTTGACTCCGAAATGATGCTGCTTATATATCTGATGTCGGTGCTGATGCACATTGAGCCGATATTTTCGCTTCCGTATATATCATTTATGGCCCTTGACACCGGAAAGATATAAATGGGAGTTCCCCTTGCTTCAACATACTGATCAAATCTTTGAGTGTCTCCCACAACCGACTGCCCTTTATTTTTCAAGCTATTTTTATACCAGGCCTCAGTAATAGGGTTATATGAATTTTTATTATCCGGGATCAGGCTGTTATTTATCATCCGGTATACATAATCTCCGTTAGGGCTTACTATAAATACCGAATATATGTTTTTATTTAAAGCCATAATCCTTGTCATAAGTGTTGCCAGGATTTCCTCGTCCTTCTGGCTGAAGCCTGTTGAATCAGGTAATGCAAAATCAGCTCTGGGACTGTTGGGAGAAGTGTTAAATCCCAGTCTGCTGTCATTTGATTTATCTGGTTTATTTATTTTATTACGAAGCACATCCAGAGTATTGTAGTCGTACAACGGAAGAATTGTTATATTTCTGAGCTGATTTATATATGCCTCAATGGACCACATTGACTGTTCATTTACCTTCTGTATAAGATTCAGGGCTTCATCCTCTTTTCTTCCTATGTAATTGGAGAAAAAGTAATAGGAGAACAGAGTCAGAGGAAGTATCAGCAAAATAATATATATTGTAAGAAACTTTTTTTGAAGCGTAAAATCTCTAAATCTTATAATTTTATAAAATCTAGAGATTCTCTTTTTGTATCTGGATTTTAACATAATGAACCTCATCATGTAATTCTGTTTATTTCGAACAGACTAAAAAATATTTATTAATAGTGTATTATACTATTAAAACAAATTCAAATCATTCTTTGACAGATCCGGTGGTTATACCCTGGAAAATGTACTTTTGCATAAACAGGAAAATTGCAATGGTTGGTATCATAACAAGCAGTATAGCTGCAGACATCAGATTTTGTACATTTATCCTGTCTCCCTGAAATGCCATCAATGCCGTTGTTGCTGTTTTAAGCTCCAATTTTGACATATACAGGTATTGGGTATACATATCATTATATATTGTAACGGATTTTAGTATTATTATGGTAGCAGTTGCAGGTGCCAGCAGCGGCAAAATGATGCTTCTGAAAATTTTAAAGTAGGATGCTCCTTCTATCATGGCGCTTTCATCCAGTGATACCGAAATCTTCTCCATAAACTGAAGATATATCCATAATTGAACAATATCCGTACTTAAGTATATCAGAATAGGTGCATATATGGTTCCGGTAAGCTCCAGCCCTTTCATTACCGCATATATTGAGACTTGAAGCGCCACACTTGGAACAATATAAGCTACCGTATATACCAGTTTAATATATTTTTTCAGTTTAAAATCAAACCTATCCATACAATAAGCCACCATTGAGCCTATAACTACCGTTCCAACGGCTCCCACAGCCACAAGGATCAGACTGTTTTTAAAAGCAGTAAGAAAATCACCCTCTATAAATGCTTTTATATAATTATTAAAATTAAAAAAACTTTTCGGTAGAGAAAAAACAGAAGTGTCAACATATTCCTCATCTGTCTTAAAGGAAGTAAACACCAGAATGGAAAGGGGATATAGTACCAGAAAGGACCAGAATAATAAAATTAAATGTCTTAACAGATCGGCAATTACATAGCGCAGTTCCTTTTTAGCTGCTCCCGGTATTTTATTTACAGCAATATTCATTTTAACCTCCTTTTGGATGCTAATCACCTTTAAAAATCAATTTTTTCTGTATGGCTGTCAGGATCAGTACCAGCACCAGCAGCACCACTGCCATTGCAGCAGCAAAACCATATCTGTTAAACTGTGTAAATGCATTTATGGTATACAGAACAAAAGTATTGCTAGCATTCACCGGTCCCCCCTTTGTTATAATGAATGGTTCTACAAAGGCTTGAAGCCCTCCGCTCAAGGTGAGGAAAAGATTCAATTCAACAATTGTTTTTATGCCGGGAAGCGTAATGTATATAAAATTCTGCCAGGTACCGGCACCATCAATCATAGCCGATTCATAAACTTCAGGGTTGATTGATTGAAAAGCTGCAATATAAAGGATCATTGTATATCCTGTATATCTCCATAGAGATATTCCGGCAAGGGAGAAATTAACAATTTTCAGATTACTCAAAAACCCCACTGGCTCAACTCCCAGGGACGTTAATACGGCATTTATGGGCCCTCTTTCAAAATCAAACAGAAAGGTAAACATAAAGGCTATCGCAGCACTGTTTATTATGAACGGAAGAAATATTGAAGCTTTATAGAAATTCCTTCCTCTAATTTTTACTGTCAGCAATACGGCGAATAAAAGTGCAATTATATTTTGCAAAACACCGTTTAAAATATAAATAACATTATTTCTCAAAGCAACCCAGACATCAGGAGTTTGAAATACTTCAACATAATTATCAATACCTGTAAAATTGTAATCCGGCATTATCCCGTCCCAATCGGTAAAGCTCATATAGAACAGTCTGAAGAATGGAAACAGGAAGAACAATCCCATCAGCAACAGAGGTATTAAAAGGAATGAAATCAATAACAGCTTTTTTTGTGTCTTGTACGACATATAGTGCACCCACCATCCCTTTTGGAAGTTTATCTTAAATATAAATCACTATAACAGCTATAGTGATTCATATTTAAGCAGTAATAATTTCAGGAGTCCCTATTTACCCATTGCTTTTTTCCACTTAGTGTTAAGCTGATCAAAGGCCTTTTGAATATCTCCCGATACCAGCACTTCCTGAGCAAGCTTGTTGTAATCCACCTGCGCTTTGTTCATAATATCGGTGTAGGCCTTTGTATCCGATACTACATCCAGCTTCCGGGGACTATAGGATTCAAATTCCTTTGCAAAGGGAATATCCACAGCTACCGATTTTCTGGCAGTTAATAGTCCAAGGCTCTTACCCACACTTGCATAATTTGTGTCCATCATAAACTTAAAGAAGGCTTCGGTTGCAGCTTTATTTTTAGTGTTCTGAGCCATACCCAGAGCAACATCAGGTCCTGCACTTACTTTTTTCGGTGTTTTTTCATTGTCATAGGGCAGCGGGAAGAAACCCACGTCATCAATTGTCAAAGGATCCAAGGCCTGGGGAATGAACCAGGGTCCCAGTATGAACATACCCACCTTGCCGTCACGGAAATCTTTTTTGATCGGCTCCCAGTCCGAGGAAAGCGGATCTTTTTCCAGAATGCCTGCCTCCTTGAAGGCCTTTAATAACCCGAACGCTTTTCCCATGGGACTGTCCACAGTAAACGGTGCTTCATTTTCAGCAAGTGTGTTTCTGTAGTTCCCATCACCTGCAATTGTATTTGCTATATCAAGCCAGTAATACTGCAAAGGCCAGCCAGCCTTGGCCGCAGTTGCAAGACCTGTTCTGCCCGATGCCGTTATTTTCTTTCCTGCCGAAATCATTTCATCAAGAGTCTGAGGAACAGTAATACCTAACTCGGAAAATATCTTTTTATTATAAACAACCCCGGTTGCACTTGCGCCCTGTGGAAGCGCATAAATCTTCCGGTCTGAACCACTGAATACTTCCGAATATAAAAAGTCTTTTGCAAACTCGTAATCATCCAGCGGAATATTGTATTTTGTTAATTGATCTTTTGTATAATAGCCATTATGTACCGTCCATACGTCAGGCAGATCATTTGACGACATCTTGACCTTTATGGCCGCTTGATAATCCTTTATGGTTTCAATATTTACCTTTATATTGGGAAACTCCTTGTTAAAATCTGCAACAAACTGCGGAAGCAAAGTATTCTGCAAATCTGTTCTGTTTGAGCTGAAAGTAATTTCGCCAGCTGCATCTTCAGGATTTGTTTTTTCATCTGATGATCCGCCGGCTGCCGCGGTTACTGCAGCCTCCTGTGTTGTTGAGATGGAAGCATTGTTGTCCTTTCCGCATCCGACCGATATTGTTCCTGCAATTGCAGCAATCAAGAACAAAGAGGTAATTTTCTTAAGCATTTTAAAATCCTCCTTTAATTTTCTTTATATAAACATCCCGTACTACAAATATAGTTTAGCAATAACTAAATTCTATTAGAATGGAATAAACTTTTCTTTATAGTAAAATATTCAGACATTAAAAAAACCGGATATGGAATTTCTTCATTCCACATCCGGCTTATTACTTAAAACAGTTTCAAAAGTTCAATCAACTCTATCTCCTCTGCCAGCAGCTGTCTTATGCGATCCCCAATATTTCTGTCCAGCGGCTTTTTAGTGCGGAGCATTTTATTAAGTATTGTCTCTATAAGCTCCCACTGTTCCTTGGTCTCAATGATTTTGCCTTTTAAAAGCTGTGGGTCACCTGAATATCCCATATCCCCGTTCATAATATTTATGTATTCCAGCAAAATTGTTCTGGCCCCATGGATCATCCATATATCAAAGCAAATTCTGTCCAGCATGGGCCAGCCTTCCGTTTTATAATAAGCCTCCAGACTGCAGCCTTCGTCACATAATTCAGCGAACCTCTCCATGGCCTCTTTCCCGTAATATCTTGTATACAGTCCGTCCTGTACTTCCGGCGCCAAAAAATTACCGGCAATTGCATGAAAAAGACCTGCAACTTCTGTTTTGAATGCGTTTCCCGTCAGATTGCCAACATCCGCCTCCACTGTACAGCACCTCATGTAATGGCTGCAGGCTTTCTCTATTTCACGTTTGGATATGACTCCTATCTGAGCATTAGACTCATAGGGTATATAATTTTCCATGGTTACTGTATATGGAAGCTTCTCAACATAGTAAAAATTCTCGGTATCGTGGCATAGTATGATGTTGTTGTGGTCATCAACTCCGGGACGAAAGTCTTTCATGTCAAAATCAGGATTATATTTACTGTAGAAGCTTAATATCTCAAATACCGTATCAAGAATTACCATATGCCCCTGGTCCAAAAGACTTTCAATAAATCCCACCGCACCGCTGTCGCCTTCTCTGACATATGTATTTACCCTGACGTATTTTGTCCACAATGAAACCAGATTTCTGCTCAGATTATACAAGCGGAAGACACCTGTTGTACTGTTCCTCCAGAAAGTAGGATTTACATCCCTTATAAACAGGGCTGCAATGAGTTTTTTATCCAATTTGAATTGATTCAGCAGGATGTTGTAAACAGAGGCCTCAAAACAGTTCAGCTGTAATGAAAACATGTCCGGTGTCCCGTCTTTTTCCTTAAAAAAACTCAAATCCTTTAAATCGGATTTCTTCATATGCATCTCCATTCCAGTTAAAAATAATTTTTATGCCTGTATGATTATAAAATCTGTAAATCTTAGCATAATTTCATAAATATGTATACTATAGTACTATTTTACACTATTTTTTTACATTTTTACAGATTTTTTTGAAATTCCATAGTGTAAGGTTTTAAGCTATCAATAAAAATAGGGAATGTCCATTTTAAAATGACATTTCCCTATTTTCAAATACAATCAATAGTTTTAATTTATTGTTCTCCCGGTCTCCCGAAATCAGGCGTACCGTCTTCATTCCATCTTAATTCCCTGGTGAACGTGTGTCTGTTGGGGTCATACAAAGGCTCTTCCACTTCTCTGTAAGTACGGGCGTGGTAAACAAGGATATCTTTTTTGCCGTCTTCGGATACTGTAAAACTGTTGTGCCCCGGACCATACTGCGACGCCTCCTCGTTTGTTTTGAATACGGGTTCTGCCGCCTTTGTCCAGGACAGAGACTCCAACAGCTCGGAGTTTTCATCGGCGCTGAGCAAGCCAATACAGTAGTTGGAATCTGTTGCGCTTGCGGAATAGCTGACAAATATCCTGCCGTTTCTCTTTATAACAGCAGGCCCTTCGTTTACATGGAAGCCAATCCGTTCCCACCTGTAAGAGGGATTTGAAATCATTACCGCCTTTGAAGCTATAGTCCAGGGGTTGCTCATCCCGGCAATATACAGATTTGATAGGTTTTTGCGTTTTTCTGCCCAGATCAGATATCTTTTTCCCCTATGCTCGAAAGTAGTGGAATCCAGAGAAAAGTCGGTAAATGCAGTTGGATCTGTTTCACTTTGAATCCTTCCTTTTTCCTCCCACATATGGGTCATCGGATCGGAGCCTGTGCACTCCAGCACATATGGCCTGATTTTCCATGCATCCTCAGCTTCCCCGGCAGCAAAGTATATATACCATTTCCCATCGATATTGTGTATTTCAGGAGCCCATATATGCTCGCTCATAATACCTTTTTTATGTTTTCTCCATACAACGGCGGGTTGGCTTTCGGCCAGACCGCTTATAGTTTTTGATTTTATGACCTCAATCCGGTCATATTCCGGCACAGATGCCGTAAAGTAATAAAATCCGTCTGTGTGCTTATAAATCCAGGGATCTGCTCTCTGCTCCAAAACCGGTTTTATTAAAATTTTTTCTGCCATTACATTTTCACCCTTGTCATCGTAATTTTTGTAAATCAATTGATCCCCGCAGTGCTGTTTATTAATGTTACGGTTATAGCAATTGTCCGCTTTCAGTGGTCATGTCTTTCAGTCTTTTTTACCCCAAACGCAGATTCCCGAATTGTCTATTCCTGTATACACTAAAGTGGTTCTCCAATTTTCCCAGTCCCACGAAGGCATTACCTTCGAAGTTTGCTCAATATATTCGGCTCCCGGCTTCCTGTCCGGGTCATACAGCTTCATACAAATAGTATTATCAGCTCTGAATTCCCAGGTGCTCTTGCCTGTTCCGTCATCAATTTTTCCGTTTGACTTCAGAGTGATTTTTTTTGAGGAAAGCTGCAGGTTATTGTCCTTATCAAGTACAATGACCTCCCAGTCCCCAACCAGAAGTTTTTTACTCAGCTTCTGTTCTTTTTCACCGGCATACCTTTCAGGTGATATCAGAGGCCAGCCGTCATCCGACCAGAGTATTTTTCTTATGTGCAGATAGGGCCAGTTGGTATCCCGGTCTCCTCTGGCATGATGCACAATAAAGTAGTCATTGCCTTCCTTCAATACCGAGTTGTGTCCCGGCATTACCCAGCCGTCCTTTCGGCCGAATTTGTATCCGCCCATTATTTTGGTGCCCACATCATTCGGGGGCAGTCCGGTATCGGTCATAACATTCCCATTAAAATCAACATAGGGTCCTGTTATTTTATCAGCCCTGCCCACCCTGACATTGTAGTCCTTTGACAGAGAATCATATGATACGAACAGATAATACTTTTTATATTCGGGATTGTAGACAATATACGGGCCCTCAATTGCAGAGGCCACACTATTGCTTCTGGTTGCAATCAAAGAAAGCTTGCACCCCTCTTTGAGTTTTCCCGTGGTTGTATCCATTTCGACTATGAAAATTCCGCCAAAAAAGGAGCCGAAGGACATGTACAGGTTTCCCTCCGCATCATAGACAGGATTGGGATCGATGGCATTCCAGATGGAGGAGCTTGTTGACTTAATCACTTCGCCTTTGTATTCCCATGGGCCCTCCATGGATTTGCCGGTGGCCAGTCCTATAAAGGATTGATTTGTACCGAATCTTGAGGCTGCATAGTACAGGTAAAAGGTGTCGCCTGTCTTTATTGCATCCGGTGCCCACAGCGTCCTGGCTCTGGTCCACTTGCGGGCATCTTCGGGCACTTTTGAAAAAACTCTGCCCACCCATTCCCAGCTGATAAGATCCTTTGATTTTCTTATAGGTATTCCGCCTTTAGGAGTTCCCCCGACCTTTACATCCGTTGAGATTGTGTAATACCACTCACCGTCTTTAATAATGGATGGATCATGAAAATTCAGGCTGCCCCATTTTGTTTCATCACTTGTCACAGAGTGGTCATACAGAGTCTCTTTTGGAGGTTCCTCCGGATACGCTGCAGATAAATTATCTTCATTATCACCGCAGGCAGTTAAATTAAAAATAAATAATCCTGCCAGGATAACTGCAATAAATCTTTTTATATGAAAGCCCCCTTAACCAACAGTTTCTGAACGCCCGGCTCAGCATTTTCAATACGTTGCTCCAGCCTGTGCCGGACTGAAATTCAGCCTTTTACCGCACCTGCCGTCATACCGTCAATGAAATATTTCTGGAAGGCCACAAACAGTATAAATATAGGGATTATTGAAAAGAAAGATCCTACAATCAACAGGTCGTAATTATTGCCATACGGTGTCAGCAGGGTTTTCAAGCCTATCGGAAGGGTAAACTTGTTCTGATCCCCCAACACCATGAACGGCCACAGGAGATTGTTCCAGCTGTTCATACCGTTCAATATGGCCATAGCTGCAAAGGAAGGCTTCAAAACCGGCAGGATCAGCCTGAAGAATATCAGATATTCGTTGGCTCCGTCTACTCTGCCTGATTGGATAAGCTCCTTCGGTATGCTTCTCAGGTATTGTCTGAAGAAGAATATGGTTCCTGCATTTGCAATACCCGGCACTATGATGGCACTGTAACTGTTCATCATGTGAAGATCATTGATCAATGAATACAGCGGAAGCAGCAATATTTCAAAGGGCACCATCATTATCAGCAGTACGCAGACAAACAGCAGATTGCGTCCTTTGAAGTCATAGGCTGCAAAACCATAGGCTACAAAAGCACTGATGAACAGGGTGAGTGTCACCTGCCCGATGGTAAGAAACATACTGTTCTTAAACCACATAAAATAATCATGTTTCCCCGTAAAAAGAAATTCAAAATTCTTAAAGCTCATAACATCCAGGTCTAATCTTAAATTCAAGCCATAGCGTATCAAATCGGCACCCGGTTTAAAGGAAGAAAGCGCCACTGCATAAAAGGGAAGCATAATAACTATGAATAGAACCGAAAAGAATAAAAGCAGGAGTACTTTTGCAATTATATTTTGCCTTGTCCCGCCTGTATTGTGCAGGTTGTTCACATTAATCCTCCTCCTTTTTGAATGTTCCTGAAAGTTTGAGCTGAGTCAGATTAATAGTCATAGCAACTACTAAAAGGACTATTCCAACCGTAGCTGCATATCCCAGCTTGTTTTTTTCTATACCCTGTCTATATAAATATCCGACTATGGTCAAACCAATATTTTTCGGAGAGTTGTTTCCATTGAACATCATCAGGCTTTCGGTAAACATCGCCAGACCGGCGTAGATACTGATTGTCAGAACATAGATGGTTGTGGGTTTCAGCAATGGCATTGTAATGGCCCTGAACTTCTGCCAGGCCGAAGCACCATCTATCGATGCCGCTTCATAATATTCACTGTCAATACTTTTTAAACCGGACAGGTAATACAACATGTTAACCCCCGTCCATCTCCAGCAGGCGAGAGTCAATAAGGCGGCCATGCTTAGATTCTGATCCTTCAGGTATTTGAAAGGACCAATCCCAAAAAGAGATAAAATTGAATTCATCAGTGAGCTTTCCATTTCACCAAAGATCAAACGGAAAATGGTACCTGCCACAGCAACTGAAGTTAAAGCCGGTAGGAAAAAGGATGATTTGAAAAATTCTCTTCCCCACATAAGCTTACTGTTTATAAGACATGCAAATAACATGGGGAACGGTATTAATAGAATCAGAGTTCCAACCATATAAACAACACTGTTTGTTATTGATTTAAGAAATACTTTATCTGTAAGCAGTTTAGTATAATTTGCCGTTCCGATCCACTTGGGATCCTGACCCAGCATTCTCTCCTGAAAGCTCATAACAAATGAGTTAGCAAGAGGAAACAGCCAAAATATCAAGAATATGATTACGAACGGTAAAACAAAAATGTATGGTGCAACCTTCTGAGAATACACAAACTTCTTTATCATATTCAAATTCCCCCTTTCGTGATAAAGTAACCGCCATATGCCGGAATTACATAATCAGTGCGAGTATAAATCTCCCACTGATTATGAGGCCTCCGGCCATGAAACATATGGCAGTTCTAAATCATATTATGCGATATATGAGACATGTGTCTTGATGCTCTGCTATTACTTCAATTCCTGGGTAATTTGCTCCTGTGCTTCATTTAAAGCTTCCTTGACATCCTGCCCATCTTCAAAGATAGCATTTAGTGTGACCGTACAAAGGATATTATTAATAGTCGGAGAAGCTTTTACTGATTTAATGGCTTTGATTTCATTTTTGATTTCATTCAATGTATCAAATGCATTGGTCTTGAAGTATTGAACGTACTCGTTGTCAGGGTTGTGAGTTACGGCTTTGTCGTTCCACACTTCCATGTTGACCGGGTCGAAGCCCAAAGTGTTCCAAATTTCAGTAGTAGCTTCTTTTGAAAGTTTGGCGAATGCAACGAATTCCTTAGCAAGCTGAACGTTCTTGGAAGTCTTGGTAACAACGGTACCTGTTCCGCCCAAACCTACCGAACGGGGGTCGCCTTCCTTAAATACCGGTAGCGGAGCTATGGCATATTTACCTTTAAGATCCTTCATTTCATTTATAAATCTTGACATGAACCATTCCGGCATTAATGCACTTGCATAGTTGCCTTTGTTGTATTCACCCTTTGCTTCTTCAGTATCCGGCTGTCCGCCCGGAATAGTGTGGATAACATTGTTCTTCTGTAAATCCACCAGCATTTCCATGGCTTTGATCATTTCAGGGGAATTGACCTTTGGCTGTCCATTGTCATCTGTAAAGTCGGAATTCTGCTGGGCCAGGAGTAATGAAGCCTGCCATGTGGCTGATGTATCAGCTGTTCCCATATATTTTCCGGTCTTTTCATAAACCTGTATTCCTGCTTTTTTATAATCATCCCAGGTCTTGATCGTTTTGTAATCAACACCTGCCTTATCCAATATTTCAGTGTTATAGTACGCAAGAGTGGCACCTACGTGATAGTCGAATCCATAAACCTTGTCGCCTTTGCTGTAAATTTCAACACGGGCGGGAACGGTTGTGCTCTTGTAGGGTTCAAATACATCATTCAGCGCTTCCAAAGGAACGTTGTCACCTTCAAGGAAGTTAGGGAATTTTCCAAGCTCAATATCAGCTATATCCGGAGCCCCCTGACCTGTCTGTACGGCTATCAGAAGCTTGTTATGCATATCGTCATAAGGCATAACGGTAACGTTCAGCTTGATCTGTTTATCAGGATTTTTCTCATTCCACAAACCTAACATTTTATCCAGATGTTTACCATGTAAATCAACAAATGTCCAAAAGTTCATTTCTGTTGCATTTGCACCTGCATTTGAGCCTAATTGCTGGGTTTGCACCGCTGCCGAGCTGGAAGCCGCAGCTGTTGAATCTGCCGGGCCGGAAGAGCTGCCGCAGCCTGTCAGAGCAAATACCGCCATCATGCATACCGCAAGTGTCAAACAAAGAATTCTTTTCATAAAAAATATCCTCCTCTAAATTATTTTTTATATTTAACCTGAACTTTAATCATGAGAAAGGCCATAATCTGCTTGTGTTAATATCATTATGTACACGCACAGTCAAATAATAGCTTTTCTCATTTTGGTTCATAATTAAACTGCATTTTAATTCAGTCCAATATTTGCTTTTACTGATGATTTTTTTCACACCGGAAGAATTTCACTGGAAAGCGTTGATTAACATGTAGATTTCAAATTAATTAATTTATTCTCTGATGTATTTTCTCCTTAAATCAATAATTTAAAATAATTTGAATCGGTTTAGTTTTTATTAAAACAATAACAGTTTTATATTAAAATTATTCATTTAGAACAATTCAGAATATGAAATTACGTATTTTATAAAAAGTTTCACAATTTTTGTTCAATATTTTATGTGTTTATTATCTCTTTTTTACAAAAGCCTGTCAATATAAAAATTTAAATTTTTATATAATATTTTAAACTAACATAAAACATTCGCCCAATATTGCATATTTAGGTAATTATTTGCGCTTTATTTTACATTTTTCTAATATAGTTCTGAATTTTTGGTAATAGTTTATAAAACACTAAATCATTACCTATCTATTTATAAGCTTATGTTATATAATAAATATTGAGGCATGAATTGAAAGACAAAATAAATTATTACTGATATTCTATGGAATGTTTTAGCATTTTATAAACTAATTTAATGAATTCAAACCAATATTCAACATATTTTTAGATAGCATTATTGAACTGTTTACCTTTTACTTATTTATGTTAGAATATTATTAGCTATATTTGAGAATATTTAATTTTTAAATATTACAAGGAGACTAAAATGATTCACATTACTAAACTTAAAGACAGCCTTCCTATATTCAAAGCATTGAGCTCCGATATAAGGATTGAGATTATTGATCTCCTGGCTGAACATAAACAGCTGAATATGAATGATATCGCTGAAAAGTTAAATCTTACAAACGGTGCGGTTACTATGCATATTAAAAAGTTACAGGAATGTGGTCTGATAAAAATCTCTACTTTGACAGCAAAACACGGTATCCAAAAAATATGTGCACTGCATGAGGATAAATTTGTTATAGACATAGCTCAGCAGGAGGTTGCCAATTCCTATGAACTTGAAATCGGAGTGGGTCATTACTCCTCTTACGAGATATTTCCGACCTGCGGCCTGGCTACTCAATATAAACTAATCGGTGAAGTTGACAACCCCAGCTATTTTGCCGACCCCGAGAGAATAAACAGCGATATTTTGTGGTTTACAAAAGGATATGTGGAATACAGGATACCTAATTATCTGAAACCCGGACAGGATTTCTCTGAAATCCAGATATCCATGGAAATCAGTTCCGAAGCACCCGGGAACTGCAGCAACTGGCCTTCGGACGTCAACTTCTGCATAAACAACGTACATTTAGGCAGCTGGACCAGCCCTGGCGATTATGCCGACACCAAAGGTATACTCACACCCTCCTGGTGGTTTTCCGTCTGGAATCAGTATGGGCTTTTGAAGCTTTTGACAGTAAATAAATTCGGAACCTTTATAGACGGCCTTCAGATCTCCCCCATTACGCTGGAAGATCTGAATCTGACTTATAAAAGCGATTTGTTTTTTAGAATGTCGGTCCCTGAAGAAGCCGCCCATGTGGGAGGACTCACAATTTTCGGCAAAAATTTCGGCAACTATAATCAGGGTATAAACGTGAGGGTTATTTATGAACAGGTACCCGTTCAGGGATAACCTCAAATTGATTGATATATAAAAATTGGAGTGGTATATATTTATTTACCGCCATCTAATCGATTGAAGGGGAATTCCAATGAAGGAAAACATTTTGAAGGCAACGGATCTAAAAACCACAAAAAGCCGTCTGGCAATATTGAAAGTATTGGAAAAATCCTCGGTGCCAATGACAGCCGAGGATATATATTCTATTGTTGTAACAGATGTTCATCTGAGTCTTTCCACAGCCTACCGCACTCTGGGAACACTTTCGGATAAGGGAATACTGCTTAAAAATTTAAGCCAGGACGGCAAGACCTATTACCAGATAAATAATCACCAGCACAAGCATCAGCTTGTCTGTACCTTGTGCAGTAAAACCGTACCCATTGATGAATGTCCGCTGACCAATATGGAAGAGTATCTGATACGTAAAACCGGCTTTGCAATAACGGGGCACAGCCTTGAATTTCTCGGAATATGCCCGAAGTGCACTGAAAATATGAAAGAATAGCTACCTTTTTTTTGACTGCCATTCCTCACGGAGTATCCCATAATACTTTTCATCATCCCAGTCTCCGCGTTTATATCTTACTTTTCTCAGCTGGCCTTCCAGGGTCATTCCTAATTTCTTCATAATATTTTCCGATTTGAAATTATTGGCGTTACAGCGGGCACAGACCTTATGAAGTTTCAGGCATTCGAAGCCGAAATCCGTCATTGCACCCGCCACTTCAGTGGCATAGCCCTTTCCCCAGAACTTCGGCATCAGAAAGTACCCTATTTCGCCGCAGCCTCCCCCATCATTCCGGCTGTGTATCTGTATATCTGCAAAACCGATAAAACTGTTATCTTCTTTTGAGAAGGCTGCAAAAGCGTAGGAGTTATTTCTGTTGGGCATATCATCCACACTCAGGAAGTCTTCAAAAAACGGAAGTATTTCTTGCTCACTGTTAAATTCATCTATCCATGCATATCTCATAATATCCTTGTTTGAAAAAACAGAATAAAAAATATCAAAATCCTCTTTCTCAAATAGTCTGTAATTTACACGTGTTGTTGTCAGGTCCATGGGGCCGCCTCCGGAATATAATTCTTATGATGAAAACAGATCATCCTGCTATATTATATATTATAAGCCCCAAAAATAGAATACAAATGATTTTTCTCCGGAAACTCAACCGGCGCCGATGTCTGGATTTTGAGTTACAGACTGCTAGTGGTCTGTGACATCTAAAACTTATATTGTCCGGTGAGGAAAATTTTCTCGGGACCAGGCGGAGGAGGGCGGAATAATCGATTTATTCCAACTGACGACAACGCAGTCCCGGGGAAATTTAACCGCCGGCAATATATGAATTTAGATGTTACAGACCACTAGGGATACATGAACAAAATCCTGGCCTCCACAGGTGACTGCATATTTAAACTGTCCTTCATTCCATTCATCGAAACTGCATATGCAATTATATTGCGTGCCAGTCCCTTTATCTGTACTTCATATGCAGCAGGTACCGAGGCGATGGTGAAGAAAACCGAGCTTCTGGCCGGTACTGCAGAACTATTCCTGTAGTAACCGGTTTTGGGAGTAACGGTCATATTGTACATGATAATATCAATTACTCCTGTTGCTTCGTTGTTATTGTTAAGTACCCACACCTGGACAGTGCCGGCATCAGCGCCGGCTACAACCGATCCTGTTGTGACTGCTCCTGCCGCTGTTTCGACTATATCAGCTACCGTCCCGGATGTTGCGGCTGTCCCGGCTATGCCGGCTACTGTTCCAGATATGGCAGCTGATGTTGCGGCCGCTCCGGCGGCGGTTTGAGCTGCTCCGGCTGCCGTCCCGGCTATGCCGGCTACTGTTCCGGATATGGCGGCTGAGGTCGCGGCCACTCCGTTGACTGTTTCTGCCGCACTTGCTATAGTTCCTGATACGGCAGCGGCTGTGGCTGCTTCTCCCGCAACTATGTCGGCTAAACTTGCCTGTGTACTCGATATTGCAGCGGCTGCTCCCGCCTCTTCTGCCAGTATGTCTGCTGCCGCTCCTGCGGTGGCTGCTCCCGCTACTGCCAGGTCTGCGGTTTCTGCCGCTATGTCTCCTGCCACTCCCACAGTTGCTGCCCCTGCCGCGGCCAGGCCTACGGTTTCTGCTGCTATGTCCCCTGCCACTCCCACAGTTGCTGCCCCTGCCGCGGCCAGACCTGCAGTTTCTGCCGCTATGTCCCCTGCCACTCCCACAGTTTCCGCCCCTGCTGCTGCAACACCTGCCAGTCCACTGGCTGTTAATGCCGCCGATCCCGCCGTTCCGGCCGCTCCCTGTGCAACACTGGCCAGACTGCTGGCTGTTAACGCCGCTGATCCCGCTGTGCCCGCAGCCCCCGACGCAATTTTTGACAATCCGTAGGTAATATCAGTCATCGTTCCTGCTGCGTCAACTGCCTTTTTAACGGCTCCCACCGCAGTTTCTCCCAGACCTACTATGGCTCTCTCCAGGAGATCGGTAATTGACTCTATATTCTTTTTATCCCCATTTTCTTCAGAATTTCTAATTTTTTGTTCTATTGCTTTTAGGCCGTATTCCTTATTGATTAAAAGACAAATAATCCTTATAAGCAATTCCTTATCGCTGGCACAGGCAAAATTACAACAGTCGCAATCCCCATATTTGCAGCATATTGTTTCGCAGTTGTATTTACACTTGTTACATTTGCTGGATTTGTTACCTCTGGTATACTCCTCACACTCATAGCCGTTAGCCTGATTGGTAAATACATTTGCTGTCTCAACTATATCTGCGCTGCTCCCCTTATCCGGTACTTTGTCAATCGGTTCTCCCGGTTGAATATTTGCTACTTCGGGCTTCTTTTTGTACAAACTGTCAGGATTTCTTCTCCTTTTCATAATTTTTCCCCTAAGCCACCATATTATAATTATAAAATATGCCGGGTTGACTGATATGGCTACAAAAACAGGTATCGATTATGTCAACGGATACCGCCCCGGTGTTTTTATCAAAATAAAACACCCTATGGCATTATTACCTTTGTCCTTTGTTGTTCTTCAGGCAATAAAACCATAGGGTGTACATGCATCCCATTAAAATTTATAAATATGGATATTATACTCATTCAATATTTTATTTAATTCCAGCATCCTTGCATCGGATGGCACTGCAGCATCAGCCAGCTGATATTCCCGGCCGAGACTGGTGTATTTGCCCCTGCCAAGTTTATGATACGGCAGCAGTTCCATCCCCTTGTAATTTTTTAAATTTTCCGATACAAATCTTGCTATATTTCCGATTTCTTCCTCACTGTCATTAAAGCCAGGTATTACAGGTGTTCTTATGATAAGATCATAGCCGTACCTGGCTGCCAGCGTGTCCATAAGAATGATGTTTTCCTTTATCCTGCTGTTGTCGGAGCCCGTCCATTCCAGATGCCTGCTGCTGTCACAGGATTTAAGATCCATAAATACAAATTTCAAATATGGTGCCACCAGCTCATAGTCATGTTTTTCCCCTGCTCCGCAGGTTTCAATGGCAGTGTCAATCCAGTTTTCGCAGAAGGACTTCAGAAGAGCATATGCATATTCCGGCTGTGACATGGGCTCTCCACCTGACAATGTAACTCCGCCGCCGCTCAATTCGTAAAAGGGCATATCCCTCTTTACAATATCAACTACCTCTTTAACCGTCATCTTATCACCGACTATTTTACGGCATTTGGGATAGCATTTTTCAATACATTTAAAAGCTTTTTCTCTTTTATTGCATGAATCGCAAATACTTCTGTCTGCAATAAGACCGTTATCCAGTGCCCCGTATTCACATAGCCTTACACAGGCTCCGCAGCCTATGCACTTATCCTGAAAAAAAACCATTTCCTGATGAAATTTCTGGGTTTCGGGGTTACTGCACCACTTGCACCTGAGCGGGCAGCCTTTCAGGAAAACAGTGGTTCTCAGCCCAAAACCGTCGTTGATTGCATACCTTTCTATATCCGATATAGTTCCTGTAACCTGGTTCAGTTCCTCACTACTGCTGTTCAGGTACTTATTGTCTATCAAAGCCATACCTCCGCTCCAATACATTTTTATCCGATCATATTAATTGTCCCTGTTGGCTAAAACGGCAAATACTATAATAACGCCCTTTAATATCATCTGCGGATATGATGCTATACCCATGAGGTTCATTATATTTATCAAAACCCCCATCAGGAATGCACCTATCAGGGTTTTCGTAACACTGCCCACACCGCCGGATAAGCTTGCGCCGCCCACAACAACAGCTGCAATGGCATCAAGTTCATATCCCTCTCCGACTGTTGCCGTTCCCATGCTGAGCCTGCCTGCCAGGATCATTCCGGCTATGCCGAAGAGCAGTCCGCCCAGGGCATAGGTTATTATGAGATATTTTTTAACGTTTATTCCTGCAAGCCTTGCAGTCTCGGCATTTCCTCCAATAGCATAAATACCCCGGCCATATTTGGTTTTTCTTAAAATTACTGCAAACACCACAAAAATCAATGCAAGTATAATAACCGGAATTGGTATGCCCCAAAGATTTCCCTGTATGAATTTAGGAAGAAATGTTCCGTCTATTCTTCTGTTTTGCCCTACCTGATACATGTAGGCAATACCTTTTAAAATGGTCATCATTGCAAGAGTTGCAATAAACGGGGCAACTTTGGCATATGCCACCAATATCCCCGAAACAATTCCAAACACAATACATAACAAGATTACAAAAATTATTGCCAATATTCCATGCCCGTCCTGTATGAAACCGGCTGTGAAGCACACCGATACCACAACAAACGAACCTACCGACAGATCAATTCCTCCGGTTATGACTATCAGCAGCATACCGATAGCACATATCGCATAAATAGAATTCTGAAGAAGTACCGTTTTAATATTGCTGACAGTTAAAAAGGCAGGCGAAGCAAGTGATCCATATATCAGCAAAATTGCAAATGCAATAATTACGAAGTTTTCCTTGGCAAATCTTGTTACAGCTTTCAGTTTTTGATTTTGATTGGATTTTATAAGTTCCATTTGATACACTCCTTTATGCGGTAATAGTTCCGGTTGCATAGCTCATGATGTTCACTTCAGACAGCTCCTCTTTTTTCAGCTCGCCCGAAAGCTTCCCTTCTCGCATAACATATACTCTGTCACTCATTCCTATTACCTCAGGCAGGTCAGAGGATATCATTATTACTGAAACACCAGCCTTTGCAAGGTTTTTCATAATTGTGTATATTTCGAATTTTGCCCCGACATCCACACCTCTGGTCGGTTCGTCGAGAATAAGAATTTTAGGCATGGTAGCCAGCCATTTGGCTATTACAACCTTTTGCTGGTTACCTCCGCTCAGGCTGCTTACCTTGTTCTGTACATTGGCGGTTTTGATTTTAAGTCTGTCAACAAGGTCCAAAACCAGCTGAGTCTCCCTTTTTTTGTTTAGAAGCCTGTTTTTTGTAATCCTGTTTAATGCGGCCAGAGATGAATTGAAGGCAACGGATTTTGAAAGAATCAGACCATTTCCTTTTCGATCCTCCGTTATAAAACCTATACCGCTGTTAATGGACTGTTTTGGATTTTTTAATTCCACCCTTTTGTCATTAATGAAAACATTGCCTTTGCCCTTTTTTATATAGGCTCCCACTACGGCACTCATGAGCTCGGTACGCCCGGCACCCAGTAATCCCGAAATGCCCACAATCTCACCTTCCCGGAATTCCATTGTCACATCGTCAACAATTTTTTTACCGTGGTAGGTTGGATGTTCCACCGAAAAGTTTTCTATTTTCATAACGGTTTTTCCGGTCTGTGTTTCATCCTGCGGATAAAACTCCTGCATTTCTCTTCCTATCATATACGACACCAGATCGTGGTGAGTCATGTCGGAGGTCTTTTGTGTGGTTATCATTTTGCCGTCTCTCATGACTGAAATAGTATCTGTCAGTTCAAATATTTCCTCCAGTCTGTGGCTGATATATACGATAGTTATTCCGTGCTTCTTCAAATCTCTTAATATTTCAAACAAAAAGCTTATTTCTCTTCCTGTCAATGGTGCCGTCGGCTCATCCAGGATCATTACCCTGCCTCCTAAATTGATAGCCTTGGCTATTTCAATAAGCTGCTGCTGTCCGATGCTCAAATACTTTACCTTTGTATGGACATCTATTTCAAGAGATAATTTTTTGAGTGTTTCTTCGGCCAGCTCAAAGGTTTTTTTCCAATCCACCATACCGTTCTTAAGAGGCATGTTGCCAAGAAACATGTTCTCAGCAACGCTCAGTTCGGGAATTAAAGCCAGTTCCTGGTGCACCATCACTATGCCCTCTTCATTTGCATCCCTCGGGCTGTTCAGCTTCAGTTCCTTTCCATTCATGCATACTGTCCCCTCATAGGTGCCGTGTGAGTATTTTCCGCCGAGTATATTCATCAGCGTGGATTTTCCCGCACCGTTTTCTCCGATCAATGCATGAATGTCTCCCATATTGACCGATAGTGAAACATCGTCCAGAGCCTTTACACCTGAAAAAGCTTTAGTTATATTTTTCATCTGGATTGTACAGGATATTTCACATGCGTTTTGACAAAACTTTTCCACATACATCTCCCCTATATTATTGGATTAAAATGGAGTGCCACAAAGTACATGCCTGAAATTTGTAAAGCTCATCACAAGTGTATCTCCTACAAATTCGGGCATGTACTTTTAATGGAACTTCCCATCTATTAAAACCGTACTCGCGCACTGTATCCGGTATTAATTCATGTATTGCATTTGTCTCATTTTGAGGCAGCCCCTTCTTATGACTGTTCCTATAGTGTTCTTATAGTATTTTTATATATTAATACTGGGATTTTTCATCGTATACCTTATCAACATTGGCTTTGTTGTATAAAGTATTTGGTACATAGAAGGTTGCAGGAGTTGTTACTCCCTTTGCTTGTTTTGCTGCAAGATATACAGCCCATTTACCCATCATTCTGGGATCATTTGCAACAGTTGAAACTATACCCTTGTCTCCGTCCTTTATCCATTTAAGAACTGACTTTCTTGCATCTATTGAGGTTACAAGTATCTGTCCGGACTTGTTTATAGAGTCAAGTGCCGCCACAACTCCCTGGGCTCCTCCGTCGCAGGCGCTGAATATTATATCGATGTCGGGGTTTGCCTGCAGAGCGTCAAGAGTTTCATTCATTGCAGGTTCAGGCTGCCAGTTATAATATCTGTAAGCCACGATTTTAAGATTGGATTTGCCGTACTTTTCAAGCATGTAATCGTTATAGCCTGCCAGCATTCCCCAGCGTCTGAGGTCGGATTCCTGCTCCTGGGCTGCGGCTGAAAGCACAAGTGCCTTAACTTCAGGTTTCCAGCCGTTCTTTTCGTCATAGGACTTTGCAAGTTCAAAGCCTGCCTTATATCCGCTGTTTTCAACATCACAGGATACAAAGGTGAATGGCGCTCCCTGGGCATCCAGAGCACAGTTGACAACTGTAAGCGGAATATTGGCTTCGTGTACCTTGGACACTGCAGGAAGTACTCCTGTCGAATGGAAAGGATTGATTATCATTGCGTCAGGTTTGATATTCACAAGTGTTTCAATGTCTGCAAGCTGCTGAGCCAAATCATTTCCGGCATCATAGACCGTAAGCTTCACACCCAGGTGTTCGGCCTCCATCTTAGCCAGTCTTACCAGCTGTTCCCACCATTCGGAGCCGGCTATATTTCTCTGGGAAAAACCAATGGTTAAACCTTTGAATTCATCTTTCTCACCCAGCATTGCTTCAGGCAGAGCTTCCAATTGTTCCTTTGTTGCTGAAAACACTCCGCCTTTTTGTGCCGGCTGAGTTGTTGATACATTAGCTGCGGCACCTCCCGTGCCGTCATTTGTTGAAGCAGTTTGCCCCGAACTGCAGCCCATTGCCAGGGTTGCCAGCAAACTGATGCTTAATACAAGACTCACCAATCTCTTTTTCATTATTCTTTTCCCCCTCAAACTAATTATTTTAAATTTATTGTGTTACTAAAATTTTTCTAAAGTTTTTCTTCGGTACGTTCTATAATATCCTGCTGAACCTCTTTTGAAAGCTGTGTAAAATATGCGCTGTACCCGGCGACTCTAACTAGAAGATTCGAATACTTTTCTGGGTCCTTTTGGGCCTCCAGAAGAGTTTTCCTACTTACTATATTAAACTGCATCTGTGAGCCGCCTGCCGCAAAATAGCGGTCTATGAGACTGACGAAACGTTTCAGGCCGTCGTTCTTGTTTACAGTGATTTCAGACATGGCTGATCCCCCTTTTTCATTAAATTTAAAATATAACAAATATATTTGATTTTTAATAATTGGACATTATTCGGCGCCTGCTTGCTAATTATTTGTTTACATAAAAAACAGTAAATGCTCTATACCAAATCAGCGGGGCTGAATTTCATATTATATAATGAACCGCAGGAAAGTAAAATATTATTAAGCTTTGCTACTGAAGCTATTGCGGCTGTGGGACCTTTTATATCGGTTCCGCGCATGGGAGACTGTCCGTCGGCAACGGCGGTATAAGCTTCCCTTCCATCAGGTGTAGCACCGCAAACCTTGCCGAATGGCGTATTACTTGAAACTGTACTTGTGGAACAGTGCAAGGTTCCTCCTATAGGCCCTCTTCCATATCGGGTATTCTTATAGGATACCAGTTCATTAGCCACAGCTGCAAGCATCTCACGTGCTATCTCATCCACTTCATCTATATCGTTGCCGTATTTTGGAGCCTGGAGACACATGGCTTTGATCTGAACACCTGAAGGATCGGTACTCATATCACTGAAGTTAGTTTCAAGTGCGTGCTTCAATTGTGCACCAGTTATGACCTTATCGTCAAACACCAATTTCTTGATGGCATACAAACTATTGGCAACGTTGGCGGTACCTATTGTCTGCTGGCCTGTCAGATCATACTTTGCTCCGCCCTGCTTTATGGGCTTTCCTCTTGGAATGGTCGTTGTGGGACATCCAAATATGGCTGCCATAGGTTCGTCAAGAGTTTCCTCCCATACCTGATCAATTGTATTTTCGAGAATTGCCTCCATTTTCACGTAATAGGCCAACTGGTCAAGATATGCTTCCCGGACCTCTTCAAAGCTTTCAAAGGTTGAGAGATCTTTTCCGTTTTTATTGGGGTGCAGGCATATTCCTGTTCTTGGATCGGTTCCGTTATACAGGGACATTTCAAGGATTTTGGTACAGTTGAGCCATGCACCGCCTGTTCTTCCTCCCAGCAAGCCTGCTGTTCCAGGCTCAACACAGCCGATTACACAGTAGTCATAGGCGTCATTCAATTCATATCCCCTGTTCATCAAGGCCGGAATATAGGTTTCATCATTAAATATTGACGGCAGACCTGTTCCGAGTCTGATTACTTCGGCAACCTTCATTTTGAACTCAAATGGAGTATTGCGGTGGAAACGGACTGTAAGTGACGGTTGAGGCACCCTTGTATTGAAGGTTGCATCAAGGCAGATGTAGCTCAGTTCATTTGTAGCATCGCACTTCTTTACCGGATGCTGTCCGCCTATGGTAAGGTTCTGGAACATTGGAACACCCCTGTAGAAGTCTGTGTCCACCCAGCTTCTTACCTTGTTGCAGGTATATATCTGAAGGAAGAAGTTTTCTGTCAGCTCAAGGGCAAGGTCACGGGTAAGTGAACCGTCGGCCAGTCCCTTCTTATACAGCGGATACATAAATTGGTCGTATCTTCCGAAGGAGACTCCGGCGCCGTTGTCTTCAATCTGGATGCAGATGTGTACCAATATTATGAACTGGAGTGCTTCCCTGAAGTTTTGAGCCGGGTAGCGAGGAATCCTTCTGCAGATTTCAGCCATTTCATACAGTTCCTTTTTCCTTGCCCCGTCTGTTTCCTGGGCTGCCGTCTTTTCAGCCAGATCGGCATATCTTTCGGCAAACTTGATAATTGCATTTGCACTTACCACAGCTGCGTCGTAGAAATCCTTCTTTTTAATTGCATCAGGTTCATTCCAGTTAATCTCATCCAATTTCTTTTGGCATTCATCAATTATATATTGGATACCATGGGTAAAGAGGAATTCATGATCCGGTGCAAAGTGACCGTCTCCTCCCTGGAAATAGGTTCCGATATCGGCCGCCTTTAAGTCGTAATGTGTGGCCAGGGCATCTTTAGGCAGTCTGGCCCTCAGTGTGTCGGTATGTGTTTTTCCGGCCCACCAGTCGCACATGGACTTTATTACAGGCTTGTCTTCTTCACGCAAGATATATTTGTCGGCAGGTCTTTCATCAGGAAAATAAGGATTTCCCTTTATAAGCTCCTCCTCCACCCATTCTACTTCAAACTCTGGAAACAGCGGTGCCCATCTTGGTTTTGATGCCTGGTTTCCCACGAACAGACTGCCCGGCATAATGTATATACTCATATTCTGAAGTACATGGTCAATTGCTTTTGCCCTTCTGACTATCGCCGGCAGACTCATATTGTCCTTATAAAATTCTGTCAGGTAATGACCTCTCTCCGGACAAATACCATAAGCAAATGATGTCACATATTTATGCAATCTGTCGATTCGCTCTGATCTGACCGGCTGGGTGTCAATTTGAAATGATCCAAGTGCCATTTGTAATCCTCCTTTTGGAAAATGAGATAGAATATTTATCTTGATTGATTTAGCTTGTAAGATATGCACAAAAACCACTTTCCGAGTTCCCATATCGCTTAGTGATTTCTTACAACACTATATTAGCATCTGATGTTTTGTTTTAAAACTTAATATCTTTATATCAGGGGGTAACTTCTTTAGATGTTGTGTCTCTTTTGTATAATATCCATAGTTTATATATGTATTTTAAAAAATTTATAGTGTATAATGAACAATGAAATGAGAGCATCATAAAAATATCCGAAACACCAAACACGGCAATTTAAATCCTTATACGTTATTCAGCGGGGGTAATGTCAATGCTAAAAGTTCTGATAGTAGATGATGAAATAAAGGTATGCAGGTTGATCCAATGTCTTGTGGACTGGGAAGCCCTGGGACTTGAACTTATAGGGTTTGCACAGGACGGTCTGACTGCGCTTGATTATGTAAAGCAATATAGTCCCGATATTGTAATAACCGATATCAGAATGCCAAACTATGATGGCCTGGACCTGATAAAGAATTCTCTGGAGATTAATAAGAATATACATTTCATAATCATAAGCGGTTACAGCCAATTTGATTATGCCCAGAAGGCTATAAAATTCGGGGTGGACGATTATCTGCTGAAACCCGTTAAAAAGAAAGAACTGCTGCAAACTCTTCAAAAGCTGATAACAAAACACCAGGCCTTGAAAGACAACCTTTCTGAAAAGGAAGAGATGAAAAAACAATTGACATTCACCGAGAAGAAGTTAAAAAGAAATTTTCTGAGTGAGCTGCTGGAAAAAAGCACAATTACTGCAGACAGCTCAAATCCGGATGAAATAAACAAACATTACCACTGCAATTTTGTCAGGGGCAACATCCAGCTGCTGATGATACAACCGGTTATCAAAGGCTCAAATACCGACTCCCGCGTATATGAATTTGTTTTGTCAAAAATAAGGGATACTGTGGCCGAGGATCTTTCCCTGTTCAGCGAGGTTATTTCCATAGTTAGAAGTGATTATGTCTACTGCCTTATAAATGGGACCAATGAAGAATTTTCCAGGCTCCGCAAGCAGTTGAAAAAGTTCAGAACCACCATCCTGGAATTAAAAGATGTCATAGGCGATTTCAGGCTGTTTATTGCCCTGAGCTCGGAAAAAACCGATTTAAGCGGGATAAATGACTGTAAACGCGAAGTGAGGATTGCAAATCTGAACAAATTGATATCCGGTGCCGATTTATTGGAGTACACCAACATAAAACCAGCTGCCGTCCGTTCCGAACAGATTGTTGACGGAAAATTCAGAAAAGAGTTTTTATTTAATATTGAGACCTTGAATCATATCCAGCAAAAGATATTATTCGATAAGCTGAAGTCGGACATCAAGTCGGTCGGCAATTTAACCGGCCAGCTTGTCTTTGATGTTTATAAGGATCTGATTGATTTATTTAAGTTCAGTATAAGGACTTACGGGATTATCATTAAGAATGAGAACCTCCTTGAAACACTGATGTATGACTTTTTTATGTACTGCTCTGTGGACGAGGTTTTTGACACTCTCCTGCAGAGGATTGATGAAAGTCTTGATACCTGGACCGCAGAAAAAAAATTGGAGAATTCAAAACCCATAAGGCTGGCAAAGCAGTTTATCAACGAAAACTATAACCAGGCTCTTACTTTAGAGATAATCGGAGATAAAATAGGCTTTAATCCCACCTATTTTTCCAGTGTCTTTAAAAAGGAAACCGGTATGAATTTCGTGGATTACATTACCGAGATCCGTGTCCAGAATGCCAAACAGATCCTGGTTGACACCGATAAAAGCATTATTGATATATCCACCCAGGTAGGCTTTAATGATATAAAGTATTTTACAAAGAAATTCAAAAAGTCCACCGGACTCAGCCCCACTGAATACCGGAAGCTGTATTCCTAAAAACTCATTATATACATTGTGACAGGTGCGCATATGAAAAGAAAAACTGCCTTATCCACAAGAAGTACCCTGGCTTTTATTGTATTGATTTTAATGAATATTGCAGGAATTATTGCCGTTAACAATCTAAAATTTAAAGCGGTGATGACAATATTGCTGCTGGCTTTAATTTCCTGCCTTTATTATTTGATTGTCCTGCCTCACTTGAATATAAAGAAGCAATATAAGATGTTTCTGAACGGTCAGATATATGAAGAACTCTTTCAAAATCCCGACTACCTTACACCCGAAACCGTCAAGGTCATGGACCGTTTTCACTATCTGCTCAACAAGCAGGATGCCATCAATATGTCAAAGAAACAGGCCGAGTACCTGGCCCTGCAAAATCAGATAAATCCCCACTTCCTGTACAATACTCTTGAAGCCATCAGAGGAGATGCCCTGTATGCAGGTCTTGCAAGTATTGCCGAAACAACCGAAGCACTGGCCTCCTTCTTCCGGTACACCATAACTGATGTGGGCAACCTTGTTACCCTGGAGGATGAATTGGAAAATATAGAAAACTACTTTACAATACAGCAGTACAGATTCGGCGACAAATTCAAGTTGACCGTAAACTATCCCGACAATGAAGATATCCTGTTAAATCAGGTGCCCAAGCTAACCCTCCAGCCAATAATCGAAAATGCAATCTTTCACGGATTAGAGGGTAAATCCCAGGGCGGCAATATTTTTATAAGTATTGAAAGTACAAGGAAAAACCTGTTTATAAGTGTAAAGGATGACGGACTGGGAATACCCTCGGAAGTATTGACTAAAATAAATGATTCTTTGGAGCGTGTGGCCGTCAGCTATGTTAACAGTGATAAGAGGAAATCCGGAGGAATCGCACTTAAGAACGTATGCAGAAGGATAAAACTCATATTCGGAGACGAGTACGGTGTTCATGTATACAGTACGGTAAATGTCGGGACGGATGTACGGCTCACACTTCCTAAAATTCCAAAGCATGCAGAATAACCCGGAGGAATGCAATGAAAGAAGAGATTTTCAGAATAGACAACGGCCAGCTTGTGCTCAAGGGGCAGAAAATTTTTAACAGCATTTACCTTCAGGTTTTTGCAGGTGAAACCCTTGGAATTATCTTTGACAACATGGAGGAAAAAAATGCCTTTCTGAAGTTGTTAAACGGAGATGCCAGACTGTCCTACGGAAGGATGTATATTAATGAGGAGGTCATAGAAAGCAGCAGTAATGACGATCCTGTCAAAAAAAACATCTTCACGATAACCGAATCCTCAAAACTGATAAAACAGATGAAGATATATGAAAATATTTTTCTCTTCCACTCAGAGGATATTTTTCTGAGATCAGGCCTATACAGGAAAAAGACTCAAACGCTCTTTGAGCACTTTAATATTGATATACCTGTAAACAAGCCCATCCCCCAGCTGACCAACCTGGAAAGCATCACCATAGAACTGCTTAAGGCATATACCCTTGATTGCAGGCTTATCGTACTTTCCAATATAACCAGCATTCTGAACACCACAGAGCTGATCACTTTCTTTGAACTGGTAAACAAGCTGAAAAGTAAGGGGATCGGCTTTATTGTAACTGAGACCTTTGAAGATGTTGTCTTCGAACAGACCAACCAGCTCTGTCTGATAAAAAACGGAAAAACAATGGGTCTTTTCAATTCGGCCAACCTGGACCGAAAAATGATATATCAGCTCTTAAATGCCAAACAGCCGGATGATTCCTACAAAGATATTGCAAGTGAGGCCGGCACATCCTCACAGCAGAGGGAGGTCGTGCTTTCTCTGAATAACATATATACCGATGTTTTGCAGGATATCAGCCTGGATATCCGGCGCGGCGAAATCCTGAAGATATTTTATATGGACGATGAAAGCAAAAATGACCTTATCGGCCTTCTTAACGGTACAATAGGCACTTACAGGGGGAGGATCACCGTTAATAATAACAGCTATTCTGCCAGCAGCATAGCCGATGCCCAGGAAAAGGGAGTGTGCTTTGTTGAGGAAAATCCAACCGAAGTAATGCTTTTTAAAAGGTTAAGCGTATTGTATAACCTGTGCATACCATTATCAAACAAGGTCAACTGGTTCTGGGTCAAAAGCAGATACGGCAAAAGTGTAATAAAGACTCTTGATCAGCTGATAGATCCAACTTATTTCAGAAAGCCGGTTTACATGGTTCCGCCCAGCATTCAGCAGAAAGTGGTTTACTGCAAGTGGCTGCTGTATTCGCCCAGGGTCCTCGTGTGTATAAAGCCCTTTTCAATCACCGATGTAAAGGTCAATCAGATTACTGAGCAGATGATTAATCTGTTGGCGGACAGGGGAATTGCAATTTTGATAGTCACATCCAACTGGCCATCGCTCAGCGATCTGAGGGGTGATACCATTTATCTCAAAGACGGCAGGCTGGGATTATAAAATCCCCCGGCGGTGTTAAATCCCAGTGTCCCTGCCTGCATCATTTCCGGGCGTTATAATGAACCGTGCAGCCTGTTCTATCATTCTGTCAGAGCTTTCTTTAATATTAAAGGTCATTTCTTTGGTTTCTGCCGACTTTTCATTTATTGTCATTGTCTTTCGGGCAATATCATTAATATCTGCCGCACCTTCATTTGCAGCCAGAGCAATTTCATTTATGGCCGAAACCATATTTTGTATTGTAGCCAGCAGCTGCTCGCAGGTTGCGCTTAAGTCGGTTGAATTGTCGTAATAGTAAATAGCGTCCTTGCTGTATTGTTCACTGGTTTCCAATAACAGAGAATAGTCGTTGAGTACCCTTTCATTCATAAATTTCAGCATGTTGGTTGAGTTATCCGCCAAATCCGCTACCGAGCCGGTCACAAGATTTGTTATGTTCTGCAGCTTTGAGACGGTATTTTTTGATTCGTCGGCGAGTTTTCTTATTTCATCGGCAACCACCGAAAAACCCTTTCCGTGCTCACCGGCTCTTGCGGCCTCAATTGCCGCGTTCAATGCCAGCAGGTTTGTTTGCTCGGTAATGGCAAGTATTGTAGAATACATTTCCCCTATCTGGTCAACTTTTTTTACATGGATCAATGAACTGTTAAGCTTCTCCTGTGCGGTCTCAAAAAGCTGTCTGGCTTCATTCAAGGAATCTGTGGCCTTCTGCTTTATGTTTCCGGCTCTTTGGTTAATATCCGTTGCAATATTCACTTCTTCCAGAGCCTTTGAAGCTACATTTTCAACTGCCGTTTCTATTTCATGGGCAGTGGCTGTCATTTCCTGTGCCGAAGCCGCCGTTTCCTGCATACCTGCCGATAATTCCTGGGCAGTCCCTGTAATAGCGGCCACTTCACCGTTCAGTTCCTCGATTCTCTCATGGGTTACGGCAATATGTTCCATGGATCTGTCGGCCTCATATTTGACCGTACGTAAAATATCGGTCAGGGACATTTGCATTTTGCCGATAGAATTTATTATCTGGCCGACCTCATCCTTGTGTTTCTTATAGGTCTCAGGAATTTCCTGCGACAAATCTCCCGAGCCTATGATATTCAAATGCCTGGCGGCACTGTTCAAAGGCCTTGAAATTGATCTTGCGATTATAATGGCAAGGATAAGACCAAGGGCGGCTGCAATAAGGAAAGTCCCAATCAAAAAGGCTATTGCTATTTTTTTATTGTTTTCACTATCGGTATGTATTGCCATGGACAGATTGACAAGACTTTTTGCCAGTTCCTGATACTGCTGCTGATAATCATTCATATACTTGACATTATCACTGTATTTTTTCATTGCAGACTTCTGATCTCCGGCCATTGCCAGCTTTATGATCTCGTCTCTGGCCTCATTGAAATTCTTGACGTTAAGTGAAGCCGAAGAAAGTGCATCCACCTCAAAATCATCTATTTCCAATTCTTTGAGCCTTGAAATATCTTCTGATATGGTCTGTGTTCTCAGGTCAAGATCTTTCAGCTTTTCTTCCTGAAAAGTTTTGTTACCGGTATTCAAAATTATATAGAGCAAATTCGCTTCATTAGCCCGCGAATTTGCTCTTATGTCATTTATGTATTCCGTACCCTTAAGATAATTGTTGTATAAACTGTCAATACCGGAATTCGCCACATTCAAGAAGTAATAGGATACAGCTCCCTGGTATAATAACAATATCAAGGAAAAAATAGCCATAACCAATACCTTGTTAAATACTTTCATGTTTTTGAACATAACATTAGCACCTCTCTCTACTTATTACGTAAACTTGTATATACTCCTAAGATTATATACCCAGAGGAGGTAAATTGAAACTGTTTTTTAGTTAAATTGACTTATTATGACAACTTTTTCCTATACATTATACCGAATCTTTAGTTTACAGAATCAGCCGGTACAAATACGCAGCCAGAGGTAGGAATGTTTATTTATTGAGAAGATTATTTGATTGACAATAGTAAATGTGTTCAAATAAAGCCTCACTATTCCCTCCGGTTAAGGATTTGTTTCTTGAGCAAACTTTATGTCCATTTTGATTATATAAAAGCTGCAAACCGTCCGGGCCACCGTCATTCTTTCCCATATTTACATTCCAGTATATTCATATAAAAACCAGAACTAACCCCAGAAAAGCCAGGGTATTTTGTGAATTTACATTCCAATCTGTTTATATAAAAATAAAAATCCCAAGGTATCAAACAGCTGATGGCGTTTACATTCCAGTGTGTTTATATAAAAACATCGCTATCATCATTGACAACTGCCAGGATACTATGTTACTTACATTCCAATATGTTTGTATAAAAACCCTGCCGCTGGCAATGTTCCTCGAAACGCCTGATCTATTTACATTCCAGTTTGTTTATATAAAAATGGGTGGCTAATTGTAGTGCTGGTCGTGGTCGTGGTATTTACATTCCAATCTGCTTATATAAAAATGAAAAGCCAAGGTATCAAACAGCTGATGGCGTTTACATTCCAGTGTGTTTATATAAAAACTAGACTATGATGTTATAGCTGATGCTCTGGTTAAATTATTTACATTCCATTATGTATATATGAAAACAAGCCGATTATAGCACCAACTATAAATATACCCAAATTTATATTCCAGTATGTTTATATAAAAGCTATGTATGGTGCGATAGTTTATACAAAGCTTCAATTCTTCACATTCCCTTCAAGTATACTTATATTAAAACTCAAAGGCAACTAGAAAATCTTAAAATTATTTGTTTTAGAATCGGTTTATATAAAAGATAAAAGCAACAAATGATATTCTTGATTCCTGAACATGAGTATCATTTTATTCCAGTATGTCTATATAAAAACCTGGCTGCTATGAACTTGATCTCAAGCAGGATATTAATTTACATTCCAGTTTGTTTATATAAAAACTCTTTCGGCTCATAACCGCCCCTATGCCACCTGATCAATTTACATTCCAGTATGTTTATATAAAACTGAAAAGAGAGAAGGACACAAACAGCTATTTAACTTATTTACATTCCAGTATGTTTATATAAAACCAGTAGAATATGCCATAAAGGACGAATACCGCAGGGAATTTACATTCCAGTATGTTTATATAAAACGATTGAGCCTGTACGCCTTACAGACTGACTCAAAGATTTACATTCCAGTATGTTTATATAAAACCTTGCCTGCTACAATATTGAATTATCAAGGTCCACGCACCCGATTTCTGTCGATAGGTACTTAAAGAATAAATAAGAAGTTACCAGTACTAGAACATTCTTGATTCAGCATTTCTAAACTCTTCTTTTCCGGTTTTTTCAAAACTGATTCCTGTTTCAATGCTATATTCCGCATCAACTGCAATAATATCAAAGCCGTTTGAGATTTTTTTGAAAATAATCTTAGTTTCCTCTGCCAGTCTTCTCTGGACAGGAACCATCAGGTCTCTCAATGCTTCACGGACTTTTACCTTCTCCTTTTTTGAATATTCCCTGCTTTTGATAATCCCGATATTATATCCGATATCCTCCTCATGTTCCTTATAAACGCTCAAAGGAATCACAGATACCTGGTCAATGTCTCTGAATACTTTGTTTACATCCCTTTTATCCATTTCATAGGAAGAAATGTCCTTGACATACTGGATCGTACTCTTTATATCAGAATAATATCCGGTATCCTTAAGTTTTTCAGTGGAATAGGTCTCTTTTATCATTTCTGCTTTGGCAGTTTCATTCAGGACACCATTATAAAGTGCTTCCTTTGAGAGCTGATGAATCTTTTCATCAATAAAGGAACCCACTCCACTGCACTTTTTATTTCCTCCGGTGAATACAAAGCAGTTATATTCCTTGTCCAGCTTTCTATGCCGGCAGCAGCGGCCCATTCTCTGGAAGAGTCCGTTAAGATCGGACAGCTCGGTATAAAGCAAATCAAAATCTATATCCAGGGAAGCTTCGACCAACTGTGTTGTGACCCAGATTCCGCAGCCCGTACTTCCCTTCTTCCCAAGCTCCATGATGCGGTCCTCTTTTTTACTCCTCTCTTCCCTGATGAAACCGCTGTGCAAAAGCTGCAAATGTTCTACACTTTCATCCCCTGTTTCCTTCTGCAGAACAGCTTTTAATTTATTGTAAACTGTTTTTGCCTTCCTGACCGTATTACAAATAATCAGGAGTTTATTTTTATTATAGGCCCTTGCCATTTCGGCAATACTGGAATCTTCGTCAATCTGGGAATCAATTTTCATTATACTGTGACGCACAAGCCCGTTTGTAAAGGTTTCAGACCCTTTAAAACATATACCCTCGTCCTTCATCAAATCCAGAATTACTCCTGGAAGAGTTGCGGTCAGGATTGCAAACCTGCCTCCCATCCTTGTAATATATTTCAGTCCAAGAATTAGATAGGCAATAAGATCAGGGGAATACATCTGAATCTCATCCACGATTACTTTTGAATAGGACAGCGTCGCAAGCTTAAGTTCAAAACCCTTATACCTGTACACAAAATCAAATATCTGATCCAATGTACATATTGTCAGCGGCAGAGAAAGCTGCCTTGTCCTGGTGTAGTATCCTTCGAGTTCAGCACTCTCATATTCCCGTATATCATCCGCTTCCGATGATTTCTTTTTATATTTATTGCTTTCCTCCTGCTCTGTATATACCTTCAGAGTATCCGAATGCAGCAGTGCAACACGGTTTTCCATATCCTTTCCTGCTATATTTTCCGCAATGCGCTTGTAAATTGCATTAATCGCACTTTTAAGAGGCAGGGTAAAGAAGCCCTTGCTGTCTCCAAGCCAGAGAAGTCCTGCCTCGGTTTTCCCCATGCCGGTCTGAGCCACCACAACTACATTTTCATTCCGGTTTTCAAGCATATATTTTTGCAGCTCGTTCCATCCGGCACCGGGGTTGTCTTTTTTCCACCCATTCACCAGGATTTCCATGGCTTCCGGCAGAAAACCCGCAGGTTTTTCTACATCTATTCCCGCACTTGCGGCATAGTCAATCCTGTTCAAAAGTCCTTTCAGCATAATTGTTTTAAAAAAATATTCCCCATCCCGTGACTCATATGGTCTTGTCCCCAGTCTGAAAAAACTTTTGTACAACCGGGCATCCAGATGTCTGGATGGCAGCGGCCGGTATTCAAAATTTTTGAAAACACCTGCCAGCCGGGCTATCTCCCTGGATATTTCATCCTCTTCAAGGTACACATCCCGTTCATGATGGTATGCCACTGCCTGAAATAGGGCCCTTATATCTTTCTCCTCATATCCTAGCTCTTCGAGATATTCAACATCTATAAAACCAAGGCTCAGGAAACCATGCGGTATTCCTGTACTTTTTACCTTGCCGTGGACACACTGCTGGAATGTGTCATTCATTTTCCCCAGATCATGGTATATACACGCCAGGCGGAGCAGCTCCCAATCTATCTTCAGATTAGGATACAGCTCTTTCAGCAGCTTAAAGTTATCCAGTAAATCATCGGTATGCCCTTGAATATCTTTTCTGGGTATCGTCTTTGCAATAAATCTCTCATCTGCTGCCTTGTTATCCATTTGCCCTCCTTAATACACCTTTTATTCACCTCAGGTTCTTATTAGCAGCTTTTTACATTCTCTGTTATTTTGCCTGCTACGCCAGAAATACACAGGTTCCCAGCTCGTCCACATAAAACGGCTTCTTTCTTTTCATCTGAATATCTCGTCCATACAATACGTCAACTGTTTCCCATCTTCTAAATACCTTTGGTGCCTTATCGGAGCCGAAATTTGAAAGCCTGTAGTTTTTGTTAAGTTTATAGCAGGTTCCCGAATATTCCAATCCGTCAACGGCTCTGGTCTCAACATAATCATTCATCAGATATGAAACCGGGATATATGCTCCATAGCCCTTTTCAAGCTCCAAATCGTAACCGGCAACATCTTCATTGATTTCAACTATTCTAACCTCTTCAAGTACCGTCAGATCCTCCCGCCTTCCCAATGACGGATATTCCAACGGTCTCAGCAGCCAATCATATATCTCCTGAACATCCTCCTCTGCTTCGGGGACGATATGCAGCAGCAGTTCCACATCCACCAGGAGCTCCGCTGTTGCAACCCCTCTGGATATCCCGTACCCGTTTACGTTCAGCTGGTGTCGTTTCTCGTCATATGTCATGCCATTTTTAAATTCATACCGTGTAAACAGGTCGTTGACCTTGGAAAAATATTTCCCCTGTACACTTATTTTCATAGGGTGATATTCGGTATAACCGCATATATTGTGAATCATTCCAATGACTGTCGAGTACGGCGGAAGAGGGTAGGTTTCCTTCAATTGAAAGCTTGCAGGCTTTTTATAGTTGACCATATCCTGACTTAGTTTAAGCCTAATTCCCCTCATAATATTTGTCCACCTCATTCTTAAGGGCTGTAAAGAATTCCGGCACCGTTGCCGCCTTCAGAACCTCTCTTACTTCATTTGTATTGTCAAACCGGCCGTCTACAATTCCCGTAAAGGTATGTTCCCGGATTCCGTCATACATTACTCCTGTTATCTGACTAATATTAATGCAGTTATTCTCAATTGAAACAACATTCTGAAATACGGGATTCTTTATATCATATACTCCGCCTATTACAAATAACGGTTTCAAATCCTCTCTTCTGCCTCTGATATCCCTGTACAGCATTGCAACGGTATCCAACAGTTTCTTTACTCTTCTTGCCCTTTCACCGTTCTCAAGCTCTATGCCGTATTCCTGGTCGCTGCCTATCTGATCCAGGTCGGCAGCTATGGTATACCGGTAGTATGACTTATGGATTTCAGCCTGTGCTATATTCATATCACTTTTGATTTTATCGGCCTGTCCCTTGTTCGTGAGAAAATCCAGATCACCCTTGAAGGTTTCAAGCGAAATGGCATTGGACAGTCTTACCTTTGCACTTCTCTTCTTTCCTCCGGTGCCCTTTTCAGTTTTCATATAACCGAAAAAATCCACTTCGGGATAATTTGTAATAGTGGCCTCCTGACTGAACTGAATCACCTTTTTATCTCCCGCCCCTTCAGCTGAGACAGGAGCCTGGGGTTCACCAAGCTGTTCCGCAATATTGTAACGGATAGCCTGCCTGGATATATATGTATACTGCTCACCCTTATTCCTGGATATTTTTTTCAAGGATGCTACGTTCCCTACGCTTTCACCGTAGTTCGCACTTTCTGCCTGAAACAGGATTGTCATTGTCAATCCCTTAACTTTTAAATTATTCATATAATCAGTTCTCCTCTCCATTTACCGTTTTTTCATTATTTGCCTCATTGCCGCTGTCATCGGATCTTTCCGCAATAAAGCCTGTTACAAAACTATAACCAATTGTACTGAACAGCTCATCACTCCTGAATATTTCCGAGATTACGGCCGGCACTTTGTTTCCAGTATACAGGTAAGAATTAAGCAGCACGTCCATAAACATATTTCTATTTCCGGTTTTAAGCGCATTGAGCAGTCGGTAGCTTATCCCCGGGATTTTACCCGTTTTTTCATTATTTTTCATGAATGCTTTTCTAAGATGATATCCTGAATTTTTTGCCTCATTTATATAATTCCTGTTCTCATCCATATTCTCCATTCCTCCCAAACTTTTTATCAACCCCGCATTTATACTGAGTATATCCTCTACATGCCCCATGTGGAAAAAGCAATCCTTATTTGAAGCTGTCTTGAAATGCAGCAGCTTATACACCAGCAAAAACAGATTCTGATTGTTGAAAATATTTTCAAGCACCTGCTCATATATGCTATAGCTTTCCTTCCCCTCTTTATAGCCCGTTCTGATCAATCCGGATATTTCGTCATGATATTTGTGGATCAATTTTATCGTGCTCTCAGGTAAAAGATTGAATTTGAAACGTTCGTTTTCATATCGGACCACCTGCACATCAGCCAGTTCATACCTGCTTTTTTCAATCCGTTCCCTCTCCATGGCTTCCACAAGCACTTTGTAGATTCTACGGGAAGCTGTCTCATTCCGGCCTTCCTTGAGCACTGAATCCCGGGCACTTCTGTTAACTCTGACGTTATAACGCATATTTACATTGGCATTAATATACAGTCCGGTATTATTTACATATACAAAGCCTGCCGGCAGGCATGAATATATGAGCTTGCACACAGGACACAATGCAATGTCATTGACAAAGTCCCAGACATGTGACGGTTTCCTTGCAGTATCAAAACCCGACTGGTTCAAAAAGCTCATATCATTGTTCATATCTCTGATAGGAGCCCCGCAAGTAAAGCATTTGTACCTGAACTTTTGCTTATCTGCTGCCAGATATTCTCTGGCCTCATCCACAAAATATGTTCTGTAATCCTC
Organism: Ruminiclostridium cellobioparum subsp. termitidis CT1112; assembly: GCF_000350485.1. GTDB lineage: Bacteria > Bacillota > Clostridia > Acetivibrionales > DSM-1351 > Ruminiclostridium > Ruminiclostridium termitidis. The sequence continues at coordinate 58,915 of NZ_AORV01000059.1, forward strand.
ATAGATATCTTTTATTTTAGTCTGTGGATTTAAAAAGCTTATTCCGTTCCAGCCATTTCTGATTATTGTATATATGACATTCTTAGCACCTATGAAACGTCTTCCATTTTCATTTCCACAGTATTCTATTATTTTATTTATTATTTCAAACTGCTTTTTTAACTCTCCGATTACTTCTTCTTTTACTTTTTCAAAGTCGGTGTCGTCTTTGGGTTCCCTGACTTTCGAAAGGTTTTTTTCAAGCTCTGCCATCCGCTCGGCTTCACCCATCAGTTCAAAAGCCGATTTAAAGCTGTTGCTTGTAAGATATCTTTTCACGGTATCCTTTATGTAATCGTTGATTGACTTTAATTTTTTAAGATCCAGCCCTTCAAATCCATTTTCATTATAAAAGCCTATTGTATTTTTAAAAGAGACTATCCTATACCACGGAAGAGCTTTTTCATATGTATCTATAAAATACCTGAAATACCTGTCTTCAAAATCCTCAAGGCAGTTCACAGGAATTTGCGCAGAAGCTCCGTCATATGTAACATTTTCCTCACCTATGATATTGATAAAACCTGCAACCGAGGCATTCCAGCTCCAATCTCCCAGCGCAAGCCGTATTATTTCATTCTCCAGATAAATCACCTCCATTCCCACATTACTAAATCAGATCCAGCATTCCAAAACACAAAGACCTTTTTGCACCCACTCCCCGTTGATACAGGTACTGCAGGAGGTACTGTTCGCCCTCCATTGAGAATATGCCCAAAGAACACGGAATTTTGAGTTCGTAATTCTTAATGATTACTTTTTTCATACGTATGAATTCAATTTTCAGCTGCCTGATATCATAACCGATATCCCTCTGGAATTTTCCTGAGAGCTCCGCTTCAAGATTTCTCTTCAGAATGTCCACGGCGGGTTCATCCTCAAAGGTATAAAACCAATCCCTGCCGGTTTCCCGGTTATGGTCGCGTATTACAATCGGTGACATTGTGTTGAATACGGCCCTGTTCTGTGTTATAAGTTTTTCCTTTTCATTTTGAATTTTGACCAGTCTTAGAGAGTTTTCCCCAGAGAACCTGTACTTGATGAATTTCTGCCCGCACATGGCGTTATACAGCTGTATTCCTGTAAGGGAGTTGGGAGTAGACATGTTAACTATTACTCTTTTGCTTTTGACACTGATCGTTTCCGTTCCATATTGTGTTTCAGGAACAAAATAAACAGACATGGTAAAATCCTTATTGGTATTGCTGCCATTGCCATAAAGCTGCTGATAGAACTGCTTATCGCTTTTTTCAATGGCATTTTTTAAAAAGGATAGTATTTTCCTCCTGTAATTAACATCAATAACCTCATTTTCCAGCTCGAATGTAAAATGAAACCTCATATATTTTCACCTCCTTTTCTGATGAACTAATAAATGAAAGGCATCACCTTCTTTTTTAAATTGTTTTAAAAGAATGATATTTAAGAATGATTATTTTGACGATTAGTTGCTGGTGATATTTATAAAATAACAAAGGCTGCTGAGAAATATTCCAAGATGAGTGGATACAATTGTTTTTCACCACTCAGGTAGTTTTACCTTGCATTTGCAATTTATTTTTTGGTATTTTCAATGTATTTATAATATATTGATAGTTATTTAATCATCCCTGCTTCTCTTCAACCTTTCCACCAGCATGGTGTTCCTCTTCTGCATTCTGTTGTTTGAGACAGCTATGCCGATTGCCTTTTTGGAGCCCACCAGCACTAGAATTTTTTTGGCCCTTGTAACACAGGTATACAGTAGATTTCTTTGCAACATCATATAATGCTGCATGGTTACAGGTGCAACCACTATTTTATACTCGCTGCCCTGGCTTTTGTGAACAGTGGTTGCATAGGCCAGAACTACTTCATCCAGCTCAGTGGCATCATACTCAACATTCACTCCGTCAAAACAAATAGCAAGCATTCTGTCCTCGGTATCAATACCTGTAATGCTGCCAATATCGCCGTTAAAAACATTTTTATCATAATTATTTTTTATCTGCATGACCTTGTCGTTAAGCCTATAAACTGTTCCGCCGTACTTTATACTAACCTCGGCCGGATTCAGGGCTTCCTGCAGAATAATATTGAGATTGAAGGCTCCTGTCTCTCCCTTCTGCATGGGACACAGCACCTGAATGTCATTGACAGGATCAACTTTGTAATAGTTGGGCAGTCTCTTTGAACATAGCTCTGTTATGGTTTCCACAACCTTTTGCGGCTCATCCTCTTCAATAAAAAAGAAGTCGCTGCTCTTTCCGCCCTTAAGGTTTGGTGTCTCACCCCTGTTTATCCTGTGTGCGTTCGTTACTATTGCACTTCCCTGGGCCTGCCGGAATATGCGCGTAAGTCTTACAACATTTACAGTTTCCGACTCTATGATATCCTTAAGTACATTTCCTGCCCCCACCGACGGAAGCTGATCCACGTCACCCACCAGTATAAGTACCGTTTCATTGGAAACAGCCTTTAAAAGATTATAAAACAACATGATATCAACCATCGATGTTTCATCAATTATCAGGACATCACAGTCCAGCGGACTTTCTTCATTCTTTTTATAGCCCTCGGGAGGCTTGTATTCCAACAGTCTGTGTATGGTTTTTGCCTCAAGACCGGTGGTTTCCGCCATTCTTTTGGCAGCTCTACCCGTTGGAGCGGCAAGTAATACCCTTGCGTTCAATTTTTGAAATACCTTGATAATGGCGAGAGTCGTGGTGGTCTTTCCGGTGCCCGGTCCCCCTGTGAGAACCATAAGCTTGGAACCGGCAGCAGTCTTGACTGCCTCTATTTGAATATCGTCATATTGGATATTGTGTTCCTCTTGAATATTTTTTAAGTGCTCATCTATGCCGGCAGCTTTGTATTTGCTCTCTTCAGCAAGTATTTGCCGCACTCTTTTGGCTGCCCCCAGCTCACTGTAATAAAAAGCGGGAAGGTATACTGCATTTCCTTCGTCCCCGATTACAAGCTTTTCTTCCAGCATCCTGTCAAGTGTTCCCTCAATAAGCGGCCTATCGAGCTCCAGTATGCTTCCGGCCACTTCAAACAGTTGATCTCTCAGGGCATAGCAATGCCCGTCATTTGACAGTTCATTCAGAACATAAAGCAGGCCTGAGCGGCATCTTTCAAAGGAATTGCTGTCAAAACCCAGCTGCCGTGCTATTTTGTCGGCCGTTTTAAAGCCTATCCCCCAGATATCATCTGCAAGTCGGTAAGGATTTGTTTTTACAATATTTATACTTTCATTCCCATAGGTCTTGTAGATTTTAACTGCGTAAGCCGTTGAAACACCGTTACTTTGCAGGAAAAGCATAACATTCTTTATTTCCTTCTGCTCCTGCCAGGCCCTCTTTATCATATCAACACGTCTTTGGCCGATTCCTTCCACATCTATCAGACTATCAGGCTGCTCCTCTATGATTTTAAGAGTATTCTCCTTGAACCTGGCAACAATCCTTTTTGCATAAACAGGTCCTATTCCCTTTATCATACCGCTGCCAAGATATTTTTCTATGCCTGCGATTGTGGCAGGTACTGTCTCTCTATAGTCAACGACACTGAATTGCTTGCCATATTTGCTGTCGTGTCTCCAATCACCTTTTAAACGGATTGCAGCACCTACATTAACGGCAGCAAGATTTCCCACAACCGTTACCAGCTCTGCATAACCCCTGGATTTAATTTTAATTACACTGAATCCGTTTTCTTCGTTATTATAAGTTATTCTTTCTACAATTCCGCTGAGGTATTCCATATGTACAGCCTCCTGCAATAATTATAGCATAATATAGAACATATCATAGACTTGGTATGGCACGCCTTTTCTGTCAGCATTCCGAAAGTGATATTGATATCATCAGGGCAGCTGATTATTTTATACTGCGCCCTTTTGCCTTTTTGAATCGGCTTTTGATCAATAGACAGACCTCTGCTTAATTCTATTTTATAATTTTACATATGCAGAGTAAGAAAAGTAACTTCAAGCACATTTAGCCAACCCTTTTTTCCTCAACTAAAAGTTCCTTGTAAACAAGAGAATTATTCTTTAGATCACCGAAGCTGAGATATTCCTGAATGCTTCCGGCATGTACCAGCCAGATTTTATCCACCTTTGTCAAAATATCAGGCTTGTGACTTATCACCAGGACCGTACTGTCTTTAAAGTCTGTTGTCAGCATTTTATTTACATATGCCTCTGATTCAACATCATAATTTGCTGTAGCTTCATCAAGTATAAGTATTTTTGACTGTCTGGCAAAAGCTCTGGCCATCGCTATCTTCTGCCTTTGTCCGCCTGAAAGCCTGGAACCGTTTCTGCCCACTTCACTTTTATATTTTAAAGGCATGTCTTTTATAAAATCATATGCACCGCTTCTCACAGCAGCTTTATTAATAACTGTGTTATCCGCCTTTGAACCAATGGAAATGTTTTTTTCTATAGTCGTGTTAAAAAGATATAAGTCCTGACTTACCACAGATATCAAGCCTCTGTAATCCCTTAATTTGATGTCGTTTATATCAGTTCCGTCAAGCAATATTTTTCCTTCCTGTGGCTTATAAAATCTCAGCAGCAAGTTTATGAGAGTACTCTTTCCCGAGCCGTTGGCTCCGATAACAGCAATTTTTTCACCGGCCTTTATATTCAGATTTATCTTATTTAAGATTTGCTCCCCTTCCTTATATGAAAAGCTCACATTTTCAAATGTTATGTCTCCCGGCACCTCATTATCAATGGCCCTGGCATTGGTTTCCCGCTTAACCTCAATCTCTGTTTCCATGTCGAGAAATTCAAAGAATCTTTTTGCAGAAGGGATTATGTTTGAAAAATTATACCCTATATTTAATATTGCAGATATAGGTCCTATAACATAAGCACTATATGTAAGAAATGCGAATAAACCCCCGATAGTGAGTTCATTTCTGAAGGCCATGTACGCTCCCAGTATGTATAAAGCACTGGATATTCCCTGAAACACAACACTTTCCGAGTATTCGTTGAACTTATCCAAAAATGCCATTTTTATATTCATCTTGACAATTTTTCTTTGTTTTTTAATGAACTCTCCTGTTTTTATCCTGTCAATCCCAGAAAGTTTGATTTCCTTTATACCGCTTATAGTATCCCCGTACCAGGATGAGAAATCACGGTTATACTCCAAAAATTCCTTGAACATAGCCTTTCGCTTTTTTGCCAAAGAATTGACTATAAAATATCTTGCAGGAGCAACAAACAGTACAACCAATGTCAGTCTCCAGTCAATTAGCAGCAGCCCGATCAAGCCTCCGATAATCCTGAATACCTGCGAAATTATAATAAAAGTTCCTTTATCACATACTCTTGATATGTTCCCTACATCCATGCCGATGTTGCCCATAATCTCTGAGAAATTCGTATTATTGAAATATTGAAGCTTAAGTCTTTGAAGATGCTTAAAAGCCCCCTTGAGAAGTGAGTATTGAAACAGGGAGTTTACATATGAAAAATATTTTGTCTCCAGCAAACCAATTGCCTGTTCAATCAAAACAATTGCCAATGTAAGTATGGAAAATTTGACCACAACGGTAAAATTCTTTGCAAGCAGCCCATTATCCATGATCTGCTTACTTAGTAACGGTATGAGCATATTTATTCCGGCTGAAGCAATAATACAGACAAATATCAAACTGATTTTTTTGAAATATGGTTTTAGAAGTTTAAAAAGTCTTATGTATATCTCTTTGTTTTCTTTAATATTAGACAAATAACCACCAACTTATTTTCGTAGTATAATTTACTTATAAAAGCAAAGTAATAGACTTAGTTGCATTGGCGATTTCAATGACTTTACCAATTATTGAAATTATATACTATCAGGCCGTATACGTCAACCCATATTTTTACATTTTTATGTATTTATAGTGCTAATGCAACAATAATATCACCTTGATTTGTGTACCATTGGTTTAAATATTATTATCCAAAAACTCTTTTTAACTTTTTTGAAATATCTTTTAGGATTCTTAAAGATGTTTGTTTGTTTGTTTCTTACTTGCTACCACATTGCTATCACGGCCTGCAGCAATTATACCGAGCTATCATTTTGCTGTCAATGAGATAGCATAAGTTTTGATTGCTATATGCTACAATATTGCTATCAAATAAGGAGGCATGAAAATGTTAGATAGAACGGTTTTTACTTTGCGTGCATCCGAAAAAACAATTGATAAACTTACAATGATTGCAGGAGAAAACAAGCGCTCTGCTAATGCACAGCTTGAATTAATACTTGAACAATACATTTCTAACTACGAAAAGGGAAAATAGAAATAAAATCCGAAGAATAATGGAAAAATTATATAACTGTTATTACCATATATCGTTTACTGGGATCTTAAACAGCCAAAGTATTGTGACAGCCACCACAAATGATCCTAGATATGCTAATAAAGGCTTCTTGTAATGTAACCATAGTAACGGAAACATAACAAAGTTAAACGTCAAAGAATACCAAATAGTCCATCCATTCTCTTGTTGAAATGAATGTAACAGAGTTGCAAGCCATTCAACTGAAGTATAGATAACAACCCACTTCAAAATATATAATACCTGTTTTTTTATACCCTCTGGGAATCTCGGTATAAAAAGAAGGATTGTGCATGGAAATATTGTAAAATTTACAAAAAGGTTATCATAGATCCCTTTTGCAAAATTCGTATCATAGTCCCACAGAGGCTTTAAATAAGTAAGTCCCATATACAGGAAGTCTCCCAGCGTAAAGAACAAAATAGTTGATTGATATTTTTGCCAATTACGCCAATCTCCCCATTTATAACATATCACGATTAGAAGTATTAAAAGTATTATATAAAACATCAGTTGTTTAACCTTTATATTCTATATTTTTCTTTTATTTTGTATCCAGCTCAGTGTAAATATTCAATGATTAGTTAAACTTATATTTTTTGCAATTTTTATCGCTGATCCAATTCAGTATTTCCTCCTTAATACTTGCAT
>NZ_AORV01000060.1 GCF_000350485.1 Ruminiclostridium cellobioparum subsp. termitidis CT1112
TTGGTTTGAGGTGTTTTAATGACTTTAGGTGAACGATTAAGATCTTTAATTGACGAAAAAGGTATTGATCAAAAGACATTTGCTGAATTATTTAATTTATCGCCCACTACTGTTTCTGGATATGTTACCAATTACCGAACTCCTAGTGATGACTTAAAGAAAAAATTTGCAGATTATTTCTGTGTTTCTATCGATTATCTTCTCGGACATACTGATAACAGAAATGTGATAGATAATAAAACTGAAACTAAACCCAATCACAATCTTGATATTTCCGGTCTGCCTGATGAAGCCATAAAGCAGGTTGAAGATTATATTGAATTTATAAAGCAGAAGTATAACCCAGATGGCAGTATTAAAAAATAAAAACAGTAATTTTAATATTGTTTTATGATTGTGATTGGGCTTAGTTTTTCAAATATTTCATCCAAGCTCATGTCTTTATAGATATCATTCTGAACATTTAGGTAGTCTTCCCCATGTCCTTCTTCAAAATTTCTTATATACCTCAAGAAACCGGAATAACCCAACTCCTTAATTAAAGCTCTGGAGCCCTTTTCTATTATTTCTTTATCACTTAATTTATAATTTTCACTCGATAGCATCTATTTTCATCTCCTCCCTTAGGAAATCATCGGGTTCATTATTTTTATATTTCCAATAGCATTTTCCAGCTTAGCTATATTCGCTTTTATAGTTCTTATAAATCTATCATCACAAGTAATAAAACAATCACACTCTGCATGAACTGCACATGCCAGATGTAATGAATTTTTTGCTTTAGCATTGGATGCACTCATAATATTTCTGGCAGTCTCCTCTATCTATATACTTGGTGCAACCGCTTCAACGCAAGCATCTGACAACAATCCAACATATTTTTTTCTATATGAGTTCAATAATGTTGTCCCCTGAATCAAGAAAAATGATAAGATTCTTAGATTGCATTTTCACCTCGTGATTATTTTTATTTTTTAGGCTTTAAATATCGCTCTAAACGTAGTTATTTCAAAAAAATGTCCATAATAATCTCTCTTTTCTCTCATCTTTTCATTAGGACATTTCAAAAATACATTTTAATAGCTTACCTTTATCGTCTTTATTTCAAACGGACTGAAGGAAAGATCAATTTCTTTTTCTGCTGATAGAGATTCCAACTCTTCTTCCAACATGTTAGTTATATCAACCGCACTAGGTGCCGTCCCTAGGCTGACCTTTACATTTGTAAATGTGCCTTCTGCTTCATACAACCTCATTATATATGCCTTTTGATTTTCCTCGCAAGGCTTGACAGTTTCAATAATAATATTGTTACTATCAACTTTGGCAAAGGATTTATATTCCTCTCTCCCCTGCATAACGATTGGTTTATAATTAAGGCTGTAGGCAGGTATAACAACGTTCTCGGCACTAAAATCTCCAATATGGGGCAGAAATGAATATACGCATTCATGTACTCCCGCATCTCCTCTCGGATCAGGCCTGCACCCTCCCTTATGCAGAGATAAACGCATATCCGATCCTTCAACAGATATACCATATTTACAATCGTTAAGCAAAGCTACACCATATCTGGTTTCTGAAAGGTCGGTAAACTTATGGTTCAGTACCTCAAACATTGCCTGCTCAATACTATTATTTCGAGTGGTTGGCTTTTGGCAATGGCCGAATTGGATTTCATGCCTTGAGATATTGCTCATAACAGTAGTATTAAAATCTACCTTTAAGAAACGGTGCCTATCTTTCCAGTCTATAATAGTCTCAAAGTCAACTCTTGGAGTTGTGGAGTAAAATATCATATCCTGTTTCACTGATGACTTCTCTGAAATATTATAGGTATTGCGGATTCTAAATTGAATTCTGCCATTCGATATTATTTCACGCTCAACCAATTTTGCACTCGCTTCAAACTTCATCTGGCAGTCTGCATCAATATCCCAATTATCCCATGATGCTGGTACATCTTCAGCTATTAAGAAGGTGTTAAGTGGTTCACCATTTCCGCAGAGTTCACGGTTTACGCGCGTGTCGATGAAAGAGCTGATTGTTCCAGCTTCCGTAAATGTAATTTTAGCGAATGGCGTAGTCAATATATTCTCTTTATAAGTAAAAGCCGACTCTGCAGTATCTGTTATCAAACCGGCTTCCTCAAATTTGAGCACATTCCCTCCCATTGAAGGAAGATGGAGGTTTGCTATACAAAGCTGTTCCTGTCCTGAAATATTACAAATACGCTGAGTAATTAAATTTTTATCTGTAGGCACCTTGTTTTGGCAGCCATCTATATAAATTATTTCATCCCTGTCAAAGCCCAATGTATTAAACACTGTTACTGCATTTTCATCCGGTATCGTGCAGGTTGTTTTTTCAATAAGTTCCTGTGCCTTTTCAAGCAGTTCCTTCATCTGACTGAAGCAGGTATCATGTGCCTTAGCTATACAAGTACCTGGCAGGATATCATGGAACTGGTTAACCAGAAGAGTTTCCATCAATGGCCTGATATCTGTGTCTTCAGCAACAATATTTTTGGCAACCGACTTTTGTACCGTCAAAAATTCCAGATTGTGCAAAGCTATTTCGGCATGGCGGTTATTGCGTTTAATTGTATGTTGGTTTGTTAAGGTACCACGGTGTAATTCCAAATAAAGCTCCCCCTTGTATGTAGGAGGATTTACTGCTTCATTTTCCAAATTCACCATGAACCCGCCAACATTTACATGTTCTGCTTTCGGGCAGCCATCCAGGTCTTTCACTCGTTTCGCCATTTCTATCATCTCAAACTGCGGTCCCCCGCCTCCATCCCCATAGCCATAAGCAATAAGGCGGCTCTTTGCTACATCTTTGTTTCGTATAAAGTTACTGCTTCCTCTACCATCCAGCTGTTCTATAAGTGTCTTTGGATCCGGCCAGCAATGAGAAGTATTAAAGTGCGTAAATACCTCAGTTCCGTCTATTCCCTTCCAGTAAAAAGTTTCATAGGGGAACCTGTTTGTATCATTCCAGGTCATCTTTGTTGTGAGGAAATAGTCTACCCTGCACCCTTTCATAATCTGGGGAATTGCGGCACTGTAGCCGAAGGTGTCAGGCAGCCAAAAACAATTGGAGGTATAATCGAAATATTTCTGTGTATATTTTTGCCCCCATAGGAACTGGCGTATCATGGATTCTCCAGATGTTATGTTGCAGTCACATTCCACCCATACAGCCCCATTTGGTTCATACCGGCCTTCCGCAACTTTCTCCCTGATTTTTTCAAATAATTCAGGATAATGGAGGCGGATCATTTCTGTGTGATAAGATGAGCTCTGAATAAAACGATATTCCGGATACTGATTCATGAGGCTTATTTCATTAGAGAAAGTTCTGGCACATTTCTTTATAGTCTCGGATATCTGCCAAAGCCATGCAGTATCCATATGGGAATGACCTACAATACCTGCTGTCGGTGCCGACTCGGCATTTTTTGCGTTCAACATCGGTTTCATTATTTCTCTTGCTTTTAAAAGAGCAGAATGCCAGGTTTCCGTATCCACATCCTCAACAGCATAATAGACAATTTTATGTACCTCTATTAAGCAATTAATAATGTCGGCACGTCGGAAACTCAACGGATCTAACTTTTCTGCCATCTGGTTCAGTGTATGCAAGTCAAAGATAAAATCAGCAATATCCTGATTCTTGATGCAAAGAGAAACTCTATTATATTTATTACGGAAATCACTTTCCGGAATTGTTTCGAAAGGTTGTGTCCCAATAATATAGTGGCCGGCATAAAATTCTATAGCAACGTCAACACTCTCTTCCGGACAAGCCCCTTTCACCAGTAGATCACAATAGTGGTTACCATGTCCGGTTTGTACTATTTTTGTTGCAAAAGTACCGGAAGGAATCCCATTCACCCACAGCATAGCCTCATATCCGCCAACTTCAGGCTTAATATAAATACTCTCACCTTTAAACTCTTCCGGGATATTGACTTTTGCCTTAAACCAGCAATAAACTCCCTCTCCGCCCCAGACATCTCCCTTTTGTGTCTCAGTAAAAAGGCTTTCATCCCGGGGGATGCTATGATATTGCTGCAACGTCTCATATCGTTTCATTTTCACTTCAGCAATGGGAGTAAAAATATATGGTTCAAGTGTTTGTTCCAAGCGAACAAGCTTTAATAACATACGATTGATTTGTACTTCATTCATTAATATAATCATTCCTCTCGCTTAATCTGGCACCTCTTCCAATTTTTCCAAAAATCCTATGAAATTTATAGGATTCTTAATACCATTTTAGGTTTAAGTACAATATTTTTTTCAAAGATTATATTCATTCGATTAGAATCTTTAATTATTTTAAATTTTACAATTTCACCATTAATCAACACTTGTTTAATACATGTTATCATATTGAGAAGGAGTTTATTAAAGCCAATTTCACCATTTGTACATTCCAGTTCAAATGATTCAGGTTGTTTCATAAAATGACCAAATCCTGAAGGAGAAAACCAGGGTGCTTTAATGCTTTCAACCGGTGGAACAAACATTACTATACCCTTGGGGGTATCCAATTTAAAGCCTGTCACAGATAATAAAAGTGACCAGCTTGACATTGCTCTGTAATAATGATCGCCGCATTCTTCATGATTAAAAATTCTTCCTGCTAAGAAATGTCTTTGGTCACTGTTCTCAGATAACTCAATTGCTTCTTCAACCATACCATTTTCCAGTAATGTCGAAGCAAAGGCAAACTCTATACCCGACCAATTAGCTAATGCCTGAACATTGTTATAGGTGTATGGGGTTGGTTTGGCATGTTTTGGATAAACAGCATTTATCAGTCCTGTCTCTGGGTGATAATTGTATTTAAATATAGATTTCAAGGCATCGTGGATAAGTTGCTCAGGGATGAAATTCCCTAATCCTAAAAGTTGTGCATACCATTGTCCATCAATCTGATCTGCCATGCAGCACTCATCTCTTGTTTCATTGTCCTCCCACAAGCTAAAATACTCCTTATTCCACAATTTTTTTATAAAATTTTCCTTACCCTTCTCCAATATATCCTGCCATTTTAATTTAAGCCTATGTTCACCCAAATCATCTGCCATACGTGAAGCCGCAAGCACCGCCGCTAACCACAAACTGGATATGTATGAAGGAGTACCTTTAAAATTCCATGCATCGTAGGTATTTCTTTTCGTCTCGGTATCAGGCAGGCAGTCACCATTACTGTCCAGTTTTTCTATGCTTTCCATAGCCTTTACCACATGGTTCCATAATCTTTTTAAATACTCAATGTTACCGGTCCAAAGATAATCGCGGCAAACCAGAAGAACAAATTGCGGATTCATATCCACTCGATCAAAACCATCGTCCACTGAGCAAAAGTCAGGGGTAAAAAAGTGATGAACTCTGCCATCTTTTCTTTGAAACTTTGTTCCCATCTCCATCTGTCTGAGTTGCAGGTCCGGAAATAGCGCTAAAATGTTAAATGAACCTTGATACGTAATATCAATTGTATGAAAGCCGCAGCTGCCATAACCCTCCCAAAGTGCAAAGTCCCCTTGTTCGGACCACCAGGAACATTTAATTAGCGTATTTAACTGGTTAGTCCAATTATTCACAAAAGAAATATTGGTATCGGTATAACTTAATTCATTAGAAAATCCTTTAACTTTATTTAAAATATCGTTCGAATTATCATACATAAAATCATTGACTTCTTCGGCATCCTTGAACCAATTGGCATACATATGTCCCACAAAACGATCACAATCGCTGAAATGATTTGGAAAGTACCAGGAAACAATAAATTGAACTTTCTTTTTTTCGCCCGGACTTAATGTAATTCTTGAACACAATGCAGCATCTCCCCATGCTTCTTGTCCTTCCTCATCCGTTAACATCGTATTCATATGCTTTTTAATCATACGTATAAAATTAATTTTTTCTATTCGATCAGAAAGAGTATTTTGATTGATATTAAGTATACGTTGGTATGGATGGTTTACACTGGCTATATTAAGTATTTGTACCATGATATCTTCTAATTGCACATCATTAAAAACATCCAGCTGTTCGTCTTTTAAATTCAGAATAAATTCCGGTAAGGTCTCACAGCCCAAGTTTGGTAAACCGCCACTGTCTCTGAAGTCAAAAAGATAGGATTCTTCCGAAACTCCATAATCACTGTTTAGTACATAATTTGCAAAATATTGTGAGAAATCACTCTGAATAAAACTTGTTTCTCCCCCTGCAACAGAAAAGCTCAAACTGCCAGTTTGTCGATCTAAATCATTCTTATCACTTTTCATTATTAAGTTAATATGATCATGACTTTTACGAACTATATTTCTTAACAGACGATTTTTTAACCCTCTGTTAATTGGATTTTTTAGTTTTCCCAGTAATGAAACCTCAACCTCCTGACTAGTGACGTTTTCTACAAAAAAAGTTACAAAGAAGCCAGGTGTTCCACTCAACCTTGAATCTAACGGAATAAAAGGAGAACAAAATTCGGAGTAGATTTTAACAGGAAGGCTTTCATCGATATAACTTAGATTACAAAAAGGAAAAGACGCCTTATAGTGTATTTCCTTTACATCCTTATGCCATGAATACATCAATGAACGAAATTCACCTTTATCTTTGTCATGAGATAATTTTCTTATTTTCGGCAAATCATTTCCCTGCTTTGTTCTAATATAAAAGGGCATCACGTTCTTTTCGTAATCATATAAATTATTTATCTGTTTCTTTGGGTCCGGACTTGCCCACTTACCTAAGTTGAATATATGCCAATCTGTCAATGCGCCATTCTGATTGATTTCTACCGTTCCTGTTCCAATTCCGCCTAACGCCATTCCATTCTGCTGAACTTTCTTATCAATAATTGTTTCCATAATTTCTATAACCCCCTATTTGCCTTGTTTATACCTCCAGAAACACATACTTTTATGTCCAGCCGGCAAATTCATCTCATAAAAATACGTATCAGACTTCTATTTTTACTAGCCTTTCAGAGAACCTACTATTACACCCTTCACAAAATATTTTTGCAAAAATGGGTACACAAATAGAATTGGTACAGTTGCAATAACAATTGTCGTGTATTGTACGAGCTGGCGATACATGCTTTCAGACTGAGCACTGACTCCATTCATTACCTGCAGCATGTTTCCTTTGTCACCTTGAATCAGTATTTCCCTAAGGACTAACTGGATAGGATAATACTTTCGGTCGTTGAGAAATATAGCAGCGTTAAACCAAGAATTCCACATCCCTATAGCGTAGAATAATACCATTACTGCAATTATTGCTTTTGATAATGGAATTATTATCCGAAAAAGGATGGTAAAATCATTGGCCCCATCAATCCTTGCAGATTCTTCTAAACTGGCAGGAAGCTCCATGAAGGAAGTTCTCATGACAATCAAGTTCCATGTATTAATGGCACTCGGAAGAATAACAGCCCAGTAAGAATTATATAGTCCTAAACCCTTGACCGTCAGGTAAAATGGAATAAGACCTCCACTAAAGAACATTGTTATTGTTATTACAATCAATATAGGCTTTGCAAAGTAAACCTGTCTCCTTGATAGTGCATATGCACCAAAACAAGTCAGAATCATGCTGATAAAAGTTCCTACCACAACATAAAAAACCGTATTATAAAACCCAATCCCTATATTGGGATTTTTCAACACCAAAGAATACCCTTTTAATGTAAATCCCTGAGGTGAAAGCAGCAGACCCTCATGCTGCATCAGCAGGCCCGGATCGCTTAAGGAAGCAAAAACAACGTATAACAGAGGATATATGCATGCCAAAGTAAGCAGTGACAAGAAAACTATATTAACCAAATTAAATACTCTTTCACTAATTGTAATTCTAGTAACCATTATGTCCTCCCTTTACCATAAGCTATTTTCTGTATATTTTTTGGAAAGCCAATTAGCTCCTACAAGAAACAAGAGATTTATTACCGAATTAAACAGGCCAATTGCAGTACTGTAACTGTAATCTGCATTCAAAAGACCTCTTCTATACACATATGACGATATAACATCTGCAGTTTCGTATGTAAGTGGATTGTAAAGCAAGATGATCTTTTCAAATCCTATACTCATAATTGAACCCATTCTAAGTATAAGGAGGACCATTATAGTGGATGTCAAACCGGGTAATGTAACATGAATCAGTTGCTTCCATTTTCCAGCTCCGTCCATTACTGCCGCTTCATACAGTCCAGGATCAATATTTGATAATGCGGCCAAGTATATTATGCTATTCCAGCCTATACTCTGCCAGATGTTGGTGCTAATGAATATTGTTCTAAACAGTCCGCTTTGGCTTAATAGATTAGTTTTTTCAAAACCGAAACTGGAAATCAACTGATTAATGAGGCCACTCGAAGATGTAAAATCAACAATAATTCCGCATACAACAACCGTTGATATAAAATAAGGCAGATAAGTTAAAGTTTGTACTGTCCTTTTGAAAAATTTATTTTTAACTTCATTAAGAAGCAATGCAAGTATAATTGGAGCAGGGAACCCCCATAGGATATCATATATGCTAATCAGTAAAGTATTTTTTATAATACGCCAGCTATTAACATCTCTAAAGAATGCTGTAAAGTTATCGATTCCAACCCATGAACTTTTGAAAATACCAAGCCCTACAGAATATTTCTTAAAAGCAATCACGGTTCCATACATAGGTACATAACAGAAGATAACATACCATACTACAACCGCTAGAACCATTAAATATATATATTTGTTTCTTTTTATGTCTGACGAAATAATACTTCTTTTAATATGCCGTGTTGTTTCCTTCAAAAGAAACCATCCTCTCTCAATTTAATAGTAACTATGCAGAAAGGATACCCATATAGATATCCTTCCTGCATAATCCAAGGTATATGCATTGTAAACCTTGGGAAGGATTATCTCTTTAAATACCTGTCAAGTTGATCTCGCTTAGCCTTTATAAGTTTATCTATACCTAATGACTTAACTTGTGATACATATTTGTCAAAATTACTGATAGGCTCTACTCCCATAATGAATTTAAATGTCATTTCATCCTTGTAAGTATTTACTTGATTGTAGATTTCAGATTCCACTTGAGCCTCTTCCGCAGTTTTTGAGACAGGAGGGAACATATAGTCCTTACCAGGTTTACTCCATACATCCATTGCATCATATACTGCATTGGACATTACATTGGCCAGTGGATTTCTCAATTGAGCAATATAATAGCCCTTATACTTGTCTTTTGCAGTATCGAAATCAACACCATCAGGATTCTTTGTCAGCAATTCGGTAAATTCCGGATGCTTTGTCTTTATCTTTTCCTGCAATCCCTTTGGGAAGAACTCAGGGCCATATTTATTGTCTAAAGCTCCGTCAGCCCAATTATAACCTTCTCCTTCAACTCCATAGTTGAACAACATAAACCCTTCATCAGAGTAACGGTAGTCTAACCACTTTACAGCTGCTTCGATATTCTTACAATTTGTACTGATAGCAACATCGCCATTTTTTGAGTTCCAGTTCTTATTCCCTATGTGCAGTACTTTCGAAACATCATCACCTTTATTTATTACCGGATATGAAGCAGGTGCAAGGTCATATTTTGAATTTGTAGCCTTTGCAGCTAATTCATATGGAGCAAAACTACCGTAGAAAGCAATCGCACAGGAACCAGCCTTTCCTGAAGTAATCTGAGCATCCAGGCTTTTATCATCACGTGTTGCAAAATCCTTGTCAATAAGTCCTTCCTTATACCACTGATTCATCAATGTAAGGAAATCCTTATAACCAGGTTCAGTTGGTCCATAAACAACTTTACCGTCTTTATTAAGGAACTGCGAAGTAGAAGCTCCATAAGTACCGGCAAAAACTTCAGATGAGTTAAACTTTGTATATGGCAGCAACATAGGTATATCTACTTTTTTCTTATCTTTGAACGCTGTCAGAGCAGTATGCCAGTCGTCAATTGTTTCAGGCATCTTAAGGCCCAGTTCATCAAGATAATCCTTTCTGATAACCGGACCTGCCCATGAAGGCTCATCAGATGATTGGAGGATTTTGAAACTCCAGATAGTACCGTCATCTTCCTTGGATTGTCTGGCAATATCAGGGTTTGATGCCATTACTGCCGTATAGTTTGGAGCATATTTTGTGATATAATCATTCAATTTCAAGTACACGCCATCTTTTACTGCCTGCAGGCCTCCACCTTTGTATTCCTTATCACTAATTAAGTCAGGGTAATCTCCCGAAGCTATCATTAAATTAAAGGTCTCTTTCACTTGAGATGAAGGTATTATTGTGTAGTTTATCTTTATGCCGGTTCTCTTTTCAATTTCCTGCATTACATGGTTTTCTTCCAATGATTGAATGTAAGATGAATTAAATTCAACCCAGTAAGTTAGTGTTGTACCTTTAAACTTATCCCAGGATGAATCTCCGCTTGCTGAATTATTGGTGGTACTGCCTGCGACTGTACTGGTTGTTACCTCTGTATTTTGTTTCGTGTTGCTTCCACAAGCGGCAAGAGGAATAATCATTGTTGCTACTAAAATTAAAGAATAAACTCTAAACCAATTTCTCTTCATTTTACTACCTCCATATGATATAAGTATTTCTTTATGCTGGTTTCGGGTACCCACTAAGAAGTATATGAACAAAATACACATCTGTAAATCATCACTTTAATCAGAATCATCTAAAATAAACCCGGCTCCAATTGCATGTACCTTTTAAAGCATTTTTCAAAGCTTTACATGCATTGAAGCCGGGGAGAGAATTTCGTCAATCATCACTTTTTGCACCATCAACAAAATCTAACTATTATACTCGATATTGCTTAACTCACGGTATTTTCCCGGAGTTATGCCTTCATATTTCTTGAATGTACGTATAAAGACCGTACTGTTCAAAAAGCCTACCATTTCCGATATGTTCTTAATATTTAACTCAATATCTTTCAGAAAGACTTTTGCTTTCTCCATTCTGATTTTATTAATGGTATTCAGTACCCCTTCGCCTGTCTGTTCTTTGAAAAATCTGGAAAGGTATACAGGATTTAAATCAAACTCCGAAGCTACAGAAGATACGCTTAAGTTGTGGTCATAATAGTGCTCCTCAATGTATGCCATAATATCCTTAATTTTACTTGAACTGGTCCCTTTTTTCTTCGTATCATTGTAGTCCTCTATTTTCAAAAGAATGCTATCCATCTGTTCTTTCATTTCATACACTGTTTTACATTGAATCAGCTTATGGACAGGGTTCAGATTTTCAAGGAACTTATTATCTACTACCGTATATATATCATTTATGGTATTTAACATGGTATTAATAATAGCAAACATAAGACATCTAGCCATATCTAATGAAATATTGGAATTTACAAAGTTTTTTTCAAAAATCCGGTTCATCACCTGTTTTGCCTGGATAAAGTCGCCAGCCCGGATGCAATTAATAAACTGCTGTTGAACTTCAATAGAATATGCATTCGAAAAACTATTACTTTCAAAAACATGTATATCACTGTAGCGAATTATATTATTGCTTCCTATAACCAACTTGTATTCTGCCGCTTCAAGGCATTCCCTGTACGCATCCGGTATACCCTCCAATGTAGAATGCATGCTGCTGAAAGAACATGTAAACTGTATGCTGAATTTATCCATAATAATATTTTTTCCGTTGATAATAATGTTTTTAATGTTATCCTGATTGTCACCGCTCAACTTCTCCGAATTTACCAAGCATACCATGGCTTGGTCTACCTCAAAAAACAAACAGTCATATTCTTTATTTATTAATTCTTCCATTATATTTTCAATGACGAAATGAGCAAGTTCAATAGCATTTTCCTCATTTCTACTACCATTTGGAGAGTAAATTACTCCTAATCCTTCCAGTTCGAACATTATCAGTATAAAATCTTTACCTTTGAATTCAATGCCATATGTATTGAATATATCATCAAGAGCTACGCTATCCTTTATATAACCCTTCACCAACCTGTTCAGGAAATTGCTTTTCAAGACTGATTTCTGCTGCTCTAGTGTCAAGACAATACTCTTATTTTCATCTATTATATTCAACATAGAGTTCTCAATCATTTTAAATTCACTCAGCCTCTTGTCAAATTTAAATTTACCTGTCTTTAAGAAAATTTGCATAATATTATCAATTGGATTATAGTTTCTTCCGGCAAATATAAAAGCTGCAATAAACCCGCCAACCAAGCACAATAAAGTGCATAGCAGCATTACATTGATTACATCCCTGGCTTTCTTGGCAAATACTGCTCGCGGTATTATGGTTATATATCGCCAATCCACAATATCAGAATTGATATATACTAATTCAAATTTAGATTTACCATTTTTATAACTTTTAATACCATGACTGTCTTCTATTTTAAAATCTGTAACATCAAAATTAATCTTCTTCTTTAAGGCTGCTACTAATTCGTTTTTGCTGTTAACAATAACGGAATTGCCCTCTGGAATTCCATTGAAACTACTCAGTGATTGTTCAAGAAACTTATTGTTTAGAACAATTCCAAGTGTTGCATAGTCTTTTGTATAATTGTCGTAGGAAATTGATTGCAGAAATACTATCCCACCCATATTGGGGTTCTCAGTGTTTAAAGATGACATCGGGCAAAATTCCTTTACGTGCTTCTTCTTCAAAAAGTTAATCCATGCAGTCTTATCCGTTATTTTGCCCTTATAGTATATATCAAAATATTCCAAATATCCGCATGTCCCGTTCCCCGATACGACCATATTCCTGTTTGGATAATATATAAATATATCATCTATAAAGCTGTTTGAAATCTCACAGGTTTTAATTGTGCTTATGGCATCCAGCATAGAAATGTTATATATCGGATCAATGATTTCATCGTTCTGCTTATTAATGTTTTTATCCAACATAATTGTTTTCAGAATCTTTTCAATATCATTGAGCTTTGTATCTACAGTCTGTTTAAGTTGATTTAACATAGTAACATGTGAATCATTAATCTCAGATTCTATTACTCTGACAGCTTGAATATATGCTATAGAGCTTATAAGTAATGCTATAATTATAATGATCACATATGAAAGCAGCCATGATAAAAATAACCTTCTTTTTTCTTTGAAATAATTAATAATTGAGTTCATTATTACCTCCATATTTACAATTTAATCTCCAAGTATTCGCTCAGCAAATTAATGAAGCAAAATTGTTCCCAACTATTTTTTTGGAGTCATTTAGACAGTAATGTAACGGAAAATATGAGCCTTCTATGAATCCCAATTATAACAGATAATTTTATCGTTGAATATTAATTCCTTTATCATAAGACTCATAAATACATTCATCCAAGGTCTAAATGTACTCATCATATATGAGTACGCCTTGCTTTGCGGATTATGCCCATACATTTCATCAAATATCTTCTTATAAAGATGGGGTTACGCAAAAACACCATTTCCTACTACAAGTTACACCGCCTACCTATCTGACCGCAGAAGAAATAAGAGGTAAGACAGCAGCAATCCTATAGTTAATAAAGCATCAGTCCTGACAAGGACTATTACGACGATACTAATAGACGGGCCATAATGGTTTTTCTGAAATTGCAGTAGTCAAAAAATATTATGAAAAGCTTTACCTAACCTGGCACCTAGTGTTGCAATACAACCCTTATAAATCACATGACTTATAACCCTGAATAGCTGTTATTTTGTACTTTTTCTTCTGTTTTTACCTGCCCAATAACTAAACCGTGAGAGATACATACCGAGGCAAAGCCGCAACAGTATTCAGTAGTCGAAATTTAAGCTCTAAGAAAATGCTTCCAGCAATTTGCTAACCTCTTGCAATAGAAGTTTTGCTTCGGAAACATCGCTATATTGAAGGTCCTTTGTATGAATTCCCTATGCGGCATGGTTCAAATTTCATATCGCTACCATTTGAAAACCAAAAGAACAGGATACCGGTTATACCGATATCCTGTTCTTTTGGAGCTCCCATCCAGATTCGAACTGGAGACCTCATCCTTACCATGGATGCGCTCTGCCAACTGAGCTATGGGAGCAGCTATTAAGTTTTGTGGTGTAGTCCACTTTCTGTATGGGCTTGTCCACTGTTGGAGCCCTTCCTGGTTTTATTACTGGAGCGGGTGATGGGAATCACGCACGCTTCTCGTGCTTGTGACGTCGCCCACCATTCGTTTTACTCACGGTGCCGGGCTCCTACTCTCACTACAAAACGGTCGTTCAGACCCTTTTGTGCAGACTCTGTCTGCCGTTCGAGCCCTCTCGGGTTCGATTCCTAAAAATTTTTATATTACGTTAGGAACTTGCTTATCAAACCTTTAAGTTTTTTTGGAGCGGGTGATGGGAATCGAACCCACGCAATCAGCTTGGGAAGCTGATGTTCTGCCATTGAACTACACCCGCACTCTATGTAGCAGGGCTAATGGACTAGAGAATTATAGCATGTTTGCCTTGCCTCCGTCCAGTAGCATTTAAGCCTGTTTTTGACGATTATGCTTTCTGTTCTTCAAGATATTTCTCCAATTTACGTTTTACTCGCTGTAGCGCATTATCAATTGATTTTACATGCCTGTCCAGGTCCTCGGCAATCTCCTGATAGGATTTGCCTTCCAGGTAGGAAGTCAGAACCTCCCACTCAAGGGAACTCAGTATCTCACCCATCTTGTTTTCAATTCCCAAAAACTCTTCCCTGTTTATAACAAGCTCTTCAGGATCGCTGATGTTTTCCTCACTGATGACATCCATCAGGGTTCTGTCGGATTCTTCATCGAAAATTGGCTTGTTTAATGAAACATAGGAATTAAGGGGAATGTGCTTTTGTCTCGTAGCCGTTTTGATGGCAGTAATAATCTGGCGTGTTATACAAAGCTCCGCAAAGGCTCTGAAGGATGACAGCTTGTCCCCTTTATAGTCTCTGATTGCCTTAAACAATCCAATCATGCCTTCTTGTATAATATCTTCGCGGTCAGCTCCAATGAGAAAATATGTTCTGGCCTTTGCCCGAACAAAGCTCTTGTACTTGTTGATAAGATACTCCAGCGCTTTTTCACTACCAGCCTTTGCCTCTTGTATTACATCCTCATCTATCATTCCGGTATACGTCTGATAGACCTCAGCCCTTACGTTAGTTTTCAATGCAGTTGCCCCCACTTTTCGGCTAATTAAAGAATGGTAAAAATAGAGATAGACACTCACACTAAATTATATGGGACTACCCCGATTATGTCAAGCTTTACTTTCCCTTACGGATCTTATCAAGTTTTTCATATATGTCGGGTGACACCTTTGACATAATTTCATTACTTTTTATCGGATGCTTGTGTTTGTATCCGCTCTCGTCGGCAGCCTTCAGATCGGTCTGAATTTCCATCCTGAATTCTCTGGGAGACACCCTTATTCCGCCCGAAGACATTGTAATGATCTGTTCCATGAAATCGGAGGTTACAACCTTTACCAGATTGGACCTTCCATGCAGGTAAACAAACCTTTCAATAAAGCTGTCGGCCGTTTCACCTTCTTTTGTATATACGACCTTGAGTTTATCAAAATCCTGAACCCTATTGGGACCGCCTTTTTGCATATAAGCGTCAAAAACCACTATTATTTCAATATCCTTGTAACCCTGATAGTTGGAAAGCATATTGAGAAGCCTGTCTCTGCAGTCCTCCAGGGAATCTTTTTTTAAATCAAAAAGGTCGGTCCATTGATTTATAACATTATAACCATCTATAACCAGATACTCCATTGACCCCATACAGTCAGTATTCATGGAATGACTAAATAATAAAAACCTGATCCTTAAGGTGATATTTATGTTATTTAATCTTTTCCATGCTACCTATGACCTTCCCCTTTGCTTCAATATCTCGTACATAACAATTGCGGCTGCAACTGAAGCATTTAATGAGCTTATTTCACCCTGCATAGGGATATTCACAACAAAATCACACTTTTCACGAATGAGCTTGCCCATTCCCTCTCCCTCACTGCCCACGACCAGCGCCAGGGGACCCTTCAGATCACTTTCATAAAACGCCTTTTCACCTGTGGCATCAGTGCCCACAACCCAGACATTGTTTTTTTTCAGGTATTCTATCGTCTGGGCAATATTTGTGACTCTTGATACCGGAACATATTCCACTGCCCCTGCTGATGCCTTTGAAACTGCTGAGGTCAGGCCTATGGCTCTTCTTTTTGGAATGATTACGCCGTGGGCACCCACCGCATTAGCTGTTCTGAGGATTGCCCCGAAATTGTGGGGATCAGCGATTTCATCCAGAATTATAATAAAGGGAGGCTGCCCTTTTTCCTGCGCAAGCTGTAATATATCGTCAACCTCCACATATTCCTTAACTGCCACAAAGGCAATAACACCCTGATGGGATCTGGAGCTCGACATACTGTCCAGGGCACTTTTCTCCACTTCAGTCACTATTATGCCTTTTTCTCTGGCCATGGCCACGATCTGACGGATGGAGCCTTCACGCTCGCCTTTTATTACAAATAATTTATTTATGGTCCTGTTGGCCCTCAAAGCCTCCAAAATAGAATTTCTGCCTTCAAGCTTGTCATTGTCTCCAAGCTGTTCCTCCTGAACCTCTGCATCCAATTTAGGCTCTCTCGGCATACGCTTCTCAGGAGCAGTCCCGCCTGATTTTTTCTCTTGACGGGGTCCTTTTCTGCTGCCGTCAAACTTATTCGGCTTTGATGCTCTTTTATCTCCGAAGGAACTCCTTTTATCAGCTTCAAATCCAGAGCTTCTCCTGTCGCTGAATGAGCCTTTTCTATCTCCGCGCATACCGTTTCCCGATCTTCTTTCCCCTGCCATATAATCTCCATTCCGCTGCCATGCAGCGATATAATATAATAAAATATAAATGAGAATAAAGTTACAATTGTGTCAAAGTCAGGTTATTTCCTGACAAATTACTCCTGACTGCCGTCTTCCACCGACATCCTCAATATATCCATCAGTCTCCCAGTTTGTTTTGTAAGATACAGATAGCCTACAAGAGCTTCATACCCTGTAGAATACCTGTAGTCAGTCACTTCAGCATGCTTTGGCACTGTTGCGGATTTTGCATTCCGCCCTCTCCTGACCACATCCTGCTCTTCGGCAGTGAGCCTGTCCATAATACGTTTTACGGTGTCGGACTGTGCTTTGGCTTTTACGAACTTCACCGACATTTTATGAAGCATGTTTACATTTGTCTTTTTATTTACAACAAGCATTGTACGGACATAAGCTTCATAAATGGCATCTCCGATATATGCAAGAACAAGAGGCTGCAGATTCATCACTTCAATGGGTTTAATATCAAAATCCCCGCGCATATTGCCAATAATATCTTCAAACATTATTATCTCCAAACTGATTTTTCAAATTCCGGTATCCAGGGACACCAAAAACACCGGCCGGTTAGTCCGGTTCTGTTCCTGATGACTAATGCTTATTATACACCAAAGTTATTTCAGTTAAAACAAATTTGTATTGAGAAAACATACCTTCTCATATATATTTTCTATTTACTTTTTATTTACATTTTATTTATATTTTATTTATATTTTTATTGGAAGCCCTGTAACTTATCCACAGCTATTCAGGTATAATCCAAGTCAAAGCACAGTATATTAATGATAATCTCATGTTTTTCCACAATTTATTCATAATGTGGACAGGTTTTCTGTGGATAATGTGGACTAATCTGTGTATATGTTTAAAATAGGCTTATCCACGTTGTGAATAAAATAACCCCAATTTAGCATACCAAATTGGGTAAATTATTATGAAAACAAACAATATGAAAACCGGTAATATAAAATTATATTTGTATCTCCAAACCCACGGGACAGTGATCCGAACCCAGTGTTTCCGAAAAGATATATGCATCGTTTATCCGGTCCTTAAGGCACTCAGAGACGCAGAAATAGTCGATTCTCCATCCGGAATTCTTTTCTCTGGCCTTGAACATGTAAGACCACCAGGTATATGCGTCGGTCCTGTCGGGATAAATAGTTCTGAAAGTATCCACAAAACCATTGTCAAGCAGCTGGGAAAACTTCTCCCTCTCCTGGTCGGTAAAACCCGCATTTGTCCTGTTTGTTTTGGGATTCTTCAAATCGATCTCCCGGTGGGCCACATTGAGGTCCCCGCACAGGATCACAGGCTTCTTTTGCTCCAGCTGCTTGAGATATGTTCTGAAATCGTCCTCCCACTTCATTCTGTAGTCAAGCCTTTCAAGCTCTCTTTTGGAATTTGGAGTATACACATTCACAAGATAAAAAGTCTCGAATTCCAGAGTGATTACGCGGCCCTCATTGTCATGCTCCTGGATGCCGATGCCGCAGGAGGAGGCTACAGGTTCGATTTTAGTAAATACCGCCGTGCCGGAATAGCCTTTTTTCTCCGCATAATTCCAGAACTGGTGATAGCCCTCAAGCTCCAGCTCTATTTGACCCTGCTGCAGCTTGGTTTCCTGCAGGCAGAATATATCGGCATCAGTTTGCCTGAAAAAATCTAAAAACCCTTTATCCATACATGCCCTGAGGCCGTTTACGTTCCATGAAATAAGCTTTATCATACGTTTCTCCCCCACTGATATTATAAATTCATATATAAATTTAAAGCTTTGCCTTAATGTATTTTCAGCCCTTATATAGTCGGTAACATCCAAAACGCATATTGTACGGCAGGAAAACTTTTCTCAAGACCATGCATAGTAGGGCGGAATAATTGCTTATTCCAACTAACTATGGCGACGTCCCGGGAAATTTAACCGCCGGCAATATATGATTTTCAGGTGCTACAGACCACTATTATAACATAGCCCTCTTCAAGCGGCAAATGGATGGCCCTTTACTTTTTCAACCCTCCAAAGCCCTCCGCTATCCTTATGAAGCACACATCCAGCCACTTGGTATTCATGGCCTGATTATACCAGTAAATCTTGTCAATTCCCGACTTCTGGCTTATGAATTCCAGGGCCTTTTTAAGGTCGTCATTATCGGCAAGTGTCTTAAGTTTTATATACCCCATTTTACCGGTTAATCTCACCAAATACCAGTTTCCGCTCAAAACCGCCTCAATATTTGCCGTGCCGCCGGCCTGCAGTTTTGTGACAACCGCAGAGGCCTCATCAGGCAGGTCATAAATATTGATATCGGCAGGCACGGTCTTAACCGACTGTTCAAAGGTTATTTTGGTATCGTTGTACTCCCCCGTGAAATATTTCAGCCTGCCGAAGGTATTGAAGGAATCAAACAGCTGGGTGTTGACAACACCGTAGAAAGTTCCTCTTGCATGGGTTATCCTGTCATTCCCCGTATAAATGCCGCAATGTACTATTCCGTTGGTGTCGGTGTTTCTAAAACATATGTCGCCCGGTCTGAGCTGGCCTTTGCTTACAGGGCTGCATAAAACCGAAAAAATGCTCTGGGCCGAATAATCTGCAATCATGGGTATTAAACCCATTCTTCGCAGTGTATATACGATCAGCCCTGAGCAGTCGAAATATTGATAGCCTATCCACTTTTCCGCCGAATAGTTACTATAATAGTACTTTGATTTTCCGAAGGTATTGACCAGCTTTGCCAGTGCCTCACCGGTCAACGGCTCTCCGTTCTGGCCTCCGTAAACATACCCTGCCCCGATTTTGGAATTGACTATTGCTAAAAACTCCTGAAGCTTGTTCAATGAAATCCACCTTCCCGTTTGATTTTTTATATGATAATTTCATAATATGAGGAAAATAAACTTCATGCTATTGGATTATTTCATTCCTGTTTTCTGCGTTGACTTATTTTCATTTAACCCGCCGGCAATATATGAATTCAGGTGTTACAGACTACTAGCCTGGTGGAGAAGTACCTTTCCAGCACCTTTTCCCTGTCAGGCAGAAGTATGGGTATCTCCCTGCCGTTTTTTATTCCAAAGGATTTGATGTTAATTTTAGATATCGAATCAATATTTACCAGGTAACCCGGATGACATCTTATGAATTTGCTGCTCTCCAGCTGCTTTTCCAGCTCATCCAGGCTCGAGCCGGTCTTTATGAGGTAATTTTCGGTGTGTATGATGCTGGTGCCGTTAAGGTTTTCAATATACCTAATGTCCTGCTGAGGCACTTTTACACGGGTTTTCTCGGATAAAACCTCCAGACTGCGGTTAAAAATATATTTTGAGGAACGCCTCAGGCAGGATCTTACACTGCCCTCTTCCAGAGGTTTGACAAGATAATTTCTGATCCCCAGCTCATAACCTTCCTGAAAATTTGTTTCCATATCGGTAATTAAGACCAGGATAGCCCCGGTATCAATTGAGCGGATTTTTTTAGCCCCTTCCATATTCTCCAGCCCGGAATGGTACAGATCTATGAATACCATCTGATAGGAATTGGCCGAAAATTCCCGAAGCAATTCCTCACAGCTGCCATATACATCAATGCGGCAATCCCAGGATCGTTCGGAGCAATACTTTCTTATATAACAGGATAAAATATCCCTGTCTAGCAGAATACGGTCACATATTGCAATATTCATGTTTGCCCTCCTAAATCAAGCTGCGTTTAATGTTATAATACCGGTTAACCAATTAGCATAACATGTTAATTTAACATTATACATTACTTTTACTTTTATGGAAATAGCATACATTAACAATATTTTCCGCGGCATATCCCGGCAAATAATGCGCAGGGTGCATAAGGAAGCAAGCGTCAATTGCGCGAAAAATAGTGATATTGACAGCCAACAGACAAAAATGTTTTGCATATGAATAGCCTAAAATATGTTATCGCAAAAGACAGCAAATAAGCACACCATCATTGTGAAAAATGTAGCCGCAGAATGTAATCATAGATAGAGAAATACACTGTTTCCATGTGTTGCAACGTGGAGTTGCATATATTCCAGTTTCATTTGGTGGATTGCAACTAACGTAGATGCTAAGATTAGGTAATTGAAGAAGGGAGGGTTTCTTATGACGTTAGGTGAAAAATTACTATATCTCAGAAAAACTAAAGGTTTGTCGCAAGAGCAATTAGCGTCAGAAGTCACAGTTTCCAGACAAGCAATTTCTAAATGGGAATTGGGTGAGTCTATACCAGATACAGAAAATATTATCCAGTTAACAAAAATATTCGATGTTTCTGCTGATTTTTTACTTAATGAAGAAATCGATATTCCAATTGGGGCAAGTGCTAATGAGGAAACGGAGCAAGATGTAATAGATTTAATGCTTAAAAATGAATTGCAAGATGATTCTGATAAATTAGCACTGAAAATGTATAAAATCCGGACAAAAGATAAAGGTCAGTTTAAATGGCTTTGGCCATTGGCGTTATTTGGAACCATTGTAATTTTAATCGGTATCTACTATTTTTTCTTTCGATAAGAACTTTGCTGTCCATGATGGTATATGAAAAAGCCGTCATTTTGCAGATGATACTTTGCGGTCAAATTTAGAAAGTACGGTCAAGCGGCGGCTTTGAATCAAAAAATCAAAGCTGCCGCGTTTTACAACAAGGACTTAAACAAATCCGTTTAAAGCACCGGTTTGTTTAAGTCCTATGATTTGTTCATTTTATATTATATAGACTATTACTATTACACCTGCATTCCCTTACAAAAACCTAACCTTTGGTCCTGCTGCCGTATCCTCCACAACAATTCCCATGGCTTTCAGCTCATCCCTGATTTCGTCGGAACGCTTCCAGTTTTTCTCGGCTCTGGCCTGCTGCCTTTCGTCCACCAGCTTTTGAACCTCGGGACTTATTTCCGGGCCGTTGTCCTGGATTTTCTTTTTGCTTAAATCAAAACCGAAGATTTTATTCATTCTGGTCAGAAGCTCAAATATCTGCGGCGATTTCTTGCCGTATCTTACGGCATTCCAGGCTATTCCCAGGGCTTTGGGTATGTTCAGGTCATCATTTACCGCTTCTTCAAATTCACGGAGGAATTCATCCATTACGGCCGCATCAACCTGCTCTTTGCCGTCCTTGTGTGCCAGCGCTCCTTCAACAAACCTGTCATAGGATACCTGGGCCGACTGCATAACCTCCCAGGTGAAATTGAGCTTGTTCCTGTAGTGTGCATTCAGGCACATATATCTGAATGCCAGCGGGTCAAAGCCCTTCTTTTCCAGATCATCAATGGTATAGGTATTGCCCAGGCTCTTGGACATCTTTCCGTTATTGACCATCATAAACTCACCGTGCATCCAGTAGTTGACCGCAGGCTTGCCCAGCAGTGCCTCCGACTGTGCCAATTCATTTTCATGGTGTACCGGGATATGGTCCACTCCGCCGGTGTGAATATCAAAAATATCACCCAGATATTTTCTGCCCATTGCGGAGCACTCTATATGCCAGCCCGGATATCCCATTCCCCACTGGCTTGGCCACTGCATGATATGCTCTTTTGGAGCCTTCTTCCAAAGGGCGAAATCAGCTGGGTGATGTTTTTCTTCATTGACCTCCACCCTGGCACCGGCTATCTGATCCTCAAGGTTTGCCCTGGAAAGCTTTCCGTATCCCTCAAATTTCTGTATGTCAAAATATATGCCGTCGCTGGTCTCATAGCCAAAACCCTTGTCTACAAGGCCATTGACAAACTCCAGCATTTCGGGTATGTGCTCGGTTGCCTTCGGTACAATTTCAGGAATCTCCACATTGAGAGCCTTAATGTCCTTCATAAACACGTCTGTATAGTGCTCTGCTATTTCCCAGGGGGTTTTTTTCTGTTCACGGGCTCCCTTCAGCATTTTGTCTTCTCCGTCATCCTCATCGGATACCAGGTGGCCCACATCTGTTATATTCATTACATGCTTCAGGGAATAACCGTTATATTCCAGAACTCTTCTTAATATATCCATGAACACGTAGGTTCTCAGATTGCCGATATGGGCAAAATTATATACGGTAGGACCGCATGAATATATTCTTACCTCTTTATCATTTATTGGCTTAAACTCTTCCTTTTTTCTTGACAGTGTATTATAAACCTTCATCCTTGCCCTCCATCCCGTGTTATACACGCGGTAATAAAAATTTCTGTTACAGCAGCTTTTTATATTTTTATCTATGCTTATTTTTCATGCTTATTGTCACTGTGCCTGCTTTCTTTCCCTTCCCTTGCCTTCATATCCGCGTGCGAACCTTCATCCCCGGATTTGAAACACTGCCGCTCCACATGCTGAATTCTACTTTCCAGTCTGCAGATTTCCTGTGAAATCGGGTCTGGCATATGTATCTGATCCAGCGATTCGGAAGGACTGATAACTCTCCTGTTGCCTTTCTTGACGGTTCTCCCCTTAACTCCGACTACGGTTGAGTAGGGTTCAACCTCAAAGGACACAAAGGTATTGGCACCAATGGTCGAATTGTCCCCGATTTTAAAGGGCCCCAGAACTTTGGCGCCCGCACCTATTAGGACATTGTTCCCCACAGTGGGATGGCGCTTTGCTCCCTTATCCTTGCCTGTTCCCCCCAGGGTCACTCCGTGATAAATAGTACAATAGTCACCAATCTCGGCCGATTCACCAATTACAACACCCATACCATGGTCAATAAACAGGCCTTTGCCTATTTTTGCACCGGGATGGATTTCAATTCCTGTAAAGTGACGTGCAAACTGCGATATAAATCTGGCTGTGAAGAATCGTTTCTTCCTGTAAAACCAGTGTGCCACCCTGTGATAAACCAGCGCGTGAAAGCCCGGGTAAAGCAGTATTACCTCCAGGGTACTTTTGGCGGCAGGGTCCCGGCTTGCTATTAATCTGGCATCATCAAGTAATTTGCCCATATTTTCGTCCTTTATATATATTGTTTGCAGCTATAATGCTTGCAGTGTTATTCCCTATACAGTATATTCCGGTAAAAATGCCCTGATACATGGCTTATTATTCATATCTGTTCTCTATATCTATCTATAGCTTTTTCAATCCGCATTTAAAATATCAGGATAAGTACGGCATTAGTTATAGACATTTTAACAGTTTTGAAATTCTATGTAAATAAGGAGTGAGCTAACTTTTTTGGACAAAGCGAAGGGGCATTTCTGCCCCCTATGCTTTTAAGTAATTCCCAAAATGGCGTCCCCAGTATTTTGACACCTAGCCCAAGCTAGGTGGGTGTCCCGGTGGCATTTTCAGTCTTCCTTCGCCGTTGCACAACGTTCACGCCGTGTGTCGGAATTAACCAAGGCCTGACATAGAATACCAGACAGCAGACTCCCTTATTACAGATGTAGGTTCAAAATAAAAGGTTTTATTCGCTCATTTCAGGATATCTTATTAACTTGGAAAAGATAAGCCTGATGTGACTCAAATCCTATCATTCACTGCGTTTTATAGCCCTATTATAACACCTGTAACATACATTGTAAAATATTTTAAAAAATTGTATGGGTAATCTATCTCCTGCTATCTGCCGTTATCTTTCTCATAATGAATCTCTTTACTATATTCTCTGATACCTGTTTTTTGTGAAGCCCGGTACAACCCTGTAAAAAGCCTTTACAGGCGTATGGCACTCAACTGCCACGTTTCTTACAACAGGGAGATACTCTTCCGGAAATTTCAGGCACAAACCACAGCCGCCTTTAGCCACATTACATGGAGTCGAAACTATATCGAATTTTAGACCTTTCCTTTCAAGAGCAGATTCCAGCTTATATACATAATTACCCGTTTCCAATACTGCTATGCACTTCATAAAAACCACTCCATCTGCATAAAAAATTATTATATGTGCCCTTATTTTGCTGTGAAGCTACTATTGCTGTCATACTACATAATATAGAAGCGATGGATAAAAAGTTCCGTACGAAGCAACCGCATATTATTTTCGGGGGGACATCCCTATCCTGTTCAGCCTTGCATGGTAAAACAGGTACTGCTGGGCATACCCTGTCAAAGCTCCAAAATTATCTCCGGCATACTGCTGTATTTCCTTGAGACTGGCTTCCCTTTTCAGGTACAGCTCCTCCATGACTCTTTTTACCCAGACATCGGTGGGAAAAACATCAAATTTCAAGCCGCTGAACAGCAGGATGCAGTCGGCTACCTTCGGGCCCACTCCAGGGAACGTCATAAGTTCTTTTCTGGCGGCTTCGGTTTTCATCTCCATAAGCCTGTCCCTGGTGATATTTCCAGCCTTCATCAGCTGAGCGGTCTGATAAATGTATTTACACCTGAAGCCGGCCCTGCACTGTTGTATTTCCTCCAGCGAAGCCGCCGACAGCTGTTCAATTCCGGGAAAGCTGTAGCTGGAACTGCCGGCCTCGATGCAATCGCCCTTCAGCATGGAAAGTGTATCCACGGTTTTCATTATTCTCGGTATCATATTGTTGGCTGAAATGATAAAGGAAATGAGCATCTCCCAGAAGTCCTGCCGCAGCAGCCTTATTCCGTAACCGGTCTTTATGGCCTCCCGCATGACTTCGTCCCTCTCCAGGACTGCCTTTATCCGGGAATAATCGGTCCCCAGATCAAAATAATCAAACCAAATATCCATAAAGTCCTGTATTCCCGAGTTTTCTATATACAGCGTCTCTCCGTCAAAGCTCACCCTGGCCGCTCTGCCGTTGACAATCCCCCTGTAGCTTCCGTCGGGCTGTTTGATCCACCTGAAGCATTGTCCGCACTCAAATATATGCGTCAGATCAAAATCCTTTACATTCCCCACCCTCAGGCAGCCGCCTTTTTCTTCTAACATATAACCCTTGTAATTCATGAGTGTTCTCCTTTTTAACCCCTTTTACTATTAGTTCTTACCCATATGTTTTTTGTTGAATCAATTTTTCTCTGAATGGATTGCGGTATCCGAACTGTCAATAAAGTGATATAATTCATTATTGTAATACAACAGGTCGAAGCGGGCAAATGTCAAATAATACTGCCCGGTTCAAATATGATTGAAATATGGTTTATAATGGCATATTTGCCGGACAAATATGGATTGATGGCTTAATTAATTTATAATTTATAGTTTAAGTATAGTTATAGGAGAAACATATCTTATGAAGGAAAAGATTTATACCCTGCCTGTTACAGACGCTTTTGCAGTGGAATGCGAATGTCCGCTCTGCGTCCTGGAGAAAAAACTTGAGGAGGAAAGTGTTGAATATGCACTGGGACCTGCTCTCATGGAACCTGACAAACGCCAGGAGACCAATGAACTCGGGTTTTGCCGCACTCATTTCGAAGCCATGTACAACAAACAGTCCAACCGCCTTGGACTGGCTCTGATGATCGATACCTTCCTCCAGGAAAAAAACAAAGCTATGAAAAAACTTTACGACAGCAAGGCCGAAGCCCTGAATAAGGACGCCTCCACAGGTCTGGTAAAAAACCTGTCCAACAAGCTGTCCTCGAAGCAGACCGATACCGAAAAACTTGTGGCCGAGCTGGTATCACAGCTGGACAACATCGAAAAAAGCTGTGCCATATGCCGTAAGCTTGAACACACCATGGACAGATATATCGATGTTGTTTTTCACCTGTATTTCAAGGAACCTGATTTCAGGGAGAAGTTCCATTCAAAAAAGGGATTCTGCCTGAAACATTTGAAGCTGCTGCTGTCCTCTACCAAAAAATACCTTAATGCCAATGAGACAGCAATCTTTACTAAAAATTTAATGGAATTGCAGCTTGCCAATATGGATCGGATCGAGAAGGAAGTTGACTGGTTTACCAAAAAATTCGACTACAGGTACAATGATGCCCCCTGGGGTAATTCAAAGGATGCGGTAATCAGAAGTATTCAAAAAATAAGAGGAAATAGTGATTTAAAATAGTAACATTTTATTATGTCCGGAAATATTATGTAAAGTAGATAGAGTATTTCTATCTACCCTATGAGCACCCAAAAAGACTGCTACCCCATCCCCATCCTGTACCGGTCCTCCCCCTGGCACAGCAATCAATGTCGCAATAACTACACTACCAGGGTGTCCGGGTCTTCAAAGTGAATCGGCGGACACCAGATGAAAAAGATATGGATTGTTAAAAACTTTTAGGTGCTCATAGGTAACAATATTCTTCCGGCTCACTTGCCTATCTTTGTCAAATCGTACGGAGTTTCCTGGTACACATAATAGTTCAGCCAGTTCAGGAATAAGAGATTCGCATGTCCCCTCCATCTTACTATAGGCTGTTTGTCCGGATCATCGCCGGGAAAATAGTTTTTGGGCACCTCTATTTCCAGTCCCTTTTCCACATCCCTGACATATTCGGCCTTAAGCGTAAGCGGATCGTATTCGCTGTGTCCTGTTGCAAATATGTGTCTTCCGTCCTTTGAGGCTACGAGATATACCCCCGCTTCTTCGGACTCCGACAGGATTTCCAGCCCGTCCACCCCGGAGATATCTTTCTTTCTTACCTCGGTATGCCTTGAGTGAGGTACATAGAATATATCATCAAAGCCTCTGAGCAGCTTGACATGCTCTTTACTCTTTGTGTGGGGGAATACGCCGAAGATTTTGTTCGGAATATCATATTTGGGAATGCCGTAGTGATAATACAGGCCGGCCTGTGCACCCCAGCATATATGAAGCGTGGAGTAGACATTCGTGAGGCTCCAGTCCATGATGCGGGTCAGTTCCTCCCAGTAGTTCACCTGTTCAAAGGGTATTTGCTCCACAGGAGCGCCCGTTATTATCAATCCGTCGAAATGCTCGTTCCGGATTTCATCGAAGGTTTTGTAGAACTCAAGGAGATGCGCCTCCGGTGTGTTTTTTGGTATATGGGATGCAGGATACAGCAAAACCGTTTCTATCTGTATTGGTGTATTTCCTATTAGTCTCAGCAGCTGTGTCTCTGTGGTTATTTTTGTTGGCATCAGGTTTAATATGACTATTTTAAGGGGCCTTATATCCTGATGGTATGCCCGGTCCTCAAACATGACAAATATATTTTCTTTGTTTAAAATTTCTGCTGCTGGTAGATTATCAGGTATTCTGATTGGCATATCAAGTCCCACAGGCCTTTCCGGCTCACAATAGTTTTTATACAGCTTTCGCACTTACCGTGAGCCGGGTAAGGCGTCAATTGCACATGCTGCGTTTTTTCAGTGTCACGTTGCTTCCGGCGGCTAAGGGCAAAGCCATTAAAGTGTTTATCCGGCCGTGCATCAGCATTTTTAAACACCGGTTTCCCACTGAACGTAGTAATATAAATTATATATTTATGAAATGAAATGTCAACCACAAAGAACAAAGTCACTGCACAAGTTATGCCCCAATAACAAAAAGAGCTGCCGCAAAACCGGGCAAAAGCCATACACGATTGATATTATCATACAAGTACGCTTCCATATGACGAAGCATAGTTATAATATCTTTCATATGTATTTCATTTGCTTTGGTTTTGCAGCAGCCTTATTATGGGAACTATATTATGGATAAATCTACATTATGGCAGCTGTGTCATTTTATTTTTTCCAGGGCCTGGTCAAGGTCATATATGAGATCGTCGGCATCCTCTATCCCCACGGACAGGCGGACTGTGTTGGGTGTAACGCCCGACTCGGCAAGATCCTTTTCAGACAGCTGTGAATGAGTGGTTGTGGCAGGGTGTATGACCAGGGATTTTGCATCAGCAACATTTGCAAGCAGTGAGAATATTTCAAGACTGTCAATGAATTTCTTCGCCTCGTCTATCCCACCCTTTATTCCGAAGGTGAATATTGAACCTGCTCCCTTTGGAACGTATTTCTGCGCCAGCTCATAGTATTTGTTGCTCTTGAGGCTTGGGTAATTAACCCACTCTACAAGAGGATGATTTTCCAGATGTTCAGCGATTTTCTTTGTATTGCTGACATGTTTTTCAACTCTCAGGGACAGGGTTTCAAGTCCTTGAATGAAAAGGAAGGAATTAAAGGGGCTGATTGCCGCACCTGTGTCTCTTAAAAGCTGCACTCTCGTTTTTGTTACAAAAGCAACTCCGCCCAATTGTGAATACACCACTCCGTGATAGCTTTCATCAGGCTGTGTAAAGCCCGGGAATTTGCCGCTGGCAGCATAATCAAATTTGCCTCCGTCAACTATTACTCCCCCGATTGAAGTTCCGTGTCCGCCAATAAATTTTGTTGCCGAATGAATTACCACGTCGGCACCGTATTCTATGGGTCTGACCAGATATGGAGTCCCGAAAGTATTATCAATTAAAAGAGGGATTCCGTTTTTATGTGCAATGTCGGCTACCGCCTCTATATCTATTATATTTGCATTTGGATTTCCGATGGACTCGATGAATATGGCCTTTGTCTTGTCATTTATCGCCTTTTCAAAGTTCTCCAGGTCATCGGGATTTACAAAGGTTGTGGTTACACCATACTTTGGAAGTGTCACGGCGAACAGGTTATAGGTACCGCCATATATGGTGTTTGCCGAAACTATGTTATCTCCTGCACCTGCAATATTTAAAATTGAATAGGTAACCGCCGCCGAACCTGAGGCTACAGCCAGAGCAGCAGTTCCGCCTTCCAATGCCGCTATCCTTTTTTCAAAAACATCATTGGTAGGATTCATTATTCTCGTATAGATGTTTCCGGATGCTCTCAAACCAAATAAATCTGCTGCGTTGTCGGCATCCTCGAATACATATGATGAAGTCTGGTAAATGGGAACAGCTCTGGATCTGGTTGTTGGATCTACTTCCTGCCCTGCATGTACCTGTAAAGTATCAAAACTTAATTTTCGGCTCATATGGCCACCTCCTATTTAATTCCTAGTATTACGATAAGTTTAATATATATTGATAATACTATACCTTTGTTTACCATTTAAGTCAATACATTTATTTGATTTATTTTTTGCTTTTCATGCCGGAATTTGAATTTAAATTTCATCTTCTAGTTTTCTATATATTTTGATTTGATATTCAATGGCAGCATAATTTTTATTAATATCGAAAAAGACAATTGAAATATATGTGAGTACTATTTAATAGCGCAGGCGCACCATTATAAACAATAACTCATTTATTGCAATTGTCTTTATGTAAAATTTCGTTATTCTGTTATTCCGCTGTCCTTTTGTTTTTGAAGACTGCCAGCAATACGACAACCAACACCAGCGAAAATGCCGGTACAGCTGTGATATACCTGGCCCCCCAATTGTCAACCACCATGCCCGAAATCCATCCCGCAAGCACAGCCCCCATAGATCCGAAAGCCATTGCCAGGGCCAGAGCACTGCTGCTTTTTTCGCCTGTTATCCGTGTCATCCAGGTCACCAGCAGCGGGTAAAAAGGTGCACATGCAAAACCTGATATTCCGATCCAGATTATTGAAGCTGTCTGACCCGAGAAAATAACGCAGGTCAAAGCTACTACAGCCAGAATCCCATGCGCTATAAGGATCCGGGACATATTATAGCTTTTCAGCAGCCTTACTGAAAGAGATCTTCCTGCAAACATCGAAACCCAGATAAGGATACTCGCCAATATACCTGAAACCCTCCCATAACCCTGGTTTTCAAAAAATACCGGTGCAAAGCCCCAAATACCTATCTCTGCTCCCACATACAAAAACAGTGCCGACGGCGCTATCAAATATGACGGTGTTTTCAGGGCTTTAATATATATTGAAATAGTATTCTTAAAAGATAGCTGGTTACCGGTCTTCTCATCCCTGTAGCCCGATGTTATCAATGCCACCATCAGGCACAAACCTCCCACCAGGTAATATGCATATCTCCACTTACTGAACAGGAGCATAAAAATCAACAGCAGCATAGGGGTCAATACAGCTCCCACAGTAAAAAACATGTTTATGAATGCATTATTTTTTTCAGCGTTTTGTTTGTCATAGCCTGTGGCCAGAGATATGAGCGCATTTTGGGTGATACTTCCAAAACCCCCGATCAGCAGGACTCCAAGGACAGTCATCCAGTATTGCGATGCTGCTCCGAACAAAAATGATGCAAAAGCCAGTATTCCAAAAGACAGGCTCAAAATTCTAAGCTTTCCGAATTTGTCCAGTAAAATTCCGCCCAGGAGTACGGCTATTGTAAAGCCGAAATACTGGATACTTACCAGACTTCCCTGCTGTACCGGGGTCAGACCGATTTCCTCCTTCAGTCTTGGAAGGGCAAGCCCTGTGGAGGATAATATCATTGCCATTAAAATCATTTGATTGCACAGCAGTGCCATACCTGCTTTTTTCTTCTGCTTCATAAATATCCCCTTATATGCTGCGAATGTATATTATTTGAGGTTCAGGCCGGTGCCGGCTTTCTCTCCGGAATTGACTCTCTCCTGCTTATATTGCATTGCCACAAAAATTCCTGCCAGAGCCACTGCACCTATGGTAATGAATCCCCACTTTATACCGATCCCATCCGTCAGTGCTCCGACCACGGTCGGCCCCATGAACATACCCAGACCGTATATTGCCTGAAAAACACCCATGGCAGTTGCCCGTTTGTCACCGGGTACATTCTGTATGCTGAGTCCCATAAGCAGCGGGAAAACCGTTCCCGTTCCAAAGCCTCCTAAAAGCTGTGAAACAGAGAGCATGGCCAGATTATGCGAAAAGGGTATTATACAGCAGGAAGCCGCTGAAATTATAAGACCATAGATTATTGTCCTGCGTTCCCCAAGCTTCCGGGCAAAGAAGGAACCGCTGAGCGCAGAGCCTATTACCCCCGGAACTGCCGACAGGGCTGTAAGCATGGCAATCTGAAATTCCGAAGCCCCCAGATTTTTTGCCACAACCGGAGTAAAACCATAAATTGTTGCAAAGGATACAAACTGGCAGATTACACCGATTGCCGCAACCGTTTGAAAATTGCCCTCCCGGACCACCGTGAGCAGTTCTTTGACCTGGGCTGGTTTCCTTTCCAGCTTCTTTTCCGAAATGCCAAAGCTCAAGAGGAGACCTATTGCAGCGATTATCAGGGATACAAAGAATGTAGCCCTGACGCCGAAACCGTCTACGATGAACCCTCCTGAAACCAGCCCCAGCAATATCCCTCCGTTACAGAAGGCATTTAATATCCCCACTGCTTTGGTTGCTTCGCTTTCATCAAAATAGCTGGAGTAAAGTACTGTAAATATGACCCAGAACGCAGAAGCAACTCCTGAAAAACTTCTGAAAACCAGAATAAGCATGGGCTGATCATATAAATACAAGCCTGCCGAAGATATTACCAGTGATAAAAACCCAAGGCTTATAAATATTTTTCTTTTCCCCAGCCTGTCGGAAATAATGCCGATTGGCACTCTGAACACCAGCTGACCCACTCCATAGCAGCCTAATATTAGTCCCACCATCAGGTATGACGCCCCCAGTGATTTTATATAAGTCGGCAGTACCGGTGAATATATGTACGTAGAAAACCAAAAAAGTGCAGTAACAGTATATAACAAGTGTATTTTTACATTCTTGACCATAGATTTATCTCATTCCCATATGCTGTAAATTTAAATGTGCAATAGAAGTAACAGTATAAATGATAACACAAATAATTAAATAACAAAACAAAATCACCATTCCACCCTGTTCCTTCCATTTCGTTTGGCCAAAAGGAGATTCTTGTCGGCTTCCTCAATGACATCCTCATAATTATTGTCCTTGGTATATATTCTGCAGCTCACTCCAAAGCTTGCAGTTACCTTTATTTCATGTTCCCCGCTCACAATTGCCCTGCTTTCAATTGCCTTTCTCATGCTCTCGGCAATTTCAACCGTCATTCGCAAAGGCGCTCCGGGAAGGCACACTAAAAACTCCTCCCCGCCGTACCGGGCCAGCCAGTCGGTATCTCTTCGGATGCAGGACTGGATAATTCCGGTCAGAGTCTTCAGTACCATATCCCCTACCAGATGTCCATAGGTATCATTGACTCTTTTATAATGATCAATATCAATCATTATTACCGACAGCAGTTTTTTATTGACGATGGATGATATCAGCTCTATGGGAAGTTTCTCGTTGATATACCTTCTGTTATATATCCCTGTCAGGGCGTCTCTTACAGCCAGATTGTTGATATTGTCTATCATTATGAGCAGCTCTGTTATGTCACCGCTCAATTTGTTTTCGAAAATCAAACTGTCGGTAGCATCCTTCATGAGTTCAACCACCACCCGTCCTTCCTTCAATTCCACCGGCACAGCAGTTGTCATAACAATTTTATCCGGGTTATATTCT
This sequence comes from Ruminiclostridium cellobioparum subsp. termitidis CT1112, assembly GCF_000350485.1. Lineage (GTDB taxonomy): Bacteria > Bacillota > Clostridia > Acetivibrionales > DSM-1351 > Ruminiclostridium > Ruminiclostridium termitidis. The sequence continues at coordinate 33,222 of NZ_AORV01000060.1, forward strand.
ATTTTTACAAAGGATTTATTTTCTATATAAGCGCGCATGGAAATACAATTTTTACACACAGTTGTGTTTCCCCAGAAGGTGTAGCATTTTATTTCTTCAGCTTCGGTATCTATCTCATTCTTTTCATTTACATTTATCACTTTTGAATTTACAGGGTCCACAAACCTTATATGCTCGTACATATTGCGTATAATATCCAAACAGCCCAATAACTGCTCAAAATCTTTTTCCTTCATTTCGTCACCTCCCATCTTTTTTTATAGCAGCCGCTTTTTCGATACACATATTTTAACCATATACTGCGACAATATTTGACCCGGCTTTTGTTTTTGAAAAAATTAATAAGTTTTTTAGACTTGAAAGCAGTGCTCCCGGCCGGTATTAATAAATGGATTGCCCCCGAAGAACTTGCCTGAAATAGTAAGGCTTACTCAAAGCACCTCTCAGCCGTCGCAGCAACTCGACCATCCGGGTCTCGAGTGCTGCTCAAATTGACATCCTGTCAATTTCCCGGCATGATGTGCTTTGAGTAAGCCCACAAATTTCAAGCAAGCTCTTCTGATCAGGCAATCCATTGATTAATACCAGCCTCGCGCACTGCTTAAAAAGTGTAATGCTGTTATTAACATTTTTTTAAAAAATTTTTAGCTTACAGTCCACAGCATGAAATGATTAATATTGGACAAGAAATGAAATGCCATATAAAAATAACTGGGATATATTATTAATTAGTGAATAAGGTAAAATTAGCAGTATTCGCCTCTCAGCGGATACGGGAGCAAAAAAATTTTTATAATATTTATGGCTGCTATGCGGCTCAAAGCCATAATATGGCTTAGGAGGTTAATATGACTCACGAAAAACCGGCTTACATGAATGAAAATTTAAGTTTTGAGGAACGTGTCAAGGATCTGGTATCCAGAATGACTCTTGAGGAAAAAACATCTCAGATGCTCTACAATTCCCCGGCAATACCCCATTTGGGAATACCTTCCTACAACTGGTGGAACGAGGCGCTGCACGGCGTTGCCAGGGCCGGAACAGCAACTGTTTTTCCGCAGGCCATCGGTATGGCTGCAACTTTTGATGAGGATTTGATCTTTGAGATCGCCGACGTTATTTCCACCGAGGGAAGGGCAAAATACCACGAATTCCAGAGAAGAGACGACCATGACATTTACAAGGGTCTTACCTTCTGGTCACCAAATATCAATATCTTCAGAGATCCCCGCTGGGGCCGCGGCCACGAGACCTATGGCGAAGACCCGTATCTCACCGCCCTGCTTGGCATTAAGTTTGTTGAGGGCCTCCAGGGAAACGACAGCAAATACCTGAAAACTGCGGCCTGCGCCAAGCACTTTGCCGTACACAGCGGCCCCGAGGGAGAGCGTCACAGCTTCAACGCGGTAGCCTCCAGGAAAGACATGTATGAAACCTACCTGCCTGCCTTCAAAAAACTGGTGCAGGATGCAAAGGTTGAAGCTGTAATGGGTGCCTATAACAGAACCAACGGTGAGCCCTGCTGCGGAAGTAAAACCCTGCTCCAGGACATTCTCAGGGACGACTGGGGCTTCCAGGGACATGTAACCTCGGACTGTTGGGCAATCAAGGACTTCCACGAACATCACATGGTTACAAAAACAGCTCCCGAATCAGTTGCACTGGCTGTCAACAACGGCTGTGACACCAACTGCGGTAATATGTATCTGAACCTGATGATTGCATACCAGGAGGGCCTCATTACCGAAGAGAAGATAAACGAATCGGTCACCCGCCTGATGATGACCCGTATGAAGCTGGGTATGTTCGACAGGGATGAAAAGGTTCCTTTTGCAGATACCCCTTATGATGTGGTTGACTGTAAAGACCACAGGGCTCTTGCTCTTAAAGCTTCAAGAGAATCTCTGGTGCTTCTGAAAAATGACGGTTTGCTTCCTCTTAAAAAGAACGGCTTGAAGTCCATTGCCGTCATCGGTCCCAATGCCGACAGCAGGGATGCCCTCATGGGCAACTATTTTGGAACTCCGTCACAGTATATCACAGTATTGGACGGCATCCGCGAAATACTGCCCGACACTGTCAGAATAAATTATTCCCAGGGCTGTCACCTGTACAAGGATAAAGTTGAAGGCCTGGCTATACCAAACGACAGAATCGCCGAAGCCGTGGCTGCAGCCGAGAAATCAGATGTTGTCGTACTCTGTCTCGGACTTGACGCCACCATTGAAGGTGAAGAAGGTGATGCAGGAAACGAATATGGGGCAGGCGACAAATTCGACCTGAACCTTCCCGGGCTGCAGCAGCAGCTTCTGGAGGCAGTAACGGCTGCCGGCAAACCGGTCATCCTTGTGCTGCTGGCAGGAAGTGCCCTGTCTGTCGCCTGGGCTGACAAAAATGTGCCGGCCATCGTTCAGGCATGGTATCCCGGTGCTCAAGGGGGAAGGGCTATCTCCCAAATGCTTTTCGGAGAATTCAGTCCCTGCGGCAAGCTGCCTGTGACCTTCTACAGGACAACCGAGGAACTTCCCGATTTCCATGACTACTCCATGAAAAACAGGACTTATAAGTATATGGAAAATGAAGCACTTTACCCATTCGGCTATGGTCTGGGCTATACCAGCTTCGAGTTCAGTGACCTAACCCTGTCCTCGGATAAAATCAAACCGGGAGACAGTATTACCTGTACAGCTAAAATAAAAAATGCAGGAAGTGTGGAAGCCAGTGAAGTTGTACAACTTTATCTGAAGGATGTTGAAACCAGTGTCACTGCTCCCAGATGGCAGCTCAGAGGAGTCCGGAAAGTAAGTCTCAAGCCCGGAGAACAAAAAGAAGTAAGTCTGACTTTGACAGCGGAGGATATGCTGCTTGTAACCGATGAAGGCGATTCCGTTCTGGAGCCCGGGATCTTCGAGGTCTATGTCGGCGGAAGCCAGCCGGATGCCAGAAGCGTCAGCCTGACAGGCTGCAAGGTGCTGAGAGGCTGCTTCGAATTGGCATAAAGCCAGAAACAAAAGTGGCAAAAACATAAGTTGACGCGTTGTGCTAATTAAAGTTTTGTTTTACTTTACAGATAAATTTAATTAGCACAACGCGTCAGGTTAACTTCCCATACAATATCATGCCGGAAAATGATATACTTGATATGACTGCTTGTCTTATTCCAAACAAGTAATATAGATACACTGTATGGAGCCGCATATTTATGTTTGTTGAAGGTCTGCACGAAAAGAATATATTTTCAGGAGAAATTCCCTTCAGGTTGGAGGACAACACTCAGGTGGATTTTACCTACCCCGTTCACTGGCATCCCGCTGTTGAACTTCTTTATGTTGAAAAAAACACACTTAACATCAATGTCAATAACAGCGAAATCGCACTTGATGAGGGAGATATTCTGTTCATTGCAAATGGTGATACTCACGGATTTTCAAATAAGAACAACCATGGCAGGAGGTTTTTCATCCAATTTGAGACATCAGCCTTTAATGCTCTGGGAAGCAATACCGTTATCAAGCCCCTCATATCCAATACCATCAGAATATCCAGGCAGGAGCTGCCGTTCTATAATGATCTGAAAGTCCATATATTAAGTATAATTGACAGTTACAATAAAAAGGCTTTTGGTTATCAGCTTTTTTTAAGTGCCAGGCTCTATGACATTTTGGCCATTACTTCGAATTATGTCATGGATAGGGTAAAACCCCAAAACAGGACCGATACAGTGAAGAAAATTCAGGGGCTGGACAAGCTGTCCGAAGCCTTTAAGTTTATCGAGACAAACTACATGAATGACATTTCACTGGCAGATGTGGCCAGGGCAGTGGGCTTCAGTGAATTTTACTTTTCCAGGATCTTCAAGGACATTACAGAAAAAAATTTCAGCCGTTACTTGAATGAATACAGGATCAAGCAGGCTGAACATTATTTGACAAATTCAAGCATGTCGGTAGCTGATATCGCCTATACCGTCGGTTTTAACAGTATCGTGACCTTTAACAGGTCCTTTAAGGCCGTAAAAGGCTGCTCCCCTTCCACCTATAAGAAAATAGGTATTTAATTATAAATGTAATTATTAAATTAGATTTCTCAAATTCCCGGTCATATCCGTATCAGGACCGTTACCGCTCAAAAAACATGAATGCAATTGGAATTAACGTACCTAAGACCGATATTAGTATAACTCCAACGCTTCCAAGTCTTTTATGGTCATCCCTCCATAGACTTACACCATAGGTGAGGCTGTAGTACCCTGCCATCAGCATGAAAATAGAAAGTATATAAATCAAATCAATCACTCCGTCTTCCGTAATATAAAACTTTTGCAGACAGCCGCCAGCTGTATTTCCTTTGTCTTTGCAATTTCTGCTACTTGTCGGTCACCCTGGAGGATTTCCACATAAGCCCGGTCCTCCGGATATTTACGTTGGCTTTGACATTGACTCCGGCTTCCTGAAAATGTGAGTTCCAGTTAAATTTTTCCCACTCTCCGATATTAGAGAAATAGCCTGCGAATTGTTGTCCGAAACCGAAAATATCGGATTTATACTGGTTCTGGACCTTTCCGATTACCTGTGTTACTCTTTCCTGGATATATTTTTCGGCGTCATCATTCAATTTTTCAATTTTGTTCCTGTCTTCATAATCTATTCTGCTCTGTATTGAGCCTATATCCGCCTCCAGTTCAAGACTCACACTGACAACAGGCCGTCCTTTTTTAAAATAGCCCTTTATGACAGGCTTCCTGCTGAGCCGGAAATCCATAGGAATAACATACTCTGGTAATTCCTCGTCCTGAATATCTATTATCCCTCTCTTGAATTTCCCGGTAATCATAAGAAAATATCTCGTCTCTTCGGAGTTCAGTGTTCCCACCATCTTATCCCCTTTAAATACGGCAGTACCGGCGAATTCCCTTTTTGCAACACCGGATCTGGGAATTCTCCCTGGCTCATACCCATTGTCAAGGTTTAGAGGCGATTCCGTTTTTTGTTCCCCTTCCGGCAGCTGCTTGAAATCGTTGATCCCGCTGTATGCGGTAAAACCCTGCTCATACGTGGACAGCAGTGCGGTATAAAAATTATAGAAGGTGACCCTGGGAAAGAAACTTGTATTGTCTGCCTGAACAGACATCAGCTCCATTGCCTTGGACAAGCTTTCACCAATATTTGACGTATTGTTTTGAATATAATCCTGTGCGGGCCCCTTTACCACCGCTATATTAACCACTCTCCTCGCCTGTCTGAATCTTGCCAGCGGAGCTAAAAAAGGCTGTATTCCCTCCTTGACCAGGTCCTCGGACAGTATTAAATTTTTCATGTGCATCAGGGATACTCTTCTCGATACAGCCATTCCGTACATATCAAGGGCTTCCAGAATGGATGGGGCCTCGATGGTGTGAATGTTAGTTCCGGCAGCTTCATTGGAGCCTTCCATCCCTCCGCCTCCGGCCTTCTTATCCTGTCCTCCTCCGCTTCCTCCTCCCGAGTTCTTGTACGTGGGATATTGAATGGTAACCCTGATTTTATTTGTTATTCCCTTATCAAGGCCAAGCACCAGTGCATAAACCTCGTCATCCACCTCAACGGCATCATAGCAGGCAGTGGAAACAGAGCCGATGAACAGACAGACTATTATTAATAAACTAATTCTTTTTACCATGGACAATATCACCCCTTTTGCGGAATATTACTGCAATAAACAGTATCATTACAGGTACAAGATATATAAAAAAGCAGCTGTACTGTCTGATGAAATGAATATTTAATTGAACTACCTCGGACATATTCTTCGGAATGAGAGCCACCATAAACAATAAAAAGCTGAAGGGAAATATCAGCGGCCTGTGCCCAGGGATTCTAAAGGCCTTGGTATATATGTTTATGGATAAATAGAAGGCTATTGCCACCGACACCAGCGAGGATATAACCCAGGCAAACAGAAAGATCGACTCCAGTCTCTGCACAAATCTATTGAAATAAATAGCTCTTGATAATTCAAAAAGTCCGGACAGGTTTTCCCTTCCCCCTGTATATGTGAAGGCCAGCACATTACATAGCAGGTTGCTGCTGAAGGTGATACCTGTTATGATTATGCTGGAATACCCGGCCCTTTTGAAGGTTTTCAGTCCATGCATGGAATTTATCATAAAGGCCAGTATGACCACTTCGTCATATGCTGAGCACCGCAGCAGACCTGTGACTACTGTCTCTTTTAATCCATATCCAAGATATGGTTTCATATAATTGATATTATAATTCGGACTTGCCAGCAGCAGTATAACAAATAGTGCAACAATGACCGGAATAAAAAAGATTCCCGATATGCGTGCAATCCCTTCCAGGCCATAATAAGCCACTATGGCGCACACTGCTATAAAAGCGAAAACCAATAAGCTTGGCGGTGAATAAGGAAGGTTATATGCTTTTATCATCTCTACGAACTCCCTGAGACTTGAGGCAGCATAAAACAAAAGGTATGCCGAAAACACCAGAGACAGCACCTTTCCGCTAAACCGCCCCAATACTGCTTCGAATATCTGCGTGATATCCTTATTGGGAAAGCGTTTCATCAGCATATATATCAAAGAGAACATCACAAGAGTTGTCAGACAGGAAACAATAGTGCCAATCCAGCCCGACGTCCCCTCAATGTCAATGATTACAGATATGCTGGTATAGAAAATCTTTGTTATCATCAAAGTTGAGGTAATGCAGATTGCCTCATAGGTTCCGAAGGCGCCTTCCCTATTCCTGATCGTCGTCATCTTCTTCATCCTCCTCATCCTCAATGCCTTCCCCACTTTTCCCGCTGCCCTTTTTTTCTCTTCCTTTTATCTCTTTGCCGCCTGTTTCTTCGCCTTCTGTTTTGCTCTCCCGTTTACCCTCCTGCTCTTCCTCATCGGAATCCTCAGCCGGAGCAGGTGCTTCTTCAACCCATTTTCTTGACACTTTCGACTGTCTTGTGACGTCCAAAGGATTTACATTCTCCGGCCTGAATTCCTGCATCCATATGGGCCTTCTTATAACAAGATCGTTACTGTTACTGACTTTAGGGGCAAAATAGGTTAGCATGGGAACACCAAAGGATTTGGTACATGCCAGCATAACAGCTCCCACTACTATGCCCAGGGAAATACCGTAAAAACCCAGAAATGCTCCCAGTATTATAAAAGCCAGCCTGGAAATTCTGGCTGCAAAAGCTACACTGAAATCGGGAACCGCAAAATTCCCCAGACCCGTTATTGCAACGATTATGATGAGGACAGGGCTGACCAGGTTGGCCTGAACTGCCGCCTGTCCCAGTATAAGTGCTCCGATGATGCCTATGGTATTTCCTATAATTCCGGGTATTCTGATGCCTGCTTCCCGGATGAGTTCAAAGGACACTTCCATCAGCAGAACCTCGATAATAGTTGGAAAAGGTACATTTTCACGGGCTTTTGCAATTGCAATCAACAGGTCGGTGGGTATCATTTCTCTGTGAAAGTTTGTTAATGCAACATAAAGTCCCGGTATAAAGGTTGCAATAAATAAGGCAAAAATTCTGATAATTCTCAGGAGTGTTCCGTATTGCCACCTCAAAGTGGTGTCTTCAGGTGTGTGAAGCATTGTTGCAATACTTACAGGCACTATCAGCGCAAATGGCGTGCCGTCTGCAATGATGGCAGCTTTGCCCTCTATAAGGTGGGAGGCTGTTCTGTCAGGTCTTTCCGTGGACAGAATGGTCGGAACTATTGACCAGGTATTTTCTTCAATAAACTGCTCCAGCATTCCGCTGCCGGCTATAAAATCGGTTTTCAGACCTTTTATCCTTCTTTTTATCTCCTCTACTATGGCCGGATTAATTAATCCGTCAATGTACATCACTGCACATTGGTTTTGATTTCTTGCACCTATCTTCAGAAATTCCGTTGACAGATCCTTGTTTTTTACAATACGCCTGACCAGGGTTACATTGGTGCGCATATTTTCCGTGAAAGCTTCCTGGGAGCCCCTTACGACTCCTTCGGTTTGGGGCGTACTCACAGCACGCCTTTCATACCCCTTTGTCTCACTGGATACGCAGTAATCACAGCCTTCAACAAACAAACATGTATTTCCCACAAGGATCTCGTATATCATTTCCCCGGTTTCAGAAATTTTTGTGGCCTGGTTTGTTTCAAGAACTTCCCGGAGAATCCTGTCCAGGCTGCAGTCCTCCTCTTGAAATTCCTTTTTTATCATAAGGGGTTTAATAATAAAATCGTTTATGGTAATCCTGTCTGCCATACCGTCAATATATGAAATGAAAGCTCTGAGTCTGCCCCCGACAGTGAATTCCCGGATGATGATATCCTTGTTTTTTTCAGCATTAAAGGCCTTTTTAACAAGCTCCATATTCTCATCAATATCTCTTGAAATCTCTTCAGCAAGTATATTGCCATCGTCTTTATTCACAACTTGATATTTTTCCCCGGATTGGTCTTCCCTGGCTGTTTCTTTATTTTTGCCTTTAGACTGTTCCTTTGTCTTTACCTTTTTTATCATTGACACCGGAGTCGGCTTTATTATTCCCCTGACCTTATGCTCTACTCCCCTGATCTTTCTGGCCTGTCTTTTCTCCTCTTCTGTCTCAGGGATGTAAAAACTCTCCTCTTCTTTTGGTTTTTTATAGGTCAAAAGCGAAAACAGGCCCGGAATACCTCTCTTTTTAGCCATAATTTCCTCCTTATTGTAAGCAATGGTGTGTATTAATATCATTTCCAAAGCATATTAAAATATCATAAGGAGAAAATTGTATATTTTACCTGTACTTTAAGTTCTTATCCGTCAATGGGAGCCTGATAATTTTCCTGCCGGAAACTTTATTAAAAGAATTGCGCTTGTAACGATTGCAGTTACAGGGATAATCAGTATTATTCCTATGCCGCTGCACAGTATTTGAAAAACTTCAGGACAAAACAGTTTGGAATTGATCAATTTGCTCAAGGGATAGTTTGTTATATCAAACCAGAGCAGAAGTGTCATAAAACCGCCAATGTATGCGAAAAGCAGAGTGTTTGTCATGGTGCCCAGTATGTCCCTGCCGATATTAATACCGGACTTCAGCAGGTCATGTTTATTAATGTATGAATTATTGCTGAATATCTCCTGCATGGAGGATGAAATTGAAATGGAAACATCAATAACAGCACCTATCAGCCCGATCAGTATTTCACATATGACCAGTTTTGAGAAGTCAATATGAACATAATATGATAGATATGCCGCTCTTCCCGGGTTTTCATTGCTGAAACCCTGCAGCCTGGCATCTGAACCTATTTTATATACCAATAACAGTGTCAGCAGCACTACCAGGCATACAGCTATAAACGATGAAACCGTTTTTTTATTAAAGCCGTTTATTAAAAACAAAGTAATGGAACTGATTGCAATACAGCCTATGACCGTGGCCTTAACAGGGTCTATACCGGAAGAAATCAATTTAAGCATTGCAAAAAAGGTAAAAAAGTTCACTATGAGTATGGCGAAAGACTTTAATCCTCTGTTTTCTCCTACTACGGCCATCAGGAATAATAAAATTATCAATAATACAAATGTAACACTCATGTTTTAACTCCGCTTCTTTTATATGTCAATAGTAATACCGAGATATAAATGGTTATGGGAATACTGATAACTATGCCTATACTCCCGGTCAGTGCCCGGGTTACTTCCAGGGACAAGTTATAATTTATGATGTTGAAGGTTGAATATCCATTCTTAATCCAGAGTATTATCATGGGAATGCTTCCGCTGATATATGCAAACACAAGTACGTTTGCCATGGTTCCCATAATATCCTTCCCAATCTCCCTGCCGGAACTGACAAGCATTTTAACCTCAATATCAGGATTTTTCATATAAATTTCATTGATGGCTGATGAGATGGTTATTGCAATGTCTATAATCCCACCCAGAGTACCTATTATTACTTCTACAATAAACAGCCTGGTGGAGTCATAGGCTAAAAAATCCATTTCGTCGTAATATATGCCTTTCCCGTCGGTAACCAGGATGACTGCAAGTGTCAGAAGAAGTGAGAACAGAGTTCCGGCAATGGTTCCGCAGATTGCCGCAAAGCTTTTGTTATTGATCCCATTCACCAGGAGAATGGATATCAGAATGAACAATAGGCTGGCAGCCGCAGTGATAAGAATAACATTATACCTTTTGACGTAAAGGTCGATAAGCATCCATGAAATCATAATATTGACAGAAACACTGGCCAGTGATCTCAAACCTTTTTTCCTTCCAATCACAACAATAAGAAATACAAATATTATTATGATATATATAAGCTGCCTGTCCCGTTTCAAATCCAGGATACCGGCTGATATGATATTTTTTTGAGCATCCTCCCTGTATGAAATAAAAACCTCGTCCCTGACTTCATACCGGGTATCAAACACCTGGGATTCGGAAGTATTATTACTCAGAGTTATAATCTCTCCCCTGTGAACTCCATTCATCACCACTGCTTTTATATCCTGGGTGTATATCTTTTCGGAATTGCCATAAATGTCACCGGACTGCTTTGTATATGTCTCTGTTATTGACGTAATCTTAGCTATTGGTCTGGTATAAAAGCTTTCATTATTATTTGCGAATATAACTGCACCCAGCAACAAAATTACTAAAAATATGGTAACCACAGCCCTATGCCTGTAGTTACCGCTATTTAAACCAGATATTTTCATAAGTTCCTGTCCTTAAATTCATTATTTCTTATTATAATACACCCAAAATAATACAAAACCAAGTATAAGAAGAGACAAATTCAATATTTCAGAAGCTGATTCAATGAATAAGCCAAAAGTTTAAAGCTATTTTTTAAGCTATTTAAAGAGGGTGATTGCAAAGATATGCATGTTTGTGCACTGGGGCAGGGTTATGCTTTCCAGCTTTACAGTACCCGGAAAAAACCTCTGTACGGCGAATATACTATATAAATTATAATACAGCCTGCCTTCGTTTTTATCGTAAACCTTACCCTTCCATATGACCTTTTCGTCGTATAATGGCTGCCCGGCTGCCCAGTCACTGAGATCTATCCGCACCGTATCCCGGTTTCCGCCAGCGTGGTTTAATGTCATATGCTCAGTATAATTCCCCCATTCGCTGGAGCCCAGAATGAAAATGCCCCTGTATTCCCCTGTAGGAACAGGTATGGTCTGACTGCTGCAGGATATGTTGTCACAAACCCCGTCCCGCAAAACAGGAAATTCAAAACGCATTTTTCCCAATGATATAATTTGTCCGTCTGGAGCCTCCTGTGTCAGGAAATAATGTCCCGTTCCTGTAAAGTCGGCAGGGCAGTCTTTTGAACATATACTGTGGAAGGCAATATTATTAAACATGTCTTTTAAATCAATAAAAGTGCACTCGGTCTCTTCAGTTATAATATCAAAGCCGGTGTTTTTTGCATTCTCTTCATTTTGAGCTGAACCGGAATTATCCATAGCATCTTGAAGCTTGCTGAGAATATTTCTTTCTTCTTTTAAAATATCTTCGAATATTTTGAGTGCCTTATCGTGTATGACAGGAGAATAACCTGTGTATACCCCTTTAAGCAGCCAGCTTATTGCAACCTTCCATTTGGTGGATACATTTTGAAAATCATTAACAATATCATCAAGGCACGGATTCTGTAAATTCTTATTTATATGGTCTATGAACTGGGAGTAAAGGAGTCTGGAACCCGACACATACATAAGATTTCTGTAAAACAGTGCACCCCATATGTTGGACCTGGCTCCCCTGAATTCGTCTTCAAAATTAAACCTTGTTGTAAAATCGATTATAAAACTTTCCAGGTTGTTAAAAATATTCGACTGCCGGATTTTTTCCACAGACTCCGACAATATGGCTTTGTAATCAAAAGCACCTGAAGATTCTTCAAAATGAAATGTCGAGTAGAAGGCGTAACCCTTTTCGAAATCAGCATAGGGCAACTTAAAGTGATTCAGTCCAGCTACAGGATCAATACATACAATATTGTTGCTGCCGTCAATATCCAGGGCGAGGCAGGTGTGTCCGAGGCTGTGTTTTTGATAATTCCGGCTCCAGGGACACCAGTAGGTATTTATGGATATGGCGGTAGGATACCCAAGCTTTAACTGTTCATTTATGGTATTGAGGATCTCCCCAACCGTTTCAGCCTTTACTGTTGATATTTTAAATCCATAATGCATCTCCAGTAAATCCTGCAGGTTGTTATTGCCGGTGCCGATCCTTTTACCCATTAAGCCTTCTTCTCCCGGCTCGGGAGGAAGGTATTCAAAATTGAAAGCCCCGGAAAAAGCCAGCCGGTATTCTCCCCTGTAATGGGATGCCACCGAAAAAAATATATCCTCCCTGCAGTTCAGCCCTTCTACATGTACCGGTGGAATATTCAATAACATTTTTAATCACCCCACTGATCACCATTTTTAGCTATGCTGTACCGTTAATGCCTGTAAAAAAGTTACATTTTATATATTATATTACATTTATTTTTCTTTTTTGTCAATATTTTTATGTCCTTGAATTTGTTGGGAAGGCTGTTACTGTTGAAAAAAGGGAGAAGTTTATTTATAGGAGACAGTTATACACAAGGAGTTCACCTTTATTGTTTTATGTCTACCTGATATATAAGGAAAGCTATGGTTCACCATGAACCATGGGGATGGGCTGTGCCTTAAGAACTGAGCAGAAACCGGGCTGGAGAAATTGATCCGTGCAGCACATTTCAATCATCAAATCCCTTGCCCTGTGTGGCAAACGTGTTACCCCTGTTCCCGATTTTCAAGCGACTATGGAGTTCGAATACCCATACACAGATTGAGAAGGAATTTGAGGGCAATTTGGCGACTGTTTGTTCCGATACTTTTCCGAACAAATTGTGCTGAACCTAAGGGTCGAAAATGATGCAGGATAAAGAGAGGTGGTCGGATTGATGCAATTGAGTTACTATATGGGTCAGATTATGAGAATTACCGCATTTGCCAAGGGGTTACTAGGTAGTCATTACTGACACCTATGGCTTTTACAGGGACAAAAAGAAAAGATCTCAACAGAGAATATTTCTCCCATTAAGACCTGATTTTTATTAATTTACTATATAAATAAAACATAGCCAACTTGTTATTACCGCTCATAATATTATGTTATGGCTTTTTTAATTGGTTAATAAACTCTTGGAAACTATCGCAAATTTTATAAACATTTTCCTCTTCGTTGGATTGATTAAAAAAAAGTGAATGATCCCAGTAGAATACACCCTTAATTTCCGCATCATTTATTAATACAACCATGCCTGTTCCAGGATCACGACCAATTATTATGCTGTTTGAAAGCAAATCACTTCTATACTCATCATTCCAATCCTGCAAATCCATCTCGCTATCAATACCTAATCCGTATAACACATCCAATGGGATAATTTCACTTAATGCTTCGACAGTAAAAGTGCTATATCTTACTTGTGGAGTTCCCCCATTATATTCTATCAAAAATTGCTTATAATCATCTGGTAATGAAAATCCTATATGCTGCTCAAAATTTCTAACTGTTTCTTCTGTAGCCATTCCAAATCCTATAATACTCATTTCACTTCAACTCCTTTATTTTTTAGAAAGTGCCATTCCACCTTCGTGTGTAAACCGACTATGTAGTTTTGCATTTACTTCTTGCATTGTAGTTCCATTCTGGTGATGATGCCATGTACTAGTGCTAGCCTTAGGGCCTTTAGGAGCAAGCTCGTCTGCCTTTTGAAAATCTTTATAATAACTTTCAAACTTCCCAATCGGCACTTCTTGTATTACCATCCCTGCAGATTTGAAATCCGGGTATTCATCTGGATAACTCACAGAATGACCTTCCCAGTCGTGGTATGTCCAAACCCAATTTTGGGCGATTGAAATAGTACCTACCCTACCAAAATTACCACCAAGCCACTTATCGATACTTGGTGAATACTTAGGTTTCTTTTTTCTGAGTTCCTTAGTAAACTGCTCCTTGAGGGTATATATCGTAGGTTTACTATTTTGATCTTTACCTTCACTTACTCCCGTATCAGTCTGTTGTAAAGTACCTATTAACTCGTTGCTTTCTTGTGGGATTTTCTGCTCATTTGTTTCATTTTTTATCTTTTTATTTTTATCATTTACTTCTCCATTATCTGGTATTTTTCCTGCTTGAATTTGATCTTCCAATGTTTTTTCATCGCTGGCCATCATAACAACATTTGTGTTTTGGCCTTTTTCCACCCACAGCTCATGGGTTTCGTTGCCCAGCTTGAATTTGACCTTCGGAGTGAGCATTTTTCTTATTGCTCCTGTTATTTTGGCTGCTCCGGCTGCCAGTATCTGCATTCCAAGCTTCTTAAGGTTTATTAGGCCTAGTGTCATGAGGTTGTTATGTATGCCGCTCTTGATGGTTCCGAAGAAGTCTTCTCCGCCTCCATCTTTACTGCCGCCTTTACTGCCGCCTTTGCTGTCTCCCTTACCGCCTCCCTGGGCCTGTTCGCTTTCCTTGCCGCCTGCATTTCCTCCTATTCCCATGGCTGTCATGAGTTTGGCCCCGTTACCCATGCTGGATAGGGTTGTTTTCTCGGCACTGTCCACCATTCCTGTTGTCTGGTCTGTGACCTGGTCTATCATGCCTCCCACTGTTTTTACAGGGCCCTCCAGGGGTTTCATTATGCCCTGTACCGGACCTGAACCTGCGATTTTGTCCAGTATTTTGTCGGCATAGGGTATGTATTGCCTGATCAGCTCTACTATGGATTTGCCGGCTATTGCCTCTATCCCTTTGAATACAGCTTTTATCAGGGCTGAGGGCGGATGTGTGATTATAAAGTTCAGCACCATGTCCACTGCCTTGTTGGCTATGGTTTTTATGAGCTGGGCAGGCTGTCCCAGCAATGTTACTTTTTCTTTGATGCTTCCCGAGATTTCTTTTACTTTGGTTTTTATGCTGCCAAAGAAGTTTCCTACTGCCTCTTTTAGTTTTTCTGCTCCTTCGCTGAGGGCTTGTGCGGGATTCCCCACTTTTTCGATTACTGTCACCACGCCTGCATATATTGCACTGAAGACTTCAAACCAGGGTTTTGCCACTATGTTTATGACCCCCAGTATTTTGTTCAGTCCTCCTGCTATTTTGTCATATATGCCTTTTAGGACGTTCAAGACTTTTGTCAAGGCATGCAGTACTTTTATGAGCCCTTTTTCTTCACGGCCTGCTGCCGGTTCTTTTTCCTCTTCTTCCTTGGGCTCCTGAGGCAAGCCCCTTAGCTGTCCGAACAGGCCTTTTACAAGGTAGCCTCCTATTCCCGCTATGCTAAGTATCTGTTTTACATCCGACAGCTTTATGCTTCTGATTGTGTTGACAATGTTTAATACCGAGCCAACCTGTTTTAATATCTGGGGCAGTGTTGTTGTGAGCCAGGTTACTATCTGTACTACTACACTCCCTCCGCCTGTTGCAACTGCTGCCGCTATTTCTGCTGCTATCTGGGCTCCTTCCAGTACTACATTGAATACTTTTTTAAAATCCATGCTGAGGAATTTTTTTATTCCTGACATTACTGTCTTATACAGCTTCTGTATTCCTGTAAACATGCCGTCCACTGTTTTTGCCATTTTGTCCAGTACTGTGGTAACTCCCTTTTTCAGCTTGTCTGCGGCTGCATTTACTATTTTTGTGGCCTTGTTTACGGCATTGTCTATAAAACCGCATATTTTTTTGGATATCCCGGGGAATTTGGCAAATACTTTTTTCACAAGGCCTTTCAGTACATTTCCAAGTCCTTTGATTGCGCCGACTACCAGTCTTCTACCTGCCTCTATCAATCCCATTGCTGCCTGTTTTGCTTTTTCAAATATGGTTTTTACCACCTGGCGCAGCTTGTCAAATACAAAGCTTACCGCTTTCTTTACGAAGTCTACCGCTTTTTCCACCTTGTCCTTGGCCCAATCCCAGGCTTTTTCGAAGATGTTTTTTTTGTGCTCCTTTTCGCCTTCCTTTTTCTTTTCTTCGGCTTCCTTTTTTGCTGTTTTACATTCCCTGTCGGCATCCTTTTCTGCCTGGGACATTGCCTTTTTGACTTCGCCCTCTTTTTCGTCCTTTATCTGTCCTACTTCTTTTTTCTTTTTCTCTGCCTCGGTACTTGCCTCTTTGTCATATTCGGCACTTGCGGTGTTTACCTCGTTCCTCCACTGATTTCTATAGCCTTCCACCTCGGCTTTTGCATTGGCCTGTTCCTTTAGCTGGGTATCACGTGCCTGTGTCTTTTGGCTTTCTATCTGCTCATTGGCATTTTGTTTTGCATTGGATACTCCCGTATCGAATTGAGCCTTGCCCTGCTGGTATTCGTTTTCTTTTCCCTGCATAAAGGTTTTCAGTTCGGAACTCAGTTGTGGATTTGCTATGGAAGCTACGTCAGGAGGTATGGGTGCTGTCCTGTTGATGTCCAGCCCAAGAGGTATGACTCCGCTTATGGGTTTTGCGGCCTTTATTTTTGTTGGATCTTCCTGGGGTGCTATGCCGTTTTCTCCGAATTCCTGATTTGTCTGGCTCAATTCGGCCTGCTTGGCCGACTGCACATTTTGTCCCGCCTCGGCCTTAAAGCCCTCCATCTGATTTGGGTCGGCTTCTCCCGTCATTCCGATTGACGGTGTATTCTTCGAATATTCCCTTGCCTCGGCCATTACATCATCTGCGTCGGCCTCCGGGTCTGAACTCAATTTAATGTCACCAGGCATTCCTTCCTGCGCTTTTCCTCCTGCCTTTTCGCTCTTGTAGGCCGCAGGTTCGTTATGCTTTATTTCCTTTACCCTTGCGACGGCAGCTTTTAAGCCCTTGTCCTTTTTTGCAGGAAGCCCTGTAGGCGTGGGTATTTCAGGCATAACAGACTGTGTCTTCGCCCGCTGTTTCTCAAAGGCACCGTCTGAAACAGCAGCGGCCTGGGAGAATGCATTAACTGCTTCGGTAGGTGGAATGCTTCCCAGCTGATTCAGTATCTTTAAGGGATCCTCGCCCGAGATTTTGACTGCAGGTGCCTTTGCTGCCTGCTTTTGAGCTTTCTCAGTATTTGCAGCACCTTCAGCCTTGCCGGCTTTTTCAGAGCCTGCTGGAGCTGGGATATCTTCCACAGGTGACACGGCTTCCTGTTTGGCTTGGGGATCTTTATTAGCTGCTGCTGTATTTTTATCAGCAGCTGCTTCTTCTGCTTTTTTATCCTCAGCTGGCTTACCTCCCTCAGCTGCTTTGTCTTCCTTGGGGGAAGCAGGTTGTGATTCTTTACCTGTCTGGACAGCGGTACCCTCCTTGTTTTCAAGTTTTGCTGGAAGGGGCTCTTTGTTTTGCTGTAAAGTCTCCTGCGGCGAAGAGTTTTCCTTTACCGGTTCACTCTCTTTTAGGTTTACTTGCTTACCGATATTACTGCCTGCATCGGATTTACTTAAAACAGTGCCGGTATTTCCCCCTGCATCTGATTTATTTAGAGCAGTTTCAGCGTTGGACTTTTCTGCCGTTACCGGAGCAGCCTTTTCCTTTGTTTCCTGCTTTTCAACCTTTTGTTCAGCCGGTCCGGATGCCTCTGACGACCTGGTCTTCAGGTCACCCGAGTCACTTTGTTCCCCGCTTTTTTCCGCGGTCTTGCTGCCGGCATCCTGTTGCTGCAATTCCGACTGTTGTTTTTCCGATTGCTGCATTTTAGAATCCGGCTGCTTATCCTGAGTGCCGGGAGTAGTTTCTTTGTCTTGACCGGGTTGGTTGTTTTTTGGAGGTATCTTTTTAATATCGGTAAGCAGCTTAATAACTGCCTGATTTCCGATGGTTTTCTGTAGGATATTTATATCCTGCTGTGTCAATGAATTGGGCAGTCTTTTGAGACGTTGAATTATTTCTATATAGTTGGGCTGCTTGACCAGGGGTTTTTGCCTGGATGATGAGTTCTGGAGGTTTTTGTTCTGTGCCGCTGCCGATTTATCCGGTGCTCTGGTGTACATCCTTTTCAACTCCTAAAATTTATTCCTATATTCAATAGTAAATTTTAGAGTTGATTTAACATCTAATTCCATAATTATTTTTTTCAAAATGCATTTTGATGTTTTAATTGCTGTATGTTTTTTAGTCTGATACAGCTTGTGCCAATAAAAAAACGGCTATAAACATAGCCGTCGCATTACTTCGTACAAGTATTAATTTTTTAGATATGAATTTTTATTCAAGCATATCCATTACCATTTCAACTGTTGGTATGGACGAGACGGCACCTGCCTTTGAAACAGCCAGTGATGCGGCAAGCGAGGCAAGCTTCAGGGAGGTGGGAACATCCGAACCTTTTGCTATTGACCCTATAAAGTACCCTAAAAAGGTATCACCTGCTGCAGTTGTATCAACCACTTTTACATTATATGCATCATGCCGGAACTGACCGGATTTATCCGAATAAATAACCCCGTTTTTTCCCAGGGTCAGAACAATGCAGATATCGGGATATTTTTCCAGGAGCCGTTCTGTTATTTCTTCCGGCTTGCTGGAACCTGTAAGATCTTCCCCTTCTATTTCATTGATTACCAGCCAGGTTATACCTTCCAGTGAAGTATTTTTGATCCAGTCCTCCATAGGGGAAGGGTTAAATGCTATTTTCATCTTACGTTTCCGGGCTTCTTCAAGCAGGTAGGGTACATTACTTATCTCATTTTGGGAAATCAGAATATCGTTTTCGGAAAACTGCTCTAATATTTGGTCTATCTCACCGGCAGTTATTTCCTTATTTGTACCGCCAAAAAGTATAATACTGTTTTGACCGGACTTATCCTTTTGAATCAGCGCATTCCCTGTACGCCCTTCACTTTCCAGCAGGAAATCGCACTTTATCCCTGCCCCGTCCAGAGCCTCTCTTATTACAGCTCCATCCCTGCCTATTTTCCCGGCATGATAAACCTCAAGTCCCGATCTTGCTATTGCTACAGACTGATTCAGTCCCTTTCCTCCGCAGAAGGTATTGATTTCCCGGGAAGAAATTGTTTCACCGGGACGGACTATATGATCCAAGCTATAGACAATATCTATATTCAATGATCCAAAATTCAGTATTTTATTCAAGCTGCACACTCTCCTATGCTAAAAACTTGTTATTTCTGGTCACGGACACTGTCCCTGACAATAAGTTCGGTATTGATCTGAATTTTTTGTGAAGGCCCGCCGCCTTCAGTCATCAATGACATCAGCCTTTTTACGGCAGTGCTTCCCATTTCCTGTTTAAATACCTTTATTGTTGTCAGTCTCGGACTTGTTATCTCACAGAAGGGCATATCATCAAAACCTATGATGGAAACATCCTTTGGAATATTAACACCCTTTTCCTTTAAAGCTCTCATTACTCCGAAGGCAATAGTGTCATTGTCTGCAAAAAAGGCTGTCGGCAGGTTTTTGTTGTTTTCCAGAAAGGCCGACATATCCCTGTATGCACCTTCCATTGTGGGCTCGACAGAAATAAGATACTCCTTTTTTACAGCTATCCTGGCTTCATGCAAGGCGTCCAGAAATCCCTGCCTTCTGTAAAAAAAGTTTTTTATAAAGGCCGAACTGCCGATGTAGCCTATCTCGGTATGCCCATTTTCTATTAAATAACTGGTTGCTCTGAATGATGCATCTTCATTGTTTATGAGAACCGAATTAATATTGCTGTCCCTGAGACAGCTGTCAAGTAAAACAATTGGGTTTCTGTAATTACCGAACAGCTCAAGGTCTTCACTCAGCATTTCGGTTGCAAGTATAAGCATTCCCGAAGCACTGTCATTATTCAGACCTGCTATGATCTCCCTGAAGTCCTTCTCCATAATGCTTATGTGGGAAATAAGCAGTTGATATCCCTGCTGCCTGCATTCCTTCTCTATTCCCTCTATCAGGGAAGAAAAAAATGGAGTATCATTGACAACATAGCCATGCCTTTTGAATATAACCAGCCTTATGGTACTTTTGTCGGAAGCGGTTTCCCTGGTATACCCAAGCTCTCTGGCAGCTTTCAGGACATTCTGCTTTATTTCCTCACTTACTCCCTTTCTGTTGTTAAGAGCATTGGACACTGTGGCAGGTGAAACATTTGCCGCCTTTGCTATATCCTTAACAGTTAATTTCATCATAATCACTCCATTTTATCCAGATAACAGATAACCCAATTTTCATCTGAGACATTATAAAATAATAACTCCCCTAAAGCGGTGTTTTATTATTTTATAATGTCAATATGTTAATTATATCAAATAAATTTTATGAGTTATACTTGTAGGTGTCAAACGTTTTTTGTATTCAGCACAGTACTCTTTTTACGGCAGCCTTCCAGCCCCGATACAGTTCATTCCGTGTACCGGAATCCATTGCCGGGCTGTAAACATTGCATGCTTTTCTCAAACACTTTATCTCTTCCTTACTGTCCCATAAACCCACAGCAAGTCCGGCCAGATAAACCGACCCCATGGATGACAGCTCTGCAATTTCAGCACCTGCCACCTGAATATCCAGCATGTCTGCCTGAAATTGCATGAGGAAAGCATCCCTGGTGGGACCTCCGTCAACACGCACTTCTCTGGGCCGTATACCCGCCTCCTGTGTCATGGTATCTATGGCATCCTTGATCTGGTATGCGGTTGATTCTATGGCTGCCCTGACAACATGCTCCTTCCGGCTCCCCCTAGACATGCCCACAACAGCCGCTCTGGCATTTGAATCCCAGTAGGGTATTCCAAGCCCCACAAATGCAGGGATAAGATATACCCCTTCATTGCTTTCAAGGGAATTAACCATATCTTTTGCTTCTTCAAAGTTTTGAAAAAGGCCGAGATTATCCTTTACCCATTTTAATGCGTCGCCGCTGCAGTGGACTATTCCCTCAATGGCATATTCAACCCTGCCGCGCATACCCCAGGCCACAGACGTAACCAGCCCGTTTCCTACTTCCTTATAATCACTGCCGATATTCATCATGATGGACGAGCCGGTTCCGTAGGTGGCCTTGACCATTCCCGTTTCAAAGCAGTTCTGCCCGAAGAGCGCACCCTGGGAGTCGCCAATGACACCCGTTATGGGTAGCTTTGCCCCCGACAGTTCATTTTCAGATGTATACCCGAATATATCATCCGAATACTTTATTTCAGGCAGCATACTCTCATATATCCCGAAGAGTTTTATGAGCTCTTTGTCCCATCTGAGAGTACGTATGTTAAAAAGCAGCGTACGGCTGGCATTGGTATAATCCGTGGCATGTACCGCCCCTCCCGTAAGTTTCCAGATAAGCCAGGAGTCAATGGTGCCGGTGAGGATTTGTCCAGCTTGGGCCTTTTCCCTCACACCTTCCACATTATCCAGTATCCATTTTATTTTTGTTGCAGAAAAATAAGGGTCCAGCAAAAGCCCCGTTTTCTCATTTACTGTCTTCTCCAGGCCCTTCTCTTTAAATTTTTCACACATATCCGACGTGCGTCTGCACTGCCAGACAATTGCATTGTACACCGGCAGGCCGGTGGCTTTATCCCATAAAACTATTGTCTCCCGCTGGTTTGTTATTGCCAAAGCCCTGATATGCTCAGGCTTCAGCTCAGCTTGAGACAGGACGTCAGCAAGCAGCTTTTTGGCATTTTCATATATTTCAAGGGGATCATGTTCAACCCAGCCGGGCCTGGGATAATGCTGAGTATGTTCCAGGGAAGCTTTCGCAATAATATCTCCGTTTATGTCAACTATCATGGTTTTAGTTCCTGAAGTACTCTGGTCCAATGCTAAAATAAAACCCTTATTCATAATTAGCCTCCTGTGATTATATCATTTATAAGAGGAACATTTATTACAGGCTAATTTGTTCACCCCTGAGTGCTTTGTGTCAAACAGCATTACATTAGCTTAAACCGGAAAGGCTACTCCTGCCCTCAGTATAATATTGGGGAAGGGGGTAAATTCACCTGTTCGTATGGCGAATTTGACCTTTTTTGTGAATTCCTTAAACTCGGAATGGGGCATAAACTCATTATCAACATTTGGCAGGGAAGCCTTTATATATTGCAGCAGGCAAACATTTTTCCCTGCAATTTCCTCTGCCAGATAATAAAATTCCACCTGTGTCTCTTCAAGAACGGCACTCAATACCTGCTCAAAGCTGGGTACGCCGCCGCACAGAGCAAGGTCAACCGTTGGAACACCTGCTGGAATGGGCAGCCCTGCATCACCTATTAAAAATATGTCGTTATGTCCGAGAGCTGCAATATAACCGGCAAGCTGTGCATTTAGTATTCCTCTTTTTTTCATGTGTACCTCCGCCGTTACTTATTTTCATTACGGGACTGCAGTGCCATTTTAGCCTGCAGGTTGCGCTGGAACTGGTCAATAACTACTGCAAATATGATAACCAGACCCTTTATAACCATTTGCCAGAATTCCGAAACGCCGCACATAACCAGTCCGTCATTAATAACACCTATTACAAAGGCACCGATTATGGTTCCGCCAATTGTTCCCACACCTCCGGCCATTGAGGTTCCGCCCAATACCGTTGCAGCGATGGCGTTCATTTCCCAGGATTCCCCCGATGCCGGATGCGCAGCTACCAGCTGGGACGCTGTTATTATACCGACGATGGCCGCACATATTCCTGAAATCATGTAGACCATTATCTTTACTTTTTTGACCTTGACGCCTGATAATCTTGCAGCCTTTTCATTTCCTCCGATGGAGAGAATATGCCATCCAAAGGGAGTCTTTTTGAGCACAATGGCTGCTATTACTGCTATTATTGCAAGTATTATAGCCCCTACGGGAATCCCTCCCACATTTCTGCCAAAAACCTCAAAGCCCGTATTTCCAAGCCCTTCCTTTCCCACAATATTGGAGAAGGTCGCACCGTTGGAACGGAGCAGTGCAAAACCGCGGGCGATATACATCATACCAAGAGTTGCTATGAAAGGAGCTACATTAAATTTTGTTATTACCAGACCGTTTACTATACCGATCAATGCCCCGCAGATTATTGTTATAAGTACGATCAACGGTACACTGAAATAAATGGTGTAACCGAACATACGGAGACCTTCATTTATAAGACCTCCGGCAATCATACCAGAAAGGCCCACTATCGCGCCGACAGACAGATCTATTCCTCCGTTTATGATGACATAAGTCATACCGATACCAAGTATTCCATAAAGTGCAACGTGCTTTGCAATCAGGAGCAGGCTGCCGGCCGACAAAAACGTAGGACTTGCAATACTGAAAAATACAACTAATATGGACAATACTATCAGCGTTCTGCCTTTGAGCAGATTCATGACCAGAGTATTATTTGATTTCTTGATTGTTTTAGAATTATTCATGTCCCTTTCCCCTTTTCTTCCATTAGTTACCGTAGTGGCCTTTATATGAGGCTAATACCAGACTTTCTTCCTTAATTTCATCACCCGAAAATTCATCGGTTTTAATCCCATTGGAAACTACGATAACCCTGTCTGCAATAGCCACAATTTCCTTCAATTCGGATGAAATAACAATTATGGACAGGCCTCTTTCGGCGTATTGGTTAATAATATCAAAGACTTCCGTTTTTGCACCAATGTCGATACCCCTGCTGGGTTCATCAAGCAAAAGAATCTTGGGACTTGTCAGAATACCCTTGCCTATAACTACCTTCTGTTGGTTTCCGCCTGACAGTGATAAGATTGGCAGGCTTTTGTCCGCAACCTTTATATGAATATCTTTTATCTGTTCATCAATAAATTTATTTTCCTTTTTGGAGTCAACAAAAAAAGCTTTTGCATAATTTTTCAGACTGGAAAGAGATATATTCTTGCCTATATCCAGAGTCTGAATGATCCCTTCTCTCTGTCTGTCCTCCGGAACGATTGCAAAGCCTCTGTCAAGCTGTTCGGATATGTTCCTGACTTTAAGTGCTTTACCTTCCAGATTTATTGTTCCGGTATGCTCGGGTCTAAGCCCCATGATACATTCAAATATTTCTGTTCTGCCCGAGCCCATAAGTCCATATATTCCAAGTATTTCACCTTTTTTCAGATCAAAACAGACATTGTCCAGCAGATACCCGCCGCCGCTTTTAGGCAGTGTGAGGTCCTTGACCTCCAATACCTTTTCCTGCCTGCTCCAATCTATCTTCCTGTCTCTTTTGGGGTAGGACTTGCCCTCTCCAACCATCTGCTGTACGATCCAGGGCACACTTATGTCCTTTACCGCCGCATTTGCAACAAATTTACCATCCCGTAATACTGTGACATAGTCACCTATCTTCATTATTTCTTCAAGCCTGTGAGAAATATATATGATTGATATGCCTTCAGCAGTTAATTCCCGCATTAATTTAAACAGTACATCAACTTCCTGCTGGCTGAGTGATGAAGTCGGTTCATCCATAATCAATATCTTCAGGTCATCCTGAATCAGATTTCTGGCTATTTCTATCATTTGCTGCTGACCGACCCTCAAATCCCCCACCAGGGTGTTGGCATCCAAAGGGTGTTCAAGTTTATTCAGAATTTTATTTGTCAGTCCTATATGTGTTTTGTTATCGAGAATCAATTTTCCCCTGGTCTTTTCTTTTGCCATAAAGATATTCTGATATACCGAAAGATTTGGAAACAGGCTCAGCTCCTGATGTATAATACCTATTCCATGTTTTCTTGCCTCAGTGGTATCCCTGAACAAAACCTCTTCCCCGTCCATGTAGATCTTTCCGGAGGAGGGTTGTTCAATACCTGCAATAATCTTCATCAGTGTGGATTTTCCCGCCCCGTTTTCTCCGATCAAAACGTTAACCCTGCCCTTTATTACATCAAAGGAGACATTATCCAGGGCTTTGGTGCCGGGGTAGATCTTATCCATGCATTCGGCATGCAGGCAAACATTGTTCTGCGAGAAGTCTTTTAAGCTAACTTTATCCATTGCGGTGTTTTGCCCCCCTTCTATTTCACATTTAAAGCAACCGGAGTAATTAAAATAAGATCTTCCTTGTCTGCCGTGAAGCATCCGGTAAATTCGATTTTCTTACCTTCCAAGGAAGCAAGGTCCACCGGTTTTATTATTTTTTCCTCAACAATTTTATGAATACTCTGGGATACTGCAGCAAAATCAACCTGATTCTTATATTCCTCAAATTTGATTATATTTAACGAATCCCTTATGGAAGTACCCTTAAATACCGGACCAACCTGCAGCCTGATAACAACCGGGCCGGTATAGCCCTCCAGAGTCACTTCTATATAGCCCGATTTCTTTTCGGTGTTGACTTCCTTTACCGTTGCCTCGCCCTTTACCGTATAATTAAGCTCGCCTGATGTGCCCATGGAATACTTTCCGTACTTCTTGTCCAGAGATTTGAAATCCCCGTTGGCCTCATTTAAGAAAGCAAGCAGGTCCACCGCCTTTTCAGTTAACTCTGGAACTGCTTTTGAGTCCCATATCCCTGCAACATCATCCCCCGCATTGAATTGGGTCTCACCTGTCAATTTATATTCTTCGCCGGTTTTAACAATCTTGATGCAGCCCGTTAATGATGAAAGCATTAAAACTGCTGCCAGCAACACAAGCAAAACTTTCTTTTTCATATACTTCCTCCTTGTTCTGATAGAATATCTTGTCTTTTGTGAGCTTCTCATAATGATAAAAGAAAATTCGAAAATCAATTACATCTCAAAATATCATCAAAGTCCATAAATAGCTAGAAGTTTATGAATTCAGGAGGCTTTGCGGACTGATAATAACTGACTTTTTTCGGATTTAAGGGGCTGCTGCCAATTTAAGCAATTGAAATACCTGCATTACATTTGCTTTTCCTGCAACAGTCCCCTTATTAACTATACAATATTATTTACTATTGTTCGCTATTATTTGCTGAATTTGAAAGCTGATAATTTATCGGCATTATCTTTTGTAATGGCGATACAGTCTACAAGCTGCTTTTCATCAGCACCGGTAGCGCCGGTCTTTAAATATTTGTCAGCCTGTTCGACTGCCATCTCAGAGATCAACGCTGCCTGCTGAAGAGCTGTAGCAGTAATGTCACCTGCTTTTATGGCATCTCTCACATCGTCGCTGCCATCAACTCCGATTATGGCTATGCCCTTCAGACCGGCTGCCTTTATAGCTGCCGCAGCACCCATTGCCATTGTGTCGTTACCGCAGATTACGCCTTTGATATCGGGGTTGGATTGAAGAATGGTTTCCATCTTTGTATATGCCTCTGTCTGTTCCCAGTTGGCGGTTTGTGTAGCAACAAGCTTCATATCGGAATACTGGTCTATAACTTCATGGAAAGCCTTTGATCTCACACCTGCATTTGTATCTGATTCCTTGCCCAGCAGTTCTGCGTATTTACCCTTTTCACCCATTGCTTCAACAAATATTTCGGCAACTGCCTTTGCACCCTGGTAGTTGTTTGCAACTATCTGTGAAATTGCAATTCCGGACTCGTTTATTTCTCTGTCTATAAGGAAAGTTGGAATATTGTTGTCCCTTGCTTTCTTAACTGCTGCAACGGTTGCATCCGAGCCAGCATTGTCACAGATGATTGCAGCCGCCTTTTCAGATATTGCTGTATCAAATAATTCTGCCTGTTTTGTAGGGTCGTCGTCGTGTGATACCGTCTTAACTTCATAACCCAGAGCCTTTGCTTTCGCAGCAGCTGCTTCAGCTTCGGTCTTAAAGAACGGATTTGAATGTGAAGGGGTGATTATATACACTATTTTCGATCCCCCGCCTGTAAGAGGCTTGGCTGTGCCCGCATCACCCGCAGATGTTTCTGCTGCCTGAGTTGATGCTGCAGTTGATGAAGGAGCTGCCGATGAATTGGTTGATTCGGCCTGTTTGGTGCTGCCGCAGCCGGCAAGCAGTGAACCTGTTAATGCAACTGCCATAAGAAGTGATAAAAACTTTCTTTTCATAAATTACATCCTCCCGAAAATTTAATATATATTTTTTATATAGATACTACGGAGTTTGACCCCCCGTCAGTTCCCGCAACGGTGCCCGGTATGGGCAGTTTAAAAAAACGTAATTTATCTGTTCAGCAATTCTTTTGCTATACTGACCAATCCGGTTTCATTTAAGCCATAATAGTCAAATATCTCTTTGGATACTCCCGTCACTACCGGCTCATCAGGCAGCGCCAGATTGATCACTTTTTTCGGAGCGGTACTTGCTACAATCTGGCTGACCATAGCTCCAAGCCCGCCATATTGTGAATGTTCCTCCATTGTTATTATAGCCCCTGTCTCAGCAGCAGCCTTTTCTACTGCAGCCCTATCAATGGGCTTGACACAATACATATCCAGAACTCTTACCGATATACCCTGTTCCTGCAGGATCCCGGCAGCTTTCTGAGCCGGCTTTACCAGCTCCCCGCAGGCTATAACGGTCAGATCGGTTCCTTCATGGACAACGGTTGCCCTGTCCATTTCAAAGTCCAGCCCTCCCTCTTCATAAACATCTTCCACAGGATTTCGTCCCACACGTATGTAGGCCGGTTTCTCATCTTTCAGCAGATTTTCGAATAAGGCTCTGGTCTGTATACGGTCGCTTGGAATGTATACCCTCATATTCGGTATTGAGGTCATTGATGCAATATCCTGCGCCGAGTGATGGGTCATTCCCAGGGCCCCATAGCTGACACCTCCGCTGATGCCGATAAGCTTTACATTCGTATTGGAGTAAGCCACATCAACCTTTGCCTGTTCCATACTCCTTGTGGACAGAAAACAGGCCGGAGAAGCCACATAGGCTTTTTTGCCGCATTTTGCAAGCCCTGCTGCAATGGATACGATGTTTTGTTCGGCAATACCTGTCTCCACAAACTGTTCCGGATGGGTATCCGCAAAAGGAGCTAATGAAGCAGAACCTCTGGAATCGCTGCAAAGAACTACAATATCCTTATCAGTGTTTGCTTTCTCTACTAAAATATCACATATTGCCTGACGATTTGGTATTTTATTCATTTGCCGCCAACCTCCTCTGGTCCAATTCTGCAATTGCCTTCTCATACTCATCCTGACCCGGAATCTTATGATGCCACTGTTTTGAATTTTCCATAAAGGATACTCCATAGCCTTTTATAGTATCGGCAATAATCACTGTGGGCTTGCCCTTTGCTGCCTTGGCAGCCTCAAATGCCTTATCCAGGGCTTCCAGGTTGTTGCCCTCGGCATGTATCACATTCCAGCCGAAACTGCTCCATCTTTCGTCCTGGTTGTCCTGGTTCATAACTTCTTCTGTGGTTCCGGAGATCTGCAGACGGTTTCTGTCCACTACAGCCGTGAGATTATCCAGCTTGTAGTGTCCGGCCGCCATGGCCCCTTCCCACACCGAGCCCTCTGCCAGTTCACCGTCCCCCATGACGGTATAAACTCTGTAGGAGGATTTATCCATCTTTGCAGCCAGTGCCATTCCAACTGCCACAGACAGGCCATGTCCCAGGGAACCGGAATTCATTTCGATGCCGTTAACCTTGTTGGTAGGGTGTCCGATATATTTTGATTTAAATTGCGAATAGGTTTCCAGATCGGCTTTGGGAAAAAAGCCTCTCCCTGCCAGAACGCTGTACAGGGCTTCCACACAATGTCCCTTGCTGAGGATAAATCTATCCCTTTCACTGTCGTTAACTGTTTCGGGCGAAACGTTCATATGCTTGAAATAAAGAGTTACCAGTATATCCATGACACTGAAATCTCCGCCGATATGTCCTGTTTTTGCTTTAAAAATCATATTGAGTACATCTTTTCTCAGCTCAAAAGACAATGCCTTCAAATTGTTCATTAATATCCCCCTCTCCACCGCAGCAGCGGTGTAGCAAAAAGTAATAAAAATTTTAATCTATTACAAATCAACTGCATACGATATATCAATTACTCTCCTCTGAGATATGCTTTAACGTCTTCTTCTACCGGGTCATAAAAATCCGGCTTGACATTGATATATTTGCAGGCCTCATATAATACCGGGACAATGTTTTTGTGAATCCCCACGCAATGGTGGATATATGGCCCGGAAACCAGCTTTTCCTCCAGCCTTTTCAAGTTGTCCACTTCTATCCAGAGGTAGGTGCCTTTTGTATATGGGCCTTCAATTGCCTTTGCATTGCCCAGCAGCAGTGAATACTCTCCGTTGTCTCCGTCAAACCTGCACAGTGTGAGCCCGCCATGTTTTGCTTCTGCTTCTACAGATCCCGGGTAGCTGAATGCAAGGGGGTAACCCAGCGTAGGTTTTTCCCTTGCTACCGAAACCGGCCATGGTCCGCAGTGCTGGAGCAGCTCACCGTTTTCATTGTCCGGGTGGCGTACCGTCCAGTCTGCAAAGAAGGATCTTGTCTCACCCATACCTGCGGCTTCGGCCAGTAATGAAGTTATTGCACCATGGATATCCGTTTCGCAGACAACCGGAATGCCTTCATCGTTCAAAAGTGAGTTTGCCGCACAAGGCATGATTCCCAGTTCAGACTGCAGGCAGTTCCAGCACTGCAGTGCAATGGCATTGCAGCCGTATTTCGCGGCCAGTCCCTGCATTGCAACCTTCATTGCCGCGACATTCTCCAGGTGCTGGTCAGCAATTTTAACATTCATTTTAGCTTTTATGGTCTCTATGACTTTTTCAACTTCAGTCTTTTCCTCTTTGGCTGCATTTACCGCATATATCAGTTCGGGCATTGGGATGGGAGAGAGCTGTATGTTGAATTTCTCAAGCAATTCCCCCTCGTTGCACATTGTGGACCAGAAATCAAACGGTCTTGTGGAAATCTGCAATATCCTTGTATTTCTAAAGGTTTTAACAACATTGCATACAGCCAGGAAGTCCCTCATACCTCTTTCAAACTCCGGATCATTCAATCTGCAGTTGGACATATATGTGAAAGGAACTCTGAATCTTCTCAACACCTTTCCGGTGGCAAAGAGTCCGCACTGGCTGTCTCTCAGGCGTATCCCCTTTTCATCGGGTCTTTCATCCCGCGGGCCCCATAATAACACAGGAACATTCAAGGTTTTGGCCAATCTGGCACATACATATTCGGTACCAAAGTTGCAGTGCGGTAAAAACAGTCCGTCAATCTTTTCAGACTCGAACTTTTCCGCAATTTTCTTCATATCTTCGTCGTCATACAGAAGTCCTTCGGAGTTAATATCCGTAATATCAACAAATTCCACATTCAATTCCTTGAGTTTATCTCTGGTGAGGTTACCGAACTTGATTGCATCCGGTGCGCTGAATATACTTCTTCTGGTGGGTGCAAAGCCGATTTTCACTTTACTCATTCTACATTTCTCCATTCTTTAGATATATTTTGTTTCGATGATTATTGAATTAATCAAAGATAGGCCAGAAATTACTTATCTTATATTAGGTTTACATAATTTCCTCTAAAAAGTATATTAATAAACTTTTTGCAAATAAAATAATTTATTAAAATAAATACATGAAAATATAAGATGGCTGGTAAATTCTGTTTAGCAATAGTATTTAAATTATTTAAATCAAGTATATATTTAATGTTTATTACTTAAGTATTATTATAAATCGTTTATTTATATTTAGCAACAAATTTATTTAATTTTTTATACAATTTGTTGTATCTATACAGTATATATCATATTAATTTGTATATACTGCATAAATTAATATGATTATTGAGTATATTTAAGTAAATACACGTTTGTAAATCTTTTAGTTAATTACTAAATATTTAGCTAAATTATTTAGTAATACGTTTAGCTGTTAACTAAAAACCTATTTAGCACTAAAGCACTAAATAATTCAAAACAAACAATAATAAAAGAGAACCATATTACATAGAATTTTACTTCTATATTAATGCAGTTCTCTTCTGCCGGGAGTTATAATTTATTTTTGTGCAACCGGGTATAAAAAGATCATTCTTCGTTCTTTTCCTGTTCTTCACAGATAGCCTGCTTTTCAATTTCTTCATCGCTGACCTGTGAATTCAAAATTTGATGGGCTTCTTCATAAAGTTCGGACGGCACCATAATATCAACAGGTATGCAGGGGCCAAGCACTATATTCAGAAATCCGCTGTCCATCAAATCCAGGGGTTTTCCTTTTCCTATGCAGGTTATACCGTTTTCCTTTAATAACCCGCTTACCACATTGTATTCAAATTCATTTTCAGTTGTGGTTAAATGCACCCAGCCCTCGGGTCCCGATCTGTTTTCCTGCTCATTGTTTTTTTTGTTTAAATTAAATAATCTTTTCATAAACATCCTTTCCGGTAATTAATTTACCTCAATTGTTTATGTTCTACTTATATTTTAACATATTTTTTTAAAGAACAAAGACAATAAAAAATCCCGTCCTCCTATTATAAGAAGACAGGACATTTATCATTATATTAAATTTTTCCAAAACAAATAGAACTCTCTGTTTTTGAATAGTATGGCTTTGCATGGATGGTTCCTTTTTTATGTCTGCCCAATATTTTTACACGTTTTATTTCTCCGGGGACAAGGTCAAAATAGTTGTCTTCAAACATCCAGCCGAACCGGTCACCGTCCTCATCTCCAATAAGTTCCACGCTGCGCGCGAATTTATTACAGGCAAGTATCAAATCACCGTCATTTATATCAAGCTCAATACTGGCATCCTCCGGAAATATCAAATGCCGCTCGATGTCCACGTAATCTACATTCCTTGCCAGCATTTTATCTGCCCGGTCGAATACATATGCCACCAGAACATGCTCCCGTCGGAACTGCAGAAACCCGTTCAAATTGCCCACAGGTATTGACTGGTCCGGTTGGACCGAAAACAGAAATTCCATCTCCTCTGTGAACTTATTTTCCGGTAAATTGAAAAGTTTTACAACAACAGAACCGCTGTAATGCTCCTGTGTATCGTTGGTTAACCAGACATGGATTTCATCCTCTATGGAAAATGAAACCAACAGTGGTGAATATGCATTACGGAGAGCATAGTAAGCCATTCCCGGCTCATTAAAATAGTCTACAATTCCATAGGAGATAATGTTGCTGTTATTATTAAACTTCCAGAGCAAATGTCCTTTAGTCAGACGCGGGCCTTCAGCCTGAGAAACAGGCTTTCCTCTCCTGAACCGTTCCACATCACGTTTTATATAATTCGCATGAGCTGCACCCAGTCGGTAAATCAGCGACGCCGGATCTTCGGCATCAAGATAGTTTTCAACAGGCCCCACTTTTACCGCACCATTGTTGGTATTATGCTGATTCCAGGTTTCGGGCCAGCAAAGCCGCTGTTTTTTAGTCATGATATTGGTATAACCCTCCGGCCAGAGTTCCCCGGGAGTCATCATAATCTGCATGGTGCGGAGGGGAGGTGCCGACACACGGCAATTTTCACTGAGAAACACCGGATAATATGAGCCTGGGACATACCAGAGATGGGTATAGCCGTGAGTATCGCCTTCTCTCGGATCGTTGGCAAACAATCCCCCGGCGGGAGAGGATTCATGATAATACCGCCCCGGATCAAGCTTTGCACAGACGGAAGGAAAAATTTTACCAAAAATTTTCTCTCCCCAGCAATATTCCCCCGGATGGTCATAATCCCTCGAAAGCAGCATCTCATTGCCGCCGCACCACAAGAGAACGGAGGGATGATGCTTGAGTCGTGAAACTAAACTTTCGGCCTCCCTCCGGCACAATTCCAGGAATTCCTGCTCTTCACTGTACATGGAATAGCACAGGTAAAAATCCTGCCACAATAGTATTCCCCTGAGGTCACACTGTTCATAAAATTCATCAGCCAGTATTTCGCCCTCGCCCCAAACCCGCAGGCAGTTGAAATTACCCAGCTCCGCAAGCTCCAGCAGTTCACCCGTACGCAAAGCATTATAGCAGCCGCTGACCGTATCCATATGTGTCAGGTTTGCACCCCATAATTTCAATGGCCTGCCGTTCAGGATGAAGTCGAAATCTCCAACCTTGTCAATACGCCTGAATCCAATGGTACGCCTTACCACATCCTGGCAGGAGTCCCCGCAGAATGCCGAAACCTCCAGCGTATACAGATTTGCCGCTCCATGGGTGCGCGGCCACCAGAGCCGGGGATTCTCCACATGCAGAACCATATCCTGCGAAAACCCCCTCTGCTCGCAAACAGCTGCAATATTACCTTCATCATCCTTCAGACTGGCAACAATACGCAGATCTTTACCATTTCCGGCATAAGTACCTTGCAGCGAAACCGTTCCCCGCATCAAATCCTCACTGAGAACAACCTCGGTCTCCAGTTCTTCGATGCCGAAAATCCCGCTTTGTTCCAGGGTAACATGTCCGTATATACCCACCCGGATCAGTTCTGGGATGGGCCCGCAATACTCATGAAAACCCGAGCGGAATACACGCGCCATTGAAATAGCCGGAACTTTTCCCTGATATTTTTCAGGGCTGGAGATAGAATTCACTATTTTCCTGGCTGATTTGAAGTGCAGCACAAGTGTATTTTGGAGACGGAGATTATCAAGCTTTGTGATAATGCATGGCAGAAAAGCATCGTTATGTTGAGCAATCAGCCTGCCATTCAGATATATATCCGCAAAAGTATCCAAACCGCCGAAGCGCAAGGTCCACTCTCCCTGCCACTCGTCCAGGGAAAAGTCGCAAACATATATCCAATCCGATTCGCCGATCCAGCAGTCATTGTTCCTGCCCTTGATATTGGGATTTTCAATGATGCCTCTCTCAATTAATGCATCATGGACCTGACAGGGAATTGTTTTGAGCTGCAGCACACAATCACGCGGTAAAGAGCCATCCGTCAAAATTTCATCAAGCCTGTCAATATTAAACCGGCTGTTCTGCTGAGATTCTTCCAGCCGTTTCAGCTTCCAATTTTCATTAAGGTTGATTCGCTTCATCTTATGTTCTCCTTTGTTATACAGTTTTCCAGTCAAACGCGTTTAAAAGAAATTTCAGCTGCATGCGGCGAATAATGTGGTTTTAACGTAATGCGTCCATATGGGATATCTCCCAGTATACTGACAGTTTTAGTCTCACCAGGCATCAAATCAAAATAGTTGTCCTCAAAAAGCCATCCGAATGGATTTCCGTCACACTCACCCGTTATTTCCACACAACGGGCAAACCGGTCTGAAACAATATTAAGGACGTTTCCGGTTATACTCACCGAAAGCCTTGCATCGGGGAAGTTCAGATGGCGTTCAATATCAACATAGTCAACCGAACTGCAGATAACACCGCCGTTTTGGTCCTCAAGCCGCGCCGCCAGCAGGCAGTCCTTCGGGAAAAAATGCAGTGCCGCAAGATCAAACAAAATTCCGGCTTCACCCTGAGGCATTGATGCATCTATTAATTTTTCCGCCAGAAAGCATTCCTTTGAAAGGCTGTACAGTCCGAATTTTATATGTCCAGAAAAATCTTGGGCAGAATCGTTTACC
This sequence comes from Ruminiclostridium cellobioparum subsp. termitidis CT1112, assembly GCF_000350485.1. GTDB lineage: Bacteria > Bacillota > Clostridia > Acetivibrionales > DSM-1351 > Ruminiclostridium > Ruminiclostridium termitidis. The sequence continues at coordinate 67,656 of NZ_AORV01000060.1, forward strand.
AGCCACAGCCGGATACTGTCCTTCCTGTCAAAGCAGACCAGCAGCGGTGCCTGGGCACGCCCTGTGGCATAGTAGGGAATGTATGCTTCCTGGAAGTAATCAATAATGGAGCAATACACCTTGGGCCAGGTATCAAGAAGTTTACAGGAAAAATGTCCTTTTGACCTTTTTCCCGGCTCCGCATTTCCGTCGGAGCTTCCCATTCTTATCATTTCAAGTCCCCGCCGGACCTCCTGCCCATATGCCGCACCAAAACGGTAGATCAGCTCCTCCGGGGTGTCCGCATCATAATATTCCCAATAGGGTCCGGTTTTCAGCTCACCCTTTGCAGGATGATGGCTGCGCCGGGCCCAGCTGTCGGGCATTGGAAAACGTGTGCCATACAAAAACTTCCCTGTATAATCCCGGGGCCACAGCTCTCCCCTGATCATTTTTTTCAGGCTGTGAAGTACGGGCGGAGCAGTTCGGATATGCTCGCTCATAAAGTTGGGATAGTCTGCATAGGGATACTGCCACACACACTCATAGGTGTGATGATCCCCTTCCCGCGGGTCGTTTGCATATTCACCTCCATAAGGAGAGTTCGGATGATAATAGCGTTGGGGATCAACTTCGCTCAGAAGTTTTGGAAAAGCCTCCAATAAGATTTGTGAGCCATGGGGTGTTTTCCCCTGGAATTCAGCTCCCATAATGGTTTCATTCCCACCGCACCACATCAGGAGCGAAGGCCTGTGCCGAAGCCGCAGCACCAGCTCACAAGCCTCCTGAACACATTTATCCTGATACTCCCGTGTATCGGGATAGGCGCCGTGCCCCATAAAGAATTCCTGCCATACAAGAATTCCCCTTCTGTCGGTTTCATCATAAAATTCGTCGGGATAGGGGATTCCCTCCCCCCATATGCGCAAGGTATTCATGTTGGCGTTTTCCACCATCTCAAACATGCGCTTTGCCCGTTCGGGGCGCCAGCAGTGCGTATATCCCTGCAGGGGATCCATACTGCCTCCCCAGAGCCTCACGCGCTTTCCGTTGATGATAAATTCAAGCGGGGAAGGCATTTCTATTTTTCTAAAGCCCACAGATTTCTGTATCCTGTCACAAAGCTTTCCATCCTGAAACAGTGAAATCCGTACACTGTATAAGGGCTGGGAACCAAAACCCCGGGGCCACCAGAGCCGGGGATCATTTACGGGCAGTGTCAGCTCCGCCTTCCACCCTGAAAGCACCGGTTTGACACAACACTCCCCGCCTGCACATTCCCTTCCGGCCTCATCAGTCGTTGACACTGTCACATTTAATCCCTTTGCTGTGCCGTAGCCTGCAACTGCCAGACGGATTTCTCCGCAATTCATGTCCTGCAGAACCGCACGCAATTCACATTCCTCTATCTCAGGGCCATCCGGAATTGTCAGTGTCACGTCCCGGTATACACCTATGGGAGAAAAATACGGATGAGCTCCCTGATAATTGCTGCCTTCAATTTTGTCCGGAGGGAAATCATGGATTGGCTTCCGGATCAGTTTACATTTCATTACGGCATTGTCCCATGAGGGATCAAGCTCAAGAGTTTTCAAATGCCCCCGGATATTGTGAAAATGGATCAGTAAAACATTATTTACTTCTAAAAGTCCAGCAATTTGTATTTTCCGGCTGGTATAAAAATCATCGTGCCGCCCTATTTTAACTCCATTCAAATAGATGTCGGCTATTGTATCCAGACCGGCGAAATTCAAATACGCACCTTCTGAGGGGCCGCATGTAAAAAAGCAGCGGTAAACCCAGTCGTATTCATCTGTCCATACCGCATCCTCACACCAACCCAGAAGCATTTCCTCCGAGATTAGTCCATGCTCCAGCAGCACATCATGCACCTGTGCAGGCATGCTGGAAATGGTAAGCCAGTCCCTGTCATCCACGGCATAATCCCTGGGATCGATGCTCTCTGCAGGCAGAATTTTTTTAATACACCAATTTTTATCCAGCAGAACTGTATTTTTCATATTGACCCCTGCTCCTTTAAAATACAAAACCCTTTACTGAAGCCAATTTCCTCATTATTTCCGCACTCAATTCAATACCGCTGGCCGCTACGTTCTGCCGTACCTGACCTTCATTCTTCCCCCCGGGAATAACACTGCATATCCCTGGATAGTTCAAATTGTATGCCAGCGCAAGCTCATTCATTTTCAGGCCGGTTTCCCCGACGCATTCTTCAATTATTCTCATATCATCCCGGACTGCCTCAAAGCGCTCTTTGCTCCAGAAGCCTTTTCTGTTATCCCCGTCGGTGAATTTTGTATCAACACCATATTTGCCTGTAAGGATTCCGCTGGCAAGGGGCTGACTTGTAAATACGGGAATATTCCTTTCCTTTGCAATTTTTATTACCTCGATATTGGATTTATTCAGAATATTGAAGGGACATTCAAGTGCCTCTATGGCACCCTCCGTGTCTTTTTCCAGCGCATGAAGGGTATCGGCGGCTCCCCACATTGCAAGACCGCAGCACCTTGCCTTGCCGGACTTTTTGATTTCTGCCATTGTTTTAAAAATTTCAGCTTCATCCTGCCATTTTGAATCTGGAACGTGTAAAAGGTAAACGTCGACATAATCTGTCTGAAGGCGCTGTAAACTCTCATCCAGGCTCATCATCAGATAATCCCGTGTAAAGTTCTTGCTGCGCTCCGGTACTCGGAAGTTGGTGCCTCCCTTTGTTACTATGACAACCTCCTTGCGTATTCCCTTGAAAAACTCTCCTATCAATTCCTCGCTGTGCCCATCCCCATAGGAATCACAGGTATCATAAAAATTAATTCCGTCAGCCATGGAGGCCCTTAACGCCGCTTTTGCATCCTCATCATTTCTGCCGCCGCCCCAGGCGGTCCCGCCAATTGCCCAGGCACCGAATCCAATATCTGAAACTTTAAAATCTGTTTTTCCAAATATATTATATTTCATAATTAATCCACCCTTTCAATATAGTGTGATACATGATTTCATTAATTCAAATACATATATATCAAATATTTTTTTGAATATTACTACCCTCTATTAACAATGTACAATACGTTTTTGAGAGGGTAAAACAGCCTGCGAAACATGTGGGGAATACGCCGCTTTTGCCGTGACAATCCCATTTGAATGACGGCCGCCCATCCTGATCTGCTTCACTTCACCCGGGAACAGGTCAAAATAATTATCCTCAAACCTCCACCCGAATTCATCCCCGTCATCGGAACCCAAAAGCTCAACACAGCGGGCAAATCTGTCAGTGGAAACCGAAAGTATATTATCCTTGCAGGACAGGGAAAGCTGTGCCTGGGGAAACACCAGATGGCGCTCGATATCCGCAAAATTATTTGCCGATCCAATTACATTTCCTTCACTGTCCTTAAGGCAGGCCCGTAAAAGCTTATCTCGGGTAAATTGTCCGAATTGGTCCAGGGTAGTAACCGGAACAGACTCACCCGCACCCACGTAGAACGGGCGGTCAAGTGAGCAGCAAACTTTATTTTCCCCCATATCGAACAAATGGGCGGTAAGTGTGCCCCGTACTTCTTTTGCGGTATCATTGACAATCCAGATATTGATGTGATCTGCAACTTCTATGGAAACCAGCAGCGGTTCATAGGCACGCTTCAAATAATAATAGGGAATTCCGGGTTCTAGATAATAGTCAAGTATTGAGCTGTATATATGGGGAAATGTTGTATTCAGCTTCCATATGAGATGTCCTTTGCAGCCGCGGTGTGCAAACGGAGCCGAAACAGTTTTCCCCCGGCGGTATCTCTCCACCGACTCTTTAAGGTAACTGCCGGCAGCCACGCCAAACCGGTACACCATTTGCTCCGGATTAACCGCATCGTAGAACTGCTCAATGGGAGGAATTTTTTTGAAGGACTCCGCGGAAGTCACTTTCTCGAATTCTTCTGGCCACGGCAGGCTCCCATGTGTCAGAGGAACCGGCTGGGGCAGCTTATCGGTTTTTAAATAACGTTTCAGGCTCCTGACCGGGGGAAGTGATACCCGGAGATTTTCACTTACGAATTTAGGTATTTCACCGCCCGGCACATACCAGGAGTTGGTATAGCTGTGGGTATCTCCAAAATCCGGACTGTTTGTGTATGGGCCGCCGAACGGAGAATTGACATGATAATATCTCCCGGGATCAAGCCGTGCACATAGATTTTTTAAATCGTATTCAAATAGCTGCGCCGCCCCATATTCCTCACCGGGCTTTGCAAAATCCCTGCTCATAAAGCATTCATTTCCTCCGCACCACAGAAGTAAGGAGGGATGATGGCGCAGGCGCCTTATCTGGTATTCCGCTTCCTCTAATATCAGCTCGCGGACAGATTTTTCAGGCGGGTACTGTGCATGACCGCAAAAGAATTCCTGCCAGAGAAGGATACCCATCCGGTCGGCCAGCTCATACAAAATATCGCCGAATCTGTCCCCTTCTCCCCAAACCCTGAGTGTATTCATATTACAGTCAAAAGCCAGCTGCACTATTTCTTTCACTCTTTCGGGATTTTCACAGGCAGTACGTCCGTCAACCGGAGTGAGATTGCCGCCCCACAGCTTAATCTGGCGTTTGTTGATTGTGAAATCCAGACATTCCACCATTTCAATCTTGCGGAAACCTATCTGTTTTGTTTTTTTGTCCAGAAGCCGCCCGTCCTCCGAATACAGGCCCAGGCTGAAGCAATACAGCTCCTGCCGTCCGTAGCCCCGTGGCCACCAGAGCATGGGCTGCTGCAACAGTACGTCCAGAGCCTCTTCCACAGCAAAGTTGTATTCCAATTCCGTCCCGTCCGGACATGAAACGGTAAGCTCCAGCCGCTTTCCCCGCACATCCCCGGCAGTCAGGGCAGCTACGCAGACATCTGCGCGGTTTAACGTATCATTCAAGGAATAGTCAATGTCAAAATCAATAAGTTCAGCTTCATCAATCAGTTCAAGCGCTACCTCACCAAAGATCCCCACCTTCAAAAAATCAGGCTTTGCCCCCAGATATCCCGTGAAATCATGGAAGCTCTTTCGTATATACCTGCTGGCTTCGGCCCTGGCAGGAGTGCCCTTCCGGAGTATTTCCCCTTCGAGTTGCCCAAGCCGCTCCACTACCGAATCAAAAACTACCTCAAGCTCATTCCTTTGACCCGGGCGTATGATGTCTTTCACATCATACCGGACAGGCAGATAACTGTCCGAATGCTTTCCTATTGCCACACCGTTTAAAAAAATTTCAGCCAGTGTGTCAAGGCCTTCAAACCCGATCCGTATTCCCCTTTCCCAGGCAGGGCACTCAAAGGAGGTCTGATAAATCCACTTTCGCCCGGATACCCAGCGGCAGCCGGCGGTATTTCCATATTGATACTCATCGTTGATAATTCCGTGACTGAAAAGGATATCATGTACCTGCGCAGGCATTTGAGGAATATCAAGCAAAGGATATTTATTTTCAGCATCCTTCAGTGTCCAGCCCGAATGTAATAAAATCTTCTGTTTCATATTTTTCACCAACCATTCTTTTAACCTTTTACACTTCCGGAAATCAAGCCTTGAATCAGGTGTTTCGAACCAATACAGAACATACCTATAATAGGTATCGTTGATAATGCCAGCGACAAAATACGTGCCGCATAATCAGTACGGTATTCGCTGCTTATCAATGCAATGGAAAGCGGGATGGTATAATACTTCTCATTGCTGATGGTAACCAGCGGAGTCATGTAGCTGTTCCATGACCATAGGAACAACAGCAGGAAGATGGTAATAAGGGCTGAACGTATAATCGGCAGCACCAGCCGGAAAAAGATCACAAAATCATTACAGCCGTCGATCCTTCCGCTTTCTATAATTTCATTGGGAACCGAGGAAGATATATACTGTGTCATCCAGAATACTCCAAATGCGCTTGCCATACCTGAAAAAATCAGAGGCAAAAGAGTATTTATCCAGCCAAGCGCACGCATTTCAACCACAAATCCGATCAGGCCAAGCTGTTGAGGGATTGCCAGTGTTGCCACAATAAAAGCAAACAACGGTTTCTTCCCTTTAAACTGGTATTTTGCAAAAGCATATCCTGTAAGAGCACTGATGAATACACCTCCCAAAGTGTTGCAAACTGAAACGATTATACTGTTTTTGTAAAAGACAAAAAAATTCTGTTTTAAAACGGTATGAAGATTTGTAAGAAAGTAGCCCCCTGGAAGCAGCTTGACTCCTGAATAAAGCTCTTCACTATAATAAGTTCCCATAATAATCATCATGTAAAATGGAAGCAGGGCTGCCACTGAAAAGATCAGAACTACCAGATACACCGGCAGCCGCTTGATAAGTTTTATTTCCATAAAACTCCCCCCTTTAAAAAATTCTGGTATCATGCCATATCACTCTCACGGTTGATAAATTTGAATAAGAAGAAGGATACGATAGCTATAATGATAAAAAGGCAATATGCCAGTGCTGACCCATATCCAAATTCAAAACCGTTAAATGCGGTTTCATAAAACCTCATTACTACCGTCATAACTGCCCGGTCGGGCCCGCCAATGGGCTGGGAGGTGGAGGAAAACAGCAGCTGGGGCTCATCAAACAGCTTGAATCCGTTAATGACACTTGTTACAATTACAAAGGTAAAGATAGGGCGCAGCAGCGGAATTGTAATATGGGCGAAGGAATGCCGCCACTTGGCGCCATCAATCCTGGAGGATTCATAGAGCTCATCCGGTATGGTGGAAAGTCCCGACAGGAACATAATCATCATGTACCCAAAACCCTTCCATATTTCCATTATGACAACCACCCCACGGGAGGCCCATGCATTTCCAAGCCAGTATACCGAATCAATTCCAAGTAAATTCAGCAGTCCGTTTACAACGCCGCTCTTCCAGTCAAACATCAATTGAAATATGATTCCAATGGCAACCGGAGTTGTAATGTAGGGAAGAAAATTTATCAATTGGAAGGCTCCCCTGGTCTTTTTGAAAAAATCCTTGAGCAGTGTTGCCATTAATAAGCCCACTGAAATTTGGATCGGAGTATTTACCAGCAGGAGCAGAGTTGTATTCCCCAGGGACTGATAAAAAAACTTATCCTGTGTAAACGTACGTATATAGTTTTTTAATCCGATAAAAGTGGCGGTGCCGATACCGTCCCACTGGGTAAAACTGATTGCCAGTGAAAAAATGATGGGAAATAAACCGAACGCGATGTAAAGAATAAAATAAGGTGCTATCATGGTATAAGGAATATATTTTTTTTTCATGTCTATTACCTCACTGAGTCTGATAATAATCAGGGGATCCATATTTTACTACAGATCCCCTTGATCATATACAAATATATCTGTTTCAGATGTTATTTAGTGATGGCGGGCTGTTTGTTAACCAGATCATCCTCCATTTTGGAAATCATGTCATCAGCAGAAACATTTCCGTCCTTGGACGCATTGATTGTTTTAATTACAAGGTTGTAAGCATCATTGATATCCTGGTCATATTTGCTGGGAAGACGGACTCCTTTGATATTCGGCAATATGTCCTGACTGATTGCCTGCAAAACATCCTGCCCGGCAAAGTATTCATCCTTTGCACTGTAAAAATCAGCGTTTGCATACAGAGGTTTGAAAGGAGAAAAATTACCCTTGAAATCCCTTTGGAGGGATGCACCTTTTTCGGAACCAAAGAAATATTTAATATATTCTACGGCAGCTTCCTTGTTAACCGCTTTCTGCGGAACTCCCATTACAGTGCCGCCCCATGGGAACGGACCGCCTGGAGGAAGCATAAAGCCCCATCTGTTTTTGCCGTCTTTATCATTGGATTTAATTGTAAACTCTACAGACCAGTTGGCACACGGATAGAAAATATGTTCATTTCCTGCATAGGATGCGCCTTCTTCCGGAGAGTCAAAGTCAAGTACATCAACCATGCCGCTCTTTTTAAGTTCAATCAGCCTTTCAAGAATCGGCTTCATGGAAGTCTTCAGGTTCAGCTTGTCTCCATCGATAAAAGGATCGGTGGACTGACCCTTCAGCATGTTGCCCACTGCTCCCAGGCTTGAGAACATGAACACCTTGCCCTGTGATTTGGCCATGACATCCTTGCCCACCTTGATTACCGAATCCCAATCGGGTATCAGCTTTTCAAGTTCTTTAGGGTCGTCGGTGCCAAGGTATTGTTTTGCCAGTTCCCGTTTATAGGCCAAACCGGCAACCGACGGACATTCCGGTCCGACATACTGCCCATCCTCGGAAGTTTCCAGGGGAATAAGATAATCAAGTACATTTGCCTTATCAAAGTTGTAGGGAGCTTTGGAAATATCCTCCCAAATGTTTAAAGAAAGAAGCTTTCCACGGAAAGTTGCTTCCAGCCATGCTATATCCGGCATATCACCGTCGGAGGCTAAGGTTGTCTGCAATTTTTGAGTCATATCTTTGCTCTGGACAGCTGTCAATTCAACAGTAATACCTGTCTCCTCGGTAAACTTGCTGTGCATTTGGGCACGTGAATCACTCTTGTCCCAACACCAAATATTGATTTTAGACGGTGCTCCGGCTGATGAAGCGGCCCCGCCCTGTGAAGTGTTCACAGGTTCCTTGGAAGCACATCCGCTGAAAGCTGACAATGTTAAGAATGACGAAACAGCTAGTGCTAAAACTCTGGTTCTTTTCTTCATATTGATTCCTCCTGATTTATTTGGGTTTATTAACGGGTCTGTTCGACAAGATCATTGTACTTTAATATTGAACCTAAAAATACATAACAAAAATATTAAAATTTATACATTTTTAAACCCCATAACAGAAATTATCAATTCAGAATTTCTTCGTGCATCCCTTCCGTTTTAGTTATATCAACACTGGTGGTATTGCAAAAGAATGAAAAAGAAACTTTTGTACCTTTCTGAAATTCGCTTTCAATATTTAAAGAGGAGGAACTGCCATAAATTAACTGCAATCTGCTGTTAACATTGGAAAGTCCGATATGACCGCCCTCATCATCGGGTGTTCTGAGCTTTCTTTTCAAAAGCTCAAGCTCTTCCTGTGAGAATCCGCGTCCGTTATCCTCCACACACAGGGTAACGCAGTTTCCCGTCCGGTGGCAATGTACCGTAACACCGCATTTTTGCTGTGATGGAACAATCCCATGGAAAATACTGTTTTCCACCAGGGGATAACAGATCATTCTGGGCAGTTCCATGTCAAGAAGCTCTTCGTCAACATTCCACACGACGTTTGGTATCTTGTTATAGCTGAACTGCAGAACACCCACATAATTATTGATATACTCCATTTCATTTTTCAGTGTGGTCATTGACTGGGGATTCACCCTCAGCATTGATCTCAGCAGCATGATAAAGGTTTTGGTCAGCCTGATGATATTGCCGAAATCTTCACGCCGTGCAAGACAAATAATACAATTAAGCGTATTGTAGATAAAATGCGGATTGATTTGATAGAGCAGCATTTTGATTTGCGTCTCATGTTCCTTTTTCTCACTTGTAATCAGCTCCTGAGTGTGCCGGTCTATATCTTCAACCATTTTATTGAAAACCAGGGCCGCCTCTTCAATTTCATCTCCTGTGCTCAGGGATATATGCTCGTTCCTGCTGCCCCTGGAAACCCTCTGCATTCCCTTTACCAGCGTCTCGAGAGGTACAACTATATTGGAAACAATTTTACTGATGACCGACAGCATGATTATAAGACAAATAATCACGATTCCAAGGATAATCTTATTAATTTTGTTAAAGGATTCACTTATCTTATGACTTGAGATGGAATATACCACGTACCATCCATCCGTTCCCACCTTATCCTTGAAATAATAATTCTGGCGGTTTTGAAAAAAATTGGTTTCAGCACCGAACTGTTTTAGTTCGGATTCAAGATTTTTTTCCATACTGCTGCTGTATATTGTGTTGCCCAGATTGTCATGAAGTTCAATCTCAATTCCGGAGCTTTTATCAAATACGATTGGCTGTACAAGCTCGCTGTACCTGACAAGTACTATGAGCTTGCCGATGTGTTTATAGGAAGGCTGCTTGCTGTATATGTTATTAATATATGCAATGGCTTTCCACTCACCGCCTGAGCTGTTATACCTCACATTGTGTATTGAGGTAAAACCATTTTGCGAGCTTTCCAAAAAACCTTTATAGATGGGCTGCTTCAATAAATCGGAGTAGGTATGATTTAATTCTAAAACTTGATCGTAGCAATCGGTAACAAACATATCATAAACAATATTATCTCTTAAAATTACATATTCCTTAAGCTTTTTTTCCAATCTCTGGACCATGGAATAATAATTATATGTGTTTTCCATCCGGTAATTATCACAGGAAATCTGTACGGTGTCATCAAAAGAAATATTGCGTGCATAGGCCATAATTTCATCAAAACTGCCCGAAACCTGCTGGGACATTTTAATGACCATATCCCGGTTGCTATTGACAATGGACTGCTTGATTATGGGCTCCAAATAAAAATATATGGCCAGGCTGCACATTACCACAGAGAGAATGATTGCACATAGAACCGCAGACAGAATCCTTAAAAAAATTCTGGTTTTTTTTCTAAAGAACATTTCTCTTCTCATCTTTGCTCCTCCAGATAGAACGGCCGAAATCACTGGGCATTTTCCCGGTTTCTTTTTTGAACATTTTACTGAAATACTGAATTGTCTGATAACCCACCATTTCACTCACTTCATATACCTTGTAGTTTCCGGTTTCCAGTAATTCCACGGCCTTATCCATGCGCACTTTGGTTAAATACGAAGAAAAGTTCATGCCAACTTCCCTTTTAAATAATTGACTGATATAAATCACACTGATATCAAGCTTTCTGGACAAGTCGGAAAGATTGACCTCTTCCTGGTAATGCTCATGTATATACTTGATGATATCCCGTATTTTTTTTGAGTACTGGGGCATAAGTGCCGCTTCCAATTTACCGATAGCCTCATTGTAGAGCTCAACCAGCTCATAAACATTCCCCGAACGGGAACAAAGAATAATATTGTCAAGGCGGTCATGAAGACTTTCCAGGCCATTTTGATTATTGACATTGGCCAGTGTGTAAATAAGTTCATGCACACATTCGTCCAGAAGCTCCACACTTTTATACTGCACCAGTAAATCAGTGAACAATGCTAAAAGCTGCTTGTGCAACACCTCCCTGTTCATACCGGATATATTCTGTTTAGTAGCTTTTATCAGTTCTCTTACTTCCTCTGCCTTTCCATGTCCAGGTGGAATATCCTGTATATCAAGCACACAGTCTCCCTTATAAAAGACTTTTTGCCTGAGAATTTTTTTAGCCACTTTATATCCGTCTAAAATTTTATCCGTATGAAAAATATACGGTCCTATCCCCACAGCAGTATTTACTTCAAGAATCTTCGAGAAAGCGTCCTGCTGCTTTTTTACAAAAGCCCGGACAAAATCCCGGCTTCGCGCTTCACTTAAGGATTCAGGCACCTTCAAAAATATAACGTACTCCCGTGCTCCTATATCCACACTCTCAAATTCATATTCAGACAGCATATCCTCCGTCGTTTCCTTCAAACGTTTGTATGCCGTCAAACCGTTCCCGGGGATTTCCCCCAATTCAACAACCATAACAATACTTCTGCCATGCCATCTGAAAAAATTATCCACTCCCTGACTGACAATATCTCCCCGCGTCAAATATTCCTTCAAAGACATGGATTTGGTAATTCTCCCCATATTCCTTTCTTTGTTCAAGGCAGCTTTTTGTTTTTCAAGTTCACATAAAAGAATTTCGTCATCCACCTCATGCTTTAGCACATAAGAATGGACATCCAAATAAAGAGCCTTTTTTGCGTATTCAAATTCTTCATAAGCAGTGAGCAAAATAAACTGTGCATGTGAGCCGGTTTTCCGTATCTGATCGATCATTTCCAGCCCTGACATGACCGGCATCTTGATATCGGTAATAACTATGTCAGGATTATATCTGTGAAACATTGCGAGTCCCTCTTCGCCGTTTTTGGCCCCGGTGACAAGTTTATATCCGTGTTTGGTCCAATCAATCAAATGTTCAATATCTTCACGGATTATGTCATTATCCTCTACAATTAATACTTTATACAAATTACACATATTTCCACCTGCCTGTCCGCAAATTATTATACACATTAAACAAATTATATACATTTAGTGCTGAATAAACAATAACCACAAATATGAAATTACCGTACTGTCATCTGCAACCTTGACATTCGGCGCATTTGCCTCCGTTTTTGATATAAAGCATTGAACATTACGCCGTATATACGGTAATATAAAGTTGATCCCTAGGATTGGAGCATGAACTCAACTTTGCAGTTAAATAGTTACACTGATTGTACCGGTACGCGAGACCCGGATGGTCGAGTCACTGCGACGGCAAGAAATGCTTGTTGTGAACCGTACTATTTCAAGCAAGCGCTTTGTGTGCATACATTGATTGAAGGTAGTATGGAAGTACCAGTATAATAAGTAACAATAATAAGGCTTGGGAGATTAGCTTGAAAGACTTCACTTGCGTCCGTCTTCCAAAACTAACCTGTGAATTTATGGCCGTGCGAAATATTCAAAGTATTTACCAATACTTTGAAAGCGCACATGGCCAATTAACCTCCTTTATTCGCTACATTGCGATAAAAGATAATTACTTGCATAACATTTTGTGGCCACGAATGTGGCTCATGGAGGTTCATATGGGCTTTAATGATATCTATGATCAAAAACTTATAAATGAGGACTATCAGCCTGAGGTAAAGGCGTATTATTTTCGCAGCTGGAATAATTACTTAATGGATTTCCACTATCACGACAGGGTTGAGATAATGTATGTCATCAAGGGTTCCTGCCAGATTCATATTGAAAATTATGATACTGAAAAAATTAATTTCAGAAAAGGCGACTTTATTTTGATCAATGCCATGGTTCCTCATAAACTCATAGTTAATGGGGATTCGGACTGCACGATGATGAATATTGAGTTTGTATTTGTAAAGAAATCAAACTTCCTGCCTTCCTTCAGAGAGTTTGTAAACAATTCAAAGGAATTGGAGGAGCTCATTGCAGCAAAAGAACCCTTCTTCATATTAAAAGACTATGAAGATGTATATCAGCTTTTGAAAAGTCTGGTGGTGGAGCTCAGTTCCCCATCGGCAGAACAGAGTATTTCGGCCTCTCTTCTTATGTATGAAATACTGCTGAGAACCTCCGGTGCTGTAATGAAAAGGAAAAATGAATCTCCAACCGAAAATTATGTCAACAAAACAAAGCTCTTTATTAATCTTAACTATGATAAGAAGATTACACTAAAGGACATTTCAGCCTATTCAAATATTAATGAAGACTACCTGAACAGAATATTCAAGAGGAGTACGGGAGCCTCGGTTATTGAGTACCTGACCGGGATAAGGATACAAAAGGCTAAAATGCTGCTTTGCAATACAAATATCCCCATAATTGATATTTCGGACATTGTTGGAATAAGCAGCCGGCAGTACTTCAATCAGGTGTTTAAAAAGGCCACCGGCCTTTCTCCTAAAAAATTCAGAAAAAGCTTTGAGGTGGAACTTTTCGGAGAAGCTCAGAAAAATTAAAAAAGTCGCTATTTCTTTCATTCCATCACCAAACTGATCTTTATTTTTAAAACATCCTCACTGTATATTGCTTATAATTAACTTAAGGCTCTTAAAACAATTTGTGGTGGGAGGAATATGATATGTCTTTTAAAATTGCCTTTATAGGCGCGGGAAGTATAGGCTTTACCAGGGGACTGCTAAGGGATATTCTTGCAGTAAAAGAGTTTAACAATATTGAAGTGGCTTTTACAGATATTAACGAACACAACCTGGAGATGGTCACGCAACTGTGTCAGAGGGATATTGACGAAAACGGTCTTAAAATAAAAATCCAGTCAACTGCCGACAGGCGCGAGGCTGTAAAAAATGCAAGATACGTGTTCAATGTTGTAAGGATCGGCGGTATTGAAGCATACCAGTATGACATTGATATTCCGTTGAAATACGGTGTCGACCAATGTGTGGGGGATACTCTGTGCGCGGGCGGAATCATGTATGGACAGAGAGGGATAGTCGCTATTCTTGATTTTTGCAAGGATATCCGTGAGGTTGCAGAACCCGGCTGCCTGCTGTTGAATTATGCCAACCCCAATGCAATGGTGACCTGGGCCTGCAACAAGTACGGCGGGGTCAGAACCATAGGCCTGTGCCATGGCGTGCAGCATGGACATGAGCAGATAGCCAATGTTTTCGGACTTAAGAAGGAAGAAGTGGATATCATATGCGCCGGTATCAATCATCAGACCTGGTATATTCAGATCCTGCATAACGGGGAGGATCTGACAGGAAAGCTGCTGGAGGCCTTCCAGAAGCATCCGGAATATTCCGTTACTGAAAAAGTCCGCATAGATATGCTCAAAAGATTCGGTTACTACAGCACAGAATCAAACGGACACCTGAGCGAATATGTTCCATGGTACAGAAAGCGTCCCGATGAAATAACGGACTGGATTGATCTGGGCTGCTGGATAAACGGTGAAACAGGCGGATACCTGAGAGTTACAACCGAGGGAAGAAACTGGTTTGAAACCGATTTTCCCAACTGGATGAAGGAACCCGCCTTTGAATACAGGGAAGAACTGAGAAGCAAGGAGCATGGGTCTTACATAGTGGAAGGCCTTGAAACAGGCAGGATTTACAGAGGTCATTTCAACGTGGTAAATAGCGGTGCTATTTCAAATCTGCCTGATGACGCTGTCGTTGAAGTTCCGGGTTATGTTGATGCAAACGGGATAAATATTCCCAGAGTGGGTGATTTGCCGCTGGGCTGTGCTGCCGTCTGCAATGCCAGCATATCTGTTCAGAGACTGTCTGTGGAGGCAGCCGTCAGCGGTGACGATAAATTACTCAGACAGGCTATGATGCTTGACCCGCTGGTAGGTGCCGTATGCAATACAAATGAAATATGTCAGATGACCGATGAAATGCTGGTGGCTCAAAAGCAGTGGCTGCCGCAGTACGGCAAGGCAATAGCCGAAGCGGAAGAAAGGTTGAAGAGCGGCAGCCTCATACCTGTAAAGGAAGGCTACGAAGGTGCTGCAAGACTTCATACCAAAACGGTAGAGGAAATGGCTCAGGACAGGGAAGCCGCCAAAAGAAACGCAGGTGCGGCAGACAAAGCAGAAGAACGCCCGGCAGAAAAGATGTAAATATTTATGTAAAAGAAAGCAGTATCTGTAAAACAAAAAAAATTGAAATATGGATACGTCTGTAAAATACTGCAATAGTGCTCCCGGAGCACCATTTATTGATGGTGTACTCGCGCACTATTGCCAATATTATTTTCATATCGCAATTGTCTCGTTTTGTGAAAGCGCCTGCTTTCCTTTTCAGGCAGCAATTTTATTTCCATGCTACTTCGGAATTTCTGTCACCTGCCTTGTCTTAACTTAACGTGTTGTGCCAATTAAAATTTTGTTTTGCTTTACAGATAAATTTAATTGGAATCAAATGGTACGCAAGGGACAACTTCATGAAATAGGATGCACGGTTAAAAACAATTGCGGAAATCGCTTTAAATGAGGCGATACAATTTTCGCAATTGTTTTGGGTGCATTCTTATTTTATGAAGTTAGTACGGGAGTTACCATTTGAAATACAAAAATTACACAGGTAAAGCAAAAATTAAAATTAACTGGCACAGCGACTTAACTTACGATCCATTTGATCAACTTTCTTCCATGGAAACCTTATTGTATATTACCGTTTCCTGCTCTTTTTTTTGCAGTTGCTTCCGGTTTAAATATTTGAGTTCAAACGACAGCCAGATTCCGGTAATGATAAATGATATCAAATCCGATAAAGGTCCGGCTGCAAGTATTCCATTCATTTCAAAGAAATACGGCAGTATCAGCAGAGCCGGAATCAGCACAAGCACCTGCCTTGAAAGGCTGAGCACCATGGACTTTACAGGTTTTCCGACCGCCTGGAAATAACCCGAACCGATAACCTGGAAACCCACAATAGGGAAAAACAGCATAAACATCACTATGGCATGGCTGCCGAAGGAAATCAGCTCCCTGTCACTGCTGAAAAGACCAACGAGCTGGGTCGGCAGCAAGCGCGTGATGATAAATCCTGAAGTTGTGATTATGGTTCCCCCGATAACAGCAATTTTCAGTACTTTTTTTACTCTGTCATAGTTTTCTGCTCCATAGTTATATCCGATAATAGGCTGTGCGCCCTGATTAAGTCCCAATACCGGCATGACCACCAGGGTCATAAGGCTGTTCACTACACCCATTCCAGATATGGCGATGTCTCCGCCATAAGTTCCGAGCCTTAAGTTTAAAATAGCTGATAAGGCACATTGTGCAACCTGCATTGAAAAAGGTGCAATCCCGATAGAAAAGATACCTTTTACTATATCAAACTTCAGACGCAAATTTTCCTTTTTAATCTTTAAAGTGCTTTTACCCAGGATGAAATGAGACATAATCCAGGTGGCCGAAACAGCCTGAGACACTATTGTAGCCAGTGCCGCTCCCTTCATTCCCCAACCGAATACAAAAATAAACAGCGGAGCCAAAAGCACATTAAGGAATACGCCTATTATCATGGTAAGCATTGAAATGGCAGGCTTCCCTTCGGCACGCATAAAATTATTCATACCGAAGCTTGTAGAGCCGAATACACTGCCGGCCAGGATTATGCTCATATAGTCTCTCGCGTACGGAAGCACCTCATCACTTGCTCCGAATACCCTCAGAATGGGATCCATGAAAATAAGACCCAACGCCGTTACAATAATGGAGATTATCCCCAGGAGTATAACCGCATTTCCCATGATCAATTCAGCTTCATCTTTTTTCTTTTGTCCAAGCCTAATGGAAACCATGGCAGTAGCACCCAGTCCTATAAGTCCGCCAAAGGCCATCTGGATTATCATGATGGGAAAGCCTATGGTGATCCCCGCCAGTCCGAGGGGCCCCGAACTGTTTCCGATGAAGATCCTGTCCACCACGTTGTAGAGTGCGCTTACCAGCATTCCAACAATTGAGGGTATGGAAAATTGCATTAAAAGTTTTAGTATGTTTTCTTCTCCCAGTCTCTTTGTATTGTCCATTCTTATTCCTCTTCCAAGTTAAAATTTTAAATTAGTTAACAATATTTTTATGATATTCTATCAGAAATACCAGGAAGCCCGTTATTTTGCGGGCTCAAATGTAATATATGAATAGTTAGGACGCATATAATTAGAATTCTAACTATTTGCGTCCTAACTGTTAGTATACTATCTATTTTTTATATTTACAAGTATGTTTTATTTCAGAGTAATCTGAACAAAGCTCCTCAATATGAATCATCAGTAAAAAAAGGTAAACTTTTATTAATAAAATCATCCATATAAAACCTTGAATTAACAAATTCTTTTGTATCGGCTTCATTGTAGTATCTGCCAATCAGTTTTGAAATTTCCGGCTTCAGGTATTCCCGCATTGTTTCCAGCTCCTTGACCTTCCTGACTGCAATATCTTTTTCTCTTTTTGATGAGCCATCGAATAGCTTGTACAGCTCCCTGTATACGGCCATGGATTTTTGCCTGTATACCGACAGCAGCGACATGAATTTATATACCCTGGCAACATAATTATTTCTTTTACAGTTTTCAGCAATGCTGGCGGTCTTTTCATACACTGCTTCATTCTCACTTCCGAAGCAGTCTTCCATCCCTTCCACCCCAAAATAATTTTCCAGAAATCTCTTTTCAAAATCAGAGCTATCCGCCTCAGCATTCCAATACCTTTCTGCCGAATATACAAGAGGATACCACATGGTATCAAAGAAAGGATGAGGTGGCGCAATCGTACCCGTATAATTCGACCAGACAGTGGTTATTACTCCCATCAAATCAAGTTCTGCCGACAATCTGCTCCAATCCTTTATGTTTATAAGGCGGTCTTTCATATTGGGCATATCCAGGTAATCGGAACTCATACCTTCACAGCATTTTGCAGATGAAGCTCCTATTACTTTGAAGCCGGATTCCCGATATTTTTTAATCAGTGCCGCACCTTTTTCATAATCTCCGTCGTAATACAGCCAGCACATTATTACTATATTTTTGTCCAGCAGTTCAAAGTCTTCCTTTGAAAACCCCCGAAGCATATCATCCCAGATTACAGGAACCTTATTCAGCGAAGTTATAAACCCGGCCATGCGGTTTGTATGTTCCAGGAAAATTTTGTTGAAGCCTTCCTTCCCATACTTTTTCCTGCAGGTTTCACAATGGAGCAAATTCCATGCTTCGTCACACCCGACATGAATATACTTGCTTGAAGGATATTTCTCTGCCATTTCCCTGCACATTTTTTCAATTAACCGGTATGCTTCTTCATTTGATGGGCAAAACTCGTCAATATCGTTGAAGGAAAGACTTCCAATGACATTCAAGGAAAAGGGGAATTCCGGATTAGCCCTGTTGTCTCTTACTTCTCTCAATGCATAATAGCCGTCATTTTTAAGTATGTATTCCACATGCCCCAGGGTCTGCTGCAGGGGTATTATTTCAATAAATCTGTCATTTGCATACCTGATTATTTTCTTTAATTGATGGCTGTTCAGTGCATTTTCCGAAGTTATGCCCTCAACCTCTTTATAGGGGAACTTGTCTTCAAGTTCCATCAAGATTGTGTTGAATTTGTACCTGCACAGTTCATCTATTATTTCCAGTATCCTTTCAAATTTGGGGATACCAAACCTTGTTTCCAAATGAAAACCTCTGATATCATTATCGGGCCAGTCTGTTATTTCCAGCTCCTTATTGCAGTCCTGCTGCTCCAGCTGCAGATAGGTCTGTATTCCGTAAAACAACCCTTTGCTGCTTTTAGCTGCAATAACAACACCCTGTTCATCAACCTTTAATATATATCCCCCTTCTTTTTCGGGCAATATTTCCGGCAGCTGCCCGGTTTCAATAGCAAATTCATCTGAGATCCGTATAAAAGGGAATACTGCCGTATCTTTTGGTATAGCCTCCAGGTTTAATTGGGCTGCTGCATACTCCAGCACAAAGCCGCTTATATTTGTATATATCTTCTTTTCCGAATGAATTCCTTCGGGCAAAGTTCTGCCTTCACTGACTTTTTTGGGTCTGGGTATTATATTCATGAATCCACCCCTTATATTTTAATATTATTACATTACGCCAATTTGACCGGTGGCTGTTCTCTTTCATATACTGTTTTACCTTTTACAATTGTTGTCAGTATATTTATATCCTGGTCAAATATGACAATATCAGCAACCTTTCCTGCTGCCAGGCTGCCTTTTTTATCATCTATCCCTATAACTTTGGCCGGCGTGGCGGTAATCATACTGATTGCATCGACCAGCGGTACTCCTGCCGATTTTACCATTGTCCTGACAAGCCTGTCGGCTGTGGCAACGCTGCCTGCAAAAGCTTTCCGGCCGGGCAGCTTGGCAACCCCGTCCTCAACAATAACCTCCATACCATCCCTTAAGCTTCCAAGTATGCTTGGTCCTTCACCCATACCTGCCGCACGCATGGAATCGGTAACCAGCACTGTCCGGGAAGGTCCCTTTATTTTATATACCAGCTTTAACAGGTCAGGCGGAATATGTATGCCGTCGGCTATTACCTCCACCGTCATTTCATCTATGAGGAAAGCACTCTCAATAACTCCTGAAACCCGCAGCCCATTGATCCTCTTTACGCCTGACATGGCCGAATACAAATGGGTTACATGTGTAAAGCCATTTTCAAAGGCCTCTGCCACCTCTTCACCTATGGCATCAGAATGCCCTATGGACATTAAGGCCCCTTTTTTGCTGGCATATCTGCAAAACTCCATCGCCCCTTCAATTTCAGGTGCGGCACTCCAGCGAACAATGTCGTCACTCCATTCAAAAATCCTCTCATACTCTTCTTTCAAAGGTTTTCTGATATATCTGGGGTCCTGCGCCCCTTTCTGTTCGGGTGAAAAATACGGACCCTCCAGATGTATTCCTATCAAATCGGCACCTTTGCGGTTTATGGCCTTTGCTTTCCTGAATGCTTCAAAGGATCGGCGGAGCTCTTCATTGGTGCAGGTAAGAGTGGTAGGTACAATAGATGTGGTTCCGTATTGCGCATGTACTTCGGCAGCCCCAAGATAAGCTTCCACAGTGGCATCCATGAAATCGTATCCTCCGCCCCCATGAGTATGGATATCAATAAAGCCTGGAGCTACATAATTACCGTTTGCATTTATTTCAAACGCATCCCCTGCCGTCACATCTTCTGCGCTGACACACGATATGCATCCGTTTTCAATAACAATAGTGCCTCTCTCAAGCATCCTGCAGGGGGTTATGATCCTACCGTTAAAAATTTTTACTCTATCCATAAAACACCTCATTCTGCTGCTATGCAGCAGCATAAACAGCAATGAAAAACTTCTCTACGCTATCCCTGTCATTTCGGCCAGTTTGCAAAATATAAGTATTCCAGCTTTTCTTCGGATATGCATTTTATTCTGTGAACGTTATTTCTGGGGACATAAGCCACATCCCCTCCGACAACCTTACTTTCCTCATCTCCTATGGTCAGAATTGCTCTGCCCTTCAGGATAACATATATCTCTTCCTCATCCTCATGAAATCCGGTTTTGGTGCTTTCACCGGGATTTATCGAGACATAGCCCAAGGCGATTGTCTCGGCCTCTTCAGGGTTGATCAGCAATTTTTCCCTTATGTCACTTGCGTCTTTTTCTTCCCATATCTTCCTTAATATCATAGTTTACCGCTGTTCCCAATCGTCATATTTTTGCAGCACTGTCCGCATCCAGAAAAAGCTCTGCCGCTTCATAGGTTCTAAGTATGGATGCAGGACAGGTCTCCGATACAGGACCATTCAATGTCCTCTCCACAGCTTCGGCCTTGGTCTTTCCGGGTACCATACAATAAATATATCCAGCCGACATTATTGCCGGAATAGTAAGTGTGAGCGCATGCACAGGCACCATGTCAAGAGCCGTGAAGCATCCGTCATTGACCTGCTGCTTCCTGCAAACCTCATCCAATTCCACAATCTTCACCAGGGCTTTATCATTGAAATCCGCAACCGGCGGATCATTAAAAGCAAGATGCCCGTTCTCCCCGATACCAATACAGGCTATATCCGGCGGGAATTGTTTTAAAAGCTTTGAATATCTCTCACACTCAGAAATCTCACCGTTTCCACTTCCGTTTAAATAATTTACAGACTTGAAATTAACACAGTCAAACAATTTTCTTCTTAAAAAATTTCCAAAGCCTTGCGGGGCTTCAGGACTCAAACCGATATATTCATCCAGGTGGAAGGCGTTGATCCTGTCCCACATGATTTGCCTATTATTGACCAGAGCCTCAAGGAACTCATTCTGTGATGGAGCCGCAGCAAATACCATGTTTATCTCGTTCTTGTCCGCCAGAAGTTTGATTATTCTTTCGGCCACCGCGGTTGCAGCCGCTTTGCCCATTTCCAGTCTATTTGCGTATATATTGACTTTCAGTTTGTCTTTAAGCATTGAACAAATTACCTCCGTTCTGAAACTATTTGGAACCATTAATGCTACGGCCTGAAAAGTATTCATGAGCATCTTTTCTTTCTGAATTCACCGGGATTGGACCCGGTTACCTTTTTAAAAACTTTTGTGAAATAAGCTTTATTTACATGTCCGACCTTCATGGCTATTTCTTCTATGGTCAATTCGGTTTCCAGCAAAAGTTCCTTTGCCTTTTGGATTCTGACACCGGTCAGGAAATCAATAAAGTTGCCGCCGGTTTTACTTTTAAAATATCTGCTGAAATAGCTGCTGTTCATATTTACGTATGCCGCTATGGTTTCAAGACTAATGTCCTCCTGTAAATGCTCCGAGATATATTTTAGAATCTTTCTCATTTCGGGAGTACAGGTGTAAGAGGCATTCTTTTTTAAGACATCCACCGTATCTGACAAATGTCTGTGAAACGTCTCATTTAATTCATAGACATTATCAATATTAAAAAGTTGTTTCACCCAGGAATCCTGGATGACCTGCCGGTACATGAAGCCGCTCTTTTCCACAGACTTTCCCAGGCTGTTGACCAGCCTTTCAATCACAATTTTTACATCTGCGGCAAAAACATTTTCCCTTTTGACCTTTTCAAAAAAAACATATTCCAGGTGTGCAAGCAGTTCAATATTCAGATCCCCCAAATAATGATCGAACTCTTTAACAAGGTCATTCATGTAATTAAAATCAATATTTGAAAAATTAAATTCTCTTTTTGAGTTATATAAAATTAATCCGTCCTGCATGTAAAATCTATAATTTTTTAATATCAGCATTTCTTCGTAAGCACGTTTGATTTCCTGCATTGAACCAACCTGAATCCCCATGTAAATTGTGCAGGTTGCTTTAATAACCTCACTTATACAGCTCTGGATTTCTTTGGACACTGCAGTTATTTTCTCATCTATGCTGATTTTAAGGTTTGGAGTGTAATTGAAAATAATTATATATTCATTTTCACCGCTGGGGAAAACTTCTCCGATATCATATTTTTTAAGAATCTCCTCAACAATATTTAAAACCGCAAATCGTATAAGTTCGGTATCGTTATTGAACAGATCACCGTTAATCAGACCAATATATCTGTCCAGGGTAAGTAATGCAGGAATATACTTTTGCTTTGATAAATTATAGTTGTATATACTTAAACGTCTCTCAAAGCTGTTTGTATCTACTTTTCCCTTTTTAAGCAACTCATTGATGAGTATTTCACTGAGCTGACAGCGGTTACGGTTTAATTCCACCGACAGCTCATTGGCCTTCTTCTTTTTCAGCTTTCTTTCCTCAATACCGGTCTTGATCTTGGCCAATGCCGAATAGATCTCCTCCCTTGTCATGGTATCTTTTATAAGGTATTCATCAGCACTCAGGTTGACAGCTTTCCTTGCAAAATTAAAGTCCTCATGGCAGGTCAGAAATATAATATTCGACTCAGGCAGTTTTTCACGGATTTTCTCAGCCATGCCAAACCCGTCCAGTCTGGGCATTGTAATATCCGTTATTATGAGATCGGGCTTGTGCTCCATTGCCATATAGTAGCCATCTTCCCCGTTGGCGGCGGTACAAATTATCCCAAACCCATGCTTTTCCCAGTCTATTGAGACCTTCAACCCCTCTATAACATTAATTTCGTCATCCACCAGCATTACTGTCAGCAATGTATACTCACCCTTTCTGGAATGGCAGATATAAAGTTACCTTTGTACCGTTTCTTTCTCCTTCGCAAATATCTATTCCGTAGTTTTGACCATAAATAAGCTTGATCCTGTCATGTATGTTTTTCAGCCCAACACTTTTATAATACCTTTTGTTGTCCAGCTCTGAAGACTCCCTGTTCAGAATGTTCTCAAGAGTGTTGCCCTGCAGCCCTCTGCCGTTGTCCGTCAGCTCTATCATAAGCGAATCCTCTTCTACTGATGCGGATATACGGATAACTCCCTGCTCATTCAGTCCTTCGAATCCATGCAGTATTGAATTTTCAACTATGGGTTGCAGCAAAAGGTGAGGTATACGGTATTTCATCAGACTGTCATCTATATTGCATTCAAAAATGTAACTGGAACCCTGTTTCATGCAGATTAAATCAAGATAATTTTTCAGGATCCCAATCTCAGTTTCGAGGGCAACCATTTCCTGCCCGTTTGTAATACTGGCCCTGAGCAATACCGATAGAGAATGCACCATATCTTCAACTTTCCTGTCACCATTGGCAGCTGCCGCCCATCTTATGGAGCTCAGGGTATTAAAAAGAAAGTGAGGATTTATCTGCGCCTGCAGTGCTTCAAATTCAGCATCCCTTTTCAGCCGTTCCTGCTCTTTTGTGAGTATCAGCAGCTCACTGACCTTATCCAGCATGTTGTTAAAATTCCGGCTTAATCTTCCAATTTCATCCTCACTTACAACTTCAACCTTATGACTGAAATTCCCTTTTTCAACCTTCTTCATGCTCATTCCCAATTTTATGATGGGCTTGCTTATTATATTGGAAATAAACAGTGCAACCATCAAAAAAGCTACCATGAAAATCAAATTGATAAATAATAGGATATTCCTGATGCTATTTAAAGGTGCTACCAATTTTTCATAGGGTATCATTGATACCAGTGTCCAGTTGCCTTTTTCAATGTGCACACTGTTTACAACCAATTTTTCTCCGTTCCTGTCAACATCAATATACCAGTTTTTAATATTTTCGTTGATTTTCGGAACCTCCAGCCTGTAATTAAGGTTTTTTGAAATTTCCTCCTTGTTTTTGCAGGACAGAATATCACCGTTTTTTTGTATCAGATAAATTTCATTGGTCCCGTTGTTTGAGCTTAATGCCTTATAAACATCCTTCTCATTTATTTGTATATGCACTACGCCAACCCTGGCCAGACTGCTGTTTCCCTTGACAGGCATTGCAGCTTCCAGGAAATAGCCTCCGCTGGTGCCAATACCAGGCCTGGTGCCTATCCACCTGATCCTCATGTCCCTGGACCGGACCATTTCCTTATACCAGCTGCTTTGTTTCATAGAACTAGTATAGCTTGAATAATCTTCCCAGTTGCCGTAATCAAATTGTTTTTCTCCCAATATGGTTATGCTGGCATTATAGGTCATCAGAGAAATTGGGATACTCTCAAATATATCGTCAAATTTCTTTTGTTTTTCATACCTCTGGATTTTACCGGATTGAGTGCTGCTGATATTGTCGTCAATGAGAATTTCCCTTACATGGCTGTTATTGGCTATGTTCAATAATGTAAAAGCTATATCATCAAGGGTTCTGTTTAATACCTTCGAGGAATCGTTTATAGAATTTTCGTTTAAATCGGCGATTTTATCCAGCATGAAGTTTGTCATCACATTATTGGACAGCAATAAGGAAATTATTAATGGGAATACCACAATAACAGAGTAGGATATAGTTAATTTTCTTTTTATGCTTAAATTCCGAAATTTTTCGACAATTTTCCTCACAAAATCACCTATTCATATTTTAGCATGGCCCAATTTAAATATCCATAACTTCATGCCGTTGAAAACTGTATGGAATTCGGCAAGCGATCACGGCTGAGAGCCCGAAACAAAGCTTTCAGCCGTGATTGGCTCTATAAATTGTACAATATTCCCTTGCCGGATCCTATACTTAAAGTTCTCTTACTTGGCGGCCTTTTCCATAATTGCATTTGCCTTATTTTTTGTATTTTTAAGAGTGGTGTCCAAGGACTGTCCGCCTACGAAATATTTCTCTGCTTCCTCAGTAAATACGTCTATGATTTCACTTTCACCGGGGCCGGATCTTGTCACAATATTATCAACCCTTTCAGGATCAAATACAACATTCTTAAAAGCTTCTAGATCATATAAGCTCTCATCAGGACCTACAAGACCTTTTATCATTTCATCTGCATTTGTTTTCTTCCAGGCAGACCATGTTTTATGACCAATTTCCAGACCCTCGGAGGTCAAAGCAGTCAGGAATTTAAAAGCTGCTTGTTTATTTGCCGACTTTGAATTTATTGACCAGCCGATTCCGGCTCCGTCAAGCTGTGATGTGTTAGGTTTGCTGTTTGTAGTCCATCTGGGGTATGTAGCAAAGGTTGTCTTGAAGGTGTGAGGATATTTGTCGGTCAACTGAATATCGGTGACCATCCAGGAGCCCATGCATACCATGGCAACTTTTCCGCTGAAGAACATGGTTCTGTATTTTAATTTCTGTGATGTCAAATCTACATAAGGCACCTGGGATTTGTCCACATTCTCCAGGTCATATCTGAATTGCAAACCGTCTCTGAATGTGGGATTATCAAAATTCAGCTTATTGTCGGCCGTAAAGAAAGGATTGTCCATTATCTCGCTTTGGGTGCCAACAGTAAAGAAGTTGGACCATTCGTTCATAAAAGAACCATATATCTTATTCGCACCTTCACCTTTAGTGAGCTTTTTGGCGTATTCTCTATAGTCCTCCCATGTCCAGTCTTTCGGAGGCAGAGGAAGTCCGGCTGCATCAAGCATATCCTTATTTATAAATACCAGCCACGGAGTTATCTCTTCAGGTATGGCATAAATTTTATCATTATAAGGAGCAAGGCCTTTATATTCGTCAAGTAAATTAACACCTGCATTCCCGGCATATTCATCCAGAGGTTCAACTACGCCGTTATCGGCCCACTCTGTTAATTCATACAAAGCAGAGGTTCTGAGCAAATCAATCTGTTCACCGGCTGCAATCATAAGATCGGCCTTTTTCTTGTACTCATCATTGTTTACATTTGCTACCAGCGGAGCCATTTCAACCTTGATACCGGGATTTTTCTTTTCGAACTCTGTAATAAACTCGGGCCATTTGCGCTGATTATTTGTGGCCTCATCTGTGGCAGTATAGAACTTAAGAGTTATCTCCTTGGCAGGTGCTCCTGTTGATGCTGACGTGGAGGAATCTCCGGCATTGCTGCTTTCGGAGGCCGGCTTTGTCCCGCCGCACCCTGTTAGTGTTGCCGAAATCAGAAAGGTTGCAGCTAAAGCTGTCGATAAAAGTTTTGCCATTCTTTTCATATAATCTCTCCTTTTTTATATTTATAAAGGCGTTACCTATATTATAACGAGGCAATAATAGATATCCACCACCTTTACAGGTGGCTGGTACCATCTGGTTTTCGGGCAGTGAGCATATCCAGGGTGTCCTTGAGGACACCTTTACCTCGTTGAAACGCCAATATTTCCTAAAGTATTAACCCTTAAAGCACTAACCCTTAACACTTCCTGCAGTCAGGCCCTCGATGATATACTTCTGTCCAAGTGCAAATACGATAAACAGCGGTATTATTGCCGATACCGAGGCAGCCATTATCAGTGAATAGAATGATCCGTATTTGTCGGTAAACATCCGCACTCCGATCTGTATGGTAAACAGTTTTGCATTGGTAATAAAAATCAAAACGTTTTGATAATCATTCCATGACCATATAAACTTAATAATTGCCATGGTTGCAATAGCCGGTTTTGTCAGAGGCAAAATAATGTTCCAGAAGGTCCTGAACGTTCCGGCCCCGTCAATTTTAGCAGAGTCGCTGAGCTCTGCGGGCAATGACTTCATAAACTGTGTAATAAAAAATATATTTGACTGGCTGAACAGCATGCTGATTATCAGACATATATGTGTATCAAACAGGTGAAGCCACTTAAAGTACAGAAATCTTGGGATAAGCGTAACCTGGTCAGGTATTATCATTGTGGCGATTATTAAAAGGAATATTTTATCCCTGCCCGGAAATTTCAGCTTTGAGAATGCAAATGCAGCCATACTGGAAATTAACAGTGAAAGGACGGTTGTTATTACCGTTACCTTAATGGAATTAAAATAATATAAAGTAAACGGAGCATCTCCAAACCAAACTTCCCTGTAGTTTTCAATAATTCTGAACTTTGCCGGAATCCATTGAATCGGGTAAGTAAATACATCGACCTCATATTTCATAGAGGTGGAAATCATCCATATAAACGGCAGAACCATTACAAGGCTGAATGCAAATAAAATTAATGTAATCACTGTCTTTCCTATTGCATCCCTTAAATTGCTGCCCTTCAATTTTTTATTTATGTTCAAAGTTTTAACATTGTTGTTAGCTGCTATACCATTCATAATAAAAAGTACCATTAGCCTTTCTGGCTCACAAAAAATTGATGGAATTATTCCACGCGCATACCGTGAGCCGGATAAGGCGTGAATGGTACTTTTCTATTCGTGCACCCATTTTTTTCTGAATATCCATTGAACCAGAGTTATTGCAAAAACTATAATAAACAGCACAACGGTAATAGTTGCTCCATAGTTTATATGGCTGTTTCTGAAGGCCTGCTTGTACAGATAATAGACGAGAACCTGTGTGGCATCACCGGGGCCGCCATCTGTCAAAACACTGATCTGGTCAAATATTCTGAAAGTTTCCATTATCTCATATATGATCAGAAAAAATATCGTGGGTGTTATCATGGGAAGTGTTATTTTCCGGATCTTTACGAACCAGTTTGCACCATCTATATCAGCCGACTCATACATTTCAGCCGGAACAGTTTGAAGTGCGGCCAGTATAATTACAATATCATATCCAAGATTCTGCCACACAACCATACCCGATAAGCTTGGCAGTGCCCAATGCAAATCAGAAAGCCATTTCGGCGTATTTTCAATTCCCATGGCTTTAAGCATTTCTGTAAGCGGGCCGTAGGATGGTTGCATAACAACCATCCAGATAGTTGCAACAGCAACAGTACTTGAGATATAGGGCAAAAAGTAGATGGCCTTAAAGAAGTTTTTAAAATAGCAGTACTTATTTATTAAAACTGCTAATATAAAGCTGACTACCAGCTGAACAGGTATTGTATAAAAAAGTAATAGAATATTATTTTTTAAAGCTGTATAAAAGGTTGCATCCTTAAATAAATCAATGTAATTTTTAAATCCTACAAATGACAGCTTTGAAATATCGGTAGCAACCGAACCCCAATTGGTAAAACTGATTATGGCAGTCAGGAATACTGGCAGAATTGCCATAAACAGCAGAAAAAACAAGCATGGGAGTATAAACATATACCCGGCAAAACTTTCACTGTTGCGCAGTGAATTAATTTTTCTAAGAATAGAATCCATTATATCGACCCCTTATATTTGTTTAACTATGCTAGTAACATCTTCTACAATCTAAATGATATACTGAGGTCCATATAGCCTCAATCTTATATTTTTACGTATAATTCTTCTTTCTTTACCTTCGGTGTCAATAAAGTCGTTTTTACTATTACACCGGTTTTCCATCCCACTTTTTAAAGGCTTCCTGCAATCTGTAATATGAAAGTTTGGGTCTTCTGTAAAAATCCAGCACACCCTTATGATTTACTCCCATGGGTCTGGAGGGCCATTTTGCCTCTCCGTCAATCAGCCATGAAGAAACTCTGAAATCATTAAAGGTCCACACAATTTGACCTATGATATAGTCTTTTGAAACATAGAGGTCTATAAGCGATTCCAGGTAATCGGCCTGTGATTCTTCAGACCATTTGATCCTGGCTTTCCGGGAATGTTGTCCATACATGCCCTCCCAGCCTCCGGAGGTCATAAGGACCGGTTTTTCGGGATATCTTGCGGCAATCCTGTCCAGCAGAAGGCTTCCCTCTTCAACGGTATGTCCGTTATACCAGCCAAGCCAGTAATTTATCCCTACCACATCAAAATATTCGTAGGTTCTGTCTTCAGTGGGTATATCCGATGCATGCACCACAAACCTCGTGGGGTCCATAGCTTTTGCAAGCTTTATATACTTCGGAACAAAATCCACCGCTGCGTCCTCGTAGGTTTTACATTCAATAAACAGGCTCCAGAACATAATGCAGGTTTCATTTTTATAATATTTGATGGTATCCTGCATCTGTTTATTTGCAAGCTCCAGGAGCTCAGGATTCTGGAACTGTTCTTTTTTGAAGTTGACATTTGGCACTTCGGCTATGACAAGAAAGCCTGTCTCACTGGCTATTTCATACTCCTTCAAGTGGTGCGGGTAATGGCAGAGTCTTAAAAAGTTTGCACTGCCTTTTTTACACAGATCATAGTCCTTCCTCACGATGTCATCTGAAAACGTCCTTCCGGTAACGGGGTATTCTTCATGTTTGGAGTACCCTCTCAGGTATATGACCTCTCCGTTCAGCAAAACCTTTCTGTTACTTATGGAGAACTCTCTGATTCCAATCCGGTGAGTCCAATAATCCATGGGTTTATCATTTTTCTTGAGACATATTTTAAAATCATAGAGGAATGGGCTGTCAGGAGACCACAGTTTTGGGTTTTCTACCACCAGGCAGATTGCTTTTTTGCCGCAAGTGATTTTTTCTGTCATGTTATATACTGCTTCCATTCTGTCCTTATCATCAACCGTCAGATTTACTGAATAGTCCCCGGCATCGGTAAAATTGCCAACATCTACGGTAAGTGTCACTTCCCCGTTCATTTTGGTAACAACGGTTACATCCTCCAGCCAGCTTTCACCTGTCCCTATAATGGATACGCCCCTGTATATACCGCCATAATTGAACCAATCCACACCTATGGGAGGAGAAGTCATATTGTTTATTTCACTGTCAACACGGACAGCAATTAAATTTTCGCCGTTGATAACAAGGCTTTCAGTAACGTCAATTTCAAAAGGTGTAAAACCTCCGGTATGAGACCCTGCAAGCTTGCCGTTAAGCCAGATATCGCATTTGTAATTGACACCATAAAAAAATAAAACATATCTTTTTACGTCCTGTATTTCCTTAAATATAAACTTCCTGAAATACCAGGCCACGCCCTCATAGTCGAACAGCTCTTCATCGGATTCATTCCAGCAGGAGGGCACCCAAATATTGTCTGCATTATCCGGAATAGCCGTATACCATTCATTGCCAAGTCCTTCATTTTTTCTGTCCAATTTAAATTCCCAGTATGAGTTTAATGATATTTCCTTAAGCATTTTTATAATCCTTTCTGATGATTGACTCGTTGTGGGGCAAATTAACCACTCAAAAACGTATTGTACATTGTCAATAGAGGGTATGTATGTTTTAACAGCTGTTGTCTCACAGATGGACAGCTTTAAACAAGCCAGTAAAAGCATAGTGTTCCCGTCCGGCCTCCATCAATTGATTGGCCTCGCACACTATTGCATTTCGTTTTTTTAAAGCTATTCTTTTTAAAATAACAGCTATTAAAAAGTCATAAATTTAACCAACAAAACGAGTCAGTTTATTTTTAAGGCTGGTCAAAAGGCTACTGCAGGTATATCAGTAGCCTTAATGGAGCCCTTATTCATAAAGCCGGATATTTCTTTCCATGCAGCAATATAACTGCACTATGAGATTAATTTACAAATCATTTGACAATAAGTACAGGTTTATTAGCTATACCGTCCTTGCTGCATATAGCGGTACTTATTCCATCCGCACTTTCATTCTGTAATACGAAGGATACCGTCTTGTCTCCTGCAAGCTGACTGTTCACATAGCTGGTAATGTCGATTGTATACCATCCTTCGGCAGCCAGGTCCAGTGTGCCTATTAAAACCGCCCCCTTTGTACCGGGTTGATTTGCCCAGGTCACAGCCTTTTCGGTCCATTTATCTTCAGAGAGACCATAAACTTTGACCGATGTGGATGAATTGGCAGAACTGTTATATATTTTCAGTACTGCTGATGCTGCCGTAGCCTTTGTAAATTTTGAAAGATCTGCTTTAATCAATGCTCTTCTGGAGTAACCGGGATCAGGATCTCCTTTAACAGCAAGAGTGGATTCCGTTCCGTAATTCACGGCTTCATATTCGCCATCTCTCACATATGAATCTTCACTGACCTGGTATTCATCTTCCGACGGAACAGGGGTTGACGGCTGCGTACCCGGAGCTTTGGGCCTGTAAATACCGGGGTCGGTTGCCGCTAACCACGCCATTGCTGCCACACCGGCGGCATTTGCATTAATGCAGGCCTCATTGGTCACATAATCCATTCTGTTATCATGCCAAACTGCTCTCTTGTCCTGGAATTCAGTATAGTTATTGTTGTTTTTCATATCGGTATCCAGCGGATCATTCTGATTAGGAGTATAAACTGCTTCAGATACCGGCCCTTCGCTCCATAACCCGGTTGGATCCCATTTCGGGTTATTTTTTAAGACTTGCTGCTGATAGGTTATGCGATGGCGCGGATGGCGTACAAATGTAGTTCCGGCGCCATTGAGGAAAGAAACACCCCATGGATTGGAGCCCAGCAAATAGTCGGCCTGCTTTTGAGCCAGTGGAATGAAGCTATTGTCACCTGTCAAACTTTTAAACATGGAGGCCTCAACTATCAACTGGCTCATCATTGCACCGCTGCCCCAGCGCAGCTCATTCAGGCCGGTTCCCCACACATTGCTGTCTGAATAGCCCTGTGCCGTATTAAGGTGTTTGTACATGCGGACTGCGGCAATGGGCGCATACGAAGCATCCAGTTTTGCCAGCTCGTAGTTCACATAATGACAGCATCTTGACCAGCTGAGATTTATGTTTGAGTAGTCGCCGTCACTGTTATCTCCCAACGTATCGGCATAATTTTTTGCTTCGGTCAGATAGGACTTCATGCCGGTAGTGCGGTACAGCTCTGCTCCTGCCAGCGCCATGTCATCCATCCAGGCCCATTCTTCAGGCAGTTCCTCATATCCGCCGTCCCTGTCGGACATGGTCGCAGGATTGTTTTTTCCATAATTATAAATCTGCTTTGCCGCAGTAAGATATGTATCAGCTAATTCCTGATTGTAGCAAGGTCCTTTCGGGTCACCCCATATTTTGGCTCCCATGGCCAGCGCTGCAGCTGCTTTACCAGCAATATTGGCACCCTTGCCCGGTTCGCACGGATATACGGGACGTGGTCCCTTATAGAAATTATCTTTTTCAGGGTAGGTCTCCCACCTGGATATATTATCCTCACCGCCGTGCTCATCTGCATCGGCTACAGATAAATATAACACCTGGTTTTCGTTGTCCCACATCTTCACCATAAAATCAAGTCCAACTTTGGTTTCGGCAAGAATACCCCTGGCAGGATCCTTGAATTGCTCAGGGTCATTCAAGTAGGTTGAAAGCATAATATTACTGCAATAACCGATTGTACTCATAAACTTTATATAATCGGCAGCATCGTGCCAACCGCCTGAAACATCTATAAGCTTCCCTTTTGTCACTCCCGAAACAACTATTCCATCGTCCAGGTGGCATGCTTCGTGGCCCTTGGGCTCAGTATCCCCGCAGCGCTGAAGGCTGAAAAACTCCAGGGATAAATTATCCAGGTTATCATAAACAGCGTCATTGATAGTAAATTCCGGTGAGGTAAATCCTTTGACCTTTAATTTGTATCCGGTGCCCGGTTTGGTATAGCTGCTGAAGTCCAGCTCATAGGTGTGGGCATAGTTCTTCCCCAAATCTCCCCAGTTGCCCTTATCGATCCCAACTTTTCCGGTGTATACTTTATTGCCTTTGGAATCATGAACAGTAAATTCCTTGCCTTTTAAATCACTGCCGGTCAATACCATGGCCGTTTTAGCCGCTTTGCTCTTGTAACCGACCTGGTTAACTCTGATAAAAGTATCACCGGCAGCTGCAAAAGAGTTTTGCGGCGGTATGACAATTGTTAGGAACATCGTTATAACTGTCAGCAATGAAATTAATTTACCCGCTTTTTTCATATATTCCTCTCCTCCACCTTTAGAGCCTGTTTAAGATATCAGACACAAGCGTATATTAAACAGACTCTTAAAAATTTTATTCAGTATTATCCTATAATCGTTCAGCCCAAGCAGCAATCTCATATATTTACGTATTTTACTTACTTCTTTACATGTTTACTTTTTTACTGGAGAAAAAAACTGCCTCATCCCTAAGAGGTCCTTAGGAACAAGGCAGTTAAAAGAATAACGTTAAACAATCTGGTGGGTTTTAAAAGAACGGTATGCGAACGGCGTAACCAGAATGCCGGCCACAGCGGCAAACAGCGGCAGGAACACATAGGGCTTCACGATCACACCGGATAATTCATACTGAACAGGGCTTGTCACAGAACCAAATTCCATCATTCCGGACGGCAGGAGATGTAAAAGATTGTACAGCCATATCCGGTCATAGGATACGTTTATAAACATCGGTACAATAAGAATTAAGGTTGTGATTATGATTACACCGTAAGCTGATTTGAATTTTGCCGATAAAAGCATGGTAATTGCCGCAGTCATCAGGCAGGCAAAAAAGACGCAGACAGAAAATAACAAGGCTGTCTGTCCCATGGTCAGCGGGTACGGCGACATGGGATAGTAAAGCTGCAATTGGGAGTTCAAACCGTCAGAGCCAAAAGTCAGAATTGTAAGAATATAATTTATAGCAGTCAGGACAAGGCATATGGCCGAGGCTAAGGTAAAACCCGTAAACAGCTTGGCTGTTATGAGCATATTCTTTCCATGCTTTGAAGCAAGGATGAGCTGATCGGCTCCCGAGGAGTATTCACCTGAAAAAATCGGAGCAATGCAAATTGCCATGACAAACGCTGCCATCAGGCCAACTGTATACATGAGTGTGAAAAACCGGGTATATCCGTCTGTATAGGAATAGGTAAACGGAGTTTTTATCTGCTCATCCAGAGCAATCAATTTCTCCTTTGCCTTGCCGCTCATTCCTGTTTCTTCCAGGGCCTGAACCTGCCTGCTATGACGTTCAGCATAAAACCCGGCTGCCTGTTCTCCGGTCAGCAGCTGGAAATCTTCCATATTGAACCGTCTGGACTCACTGTTATATATAGGCCGGACAATCCCGTATATTTCACTGTATTTTCTTGCAAAAGCCTGGTATTCCGGGGTATCGTAATATCGATCTTTTTTGGGGATCTTTGAATAAGCCTCCACTGTCTCCATAATCAATTTTGAGTCGATTTCCCGGCCTGAAAGGGCTCTGGCATAAGAGCGGTCCTTAACCATGGCATCATAATTGGACTCAAACACCTCTCCCTCAATATAATAATTTCCCAGCAGCGTCCCCCAGACACTGACGGCAGTGGTAATTACGGCCAGCGCCAGAACTATAATCACACTTTTTTTATATAGTATCTTTTTATACTCAAAACCCACCAATCTCCAAAAAATTTTCATCCTTCGCTCACCTCACTGAAATAATACAAATAGAGATCCTCCAGTGAAGCCTGTGCTGTCACGGCACAATCACAGGGGCTCTCTTCACTTATCAGACGTAAAAAGACATTTTTGCCTTCATTCCGGAGATTAATAACAGGATACCTTTTACAAAGCCGGTCTGCCACAGAAGGCGGTATGCTGCACTCCCAAACCTTGCCCTGAATTGTGCCGATGATTTCTTCCAGCGTCCCCTTATGTACAAGCTGGCCGCTTTTCATGATGAGAATGGTATCGGCAATGTGCTCAACATCGGAAACTATGTGGGTAGAAAGAAGTACAATGCGGTCTCCTCCAAGCCGGGAGATCATATTGCGGAAACGCACCCTTTCTTTTGGATCAAGTCCGGCAGTGGGCTCGTCCAGAATCAGTACTTTCGGATCGTTGAGCAATGACTGGGCAATGCCGAGCCTCTGTTTCATACCTCCCGAAAAGGTTTTTATTTTCTTTTTTGCTTCATTTTCAAGGGATACAAGTTCAAGCAGCTCCAATGATTTTTCTCTGGCCCGTACTTTGGACAGTCCCTTAAGCACTGCAATGTAAAGCATGAAATCAAGCGCTGTAAACTCAGGGTAATAGCCGAAGTCCTGGGGCAGATATCCCAACACATCACGGTAATTCCCCCGGCTCACATCAATCCCGTCATAATTTAGAGTTCCGAAGGTGGGGGCCAGCACGCCGCACATCATTCGCATCAGGGTGGTTTTGCCAGCGCCGTTTGCGCCCAGGAGACCGTACACACCCCGGCGGAGAGTCAGAGAGATGCGGTCGCAGGCAATTTTATTGCCATATTGTTTTGTCACTCTGTCAAGAGTAAGTTCCATGTTCTTTCCTCCGTTTGTTTTATTAATTTGCGCAGCTGAATCGCTGTCAGCACGCCGCCGAGCGCAAACAGAAGCAGCCAGTAACCCAGGGTGGAGCTGGAGTAAAGGAGCCGCACCGTGCTGCCGGTAATAATATTGACCACACAGGTAAAGCAGGCAGCAGCAGCACAGAAGTACATACCTTCCCCCGGTCTCACCCGGTTCAGTATCAGCAGACAAAAACCGCAGGTTATGAGGTACGGTACCATCAGGTAGATTATTACCTGGAGCAGGTTGAACGGAGATACCCTGCTGATAAAAATTAAAAGTGCTGTCAGGATTACAAAATTTCCTCCGCCCAATATTGCTATCCGCGCCATGATTATCTGAGGCAGGTTAAACCGGAAGCTCATTTCAAGTTCCGACATGCGGTAAAATACCGAGCGGTAAATTTCTGCCGTCATCATCAGCGCCAGAAATGGAAGGACGGCAGAAACTGCCAATATTTTCCCTGCTTCCGCCTTCCAGTCTATGAACACAGGTGACCGGAAGGTAACTGCCCAGCCAACAAAAATAATTACAACTGAAAAAGCCCATACCCTTTTCCGTATATAAAAAAACTGGTTAAGCAGAAATTTCAGGTAAGTGCTGCCGGGACGCTGCAGTGTTTTCAAGAATCTCTTCTTATCCATGGGCGGCGGCGCTTCAAAGGATTCTCTCAAAGCTTTTTTCATTTTTTTATTCATAGAGAATTCTCCTCTCCAAGCAATTTTTTCAGAGATGCCAATGCAGATTTTATTCTGCGGTAAACAGCAAAGCGGGAAAGCCCTGTAATCGCGGCAATTTCTCCGACTGAAAGCTCATTTGCATACCGGAACAGCAGCAGTTCCTGCTCCTGTTCCGGCAGCGTTTGCAGTGCCTGCCGTACTGTGCTCTTCATTTCCAGCCGTTCAATAAAATCAGTATCCTGCAACTCATCGGTCAGATTTTCGGGTTGTTTTCTGCGGAAGTAATCAATACATAGGTTTCTTGCCACGGTGTAAAGGTAGGCAAGTTTCTTGCCGTATTCCATGTACGAATTCTGCGCAAAGTATTTGAGAAAGGCTTCCTGGGTCAGGTCTTCCGCCAGTGTGGCATTGCCAGTTTTATAGTAACAATATCTATATATCTTGTCGTACTGTTCTTCAATATCAATCGACACCCTGCAGCCTCCTCTCAAATTGTTTAACGTATTATCCCCTAAAAATGTGCGGATGAACAAAATTTTTTCGATTTGTTTCCTGGTTACTTTCAGCTTTAAAGTATGAAAAACCTCTTTTCGGTGCAAAAAATCTCCCGGCTTTGTGCGAAGCTGTATAAACTTTTGCATATTACACATAACAGTAAGGGGCGGACAGAAAATCTGTCCGCCCCTCAGGGATTTTACAATGTTTATTAATTTACAGTAAGAGCAGGCTTATTTGAAGCATTTTCCCTGCTATTGAAGCTTAAGCTTGCTCCATTATTATTCTCTACCTGCAATTTGAAGGTCACTTTTTTATCTCCGCTCATCTGGCTGTTCACATAGCTTGTAACGTCTATGGTATACCAGCCTGCAGCCGATACGTCAACCGTGCCAATTGATACCGCATCTGTGCTGCCGGGCTGATTGTCCCAGGTTATACTTCCGCTGCCCGATTCGATCCAGGAATCGGTGCCCGAAAGTCCGTATATTTTTACAGGTGTAGCCGCAGATGCGGCATTGCAGTATATCTTCAAGGCAGCCGATGCAACCGATGTTCCCGCACGTCCGGTAAGGTCAAATTTTATGAAACCCTTCCTGTTGTATCCGGCGTCCGGATCACCTTTGACATCAATCGTAGTGGCTGTGCCATAATTGGTTGCTGAGTAAGTCCCGTCCCTTACATATGCATCAGCGCTTGCCGGATAGTCCACAGGGACAGCTGAAGTCGTAGCGCTCACAGCCGTGCTCCATGCGCTCGAACCGGCACTGTTTTTAGCCCTTACCTTGTAGCTGTGCGTTGACCCCAGTGTTAAACCTGTATGCGAGTAGGGTGATGTTACATTGCTTATTGTCGTGCCGTCAACTTCAAGGTCATAGCCTGTAGCACCGGCTGCTGAATTCCAGCTTACATTTATTTGTGACGGACCTGCCGCTGTAGCAGTCAAGCCTGCAGGCACTGCCGGTGCAGCCGGTGTGTAGCTGCCTCCCATAAATGCTGCCATTGCCATACCTGCCGCATTTCCGGTAATAGTAACCTCATTTGTTGCATAATCTCTGCGGTTATCATGCCAGATCATACGATTATCATTGAATTGCACTATGTTTGGATCTTCCTGTCCTGAAAGCAATGGATCCAACTGATCCACAGCATATTGGGCACTTGTTTCAAAACCTTCGCTCCATGCGCCAAGGAGCTCATACGCCGGATTACTGACACGGTTCAGAGTTGTGACACGGTGGCGGGGGTTCTTGAACCAGGTGGTACCTGCTCCATTTAACATACTGACGCCCCACGGATTTTTGCCCAGCATAAAATCCATCTGCTGCTGTGCTAAATTTAAGTATGCGGAACTGCCTGAAAGCTCCTGATACATCAATGCTTCAACCGCATTATTGCTCATTGCCTCATAAGTGCCCCACTTCGGCTGGCTGCTGTTATTCCAGAATTGCGCATCCGCGTAGGATTTCTTTACATTCAAATGGTTGTTCATACGGGCTGCAGCAGTACTCTTGTATGCCGGATCAAGTGATGCCACTTCATAGTTTGCCCATGCATAGGATCTTGACCAATTGAGGCTGGTGTCGCTTTTGTTATACCACTCCCCTGCGCTGTCACAATATGACCTCGCATCTGTCAGGTAAGAAGCTGTCCCTGTGGCACGGTAGAGTTCTGCCGCCGCCCAGGCCATATCATCCCTGTAATCGGTATCCACATAGAACTCATCCGCATCTCCTGCAATTCCTGTCCTTGTCTTTCCCCAGGTGTATATCTGCTGTGCTGCCGCAAGATAATTACCGGCCAATGCTGCATCATAGCAGGGTCCGCTGGGGTCTCCCCATATTTTTGCTCCAAGTGCCAGCGCAGCTGCCGCTTTCCCTGCCAGGTTGGCACCGGTCCCCGCCGGACACGGATGCACCGGACGCGCCGCACCATATATGGTATTATCATTTTCAGGCCAGCATTTGCTGCGGGAATCAAGATCATCATTTTCAACATCATGGTCAAGGCCATCGGCTACTTCCATATATAATATCTGGTTTGTGTTGTCCCACATCTTTCTTATGAAGTCAAGTCCGACTCTTGCTTCGGTTAATACCCCGCCGGAGCTTCCGGGGGAAGGAAATGCCTCAGGACGGTGTATATATGTTGTTAAGATTACATCGGTCACATGTCCTATGGTGCTCATGAATTTAATATAATCGGACGCGTCGTGCCATCCTCCGGTAACATCAATAGTTTTGGATGTTCCGTCAGGTTTTCCGTCTATTGACGAATTTGAACCTGATATATGGCAGGGGCCATGATCCTTCGGATTGGTATTTCCACAGCGCTGTACTTTAAAAAATTGCATTGAAAGATCGGCCAGGGTACTGTAGACTGAATCACCCACTGGAAAGGACGGCGATTTATATGAGTTGATTTTAATATAATATCCGCTGCCCGGTGTATTCAGAGCGCTGAAGTCAAGATCATATGTATATGCGCATTTTGCTCCGCCTGCGTCGCCCCAGCTTCCCTTATTTGGTGACGAAATTGTTCCATTTAACACTGATACATTGCCTGAATTAAATACGTCGTACCTGACGCCGCTTAGATTGGTGCTGGACAGCACCATAGCAACCTTTCCTGCTGACGGCTTGTACCCTGCCTGGTTAACCCTGATAAATATTCCGCTGGCATTTGCCCAGGCTGTGTCTGCCGGCATTATCACTGCTGTCAGCATGATAATTGCAACCAGGAATGAAATAACTCTGCTTCTTCTTTTCATTTTTTACACTCTCCTAAACTTTTAATATATGTGAATTTGACTTACAAGATCCCCTTGTCAATTCTACAAATTATGTTTAGTTGGCATATGCATTCAAAACTTTTTCCCTGTTATGCCTTTTACAGCCATTTTCCTCTAAAGCCCATAAAACCGCACCCGCCACAGGCGGTGATTTTAAGATGTTAAAAGCTATCCGCCTTTCTTTATTCTTTTCAATGACTTCCTGCTTAATTTTATCAATCGCCCTTGAATTTTCACCTTTTACAAATATTGAACCGGCCAGAATGACATTTATAGTTTCCTCCCTGCCAAAATCAAGATTGGTTATAAGTCCATTTATACATCTGGCATACTCCCGGCCCATGTTATCCAATATTTCCAGCGCTACCGCATCATTTTTATTGGCGGCTTCAAAAATCAATTTATTAAAAAAATCATATCTATATTCACCTTCATCGATTTTGTATTGCAGAGCTTCTACAAAATCAAATTTTGATTTTATATTTAAAATTTCAAAAAAAAGGTCAGTCAGATATGTATCAGGGTCTCCTTTAAAAATTGAATTGTACGTTGCGGACATGGCTTTACCTGCCAGATATTCCCCGCCTCCGAAATCTCCCCCGCTCATAGCTCCCAATCCGCCAATCTGGAGCATATTTCCCCTGGAATCAATTCCACCTATGTTAAAAGCCGTCCCGTTTATTGCACAAATCCCAAATCCATTCTCACATCCGGCTTTAACTCCAAGATAGGTATCATTGCACAGAATAAAGTTTTTTATTCCCAGGTCAGCTATTATATTTGAAATGAGTTCATGCTGTTTTTTTGTATCGACTCCTGCCAAACCGAATACGCATTTTCCAAGCTCGTCTGCAATTATGCCGTTTTTATCAAATACATATGTAATAAGCTTGTCCAATTCTTGCTTAAGTTCATCATAGCCGCCTTTCAGGCATTCATGGTTGGTTTTTCCCCAGCTTATAAAATCAACCGGGTCCCCGTCCAGATTGAAAACAGAACAGTGGGTCTTTGTCCCCCCTCCGTCAATTCCCAGTATGTATTTCTTCATAGCTTCTCCTCCTGAAACTGTGGTAAAAATTCCTTATTGGCCTCAAGCATTTCATCAAGTACACCTTTTGCCTATCATTTCATAATTTTTATAAATTCTCTTGGTTTAATGATATCCCCGCACAACTGCGGCCTCAATGTTATATTTTTACCGATAATTCTTCTTTTTTTACATATATTGTTATAACATCCCATATAATTTTTATCACAGCAATTTTTGCAATATAAACAGCAACCAAAACATATTTGTGTTATAAAAATATTGCTAGTATTTAGAATTAAACTGGCCTTTCCAGCAGTTGTCATAAATCAGCAATACAGGTATAATTTCTTATATTGATTTTATGTATATTTATAAAAAGAATATGGCTAATAAAAGGTTAATGTTTACAATATAAGACAAGTGCTTTAATTAAATTATTCCGTGCTGAAAGCACGGGGATGGAGGTCACATGAAATTATCATTCAGATGGTATGGCAAGGACGATCCGGTCAAAATAAGCTATATCAGGCAAATCCCAAATATGTACAGCATAGTTACAGCTGTTTATGACGTTCCGGTGGGAGAAATCTGGAGTCATGAAAGCATAGCACAGTTAAAAGATGAAGTTGAAAAGGCAGGACTCAGGTTTGATGTTATTGAAAGCGTTCCTGTTCATGAAGATATCAAGCTTGGGCTTCCTTCAAGAGACAGGTACATTGAAAACTACAAGGAAAATATCCGGAGACTTTCAAAAGCCGGGGTGAAATGCATCTGTTATAATTTTATGCCTGTATTTGACTGGACACGCACGCAATTGGACAAGACTCTGCCTGACGGCTCAACTGCTCTTGTCTATTATAAAGACCAGCTGCAAAAAATGGACCCTCTAAAGGGCGAATTATCGCTTCCCGGCTGGGATGCAAGCTACACCAAAGATCAATTGGCAAATATTTTTGAAGCATATTCCAAAGTGGATGATGAAAAATTGTGGTCACATCTGGAATATTTTCTTAAAGAAATTATTCCTGTTGCAGAAAAGTGTGATGTTAGAATGGCCATTCATCCGGATGATCCGCCGTGGCCCATATTCGGTCTTCCAAGGATCATAACAAATGAAAAGAACCTGGACAGATTCCTCAAACTGGTTGACAGTGAATACAACGGATTGACCTTCTGCACCGGTTCACTGGGGAGCGGCAGTTTTAACGACATCGTTAGGATGGTTGATAAATATTCTGCCATGGGCCGTATTCATTTCATGCACATCAGAAATGTCAAGCTGCTTGACGACGGAAGCTTTGAGGAAAGTGCCCACTACTCGCCCTGCGGCTCACTGGACGTAGTTGAAATTGTAAAAGTGCTTTATAAGAATAAATTTCAAGGCTATGTACGTCCTGACCACGGCAGGATGATATGGGGTGAAACCGGCCGGCCGGGCTATGGGTTGTATGACAGAGCTTTGGGAGCCATGTACCTCACCGGCATATGGGAAACTTTAGTGAAAACGGATAGCAAATAACTATGAATTTAACGCTATTTTTTACATTTTACTGCAGACATGGAGGTTCATATGGATTTACCATTTAAAATCGATTTAAGCAATAAAGTGGCAGTTGTCACCGGCGGAACCGGTGTTTTGGGTGCATACTGGGTCAACGCGCTTGCTGCCTGCGGAGCCAGGGTTGCAATACTGGGAAGGGACCTTGCTCTTATTGAAAAAAAGGCTTCGGAAATTGTCAGCTCCGGCGGCTCTGCCATAGGAGTTGCCGCAGATGTTCTTGACAGGGAAAGCCTTAAAAATGCTCATAAAATTGTACTGCAAAAATTAGGCCCTTGCGATATCCTTATCAACGGTGCCGGAGGAAATCATCCCAAAGGTACTACTACAAAGGAATACCTTTACCCGGAGGATCTTACCGATAAAAAGGACGGCATTACAACTTTTTTTGATCTGGATGAACAGGGCATAAAACATGTGATGGATCTGAACTTTCTGGGCACTCTGCTGCCTTCCCAGGAATTTTCAATAGACATGGTCGGGAGAAAGGGCTGTACAATAATCAATATTTCCTCCATGAATGCCTATACTCCGCTTACAAAAATTCCTGCATATTCGGGAGCAAAAGCAGCGGTATCAAACTTCACCCAATGGCTTGCAGTACATATGTCCAAGGTCGGAATAAGAGTCAACGCCATAGCACCCGGCTTCTTCCTGACAAAACAGAATGAGGCTCTGCTTAAAAATCCCGATGGGAGTTACACCGAACGGTCCCACAAGATTTTGAACAGTACGCCTATGGGCAGGTTCGGAGAAGCTCAAGAGCTGGTGGGCGTGCTGTTATTTCTGGTGAACG
This sequence comes from Ruminiclostridium cellobioparum subsp. termitidis CT1112, assembly GCF_000350485.1. Classification (GTDB taxonomy): domain Bacteria; phylum Bacillota; class Clostridia; order Acetivibrionales; family DSM-1351; genus Ruminiclostridium; species Ruminiclostridium termitidis. The sequence continues at coordinate 110,725 of NZ_AORV01000060.1, forward strand.
AGGAAGCCTCAAGCTTTGTAAATGGTGTGGTTATTCCTGTGGACGGAGGCTTCTCGGCATATTCAGGGGTGTAGCTGTGATTTAAAGATAAAAATTTTATATTTCACGTAAAAAAACTGCATAGCCTGGTATGCAGTTTTTTATGCATTAATTACTTTATATATTTATACAAGCTGATTCATTATTGTTTTTCACAGTACTTTACAATATTACTTACTGTTGTATTACTCCAAAGCTGTGCTTCTATATACCTGATAGGTCCTTTTTCTCCATTGGGATTCCATTTTTGCGGAAGCCCGTATTTTTGAATAATCTGTAGTATTTCCTCATACGTATATACTTGTTTTCTATATTCGGCACTATCATCTCCTCTGGGACCAAACGTAGGAAACATATCGCCATATGTAAAGGATATTGTATCTGTGTCCAAATCCTTGATATCAATGATGACTGAACAGCCGTCTTTATACCAGGACTTTAACCAGGCACATTCCTCAACTGTCATGTAGTGGGGTCTGCTTCGCATGGCTTTCCCCCCTTTTTCCAAAAACATTTTACGTGTCAAATCTTCATATTTGAACCGTCTTTTTATGTATGTCTCATCCCGTTTTGCTGCGTATATTTGGTTTCTCTTCCTTATTTCGTTAAGAGCATTTTCCGCATCCTCCAAACTTAAATCAGAAAGATTACAAAAAGGTCCTTTTTCTTTTTCAAAGTAATGATATAACTTCACCTAAATCCTCCAAATTACGCAAGGCCGTATTAACTCCAAATCCTTAGGCAACAAGAATACCTTCCTCCTCAGCTCTTCCTGCTGTCCATCACAAGGCTCTTTGCCACCACATTCATCCTTCTGATGTTCAAGGCGGTAAGGTGCTTGATCTGTTCGCTGACCTGCTCCTGAACTTCTCTGAGCAGTTTTTTTATCATATAACCGTATATAAGTACAAGATCCATTTCGATATATATTCCGTCCGGCCTGTTTTCAGCACGGAACCTGGATATTTTGGATACACCTTCAATATTCGATGTGACATATTCAACTATCTGGTAGATAGTATAGTCTGAAATAGTATAATTTCCCATATAGCTGAAGGTAGGCCTGACCACGGATTTTTCGCCCACCAGCTGGTAGCTGCCCTTACCCTTTCTCCTGAAAATCTGGAGCGGGTCAAGAAAATATCCTGAAAAATCCTTTTTTATCTCAAAGGTAGGGACGGGAATTACGTGTTTTCCCTGCTCTCTTCTGGTGGATAACGCCTGCTTTATTTCATATTCACTGGCCACGTCGGTTATATATACCTTTTCGGCAACAGGACCTAACCCAAGACGTGCGGCTATTTTTTCCACCATCCCGTCGGAGGTCCCAATTATGAGCAGCACCTGGGTGTCATTATTTTTCAGCGCCTTAACAACATCCTCGGCGTGCTTCGGATCTGTAAATAAAGCTCTTTTGACAGAGGCTATCTTTGTACTTTCCCGTTTTGCAGAAACCCCTGCTACTATGGTATTCCCTTTTATCAGCAGTCCATCGTCTATTATAAAATCTGTCCCATGTTCTCTTGCAACCCAGGATGCTCTGTGGCTTTTTCCCGTACCGCTTGGTCCAATAAATCCAATTACTTTCAAGGTCTTCCTCCTAATATGGCGTAAACAATAAACATAGAGTCTTTAATCTGAATTATTTACATGTTTTAAACAAATTATAAATTATAACGGTATTGTATGTAAATCATTGATTCCAAACCTGCTTAAATATTTTGTATACATTTGTATACAAAGGGAAAAAGAGAGCCATTTGACTCTCTTTTCTTTTTCCCGGACATTTTAATCTTTTGTAATTTTAAACTTTTTCTGTTGTAATTTTATCGTTTTATCTTTTGTAAGGTATAAATTATTTATATTGGCTGTTAACCAATATAAAGTGTTTATTCATTTCAACTACACTTTATATAGTTACTACACGATATATTGTATTTATATACCAACTTTTTGTCAATATCTATTGTGAAAAATATTATAGTAATATTTTACTATTTTTTATTGGTCTGTCGACCCTTAGTCTTTTCTGTCGGATTTTGCAAAACTGTATTCACAAACGCTGCAACCGCTGCAAAGTACAACTTTTCCCGAAAAAACATTTTTAATAGTATCCAAAAGTTTTTGATTTTTAAACCTCTCCCAATTATGAATAATTATGCTTTTGGGAGCCAGCGTTATCAATGAGCTGACCAGCAGGTCATCGTGATTTATTTCAGACTCGGGGAGCTCGGCTATGAACTCCTGGATACACTCATTGGTAATTTCACGTTTCTTCTCATCCAGTAAAACATAGTTTTCATCATATTGCATTACCACATGGATGAAATTGAATTTCGATTCCTGTATCTCAACAAAATACCTTAAAAGCCTTATAAATTCCTTGTACTCTCTTTCAACAAGGAAGTCATCTACTGCATTGTCAATAATATCTTCAAGTTCCTTTATATAATCCTTCAGCCTGAAATTGACAAAGCCGTCCAGAATGATGCTGCTTGAGCTTTCAAAATACTCCATTAGTTTTTTTATAATAAGATTTCTGCGTCTTATTTGAAACAGGGTGTTGAAAAAAACCTTGTCATCGTTTCTGATTATTTTAAGCGAGATGCGTAATATTTCTTTCTTTTCGGCTGAATTAAAATATCCATAGTTACTATTAATAATTCTATTTAAAAGTTTTTCTTCATACTGCTGTATAACATGGTCGGCAAGAGCATTTGACACATGATATTTCAGTAATTCATACTGGTTGGATTTTTTTGAGAACACCGGCTCTCCTTCTAAATTACACACAACTGAAGTTGTACCCTCAAAATCAACCTCTTTAATAGAGTAGTCTATATTCTTTTCCCTGAGTTGCTGAAGCTCTTTATCTATTTGTTGTATTATGTTTTCTGCGCTATCTGTTATCCCTATTGAGAGATATGGATACTGCATCAACTTCACTTCCCTTCGTGTGTAGTATGTGTTCCGGCAAAATGTTGTATGCAGTGAGCGTTTTTACAGTTTATGCTATCAAAAATTATTTTTATAATTTCCCAGCAGCTTCATCCGCTCCCTTAAGTCTTGCTACATTATATGCACTGTAATTTTTTAAGGTACTACACCTTCAAGATTAATTTATAACAGAGCGAGCGGCGTATTTTCTTTATTTTCAGAACTCAAAGATTGTACTGCCGATTCTGTTCCACAGGAATTATTGTTCCTATGTCCATAAGCTTTCCATCATTAAGCATAACCACGTCTACGCGTTTTAAACTCAAAAAGTCCATTATTTTATGGTAATTTTTATGGAAATGTAAATCTCCGGCTATTGCAAGTTTATTTTTCCCTATCATACCTGTGGTTCCCCCGAAAAAACCCATACTAAAAGGCTCCAGCTTTATGGACTCATCAGGCTCTATCAGCAATGAATCCAAACCTGCGGCACAGACTCTTCTATGGATATCGTGATCCGAGGTTATTATACTGTTTGAATCAACCACACAGGTCAGACATTTGGAATAACCCTGATTTGTGTGAATAAACTCCACTCCTTTCGAGGCAAGCAGCTCCCGTATAACAGGATCTGTATATTTGGTGTTGTGAATTGCATAATTCCCGACTCTTGCAACATTGTAGGCTACAGTCATAGGGTATTTGTCTCCCAACACGGTATTGCCCTGAAACAACCTGAAGCCTCTTTCCCGAAGTGTATCCAGAAATTGTTCCGGTGTGCCCGGTGCGTATACCAAAACATCTCCGCCTATGTGGTGCAGCATGATGTCGGGATGGAACGCAACGGCAGCATATACATCCGGATGGGCCTCTGTGGGTATTATGGCTATTTTGAGCCTTTCAAGCGCAGCTTTTATTTCGCGGGGTATCCTTCCGTCAATAATGACGGCGGTCACTGTCCCAGCCGGTAAATTTGGTGTCTCTATCAGATTCAAACCCTGCCTCCGTTAATCTAGTACAATATGCAGAATATTGTACTAGTATTTGTTATAAATAAATATTTTTACTATCACACATAATTTTTCTTTTTCATATTATACTAAGGAGTGACTTTACAAAATAGTTATTTATTATGATTTTAATTAATTGTCGCTCCTTGGAATAGCTTAATTATACGTTATCTCATTTGGATACTTTAAATTAAAAACATCAAGTTAATTCAAATACATTACTGTTAATGTTACCTGATCAGTAAATCTTATTATCATAAAACCTGATTATGGTTACAAAAAACATTGTTCTCTAAAAAAGAAATTTCTTTGTACGCATCATATATCAGGACTAACTGCCTGTGAAAACAGACGGTTATTTAAATACACCGCATTTCCCGTAAAAAAGGAAGTGCGGTTATTTTATGCATGTAATAGCCGCAGTGAATAAAAAATATGTACATTAATTATAATATATTCAAGCACAATTTCTAATATAGAAATTTGCCAAAACTATCAAGAAAGGAAGTTATGACAATGAGAACACCTTTGGATAGGGTTGCACTAGTACTGGTTATCATTGGAGCTTTAAACTGGCTTTCTGTTGGCTTATTCAGATATGACCTGGTTGCCTCCATATTTGGAACCGCTTCGCTTTTAACAAGGACAATATTTACCATAGTAGGTATTGCCGGTTTGTACAGCATAAGTCTTTTATTTAGGGAAACTGAAACTGCAAGAAATCAATAATAGCCTAAAGTGGCGGGTGTTTGACGCCACTTTATTACTTTATGGCCGGGTAAAAATATATTTACGTTTTTGTTTCCAGAATTTTTTATTAAAAAAGTTATAAATTTCTGTAATAATTTTTTCGGTATTGCAAATTATATAAGTACACCAGCAAAATCACTGATACAGTGAAATATGGTGACACTAAAAGGAGGAATGCGATTATGGCAAGTAGAAATAATAACAGGAACACTGGTTTTGAGAACATGAAGTATGAAATAGCTTCTCAGGTAGGCGTAAACCTCAAAGAAGGCTACAATGGTGATTTGACTTCCAGAGATGCTGGTAAAGTTGGTGGAAACATCACCAAGAAAGTATTCCAGACATTTAGAGATTCACAGGGTAAGTAATATTTGCAGGTGAGTGTCCTTAAAGGACGCAATAATAAAAGGATGCCGTTTAGGACGGTGTCCTTTTATTTAATTAAACTTATTTGCAAATAAACACTTTATAAGTTAGGAATATTTTTATATAATTGAACTAATAAGTTAATTGCACCAAGCCTGTACATACACTGCGGGGATAATGTATTTTCTTATAATAATAACAAGGAAACGGTTTCTATGACAACATTTAAAACAATCCTCACAAATCAAATGACAAGGCGTATACTGATACTTCTTGCTTTCGGATTAGGCATCTACCTTTTAAGAGGTATGGCAAATATGTTTTTGCTGACCTTTATCTTTGCCTATCTCGGCTATACTGCGCAAAATTTTGTTTTTAAAAGGGCTAAAAATCTTAATTCAAGAGTCTTAAAGGCAATTATCATCATAGTATACCTTGCAATCCTGACACTTGCCGTTTATGTACTGTATCTGTATATTCCGAAAATAATTTCCGAAGTAAACTCAATCATACAGCAGGCAATTGTTTTCTTAAACGGTACCTACGAAAATGAAACCTTGAATTACTTCATATCACTTTCAAAGGAATTTAAAGTGTCAACGTATATCAACAATAATTATGAGGGTTTGATCAAATCCATCACCAATATAGGCAAATGGGGCATCGATATCTTTATAGCCCTGATATTGAGCTTGTTTTTTATACTTGAAAAAAACAGGATCGTCAAATTTACTTCATATTTTAAAAATAGTAAAATTAAAGTTGTATATGATGAAATGTCCTTCTTCGGAAGAAAATTTCTTCAATCCTTCGGAAAAGTGATACAAACTCAGATAACCATATCATTTATCAATGCCATACTGTCAATGATAATGCTGTACGTACTTGACTTTCCGCAGGTATTGGGTTTAGGCGCCATGATATTCGTATTGGGGCTTGTCCCCGTGGCAGGTGTGGTTATATCACTGCTGCCGCTTGCTATTATAGCTTTTACAATTGGCGGCTTTAGAATGATTATTTATGTTTTGATTCTGATTGCAATATTGCATGCCCTTGAGAGCTATATTCTCAATCCGAAGCTTATGTCCCAGAAGACAAAACTTCCGGTGTTCTATACTTTCGTAATTCTGATAGTATCAGAGCATATCCTGGGGATTTGGGGACTTATAATCGGAATTCCGATATTTATTTTTATATTGGATGTACTTGAGGTACAAAATCCTGACATACCGGCTGCAGCGGAACCTGAAGACCGGGCTGGTCAATAATAAATACCGGGAGTTACAACAAGTTTTACTTATCACTTAATTATTATTATGGAGGTTGTTTATGGCTTGTTATAATGTTATGACTGTTCTGACAAACAACAGAATTGAAAATGTTTCTGAAATGCAGCATGTTTTTACTAAATCAGGCTGTATTATCAAGACAAGGCTCGGAATTCACGATGCAGGTGAAGACTTTTGCTCAAACGAAGGCCTTATTATCCTTCACTTGATTGGAGCTGACAAGGAAGTGCTGGAGTTGGAGGAAAACTTGAACAATATTCCTGGCGTTAAGGCAAAAAACAGCCAGATTTGTTCGGATTAATATTACTAAAACATCAATTATAATTTATTACCGGGGTTATATATGGCTGAAACAAAGCAATGTAAAGAATGTATGGGAATGTTCCAATATACCACCAGTGACGGTCTTTGTCTGACCTGCAGCCAGAGAAATGAACTGGAATTTAAAAAAATCAAGAACTACCTGAAACTGAATCCAAGAGCTACAATAGGTAAAATTGCTACTGATCTGGACATCAAAGTTGCCCATATTCAAAAGTTCGTTGACGAGGGCAGACTGGAAATCATTGATAAGCAGTAAATTAAAATGCTTTAGTTGTTGTTGCTAAAATCAAAAGCCGGCATCAGCCGGCTTTTTTATCGGCGGCCACAAGGGCCGTTCCCATTTTATATCTATTCAACACGTTCCGAATTATTCTTCATCCTGTTCCCAGCTGTGATATACATTGGAAACATCATCAAGGTCCTCCAGATTTTCAATCAGCTTATCCATAAACTTGATCTGCTCAGGATCGGTAAGTTTTGTTGTCGTTGTAGGAAGCATTGACACTTCGGCTTCAAGGAATTCATATCCCTTGTTCTCAAGAACCTCACGTACAGCTGAAAAATCCGCAGGGTCAGTCAATATTTCAAATACATCCCCATCCGCCTTGAAATCCTCGGCACCAATCTCAAGGACTTCCATCATGAGATCATCTTCGCTGATTTTTCCGTCATTCTCAATAACTATGACACCCTTTTTATTGAACATAAAGGAAACACAGCCGCTCTGACCCAGATTCCCTCCGAATTTATCAAAGTAGTGCCTTAAATCCCCCGCAGTCCTGTTTCTGTTATCGGTGGTACATTCGCAAATAACAGCTACCCCGCCCGGCCCATAACCCTCATAGGTTATTTCTTCATAATTCGCATTATCACCGTCACCGGCAGCCTTTTTTATACTTCTCTGAATATTATCATTAGGCATATTGACAGCTTTACACTTGGCAATAACATCCTTCAGTTTGGAATTTGTAACTGGATCTGCACTTCCACCAACTTTAACGGCAATTTGAATTTCTCTGCCAAGTTTAGTAAAGATCTTTCCCTTCTTTGCGTCGGCTTCACCCTTTTGACGCTTGATATTGGCCCATTTTGAATGCCCTGACATAAATACCTCCCTAATGCTCACTGCATTATAATAAACATTGCTGATTAATTTTTGGATTATTACTTAAACATTATAATAGTAATTTCTCAAATAATCAACCTGCTGGCATATGAGTTTGCTAACATATGAGTTTCCCTTCACCATCCAATGTTATGTATTCTTTTTCACCGCATTCGATAACGGCCCTGCCATTTGTGTTCTCAACGACCTCCTTGATTAAGGCTTCCTCTCTTCCGTTCTCAATAAGGACCGTGATTTCAACATCCTGTCCATACTGTGTATCTTTTATTATATTATTGTTTGTCATGAGCATATTCTGTAATTTCCCAAACAATGTATATTCAAGCATTATGTTAACATTTACACATAATTTTCTCGTAACCACTTCAGCGGCCTCCAGACCCAGGGAAGCCCCGTGGCTGTACGCGCGTATCAAACCGGATGCACCCAGGAGCGTACCTCCGAAATATCTGGTCACAACAACGGCAACATTTTGCACACCCATCCTCCTGATAACCTCAAGCGCCGGCATACCGGCCGTTCCTGACGGTTCACCGTCATCGCTGTATCTCTGGATGAGGCTGTCACCGCTTATGGAATAGGCATAGACGTTGTGGGTGGCATTCCAGTGCCTGGATTTTATTTCATTTATAAATTCAACCGCATCCTCCTCATAAGACACAGGCTTTACATTCGTTATAAATCTTGACTTCTTTTCCTCAAACTCGGTTACAGCAGTATTAAGGACTGTTTTATATTCGGATATCATTTTGCCTCCATAAAAAGGTTATAGCAGAATAGTAATTATTATACCTCAGTATACCTGAAAATTAAAGGCTGCAAGATTTTTCACCTCAATAAAATCAGCACCCCCCATCATGGAGAGTGCTGTAATTTATTTACTTTATTATTGTCAAACTTAATAAAACCCTACCGCATCGGAATTTTCCACCTTGCAATATTTTGAATAGGAACAGTTTATAAGGGATCTGTCCTGACTGTAGGTTATTTTTTGCAAGGCTTCCTCAATGGTAAAATAACCGCCATCGGTAAAGTTCTCTTCTTTATTAACTTCAAATTTATCATCCAGGGATTTCATGACGTACCATGTGATCTTATTGCAGACTGGCCTTTGACGTGTGACTGAAAAGAATTCGTAATTGGTATTACCCGCAGTAGAAATAATTTCGGCATTAATTCCTGCTTCTTCTTTAACTCTTCGCCTGGCAACTTCATCGGGATATTCCCCGATCTTAATTACTCCCTTAGGAAGCACCCACTCATCCTTCTCATTTTTGAGAAGAAATACTTTCTCTCCGGAAAAGACAACACCACCTGCACAGTTTCTAACAAGCATAATCAAAACCCCTTCCCTGATAGATTTTTTTGAGTTTTCAGAATAATCAGATAATAATATAATTATTCATATGTATATATTATCTAACTATTCCTTATTATTTCCAATGCATAGAATTTAATACATTCTATTATAAATATAATACCGTACTTATATATATTATACAAGGATAAATTCTTCGAGTTTGCCAATTTTGTCTAATTTCACTAAAGCCTTAACCTGTATTCCGTTCTCCAGATACTCCTGATTGATTATTTGCCCGTATTTGTAAATGTATGGGAGCACCCACCCCTCATTATATGGTATGAGCAGATTTATTTCCCTGAGCCTGTCTTTAAAACCTTCGGTAATTTGTTCAAGCAGACGGTCGATACCAGTTCCGGTAACTGCCGATATTTCACAGACTGAGGAATAGCCTATGGAATTTATTCTGCCTCCCGAGGTGACAAGATCCTGCTTGTTGAGTACAAGTATCGTATTTTTTGAGGAAGCTCCCAATTCATCCAGCAGCCCCTCCACAACACTGATCTGCATAGCCGCATTCTCATTTGAAGCGTCAACAACATGCAGCAGCATATCTGCGTGCACCGCCTCCTCCAGTGTTGACTTGAACGCCTCTATCAAATCATGTGGCAGTTTTCTTATGAAACCGACCGTATCTACGAGTACGGCTTCCCTTCCGTCGGCCAGTATCAGCTTGCGGGCAGACGGATCAAGAGTGGCGAACAGTTTGTCCTCCACAAATACGTCCGCTCCGCACAACCTGTTCATGAGTGTTGATTTTCCGGCATTTGTGTAACCAACGATGGCTATAACAGGCACATTGTTTTTACTTCTTGTGCTCCGCATAAAGTCTCTTCTTTTCTCAAGCTGCTCCAGTTCTCTCTCAAGACCTGATATTCTTCTGCGGATATGCCTTCTGTCCACCTCCAGCTTTTTCTCACCGGGGCCGCGTGTTCCGATACCTCCGCCCAATCTGGACAGTTGAGTTCCCAGGCCGATGAGTCTGGGAAGCTGATACTTGAGCTGTGCCAGCTCCACCTGAAGCTTGCCTTCCTTTGATATGGCCCTCTGGGCGAAAATATCCAATATTAATGTGGTACGGTCTACCACCCGTACACCTGTTGCATCTTCAATATTTCTAATTTGGGCGCCCGAGAGCTCATCGTCGAATATGAGCAGCTGAACATCCCTTGCCTGGCACAGCAGAGACAACTCCTCAATTTTGCCCTTTCCCACATAGTAGGCTGAGTCCTGAGCCTGCTTGCGCTGGAGGACTTTGTCCACAACTATGGCTCCTGCAGTCCCGGCCAGTTCCTCCAACTCACTGAGAGAGTCCTCCGCATCCCTGAGCGAGGCACTTTCCAGCCTGCTCTGGCTGGTTTCCAGTCCAACAAGTATGGCTTTCTCGGCCTCTCCTTCATTTTCATATATATCGTTTTTCGCCGAGGCGTCAAGTTCCTCTATGATTTTATACAGATAGTTAAGCCTCGGCTCGCCCAGTGTAAACGGGCCATACACATCCACATCCTGCTCAGCCGACAGGCAGCCCGCATATATTTCCCCAGGCTGTCCCTCATTTATGCCCATTGCCAGCATTGCATCCAGCCTTAGTTTTTGCAGTGTACTTATGTCAACCTGTGACAGCATCCCGTTTCCACCTGGATGTGTATGAATGCATCTGATAGCAGACAATCTGGATTTCCCTCTTCTGTTATCCAACTGGGGCAGCGACACCGTTCCGCTGTCGCCGATACTTATGTCAACTACAATTCCTCTTCTGTTTATAAGAACAGATATTTCCCTGTTAATCTCATGAGAAATTCTTGCTATGGTTTCAGCCAATTCGACAGGAACAAGTTCCCTTGATTCGAATTTTTTATCATACAACTCCTCAAGCTCGTTAAGAAGTCTCTCCTTGATGGATTGGGTATTTCCGTTAATATTTATAAGCTCGCCTCCTATAATCCAGGTACGCCCCGGCACACTTGCACACCAATTTTGCATGATGCAGATTTACCTATATTATATATTACTATTAGAGAATAAGGCAGATAAATGAAAATTTCAAGGAGTGCTGTTAACTAATAAATTTAAATTTGCTTTACCGGTGTGATTTTTAATATCAACTGGTGACTTCCGTACTATGATCAGTATTTCATAAAAAGTCCGGTTATTTGCTTTCTATCTATTATATCCTCCAGAGCCCATATGACCGCACCTACGACCGGCGGCTTATCCAGGAGGATGAACTCTATAGCCATATCCCTGTTCGCCGAGGTCACACATTTTTTTAAAGTGTCGGTAATTGTGGGATTTGCCGCTTTTGTATTAATGGAGCCCGATAGTATTACCTGCAGCCCAGGTGTATCAAATTTCAGTTCCCTGATACACCCGTTAACCGAGTTTGCCAGACTCCGGCCAAGCTCCTCAAGTATTTTTATGGCCAGGTTATCTCCTTTGTTGGCAGCATCAAAGATAATTCTGTTCAGTTCCCGTACACTTATGCTTCCTTCTTCTATTTTCCGGATAGCGTTGTCAATGAAATCATATTTTGACTCCACCTTCAGTTCTTCGGGAATCATATCCAGCATACAGGTCTCTGCCCCGCACCTGAAATAGTAATTGTAAACAGACTGTATAAACTTTTCTCCCAGGTATGCACCGCCGCCCAGATCTCCCGTAATGGCACCCATACCTCCCACCTGGAGAACGCCTCCCGTCCGGTCAATACCGGCCACACTGCACCCTGTCCCGTTGACAACTCCGATTCCCCACCCGTTTTTACTTCCGGCTTTTATTGCAAGGTAGGCGTCATTATACAATTTAAAATCATTGAAGCCAAGTTCCTTCAAAATGACTGAAATGACCTTATGCTGCCATCTTGTATCAACTCCTGCCATGCCAAAAACACTTTTAACTATCTGACTGATTTGCAGCCCGTTACGCTTTACAAGGTAGTTGAGCATCAGCGTCATTTCACTTTTGAAGCCTTGATAGCCGCCTTTTAATACCTCATGGTTCGTCGGGCCCCAATTAATTAAGTCAACTTCGTTACCTTCAATATCATACAGTGCACATTGTGTTTTAGTACCGCCTCCATCCACTCCAAGCACGTATTGCTTCATATTAGCCTCCATGAGCCACATTTGTGGCCACAAAATGTTATGTAATTAATATCCTTTATCGCTATGTGGCAAGTAAAGGAGGTTAGCAACTGTTTTTATTGCTTATGGAACTGCGGCAAAAATTTTCTGTTGGCTTCCAGCATCTCATCGAGCATGGGTTTTGCCTTGTTGTAATCACCTATTAACGGGTGGACCAGCAAGGCGGACAGTGCTGCATCATAATCCCCTGTCAGTCCCGCCCTGGCAGCCAGCTTTTCATATGCCTTCACAGCCTTCATCAACCCTATAATCATATGGTTATTAAAATTCTTCATCTTAACAGGGAAAATTCCCATTCTGTTTACAAGACACTTTACCTCAACAACATCATCATTGTCCATAAAGGGCAATGCTCCTTCATTCCTTACATTTACAACATGATACTCATTTTTGTCATTTTCCAGCGCATCGATCAGTGAGACTGCTGCGGTGGAATAATACGCTCCACCCCTCTGCTCCAGCAGTGCCGGTTTATCAACCAGGTTAATGTCCTCATACAGCTCAAGCAGCTCCCTTTCAAGCTCCTTGCACACCTCGCCCCTGGTTTTCTCCGCTTCCTTGCAGTGATTTATCTGAGCATCCCTGAAATAATAATAGTTAAGGTACGAGGAAGGAATTCCTCCGGTGGCTTTCAGCAACGGTTTTTGAAGCTCCGCCTCCTGGATATTTTTCATAGTGGTTATTTCCAGTCCACTCTCAATAAGCTGTGGCAGGATATTGTTTCCTTCGGCATATACTCCTGTTATCCAGCTCAGGTGATTCAGCCCGACGTAATCGTAGTCAAAATTCCGCGTATCAGCTGAAACCATGGCTCTGGCATCTTTTATCATGCTGGTGGGGCAATTGCACAATCCGGCCATCTTAATGCCGCTGTTGTTCAATACTGCTTCAGCCACCAGACCCGACGGATTTGCAAAGTTGATGAGCCATGCGTCGGAAGCAAGTCTTTCCATGGTTTTTACAATATCCATAATAACGGGAATGGTCCTCATGGCCTTCATAAAGCCGCCTGCCCCCGTGGTCTCCTGTCCCAGCATGTCATATTTAAGGGGTATCTTTTCATCGCTGATCCTGGCATCCAGTTTTCCCACCCTGACCTGGGACAGCACATAATGAGCCCCCTGTATTGCCTCCTCGAGATTGTCTGTCATAACAACCCTGCATTTCATAGAATTTTTCCTTAATATTCTTTCGGTCAGTGCACCCACTATACCCATTTTCGTTTTATCTATATCCATGAGATAAATGGATTCCACGTCAAGGGTCTCCCTCCTGACGATAAATCCCTCGATAAGTTCGGGGGTATATGTACTTCCTGCACCAATTACTGCAATCTTTAAATTTCTCATAATCCCATCCTCCCTGAATTACACCGAACTACATCTGAACTACATCTGAATCTAATCCATTGCATCTGTCATTTCCTCTCTTCCGGATCTCTCAGGATAAAACCGTTCATGATCTCAAAAGTCTGGATAAATTCGTACAGATCAAAAACCGGCTGTACCTGGTCCTCGATGCTGCAAATATATTTCTTCAGCCCTTTCCAGGCGTTCTCAACCATTTCAAAATTATTAAGCGTTCTGTACTTTAAAAGTTCAGCCATACGTTTGCAAATTTCCATGTGAAAGGTTAAATATTGCCAGGACAGCCTTTGACTTGGATATCCTTTTTCCCTGTTCTGATTTATTAACAATCCGAACTCCTCACAAACCTTATGTATGGAATCGTATTTATCTGAAATTTTCTCATCAGCCGCCGGAATCTCTCCCCGCATATACGGTGGTGTAAATAATTCCGACAAGGTCAGCAGGTATGAAAAACACTGGCTTCCCTGTTCGCCAAAAGCACTATTAAAATAGTCCGCAGCTGTTTTATCAAAGTCCAGCCTGTCATTCCAAAGTGTCCGGGCCATTATATATACGCCAAATCCCGTGGGAAGGAACGCTCTCTGGCATTGACAGCTGATCAGGCCATCCAGGCCTATTTCTTTCAGATTCAGTACATCTTCATAAACAGTTTTAGCTGTGTATATACTGCCTGGATCGTAAAAGTGATCCCACATGAAATGATAATCAAAATCAAAGCTGTCTCCTTTAAACTCCTTTTTCCAGTTTTTTAAGAACCCAAGATTTTCACCTATGGTTTTGGGCAGCTTAATATCATTTCTTTCATGCCTGGCGGTATTTTCACTTACGGTGCTGCCGGCAAAAGAGTGGGTATACGTTCTTGTTATGGGTGCAAACATCATTATGAATCTGTCCGGGTTCTCAATATGATACTCTTCGGGAGTCCACAGGAGATCATAGTACAGCAGGAATACAATTTTGGTTTTAATATTATTTTCAGTCAACACCCTGTCCAGTTTATTTAATATCTGCACATAAAAATCCGAAGGTATATGCTTTTTGCAGTTTTCACACTCGCATTGGTTGTTGTACCCGTCTGCCAGCCAGAAATGGAGGATATCAACATTTTTATTGGACTTCAGGTAATCCAGCACACTCTGTACCATCATTTCCTGGACTTCCGGATTGGAATAACACAGATTCAGGTTTAAGGGGATCCCGTCAACCATCTTTCTTTCACCCCTGACCATTGCGAAATATCTGGTGACCTCAGGGCTGAAACCCTCCTGGATCTTTTCCCAGCTTACGCCGGGGATACCCAGGGGTTCACAGGTCCAGCCATGCCCCACTCCATGGTAAATCAGGCCTCTTTTTCCGATCTCTGACTCCAGTGCTTTTGTAAGTTCCCTTGCTTTTTCAATGGTAAATTTCTCACCCTGCTTTTCAGGATTATCGGAATGGTTATACCACCTCTCAAAAAAAGTATATGCCTCCCTGAACTGGATAAAATAACTGTTCAATCCCACTTTGGGCAGCCAGTCTACAGTATCAGTGACGTTTTCCAGGCTGACCGCCCCTTCTATACATATGCCGCGGTGCCTGTATGACGGCCTTTCCTGCAGCCTTACTGAAATATCCTCAATACACCGCCCAGGAATGATTTCTCCCCCGGCTCCGGGCCTGACCCATCTACAGCCTGCCTCTGTAAGAAATCTGTAGACTCCCAGCAGTACACTCCTGGGATTTGCTCCTGCGATAATGCCCTCACCGTTGTCAATATCAATGAAAATCTCGTCATCAAATGCTGTTGTAGTGCCGTTTATGGGCTTTAAGTCAAAATCCCCGAATACTCCAAGCTTTATCAGGTGCGCTTTTTCAAGACCTCCGGCTGCCTTTGGCTCCATATTGCACCGGTTGTTTTGCATCAACTCCAGGTATCTTTTTAATTCCTCTGCTGCGAAAACTGTCACTTCATTATGGGACTGGGATGTAACCGTCAAATTTTTTTCCATATAATCACTCCTCATAATTGCTTATTATTAATTACTTCTTATAATTGCTTTTCAAAAAAATTGCTGCCGTATAAAAATTATACGGCAGCACATCTTTTACATCTTTATATATATTACAAACTAATTTATATATTCTCTTATGCTCCTGAAATCCTTCGGAAGTTTTCCGGTGTATTTTTTAAAGCAGCTTATAAAATGCGGCAGGCTCAAGAAACCAGCCTCTGCAGCAATATCTATAATTTTTCCGTCTGTTTCCAGCAGCATTTGAGATGCTTTTACTATCCTGAATTTATTTATATATTCAGTAGGGGTTGAACCGGTTGACTTTTTAAAAACCAGGTTGAAATTTGATGAGCTCATATTGACAAGCCTGGCCAGCTCCTCTATTTTAATCTTTCCTGAATAATTTTCCTTAATATACTCAAATACCGGAATAAAAAAGTCGTAATTCTTCATATTATTATGTAAACCACTTTTTAACTCAATATTAAAGCACCTCTTAATATTTACAGTCATTTTTAAGAGAGCTGCTTTAACCATTAACTCATATCCGGGGGTTTTACCGGTATTTTCATGCATTATCTCCACAAGAGCGTCAAGAATAGCTTCATAATGGCTAAAAGAGGGCGATATCCTGTGAAACAGCATCCTCCTGGCCTCCTGGAAGGTGTTGATATAATCCATCTCAAAAGAGTACCCTGCTCCGTTATAAAGTAATGCGGGCATAAAAAGGACTACAAGCATTATGACATCTCTGTCATTATAGGCCAGGTGTATTTCATTGCTGCCGATGACAAAAATATCACCGGCTGCGAAAGAATATTCATTTCCATCTATCAGGTAAGTTCCGGTCCCCTGCTTTATATAGCATATTTCGATACAGTCATGGTAGTGAAGCATGCAGCTGTTCTTATCAATACCGTAGGTTTCACCTATTATTACAGGAAAGTCATCCTTTTTCTCTTTGGAAATGTCAGTAAAAATAAATTTTTTATATTTGTCCCTTTGTTTTATCAGAGCGGATTCCCCCTATTTTACTCCGGTCGAGCCAAAGCCGCCTCCCCTGTCATTTCCCACAGCCTTTACCGACAGGACTTTTGTAAATACCATTTTTGGTACCGCCTGCAATACTATCTGGGCGATCCTGTCACCCTTTCTTACAATATACGTTCCCTGCCTGTTGCCCTTCTCCTCCAGTGTAAAAGGTGTCCGGCCGGGTTCACACACATTCCTGTCGGAATTATTGCTTACAATTATCCCCAATTCATCTCTGTAACCGCTGTCAATGGTACCGGGGGAATTGGGAATCCTGATGGGAGTTTTCAGGGACAGCCCGCTCCTGGGCCTCACCTGTATTTCATAGCCCTCCGGTATTGCAAGCTTTAAACCGGTGGGTACTATGACTGTCTCTCCCGGGGCTATAATCACCTCTTCGGCTGCAAATACATCCATCCCCGCATCACCCGGATTCGCATATACCGGCAGTATTGCATCCTCCCTGCACACCTCTACAAAAACCTCAACCACCTATTCCTCCATTTCCGGGTATAAACTCAGCCCAGTATCCTTAATAACTACTAAACACCTCTCTGCAGGTGACCTTTTGTTATACCCCTGTTTCTGATTATTTCCATTGTTCTTTGGGCGGAAGGTGTGTTTCTTCCGCCTTCTATCATATCTCTGTGTAAATTAACAATATCATAAACTTCCTGACTTGTTTCGTCAACAAAGCTCATCCTCAGATAAGCCGCCCCTGTTTTACATATATCGTCCAGCAGATCGGGCGCAAACAATATATCCGAGTTGAATATGGTGCTTCTGCAATCCAGGCAGTCGCACCTGACAAGGAATGCCGCATTCTTTCTGTCCTTTAAGTGAAAAACTCCGTTTTTACACTCCGTTCCGCACCTGTGAGGCGCGGCATTTCCCACACTTCCTCCCACCGGGCAGTACTCGCTGGTCATAACCGGTATTCTCCCGTAAACTCCAATTTCGGCTTCAAAATCCCCCGGGCAGGCAATGGATGCCAGCTGGGTCAAATTCAGCTCGTAGGATAAGGCAGCCCCTTTATAGCCTGCTTCCTTAAAGAAATCCAGAGTTGAACTGTTTAGCACATTGAGAGTATAATCACCCATTAATTTCACATTCTCACCCAGCACATCCCTCAGCAGCTCCCCAACGCCTATATTTCCCGCCAGAAATCCATCGGTTTTTTCCCTGACGGTTCGGGCGTTTTTAATGAGAAGCTCTGTCTGCTTTCCCCTGATCACTGCCGGAATATATGCGTACACTTCTTTTCCCTTGCTTCTGACTTTTGTTATCTGCTCACCGGTGTCCCGGTCCAAAATATCTTTTAAAGGAATATACAATCTGTCTGCATTGACCCGGTCCAGTTCCATATCCCTGTTTACATGATAGAACATGGCAGAAATTTTTGGCCTTTTAAGATTATATGACAGGTCTGCAGTATCAACCGGCATTTTTTCATGGTAATTATGCATATTTCCCGGGAAATATGTCGGATTATTTTGCAGTCCGTGTTTCGGCTTTCCTGCCAATACGCGCTTATTTTCCAAAAGCTCGGCCGCTCTTCTCCTGATATTGTTCAATTCACTTATAGATATCACAATATCGTTGTCCATTTCTATTTTTAATTCAACCACATTAAAGGGTGTTGAACCCATTTTTTTTAGCTGTTCTGAAATCCTGTCCCCGGTGAGAGGCCTGTTGACAGCTTTTTCGGGAAGGCTGTCACCCCTCGCAGAAACAATATTGCCGTTGAAATCCTCCAGGATTAATTCCGGCAGTTTCCCGGCCTTCATTTTAAAGGCTGCTTTAATATCTGCTTTTCTGGAGGGCTTTGCAAAGGAAGCTGCTGCCTGCTCCAGCATTTCCTTATCCGAAGTCTTGTAAACCCTGCTCCCCTTTTCTATATTTCCCCTGATAACCGAGACCCAGACCGTATCGCCGGAGTTGGCGCGCTTGACCTGTTTGCCCCCATCCAGGACTATCTTTGTGATAATGCCGCCGGGACTTTCCTCGCAGACTTTCCCCGACCATATCTCTATGCCGTCTCCATTGCCCAATGTATTTTCCAGCCTGATCTTTACAGAGTTGGTGCTTCTGTCCCGGGCAAGCGCCGTGCCTAAATAGGTTCCCCAGTTTTTAGGCTTATGGTAGGCCATCATATCAGGCCCGGTCTTGCCCAGCAGGTAACCCTTTGAAAAGCCCCCTCTGTTAAAGCTCTGCAGGAGCTGATGCCTGTCCTGCTCCGAAACCCCGGGACCCGATATCTGCTTTTGATTTGCTCCAACCGGCGTTTCACCCGGGAGCTTTCTCTGCTCCTGCCGGAGCAGGTCCAGATATTTCCGGTAGATGCCCACCACGGTGGCAACGTATTCGGGGCTTTTCATCCTGCCCTCTATTTTAAAGGAGGCCACACCTGCGTCAACCAGTTCTGCCAGATGGTCTATATAGCAGATATCCTTTGGGCTGAGCAAATAGCTGCTTTTAAGGTTTTTTCCATCCCTGGCCAATGAATAATACATTCTGCAGGGTTGGGCGCATTTCCCCCTGTTTCCGCTCCTGCCGCCGATCATGCTGCTCATCAGACACTGGCCGGAGTAGCTGATACAGAGTGCGCCATGTACGAATATTTCTATTTCAAGCCCGGTATTGCGGCAAATTTCTCTGATTTCACCAATTCCAAGCTCCCTGGCAAGCACCACTCTTTCAAAGCCAGCTTTTTCGAGAGCCCTTACGCCCTCCAGGTTATAAACAGTCATCTGGGTGCTTGCATGGATCGGAATACCGGAAACGGCTTTTTTTAAATTTGCCGCAAGTCCCGCATCCTGTATTATAAAAGCATCCGCACCCATTTCATATGCCCTGGCCGCATATTCCACAGCCTCCTGCATTTCGCTGTCCAGCACCAGTGTATTTAGGGTCAGAAGTATGCGCACACCCCTGACATGTGCATAATCTATTGCCTTTTGCAGTTCTTCATCCTCAAAGTTTCCTGCAAACTGTCTTGCATTCAACAGCTTTCCGCCCATATAAACCGCATCCGCGCCATTTTCAACCGCAGCAAGGAATGCAGCATAATTGCCTGCAGGTGCCAAAAGCTCAATTTTCTTTGTCATTGCCGTCTAATTCCCTCCTGAATAGTTCTATGACAAAAGGCATTATGTCAACCAAGGAGTTTATTTCCTTCTCCACCTGCTCAGCCTTCTTTCCCTTTACAATTACCGGAACCCTGTTCATGGTATGTGTCCGGACCGATATATCCTCAAGATTT
Source organism: Ruminiclostridium cellobioparum subsp. termitidis CT1112 (assembly GCF_000350485.1). Taxonomy (GTDB): domain Bacteria; phylum Bacillota; class Clostridia; order Acetivibrionales; family DSM-1351; genus Ruminiclostridium; species Ruminiclostridium termitidis. The sequence continues at coordinate 130,727 of NZ_AORV01000060.1, forward strand.
CCGTGATCACTGGTGATTATAAGTACGTCCTCCTGTTCAAAGTCCAGCATATCAACCAATTTGCCCAGAAATCGGTCCAGGTTGACTACCACTTCGGTTGCCCTGTCCATTTCAAATTTATGACCCGCATAATCAGTTATAAAATGCTCGTACAAGGTAAAGTCAAATTGGCGGCTTAACCTGTAAAGGTTTTGAGCTGCCTCCTCCGGCGATATCACATCCACTTCATATCCCGACTCTTTTAATATATCACCGGTTATATCATGATATACTCCGTTATTCTCCATAAAATCTTTTACATTGCGGAACTTGATATTTTCGGCCATTCCCATGACGGAAGTCACAGATGGCCTGTTCCGCCTGTCCTTGACCTCCAGCATGTTGGCAAGATATTCATCCCGGTAGACATTTGCATTGGTAACCGTCAACCCCATTTTCATCAGTTGTCCGAAGATATTAATATCCTGAATAAGCTTCTTCAGTGTGACGGTAGGCTGTCCGCTGAGGTGCCTGTTCAGTACTGCCGGCGCATTGATGCCGGTAAAAATGGCAGTTTGTCCGGTAGCACTCTGAGGCAGACCCGGCACTCCCATGGATGCGTCGGCTGTAAACCGGGCGTTGTCGATCATATTTGACAAAACCTGTGTGTGCGCGGCATATATTGGGTTTGTATCCCTGTTTTTATTTCCGGTACCTATTCCATCTATAAATATAAAAATTACTTTCATATGGACCCTTCGTATTCGTATATGTTTTTGTATTTCCCATCAATTCTAACTATATAATGCGGATTTTTAAAAGTCAAACCTGTCCTTTGTAACAAAAAAGCCGGAGGGTATTTTTCCTCCGGCTGTGTCAGCTATGAACAACTACATATCATATCCACTCAAAGTTTTTTGAATAAGTGTTCTGCTTCCCTTATCCATTGAATTTCTGACTTCGCCAAGCTCTGCTTCCCTTTTGGCAAGTTCCAATTGAAGGCTGGTATTTTTTGCAGCCAGGCTGCCGTTTTCTTCCTTCAATTGCATGATTTCATTCCTGAGTTTCTCAAGTTCTTCATTTACAGCTTCTTTTTCCTTCCTGACATTAACCTCCGCTTCACGGGATTTGAAAAAATCGTCGGCCACGTTTATTGCGGTGAGAACAGCTGCAAGCGAGGTACTGAGCCTATTGTTGCGCATCAATATTTCATTCATTTTTTTGTCGATATACAGTCCGACCTTCTGAATATATTCGTCTGACTCCATACCTACCAGCGTATAATCTTTGCCGGCTATACGGATAACAACCTTATTTTTTGAGGTCAAGGTGATCAGCTCCTTCAATCTCGCTGTGGAACGGCTTATACAAGCCTTCCTCAATTTACCTCAATTATACTATATTATTCTATATTTCGGCAAATAATTTATTTCTGCTGCTCTTTTACGTAGGTGGCAAAGGCCTTGTCCATGCTTCCGATATGCTTGATCAGCCAGTCCACAAATAATTTGTTAACAGTAGAAACAAAAAGAACACCTGCACCTTTTTCGTCGAATTCCTGTTTCAATTTTTCAAAATTTTTTAAAAAATTATCATGTACATTCCTATGGTTGAGCCTTTCAGGATAATTGAATTTTATGTGCAGCTGCTGTTCATCGGTAAAATGAACCTTGGTATATTCCTCTAAAAACTTAAGTGTATTTCCCACTTCTTCCTTGCCTTTTCCCTGACTGCATGCTGCAAAAAGTTTGTCAACCGCATCGAATAGCTGTTTATGCTGATCGTCTATCTCCTTGATGCCAATCATATAGCTGTCTCTCCATTGTATTGCCGCCATTTTTATCCCTCCAATACATTACAATATTAGGCTTATAATTCTATTATATACCATTTTGCAACGCTATGAAACGACAATTATCTACTTAATTTTGATTAACTTTCCTGTTCTCGGATCTATAAGAATGATCCAATACCCGAAGGCACCGTATTTTGGCCTATAGCCTTCCAGCTGGGCCCAGCTTCCCAGGTTTCCGAAGGGGTTCTCATCAATGCTGTATACTCCGGGAACACCGCATACAAAGCGCTCTCTTCCCGAATATTTATCATACCGGATGCCGAAAACAATGTACCTGTACTTATAATGTGCCAGCATAACCTTTGGATTAAATAAAAGATATGTTTTTACATTATTTCTGAAAAGTATATTATTAAGGTATCCGGGACTATTGATTTTCCACCATTTGAACCTCTTGCTCCTGGTGTTGAAAGGGTTGCATATCTCAAAGCTTTTGTCCAGCTCCTCTTTCAGAAGGTCAATATCAAGCTCTTTCCTCACCCTGTCCCCTTCTGTATTTATTGAGGAGATGTCTCTGAAATTTTTTTCGGCGGCACTTATTATATCACTTTCCGCACTTACTGCATCATTCACCTTTTCGTGATTGTATATGCTGGTCAGGGTTGCTTCAAATTTGCTTGACATATCATCGCGGCTTTTATCTTCTACGTTCTCCGGCTCCGGTTTCACGGCAGTACGAGAATGTTCATCTTCATTATTAACCGAAACCTCTATCAGATCGGACAGCTGACCTACGGTTTCCTCCTCAAGCTCTTCCCTTTCAAGGCCCTCTTCAGTTATTATGTTTATGTTCTGCCCTTCCTCTTCAAAGCCCTCTTCGGTTACTCTATTCTGTCTTTCCTCTTCAAAGCTGCTTATTTCTTCCGGAATATTGCCCCTATCTCCATCTGCCGGAATGTCAGGCGGCACAGCATCTTCCTCTATGGTCCTCTGCACATCGATTCTTTCGTTCATCTTCTCAACCACTGCCTCCACAATTACCGGAGGTGCGGGTTTTCTCAGAGCGGACTCGAACTCCTGCTTCCACGGTACTTGACCGTTTCTATATGCAACCAGCGGGCAAACAACCGAATTGTTGTCGGGAATTTCTGCTATTACTGCAAATACATTAATATCATCAAAGCAAAGATTACTTCCTCCTATATTGCTGTTTTCCAGACTAAACTTATGGTCCGCTCTGCCGTTGTTATTTCCGATATCACATATTTCAGCATATTGCAGCTCATTTTCCTTCCTGCTTATGCCATACAGCCGGTATGCCATTCCCGGTCTGTTTGTCAGGTTCCCAAGTGATATTTGCAGCTTTGCAGTCGGATCATTTATCTCAACCTTTATATAGCCCGTCGGATTGCCCAGATTATTATCCATGTTCTGAAATATATAAAACTGTCTCTGATAATTATTGCCCATGACAAGGATTCTCCTTTGCTTTAATATTATAAGGCCGTGATATGCCTTAACATTAAAGTATATGAGGGGTATAAAAAAATAAGACTATTTTTTTGAATAGTCTTATTGCATACAAATTAACCTGTTGTGCGGGTTAGTTGATCAACTTTTTCAGTATAAAATCACTCCTAATATACCTGTACTTCCGTACTAACTGCGAAGTTGAGAGGCCGTTTTAACAGCATGACGGTTAATTTAACATGTTGTGCTAATTGAAATATGTTTTGCTTTACAGATAGATTTAATTAGAATCAACTGGTAACGCGAGGACAACTTCATGAAATAGGATGCACGGTTAAAAACAATTGCGATAAATTGTCGGCGAAGGTACAGCGGTTTTGCCGAGACAGGATGTCAAGTTTGAGCGACGGCAAAACCGCTTTATAATGAGGCGATACAATTTTCGTAATTGTTTTTGGTGCGTCCTATTTCATGAAGTTAGTACGGAAGTTACCAGTTATATAAAATTTACGCAGGTAAAGCAAATATAGAATAACTAGCACATAAAGTTAATCTAATTATAAAATATTACTATTCTTCAAAAATTGCGTCAGCTCCTCGGCTCCCTGGAACAGGTGGGCATTGAGTCCTGCACTTTGAGCACCGTCGATATTGGGTTGTAAATCATCTATAAACAGACATTCTCCGGCAGTTAATCCGAATCTTGAACAAATACATTCGAAGATTTTTCTGTCGGGTTTTACCAACTTTTCCTTGGCCGATATTATAAACCCATCGAAGTGTCTGAACATTTCAACTTTATCCATATAACTGAAAAACTTCATACTTGTATTGGAAAGCAAATATATATTATAATTCTTACTTTTTAACTTTTCCACCAGCTCTGCCATGCCTTCTATTGGCGTCAGATCGGAATGCCAGTTGTCCATGGCCTTCCTGACCAGCCCGCCATATTGAGGAATTCTCAGGCTGACACTCTCTACCGCACTTTCTTCGGTTATGCTCCCTGCATCCAGCTCCAGCCACTCACTGCTGCGGAAGAGCTCCCGGAGCAATGCCTCCGCAGCCTCGGCATCTTCTGTCAGGGTTGCGATATATTTATCCGGCGTGTATGCCAGCAGTACATTTCCCATATCAAAAATAATATTTCTTATCATCAATTAACCTCCATGAGCCCAATGTGCAAAATAAATTGCCCAAAATCATCAAAGCCTACTATTCAATTTATCACGAAATTCCTTAGGTGTCACTCCCACCAGCTTTTTAAATATCAGGCTGAAATACCGCTGATCCCTGTATCCTATTTTTTCTGCTATTTCGTATATTTTACCGTCAGGTTCACGCAGATACTCACATGCCTTTTTTATTCTGTAATACGTCAGGTAATCTCCGAAGGTCTGACCTACTTTTAGCTTGAACAGCCTGCTCAAGTAGCTCTCACTTATAAAAAGGTTATCGGCCACGGTTTTTACAGTGATATCCATGCTGTAATTCAGACTTATATATTTGACAGCCCTTCCAACATAATCATCCTCCGACACCTGGTCCACAATGTATTCCTTGAAGAGCATTACACGGCTCTCACCGATATTATCAAGCTTATCCCGGATTTTTTCAATCCTCTGTTTATCCAGTACAGCCTGACAGGTATTTGTCAGGGCATTATCCAGATCATCATCGTCAATGGGCTTTACAAGAAAATCCCGCACTCCCAGCTTCAGAGCTTTTCTGGCATACTCAAATTCACCGTAGCCTGTGATGATGATGAATTCGGGACTCACCCCGTTCTCCTTGAGACTTTCTATCATTTTAATACCATCCAGTCCCGGCATCCTTATATCCGTGATCACAATATCGGGTTTCACCCTGTCAATAAGCTGAACGCCTTCAAGACCGTTGGATGCCTCACCTACTACTTCACAGCCGTACTTCTGCCAGTCTGTCGTCAGTATCAGACCTTTTTTCACCAGAATTTCATCTTCAACTACAACGATTCTTATCATGATCTTCAGACTCACCTTCCGTTTTTTCCTGCTGTATTTCGAAAAACGGCATGACCACTCTCATTATGGTACCTACATTTGCTTCACTGCTTATTGCAAGTCCGTACTGTTCACCATAGTATAATTTTATCCTCTTATCCACGTTTGCAAGTCCGATACTGCTCTTTCCCATGTCCTCGGCCTGGACCTTTTTCCTGATGCCCTCCAGGTCGTCCAAACTCATACCCACACCGTCATCCGTAATCTCAAAGATAATTCTGTCATTATCCTTCCAACCCCTGATTTTAAGATGTGCTTTACCTATTTTATCTTCGATACCATGTATGATTGCATTTTCAACAATGGGCTGTATAATGAGCTTTGGCACTTCACAGCTCATTATATCCGGGTCAACTTCCATATCCACTTCGAATTTATTGCTGTAACGGACTTTCTGTATTGAAATATAGCTTCCGATAAGCGAGATCTCCTCCGATATCTGTACTATATCCCTCTGATTGTTGATGCTGCTTTTCAAAAGCCTGCCAAGCTGGGAAACCATAACGACAATATCATTAATTCCGCTTAGCTTTGCCAGCCACTTTATGGAATCAAGCGTATTATAGAGAAAATGAGGGTTTATCTGTGAATGCAGTGCTTTCAGCTCAGCAAGGCGAAGCCTGTTCTGCTTTTCCAGATCCTTCTGATAGAGCTCATTCAGATTATCCAGCATGGTATTCAGATTTTTTCCTATATATCCGAATTCATCATTATTTTTAACGGTGACTCTAGCCGCAGTATCCCCGGTTCTAACCCTGTTCATTGTATGAATTATGGTACTGAGGGGTTTGGTCAGTCCCCGGATTATAAGAGGGGATAAAATAAGGCACATCAAAATAGCACCTATTGCCACCGCTAAAGTAGTAACTGTAATATAATTGCTGTTGATAACCACCATTTCAACCGGAACAGAGGATATGATCCTTAGCTGATAATCGTCTTTTGTTTCACTGTAACTCAGCAGCCTGTATGGTTCATCAAGATAAATCTTTTTCCCGGACTGCATTTGAAATATTTTATCCCGGATATTGTTGTCCAGAAAGCTTCCCGGCCTGTAACCAAAAGTTTCATCATATAAAATGTAATAGTTTTTGTCTGCAATGGCATATTTCATGGGAATTGCAGGATTTACGGCACCAAGCGCGGCTTTGAAAGCTTCCTCAGGTATGTCCATGATCACATACCCCAACACAACATTGTCCTTTTTAATGTTATGGGCAACTGCCATACAGTATCTGATACCGTTTTTTGCGGTATATCTGTTGGAGTACTCCATGGATTCGTCATTTGAATTAAGTTTCCTGAACACGCCCCAATCCTCGTGATTTTTTATTTCATATACCTCGGGTATTTGAGATGTTGAAACGCTGAAGCTTCCATCAGCCTTTATCAGGTGCATTGCTACCGACGTTGGTTTTCCCGCAAGCATGATATACATTTTCTGATAAATGGATGTACGGCTTTTTTCGGTAACACGTCCGGCATCAAGCATGCTGATAATTTCCTCATCCTTGCAGAAATAAGATATGGCAGACTTATACTCATCCAGTGTTCTGCCCAGACTGTTCAATGCCTGGTCCACAGTCTCCGAGGCCTGATTCTCAAGATTCCTCATGGATTCCCTGGAGGAAATGGTGTACGTGAGTGTCCCCAGCACCAGGACCGGTATAAAGCTCATAATTGTAAAGCAAATGAATAGTTTTTTAATAAAACTCAATCTGACTTTTTTATCAGAACGCATTCGGCACCATCCGTCCAACGTCTTGAATTTTAGCTTTATTATAACAAATGATTACAACAAAGTTAACATAATTTGTGTATATTAAATTACGGAAACTTTTCCTTTACTTACCCAGTTAAACAATAAAAGGGACAGAATGGTGGTAATTGTCAAAATGGAAGCCAATGCCGCCGCAGTACCGAAGCTGGAACGTACAACTTCGGTGTATATTGCGACCGAAATTGTGGCTGTCTTACCGCTATACAGCATTATACTCGAACTCAGCTCATTTATTGTGGTTATCCAGCTCAAAATTGCACCTGACAAAACTCCCGGTGCCATCATGCGGGCAGTGATCTTGAAAAAGGTCTTCATGGGCGAAACCCCCAGATTGATGGAGGCTTCCTCTATACTTGGCTCAATCTGGTACAAAAGCGCACTACTGGACCTGATGGTATACGGCATTTTTCTGATAACGTAGGCTATTATCAGAATGGCAGCCGACCCGGACAATATGATCGGCGGCTTGTTGAAGGCTACCAGCATGCATATACCTAACACGGCACCCGGAATAACATATGGGAACATTATGAGCAGGTCGAGAAAGCTGTTGATCTTGCTTTTTCTCTTTACAATCAGGTATGACAGCAGCATGCCCGCTATTATTATTATTACGATGGCAATAATTGAGAATGTGAAAGTATTTGTTATGTTTTTTGATAACTTATAGAATATCTTTTCATAGCTCTCTAAACTAAAGCCTTTTACAAATATGGGGCCGCTTGTTTTTACAAAAGAGGTGATGACAACAACTATCTGGGGCAGAAAAGCAACAAACGCCACAAACATGCATATTGCAGTTAACAGAATTCGCTTTGCCATGGATAATTTTTCAATTATGGGAGGCCTCATGGCAGTCATTACGTAATTCTTCCTGGATATGACGTACTTCTGGATCAGAAGCACTGCAGTGGAGCAAAATACGATTACAACGCTGAGGGCTCCCGCCATGTTGGCATTGCCGCCCATTTCGCTCATATATTCCTCATATACCAGAACCGGAAGCACCTTATAACCTTCCCCGATAAGCATGGGTGTACCAAAGTCGGCCAGTGAGGACATGAATACCATTATGGCTCCTGCAGCCAGTGTTGGCATGATTACCGGTATTGTAACAGTAAATACCCTTCTCAGTTTGCTGGACCCCAGATTCTCGGCCGCCTCTTCCAGGGAACGGTCGATACTGGACATTGCCCCTGAAACATACAAATAAACGTAAGGGAACAATTTGAGGGTAAATACCATGATGATCCCTCCAAAGCCGTATATCGGGGGCATGGTAATCCCTATCTTTTCAAACAGATTTGTTATGAAGCCGTTCCTTCCCAGCAGCATTATCCAGGAGTAAGCTCCTATAAAAGGCGGAGACATCAGCGACATGATAATAAGGAGGTTGATAAGCTTCTTGCCGAAAACATTGAACCTCGAGGTGATATAGGCAAGTGGAACTCCCACCACCACAGATAAAACCGTTGTGAGGACAGACACCTTCAAGCTGTTTATCAGAGTGCGGTAATAATATGCCTTGGTAAAAAACGTCTTGTAAAACTTCATGGTGAATTCGCCTTCACTGTTGTAAAAGCTCCTGAATATTATTGCAAACAGCGGATATACCAGGAATATCAGCAATAGTATTATAAACAGGTATTTTGTGATATTCCAGAAGTTGAAATGATTTTTTATCTTTCCAGCAATGCTTTGCTCATTTACCATAGATAAGCCTCCGTCCCTTCCTGGTCAAACAGACTGATTTTTTCAGGGTCAAAGTCGAGCCTGATCCTGTCTCCTATAGCCCTTACAAAGTCAATGTCCTTGGTGTATTCATTGGCCTCCACCACCTGGCCGCCCGGAAGCTTGATTTCATAATTTGCAAAATCTCCAAGAAAGGTATACATCTGAATTTCTCCCGGAATGCCCCTGCCATCGGGACCGTTTATGATAAACTGTTCCGGCCTTATTGACAATACGGCGGTTTCCAGCTTTCTTTTCAATTTTACAGGATATTCCAGGCCGCCCTCGGCTTTTATAAACGTATTCATTTTATCGTCATATCTCACCTGGACATCCAGGAAGTTGGAAGTTCCAATGAAGCCTGCAACAAATGTATTCCGGGGCCTTTTATATATATCGGCCGGCGTATCCAGCTGCATGATTTTTCCCGACTTCATTATGGCTATTCTGTCCGATATGGCAAGTGCCTCTTCCTGGTCATGGGTAACATATACCGTTGTTATCCCCAGATCCTTCTGCAGCTTCTTGATTATGGTTCTCATCTGGACTCTGAGCTTTGCATCCAGGTTTGAGAGCGGCTCATCCATCAGCAGAACTCCCGGCTTTATGACAATGGCACGTGCCAGTGCAACGCGCTGCTGCTGTCCCCCCGACAGCTCGGACGGCTTCCTGTCCTTTAAATTCTTGATTTGAACCAGATCAAGGGCCTCCATGACTTTTACCTCTATCTGGTCTTTCGGAACCTTGCGGGCCTTAAGCCCATATGCCACATTATCATATACCGTCATGTGGGGAAATATGGCATAATTTTGGAATACCATTCCTATATCCCTTTTATGAGCCTCTATCTGATTAATTACTTTATCTCCGAAATAAATTTCACCGTCGTCAATTGAATTAAACCCTGCGATCATCCTCAGCAAAGTTGTCTTTCCGCAGCCTGACGGACCAAGCAGGGTAAAAAATTCACCCTCACGGATTTCACAGGATATTTTGTCTACTGCAACAAAATCACCATACTTCTTGACTACATTACAAACCTTAACACTGTGGCTCATCCACTCAACCCCTTTTCTCGCAAAGCCCGGCATTCTGTAACATCTAAAACGTATATTGTCCGGAGACGGAGGTTACAGACTACTGGACAGCTATATATTGTACAGGCGCCTTCCAGCTTCTGAAAGGTGCCTGCACGAACTGATTTCCGATTATTTAATGTATTTATCCAAAAACCGTATTACTTCATATTGAAGTTTATCCCACTATTATCTCTTTCCACTTCTCCAGGATATTCACCTTTTCCGAGGAAGCCCAGTTAAAATCATAGTCCACGAATTTTATATCCTTTATTGCAGGAAGGCCTTCGGGAGCTTCCGTATCAGTTCTAACCGACCTTCGGGAGAAGTCATTTGACATCATTGTCTGGCATTCCTTTCCAAGGACGAAATTAACGAAGATCTCTGCATTTTCCTTGTTTTTGCCGCCCTTTACTATTGCGATTCCATCAGGAACAGCCGAAGTACCTTCCGACGGATAAATGATACCAACATCGGCACCGGCTTGAACATATTTGATGGCTTCCTTCTCAAGAGTCAGGCCAACACTGTACTCACCATCGGACACTTTTTTATATACATCGCCGGAGGAACTCAAAATCTTTCCATCCAGATTGCCAACAAACTGTTTTACAAAATCCCAGCCCTTTCCGTCGTCTTTTCCGAAGGCGGTGAGCATAGTGCACAGTATGGTGTAAGAAGATCCGGACTTTGCAGGATCAGCGCAGGCAATTTTACCCTTTAGCTTTGCACTTGTCAGGTCGGCCCAGCCTTTCGGAACATCGGCCTCGCTTACAAGCTTCTTATTATACATGATTACCATCGGAAGGGGTGATTCACCTGTCCAGAGGTTATCCTTGCTTACATACTGCGGATCTATACTGCTTAAATCTGCGGGTTTGAAGGTGTCGAAATATTTGCTGTATGCGGCCAGTGAATCGGCTCCGCCGCCCCAGAATACATCACACAGGGGATTGCCGCTTTCTGCTTCTATTCTTTTAAGTAATTCACCTGTTCCGGCAGCTACAAGATCCACCGTGATGCCCGTCTTTTCCTGGAATTCCTTAATACCTGCATTTAAAGGATCTGCCGGGTGCGGAGAATAAACTGTGACAGTTTTTGAACCACCGGCTTTTGCAGTTGAGCTCTCGCTTGAAGCTACAGAAGTACTGGCTGCTGCCTGGGAACTTTCAGAGGAACTTCCGCCGGAATTTCCACAACCAGCCACTGCCCCCATGATCATAATTGCAGCTAACATGGAACTGAGAATTTTTTTCATTTTCATTTTTCTTCCTCCCGATTTTTTATTGAATATCTACAAAAATATTATTGCATCTTAGCTTTTTTTATACAATGTGACGATTCTGAACTTTTGTTGAGAATACTTGCATGTTGTTCAGATTTGCTGCCGATTCCTTGAAAAATGGCGCTGCGGGTGTTAGAATACAGCCATAAACGGTATTTACGGAAGGATTAATTGGAGGTATTACTATGATAAAATTTGGAACAGGCGGTTTTCGTGCAATAATAGCCGAAGATTTTACCCGGGAAAATCTCGAGCTCATATCGCTTGCACTTGTAAGAATAATCAAACGCGATATGAAGCAATCTTTACCTGTGGTTATTGGATATGACCGGAGATTTTTATCGGATCTGGCTTCTAAATGGATGGCCTGCGTATTTGCAGCCGAGGGCATTAAAGTTAACCTTATAGACTATGATGCTCCAACGCCGCTTATAATGTACGAGGTCATGAAGGAAAATGCCGCATACGGCATGGCTGTCACCGCAAGTCACAATCCGGCACAATACAATGGAGTAAAAGTGTTCACCTCAGGCGGCAGAGATGCCACAGAAACAGTCACAAATGATATTGAGGCCCAGATCGCTCTTATATCAAAGGCCGATATCCGCAGCATGGAATATTCCAGAGCAATTGCCTCAGGTCTGATAATCGCTATAAACCCCCAGAACAGTTATATTGACAGCATACTTAAAATAATTGATTACGAAGCAATTAAGAATAAGAACTTGAAGATCCTGCTTGATCCCATGTACGGTGTCAGTAAAACCACCCTCCAGACAATCCTGCTCACCTGCCGCTGCCAGGTGGATGTCATACATGACCGGCATGACACACTGTTTGGAGGAAGGCTCCCCTCCCCCAACAGTTCGACGCTGTACCACCTGTCCCAGCTGGTTGTTCAGGGCGGTTACGACATGGGCATAGCAACAGACGGAGATGCCGACAGAATTGGTCTGATCGACTCCAGCGGCACTTTTATACATCCCAATGACATCCTGGTGCTGCTGTATTTTTATCTGCATGAATTCAAAGGCTGGAAGGGAGATGTTGTAAGAAACATTGCGACAACCCACTGCCTCGACCGGATGGCAGCCGCATTTGGAGAAAAGTGTCACGAGGTGCCGGTGGGCTTCAAGCATATTTCCTCCAAAATGATGGAAACTGATGCCCTTATCGGGGGAGAATCCTCGGGAGGCCTGACGGTCAGGGGGCACATACAGGGCAAGGACGGTGTTTATGCCGGATCACTTTTAGTTGAAATGATGAGTGTAATCGGAAAGCCTTTGAATGAAATTTTGAAGGACATACACACTAAATACGGAAGTTTCTTTATGGATGAATTTGACTGTCTGATGACCGGTGAACGCAAATTGGATCTGTCAAATCTCCTGTTCCGGGAAAAACAGATTCCGGAATTCCCATGGGCTATAGATAAAATTTCATACCTTGACGGCTGCAAGATATATTTCAAAGACGGTGGTTGGGTCATCTGCCGTTTTTCGGGAACCGAACCTGTTCTGAGAATTTTCAGTGAAATGCCGTCCCTGGAGGACGCCAAAAGTGTAATAAATATATTCCGCAGCTTTCTTCAGCTTTAGAATAATAGTCATGCCTTGGTTTCAACCTCAGCTAAAACCCTTCTGCGCAGTCGGACAGGAGGCTGCCCGTTAATTGAGCAGCCTCCCTTCCAGTGCATTGTAATATTTATATCTCCGCATATACCTGTACCAGAGTTTTTCCCTTTAAATAAGCAGCCGGAATCGTATTGTCCTCCATCACATTACCGTCAACAGTCAGATTTTTAACTCTTCCAGCACTGCCGCAGGTATTCTTTACCGTAATGATAACCTTTACATTTCTGAACATTCTTTCGGCCTTAAACCCATCCCACTCCTTAGGTATGCAGGGATCAATAACGAGGCCGTCATAATCAGGGCGTATTCCCAGTATATATTGAGATGCCGCAAGAAACATCCATGCCGCAGTTCCTGTAAGCCATGAATTTGTGCCTGCCCCAAACTCCGGGTGCTGTTTTCCGAATATATGCGATGCATAGACGTAAGGTTCAATGCGGCAAAGCTCGGAAATCTCATTTCTTCTGCAGGGCAATGCAGCACTATAATATTCAAAAGCGTGCTCATTTCTTCCAAGCAAGACTTCGGCAATAACAGCCCAGGCATTTGTATGATAGAAAATTCCGCCGTTTTCCTTTGTTCCCGCAGCACAGGGCATATAGGCCTTTTTTTCAACATCATAAAAATCAGCAGCAGGATAATGGATGAGCAAACCAAACTCTGTCATTAAATTTTCATGGACGGCATCCAGCGCCGAATGAGCCTGTTCTTCGGTTGGAAGTCTGCTCATGACGGCCCAGGTTTGCGGATTCAGAAAAATTCTATTGTACTCGTCATCAGCTGTTCCGTACTTTTCACCATAGCTGTTAAAGGCTCTTAAGAACCATTTGCCGTCCCAGATGGTATCAAGCTTTGATTCGCAGTAAGCATATATTTCCGATGCCCATTTCTCCTTTTCAATATATCCGTATTGCCTGTATAAAAGCAGCAGTTCATATACTGCATGAGCCAGCTGGAAAAATACGAATATGCTCTCCGAGCCGCCCTTTTTATTGATTGAAGCCAACGTATCATTCCAGTCGCTGAGCAGCAGCAGCGGTATGCCATGTTCTCCAGAATTGTCCACGGTGAATTTCACAGCATTCTCCATATGCTCCAGAACCGTGCCATCTCCCCCGTCATAATAGGGTACCCTTTCATTCAGAAATTCCCTGTCCCCTGTTTCCCTTATATAAGTACAGACCGAAAAGACAGACCACAGGTGATCATCGGAACGTCCTCCTCCGCAGGCTTTCCTGTCTGCGGGGTACAGTACCGACATGGCATCTCCTTTTTTAAATTGTATGCTCAGAAGATCTTTAATTCTGGCTTTAACCTTATCAGGAATTGCATGCACAACTCCCAATATATCCTGCATACTGTCCCTGAATCCCAATCCCCTGTCTATCCCGCGCTCATACAGGGAAATAAATCTGGACCAGTCAAAGGTAGTTTTGCATTGATACTGGTTCCAGATGTTCAGCATAATATTTACATTCTCATCTGGAGTACTGAAGCTGGCATGGGATAAGAAGTTATCCCAGTATGCCCGTAAATCGGCAAAGTCCTTTTCGATTTGCTGTTCATCAAGATTCTCCCTGCCTTTTTGCACTGCAGTTTCCTTATTTTCTGAAAAACCCAGAACCACAACGAAAGTCTTTTCCTCCCCGGACTCCAAATTTACAGGACAGCACATAGCTCCAACTGCGTTATCGGAAGATACCGGGGAATTTGAACACTTTCCGTTTTCAAGTGCAATAGGATTGCTCTCGGAACGGTATGTCCCGATGAATTTTTCCAGACTGCAGTCATAGCCCTCAACTCCGGCATTTGTGCCTATGTATGGATAAAAAGCTTCAGCCGTCATGGACTCAAATACAATGAATCCATCCTTAAAATCAGCATTAAACAGCATCCTGGGCCAATCACACATCAGATCCAGAGAAGCCGTATGATAACTGAATTCCACATAAGTAAAGGCTTTCAGGCTCAGTTCCTTTCCGGAATTATTCTTTATTCGGACTTTCCAGACTTCATGGTCTTTCCCAACCGGTACAAAATACGTGATCTGTGTTTCAATTCCGCCGTATGAACTGCTTATGGCCGTATACCCCAGACCGTGGCGGCATTCATAGGAATCCGGTGTTTTCATTACAGGCTGCCAGGTAGGCGACCAGTATTCCCCCGTTTTCATATCTTTAAGATAAATATATCTGCCGGGCCTGTCTGCAGGCAGGTTATTATACTTGTATCTTGTTATCCTCTTTGAATTCGGATCCTTGTAATAACTCATTCCTCCGGCACTGTTGGAGATAAAACCTCCGTACTCCCCGTTTCCAAGGAAGTTTATCCAGGGAGTAGGAGTATCCGGTCTGGTTATTACATATTCTCTGTTTTGGTTATCAAAATATCCGTAATGCACAGTCTCTCTCCCACCTTTATAAATTGTTAAAGATCAACTTCGGTATGGTAAACCGAAAAACTCCTTATCAGAGGCTGGTTTTCACAGCTCAGTACAGTAAGCCTGACCCTTGAGGTCATTATCCTGCTAAAATGATTTATCTTCCTATGTCCTACTGAAGTACCCCTTGCCAGCTCAATCCATTTTCCTCTTTGCTCGGCTTCCAATTTATATTCTTTTATACGTTCCCCCTCTGATATCTCTTCCATAATTACCGCATGGTCGATATAAGCTGGCTCCTCCAGCGTCAATTCCAGACTTTTTCCCGGTCCTTCAACGGTTTTTACAGGCTTTGAGAAACGCTTTCTGATCTCATCACCGAATTCCAGCAGCCTTTTAATATCTGTTTCGGGGAATAAACCGTTTCTGTCCGGAGATACGTTTAGCAGCAAATTGGTACCTCTTCCTACAGATTTATAATATATATCCATAAGTTCCTCAAGTGAAAGAAGGCTTCCTTCATCATCCGGATGCCAGAACCAGTGCTTCTTTCTTATGGGAACGTCGCATTCAGCGGGTACCCACTTCGGTGTATCAGGCAGCCAGGTTAGCATATCCTCTGTAAACATACTGGCTCTGGCTTCACTTGCCGTATTCCGGCAGGTCTCGGGTGCAAGGCCGTCCTCGTTTCCCACCCAGCGTATAGTGGGGCGTCCCATGTTGAATATCATTGCATCGGGCTGATATTCAGTCACAGTATCGCATATCTTCTTCCAGTCATACTGACGCCCCTCGGAACCCGCTCCGTCAAACCAGAGCTCTATCAGAGGGCCATAGCCTGTTAACAGCTCTTTAAGCTGTTCCAGATAAAATTGGTCATAAGCGGCCTTATTTTCATAACAGGGTTCATGCCTGTCCCAGGGTGACAGGTAAATGCCGAAATGTATTCCCTCCTGACGGCAGGCTTCTGCACACTCCCTCACAACATCCCCTTTCCCGTTCCTCCATGTAACCGATTTTACCGAATAATCAGTTGTTTTTGTGGGCCACAAGCAAAATCCGTCATGATGCTTTGCAGTTAAAATCAAATATTTGAAACCTGCTTTTTTGGCAGTCCGGGCCCACTGCAAACAATCCATGGAAGTTGGATGGAAGGCATCCGGGTCGTCGGTGCCGTCCCCCCACTCTTTGCCGTTGAAGGTATTTATTCCGAAGTGACAAAAAAGCCCCAGCTCCAGGTCCTGCCAGTTCCTTTGCTGCTTTGTGGGTTTTGCTGCTTCATCAGGCTTATTCATGGCGGCCTCCGTTTCTGAGTTCCCGGGTGTATTCCTCCATATGGATTACCCGTTTTTCAATTCTGGATTTCTCGGCTGCAAATGCCAGGAGGTGGCTTTGGACTGAAATTCCGGAGGATGTGAGCCGGTCTTCCTCTCCTGTCTGCATGAGTTTTACGAAATTACTCATAATCCCCTCGTCTCCTCCCCCATGCCCTGAAGCACCAGGGTTAAGACAGATTTTAGTTTTTGCACCATCGGCAAACCTGGTGATCTCAATTTCATTTTTTTCCATGGCACCCCTTATTTCACCTCTGGTACCCATAATTTTAATTGTTCTGCTTACTTCATTTGTAAAGGCACACATTGTAAACGATACTGTAACGCTATTTTTGAATTCCATTGCTACTATCTGATGGTCAACCACATCATTATCGCAGCGGTACACGCACCTTCCGTAAGGACCGTCCCTAAGAGCAGCAGTGAGTGCTTCCGCACTGGTATCACTGCTGATTACCGATGCGGGAAACCCTGTATTTCCGTTTATATATATCCTGGGTGCATAAAACGGGCACTCCTCACGCTGAGGACATCCGTCAAGACAGCGGGCGGGAGCATCACCAGGGGCATTTTCCTCCCTGAAATGGGTCAATTCTCCGAAAGATGCCACACTACTGCATTCCGAATCTGCCAGCCATAAAAGTATATCCAGGTCGTGGCAGGATTTTGCAAGAATCATTGGACTTGACTCCCTGGAATTCCTCCAGCTGCCCCGCACATAGCTGTGTGCCTGATGCCAGTATCCCACATTTTCATTGTGTTGTATTGATATGAGCCTGCCTATTTGACCTTCGTCCAATATCTTTTTTAATGTTGAAAAAAAAGGAGTAAACCTCAGAACATGGCATACCGAAACCATCCGGCCATACTTCTGTGAATGCTCATCTATCGCCAAACATTCCAATGCATTATTTGACATGGGCTTCTCCAGCAAAACATGGTATCCCGCCTCCAATGCCCTTATTGCCGGCCCTGTATGCATATTATCCTGGGTACAGACCAAAACGGCATCTGCTGCCTTCGGAGACGACAGCAATTCCTCCCAGGTGGGATAACACATGTTTTCCGGGATTCCATGAAGCCTTGCGAAAGCTTCCCTTTTATTTTTATCAGGCTCTGCAACAGCAGCAACTCTGAGCTCCTCAGGATGAGAAAGCGCATAAGCGGCATATATACTGCCTCTCTGCCCGGCTCCTATCAATGCGATGCTTACTTTTTTCATATATACCTCCATACTACAAAATTCTTTATTTTAACCTTTTATGCCAGAGGACATGATACTTGTTTTGATCTGCTTTGAGAAAACAGCTGTGATTATCAGAACAGGCAGGATTGTCACTACAGAAAGTCCCATCATCATATTCTGCCGTACCTGGGATGTCTTGGAAATCGTATATATGGCCACGTTAAGTGTCCAAAGTTCGGGCTTGTTTGCCACCAGGAAGTACCAGAAGAAATCGCCCCAGGCTCCTACGAAGGTTTGAAGGGCAATCAAAGTTATAATAGGCTTGGACATGGGAATACATATTTTCAGAAAAGTATTGAGTTCTCCCGAACCGTCCATTCTTGCAGCATCGAAATATGCATTGGGAATCCTGTCAAAAAAGCCTTTAAAAAGATAAATATAGAATGGATAGGGATAAAGCCAGGTAATCAGCATTCCGCCGTAGTTATTATACATTCCCCAGCTTTTGACCAGTATGAGCTGCGGTATCATAATACATACAAAAGGTATCATCAAAGTAACAAGAAAATATAGAAGTACCTTGTCGGAGGTTTTTTTACTCAATAATTTAGACAAAGGATATGCAGTAATGGAGCATATGACCACTTCGCAAACTATGGCAAATACCAGTGTGATCACAGTATTGAACATAAATGCAAAAAAACTGTATTTCTGGATGCTTGGAATATTTTTATACATATACACCGGTGTAAGATAATAGTACTTGTAGTTTTCCAGCAGGAGAATACTGTTGTAAGCCGCTATGGTGCCCTTGAAATCACCTTCGGTATTATATGTGGTCTTGAGATATTCCCCCATTTGGCCGGAGTAACTGTTTTTTCCCAGCTCCATAGTATCATAAACCCTGTCCAGACCATTAATATCAAAGCTATAGCCCAATGCCTCCGCTGATTCCAAATATTTGCCGTTTGCAAGCAGGACTTTTGAGGAAACCCTTGCCTTGGTATATGTTCCGAACTGCAGCTGGAGCCTGAGCATTAAACCGTGAGCCCTTGAATAAAATACTGTTTTGCCGTCCATGGTGCCGTAAAATTTGACTTCACTTATAGTCTCCCTGTTCAATTCATATATGGTGGAATACATTGCAAGGGTCGAATCCTTCAGCAGAGTATCCTTTAACTCATCCTCAGATTGATTTTCCAGTTTTGAATAATCCATAACTATGGATATGCTTGTTCCTTCTCTGGGAATCAGCCTTGGAGGGTAGGAATATATTTCGCTGTCGTCCTGCAGAGATAAACTCACGATATAAAACAACGGGAATATAATAATTAATAAAAATATAGTGCTTAAAAAATATGCTATGATTTTAAGTCTTTTTTCGGAAATGTTTTTAGCCATTTCATCTGCCTCCCTTTATTCCGATTCCTGGTTATTCAGCTTCAACTGTATAAATGTTATTACCGCTATAATCATCATCAGTGTCATGGCTGCGGCACTGCCCAGGCCATAATCGTAATTCCTTGTGTAGTAGTGGTAAATAAACAGCGGAAGTGATGTTGACGCCCCGGCCGGTGCTCCGTCTGTGAACTGGAAAGGAAGGTCCAGCAGCTGCAGAGCCGTCATGGTAGTTAAAACAAATTGAATCAATATAAGAAACTTGATGTTGGGCAGAATAATGTAGAACATTCTTCTAAAGCCGGTACAGCCGTCCAGCATTGAGGCTTCCTTGACATCCTCCGATATGCCGAGGATTGCCGCCAGATATAATAATACCGAAAACCCGCCGCCTATAATTCCGGGGAAAATAATGCAGAACTTGACCCACCGTGCATCTGACAGCCATGGTATGGGATCGGCTCCAAAAAACTTTACCAGGTAGTTTGCCACTCCGAATTCAGGTTCCCATATCCACTTCCACAGGGTTATATTTATTGTCAGCGGAATAACTGCCGGAAGAATATAAAAAGTTGAAAAGAAGCCTCTTAGCTTGATTATTTCTCCTAAAAACAGTGCCTGAATTATGGGTATGAAAAAATTCAATGCCACGATCAGAACCAGATATACAAAGGTATTCCTCCAGGCTTGCCAATAATCTGTATTCCTGAACAGCTCTCCGAATTTTTCAAAACCCACGAACTTACCCGGAGGGTTTGCAACGTCATACTGATAAAAGGACAATTTAAGCCCCTGAAATATTGTGTAATATCTCAGCACAAAGGTGGATAACAATCCCGGCAGCAGGAACAGCCACGGTATTACCGCCTTTTTTACCCGGTAAATATGCAGATGCCTGTGGGTAGTAATAACAGAACTTGATGTTTTCATTTTAAGCTCCATTTCTGCTTTGTGCAAAATGAATTTGCCCAAAACAGACACAAAAATTTCAATGAAATTTTTTATGGGCTTAAATTCAATTTATCGCACGTGCCATTTATTTTTTAGTGCCTAAAAAATAGGCACTTGTGCATTAGTTTTCCAGAAACTTTTTCAGTTTCTTTCAAACTAAACCTCGCTATTTTTAAAGAGGCACCTGTTAAGTGCCTCTTTTGTATGTTTGCAATATTAATTACAAGAGGGATTAATTTTTAGATTCCTTGACGGATTTATTGAATTCTTCTACAGCTTTAGCGGCTTTATCCTGATATTCCTGGAATACTTTAGTTATGTCTGAATTTGTATCACCAAAGATTTTTGCAACCATATCGTCTGCGAAAGAACCAACTGCGCCTTTTCCATAGAATTCAGGCTTGCTTATGAGATTTGATGCATCCATTACTGCCTGCATTTCAGCATCAATTTCACCGATATCAGAAACCTTCACATCGGTTCTGGCCAGAATTGCTGCTCCTAAAGGACCTTTTGCGGCCTGTTCCTTAAGTGTATTTATTAATTCATTTTTTGAATTTGCATACATTATATAGGTCCAGCCTGCATTTGCAATATCCATATCACTGGTGGCAGGCAGCACCCAGGCATTGGCACCGGCCTGTGTATAGGCATTTCCGCTTGGGCCTTTCGGAAATGCGAAATATCCTATTTCCTCAGCCTTTGCACCGGCATCTACAAATTTTGCAAGAGTACCTGCATTTATGCTGTCATAAATGATTGCTGATTTTCCCATTGCAAAATCCTTTGTCAAAGCTTCAAGATTTTTTGTTCCGTCAGATTGTATTACTTTTTCTTTTTTGAGAGTTCTGTAGAATTCGGCCGCCTTTATTGCTGCCGGATCTGTAAATGTCAAAGTGAGCGTTCCGTCTGAATTCTGTTTGGTCAAATCTCCGCCTGCTCCCCATACCCAGGTTTCAAAATGCCAGCAGCCCCATTGTATTGCATCAAGGCCAAAGCCGTACTGTTGTTTTGCAGGATTTGTGAGTTTTTTGGCAGTTTCAAGGAATTCATCCCAGGTTGCAGGAGTTGAAGTTACTCCTGCTTCTTCAAACAATCTTTTGTTGTAGTAGAAACCCATGACATATTTATCGTAGGGTACCGCATAGTGCTTGCCGTTTACCGCAAAAGATTCCACCTGTGTCTTTTCGAAGTTTGAAAAATCCGGAGTTTTAGCTATAAAATCATCAATAGGCAGACATGCATTCCTATATATGTAGGACATTACGGTAGGATAGCCCATTTGTATGGCCGCAGGAGCATTTCCCGCTGCAATGGCTGCTATTATGGCATCAGTGCCGTTATCCGGTGTTTCAACTATGTTCAGTTTAATATGCGGATTATCCTTCTGGAAACTCTGCTGCATGGCAAGTGTTGCTTCTGCTGTATTTGCAGCCTGCTGCCATAAGGTTATGGTTATATCCTTTTCAGGTTCAGCTGCAGGAGCCGAAGCAGAAGCTGCCGAAGTCTGTGCTGCAGCTGTGGAACCGGCACTTTCAGCAGTACCGCTTCCGCCGCATCCTGAAAGCAATCCCGTACAAAGCGCTGCCGATAAGATAATACTTAAAAATCTTTTACACATTTAATGATTTCCCCCTTTATTTTTAACTACTTTCCAGATCAATTATATGAAGAAACCCAACGTGCTCAAAAGGCCGTATATTTGTAAAAGGTGCGTGAATTCAATCTCTTTTTTAAAAATATTATTATGTAAACCAATTTTATAATCAACCTTTAATATATGGGATATGAATAATGACAGAAGTATATCTTCCTTCCTCACTAACGACTTTTAGTCCGTATTCCTGTCCAAAAGAAAGTCTGATTCTCTCATTGACATTCTTGAGTCCGATTCCGCCCTCGGAAGTACTGCTGCTGGAAATGAGCCTGCCGTTGATCAGATCCACCTGTTCCTGCGGCATGCCCACTCCGTTATCGGTAATTTCTATCAATATATCCGCATCTGAAGCACTGATTTTTATGTTGATTTCACCTGGCCGGCCATTACTTCTGAGTCCATATTTTACCGCATTTTCAACAATGGGCTGAAAAGTGAGTTTTGTTATCCTGCTGTTCAAAAGCTCCTCATCAGACAGGTCCAGTATAATGGCAAATTCCAGCTCTTTCTTGAGCTTGAGCACCTTTTCATAGGCATACAGATGCTCTATTTCCTCCCGTATCTCCACCAGCCTGTTGGTATTTATGGTATTAAATCTTAAAAATTTGGAAAATGACGCAATCATACTGCTGATAGGGCCTTCCCCATCTTCGGCAAACATTGCGTTCCACCTGATAATATTTAAAGTATTGTACATAAAATGAGGTTTGATCTGCATCTGCAGTGCATCCAATTCAGCTTCCTTGCGTCTGATCTCTTCATTCTTTCTCGACACCTCGGAATCAATGAGATTTCCCAGCAGGTTTTTTATACGTACAATCATGGCATTGAATCTGTCTCCGAGAACCCCGATTTCATCTCTCTGTTCGTCATGATAGACAAGCTCAAGATTATTTTCACCGACCCTCTCCATTGTTTTCTTAAGACGCCTGAGCGGAATGGAAATACTTGACGTGACGACATAAGATATTACAAGCGCACAAAATATGCATATTATTGTTACCTCTATAATAAGGCTTCTGACATTGTAAACACCGCTGAGTATTTTTTTCCTTTCGGCCATATATACAATGGTCATGTCTGTCTTTTCAGATGTCCGGAAAACCAGTATATAATCCTTGTTCTGGATTTTCCTCACCAGGCTGCCTTCTTTAATAGCAGCTATTTCATTCATTATATCTGCTCCGGGCATTTTATTCACTGCATACACGCCGTTTAAAACACTCACCGTTCCGCCTTTTCCGGACATGAATACTATTTCATTTTCATCATACATGTTCTCCAGGTCGATCATGTCCTTGAATATTTTAACGGGAACATTAATAATAATTACTCCCAATTGTCCGCTCTGATTCAGCTGAGGGTCGGGAATTGACTGGAAAAGCGTGATATATCCGCCCAAATATGATTTTCTGAAAGGCTCTACGAGGTATATGTCCTTTTCCTTCGAACTGTTGCTCCAGACCAGAGAGCCGTCTGAATTTACCGCATTGAGATAATCCTGTCTTTTTACATATTCCTCAATCTTTTCAATGGATGCACCTCTTTTTGTGCCTTTGTAATCAATTTGGACAAACTGGTCATAATCGCTGGCAATCTGCAGATTATTTATATCCTGCTGCAAAGAGGACTCAAAAAGGATATTTCCTATTTTAATTTTACAATCCTGGTATTTTTTCATAGCCTCGGGGTCAGAAGCTTTATTATCTTTGAGAGATTTGCATTCTGTTAATAAATTTCTGAGCTGTGTATTTGAAAAGACACTGAGGGCAAGTTTCTCATAAGGCTTCAGCTTTTCATCGGCAGTTTTCTCGATATTGCTCAATATCAGTCTGGTACTGCTTGAAATATTCTTATCCATCTCACGGGTGCTTATGTTGAAGGAATAATAGCCAATTACCATATTGGGTATTATGATGATAATGAGAAAAGCTAATATCAGCCTCTTGTATATGCTGAATTTCCTCAATATATTTAAAATTCCTGCATATATCTTCTTTAATTTCTGGTTCATCCCTTTTCTTTTCATCGGACTTCCCCTTATGAGAAATTATTGTTTCAACCCCTTGCTTTGCTTCCTGAAATCCTTTGGCGTGATTCCCGTTATTTCTTTAAACACCCTGCCAAAATGCTTGGGACTGTCATAGCCCACCATTTCACAAACATCGTACATTCGGAGCGATAAATCCTGAAGCAGCTTTTTTGACTGTTCTATCCGCACTTTCATAATATATTCGGAAAAATTCTCACCCGTTTTTTCCTTAAAGAGCTTGCTGAGATAGGTAGGGTGCATATATACCACATCGGAGAGCTTCTGCAGGGATAGATTTTCATTGTAGTGTTCATTGATATACCTGAGCACGCTTTCGATAGCCAGCCCAAGGGGCTTTTCCCTGACTGTATGCAAACCTGATATGGTTTTTCTTAAATATGAGGAGATGAACTTTTTAATTTCCTCGTAATTGTCTATTTTTAAAAGTGTTCCAATTACATTGTGATCGGATTGGGCGGTTTGAACCTCCCGGCTGTCGTATTTTCCTAAAAATCTGTTTATGCTCAATAAAATTTCAATGCACGCCTCAAGAAGGACTCCTCTGTCATACATGTTTTCGGTATACAGTTCCGATATTATGTTAAGAATATGTTCCTCGAAGGCTTCCTCGTTATCATGCAGGAGGTGTTCCTGTATGCTTTCTTCAAGATTTGCCGGCACAACCGGCTTTCCGGTAATGAACCTTGATATGCTTTTATAAAAAAGCAGGCTGCTTTTGTTTATATACCTGTAATCCAGAGCCTTTCCGGCTTCCCTGTACGAATGAGAGAGCATTCCCACAGTATTGTAGATGCCTCCCACACCAAGGTACAGGTTTATTGATTTAACTATATCTATAGTCAGTATTAACTTTTTAAGTATGCTTTCCAATTTGGTCAAATCCTTTGGATAAAAAATAACCGATATTTCGCTTATATTGTTTTCAAAGGCATAGGCTTTTCCGTAGCTCTCAAAATAATTCGCTATCTCACCGGTCAATGCAGACTTAAAACTGTCATAATCACCATGCTCCAGGTTCTTATGGCTTTTTTCATTCAGAACTAAAAATCTGATTATGCAAAAACTTTCATCCGTGAGATCAATATCTATTTCATAGGCTTTTTTATGAATGTATTCCGGATTTTGTATGACTCCTCCTGCAATATTATTCAGAAACTGCATCCTCAGTATCTTCATAAATTCAACCTGCTTTTGCTTGGCCAGGATGTCCTCATGAAGGCTCACTTTCAGCTTTTCAAATATACTCTTGAGTTCATTAAAATCCACAGGCTTCATCAGATAATCAAAAGCTCCCAGCCGCAGTGCTTCCTTTGCATATTGGAATTCGCTGTGACCGCTTAAAATGACGGTTTTTATGTTCGGATTGATTTCCAGGGCATCTTTTATGAGTTCAAGCCCATTTTTGCCGGGCATAACTATATCGGTAAGCACCACATCCACGTACTCCGTTTCTATGATTCCAACAGCTTCGGCTGCAGAGTGGGCCGAACCTATGACATTATATCCAAGTTCCTTCCAGTTTACAAACCGGCTTAAACCTTCTATATCTATTTGATCATCGTCTACAATTAAAATATTGAACATCTGATATTCCCTCCGGCTACACCCTGGATAAAACTTTGAGATATAATTCTGTGACATTTTACTGCCGAATCATTATAGCAAATATTATGGTATACCTATTCTACAATATTAATTTAATTCCTTTGGTTATTAATCCCATTTAAATTTTACATGGGTAATTTAGGGAGTCACTCGTATATTCCATTGAAAACTTTTAATATCAAATTAAAAGGCAACCCGTTAACTCTTTGGGTTGCCTTGCTCTGTTTTTATAAAAATTTTTGAAGAAGTATATTTTTCCAGGATATTATTTTCTGTACACTGCCGGCATGACACACCTGTACTTTGAATCCTCTCTGTTCAGGGATTCGGAGTGACCTATAAAAAGGTAACCGCCTTCCTCGGTACTCTCATAAAACTTATTCACCAGTTCGCGCTTCGTCTCATTATCAAAATATATCATCACATTCCTGCAGAATATAACATGAAACTTTCTCTTAAAGGGAAAATAGCTGGTCATTAAGTTAAATCTTCTGAAAATGACTTCCTTTCTTATTTTGTCACAAACTTTAAAAGACTCCCCGCTTTGAACAGTAAAATATTTTTTTCTCCAGGCTTCCGGCAGACTGTTTACGGTCTCTCTGCCATAAATACCGGCAGCAGCTCTGTCCAGAACTTTTGTGGATATGTCGGTGGCAAGGATACTGGTATCCCAATTACTTTTTAAAGCCCCGAAGTAATCACCGATTATCATGGCCAGAGTATAGGGTTCCTCTCCCGTAGAACAGCCTGCACTCCAGATACCCATATCCTTCTTTTTGTCACAGACCCTTTCAAGCTGAGGCAATACATGATCTCTGAAGAAATCAAAATGCTGATTTTCACGCATGAAATACGTATGATTTGTTGTGAGCCTGTCAATCATTGCAGCAGCAGACCTGCCGGTTTTATCGGCTCTTATGTGATTCATGTAATCGGTAAAACTGGAAAAGTTATTTTCTGCAAGATAATTTATTAACCTTCCCGAAACCAGTGATTTTTTATGTATAAGATTTACCCCATAGTTTTGCCTTACATAATCAACCAAATCGATGAATTCTTCTTCTGTCATTTGCCTAATACTTACCATAGTCATTGTCGTCAAGGGATATTTTGGGTTTTGCGGCGGCGGCTTCCTCCTCTGGTGTATACGGAGTTTCCTTGCTCTTTTTCCGTTCAAGCATACCCTCTATTGTGCGGAGCATATCCGGTGTAAGCACATCGTTGGCGGTTAATGCGGCTTTAGCTTTTTTCAGTTTGAATCGTGATACCGACTCCTTAAGCATGTCGGCCTGACCGGAAAGCTCTTCACTGGCAGCCGCACACTCTTCGGCGGTAGCCGAATTTGTCTGGACAACCTGAGCGACCTGCTCGATAGCCGAATTGATCTGGGATATACCTGTGGCCTGTTCATTTGATGCCACTGCGATATCTCCCACAAGCGCTGCTGCTTTTGCCACACCTCCGACAATTTCGTCCAATGCCGCTGCCGTCTCATTGGCGATCTTTGTACCTATTTCAACCTTCTTAATAGAGCCCTCTATCATTTCGGTGGTTTCTTTTGCTGCATTGGCACTTCTTGCGGCAAGATTTCTTACCTCTTCGGCAACCACTGCAAAACCCTTTCCGTGCTGCCCGGCCCTTGCGGCTTCCACTGCTGCATTCAGCGCAAGTATATTTGTCTGGAAAGCTATTTCGTCAATTACCTTTATTATCTTTGATATATTTGCAGAAGACTCATTGATTTCGGCCATTGCCTTTACCATCTCCTGCATCTGGGAGTTGCCCCTGGCCGCATTATCCTTGGCCGATACGGCAAGTTCATTTGCAAGTCCGGCATTCTGGGCATTTTGTCTTGTCTGGGCAGCCACCTGGGTTATTGAGGAAGTAATCTCTTCCACCGAGCTTGCCTGTTCAGTAGAGCCCTGTGACAGCATCTGGCTTGATGAGGACACCTGTCTGGCCCCCAATGCCACCTGCTCCGAAGCAAAATTAATATTGCTCAGCACCTCATTATTCGTTTCGATCATCTCACTCAGCTTCCTGCCGAGCAGATCCTTATCCGATCTCACTTTTACATCGATGGTCAGATCACCTGCTGCCATCCGCTCTACAATCAGGGCCTGGCTCCGTATGTTTTCCACCATTTTGGAGAAGGACAGCATAAGAGTTCCTATTTCATCCTTTGTATCGGCCTGTACGCTTACTTCAACATCTCCCAGAGATAGCCTGTCAGCCGCAACAACCATATTTTTTATAGGATTGCTGATGAGCCTTGATATGATCATTCCCAGGCCTATGGCTAAAAACATTCCGACAGCGATAAATATTATCATCATCACAATAGCTGTTTGTGCTGCACCATCGTTGCTTTGGGATTTTTTGCTGGCACCGTCTACCTTTAGATTGAACAGGTTGTCATAGTTGGCCTGAATAGCCTTATTCAAGCTGTCTCCCTTTGTTTTGGTGAGCTCATGAGCTTCATCATTTTTACCTGCCAGGGCCAGATCGGTAACCTGCTTGCTGTACGGAAGGAATTCTTCATCTATAGTTTTTACAAGCGAGTCATATTCGGTTCTCACCTGACTGTCCACAATGGTTTTCCCGAAACTGTCCAGCGCAGTCTGCATTTCATCCTGAAACTGACTGATTTTGGTCATATTCTCATTCATTGATTGAGCATCTTTATTTATTATGACATTGAGCATATTGAGTCTGATTCTCTGGTATTTTTCATTTGCGGTGGCCAGTTCTGTTATGGGTACCGTATTTACTTCATACAGCTCGGTATCTGCATTATTTATCTGAACAATGTTAATGACACCCACAACGCCTACGATGCCTGCTATCAATGCCACAATAACAAAGCCTGTAATAAGCTTTGCCGCTATTTTCATATTTTTGAACCAATTCATATAAAGCCTCCCTTGAGATATGTATTTTAATTTAAATAAACCAATTTAAATAACCGGATAGATTGCTGTCAATAATTCCACCGGCAAAACAATAACTACACCTGCACCATACTTCCCAGCAATTCAGTCTCATCCTCACTCAGTATCTTTCCGCAGTCCAGGAGCAGTTTTACTTCATTCCCGAGTTTTCCTATCCCCTTGACATATTTGTTATTAAAGCCGGTTTTGGAATTGGGAGGCGGCATAATATCCTCATCATCAATGGAAGCTACCTCGGATACCGTGTCGACGATGAGCCCTATGGAAGTTTCATTTATATCGATCACTATTATGCAGGTTCTGTCGGTGTAATCCAGAGGTTCTTTTTTAAACCTGAGTCTTACATCCATTACCGGAATTATTTTGCCTCTGAGATTAATAATGCCCTTCAAATAATCCGGCAGCTCCGGCACCTGTGTTATGGGCTGTATTCCGATTATCTCGGTTACATATTTTATTTCTATCCCGTAATCCTCCTTTCCCAATGTAAATGTCAGAAACCTTCCTTTTTGAGTGTCTTCATTTTCAATTTGCAAATTATCTTCCAATATCGAAGCCATGTTGGTCTCCTTTCATCGTTTACTGTTGATCAGACTTGCTATATCAATTATCAGGCTGATGCTTCCGTCACCCAATAATGTACATCCTGAAATTCCCTGAACCTGTTTGATATATTGCGGCAACGCTTTTACCACCACCTGCTGTTCGCCTATAAGACTATCAACGAAGACACATACACTTTCATTTTCGCTTTCCACCAATATCAAGATGCCCTCTTCAAGTTTACCGGTACCGGCTTTCACATTAAAAATCCTATGTAACCTTAATATTGGATAGCATTGACCCCGGATCATAATCATTTCATTTTTGTCAGGATCACATATCACATCGTTCTGGCGGATTTTAAGCGATTCACGTATGGAAACGGTAGGGATGGTATAGGTAGCCGGTCCGACTCTTACCGTCATTCCGTCCATAATGGCCAGAGTCAGCGGAATTTTTATGGAGAATGTGGTGCCTGTGCCGGGATTACTGTCGATCTGGACTGTTCCTCCGACTTTATCGATGTTTTTTTGGACAACATCCATTCCAACTCCACGGCCTGAGAACTCAGTTACCTCCTCTTTTGTCGAAAATCCCGGCAGCAGTATGATTGAATAGATCTCCTTATCGGTCATATCACTTGCAGGCCTTTGAAGGATATTATTTTCAATGGCTTTCCGGATAATTCCCTCCTTGTCCAGCCCCCTTCCGTCGTCCTTCAGGATTATCCAAACATCCCCGCCGGAGTTCTTTGCTTCAAGAGTGATTTTTCCTATTTCACCCTTTCCGGCCAATATTCTTTCCTCCCTGGTTTCAATTCCGTGATCAATCGCATTGCGGATAAGGTGAATCAATGGATCTGATATATGTTCGATAATGTTTTTATCAACCTCTGTCTCTTCTCCGGTTATTTCGAAAACAATATCCTTTTCCAGCTTTTTGCTCATATCCCTGACTATCCTGTTCATTTTCTGAAATGTAGTGGAAAGGGGAACCATCCTCATAGACATGACTATATCCTGCAGCTCTCCGGTTATCTTTTTCAGATGTCTGGCAGCTTTTTTGAAGCCTTCCAGTTCAAGCCCCTTCAGCTCCGGGTTCTGGGTAACCATGGATTCGGATATGACCAACTCTCCTACCACATCCATTAATTTATTCATTTTTTGAATATTAACACTTATGAAATTTTGTTTTGACAGATTTACCAGCTTATCTGCCTCGGCAGGCTCCCCGGAATTCTTCCCGGTACTGTCCTCCTCCATGCCTGGCAGGCAAATTTCAGTTTCCTCTGAGCTCTCACGATCTGCGTGTACAGGTTCACATTCAATAGTGAGCTCCCTCAGGAACATGGTTTCTTCCAGAAACTGCCTTACCTCACTTTCGGGCAGCCGGCAGCAGAACCGCACTGTAAGTCCTTTAGCACGGATTTCTTTATTGCAGCTGTCCTTATCCAAAATCTCCTCCGGCAAGTGGCTGATCCCATAAGCCACCTGCTGAAGTGTATGAATAACTGCAAATGCTCTCATACTCTCCATTTCGCAGTCTTCCTCAAAGGTTATGACAGCTTTATAGGCATAATTGTGTATGCCGGGGTTGTTGTCAGGCTCACCGGCTTCATGTGCAGAACGGTTTATTTCTTCTCCCGTCCGGGAAGTTTTTAAATCAGATAGGAAATTGGTAAGCAGGTGGATTATATTTGATGGATCTTTATAGGACTCTTCCTTATTTTTGATTTTTACTACCTCGCTCCCAATAAAATCGATGACCTTCAGCATGATGTCGGTGAGGTACATGTAATCAACCTGCGGAGGTTTGTTCTCTCTCAAATGAAAAAATACATCTTCAACAGAATGTGCCAGCAGGGAAATATTATTAAAACACATCATTGCAGAAGAGCCCTTGATAGTGTGCATAATCCGGAATATTTCATTTATCTGGCTTTCAAGTCCGTTTTTCTTTTCACTGTAAAGAATTATCTGTTCAAGTTGTTCAATAAGCTGGGAAGTTTCAAATACAAATATTTCCTGCATTGGCTCAGTATTTATATAGTCCGACAAAATAGCCACCCCGTAATATAAATTTTGTATCGAATAATGATTACCGGATTATTTTCATGTGCTGCTGTGAAATTTACTGAGAGCTTTTATTATGCTTTCCTCTTTGAAAGGTTTTACAATAAAGCCGGTAGCCCCTACCATAACAGCTTCCTTGATGTGACTTTCCTGTCCCAGTGCCGATATCATGACTATTTTGCTGCCCGGACTGATTGCTTTTATTGCTTTAACGGCTTCAATCCCGTCCATTTCAGGCATTGTTATATCCATTGTTACAAGGTCCGGTGACAATTCCTTGTATTTCTGAACTGCTATCCTGCCATTTTCAGCCTCACCGACTACCGTAAAACCATTTCTTTCAAGTATCAGCTTTAAAGCCTGTCTCATAAAGACCGCATCATCAACTACCAACACTTTTAGCATCCAATCACATCCTTGTTTGTAAATATAAATAATATATAAAATCTTTTGTAAATTTATTGACATAATATCTTCATCAACCATGTAACAATATTATTATTATGTTACATTTTTTTAAAGTATATAAGGCATACTATTACTGTAATTACACTGACGCCCAGCTATAAAATATATTAAACCTGCAAAAAATAAATGTATCAATTTATGCATAATATGCTATAATAATTACATTATTTATTGACACAAATCTACATTTCACGACATTTGTCTGCCAAACGAATCTGACCTCGGAGGAAATCACCATGACAGTAGAACCCATACGGGATAAAGCAAAAATTAAGCAAATTTATTATTTTTTAAATGGAAAGGACCCCAAATATGGCCTTTTATTTAAGTTTGGATTGAATACCGGACTAAGGATCAGTGATATTCTAGCGGTAAAAGTAAAGGATATACTGAATGAAAAAGGTGAATACAGAGACTACCTGATATTAAAAGAAATGAAAACGGGAAAGGAAAAGAAGATAAAGTTAAATGATGCCTTGCGTAAAAATATTAATTCGTATCTTAAAAATTCCAGCATAAAGTATGATTCCTATTTGTTTTCAAGCCAAAAAGGCGGATATATCGGGCGGATTCAGGCTTACAGGGTTTTAAAGGAAGCGGCCATGTTCTGCAATGTTGAAAATTTCGGCACTCACAGCTTGAGAAAAACCTGGGGGTACTGGACATATAACATGTCAAAATATAATGTCGGTTTAATAATGGATACTTTCAACCATAGTTCCCAGAGCATTACCTTGCGTTATATCGGGATCAATCAGGATCAGAAAGATGAGCTTTATTCATTGGTGCAGTTCTGAAGTTCGGTCAGATTTAAATTTAAAATTAATGTAGAAATTGGAAATATTATAGTGTATAATGACAAATAAGGTCGAATGTAACATAATAATAAAATTGTTACGTTAATATTTTCTATGATATAGAATTAATGCCAATTATGATTTTTTTAAGCATAATTGGCATTTTATATTTGTCTTTTATTTAGTTTATAGCCGCTTAACGTCCCAACAGGTTTGACAGCTCTCCGAACTGCTGTACCGAGAGCACTTCGCCCCTTATATTGTCCTTTAAGCCCATACTCTCGATTATTTGCCTTAATTGCTCCTTATCCTTTCTAAGGAAGCCTGCATTGGCAAGTCCGTTTACAAGAGTCTTTCTTCTCTGCCCGAAGGAGGCCCTGACCAGTTTGAAATACAGATCTTTATCGTCAACCCTGACTGAAGGCTCTTTCAATATATCCAGCCTGATAATTGTAGAATGTACCTCGGGCTGCGGAATAAAACAATGGGGCGGTACATCAAATATTATTGCAGGCTTGCAGTAAAACTGCACTGCAACCGACAGTGCCCCGTAATCCTTTGTACCCGGCCCGGAAACCATTCTTTGCGCAACTTCCTTTTGCACCATAAACACCATTCCGTCTATTCCTTTGACCTCTTCCAGAAATCTCATGATTATGGGAGTGGTAATATAATACGGAAGATTGGCAACTACCCTTACCGACTTTGAATTATATTTATTCTTGTATTCCGATATTATGTCATCGATATTTGCCTTCATAACATCATTGTTAATTATGTCTATATTTGAAAACTCACTTAAGTTGTCATTGAGAGCAGGTATCAGATGTTTATCAATTTCTATGGCCACAACTCCGGCCGCCCTCCCGGCAAGTTCCCTTGTCATGCTGCCGATTCCCGGCCCGATCTCCAGAACCAGCGTATCCTTATCAAGATCAGCGGCATCAACTATTTTCCTTACGACGTTATCATCATTCAGAAAGTTCTGTCCGAGGGACTTGGTCAACCTCAGGTTATGCTTTTTAATAACGTCCAGTGTATTGTTTTTAGTCATTACTTCTCCTTCAAAAAATAAATTTTAATAATATTATATCCTATAAATTTGTTATTTGAAGGCTATTTTCTTATTTTTGTCCCTTTTTGTATATGCGGTCCAGCGGATGCAATATATCCAGTGTAAAATCAATTACTTTAAATACAATAATATACGCTATAAGCGAATATATTGTATTTTCCCACCCAAATATAAATCCGGCCGCAATTACTATAAGAAGATTAATTAATATAAATAACATATTTGGTGAATAATTGTTATTAATCTTAAATAATATTCTTCTATGCTCAATCCCGTCTAAAAACCCTCCGTATTTTAGAATCAATCCCGAACCTATACCAAGACAAATCCCGCCTAATATGGTAGAATTCAGAATATCGTAAGTTTCCCAGTTATCGGTATTTATTGCGGATATCCAGTAAATAAGGGACAGCAATGCAAATAATATTGTAACCAGCTTTTGCTTTCCCCGTTGTATATATTCAATAAGAATAAAGGGGAAATTTAAAATAAAAATTATCACTCCCAAAGGTATTTCAATAAGATAGCTCAATACCACTGAAATTCCTATAATTCCGCCTCCGATAAGATTATGGGTTTTGAAAAAGACCTCGAGACCCAGGGCAGTCATTATTGAACCCACAAGAATAAAAATGTATTTCATAACAATTATTGGAAGCATGCGTTTTACATTCATATATCAACCTCCATAAATTCAGTTTTGAAACCATTGTTCTTTTAAGAAGGAATATTTTTTTGTCTGCCGGATATCTTTTGATAAATAAAACTGCAGAGATTATATATCTTCTTTGATTCTTTTGTAAGTAACGGAGCAACAATAGCCAGAATCAGTACATATATTACAACAAAGGACTGGAGTACCGGCAGCAACCCGCCTGCCTTACCCATATTAGCCATAATTATTGAAAATTCACCTCTGGCCGAAAGTGTAAAACCAATATTGGCCGAAGCCGGATTGGATATTTTCGACAGACGTCCCGAGAATATTCCGGCAATTATATTTCCCAGAATGGTGAGAATAGCGGCTACAACCGCCATAATCGCACCGCCGCCCAGTGACAGCGGGTCTATTGAAAGTCCGAAGTTAAAAAAGAATATTGCGCCGAAGAAGTCTCTGAAAGGCAGTATATTGTGTTCGATCCTCTTGGCATGCACCGATTCGGCCATAATAAGCCCAACAAGCAAGGCACCTATTGCTTCGGCTACATGCAGTGTTTCGGAAAATCCGGCGACCAGAAACAATACACCTATAACCACCAGCAGGAAAAGCTCGGCCGACTGTATGTTAAGCAATTTGTCAATGTACTTCATCACCCTTTTGCCGCCTATAAGTATGGCCAGTATGAAGATAAGCGCCACAAGTGATGTAGACAGTACTCCCCAGACCGAATTTGATCCGCTGAGAAGCAGCCCGGATAATATGGATATGTGAATAGCTATGAACAGATCGTCAAACATTATCATTCCCATGATAATTTCTGTTTCAGGATTTGCGGTACGCTTCAGGTCAATGAGAACTTTTGCTACTATTGCGGTGGAGGAACTGGTCATGATGCCGCATACTACCATGGTTTCCTTGATGGGGAGGCCCATAATCCAGCCAAGCAGCAGCCCGGAAGAAAAGTTTAACAGGACGTAAACCGTACCGCCAATAAAAATAGACTTGCCCGACTTGATGAGACGTGTTACCGAAAACTCCAGACCCAGATAAAACAATAGGAACAACACGCCCAACCGGCCCATAAAATTTATAAATGAAGAACTTTCAATAAACCTTAAATCAATAATACCAAAGCTCGGGGCATGAGGCCCCATAGCCATACCTATCAATATATAAAATGGGATTACCGAAAAGTTAAGTTTATTTGATAAAAACCCCACTATGGCTATCAGTGTTATTGCCACACCAATTTCAAAAACTAATGTATCCATTCTACCTCCCTATGATGTTTATACTTTCATATTTCTCCTCCGAATAAATAATTTTTAAGCACTTTTAAGTGCTTTCTTTCCCCGACTACAACTATGGTGGACTCAGCTGAAAATACGTAGTCAACACCAGGATTTATGTGTTTTTTCTGCCCCTTCTCCATAACGGCAATAATTGACGCTCCCGTCGTCTTCCTTACCTGCATCTCACCAATGGATTTACCGATGCATTTTGAACCGTCTTGAATTTTGTACCACTCAACTATCAGGTCTCCCAAAGACACGTCAACCGTTTCAAGGGCCTTTGGCTTGTATGCCAGTCCTCCTATTATTGCAGCAACATTCCGTGCCTCATTGTCATCGAGGGTTACCATTGAAGCACAGTTCTCATAATCATTGTGATAGAAATGATACAGCTCCCGTCGTCCGTCATCATGTACCACAATAACCAGCTTATTTCCTTCCTGAACCTCTACTTCGAATTTTTTTCCGATATTCGGCAAATCAGATTCTCTAATGGTCATGACTAAGTACCTCCATTTTGTGTATTAACATTGAAGTATACCAGCGATCAAAAAACAAGTGCTAAAAAATAGACTTCACTTCTGACCGCTTTTTTATTCAGTTTTTATTTTATGCTGCCTTAGCATTCTGACAAACATATGTTCACCCCCTTCCAGATATGGCATTGAATGTCTTTTCTGTACGTGTGTGGACACTATTTAATAATTTTGATTTAAATAGATTTTAATTTTTTTAAAAGATAAAATTTTAGAAATTATATAATTTCAGAAGTATCTCAAACCCATTTTAACACGATTTTGTGCAGAATTTCAAGAATTTATTTAAAATTTTATCAATTTTATTATATATCTTCAATTCTCACTCATTATCTCGTGTTATCTTACGTTATCTTTGTCCAGGTTAAACTTTGACTTATAACTATTACCCAGGTAACAAAACCGCCGCGTAAAAAACTCCACTTCTTTTTTTGTGAAATAATAAAAAAGCCATACCTGTAAATAAACTGTCCAACTTTTTTAGTCTTATTTACAGGCAGGCTTTTTATTATGTTCATTATTCACTTTTACTGTTTTGATTACCTGACAAACCCTTTGACAAGCCCGATTTTTAATGCTTCTGGCCTGGAGCATTCCGTTTTTAGGTCAATGAAACTTCTTTTTTCAGAACTCTCCTGAAATGCCTGCATTATCTCGAGGACATGGGCTGCCAGTTCACCGCTTGCTATATTTTTTCTGCCGCTGCAGATAGCGTCGGCCATATCTGCCACACCCAGACCTCTGCTGTTCTCGGAATATATATGTGTCAGAGGAAGCTCCCTGAATCCGTCCTGGAAATAGGTCTGAATTTTTACATCCCCTCCAAAAGTATTGGGGTCGGGAACGAGTAGCGTGCCTCTTGAACCGTATATCTCTATTCTGGGAAGTGTGCTTCCCCATACATCAAAGCTGGTTATGACCGTGGCAATTGCCCCATTTTTAAATTCCACCGTTCCGGCCACATGGGTGGGAACCTTCACATCAATAACCTTTCCGAATTTCTTCTCACTTGTGATGGTTCTCTGCTTGAAGGTTATTGAGTTCATTCCGGCTACCGTTTTGGCCGGACCAATGAGAGAAACGAGAGCTGTCAGATAGTACGGGCCCATATCCAGCATGGGAC
Organism: Ruminiclostridium cellobioparum subsp. termitidis CT1112; assembly: GCF_000350485.1. GTDB lineage: Bacteria > Bacillota > Clostridia > Acetivibrionales > DSM-1351 > Ruminiclostridium > Ruminiclostridium termitidis. The sequence goes on from NZ_AORV01000060.1 coordinate 167,601, forward strand.
CGCCGCCGAAATCATAATAAAATTCAGGGTCGGGATGCCAGCTCTCATGCCCGTGGCAGACCATAAAAGCCGTAGCGCCTGTGACATCCCCGATCAGGCCGTCATCTATTGCCTTGCGGCAGGTTTGAAGGCCTGCACCAAGAAAGGTGTCAGGCGCACAGCCCAGCAGCAGGTTTTTTTCCTTTGCGATTTTCACAAGCTCCAGTCCCTGCTCAACTTTGAGCGACAAAGGCTTTTCAACATAAGTGTGCTTGCCCGCCTCCAGGGAACGCCTGCATATTTCAAAGTGATCCTTTGGAGTTGAGAGATTTATAATTATTTGAATTTCATCGCTGTTAAGCATTTCCTCAAGGGTACATATCCTGTTGATTTTATATTTTTCCCGAGCTGCCGCAGCTCTCTCTTCCACCAGGTCACAGACCGCCCATACCTGGGTGTTGACAAAAGCTGAAGTCAGGTTCTGCAGGTAAATGTCGCTGATATTCCCGCATCCGATTATTCCAATTTTAACTTTCTCCATACCGGCCTCCGTTCGCATTGGCTAAACCCTACCGGGCCAATGCTCATTTATTTTTTTATACTTGCTTTTTTAATGATTTATACTTTCATATAAGCCTGTTGGCCCACAAAAATCCCCGTTTCATCAGCTCAGCGGCTTCAGGTGCATCAAATACATCGGCGTGATGTCCCAGAGAAGTATAAAATATTCTGCCCTCACCCCATTTTTTTGTATAGGCAACTGGCATAAGTACGGGGCCGTTGGTGCTGTGAGGTCCCGGGACAAGCGGAAAACTCGTGGTTGCCAGAACATTTACAACCGGATCAATGTGCAGGTAATAGTGTTCCGTTTTCACTTTAAAATCTTTAAGCCCTTCAACTATAGGGCTGGAACTTGCTCCGACGATATTGACCTCATACTCGATACCGTCATTTCCCGGGTGTTCCACCCATTGGGAACCAGTCAAGAATTGCCATCTGGTGCTGTTGCGGAAGGAGTCACACATCCCGCCATGGCAGCCTGCCAATCCGATACCGCTCTCTACAGCCTTGCAGACGTTTCCGACATATTCCTCCTTGATTTCGCTCATTGTATATACAGGTATAATCAAAGAGTATCCCATTATTGTGTCCAGGCTTTCAAAAACACTCAGTTCTTCAAAGATATCAACTTCAAAGCCCTCACCCTTCAACAGTTTTTCAAACATCAGAGATACTTCCACAGGCTGATGTCCATCCCATCCGCCCCGTACAATCATAGCCCTTTTCTTCATAAAATCTCTCCCATCTCCCGGTCAATCAACCCGCAGTTTATTGTCCGGATTAAATTCTAAATATCCGTTAAAAACATATTATGCTTTTGCAGCTTCTAAAAAAAGTAAAAAGGCTATAAAAAGTAGACAATTATTGCAGTAAGATATAATATATTAATATGATGCAAAATTATATCAAAATGTGCATGGATTTGAATTATATGGAGTGCAGATTGGAGGCTTAAATGATTTTTTATGAAAATAAATCCAGTCATTTATATTGCTGGCAGGGAAGTAATATGACTTTTCCTCCGCACATTCACAAAGAACTTGAAATACTGTATTTATTAGAAGGTGAAATAGAGCTGACGGTCAATTCCAAACAGCAGGTGCTGCATGGAGGAGATATAAGTTTTGCTTTCCCCAATACCATTCATGGATATAAAACCATATCCCAGAGTCACTATTATATTTTAATATTCAATGGGGATTTGCTACCCCTGTATAAAAATGTATTTTCAACCTGCAAGGCCGCCGAATGCCGGATTCCGGGGCCGAGTATCCCCGGAGAAGTCTATTCCAGCCTCAGCAGCATATTCAGTGAGACACAGTCGGGCAATAATCCCGGTATCACCACAGGATATCTTTATATCGCAGTAGCAAGACTGCTGGAACTCTTGAATCTGCAAAAAGTAAATAAGGAGGTATCGGTGAATCTGGTGGAGAAGGTACTGAACTATATCCAGCAGAATTACCTCAATGCCATAAATCTTAATTCCATTGCTGCAGAACTTGATATAAGCCCATTTTACCTGTCGCGGGTCTTCTCAAATAACATAGGTCTCAGGCTTGACACATATATAAATGAATTGAGGATAAATTACGCAAATCATCTGCTTTTATCCACAGACAAGCAGATAACCGAGATTGCTCTGGAAAGCGGCTTTGAAACCTTGAGAACCTTCAACAGGGCATACAGGAATATTACCTCCATCACTCCGAGGGAGTACAGGAAGCAGCATCTGCGCTAACTTAACTCCGTTGTGCCAGTTATTCCATATTTGCTTTACCTGTGTAATTTTTTATATCAACTGGTAACTTCCGCACTAACTTCATGAAATAGACACACCAAAAACAATTACGAAAATTGTATCGCCTCATTATAAAGCGGTTTTTGCCGTCGCTCAAACTCGGCATCATGTCTCGATTTGAAGCTCAAAGCAGCGTCCTGCTGCTTTGCCGGCAAAACCGCTTTACCTTCGTCGACAATTTATCGCAATTGTTTTTAACCGTGCATCTATTTCATGAAGTTGTCCTCGCGTTACCAGTTGATTCTAATTAAATCTATCCGTAAAGCAAAAGACAATTTCAATTAGCACAACACGTTAACTTAGACCCGATGTACCTGCCAACCCGGTTAAATTCGGTATGCTTTCCAGCTTGCAAATCTGCCGGCACCATGTACTTGGGCAAACCTGCATGTTTCAAGCAAATTCTTCTATTCGGTCATCCCATTGACGGATACCGGCCTGGCAGTTGAACTGTTTATGATAATCATACCGGTACGCGAGTACAACTTCAAGCAATGGAGTGCACGATAAAAGTGCTTACTGAAATTTGTAGGTGAAATACTTGTTTTGAACCCTTACTATTTCAAGTAAGCACTTTGTGTGCACTCCACTGCTTGAAGTTAGTACGGAAGTACCGGTATAATCATTAACAACTTCCGCTGCCTACACCTTAAACCGGGAGACCGCTTTAATCAAAATCTCCGATTTTCCTTTTGCCGACCCTGCCATCTTTATGACATCGTTTGACATCAGAGCTATGGTTGATGCCGCCTCTGCAATGTTTGTAGCGCCCTGCGCCTCTTCATTGGAGGCATTTGCTATTTCGTCTATCCCCTTTACCATACTCTGCATGGAAGCAAGAAGCTCCTGGGAAGTGGCGCTGAAGTCGGTTACCATATCATTTATGCTTGTTGAAGCCTTGCTGTATTGTCCGCTGGAAGCAACCAGGTAATCATAGTCGTTCAGAACCTTCCTGTCAATAAACTCCATGATCTCTCCCGAGCTGGCCGAGAGTTCCTTCACCGCTTTGAATATTATTTTTGAAATCTTCTGTATCCTCGCAATGGTGTTCTTGGAGCCTTCGGCAAGTTTTCTTATTTCATCGGCAACCACCGCAAAGCCTTTTCCCACTTCCCCTGCCCTTGCAGCTTCAATAGCCGCATTCAAGGCAAGCAGGTTTGTTTGGGAGGTTATTTCGAGGATAGCTTCAGACAGTTCGTTTATCTGGTTGACAGCTTCAGCCTGTTCAATTGCACTCTGCAAATCCTTTTTGGTCTTTTCATATATCGATACGGCATCGGACTTTGAGGAAACGGCATTTTGTTCCATATCCTCAGTCATTTTATTCAGGTCATTTATGGTAAGTGCTCCCTCATGGGCTTTTGTGGCAATAGCCTCAATTGCCGTTTCAATTTCAAGAGAGGTTGCATTCATTTCTTCTGTGGACGATGCAGTCTCCTCGGTACCTGCTGACAGCTCTTCCGTTGTCGCCGAAATTTCTTCTATATTTTTGTTGAGCCTGTCCATCTCAGAATTTATTGTAACCAGCAGCTCGCTGACCTCGGAGGACTCATCGGCAACTTCAATGATAATATTTTTTACAGCCTGCTGCATGGTATTGATGGAGTTTGCAAGGATACCCGTTTCATCTGTCATTTTTAACAGTTTCTCAGGCATATTACCCGAAAAGTTCCCGGTAGCCACAACCTTCAAATAATCTGAAGCTGTTTTTATAGGTTTTGAAATCTTTCCTGCAATCAATAGTGTAATTACCAGACTTACCAACATAAATATAATTGAAAGTACAACTATAATTACGGCCAATTTACTTATTTCGGCCATGGTCTCTGATTCCGGAGCCGCTATGGACAACGACCAGGCAGTGCCCTGCACCGGTGAAAAGCCCATGTATTTTGTAACACCGTTAAAATGATATTCCCCGACTCCTGATTTTCTCTCAGCCATTTGCTTTGTCAATTCGGCCAGTCCATTTAATTGCGGATCTTTTTTTGCTTCTTCAAAAACATTATACATATCAAAGACAAGATTTTTATCATGATGAGCTATTATAGTCCCTGAATTACTGATCATTAAAGCTTCCGAACTTTTTCCATATTGTATGTCATCGATAAGGGAACTCAATTCATTCCCATCCCTGACTGCAATCAATACCCCCTTTACGGTATTTCCCTCTTTAATCGGAACTGCATAGCACACTACCAGACTATTATTTGTTTTGCTTACAATAGGGTCTGATACGGCTCTTTCACCGGCTTTTGCCTTTATAAAATATTCCCTGTCCGCAATTATGGAATTTTTACCGTTGGTATATCTTGCATTGCCATCCATATCTGCAAGCATCATGTATAAATAGCCGCTTCTTTTTACCTCGTTTTCCATCAATCTCAGCTTTTCGTCATATGATGTGGTATCATTTTTTATGTAATCTGTCTCGGCAAATGCTTCCAAAACGCTCAGCTGAACATCAACCCTTGCCTGTATAACCTTTGCGGCCTCCTTGGACATTTGAGCCAGCGATTCATTTATAGTGGATTTCAATGCTCCAGATGAAACCGTATCTGCTGCAACTCCAAGTCCTGTACAAATAAACAACAATAACGCTCCAAAAAATAGAACCAGCTTTGTTTTAATACTTTTTAGCTTGAACATAGATACCTCCAAATAATGTGCCACAAATCACTATCTCAATATATTTTTTTTTGACAACTTATCTCTTATGATATATTAGTAAGGCTTTATTTGTAATATATTATCAAAATTTGTCAAAGCCGTGGTTATGACAAATATTTGAAGATAGAGAACAATCGTTTTAATTGATATATAGTAAATACACTACTGATTTAAGGAGAAAACCATGGCAACCAACATTAAATTCGGTGAATGCCTGAAATTAATTCTATCGGCTTTAGATATAAGTATTAATAGACTGGCCAAGGCAATCAATGTTGACAACTCGCTTGTTAACCGCTGGATTCATGGAAAAAGAGTTCCTTCTTATAATACACTCTATATTGAAAGAATTTCGGAATACCTGTCCAAAAATGTTCATAACTCCACTCAATTGGAACAGCTGAATAATATTCTTTTAGAGGTATGCCGGGATACCGGGGCAGTAGTTGACCTTCAGGAGAAAATCAGGATAACGCTAAGAGAGTCACAGGGTTATTCCTTTGAGTGTAAAAAAGCTGAAAAAAAAGAAAGTAAAATCCACAGGGCAAATATAGAGGAGAGTCTTAGCAATGCAGTGGCCTTATCCAGTAAAGATAAAATTATTTTTGGAATCAGTAATATACTTTCGGCTGCCATCTCTCTACTTGAAACTGCTGTGAACCAGACCCAGCAGGAAGATAAAACCGTATTCCTTACCTTTAACAGTGACTTGGATTTACATACCCTGCCCAATAATAAAATTACACAGTTTAAGGAGCTTTTATTGAGAACCATAAATAACGGATGGGATGTGGTGTTTTTATTGAGATTAACCAATAATACCTCAAGGACTTTAAAGTTCATCAATTTCATACTGCCATTCATGAAAACGGGGAGACTTAATCTGTATTATTTTAAAAAATACGGTGTTTTTGCAGCAGAAAGAGAGCTATGTATCATTTCCGATATCGGAGCACTTTCATGCTTTTCTACAAATCCAACTTCGGAAATAAGTTGTGCCTTTTACCTGGAAAGTAAAGCTGCCGTCAATATTTTAAAGGATTACTTTAATTTGCTTCTGTCCAATTATGCAAAACTGCTCATTAAGTACTATCCTGAGGATATGTCTACAGACTATTTCTGTCTTTTGACCGAAAGTGAAGAAAATATGGGTACCCGCTATGTTTACAATTATGGACTAAGTAAGTTTTTTCTGCCTGAGAAGCTGTATAAAAAGCTCATGGGAAGTAAAAATATGCCTTCTGAGGCAATCCAGATGTACTTGAAGGATCACAAGAGGCAGATTAATACAATCATCTCTAATATCCAGAATTACGGGCATAAGGATATATTTCCTGTGGATACAATAAAAAAGCTGATCTGCCACAGGCAGCTTTACCTATACACTTATTCAGGAATTGAAGTCCTTGAGCTGAAGATTAGGGATATTATTGAAATCCTGCAGAATATAATAAATATCCTTCAAAAGTTCAGCAACTATAATATTGCTTTTTTATCCCCGGATGGTGACAGCACCTTGATAATAAATGATTTATACTGTACGGTCAAGGAAAGGCATTCGGTACAGTTTGAGGCTTTCAAACCCGCAAGCGGCAAGCCCCAGGTCCGGCTATCCATAGAGGAGCCTATGCTGGTGAGAGCCTTTGAAGAATATTTTTGTGACCTCTGGGATCATATAGCCCCACTGAATAAAGATAAAAATGATGTTATTGCCTGGCTGCAAAATCAGCTAGGTATACTGGCCGCAGAACTGTAATCCGCAGAAAAGTGACTGGGTTATCGGACTTTACACAGGCCGGCACAAAACGGCGCAGCCCGGTTTCTCCGGATACGCGAATAGAAAATGAGCCGACCCCACAAACCGGATCAGCTCAAACAGTCCCTTTAATACTTTTATTTGCTTACATACTAAAATCAAACTGCTATTTAAGTATATAAACTTTTACTTTTTTTACCCCCCATATGTCCACCGCATAGCTGGAATCAAGATAAACATCTATCTTGTTTCCTTTTATCGCTCCTCCTACATCGGCAGCAACTGCATATCCATAGTCAGCTGCGGCTCCCGGAACCTCGACATAAACCCGGGTTCCCAGTGGAATAACTCTTGGGTCTACTGCTATAATCCCTCTTTTGACCTTTGCGCCGGTGGCGGTAATACCAAAGCCCGGATCTCCGGGGTGCTTACCGGTATCGGCGAAAGAAGCCGTATATGAGGTCGCCTTCATATTCATAACATTTGAATATCTTAGTGTATCACCTCTCGATGTCTTGTAGTTTAAAACCGTACCGACTTCAACAATCTTATCCAGCGGATTTGTTGCAACAATATCCTCGACCAGTTGTTTGGCGGTCTGCTTTCCATTCTCGTAAACTACAGTATATGTCTTCTCTCTGATGCCTTCTTTTCCTTCTCTAACTGTATTTTTTAGTCCTTTGTCCAGTCTGTTGTTTTCTTTTGTAATTGTTTTAAATGGTATGGGAGAAGTCTCTTTTACTGTCTTTTCATCTACCCGAATTATTGAAATATCCATATTAGGTACAATTCTGTCCCCCAATTGGGACTCGATGAACTTATCGTCTTCATCCACGCTGATAGCGTTGTCGTTTAGTACCTCTTTGACAGTATCCTTATAAGTTTTAACACTTAATTCCTTCCCATCCACAATAATTGAAACAGGTACAGCTCTTTTTATCTCAATTCTGTTCTCCTGGATTCTCCCTAGCTTTGAGTCAAACGGCATGCTGACAAAATCTTCCTTTGCAACTGTTACGCCTGTCTGCTCCAATACCTCTCTCACTGTTGCTTTCATTGTCTTTATTGCAATCTCATGTCCATTGTCGTTGATTACTACGTGTCTTTTCAACCCATTAAATACAAAGACACCGGCAGTAACGGATATAACAACGGCAATACTGATTATTGCAATATCCAATGATCTGATCTTGAATAAATCTCCGTGCTTCTTTCTGCCAAAACCACGAAAATTCATTTGTGAAAAATACCTTTTAATATTCTTCGCAATCGGTATCATAAATACTAACCTCCTGTTAGAAATATTCAAAGGGACTGTGAATATTTTATGCTAAGCGTATAATTTTGTCAAATTTATTGCCTATTAATGGCATAGATTTTCCAAACAGTTCCCTTATTAACAATTATTAACTGGATTTTAGTATATTATTCTGAACCGCTAATTATGCCTGAAAAAAGTCCGAAACCCGCAGCTATGGCTTATCCGACAGTTCGGAAATACGCCATTCCCCTGCTTCACTGTCCAATTCCATGGTAATGTATTTTTCATTTTCACCGCTTTTAAAAAGGACTTGCGGTATCTCTTCCTTATCTTCTGAGGATGCTTCAGGTTTGTCAATCTCAAAGACTACTTGAAATTGAATTTTGGCAAGATGTTCGTCATCGGTCAATTCGTTATAAAGCTTTGATGACTTAAGCCTGATGGCCTTGACTTCACTTTGATAGGTTTTTTTGAATTTTTCTTCATCACTGAGGATTTCATCCCTGGATTCTTTGCTTACAAGAGTATGGGCTGCTTTAAAATTTCTTGAATTAACAGCTTCAACCCATTTTTTTATAGCTGCTTCAAATGGTTCAGTGTTCATATTACTTTTAAGCAGGCTGATAAATACCTTATTGGCCTCCATTTCCTGCCTGACTTGCTGGCTTTCGGCAATGAGCTTATAATTGCTGCTTTTCAGGTCGGAGTTTTCCTGTGTCAGTGAAGAAACCCTTTCTGCCAGCTCCTTGTTCTGCTTGTCAAGATTGTTGATCTTTTCACCGAGAGTATCAATACTCAGGTTTTTGGCATTGCTCAGGTCCTGAAAGCTTTCCAGCTGTTTTTCCCTGTCCCACAACAAATAATTAAAAGAAATAAGTATTGCGATCAGAAATACAAACACAATAACAATAATAAACTTTTTCATAATTCCTCTCCTTGAGAATCAATTAAGACTTATTATTTTATTTCAATCCGAATACCTTTTTCGCATTCATCAGTGTTATCTCGGCAACTTCAGACTCACTTATTTCCTTAATCTCGGCAATTTTTCGAATAATGTGGACCAAATAGCCCGAATTGTTTCTTTTTCCCCTGTGAGGTTCAGGAGATAGATATGGGCAATCTGTTTCAACCAAAAGTTTTTCCAGAGGAACAGCTTTTACAACTTCAACGGTTTTTCTGGCATTTTTAAAGGTGACAGCTCCTCCGACGGCAATATATAAATTCAGCTTAAGCATTTCCATTGCCATCTGTGCACTGCCTGAAAAACAGTGGAATATTCCTCCCACCTGCTTTACATCCGTCTTTTTCAATATATTGACAGTGTCTTCATGTGCATCCCTGTCATGAATGATTATGGGAAGCCTGAGCTCCTTGGCCAGCTCTATCTGCCTTTCAAACCAATATCTCTGTATGTCTCTCGGAGAATTGTCGTAATAATAATCCAGACCTATTTCACCTATGGCCACAACCTTATCATTTTTTGACAGGGTCCGGATCTTGTTCATAATTTCCTCATTCATTTTTTCGGCATCATGGGGATGTATTCCCAGAGCTGCATAAACAAAGGGATATTTTTCTGCCAGCTCCATTGTTGCCCCCAGAGATTCGGGGCTGGCACTGGCATTCAATATATACGAAATCCCCTCCTGATGGAGCCGCTTCAACAAAGAATCCCTGTCTTCGTCAAACCGCTCATCATCGTAATGTGCATGTGTATCAAAAATCAAATTATCACCCGTTTTATTTCAATAATTATCGAATATACCATAGTATTTTGCAAATTTATGAAAAGTACTTCCTAATATCTATATGACAGGATTAGCCTTAAGGTTCCTTTTCAAAACTGTTCAGTGCGACACTCCCAGGCTCTGTCAGCCAACGTGTGCTCCGCTTGGCATGTCTTTGTCTATGGTTACCAGAGACAGGCCGTTTTCATCCGAAGCCGCCAGTATCATGCCCTGGGATTCTATTCCTCTGAGTTTTGCAGGCTTCAGGTTGGCCACCAATATCAGGGTTTTTCCCACCATTTCTTCAGGGGTATAGTATTTTGCTATTCCGGATACCACCTGCCTGACCTCTCCTCCAACCTGCAGTTTCATTTTCAGCAGTTTGTCGGCCTTTTCAACTTTTTCGGCCTCCAGCACTTTGGCCACCCTGAGATCGACTTTGGCAAAATCGTCAATGGTTATCAGGTTGGCATTGGTTTCATCTGCAGGTTGGTTAACGGCCTGCTCTGCTTTTGCAGTCTTTTGCGGCTCTTTAGCTTTTGCAGGTTCAGCCGCCTTTGCAGCTTCCGCAGCATTTTCAGACATTTTTTCTATCTCTTCAAGCTCTTTCTTCAAATCTATCCTCGGGAAGATAACATCTCCCTTGTTCACGCTTGCTCCCACCGGATATACTCCCCATTCCCCGGCTTTATCCCATTCCACCAGGCTTTTGTCGGTTATGCCCAGCTGGTTCCATATCTTTTCGGGAGTTTCAGGCATAAAGGGCTGTATGAGGATGGCTATGACCCTCAAGGTTTCTGCCAGATTGTACATCACCTGTGCCAATCTTGGAGTGTTTGCTTCATCTTTTGCCAGAACCCATGGCATTGTCTCATCAATGTATTTATTCGTTCTGGACACTGTCTTCCATATTTCCGACAGAGCAGTGCTGAACTGCAGTTTGTCAAGGAGTTCCTCCACCTTTGCGGGAGTTTCTTTTACAAGGCTTATGAGATCACTGTCAAATTCACCTGAAACCTTATTTTCGGGAATCGAGCCTCCGAAATATTTATCTATCATTGCCACAGTTCTGCTTACCAGATTGCCCAGATCATTGGCCAGATCGGAGTTGATCCTGTTAATAAGCGCCTCATTGGAGAATACTCCGTCAGAACCGAAAGGAACCTCCCTTAAGAGGAAGTATCTGATGGCATCTAATCCGTACTTATCTACCAGTATCTGCGGATCAACAACATTTCCCTTGGATTTTGACATCTTGCCGCCTTCCAGCAGCAGCCAGCCATGTCCATAGACCTGTTTCGGCAGCGGCAGATCCAGTGCCATAAGCATTGCGGGCCATATTATGGTATGGAATCTCACGATTTCCTTTCCAACCAGGTGAACGTCGGCGGGCCAGTATTTGCGGAACAGAGCATCGTCCTGCGCCGAGTATCCCAATGCAGTTATATAGTTTGACAAGGCATCGATCCACACATATACCACATGTTTGTCGTCGAAGGAAACCGGAACACCCCAGTTGAAAGTGGTCCTTGAAACCGCAATATCCTCAAGACCCGGTCTGAGGAAGTTGTTTAGCATTTCGTTCTGTCTGGATACAGGCTGTATGAATTCGGGATTTTCTTCTATATGTTTGATCAATCTATCCTGATATTTTGACAGTTTGAAGAAATAGCTCTCTTCCTTTGTCAGTTCAACCTCACGGCCGCAGTCAGGGCATTTGCCGTCAACCAACTGTGTCTTTGTCCAGAAGGATTCGCAGGGTGTACAATACCAGCCCTCGTATTCACTTTTATAAATATCTCCCTGGTCATACAGCTGTTTGAATATTTTTTGAACGGCCTTTACATGCTCGTCGTCAGTGGTTCTGATAAATCTGTCATTGGTTATTTTCATCAATTTCCACAGGTCTTTTATACCTGACACGATTTCATCCACATACTGCTTCGGGGTTATTCCCTTTTCTTCGGCCTTTCTCTGTATTTTCTGCCCGTGTTCATCGGTTCCTGTCAAAAACATTACATCATAGCCTTTCAGCCTCTTGTATCTGGAAACAGCATCAGCTGCAACAGTTGTATATGAATGTCCTATGTGAAGCTTTCCGCTTGGATAATAAATTGGCGTCGAAATATAATAAGTTTTTTTAGACATCTTTCCTCCTCATTTGTTACTAAAATTGCAATATATGCAACAATAGATAATAACTTAATGTATTATGTTATTTAATTGTTCCCCAACATGGTATAATTTTATAGTTAGTACTCATTACTACTATACATATTTGTTTTCAATTTTTCAAGGAGAATATTCCGAATGATAAGTTTTATAAGAAGTTTGAAATATTCAAATAAATACAAAAATTATATATATCCAATTGTTGAAAAAAGAGGTAAAGAAAACTGGGGCTACACAAAGCGTATCCGCAAGCTCTCCATTAAGTCAAACGCAAGGGAAGCCCTTGAGAAAAACAGGTTTGATTCGGCAGTTTCCTCCATATGCATGTTGTATCCGAATGTTGATATACCAATGGCTGCAGATGTGATTACTTCTTTCCAGGCCATCCTTCAATACCTGAACACCATATGCATGCATTCCTCTACAAGTACCGAACCCTTTTTGAGGCTGATCTTTTCTTCCTTAAAAGATGCATTAAATCTCAGAAACGACTCATATGAACAGTATTTTACATTCTTCCCCTCAAAGGACGACAGCGGCTATCTCACCATACTTGTAGAAAAGTGCCGTCAGAAAATACGCACTCTGCCGTCCTATGATGTAATCCGCGATCAACTGTCGGCTTTTCTGGCACTTTTCATTGATTTGCAGATTACAAAGTTCTCCTCGGATGATAATGCGAAAGAAGTGAACCTTACCAACTGGAGCTCTGCTCACGGTCAAAAGTATCCTGAACTGTCGGGCTGGGAATTCTGTATGGCAGTTGACTCAACTTTAAGCATACAGCTCCTGCTGGCCCTTGCAACTGATCCGGATCTGACGGAACAAAAAGCTGAAAGCTTTAACATATCTTTTTTTCCATGGATATGCTGCATTCATAAAATACTGGAAGGCTATATCAATTATAATGATGATTTATCCTCGGGAAACATCAATTACGATTTTTATTATGAGAATCTCAAGGAGTATGAGAACAGAATTATTTTCCTTATGAAAAAAGCCTTGAGAATGAAGGCATCCAATCCAAAGCTTGTCCGTTCCACAGTCAAACTGCTTCTGAGCATATACATTACCCATCCAAAAGCAAATGAAGGTATGAATGCCATTACCAGCAAGGCGCTGCTGAAGGCCGGGGGCCGGGGAATGTTTTTCTATTCCACCGCCGTCAACCTTCTCAGAGCAAAAAAGTATTTTTAGGAATTATCTATCCGAAAATAAAACGGCAGGCCCAGAGTGATGCTATGACACTGATAATATCAGCCATTATTGCAGCTATCAGTGTGTATCTTATGTTTTTTACACCTACCGAGCCATAATATACCGCAAGTGTGTAGAAGATGGTTTCGGTAGACCCCATCATGGTGGCGGCAACGCGCCCCTCATAGGTATCCGGCCCAAAGGCTTTTATTATCTCAGTTACAAATGCGAACGAGGCACTTCCCGAAATGGGGCGCAGCAGCGCCAGCGGAGCCACCTCAGGAGGCATCCCCAACAGGTCGATCAGGGGACGCAGCAAAATGATCAGCAGGTCGAGGGCCCCGGAGGCCTTGAACACTCCCACCGCCACCAGCAGTCCTACAAGGGAGGGCATTATTTTAATGACGGTTTCTATGCCGTCCTTTGCTCCCTCGATAAATAAATCGTAGGCCTTAACTTTCCTGAGTATAGCCGCAAATATTATTATAATGAAGATTGCAGGTATTGCATAATCAGATATTTGTCTTATAATCCCCATGGCTTACCTTCCACCTACCGTTTGTGCTTTGCGGCTTTTCCTGAGCCGCCCGGTTCCGTCTGCCCCTCATTCCATACCTTTGACAGGAGCTTGGCAGCTATGATTCCCATTATTGTGGCGCATACCGAGGCTATCCATATGCAGACGATTATTTCGGCAGGCTTCTTTGATCCCTCGGAAGTCCGCAAAGCAATTATGGTTGCCGGTACAAGCTGTATTGCCGCAGTGTTCATGACCAGAAACATGCACATTGAGTCAGTGGCGGTTTTTTTGTCCCGGTTCAAGGACTGCAGCTCATTCATGGCCTTGATTCCAAGCGGGGTTGCCGCATTTCCCAAGCCCAGGAAGTTGGCAACCAGATTCATTACGATGGCCCCCAGGGCAGGATGATCCCTGGGTATATCCGGGTATAGAAAGGTCATCACAGGTCTTACAAATCTGCTGATACTGGTAACCAGGCCGCTTTTTTCGGCTACTTTCATCAAACCTGTCCAGAGACACATCACTCCCAGAAGTCCTATACATACCGTCACCGCCGACTGTGCAGAATCCATGGCAGCTTTAGTAACCTGGTCTATCCTTCCGTTTATTATTCCTACGGCAAAGCCTATCAGAAGCAAACCCATCCATATATAATTAAGCATTTTTCCTCCACGTCCCAAAAATGCACGGTTCCTTAGTTTTCTCTTATTATATATGTGGACAGAGCCCTGTTTATGTTTTCAAATAACTTAACCCGCTGTGCCGGTTGG